>CAWCIT010000016.1:0-187663 GCA_963795745.1 uncultured Solirubrobacterales bacterium
CGGTCATCGCTCTGGCGATCACGACCGCGCCGTCCCACGTCAGCGCGCTGGTCACCGGCGACCACCGAAGCTGCTCGAGCCCCGCCGGCGGGCTGCTCGCGCCGGTCGGGTCGAACATCCATACCCGCCCGACACGCGCCCTGGCTCGCGCAGTCGCGCGGGCGACATCCGGCTTGGTCGACGTCGCGATCGCCGGGCCCGCGTGCGCGAGCACCGCCGGGATGATCACAGCGCTCGTCTTGCCCGACCGCGGCGGGCCGAGCAGCAGTACGGCCCGCTCCGGCCGCGCGAACCGCCACTCCCCATCGTCGCCAGCGCCGAGCCACACACCACCACCGGCCCGTCCGGCGAGTGTGCGGACCGCGTGCAACGGGTCCTGGCCGGCGGGGATCGCGGGCGTCCGTGCCGTGCGGGGGTGTCCGTGGGCGCGTGCTATGAGCGTGTCGATCACGACGAGCATGACGAGCACGACGATCAGCGCGATGGCGACGACGGTCGCGGCGAAATGAATCGCGCCCGCGATCAGGAACACCGCACCAAGCGCGGCGACCTGCACCGCCGGCTTCGCGATCCACCGCCGCCGGCCCTCGGTCTGATGCGACGGTCCCCACCCGTCAGGCCTGTTCACAGGACTCATCTCAGCATCCCTACCGGCGAGTGTGCGGACCGCGCGCAACGGCTCCTGGCCAGTGGGGATCGCGGGCGTCCGTGCCGCGCGGGGGTGCGCGTGGGCGCTTGCGATGAGCGTGTCGATCACGACGAGCATGACGATCACGAGGATCAGCTTGATCGCGACGCCGGTCGCGCCGTAATGAATTGCGCCCGCGATCATGCCCACCGCACCAAGTGCGGCGACCTGCACCGGCGGCTTCGCGATCCACCGCCGCCGGCCCTCGGTCTGATGCGACGGTCCCCACCCGTCCGGCCTGTCCACAGGACTCATCTCAGCATCCTTACCGGCGGCTACGCCTCCAGCAGTCGCTCGATCCGCGGTCGCAGAAACCGCCACGTCCGCCCAAGCCGGCTCGCCGGCAGCTCCCCGCGGCGCGCAAGGTAATAGACGGTCGAGACCGGAAGGTGAAGAAGCTCAGCGACCTCAGAGGCGGTCATCACCTCATCGCGCGTCAACGGCACGCGACGACCAGGGTCGCGCGAGCCGGTCATCTGCGGAGTCGCGGTGAGCATGCCCGTCACCATGCAGACTCCCCCGGGGACAGCGCAAGGACATCTCGGGACGTCCCCGAAGACGTCCTGGGACGACCTCGGACATCTACACTCATCCGCTGGATCCGCCACTTTCGGGAAGGGAGCGAGGGCTTGGAGAACGAGCACCTCAGGACCGCGATCACCCGCGCCGGCCTGTCGCTCGAGGAGTTCGCCGACATCGTCCAGGTCGACGTCAAGACTGTCCAGCGCTGGCTCGCCGGCCGCACCCCGTACCCGCGGCACCGCGCCAGCGTTGCCGGCGCGCTCGACACGACCGAGCACGCGCTCTGGCCCGACACGGTCCCCGCCCCGACCGCGACCGCGGCGCACGAGCCGACGACACACGGGACCGGCGATGCAATCGCGGGGTATCCGCACGCCGCCGACCCCGCCGCACCGAACGTCGCCGAGCTGCTCCGCGCAGCGCTCGAGCGGATCGAGATCGTCATACCCGACCTCGCATCCAAGCCGAGCCTCGTCGATCTGGTCCGCGCGAGCGGCGCCAACGGATGCCGGGTGCGGATGATCATCGAGCACCCAGACGAACAGGTCAAACCGCTGCTCGACACCGACACGATCGAGGTCCGCGCATCGCCCGCAGGCGAGGACCACATCCTCTACCGCGCTGATGACCAGATGCTCGTCGCGCTCAGACGCATCGGATCCCCTGCCGAGTCGCCACCGATCATCCATCTCCGCCGCCTCGCTGACGGAGGGCTGTTCGACCGGCTCGCCGACGACTTCGACGACCGGTGGATTAAGACCGTCCCGATCCCCAGCCGCGAGCATCTCCACGCCTACCTCGCCGGCACCAAGCTCGGGGGCTGGACCGGACCCGACCAGCTCCCCGAACCGGACCCGCCATCGCCGCGCGCGCCATCACGGCCATCGGAGACTCCTACCGCCTCGCCCGGAGAAGCTCCGCGCCGCTGGCCACGACGACCCGCCTGACCCAAACGCCCGCGCGGCGCCGCGACATCAGCATTGGGGCGCCCTGTCACGAACTCGGCGCAATTGTCGCGCGTGCCGCCGGCCCGTCAAGGTCGGGGCCACGCGGCGACCGGGTCGCCGACGTCCCGCGGCCCCTCTCTTGAGTGCCCGTCGGTCACGCGCAGAGCTCCGCCGAAGTCGTGACAGGGAGCGCCCTCGCCGACCCGCAGAACCGAGCGCATCATGCAACGGGTCGTTGCACAGTTGGCCCAGCCGACACTCGCCGCGTCCCGACCAGCTCACCGCCCAGGGTGATGAGCACCCGTCGACCCGATGCTCGGATCGGTGGCAATTGTCCAACGGGTCGTTGAACAATTGGGACGACGCTGTACGCGTCGTCCCGGATCTCTACTCGGCGGTCCCGCCGCACGTCTTTGTGCGGGCTTCGACGGCGGTCGTCAGTTCGCTGGCGAGTGCCGGCAAGTCGGGCAATGCCGGTTGCAGCTCCGCCGGCGCCTGTTCCGTGAGCGCCAGGTCGCCGGTGACGTAACGGGCGACGGCGACCGGAGTGCGTAGTCCGCGCAGCGCCCACTCGGTGACCGTGCGATCCCGGCCCGGGCACAGGATCAGGCCTATGGTTTCGTGCTGGCCGGGCTGACGTTCCAGCTCGTCGACAGCGTTGAGGTAGAAGTTCATCTTGCCGGCGAACTCGGGTTTGAAGTCCTCGACCTTGAGATCGATCACGACGAACCGGTTCAGCAGGTAATTGAAGAACAGCAGGTCGATAAAGAACTCCGACTCGGTTCCGGTCTCCGGGTTCGGGATCCGCAGCGGCCATTGCCGCCCGACGAGCGCGAAGCCGCGGCCCATCTCCATCAAGAACGATTCGACGTCGCGCAACAGCGCCGTTTCGAGGTCACGTTCCTTCGACTGGTCGGCGAGCTTGAGAAACTCGAAGTTGTACGGGTCCTTGATTGCGTCGCGGACGAGCTCGGAGGCTGCGGGCGGGAGTGCGCGGCCGAAGCTTGTGATCGCGGTGCCCGACCGCTCACGGAGCCCCGTCGCGATCTGGGCCTCGAGCGGCCGCGACCAACCGTGTTCGATCGCCTTCTGTGCGTACCACAGGCGGGATTCGCGGTCGCGCAGCTTGGTCAAGAGCGCGATGTTCTGCCCCCACGGTAATTGTCCAACGGGTCGTTGGACAATTTCGGCGCCGCGATTCCCGACGATCCGTGCGCCCACCAACTGCGGAAGTCGGGCTCTTGGAGCACCGGATCGCGGATAAGAGGGTCCTGCGGCTGATCCAGAAGTGGCTCGCCGCGGGGGTCATTGAGAACGGGTCCTGGACGGCGTTCGAGGAGGGCGTTCCGCAAGGGGCATCGGTTTCTCCGTTGCTCGCGAACGTCTACGCGCACTGCGTCCTTGATCTGTGGGCTCACCAATGGAGAACTCGGAACGCGCACGGTGACGTTGTGATCGTGCGGTTCGCTGACGACTTCGTGGTGGGGTTTGAGCATCGGGACGACGCGGAGCGGTGTCAATGGCCATCGGGTTCTCCCCATCTACGGCCATCGGTTCTCCCCGCCGGCGGCCATGTTCTCTCCCCACTGGCGGCCACGTTGCTCCCCAGGGGTTCGCGGTTTCGACGCAGCGGAGGCCGTAGACGGCGCCGCCGACGGAGATCGTCGACTGCCACCCAACCTTGCGCGTCTCGCCGAAGCAGACCGTGTGCGGCACCCCGGGAAGCGGGTGCAGCCGTTCGCGTTCCTCGGCGAGCATCACCGCCGGCGGCCGGCGCGTCACCCGGTGCTCCCTGGTGTTCACGCGGTCGGTGAACTCCTCGCACGCGAGCTCAAGCTCGCCCATGTCGGCATAGGCGTCGCGGAGGTTGTGGTCGGTCGGCACGAGATCGGCCTTCGCGATCCGGACCGTCGCTTCCGAGCCGCCCTTGCTCTGCGGGTCCGCCGGCACGCACGTCGCGATCGTCAGGCCGTAATGGCGGGCGACGGCCACGATCTGCGGGTTGCGGACCGCGATCCCGCAAACATGATCAACCGACACCGTCCGCTCGTTGTCAGTCAACGCGTAAGTCGGCGCGCCGCCAAACCTGCGCAGCGCCCGGTCCAGAGCCATGATCACGCTCGCCATCGTCTTGTCCCACAACGCCAACACGACCCGGAACCGGCTCCACGCCAGCCACGCGCAGAACAACACCGTCTCCCGATCGCCCACCCGCGGGCCGTCGCCGTAGTCCCACTGCATCCATAGCCCGGGCTCGGGCACCCATGGCCGCGTCCGCCGCGCATGACCGGCACGCCACCGCCGCTTCGCGTCCGCGACCGCGCGGCGCGTCGTGCGCTCCGACCCCAGGTAGCCCATCGCGACCAGCTTCGCGTGCGCGACATCCGCCCGAACCCGCCCCTGCGAGCGGTCGACGAGCTCGTCGATCTTCTCGGCGAACGCGTCGACCATCGGCCGCCGACGCACCCCGACCGGCACGCCACCCCCCGCCGCGTCCCTGGCCGCCACCCAATGCGCGACCGTCTTGTGATCACAACCCACGAGCTCCGCCGCTCCCCGCAGCGAGCCCGTCAAATCGAACGCCTCGAGAATCTCCATGACTTCCTCCGGCTTCTTCACGCCCGCCTCCCAAGCCCGCCTCGATGACAAGGCAACGGGAGCTACAGGCCACAAAGGACAGAACGCTGGGGAGATCCCATGGCCACCCATGGGGAGATCCGGTGGCCACCAGCGGAGACTTTCAATGGCCGCCTATGGGGAGGTTCTCATGACCGCTGACAGAGCGGTTCTCGACCGAGCTTCGGGACAGGCTCTCGAAATTCGGTTTGGAGCTGAACGCCGAGAAGACGCGGCTGATCGAGTTCGGACGGCACGCCGCCCGGGATCGTGCAGCGCGCGGGCTCGGCAAGCCTGAGACGTTCCGGTTTCTCGGCTTCACGCACATCTGCGGGAAGACGAGGAAGTCCGGACGGTTCAAGCTCACGCGGCACACCGACTCAAAGCGGGTGCGTCGCAAGCTGCTCGCGGTCAAACGCGAGATGGCAAAGCGGATGCATCTGCCCATCCCAGAGCAGGGTCGCTGGCTCGCCAGCGTCCTGTCCGGGCATTACCGCTACTACGCGGTGCCCGACAACATCGAGGCGCTCGCGGCCTTCCGCAAAGGGATCGTCCGGCACTGGCTCAAGACGCTCCGGCGTCGCAGCCAGCTCCACCGGATGACCTGGAAACGGATGGGGTGCCTCGCTGACCAATGGCTACCTCAACCGCGGATCCTGCACCCCTGGCCCGAGCAGCGATTCGCCGCCATCACCCAAGGCAGGAGCCCAGTGCGGTAGTCCCGCACGCTGGGATCTGCGCGGGGGGCGGCCGGCAACGGCCGTCCCTACCGCAACCGATCGTGTAGGCCGGTTCCGTCCGGTCGTTGCAGAAGAATGAGTAGGCGTTCAGTCGGTCGGTGTCGGGGCAGGGTTTCCTTGATTTGCAGGGAATGTTGCGGGTGTGGAGCGGGCGGATGCCGAGGCGATCTATGCGCAGGGTCGTGACGCGGTTGTCGCGGTGTTGCTGCGGATGGATGAGCAGATCCAGCGGTTGGAGAGGCGCGTAGCCCAGCAGGACCAGCGGATCGCGCAGCTCGAGCGGCGGGTTGGGCGCTCGTCGCGTAACTCGTCGTTGCCGCCGAGCGCCGATCTGCCCGGATCGCCGCCGAAGCGAGGGAAGGACCCGTCGGGTCGCAAGCAGGGTGGCCAGCCTGGTCATGAGGGCAAGGGTCGGCCGTTGCTGCCGGCGTGGGCGGTTGACGAGATCGTCGAGCATTGGCCGGCAGCGTGCGGGTGCGGGCGCGTGATCGCGCTGGCGGACCGTGTCGCAGTCGGCGTCCCGACGCGCCACCAGGTCGAGGAACTGCCGGTGATGGCCGTCGGGGTGACCGAGCATCAGTGCCAGCGAGTGCGTTGCCCGGGCTGCGGCGCCCGACCGGCCGGGGAGCTTCCCGCTGGGGTCGCGGGGAGCGCGTTCGGTCCCCGCCTACGGGCGGCGGTCGTGACGCTGTCGGTCCGTAACCGCGTGTCACGCCGCGACGTCGTTGAGTTGTGCGAGCAGCTGTTCGCCGCCCGGATCAGTACCGGCTCGGTCGAGGCGATCCTCCAGTGCGCCGCCGACGCGCTCGCCGGCCCGCACAAGGCGCTGCTGGACGCCGTCCGCGCCTCCCGCCACGTCAACATCGACGAGACGGGGTGGCGGCTGCGCGGCGCCCAGCGCGCGTTGTGGGGCGCCTTCACCGACCGCTACGCGATCTTCGAGATCCACCCCGGCCGCCACGAGCAGCACGCTCGCACCCTGCTCGGCAACACCCAGGCAATCGTCACCTCAGACCGCTGGTGGGCCTACACGCATCTCCCGCTCAAACGACGCCAGATCTGCTGGTCGCATCTCCAACGCGACTTCGCCCACCACGCCGAAGGACTCGCCAGCGAACGCGAACTCGGCGAACACGGCCTCAAGATCTGCGAGCGGCTGTTCTGGGCCTGGGAGATCTATCAACACACCCAAGACCGCCGCGAGCTCAAGCTGCGGATCCGCGCGCTACGCCGCGCGCTCAAGCCCATCCTCACCCGCCACGCCGGCACCCAAGCGCGCTACCGCCACAGCCGCCGCTTCGCCCGCAACCTCCTGAAGATCTGGGGCGCGCTCTGGACATTCACCGACCACCCCGGTGTACAGCCCACCAACAACCACGCCGAACGCGGCCTCCGCGGCGCCGTGATCGCCCGCAAGCTCAGCCTCGGCAGCCAATCCACCCAAGGCGAACAACGCATCGCCCGACTCCTCTCCGCCCACATCACCTGCCGACTCCAACACCGCTCCCTCCACGCCTACCTCGTCAACCTCCTCACCGCGCACGCCCGCAACGAAACGCTCCCCCTCCTCATCTGACCAGCCCGCGGCGCCGCCGAGAACCGCCGCAGACCGACTGAACGCCTACGAAGAATGGTAGGGTCGGCGGGAGGCGCCGGGCACCGCACAGCGTGGCTGACTGGCGCTGGTTTCCTCCCGCCGCCGCATCGATCCGTGCATGAGGTTCTCCCTCACACGGCTCTCCGACGTTCTTCACCGGCGGCATTCGGTGATCCCTTTCATCCCCGGATGGGCCGGGGCGCGATTTGGTAGCCACGCAGGTTGATCAGTCCCATTCGATTCGGCGAGCGGAGAAGTACCGCTCGGTGGCCGAAGCCCTGGCCGCGTTTGTGGCGTTTGGCCACAAAGAGCGCGAGCCGGCGGATCGCGTGGGCGATGATCCGGTCGAAGTAGGCAGCTGAGTTTCCGTGACGGAAGTAGCCGGCCCAGCCGCGCAGGAACGCGTTGATGTCCCGCACGATGTCTTCAACTGGCAGCATCAGCCGGGAGCGGTGCGTGATCTGACGCAACCGATCACGGGCGTGCTGCATTGCTCGGCGCGAAGGCCAGCGAGCGAGGTACGTGACGTGACGCCATCGTGGATGACGGGCGCGGATCCAGCGGTGATGGAAGCCGAGGAAGTCCAGCCCCTCGCCTCCCGCGCATAGATGCACGATCCGTGTCTTGGCCGGCTTGGGCTCCAGGCCCAACTCGGCCAGGATGGCCGTGAGCGCCGTGAGGGCGTCTTTGGCCTCTCCTCGGGAGGTGCACATCGCCACGAGATCGTCTGCGAAGCGGATCAGGATCCCGTGCCCGCGCGCCGCCCAGCAGCGGTCAAGCCGATGCAAGTAGACGTTGCACAAGAGAGGCGAGATGACCCCGCCCTGAGGAGTCCCGGCCGTGCTTCGCGTGATCGTCCCGTCATGCATTACTCCCGCGCGCAGCATCACGCTCAGGAGCGCAAGGACATGGCGATCGGCGATCCGTTCCTCGACTGCCGACATCAACCCCGAGTGCGGAATCGCCTCGAAACAGCTGGCGATGTCGGTCTCGGTCACCCACCGTCGTCCGCTGTGAGCCTCCTTTCGGAGGACCTCCAGCGCGTCGTGTGTGGAGCGTCTGGGCCGAAACCCAAACGAGCACGCGGCGAAGTCAGCCTCGAAGATCGGCTCGATCACCGTCTTCAAGGCCGCCTGGACGATGCGGTCACGAACCGCAGGGATCGAGAGCGGACGACGCTCCGAGCTGCCGGGCTTCGGGATGAAGACCCGGCGAGCCGGGAGAGGTCGCCAGGACCCGTCCCGCAACTCCGTGGCCAGCTCGTCAAGCATCCGGGAAACCCCGTAGCGCTCGACATCGGCGATCGTGTTGTGGTCGATGCCGGCCGCGCCCTTATTGGCGCGCACCAGCTCCCACGCCCGCTCCAAGACGTCTCTGCGGAAGACCTTGTCATGAAGCGCGTGGAACCTTCGATCGGGATCGGCCTTGGCCGCCCGGTAGAGCGTTCGCTGCAGTTCTCGAACATTGTCCTGCTCGGCGGTCCTAGCCAACTGGCACTCACCGGTCCTTCCCTGCGCGTGACGCATGAACGAAGTAGCGGCCCTTCCCTCCCCGGCGATTCTGTTGTCCGCTCGGCTCGATCGGTACTATGGCCGCCTCCGACTCCCTCCCGGCTCACGCCCATTTCCCGGGATCACCGGTTATAGGACGCGACGCTCCGACGATCATCCGCAGACCACCGGGCCGGGGAGGGCCTCCCCAGTTCCCGCCGCCACCATCTCACCGTTCCGCACCCTCTACGCCGGGGAGTTCTTCAGGGCTGACTCCAGGATCTACGCCCCTTCCATGGCCTTCACCCAAGAGGTCAGGGCTCGGCACTCCCTTGTCCACCAGACGGTGGGCCTGCTAACGACGCGGCAGGTTTCGCTTGATGCTACGGACCGGCAAGTCGCTCACCCGTCCAAGACGGATTTCAGATGCTGGGCTTCGACCCGACCCGTTTCCAGACCGAGCCGCCAGCCTGCTACCGGGCCTCCTGGCAGCTACCCGGACCGGACCTTCCCCGGCAGGCGACGACGAGCTTATGTCAGATCACGATTTCATCATCGACCTCTGACTCTGGGCACACACCTCCAGTGCAGGGCTTTTACGGCTGTTGGCGGCAGCCGGGGCCTGCAACGGGAGGTCACCTTCGTGGTGCACGATGACGGGCCGGTCGGACTGGACGGGGTCGAGGTCGTTTTTGATGATGAGAAGGTCGTCTCGGACGCGGGTGTGATGCTCGTCGCGACGCTCGCCGGGCGCCTCGGGATTGAGGCGTTGGCGGTGGATCTCGTGCGGCTGCGCCCGGGTCGGCCGGGGCCGGCGAACGCGGGGCGCAAGATCATGGCGCTCGTGTTCGCGATGATCTTGGGCGCTGACAGCATCGATGACTGCCAGGTGCTCCGGGCGGGTCGCACCGGGCGCCTGTTGGGGGGCTGGATCCCGGCACCGTCGACGTTGGGGACGTTTCTGCGGGCCTTCACCTTCGGGCATGTCAGGCAGCTCGACGCGCTGTTGGGCCGGTCGATCGAGCGGGCGTGGAAGGCCGGCGCCGGCCCCGGCGAGGGGCGGCTGGTCGTCGATGTCGACAGCTTCGTCGGCGAGGTCTGCGGTCGGTTGAAGCAGGGCGCCAGCTACGGCTACACCCGGCTGCTGGGCTACCACCCGCTGCTCGCGACCAGGGCGGACACCAGGGAGACGCTGCACATCCGGCTGCGGAAGGGCTCAGCGAACACGCAGCGGGGCATGAAGCGCTTCACCGAGGAGCTGATCGCCCGGGTCAACCGCGCCGGCGCGAACGGCGTGAAGCTCCTCCGCGCAGATTCGGGGTTCTGGAACACGAAGGTCTTCGAGCTCCTCGAGAACGCGGGCTGGGAATACTCGATCGGGGTGCGGATGATCAAGACCGTCCGCGCTGCGGTCGATCAGATCGCTGAGGACGCCTGGCAGACGATCGCCTACCCCGATGAGGGCGAGGCGCAGATCGCCGAGACCGTCTACGGCGGCCGGCGCCTGGTCGTCCGGCGGACCCGCCTGACCGGGGCCAAGCAGGCCGAGCTGTGGCCCGACTGGCGACACTTCTGCTTCCTCACCAACCGCACGGAGGCCGTCGTGCTTGTCGAGGCTGAGCACCGCGATCACGCCGTCGTTGAGCAGGTCATCAGCGACCTCAAGGACCAGGCGCTCGCGCACTTCCCCTCCGGCGAGTTCAACGCCAACGGCGCCTGGACCGTGCTCGCCGCCCTCGCGCACAACCTGCTGCGCTGGACCCAGCTCCTCGGCCTGCCCGACACCACAATCCGCGCCGCCCGCACCCTGCGCCGCCGGCTCCTCCAGATCCCGGGGCGGTTGACGAGCCACGCCCGCGGCTGGACGCTTCACCTCCCCGCCCGCTGGCCCTGGCACGGCGACTACATCGCGGCCCTGAACCGCATCCGCGCCCTCCCAGCCCCGGCCTGAACGCCGACCACCGACACCGACGACGAGCAGCACACCCCGGGCACACCACCCGCGATCACCCCTGCCCGCGAACCCTCCAGAAGATCCCCGCTGCGGACGTCAACAACCCGCCCGCCCCGATCACACCGCCAAAACCAACGCCACACCCAGCCCCGACGCCGCCAGCCCCACCTCAGGCGACCCACCGACCCCGATCGGTGGATCCGGGCTTAGACAATTGGACGTACAGTCGTCCACTGTTCGTTGAGGCCTCGTGCTTCTCGAATGTTGTATTCGTGCGGCCGAGACGCGGGTCTTCTCAGATGACGACCGTGACCCTTGTCAGCGACTGCGGAAACGCGTACGACCTCGCCCTTCGAGCCCAACTCGGAGGTAGACGCTCCAGCGCGTGCGCGGCTGCTTCCCCCTCCGAGGACACCTCGGCGGAACCCCTACGACTTGCCCTTCGAGACGACCCAACTCAGGTCACCGCTCCAGCCTCGTCAGCGCGACAGGAGCTCAGGCGACGGATCGACGTACTCGTCGAAGCGGACGCAGACCCCGTCGCGAACCGTCCACGCGTGCACGAAGCCGTAGCTTGCGTCAACGCCGCCGACTCGGCCACCGGCGCGTCCGATCATGCACACGCGATCGCCAGAGGCGACGAGGTCATCGATCTCGAGGCTGAAGTCCTCCCAGGTCGCCGCGAGATTGCCAAAGAACGCCGGCACGTCGGCGCGCCCGCCCACCGGCATCGCGTGGGCCAAGACCGCAGGGGCATTCCACACGATGTTCTCGTCGAGCACCTTCAGCACCACTGCGATGTCGCCGCGGCCGAAAGCCTCGTAGGTGGTCTTCAGTAGCTCGGCGTTGTCCGTCGACATCTCTCTCCTCGGTTCGAGTCGGGGCGACTGGTAGCCAGTCGACTTTCGCAGACTCGCTCGCTGCTCGGCCTCAACGGCGACGCGACCACGGCGACCGCCGCTGATGACATGCACTGCGTCGCGACCGCGCGCCATGGCGTCAGTACGGCGTCGTGTAGGCCGCACTCAGCCCGCCGTCGATCAGGAAGGTCGAGGCCGTCACGTAGCTCGACTCGTCGCTGGCCAGGAACAGAACCCCGTTGGCGATCTCCTCCGGCCGGGCGAAGCGGCCGACCGGCAGGTGCACCATCCGCCGGGCCGCCCGCTCCCGGTCCTTGGCGAACAGTTCCTGCAGCAGCGGCGTGTCGACCGGACCCGGGCACAGGGCGTTGACCCGCACGCCCCGCCGGGCGAACTCCACGCCGAGCTCGCGCGACAGCGCCAGCACCCCGCCCTTGGACGCCGTGTAGGACGCCTGCGACGTGGCCGACCCCATCACCGCGACGAACGACGCCGTGTTGATCACCGACCCGCCGCCCCCTTCCAGTAGATGCGGGATCCCGTGCTTGCAGCACAGGAACACGCTCCGCAGGTTGACGTCCTGGACCCGCTCCCACACCTCCAGCGTCGTCTCCAGCGTCGACCCGTCGTCGGTCGGCGAGATGCCGGCGTTGTTGAACAGCACGTCGATCCGCCCGTACCGGCCCCGCACCTCGCTGTAGAGCTCGCCCACCTGCGCCTCGTCGGTCACGTCGACCCGCAGCGACAGGTCACCCGGCGCGTCGACCAGGTCGACGCCGACGACAATCGCTCCCTCCCGCGCGAACACCGCCGCCGTCGCCCCGCCGATTCCGCCGGCCGCCCCCGTGATCACGCAGATCTTCCCCTCGAGTCTCATCCCGTCGCGTAGTAGATCGACTTGACCTCGCTGTAGGCGTCGGTCGCGTGCGGCCCGAGCTCCCGCCCGTAGCCCGACTGGCGAAAGCCGCCGAACGGCGTCGACACCCGGACCGAGGCGTTCGAGTTGATCGACAGCACCCCGGTCTCGACCGCCCGCGCCACCCGCAGCGCCCGCCCGCCGTCTCGCGTCCAGATCGACCCCGACAGCCCGTAGATCGTGTCGTTGGCCAGCCGCACCGCCTCCTCCTCGCCGCTGAACGGGATCACCACGGCGATCGGCCCGAAGATCTCCTCCCGCGCCGCCCGCGCACCCGGGTCGACCGGCCCGAGCACGGTCGGCGGGTACCAGTAGCCCCGGCCCTCCGGCGCCGTGCCCCGCGCCGCCACCGGCCAGGCGCCGTCGTCGAAGGAGGCCACCCGCGCGCGCTGCTCGGCCGAGATCAGCGGCCCCATCGTCGTCGCCTCCTCGAGCGGGTCGCCGACGCGGATCGCCGCCACCGCCTCGCCCAGGAGCTCCAAAAACGGCTCGAGCACCGACCGCTCGACGAGGATCCGCGACCGGGCGCAGCAGTCCTGCCCGGCGTTGCCGAACACCGCCATCGGCGCCGCCGCGGCCGCCGCCGCCAGGTCGGCGTCGGCGAAGACGATGTTCGCCGACTTGCCGCCCAGCTCCAGCGTCACCCGCTTGATCGTCGCGGCCGCCCCCGCGGCGATCGCCCGCCCGACCTCCGTCGACCCGGTGAAGGCGATCTTCGCCACGTCCGGGTGCTCGACCAGCCGCTGGCCGCACGTCGCCCCCGGCCCGACCACGACGTTCACCACGCCCGCCGGGATCCCCGCCGCCCCGGCGATCTCGGTGAAGCGCAGCGCCGTCAGCGGGGTGAGCTCAGCCGGCTTGAGCACGACCGTGTTGCCCGCCGCCAGCGCCGGCCCGAGCTTCCACGCCGCGATCGTCAGCGGGAAGTTCCACGGCACGATCAGGCCGACCACGCCCAGCGGCTCGCGCACCGTGAACGCCTGCCCCCCGGCGACCGGGATCGTCTCGCCGAGCATCCGCTCCGGCGCGCCCGCGTAGTAGCGGAACGTCTCCACGACCATCCCCATCTCCCCGCGCGCGTCGCCGATCGGCTTGCCGGCGTTGCGCGCCTCGAGCCGCGCCAGCGGTTCGAGCTCCGCCTCGACCGCGTCGGCCAGGCGCCGCAGCAGCCGAGCCCGGGCCCCCGGCTCGAGCGCCCGCCACGCCGGATAGGCCTCCCGCGCCCGCGCGACGGCCTCGTCGACGTCGGCCGCCCCGGCCCGCCCCACCTCGGCCAGGACCAGCTCCGTGGCCGGCTCGATGATGGCCAGCCGGTCAGGCACCCGGGAAGACGGGCGAGACGTCGGGGAGGTCGACCGTCCGCCTCGGGCCGGTGAACGTCCGCCGGGCCGAGACCACGTACCAGACGGACACGACCAGCATCACCCCGACCGTGACCAGCGGCGCGTAGTTGACCGACGACCAGCGGAACTTCGAGCCGAAGAACACGCCGGCCGGCGACGTCGGCAGGCAGAAGATGATCACGCAGATCCCGACCCAGACGAAGGCGATCAGGTTGACCCACTTGTACTTGGCCCCGAGCGTCCACGGTCCCGGCTCGAAGGCGTCGCCCATCCGCCAGCGCAGGAAGACCGGGATCGTATAGGCGACGTAGAGGCCGATCACCGCGATCGACGTGACCGCGAAGAAGGCCACCGGATAGCCCGCCTTGTTGGGGAAGAACGCCGGCAGGGTCACGATCAGGGCGGCCATGATCACGAACAGGACCGACCACGTCGGCGTCCGGTTCGGTCCCAGTCGCCGCCACAGGCGATGACCGGGCACGGCGCCGTCGCGCGAGAAGGCGAACGTCATCCGCGACGCGCTGGTCACGCAGGCCATGCCGCAGAAGAGCTGTCCCACCGTCGAGATGATGAGGACGGCCTTGGCCGCCGCCGACGACAGGGCGGTCTGGAGGATCGCCACCGCCGGGAACCCGGCCGCCGCGATCGTCGACGTCGCGCCCTTCTGCACCGCGAAGGTCAGCGCCAGGAGCACGATCCAGCCGATCACCGCCGAATAGAACACCGACCTCCAGACGCCCTTCGGCGCCGACTCCGCCGCCCCGTGGGTCTCCTCCGAGACGTGGGCCGACGCGTCGTACCCGGTGATCGTGTACATGGTCAGCAGGAAGCCCAGCGGCAGGATGTAGAACCAGTACATGTGGTTGCCGAAGCCCGTGTTGTTGCGCTGATGGCCGAACACGTAGGCCAGGCTCGCGTGGTGGCTCGGCACGGCGATCAGGAGCACCACGATCACCGCGACGCCGATCACGTGCCACCAGACCGACACGCCGTTGAACAGCGAGACCAGATGGCTCGAGAAGACGTTGATCAGGCCGTGGATGATCAGGATCACCGCGAACAGCGCGAAGATCACGTGGGCGTTGTACTTGACGTCGGTCGAGGCGAAGTTGAACACCGCGTGGAGGTTGTACGAGGAGAGCGTCGCCTGGAGGAACGAGGCCGCCGCGTAGTCGACCGACGCCACCACGGCGACCAGCCCGACGAGGTTGAACCACCCCGTGAACCAGCCCCACCCCGCGCCCCCCAGCTTCGAGGCCCAGTAGTAGATCCCGCCGGCGGTCGGGAACGCCGAGGCCAGCTCGGACATCGAGAACGCGACCGTCAGCACGAGCAGGCTGATCACCGGCCAGCCGATCGAGATCGCCACCGGCCCGCCGTCGTTGAACGCCTGGCCGTAGGACGTGAAGCAGCCGGCCAGGACGGAGATGATCGAGAAGGAGATGGCGAAGTTCGAGAAGCTGCTCCAGCCGCGCTTGAGCTCCTGCTTGTAGCCCATGTCGGCGAGCCGCTGCTCGTCCGCGTTCAGGGTTTCCGTGGCCGCCATCCGCCCTCCTCGGGAAAGGTCTGATTGTCCGTCCTTATCGGCGCACGATATGCGGCGCCGGCGGCGCAAGTCAACCCCTGTTGACTATCGCGGCAGGAGGCCGGCGAGCACGTGCTCGGTCGCCCGCAGATGCTCGCCCATGACCCGCACCGCCCGCAGATCGTCGCCGGCGCGCAGGGCCGACAGCAGGCGGCGGTGCTGGAGGTTCGACGAGGCGAGCACGTCGCGCGGATGGGCGATGAAGGAGATCAGCGTGGTCATCGCGCCCTGCATCTCGGTCATCGCCCGGAGCAGGCGCCGGCTGCCGGTCGCCTCGGCCAGGCCGACGTGCAGGAGGATGTCCGCCTGCCGGTAGGCGGCGAAGTCGTCGAGCATGCCGTCGAGGCCGTCGACCAGGCGGTCGAGGCCGTCGAGCATCTCCGGGGTGGCGCGCTCGGCCGCCAGGACGACGACGCCGAGCTCGACGGCCAGCCGCTCGTCGCAGACCTCCCGCCAGCCGCCCAGCAGCTCGGGCGACGGCGGATCCACCGGCGGCTGCGGGTCGGCGACGAAGGTGCCCCCACCCCGGCCCCGGACCGCCCGCAGGTGGCCGCTCTCGGTCAGCGCGCCGAGCGCCTGACGCAGCGTCGAGCGGGCGATGCCCAGGCGGGCGCAGAGCTCCCGCTCCGGCGGCAGCTGGGTCGACGGGGCGAGCAGGCCGAGCTTGACCGCGGTGCCCAGCCGGTCGACCGTCTCCTCGAGCGCCGTCTGCGAGCGCACCGGGGCGAAGACGACCGTCGGCGTGGCCACCGTGCCGGTCACAATCGCTCGAAGCCGCGCACGCGCTCCCAGTCGGTCACCGCCGCGTCGAACTCCGCCAGCTCGACGTCGGCCGCGTTGACGTAGTGGTCGACGACATCGTCGCCGAACGCCGCCCGGGCCACCGCGCCGGCGGCGAACAGGTCCCGCGCCGCCCGCAGGTGGCCGGGCAGGCGCGGCTTGTCGGCCGCCAGGTAGGCGTTCCCGGCGCAGGCCGGCTCGAGCCGCAGCCCCTCGTCCACGCCGTGCAGCCCGGCGGCGATGATCGCGCTGAGCGCCATGTACGGATTGAGGTCTGCGCCTCCGGCCCGGTTCTCGAACCGCAGCGAAGCGCCGTCCCCGACCACGCGCAGCGAGCACGTCCGGTTGTCGCGCCCCCAGGCGACGGCCGTCGGCGCGAAGCTCGCCGCGGCGAAGCGCTTGTAGGAGTTGACGTTCGGCGCCAGGAGCAGGGTCAGCTCGCGCAGGCAGGCGAGCTGGCCGGCGAGGAACGACTCGAACACCTCGGGCTCGCGGGCGAACACCGGACCGTCAACGTCGGTCAGCGAGAAGTGGATGTGGCACGAGTTGCCCTCGCGCTCGTCGAACTTGGCCATGAAGGTGATCGCCATCCCCTCCTCGGCCGCGATCTCCTTGGCGCCGTTCTTGTAGATCGCATGGTCGTCGGCCGTGCGCAGCGCCTCGGCGTAGCGGAAGTTGATCTCGTGCTGGCCGAGGTTGCACTCACCCTTGGAGTCCTCGACCAGCATTCCCGCGCCCTCCATCGAGTTGCGGATCCGGCGGATCAGCGGCTCGACCCGGGCCGTCCCGAGCAGCGAGTAGTCGACGTTGTAGAGGTTGGCCGGGTCGAGCCCGGTGTAGCGCCGGCGCCAGGCCTCCTCGTAGCTGTTGCGGTACACGTTGAACTCGAGCTCGGTCCCCGCCTGGGCGGTCCAACCCCGCTCGGCCAGGCGGGCGAGCTGGCGGCGCAGGACCTGGCGCGGCGAGGCCGCCACGTCCGATCCGTCCGGCCAGACGACGTCGGCCAGGCAGAGGGCGGTGCCCGCCTGCCAGGGCACCCGGCGCAGCGTGTCGAGGTCCGGCCGCAGCACGAAGTCCCCGTACCCGCGCTCCCACGACGCCATCGCGTAGCCGGCCGCCGGCCGCATCTCGACGTCGACCGCCAGCAGGTAGTTGCACCCCTCGGCGCCGTGGCCGGCCACCTCGGCCAGAAAATGCCGGGCCGTCAGGCGCTTGCCGGCCAGACGCCCCTGCATGTCGGTGATGGCCAGGAGGACAGTGTCGAGCCGGCCCTGCTCGAACTCCGCTCTGAGCTCCTCCAACGTCACGCCAAGAAGGTATAGGGGCCGATCCTTTCTGCGCAAGCCAACCCGCAGATCGGGCGCGACACCGAAGCAATCGACAGCCGCTGCAGCGTAAGAGATAACCGACCGTCGCCCGTCCCATCGACTATTCGATTCGACGATTTGGCATCTCTTGATGTACGGTTTTCTCGTGCCTGGGCGGGGAGGTCCCGGACCGGGACGAGACTCGATGCACGTCCAGATGCGCGAGACGGCGCCCGTCGCGCCGCCCGAGACGATGGGAGAGGCCCTCATACCTGACCTGCGCTGCCCCCGCTGCGGCCTTCGGATCAAGGTCAAGGCCGCCTTCCTGCTGATGGAGAACTGCCCGCGGTGCCTCGGTCGCAGACGGATCGTCGCCCCCTTGGTGCTCACCCCACCCACCAGCTGGGATGCGCCGAGCGCCGCCACCGGCGACCCTCACCCGGCGTCCTGATCGGCGCGCGCGCGGCGACCGCGTCCGGGCCGGTCGATTCCCGGCGGAACGCTCAGACGAGCGGCCGCCGCCTGTCCCCGAGCGCTCCCGGGACCGGCGCGTTGGCGAGCGCCGCTCCCTGTCCCCGGACCGGGACGAACCGGCTCCCCGCGTCGGCCCGCAGGCGGCTGATCTCCTCGGCCCGCGAGACCGACAGCGGCACGAGCGCCGCGGCCTCGTCGAGGAGCAGCTGTTGATCGGCCGGCCGCTCCTCCTGGAGTGAGCGCAGCAGCGCGTTGACGACGAGCCGCTCGAGCTCGGCCCCCGAGAATCCCGCCGTCGCCGCGGCGACCGCGTCGACGTCGAAGGCCGCCGGATCCTGGTGGTGGCGACGCAGATGGATGCCCAGGATCTGGACGCGCTCGTCGCGCTCGGGCAGGTCGACGAAGAACACCTCGTCGAAGCGACCCTTGCGCAGGAGCTCGGCCGGCAGGCGCGACAGGTCGTTGGCCGTCGCGACCACGAACACCTCCCGCTGCTTCTCCTGCATCCAGGTCAGGAAGGAGCCGAACAGCCGCCGCGAGAGACCGCCGTCGGCGTCGCCGCTCCCGGCCGGCGCCAGGCCCTTCTCGATCTCGTCGATCCACAGGACGACCGGCGCCAGCGATTCGGCGATCTCGATCGCCCGGCGAAAGCGCCGCTCCGACTCGCCGACGAACTTGTCGAACAGTCGGCCGATGTCGAGGCCCAGGAGCGGCAGAGCCCACCGCCGCGCGATCACCCGCGCGGCCAGCGACTTGCCGCAGCCCTGCACGCCGACGAGGAGCACCCCCCGCGGGGCCGGCAGGTCGAGCGCGGCCGCCTGCGGGCTGAAGCCGATCCGCGCCCGGTCGAGCCATGCCTCCAGACGGTCGAAGCCGCCGAGCTGCGCGGCGTTCAGCGCCGGCGGCACGTACTCGAGCAGACCGTCGTCGCCGAGCGCCCGCGCCTTGAGCGCCAGGAGGCGCTCGCTGTCGCCGCGGACGAGCTCGCCGTCGTCGATGGCCACCTGGGCGACGGCCTGCCGCGCCTGGTCGAGCGTCAGTCCGCTGAGCGTCCCGGCCAGGGCATCCTGATCGGCCGCCGAGACGTCGGCCCGGGCCCGGCCCGTCGCCCGCAGCGAGTCGATCACGCCCCCCACCGCCCGGACGTAGTCCTCGTGGCTGGGGAGTGGCAGCTCCAGGCGGGTCACGTGCGGCTCGAGCTCGTCGGGCAGGACCACGCGCGCCCCGACGAGGACCAGCGTCGAGAGCCGAGACGGACGCGACAGCCCGGCGACGAGCTCGCGGAAGGAGCGCGACGCCTCCGGCGTGGCCAGGGCCCCGGCGATGTCCTTGAGCACGAACAGCGCCTCGACGCTCAGCCCCGCGATCGCCGCCAGCGCCTTGCGCGGGTCGTTGGTGTCGTAGACCGCCGCCGCCGCCGGTCCCCGGCGCGAGACCCCCCGGTCGCCGACGACGGGCCGGCGGGCGAGACCGTGGGTCACCGTCCACTCGAAGACCTCGAGGCCGAGGTTGCCGGCCACGGCGTCCGCGAGGTCGTCGACCCGCTGCTCCTCGCTCGTCTCGATGACGACCGTCGGGTTGCGCGCCAGCACCAGCGTCCGCAACGCGCTTGCGCCCCCGGTCCGGCTCAGCGTCTCGGTCTCGGCCACCACCACCACGAAAAGAGTCGACACCACGGCCGCCGACCTTGAGACGGCGAGCCGCCGCGACGTCCCCGCCGGGGGGGTCAGAGGTCGTAGGGGAACCGCGTCAGCGTCTGGCAGCCGTCGTCGGTGATCAGCAGCAGATCCTCGAAGCGCACGCCGCCCACGCCCGGGATGCCCTCGATCCCCGGCTCGATCGCGATCACGTCGCCGGCCACCAGCGCCTCCCCGCCGCCGGCCAGGCCCAGCGAAGGCGGCTCGTGCACCTCGAGGCCGACGCCATGACCGAGGGAGAAGTAGAAGCCGGTCTCGAGCGACTCGCCCGGCCGCCGGGTCCGCTGCGTCGGATGGCCGGCCCGCTCCACCACGTCGGCCGCGACGTCGTACAGCGCGCGGCCGCTGATGCCCGGTCGGGCCGCCGACCGCGCCGCCTCCAGCGCCTCGCGCACCGTGTCGCGCAGCCCGGCGACCTCCGGCGAGACGTCACCCGCGACGAACGTCCGCGTCATGTCCGCCCAGCAGCCGCTCGCCTCGTCCCGCGGCCACAGGTCGATCTCGATCGGCAGATCGGCCGGCAGCGGCCCCGAGCCCGGGTCGTGGCCGCCGCCCGACAGGGCCGACACGACCATGATGTCCGGCGGCGCCGGCGCCCCCGCCCCGGCACACGCCGCCCGGGCCGCCGCCCGCACGGCCTCGGCCGTGAGCTCCCGACCGTCCTCCTCGCGCCAGAGCCGGCCCCCCCGCCGCTCGGCGCCGCGGATGAGCCGCGCGGCCGCGGCCATGCCCGCTTCGGCCGCCCGCTGCGCCCGTCTGATCCCCGCGAGCTCGGCCGGCGACTTGGCCCGCCGCCGCGCCGAGATGGCCGAGCCGTCGATCGTCAGCGCGATGCCCTCGCCCCGCAGCCGGTCGGCGATCGCCACCCCGAGATCGGGGGAGACCACCGCATCGGAGATTCCCCACCGGCGCAGCGCCCGCACGACGACCTCCGCCTGCGCCGAATCCCAGTCCATGCCCGCCGCGAGGAGCTCGAGGAAGCCGAGCTCGTCGCTCATGACGAGCTCCGCCGACGGCAGCGCCCGGGCGACCCGCTCCCGCTCCAGGGAGCTCGTCAGCACCAGCGCCCGCCCGTCGCGGACGACGAAGAGCAGCGGATCCATGATCTCCAGCGGCACCTCGTGGCGCACCGCCGGATGGCGGATCGTGTCGCCGTAGAGGAGGATCGTCGCCACGACCCACAGCCTAGACGCGGACCCGCGCCGGCCGGGCTAACCTCCGAGCCGTGGCCGACCCGCACCGCCTGCTCTGCATGGTCGAGATCCCGAAGGGGAGCCGCAACAAGTACGAGTGGGACCCGGAGCTGAAGGCGATCAAGCTCGACCGCTTCCTCTTCTCCTCGGTCGTCTACCCGACCGACTACGGCTTCATCTCCGAGACCCTCGGCGCCGACGGCGACCCGCTCGACGCCCTGGTCTGCGTGTCCGAGCCGACGTTTCCCGGCTGCCTGATCCCGGTCAAGCCGATCGCCCTCTTCCGGATGCGCGACGACGCCGGCGAGGACGACAAGATCCTCTGCGTTCCCCACAACGACCCCAACTGGAACACGCTCGAGAGCCTCGACGACCTGCCGCGCGCCCTGTGCGACGAGATCGCCCACTTCTTCTCGATCTACAAGCAGCCCGAGGGCAAGGAGGTCGTCGTCGAGGGCTGGGCGCCGCTCGAGGACGCGCTCGACCGGATCGAGACCGCCCGGCAGGCCTACGACGCCCGGGAGCACCCGCCGGCGTGAGCCCCGACCCGCCACCTCCCTACCGGGTGCTCGCCGCGGCCGACGCCTACTGGCGGCCGTCGAACTTCATGGGCGTCCTGAACACCGACCTCGCCGGCCAGCTCGACAGCCGAACCCTCGGCGCCCGGCTCTGGCGCCTGCGCCCCGGCCAGGCCTCGACCCGCCACCGCCACCCGCGCACGACCGAGCTCTACCTCGTCCTCGAGGGAACCGGGCGCCTGCGCGTCGGCGACGATCTCCTCACCCTCGAGCCGCTGAGCGCCGTTCTCGTCGAACCGCAGACCGTCCGCCAGCCGTTCAACGACACCGACCGCGACCAGCTCTGGCTCGTCGTCGGCGCTCCGCCCGAGACCGGCAACCCGCGCGATTTCACCCCCGAGGACATCGCCGCCCTCTACCCCGACGGGCCGACGGCGCTCCCGCCGGAGCTGGCGCCCGAGGGATAAGCCGTGCAGCGCCGCCGGCCGCCGGCCGACAGGTTAGACTTCCCTTAAGATTCGGGCCCGGGGGGCTCGCCGCGCACCAAGTCCTGAGAGGGGAACGAACCAGTGAATCCGAGAGCCTTCGCCCGCCGCACGCGTCTCCTGCTGCCGCTCGCCGCCGTGTCGCTCGCGGTCGGCGTGGCCGTCCTGGCCAGCGCCGGCGGTGCCGCCGCGTTCAGCAACTGCAACCTCGGCTCCACGCGGCCGGGCGTCCACGCCTCGTCGTCGACCTCGCCGCCGTGCGAGACCTTCAGCAACACCGGCTCGGCCCAGCTCCTCGACATCACCCAGGGCGACTTCTCCCAGCTCGTGGTCAACAGCGACCCGGTGGCCGACCTCGAGCTCCGCGTCAACCTCGACCCGCCCATCAACTGCCTCTACCAGAACCGGGTCTACCAGGGGCTGAGCGGCGACCAGTACAACGTCATCGTCAACGGCGGGTCGACCGTCAACGAGCCGACCCTCCACATCACGTTGAGCAGCGCCGTGTCCGGCGGGCTCCAGGGCGCCCAGCTAATCATCTACCGCGGCCTGGCCCAGGTCTGCTTCGGCTCGCCGCGGCCGTTCATCCCCAAGCCGGGTTCGCCCCTGCTGACCACCAACGATCCCGGCATCGGCGTCCAGTACGTCGGCCTGCTCCCCGATTGCTCGGCGCCGGCCTTCAAGCGGCCGGTCGGACCGTGCATCAACAGCCGCAGCGCCAGCCAGCTCCCGACGCCGACGGGCACCACCGGGGTGGTCAACGTCTTCTTCACGGTCCCGCCCGGCTGGGATCCGCGCATCCACGGCTAACGGTCGACCGCGACCACGGACCGCCGGCTCAGACGACGGGCGGCGCGGCGTGCGGCGGCCGCCGGGCCACCGTCGGATCCGCCGGCGGCGCCAGTCGCGCGGGACGAGGCTCTGGCAGCTGGCGGACGCCGAGGCGCTCGAGCAGGGCGTCGCGCTCGCCGACGAAGACCTCGGCCTGCGCCGCGTCGCCGGCGAGCGCGGCCAGCCCGTCGAGTGCGGCCGCCGCATCGAAGTCCGATCCGGCCCGCCGGGCGGCGGCCAGGGAGTCCTCGAAGGCCTGCCAAGCGCCGGCGCGTTCGCCGCCGGCGGCGAGCGCCAGGCCGCGGATCCGCGGGGCGAGCGCCAGTCCGTCGACGCCACCGTCCACGTCGGCCAGGATCCGCAGGGCCTCCTGCGGTCGGTTGACCGCGACGGCCGCCTCGGCCAGGAACAGCCGGGCGATGGCCGCGTCGAACTCGCAGCGCAGGCTGACGAGCTCGGCCAGCCCGCGCTCGAGCCGCCGGCGCCCGGACTCGGCGTCGCCCTTGCGCACGGCCAGCCGGCCGAGCAGGATCCGGGCGTAGGCGCTGCCCTGCTCGTCGCCGCTCCCGTCCCAGACCTGGAGCGCGCGTCGCAGCCGGGGCTCGGCCTCCTCGAACCGGCCCTGATCGGAGAGCGTCTCCCCGATGTTGCAGTCGCCGTAGGCGGCTGACGTCACGTCCCCGGCCCGGGTCGCGTGGTCGGCACCCTCCTGGTAGAGCGCCATCGCCCGGTCCCAGCGCCCGGCCGACGCTTCGAAGGTGCCGAGGTTGCTGAGCACCCGCGCGAGGTTCTCGGTGTCTCCCAGGCGTTCGTAGATCTCGATCGCCCGGGGCGAGTGGGTGGCGTCGGCCGGCCTCCCCATCCGTACGAGCGAGACGTCGAGGACCCAGCAGGCGTGGGCCAGGGCGCGGGCCTCGCCGGTTCGCTCGGCGTCGGGGATGGCCCGGCGCGCGCTCTGCTCCGCCTCGCCGTAGCGGCCCTGACGAGCCCGGACGCCGGCCAGGGTCGACCACAGCCGCGAGCGCAGCGCGGCGGCCTCCTGGCTGTCGAGGCCGTCCAGCTCACGCAGTGCTCGCCCGACCCAGCGAACGGCGGGCGTGATCTTGCCCGCCCGGGACGCGACCCCGGCGTGGAGGTAGAGGAGCTCGGCCGTCCTGATCGGGTCGTCGGTGACCAGCGCCCGAGCCGACGTGAAGGCCTCGTGCGCGGCGGCCGGCTCGCCCGTCCGGCGCAGCGCCTCGCCGAGCGCCTCCCACACGCGGTCGAGTCCGCCGCGGGTCGCGCCGGTGGCCTCGGAGGCGTCGATGGCCCGCCGGTAGAGGCGGGCCGCGTCGGCGTAGGCCGAGCGACTGGCCGCGAGCTCGGCCGCGGCGAGGGCGTGGGGGAAGGCCCGGTCGGGCTGGCCGGCCTCGAGATGGTGCCATGACAATGCCGCCCGGTCGGCTTCGCCGGTGCGCGCCAATCGTTCCTCGACCTGCCCGGCGACGGCGGCGTGGAGGGTGCGCCGGGCGCGGAACGGCAGGGCCGCGTAGGCGGCCTCGCGCAGCGTCGAGCGGGCGAACCGGTGCAGCCCATCCTCGCTGTCGACCAGCCCGTCCAGCCGTCGCCAGGTCGCCGCGTCGGGGGCGCGTCCGCCCGGCTCGAGCACCACGGACACCTCGCGGTCCTGGAAGCTCGCGCCCAGCACCGACAACCGGCGGACCAGCGCCCGGTCGTTGGGATCGAGCGCGTCGATCCGGGCCATCGCCGCCGCCTCGGCACTGTCGGGCAACCGGTCGCCGGTCGCCCCGAGCGCCAGCAGGTCGAGGAGGAACTGGGGATTGCCGCCGGCGCGCTCGACCGCCAGGCGCACGACGTACGGCGGCACCGGTCGGTCCTCGGTCGCCGCCTCGGCCAGCGCCAGGGCGTCAGCGTCCGAGAGCGCGGCCGGGGCCAGCCGCTCCACGCACGGACGGTCGCCGGCCACGAAGCCCGACGCGGTCGCCCGCGTGGTCACCAGCACCAGCCAGGACGACTCGCCGAGCACGTCGCACAGAGCGCCGAGCAGCGCCGCCGACGCCTCGTCCATCAGGTGGGCCTGTTCGATCTCGACCAGCGTCGGCACGCGAAGCTGGGCGGCCAGGAAGCGCAGGACGACCTCGTGGGTGCGGGCCTGGCGGAACTCGGCCGCCAGGGCGTCGACCGCGGGCGACGCCGGCGCCCGGACGTCGAAGACATCCCCGAGCAGCGCCGTCAAGGCCATGAGGTCCGGATCGTCGCCGGCGGCGATCTCCGCCCGCAGCCGGTCGAGCACGACCTCGTCGGGATCCTCCCAGCCGAGCCCGAGGGACTGGCGCAGGACGTCGCGCCACAGCGCGTACGGCGTCCCGGAGCCGTAGGCGTCGCACATGCCGCCGAGGATCCGCATCCCGCCGGCCGCCCGCCGGGCCTCGAGCGCCAGTCGCGACTTGCCGACCCCGCCCTCGCCGGCGATCTCCACCAGCCGCCCGGCGCCGGCCCGGGCGCCCGCCAGCCAGCCGTCGATCGCCGCGAGCTCCGCCGCGCGGCCGACGAGCCGCAGCCCGGCGTGGCTCGGCTGCGCGCTGGGCGAACGCCGGGCCGGCCCGACCGACCAGGCGGTGACCGGCCGCTTCTTGCCCTTGACCGTGAACGGCGGCAGCTCCTCGAGCTCGAAGCTCGTCGCCGACCGGTCGAGCACGGCCGCGGTCGCGAGCATCGCCCCCGACGGCGCCTTGGCCATCAGCCGGGCGGCCAGATTGGTCCCGTCGCCCATCGTCGTATACGTCCGCCGGTGGCCGGGGCCGACGTCGCCGGCGAACAGGGCGCCCCGGTTGACGCCGATCCGGACCGGGATCCGCCGCTGCCCCTCGACCACCCGCCGCAGGGCCAGGAGCATCCGCTCCTCGTCGTCGCCGACCGCCCGCGGGGCCCCGGCGGTCAGCATCAGCTTCCCGCCGTCGGCCTCGAGGTCGGATCCGAGCAGCGCCACCTCGAGGTCGTCGGCCGCGCGCTGGACGTCGACGATCAGCTCGTGCAGCGCCGCGGCCGCCACGTCGACCCCGTCGCGCCGGATCAGGTCGTCGACGCCGGAGAAGCGGATGAAGGCCACGGTCACCGTCCGGTGCTCCGGCGGCTGGCGGCCGCCGGCCACGTGGGCGCGCAGGGCCGTCGGAACGCACATCGCGACCGCGTGCGCGCTCGGCTCCCAGCGCGGCTCGACCGGCGCCATGTCGTGGTCGATCGGCGCCCGGCGCAGCAGCACCCCGCCGCCGGCCGGCGACCCGACCGACCGGGCCGGCAGCAACGCGGCGGTCGCCCGGCTGAGCAGGATCTGGCCGGCCTGCGCGTCGTGCTCGAGCACCACCGTGGTCGTCGCCTGCGGCCCGGCGACGATCAGCTCCCGATGGGACTCGCCGACCACGAACAGGTGGAACTCGCCGCTGTTGACGCCGACCGACATGCGCAGCACCGCCCGCGCGCCGCCGGCCTCGATCTGCCCGACGTCGCGCAGCGTCTGGCGCATGACCGTCGCCGCCCGGCAGGCCCGGGCGGCGTGCTCCTCGCCGTCGAAGAGCAGCAGCAGGGCGTCGCCGGCGAACTTCAGGAGGCTCCCGCCGTTGGCGTAGGCGGCGACCAGGAGCTCCGCGAAGCACGAGCCGATCGCCTCGACCAGGTGCTCGGCCCCGACCTTGCCCAGCCGGGCCAGGCGCTCGGACAGGCGGGTGAAGCCGGAGATGTCGGCGAACATCAGCGTCCCGTCGATCGTCTCGACCGCGCCCCGCGGATCGACGACCAGGCGGCGCATCACCGCGCGCGGCACGTACGGGCCGAAGGCGTCTGGCGCGCTCGCGGGACCGTCCGGCATGACCAACAAGATACGTCGTAAGCCCAACGGCCAAGCCCGGCCGCCCACCCGGCGCTCCCTGGCCGCGGCCCGGCCGGCACGGCGCCGCCCGCTCCCCACCCCCCCAGCCCTCGGCCAATCCCGGCCGTGCGGCGCGCCGGGGCCGCCACTGGCGCCGGCGCCCGCCAGCCGGTAGGTTGGCCGCCAGCCGATGGCCGCCGCCCCGAACCCCCGCCTGCTCGCCGCCGGCCTCGCCGCGGCCGTCGCCCTCGCCGGCTGCGGGACGAGCAGCCTCGACGGGGCCGCCGCCGAGAAGACGATCCGCTCGCTGGTGACCTCGAAGCTCGGCGTCCCCGTCGCGACGGTGAGCTGTCCGCGCGGGGTCAAGCTCCAGAAGGGCCTGGTCAGCGTGTGCCGGGTGACGCTGGCCAGCGGCGAGGTCGAGCCGTTCGCGATCGTCCAGCAGGACGACAAGGGCAACGTCCGCATCCACCCGCAGAACCTCGTGTCGACGGCGGTCGAGAAGTCGATCGTCGACCGGCTGGCGACCAGCGGCGTCAAGGCGGCGGCGGTCTGCCCGCAGCACGTGGTCATTCGCCCGGGAGCCAAGGTGGCCTGCACGGCGACGGGGCCGAAGGGCGGCACGCTGCGGGTCACGGCGACGATCGTCGACGCCATCGGGAGCTACCGGCTGAGCGCCGGCTGACCCGACCGGCGGGGTCAGCGGTGGCGGTCGGCGGCGATCGCCCCGATCACCGTCTGCAGCCAGGCCCGCTCGTCCGGCCCGGCCCGGTCGAGGCGGCGGACGGCCCACCGCGTCAGCGCGGCGTGGCCACCGATCGCGCCCAGCGCCCCGGTGACGGCGTAGCGGCCGTCGTCCAGCAGCCACAGCCCGCCCGGCTCGTCGCGCCGGATCCGCAGATGGAGGGCGATCTCCCGGCCGCGGATCTCCCGGGGGCGGGCGGGGTCGCCGTCGGCTTCGCGCCATGGCCAGACGCTGAAGATCGGCGCCCGGCCCCGCGGGCGGTGGGCGGCCCGCGCCGGCGGCCCGACCGGCCCGGTGCGCCAGCGCGCGGTGAGCGCGCGCAGCCCGGCGGCCGACTCGACCCGGACGAGCACGTGGAGGACGTCCGCCGCCCGCAGGCGCGTCGACCCACGCGGGGGTATCGCCTCGGAGCCGCGGACGATCACGTTGACCAGGGCGTCGCGCGGCAGCCCGAGGTCGCTGATCCGCGCGCCGACGATGGCGTCGTCGCCGGCCACCGGATACTCGAGCACCTCGGCGCCCAGCCGGCGGATCGTCGCGGCCTCGGTCAGGGGCCGGGGGAGGGCCGGCTCCGACGTCGTCACCCGCAGGCGCCGGGCCAGCGGCTCGAAGCTCGCCCCCTGGACGAGCGTGGACAGCAGCACGGCGAAGAACACGATGTTGAAGAACTCGAGGCTCCGCGGGACGTGGGCGATCACCGGAAAGGTGGCCAGGACGACGGGGACCGCCCCGCGCAGGCCGCCCCAGCCGAGGGCCACCCGCTCGCGCGCGGTGTAGGAGAAGGGGCCGGTGGCCGCGGCGACGGCGGCCGGGCGGGCGACGAGCATCAGGATCAGGGCGAGCCCGGTCCCTTCGAGCGCGACCCCGGGCAGCTGGGAGGGGAAGACGAGCAGGCCGAGGACCACGAACAGCGTCAGCTGGGCCACCCAGGCCAGCCCCTGATGGAAGGCGGCGACGGTTTGGCGGCCGGGGATCGCGGCGCTGCCGAGGGCGAGGCCGGCGAGGTAGACGGCGAGGAACCCGGAGCCCCCGAGGGTGGCCGCGCCGCCGTAGGCGAGCGCCGCGGTGGCAATCGTCGCCACCGGATAGAGGCCGGCGGTGGCCAGCGGCACCCGACGCAGGCCGGCGACGGCCAGCCAGCCGACCGCCGCCCCGACGCCGAGGCCGATCCCGAGCTGCTGGGCGAAGAGGACGGCCATCTCGCCGGGCCCGTAGCCCGGGCGCGTCGCCCAGTCGATGAAGCCGACGACGAGGAGGACGGCGAGCGGGTCGTTGAGCCCGGCCTCGCCCTCGAGCGTGCGGGCCAGCCGCCGGCGGAGCGTCGACCCGCGCAGGAGGGCGAAGATCGCGGCGCCGTCGGTCGAGGCGACCACCGACCCGAGCAGCAGCCCCTCGAGGTTCGAGAAGTCAAACAGCCAGGCCGCGGCCAGCCCGGCGACGACGGCGGTCCCGACCGTCCCGACCACGGCCAGGCTGACCGCCGCCGGCAGCACCGGGCGGATCTCGGCGAAGCCGCTGGTCAGGCCGCCCTCGAACAGGATCAGGGCGAGGGCGATCACCCCGACCGTCCGGGCGAGCTCGTAGTCGTCGAAGGCGACCCAGCCGGTGCCGTCGGAGCCGACGGCCATGCCGACGCCGAGGAAGACCACGAGGCCGGGGATCCGCAGGCGCCCGGCGGCGAGCGCGGCGAGGAGGCCGGCGAGGAGGAGCGCGCCGGCGATGAGGATCAGCTGACCGTCCGCCATCCGCGAACGATGCCAGCTGGGGGCGGTGGCTGATGCTGGGGAGCGGCTTGCGCCCCCCGGATGGGGGCGCGCGGTTGGTGCGGGTCGCCCGGCGGCCGGGTCAGCGGGCCGCGGCGAGGCGGGGCGCGCGCCGGGAGACGGCGAGGACGCGGGCGGCGAGGAGGCCGCCGACGGCGCCGAACAGGTGGTCCTGCCAGGAGATCCCGGTCTGGGGGACGAGGCTCGAGAGGAGGGCGCCGCCGAAGAGGAGCAGGACGCCGACGCCGATCGCCAGCTGGCCGGCCCGGCGGCTGAAGAGACCGCGGGCGATGAGGTAGGTGGCGTAGCCGAAGACGACGCCGCTGGCGCCGATGGTCGTCGTCCCGTCGGGCGCCACGAGCCAGGTGCCCAGGCCGGCCGTGAGGGCGACGATCGCCGTCACGGCGAGGACGCGGACGGCGCCCTCGAAGGCGATCGTCAGCCCGAGGACGACGAACGGCAGGGTGTTGGCGATGAGGTGGCCGAAGCTGGCGTGGAGGAACGGCCCGACGAGGACGCCGAGCAGGCCGGAGAGCTGGCGCGGGCGGATTCCCTCGACGTCGAGGCGCTGCGAGTCGACGGCGTCGACCACCTCGACCACCCACATCAGGGCGGCCATCGCGATCACGGCCCGAAAGCCGTCGGTTCGCAGGGCGGCCGCGCGCTGCTTCATCGCCCTACAGCATGACGGACGGCGTCGAGCGCCTCGGGGTTCTCGGCGCTCGAGAGGTCGCCCGGGTCCTCCCCGGCGGCGACCGCCCGCAGCGCCCGGCGCAGGATCTTGGCCGAGCGGGTCTTGGGCAGGGCGGGGACGCGGATCACCCGCGACGGCTTGAACGGGCGGCCGAGCTCGGCGGCCACGAGCGCGGCGAGCTCGGCCCCGGCCGGGTCGGCCGGGTCGGCCGGGTCGGTCGGGTCGGTCGGGTCGGTCGGGTCGACCGGGACCCAGAACACCCAGAGCGCCTCGCCCTTGACGGGGTCGGGCACGCCGACCGCCGCCGCCTCGGCCACCGCCGGGTGGCCGACGAGGATCGACTCGACCTCGGCCGGGCCGAGGCGCTTGCCGGCCAGGTTGATCGCCTCGTCGGAGCGGCCGAGGAGGAACCACTGGCCGTCGGCGTCGATCCGCGCCCAGTCGCCGTGGCGCCAGACGCCGGGATAGGTCGACCAGTAGGAGGCGAGGTAGCGGTCGCGGTCACCCCAGACGCCGCGGGTCATCGCCGGCCAGGGCGACTTGCAGACGAGCTCGCCGACCTCGCCGCGAAGGGGGTGGCCGGCGGGGTCGAAGACGTCGACGTCCATGCCGAGGCACGGACCGCCGAGCGAGCACGAGCGGATCGGCTCGACCGGGTAGGGGGCGAGGAAGCAGGCGCCGACCTCGGTCCCGCCGGAGATGTTGATGATCGGCAGGCGGCCGTCGCCCACCGTCCGGGCCAGCCATTCGTAGGGCTCGGGATTCCACGGCTCGCCGGTCGAGCCGATCACCCGCAGGCTGGCGCGGGAGTGGCGGCGGACCCAGTCGTCGCCCCGGGGCTTCAACGACCGGATCAGCGTCGGCGAGACGCCGAGCATCGTCACCTGGTGGCGCTCGACCGACGCCCACAGGCGACCGGGGTCGGGGTGGTCGAGGGCGCCCTCGTACATGACCATCGTCGCGCCGAGGGCGTGGGCGCCGACCATCGAGAGCGGGCCCATGATCCAGCCCATGTCGGTCACCCAGTAGAAGACGCCGTCGGGCTTGAGGTCGAGGGCGTAGGCGACCTCGGAGGCGATCTTGACCAGGAAGCCGCCGTGGACGTGGACGGCGCCCTTGGGCGCACCGGTGGTGCCCGAGGTGTAGGCGAGCATGAACACGTCCTCGGCGCCGGTGTCGGCGGCGGCGGTGGGGCCGTCGTGGCCGGCGAGGAACTCGCGCCACATGATGTCGCGGCCGGGGCGCATCTCGACGGGGTCGCCGAGGCGGTCGAGCACGACGACGAGCTCGACCGCCGGGCAGGTGGCGAGCGCCTCGTCGCAGGTCGGCTTCATCGCCAGGCGGGCGCCCCGGCGCAGCGTGCCGTCGGCGGTGAGGACGGCCCGGGCGCCGGCGTCGCGCAGGCGGGCGGCGACGGCGGCGGGGGCGAAGCCGGAGAAGATCGGCAGGTAGACGGCGCCGATCTTGGCCACGGCGTACGCGGCGATCACCGCCTCGGGGACCATCGGCATGAACACGGCGACCACGTCGCCCGGGCCGAGGCCGGCGGCCCGCAGGGCCCCGGCCAGACGGTCGACCTCGGTCCTCAGGGCGGCGAAGCTCAGGCGGCGGACGGTCCCGTCCTCGGACTCGCCGATCACGGCCACGGCGTCGGCCCGGGCGGCGTCGTCGGCCCAGCGGTCGACGCAGGCGCTCGTGATGTTGACGGCGCCGTCGATGAACCAGCGGGTCCACTGGATCCCGTCGGTCGCGTCATGGACGCGGCGGTACGGGCGGGCGAAGGGGATGGCCAGGTCCTCGACCACGGCGTTCCAGAACCAGTCGAGGTCCTCGACCGAGCGGCGGCGCAGGGCGGCGAGCGTGTCGATGCCGTGAGCCCGCATCAGCCGCGTGACGTTGGCCTGCTCGACGACATCGGCCGTCGGCTCCCAGAGATACTCCACGGGCCGATGCTGACAGCTACCGTGTGCGGAAGGCCCCGACCGAGGAGAGACAGGCCAGATGGCCTACCTGAAGCCGCGGGCGTTCGCCCGCCGCGTGTTCAACCCACGGGCCATGCGCCTGCACACCGGCGGCTCGGTCACCCTGGTGATGGCCCGCCGGGAGACGGGCGGGGAGCAGCGGATCCGGTGATCCCCGTCGTCCACGACGGCCCGAGTACCTCGCGCGACGCGGGGCGAGTCCGACTGGGTGCGCAACCTGTGGGCCGCCGGTGGCCGCGGTCAGCTCGAGCGGCGCGCGAAGACGTCCGGCTTCACGGCCGTCGAGCTCCCGGTCGAGGATCGCCCGCCGGTGATCGGCGCCTACCGCCGCCGGACCGGGCGGACGGTCGATCCCTACTTCAAGAAGCTACCGGTCCCCAGCGACCATCCGGTCTTCCGCCTCGACGCGGGTCAGTAGCCGAGCGTCTTGTAGCTGATCCGCTTGCAGCCGTAGAGCTTGTAGTGGGGCCGGCTCTGATGGCTGAGGTAGACGAGGTCGGTCGGCGAGCCGCAGTGGATCTGGCCGCGTCCGAAGTGGGCGTGGACCTTGTCGCCGCCGCCGCCCGTGTAGATGATGTTGGTGCCGTGGCTGGCGTAGATGAAGTCCATGCCGGTGCCGGCGTTGATGTGGTCGACCTGGCTCGTCGGCTGGTTGCCGGGCTTGTAGTCGCCCCACAGGACGTCGCCGGCGTTGCTGCCGTTGATGGTGTCGTTGCCGTTGCCGCCGAGGAGCTCGTTGTGGACGCCGGGCACCGCGTTGAGCGTGATGTCGGCGTCGGTCTTGTTGATCTGGTGGTGCTGGATGACGGGCCAGCCGGCGTGGCTCGTGCTGGCGGCGGCGACCGCGGTCGGGGCGAGCACGAGGAGGAGGGCGAGCCGCCGGGGGCGCACCGCGAGCCGGGGGCGAAGGCGAGGGCGGATGGTCATGAGGCGATCGTAGCTCAGGCGGTCCCGGGACTCGCCACCACGGGTTCGCCGGGCGGCGGCGCCCCCCGCTGGGTGGCGACGAACCAGGCGAGGCCGACGAGCGTGAGCAGGACGGCGACGTAGAGGTTCAGGCGCACGCCGAAGATGTGGTGGGCCGGGTCGACGCGGAGCGTCTCCTCGAAGATGCGAAAGGCCGAGTAGCCGGCGACGTAGAGGGCGAACAGGCCGGGCGGGCGGATCGTCCGGCGGCGGCCGAGGAGGACCAGGGCGCCGGCGAGGACGAGGTTCCAGATCAGCTCGTAGAGGAAGGTCGGGTGGAAGGTCGCGTACTGGAGGAAGCCGGCCGGGCGGTGGGCGGCGTCGATCTGGACCGCCCACGGCAGGCTCGACGGTCCGCCGAAGAGCTCCTGGTTGAAGTAGTTGCCGATCCGGCCGATCGCCTGGGCGACGAGGATGGCGGGCGCGGCGCAGTCGAGCATGGCGGCGAGGTCGGCCCGGTGGCGGCGCACGCGCCAGAGGCCGACGACAACGCCGAAGAGGATCCCGCCCCAGATGCCGAGGCCGCCCTTCCAGATCGCGAACGGACCCCACCAGGTGTGGGGGACCTCGTTCCAGCTCGTGATCACGTGGTAGAGGCGGCCGCCGAGGATGCCGGCGGGAAAGCCCCAGAGGGCGCACTCCTGGACGAGCTCGCGCGAGCCGCCGAGGGCCTCCCAGCGGCGGGAGCAGATCCAGACGGCGGCGGCGACGGCGGCGACGTAGGCCAGGCCGTAGGCGTGGAAGAAGATCGGGCCGATCGAGAAGCCGTTGGCCGCGGGGCTGGGGATCGAGGCGAGCATGGGCGACATTCTGGCCGGCGCCGGCCGCCGGCGGCGCCAGCCGGGTTTCCCGGCGGTCGACCGGGGTACCCGAAGGGAAGCGACGACAAAGGAGGCAACACCATGGACAACAAGCTTTCCGGCCGGAAGATCGCCTTCCTGACGGCCAACGAGGGCATCGAGCGCGTCGAGCTGACCGAGCCGCGCCGGGCGGTCGAGGCCGCCGGGGCGCAGGTCGAGCTGCTGGCCCTGGAGAAGGGCGACATCCAGACGTTCGACCATCTCGACAAGGCCGAGGTGCTGCAGGCCGACCGGGCGGTGGCCGACGCGTCGGTCGACGGCTACGACGGCCTGGTCCTGCCGGGCGGCGTGGCCAACCCCGACCAGCTGCGCATGGACGACGACGCCGTCCGCTTCGTGGCCGACTTCTTCGCCGCCGGCAAGCCGGTGGCGGCCATCTGCCACGCGCCGTGGACGCTGATCGAGGCGGACGTGGTCCGCGGGCGGCGGCTGACGTCGTGGCCGAGCCTCCAGACCGACATCCGCAACGCCGGCGGCGAATGGGTCGACGAGGAGGTCGTCGTCGACCACGGTCTGGTCACGAGCCGCAAGCCGGACGATCTGCCGGCCTTCTGCGCCAAGGCGGTCGAGGAGTTCGCCGAGGGCGTCCACCGGGTGGCCCGGGCCGGAGCCACGGCGGGCCGCTGACGCCAGCGCGGTGCGGGTCGACCGGCCGGCAGGTCAGGCGGTCGACCCGACTCCCGCCGCGGGTGATCCGGCTGGCCGCCGCCGGTCGAGCCGGCGCGCTACTCGTCGATCACGCGGCGGAGAAAGCGCTCCGGGGCCTCGATGAAGTCGCGGGTCAGGCGGACGGGATCGGTGTCCGCCGGCTCGACGCGGGACAGTCCGTCGTCGCTTAGCTCATAGACGGCAGCCTGCGGGTGACAGAGCAGGATCGGCGAGTGGGTCCGGGCCCGAAGGGTCGACGATCGGGGCGCACCGCCCAAGCGTGCCAGACCCGCGTCGTCGTCAGCTCGCGAGCCGGCGGCGGTTGGCGAAGCCGGGTCCGCGGGCGGGCGGCTACTCGACGCGGGAGAGGATGCGCAGCTGCTCGAGGGACCGGCGCAGCAGGCGGGACACCTGCATCTGCGAGACGCCGATCCGCGCGGCGATCTCCGTCTGGGTCAGATCCTCGACGAAGCGCAGGTGCAGGACCACGCGCTCGCGCTCGGGCAGGTGGCGCAGGGCCCCGGCGATCGTCGCGTTGGCCTCGACCAGCGCGTAGCCGGCCTCCTCCTCGCCGAAGTGCTCGCCGTAGCTGGCCGACTCGCCGCTCTCCGACGGCCGCGGCGCGTCCAGCGACAGGGCGTCGTAGGCCTGGGCCGCCGCCAGGGCGGCGAGGACGTCCTCGGTGCTCAGCTCCAGGTACTCGGCCAGCTCGTACACGGTCGGCGGCCGGCCGGCCGCGGACGTCAGCTGCTGGCGGGCCTGCTCGACCTTGAGCGCCCGCTCCTGCGGCCCCCGCGGCACATGGACCGCCCAGCCCGAATCCCGGAAGTAGCGCTTGAGCTCCCCGAGGATGGTCGGCACGGCGAAGGACGCGAACGCGTGGCCCCGCTCGATGTCGAAGCGGTCGAGGGCCTTGATCAGTCCGAGCGACGCGACCTGGAGCAGGTCGTCGAACGGCTCTGAGGACCGGTCGTAGCGCCGGGCCAGGCTCCGCGCCAGCGGCATGAACCGGGCGACGAGGACATCGCGGGCCCCCTCGTCCCGATCGTCCTGCCACCGGCGAAACAGCTCGCGAAGGTCGGTTTCGCGCCCCGACACGACGGACGTGCGAAGGGCCGAGGTGCGACGGGGTGCGGTGGTTGGCATTGCGCTCATCGGGCGTCTCCTCCTCGGCTCCAATGTCCCATGCGTGCCAAGGGATACCCCGTCCGAGAACGATTCATGCATCGCCGCCCGTGATGATTGCCGCGCTCGCCCCGGGCCTTAAAGGGGAGGCCGAGAACCGGGCCAATGGCCCAGTTCCCGGCCGGGTCAGCTTCGTGCTGACAGAGTCGGTGGTTCTGGGGGCTCCGACAGCGGGGTCCAGTCGCAGGAGCACGGCACCGACTCGGGGCTGCACCGTTGTAGTACCCAGGATAGCCGTCCGGCTAAACCTAGGGACCCCCAAGTTTCCCGCCGAACGCCGGCGGGTAGTTGACGGTCATGGAACTGCTCACCCCGTTCGCCGGCCCCGGCATACCCGGCGGGCCCGGGATTCCCGGCGGCCCACCGCCGGCGCCCGACCCCCAGCCGCCCAGCCCTACTCCGTCGCCGTCGCCTCTCCCGCCCGACCCGAATCCGCTCCCGATCTAGGCGTGGCCGGCGACTTCGCCGCCGTGATGGGCGAGCTCGACCCGCCCACCTTCATCGTCACCGCGCAGCCGCCCGGCTCCCCGCCCGCCGGCTGCCTCGTCGGCTTCGCCGCCCAATGCTCGATCGACCCGCCCCGCTTCCTGGCCTGCCTGTCGCCGGCCAACCGGACCCACCGGGCGGCGGCGGCGGCCACCGTCCTCGGCGTCCACCTGATTCCCCGGGCGGCCGCCGACCTGGCCCGCCTGTTCGGCGGCGAGAGCGACGCCGACGCCGAGGGCGACAAGTTCTCGCGCTGCGCCTGGCACCCCGGGCCCCACGCCGTGCCGATCCTCGATCGCTGCCCCAACTGGTTCGTCGGACGCATCGCCGACCGCCTGGAGCTCGGCGACCACGTCGGCTTCCTGCTCGTCCCGATCGCCGCCTCCCACCGGGCCGGCCACCGGGGGTTCGGGCTCCAGGCGGCGGCCCGGATCGAACCGGGCCAGCCCGCCTGACCCGCGCGCCTGGCGGCCCGTCAACCACGGGCCGCCGTCAGGCGCGGTCGACGGCTACCAGCGTCCGTACCAGCGCCGTCCCCGGCCGGCGGCCATCCCCGACTCGGCACCGCCGATGAGGAAGCCGATCGCCCAGAGGACGAGCGCGACGACGAGCAGGATCCACAGGAAATGAGCGGCAAAGCCAAGCCCACCGAAGAGGGCGAGAATCAAGAGCAGTACGACCAGGGCGACCATCGTAAACCTCCTTGTTGGATGGTCACGAGGTACCCGGCCGCCCGGCCGGCTAACCCGGCCGTCGACGAACGTTGACGGTCAGGCGGCGTAGGCCGCGTCCCGGAAGGCGGCCAGGCGGGAGTCGCCGGCCAGCGTGGCCAGGGCGTCGCGCTCGATCTTCCGGGCCGCCGCCAGCGACAGGCCGAGCCGCTGGGCGGTCAGGGTCAGCGGCAGCGCCTCGCCGTCGCCGTCGAAGCCAAACCGCAGTCCGAGCAGGTCGCGAGCCGGCGGGGCCAGGGACTGGACCGTCCGGCGGACCGTCTCCGCCCGGTCGCGCTCCTCGGCCAGCTCGGCCGGCGACGGCTCGTCGCTGGCCAGCAGGTCGCCGAGCTCGGTCCCGCCCTGGTCGTCCACGAGCCGGTCGAGGCTCGCCACCGCCCGGGCCGATCCGCTCAGCCGGACCACGTCGCCCGGCGGCATCTCCGCCGCCGCGGCCAGTTCGTCGATCGACGGTTCGCGCCCGAGCTTCGTGGTCAGCGCCCGCTCGATGGCCGCCAGCTTGCGCTCGCGCTGGGCCTCGATGGCCGGCAGCCGGATCGCGTGCCCCCGGGCGGTGAGACCCCGCTGGATCGACTGGCGGATCCACAAGGTCGCGTAGGTCGAGAAGCGAAAGCCCCTGCGCCAGTCGAACTTCTCGACAGCGCGGATCAAGCCGAGGACGCCCTCCTGGATGAGCTCGTCGAGCTCGAGGTCGCCGGCGCCCCGGTAGCGGCGGGCGATCGACACCACCAACCGAAGGTTGGCCTCGATCAGCGTGTCCTTCGCCTCGAGATCGCCCCGCTCGACCCGCTTGGCCAGGAGCTTCTCCTCGCCGGCGCTGAGCAGTCGATGCCCGAGATCAAGCCCTTCGCTCATCAAGCCCCCCTTTCCTGTGCCGTCGCTGGCGCCGTCTCGAGCTGGCTCCGCGCCCCTCCGGCGCCGGGACCCGCGCTGCGCTCGAACGCGGTGCGTCACAGCGCGCTTACCCGGGTTCGCCCGCCGCTACGCAAAGCCCGAGGCGGGGCCACACGCGCGCCCCGCCCCGGCTCGGTCGGGGCGACCAGCCGGCCGGCCCCCAGGTCCCGCTCCAAGACCCCCCCATCGCCGCCTCATCCGATCGGATGAGACGCCGCCCACGGTTCACCCCACCGCCCGATCGCCGGTTCCGTCGCAGGCCCGACGACGCCGCTCGCCGGCCGTCGTAGGTTCCGCTCATGAACTCCACCACCGACATGCGCGAGGAATCACTCGCCATTCATACGCAGGGTCTCGGCAAGCGGTTCGGCACCCGAGCTGCGCTCGAGAGCATCGACCTCGAGGTTCCCCGCGGGACCGCCTTCGGCTTCATCGGGCCCAACGGCGCCGGCAAGACCACGCTGATCCGGCTCCTGCTCGGCCTGGCCGAGCCGACCACCGGGACGATGCGGCTACACGATCGCCACGCGCCGTCCCTGGCCCGCCCCGGCCCCGCTCGCCGTCGCCGTGGTCGCCGCCGGGCCGCCGGCGAGCTGCTCTCGGCCCACCCCGAGCGCGTCACCAACACGATCGGCGTGGCCGTCGAGTGCGGCGCCGCCGTCGCCCTCGGCCTCTACGTCGGGGCCCGCCGGGCCTACATCGACGCCCTGCGCGACCGCGCCGACCGCGCCGACCGCGAGCGCGAGCTGATGTCCGACCGCGCCGTGGCGCAGGAGCGCGTCCGGATCGCCCAGGATCTCCACGACGTGGTGGCCCACAACGTCAGCCTGATGGTCGTCCAGGCCCAGGCGCTCGGGGTGACGGTCGACGACGAGCGGGTCGCCTACCACCACCGACGCCATCGCCGACCTCGGCCGCCAGGCGATGACCGAGATGCACGGGACGCTGCGCCTGCTGCGCGACACCGACGTCGAGGCCGCCCAGCGCGCGCCGCAGCCGAGCCTGGCCAACCTCGACAAGCTGATCGAGCAGTCCGGGGCCAGCGGCATGGAGGTCGAGCTGACGATCGAGGGCGAGCCCCGCCCGCTGGCCCAGACCGTCGACCTCTCGGCGTTCCGGATCGTCCAGGAGGCGCTCACCAACGTGATCAAGCACGCCGGCCGCGCCCACACCACGGTCACCGTCGGCTTCCGCGACGACGGCCTCGAGCTGCGGATCGCCGACACCGGCGCTGGCCGCCACTCCTCGCCGGTTCCCGCCGACGCCGGCGACCCGGTCCGGGACGGCCACGGCGTGATCGGCATGCGCGAGCGGGCCGCCCTGTTCGGCGGGACCCTCACCGCCCGGCCGGGGATCGACCACGGCTTCGAGGTCCACGCGGTCCTCCCCTACAGCGACCCGCAGGCCGGTCATGGACGGGATCGAGGCCACTCGCCGGCTGCCCCGCCAGCGCGTCCTCATCCTGACGACGTTCGGGCTCGACGAGTACATCATCGACGCCCTCCGCGCCGGGGCGAGCGGCTTCCTGCTCAAGGACGCCCCGACCGCCGAGGTCGTGGCCGCCGTCCGCGCCGTCGCCGCCGGCGACGCCGTCCTCTCGGCCGCCGTCACTCGCCAGCTCCTCAACCAGGTCGGCCGCCGCCTCCCGGCCGCCGTCTCCCGCGTCCCCGCCGACCTCGCCGCCCTGACCGAGCGCGAGCGCGAGGTCCTGCGCCTGCTGGCCGCCGGGCTCTCGAACGCCGAGATCGCCGCCGCCCTCGTCGTCTCCGAGGCCACGGTCAAGACCCACGTCTCCCACCTGCTCGGCAAGCTCGGGCTGCGCGACCGGGTCCAGGCCGTGATCTACGCCTACGAGACCGGGCTGATCAGTCCGGCCGACTGAGGCGGCGGGGGGCCGCCCCCGCCGCGGTCAAGCGCAGGCCCGCTGCCCTTCGTCGCTCGGCGGGCGCCGGGCGAGGCGGACGGCGCGCGCGGTGGCCGCGACCGCTACGACCGTGGCCGCCGCCATCGCCGCGAGCGTGGCGGCCCACGTCGGGGCCAGCGGGCTGGCGAGCAATCCGTTGTCGCTGTGAAAGAGCTCAGGAGCCCGCGCGTCCAGGCTGAGGCCCCAGGCCAGCACGCCGGCGGTCACCGCCAGCATCGCCACGCTCAGACCGGTCATCGGCAGCCACTGCGCACGCGTGAGCGCAGGCGGCAGATCGGCCCGCCGAGCGGCGAGGACCAGGGCGGCGGCGCAGGCCGCGGTGACGACGCCGGCGACCACGGCGACCGCGACGAAGGCGGCGACGTTGCCCGGCGAGTGCACCGGCCCGTGGTCGAGGCGGGTCACGGCGAAGACCAGGCCGGCCCCGGCCGCCACCGCGACCGGTGGCACGAGCACCAACCGGCGCAGATCCCGGCGTCCGCCGACGGCCTGACGGGCGATGGCCAGCGCGACCGGCAGGGCGCCGGCGAGGACGGCGAGCGCCGCGGCGATCGCCCCGACGAGAATGACCCCGTGGGCCACCGCCAGCGCCGGGTGGGCCCGGCCGGCGACGGCGAACGCCGGGTCCTCGCTCATCTTCTGGAAGCCGATCCCGGCCAGGCAGAACACGGCGAAGGCGCAGAAGGAGACCGACGCGGCGTTGCGGATCCGGTCGGGCTCGGAGCCTCCCTCGCCGTGCAGGCGGGCGTCGGCCGCCCCGGCCACGACGTCGAGGGCGACCCGCCAGCGCCGGCGGCCATCGGCCATCGAGGCGACGAGGACGCCGGCGAACTCCTCGGCGTAGCGCTCGCGCCAGCCGGTCGGGTAGAGGCGCAGGAGCCCGGCCACGAGCCGCGGGTCGGCCGCCGGCCGGCTCATGACGCCGTCGCCGGGGACGGGGTGAGGCGCCGCAGCCCGACATCGGCGACGGCCCGCATGCTGGCCAGCTGCCGCGCGAGCGCCCCGGCGCCGACGCTCGTCAGCTCGTACGGCCGCCGGCGATCCTCGGCGGCCAGCGCCCGGATCAGCCCGCGCCGCTCCAGGCGGGCCAGCGCCCCGTAGAGGGTGCCCGGCCCGAGCGTCACCCCGGCGAAGTCCTCGATGTCCTTGATCAGCGCATAGCCGTGGCGCGGGCCTTCGGCCAGGCTGGTGAGAATCAGGAGCGACGGCTCGGCGAACCGGCCGAGATCGTCTTCGAGCAGAGCGTTCATTACGACTCACGATATAACGTCGCACGTAGTAAGTCAAGGGTCGTCCGCGCGGCGAGCCGCTACCGCCCGCCGTCGAGCGCCTCGGCCAGGCGCCGGACGCCCTCCTCGAGCGCGGCGGCGTGGGGCGCGGCCGCGAACGACAGGCGGGCGTAGGGGCGCGGCGGCTCGGCGGCGTGGTAGGGCCGCCCCGGGCTGATGAGGACGCCGGCCTCCCGGCACGCCCGGGCCAGCGCGACGTCGTCGACTCCGACCGGCAGCGCCAGCCAGACGTTGAGCCCGCCGGTCGGGCTCGGGCCGGGCCGCGCCTGCGGGATGTGCTCGGCCAGCGCCGCCAGGAGCACCTCCCGGCGGTCGGTGAGGGCCCGTGCCAGGCCATTCAGGTGGCGCCGCCACGACGGGGCCCCGACGAGCTCGAGCGCCGCCTCCTGGAGCGGCCGCGGTACGAAGAAGTCGTCGACGAGCCGCAGCGACCGCAGCCGCTCGGCCACCGGGCCGCGGGCGATCAGGGCGCCGATGCGCAGGTTCGGCGACGTCGCCTTGGTCAAGGAGGCGATGTGGACCACCCGCCCGTCGTCGTCGTCGGCGATCAGCGGCGGCGGCGCCGGGCGCTCGTGCGGCAGCCAGCGGGCGTAGTCGTCCTCGATCACGAAGGCCCCGGCGTCGCGCGCCACCGCCAGCAGCCGGCGCCGGCGCTCGCCGGCCAGCACCGAGCCGGTCGGGTTCTGATAGGTCGGCTGGCAGTAGACGACACGGGCCCCCGTCGCCGCGAACGCCTCGGCCAGGAGGTCGATGCGGATGCCGTCGCGGTCGGTCGGGACCGGCACCGGCGACAGGCGCGCCGCCCGGGCGGCGGCCAGCGCCCCGAGGTAGGTCGGCGACTCGACGAGGACCGGGGCACCGACCGGTGCCATGGCCCGGAAGGCGGCGGACAGCGCCGACTGGGCGCCCGTCGTGATCAGCACGTCGTCGGCGCTCAGCGCCGGCGCGACCGACTGGGCGAACCAGGTCCGCAGGCCGGAGATGCCCTCGAGCGGCGGGCGCTCGCCGGCGTCCGGGCGGCGGGCGGCTCGGCCGAGGGCGGCCGCCAGCGCCCGGGTCGGCAGGAGCGACGGGTGCGGGTAGCCCCCCGCCAGCGAGATCGCTCCGACCTGCTGCGGGGCCAGGAGGAAGGCCAGGCTCGCCGAGTCGATCGTCCGGTCGCCGAGTGCCACCGCCTGCCAGGAGGTGTCGACCTCCTCCGGCGGGCCGCCCGCCCGTCGCGCGGCCACGTAGGTGCCGCTGCCCGGGCGCGTCACCAGCACGCCCTCGGCCCGCAGCACGGCCAGCGCCCGCGACACGGTGACCGGGCTCACGCGGTGGCGGGCGCTGATCTCCCGGGTCGAGGCCAGCCGCTCGCCCGGGCGCATGGTCTGCGCCCGCGCCCGCAGGGTCGCGGCCAGCCGGGCCGAACTGGTACTCTCAGACATGGACGGCAAGAGTATCGCTACTGGCGCACGACCGGTATCGCTCTCCTCGGGCTTGGCGGCTCACCCCCGGTCGCGATCCCGGCCCCGGCCCCGGCCCGGGCTCGCCGGCCTCGGCTGGGCGGCCCTCGGCGTCCTCGCCTTCTCCTTCACCTTCCCGGCGACAACGCTCGCCCTGCGCTCCTTCGACCCCTACGTCGTCGGCGCCGGCCGCTCGGTGGCCGCCGCGGTGATCGCCGGCGCCTGCCTCCTCGTCGCCCGCGCCCCGCTCCCGCCCCGGGCCGCCTGGCCCGGCCTGGCCGCGGTGGCCGCCGGCTGCGGGATCGGCTTCGGCCTGCTCTCGGCTCTCGCCCTGCGGCACACGACGTCGACCCACGCGGCGATCGTCATCGGGCTCCTCCCGGCGGCGACCGCCTCCGTCGCGGTGCTGCGTGCCGGCGAGCGCCCCGGCTGGGCCTTCTGGACGGCGAGCGCCGCCGCCGCGGCCACGATCATCGCCTACTCGCTGTCGCTCGGCGGCGGGCGGATCGTGGCCGCCGACGCCCTGCTCCTGGCCGCCCTGGCCATCGGCGCCGCCGGCTACGCTGAGGGCGGTCGCCTGTCGCGGTCCCTGCCCGGCTGGCAGGTCATCGCCTGGGGCGTCCTCCTCGCCCTGCCGGTCTCGCTCCCGGTGACCGTGGTCGCCGCCGCCCGCGGCCTTCCGGCGCATCCGTCGGGCGCCGCCCTCGCCGGCCTCGCCTACGTGTCCGCCGTCTCGATGTTCGCCGGCTTCGCCGCCTGGTACCGCGGTCTCGGGCGGGCCGGCGTCGCCCGGGCCAGCCAGCTCCAGCTGGCCCAGCCGCTGCTCACGGTCGCCTGGTCGGCGGCGCTCCTGGGCGAGCACGCCGGCCCCGGGGCGCTCGTCGTCGCGGCGATCGTGATCGCCTGCGTCCTCGTCACCCAGCGGGCCCGGATCGCCGCCGCCGCACCCGACGGGGCACCCGCCGCGCCCGGCCGCGCCGCGGGGGCGCCACCCAGCCGTCCCGCGGGGGCGGCCCACGCCCGTGCGGCGCCGGCCGGGGACGCCGCCCTTCCCCCGCTGGGCGCCGGGCCGCGCACGCGGATCCACCGCCACGCCGAGCGCGGGCTCAACGATCGCGCCGCCCTCCACGCCGTCCTCGACGCCGGCCTCGTCGCGCACGTGGCCTTCGTCGCCGACGGCAGCCCGGTCGTCCTGCCGATGGGCTACGCCCGCGACGGCGAGCGCCTGCTGCTCCACGGATCGAGTCGCAACCGCCTGCTCCGGGCGGTCGCCGGCGGGGCCGAGGTCTGCGTGACCGTGACCCTGCTCGACGGGATCGTCCTCGCGGCGAGCGCCTTCACCCACTCGATGAACTACCGCAGCGCCGTCGTCCACGGACGCGGGCGGGAGGTCACCGGCCCGGCCGAGAAGGCGGCGGCCCTCGAGCGCTTCGTCGACTTCGTCGTCCCCGGCCGTAGCGGCGAGCTGCGCCCGAGCACGGCCAAGGAACTCGCCGCCACCCTGGTGATCGAGGTTCCCCTGGCCGAGGCGTCGGTCAAGGCCCGCGACGGCGGGCCCCAGCCGGGTCCGGCCGGCGCCGGCCGCGGGCCGTGGACCGGAGTGATCCCGCTGCGCCTCGCACGCGGCGAGCCGCAGGACGCCGTTGCGGCGGCGGCCGAACCCGGCTGACACGGTCAGGCGAAGAACTTGCGCGCGATCTGCTCCATCGTCCCCTTGGTGCGGACGGTCGTCGGCCCGAGCAGGCGGGCGAGCGCCTTGAGGTCGAGCGCCGACTCGAGCAGGCCGCCGCTCGGCAGCCAGTAGACCTCGCGCGCACCGAAGGCCAGCCGGTCGGCGGGTGGAGCGAGGGCGAGGACGGCCTCGCGGGCGGCGGCCGCGGGCGCCGCCTCGAGGAGCATGACCTGGAGCTTTCCCCTCGAGGCGGCGACGTCGGCCGCCGGCAGCGGCTGGGCGGCAGCGATCGTCCGTATCTCGTCGGCGGTGCGCAGGAAGACGGGGACGGCGTAGCCCAGACGCGCGCCGAGCTCCTGCTCGATGCGCGCGCCCAGATCGGCCTCGGTTTCGCCGCGGCCGGCGAAGACGACGTTGCCGCTGGCCCGGAACAGGCCGACCTCGGTCAGCCCGATGGCCTCGAAGTGGACGCGCAGGTCGACATTGGTGATCCGCCGGCCGCCGATGTTCATCCCCCGCAGGAAGGCGGCATGGTCGGGCATCGGAGAATCTTGGCAGGAGCGCTCCGGCCCCGTTGAGCAAAGCCCGGCTGCTAGCGTCGCCGCCATGGAGGCCGGGGTGAGGCGACGCGGGAGGGTCCTGCTGGCGGCGCTGGCGGCGGCAGTGCTGGCCGGTTGCGGGTCGGCGGGCGGGTCGGCGGGCGGGGGCCGGGCGCCGGCGCACCGGGCGGCCCCGACCGCCCGCGCCGCTCCGGGGGCCGGTCGTCCGCCGGTCACCCTCGGCGCCAAGAACTTCACCGAGGAGTTCATCCTCGGCCAGCTCTACGCCCAGGCGCTCGAGGCCGCCGGCTACCGGGTGACGTTGGTCAGTGACATCGGCGCCACCGAGGTGGTCGACCGCGACCTGCGGCGCGGGCGGATCGACGGCTATCCCGAATACACGGGCACGATCCTCTCCTCGCTGGCCCGCGACACCCGGCGACCGGCGAGCGCCGATGAGGCCTACGACTGGGCGCGGATGTTCGAGGCCCGGCGGGGGATGACCCTGCTCGACACGACCCCGGCCCAGGACAGCGACGTGCTCGCCGCGCTGCCGGCCTACGCTCGCGCCCACCACCTCCACTCGCTCGCCGACCTGCGCCGGTTGGGCACCCAGGCCCGGCTCGGGGCGGCGCCCGAGTTCCGCACCCGCTTCAACGGCCTCGTCGGCCTGCGCGCCCTCTACGGCGTCGACCGGCTCCGCGTCGAGCCGCTCGCCATCGGCGAGCTCTACCCGGCGCTCGACAGCGGCCGCGTACAGCTCGCCGCCGTCTTCACCACCGACGGCCAGCTCCGTCAGGGCGACTACGTCCTGCTTGCCGACCCGAAGGACGTCTTCGGCTTTCAGAACGTCACCTACGTCGTGCGCCAGACGGTGCTCGCCGCCGAGGGCCCGGCCTTCGCCCAGACGATCAACGCGGTCAGCGCCAAGCTGTCGACCCAGGCCCTGCGGGTGATGAACGCCGCGGTCGCCCTCGGCGGCCAGAGCCCGACCCTGGTGGCCCGCCAGTTCCTGCGGGCCAACGGGCTCGCCTGACCCTCGTCGGCGTCGGGCGGCCGACCCCCGGCGCGTGGCCGTCAGCCCGTGCCCGCCCGGCCGCCCGGCGAGCCCCGCGGGCCTCAGCCCGGCGGCGGGTCGCGGCGGGCGGTCGCCTGGGCGACGAAGTCGGCGGCCCGGCACGGGAGCCGCGCCCGGACGCGCGTCCCGGCGCCGGGCGGGCTCTCGACGGTGAAGGTCCCGTCGAGGGCGCCGACCCGGTCGCCCAGTCCGCGCAGGCCGGAGCCGCGGCCGGCGTCGGCCCCGCCGACGCCGTCGTCGGCCACCTCGACCACGATCTCCTCGCCGTCCTGGAAGGCGCGGATCGTCGCCTCCGTCGCCCGGGCGTACTTGGCCACGTTGGTCAGCGCCTCGGCCACGACGAAGTAGGCGGCCGCCTCCACCGGGGCCGGCGGACGGCCGTCGAGGGAGACCTCGCAGCGCACGGGCAGGGGCGCCCGGCCGGCCAGGGCGTCGAGCGCCGGTTCGAGGCCGCGGTCGCTGAGGATCGCCGGGTGGATGCCGCGGGCCAGCTCGCGCAGCTCGGCCAGGGCGGTCGCGAGCTTGGCGTCGATGTCGTCGATCAGCTCGGCCGCCCCGGTGTCGGGTCCGAGGCGCGAGCGCAGGAGGCGCAGGTCGATGGCCAGGGCGACGAGCTGCTGCTGGGCGCCGTCGTGGAGGTCGCGCTCGAGGCGCCGGCGGGCGGCGTCGCCGGCCTCGACGATCCGCACCCGCGAGGCCCGGAGCTCCTCGACCCGGGCACGAAGGTCGGCCTTGAGGCGGTCGTTGTCGATGGCCAGCGACGCGCCGGCGGCGGCCGCCGAGATCAGCTCGGGGCTGGCGTCGAGGTTGGCGTCGTGGATGATCGCCGCGACCCGCCGGCCGCCGTAGTCGACCGCGGTCCACGCCCGGTCGGAGCCGGGCTCGGGGAGCGAGACCGGGAGCCCGTGCTCGTCGACGTAGGCGCTGCGGTCGCCGAGCCAGTAGGCGATCGACAGCGTCAGGTCGCCGAGGCTCTCGGCCAGGGTCTGGCGCACCGGGTCGCCGGGGGCCATCCGCGTCGCCAGCAGCGTCCGGGCCAGCGCGCGCAGGGACCCGGCGAGCTGGTCGGTGACGGCGAGGGTGACCACGGCGACCGGGGCGGCCAGCGCGACGAGGCCGATCCCGACCGCCGGCCCGAGGGCGAACGGTCCGACCCAGCCGTGGTCGGCTCCGACCACCCCCTCGATCCCGAGGACGACGAGGCCGGCCATCACGACGAGGCCGGCGCCGGACACGGCGGTGGCGATCGCGTGGGCCGGGAGCTTCAGTCCGAGGAGGGCGACCGCCCGCCAGAACGGGCCGCCGCGGGCGCGCTCGCGCAGCCGTGTCCAGACCGGGCCGCGGCGTACGCGCAGCGGGGCCAGCGGCGGGATCCGCGCGTGGAGGAGACGGTTGGCCAGCGTCCGCTCGAGCGCCGCGCAGCGCCAGGCCAGGCCGGCGGCGGCGAGGGCGAGCGGCAGGCCGATCCAGACCGGGCCGAGGACGGCGCCGACGGCCAGGCCGGCGCCGATCAGGGCCAGGTAGGCCGCCCCGAGGGGAAGCCCGACGACCAGGTAGGCGAGCTGGCGCAGCACACGGCGCCCGGCCGGCTCCGCCGCCGAGGCCGCGACCGCCGCCGCGCCGCCGCCGCGACCGCCCGCGCGCCCGGCCGGCTCGGCCGCCGCGCCGCCGCCGCGACCGCCCGCCCCGCCCCGGGCGCCCCCGCCCCCCCGGGCGCCCCCGCCCCCCCGGGCGCCCCCGCCCCCCCGGGCGCCCCGTCGCCGCCCGCCGGTCACAGCCCGCCCGCCACGGTCACCGCGCCGGTGCGGCTGGCCACCGCGATCGAGAAGGCGGCCCGGTCGCTGGGGATCACGCCGCGGACGTGGACGCGGCCGCGGGGGGCGCGGGCGGCGACGCGGTAGGTGCCGGGCGGGACGACGGCCGTGGCGTCGCCGGTCCCCGTGCGCAGGTCGAGCACCTCCGGCGTGCAGGCGCTGACCACGCGGACGTCGCCCGAGCTGCTGGCCGCGGTCAGCCCGAAGCCGCAGAAGGCGTCGACGGTGATGTTGCCCGCGCCCGACTGGATCGTCGCGGTGCCGCGGAAGTCTTCGAAGTGGATCCGCCCGGCGGCGGTGCGGACGGCGATGGCGACGTCGTCGGGCACGGTGACCCGGTAGGAGGCCGAGCAGGAGCCGACGAGGATCCGCGGGCAGGCCGAGGCGACCCGCAGGACGCCGCCGCCCAGCGAGCGCCGCTCGGTCGCGGCGTGGCCGAAGGCGTAGCGGTCGATCCGCTCGACGCGGACGGCCGGCCCGCGGGCGCCGACGACGTCGACGGCCCCCGAGGCGATGACGAGCTCAACCCGGTTGACCGGTCCCGGCGGCTGGTAGACGGCGGTCCGGGTCCGGGCGCTGGCCAGCCAGCCGACGGCGAGGGCGCCGGCGACGATCGCCAGCACGGCGACCGAGGCCCGGAGCACCGGCGTCCGTGCCACGTCAGGCGCGCAGGAAGCGCAGGACGGCCAGCACCCGCCGATGGTCCTCGCCGGCCGGGGGCAGGTCGAGCTTGGCGAAGATGCTGGTCACGTGCTTCTCGACCGCACGGCCGCTGATCACCAGACGCTCGGCGATTGCGTGGTTGGAGCGGCCCTCGGCCATCAGGGCGAGGACCTCGCGCTCACGGGCGCTCATCCGCTCGAGGGGGTCGGTCGCCCGGTGGCGGCGCAGGAGCCGGCCGACGACGTGGGGGTCGATCACCGACTCCAGGCGGGCTACGCGGTGGACGGCGTCGACGAAGGCGTCGATGTCGGTGACCCGCTCCTTGAGCAGGTAGCCGACCCCGCCGGACGCGTCGCCGATCAGCTCGATGGCGTAGTGCTCCTCGACGTGCTCGGAGAGGACGAGCACGCCGATCTGCGGCAGCTCGGCGCGGATCTGCAGGGCGGCCCGCAGGCCGTCGTCGGTGTTGTCGGGCGGCATGCGCACGTCGACCACGGCGACGTCCGGCTTGTGGGCGCGGGTCTTGCGCAGCAGCTCGGGCGCGTCGCCGGCCTGGCCGACGACCTCGCAGCCGCCCTCGACGAGCAGGCGGACGAGGCCCTCCCGCAGGAGCACCGAGTCGTCGGCCACGACGACGCGCAGCGCGTCGGTCATCGCCCGGGGGCAGGACCCGGCTGGAGCAGGGCGCGCAGGGTGGCGCCGCAGAGCTCGCCCTTGGCCACGAAGCCGCGGGCCCCGCTGGACTCCACGAGGGGCCCGAAGTCGCACGCCTCGCGGCTGGAGATGAGGATCACCGCCGGCCCGCCGGCGTCCTGGGTGACGCGGGCGGCGACCTCGAACCCGTCGATGTCGGGAAGCTGCACATCGAGGAGGATAAGGTCGGGGCGCAGGCGGGCGGACATCGCCTGGGCCGAGGTGCCGTCGCCGGCCTCGCCGATGACCTCGAAGCCCTCGGACTCGAGCAGCTTGCGGGCGCTGGCCCGAAAGCAGGCGTGGTCGTCGACGATGAGGACGGTGGTGCCCATCAGGGGGCTCATGCTGACGGTTTCGCCGCGCGCAGGCCGTCCGGCCGCGTTGCGCCGCGCCGCTCAGGCGGGGACGGGGGCCTCGGCGCGCCAGCGGGCGACGGTCAGGCGCAGGCGGCCGAGCGAGACGAGGCCGGTGGCCGCCGGCAGCCAGGTGGCGAGGGCGCGATAGGCGAGGACGGCGGCGACGACGGGGGCGGCCGGTCCGCCGAGGGCGATCAGGACCCCGATCAACCCGCCGCTCAGGCTGCCGGGGAGGGGCAGCACGTTGCATGCGGTGCCGAGGAAGTACCCGAGCACGACCACGGCCACGGCGGGATGGGCGCCGAAGGCGTGGAGCAGGACGTAGAGGACACCGATGTCGAAGGCCCACCAGGCGAGCGCGCCGAGGAGCGCCGGGTGCGGGCGACGGAGCTCGCCGGCGCTCCGGCGCAGAGCCGCCCGAAGGACGGGCAGCCCGTCCGCGGCGCGCGCGGCGATCGCGGCGGTGGGCTTGGAGCGGCGGTCGCCGACGCGGCCGAGGATCCGCGCGAGCGGCGCTGGGGCGCACATCACGAGCACAACGGCGCCGGCGATCGCCGCGGCCAGGAGGAGGCCGAGGAGGCCGAGGGCGCGGCCGTGGGAGGTCGACTGCAGGCCGGTGGCGACGGCGGCGCCGGAGCCGGCGAGGGCGAGGACGAAGACGCTGTAGAGGAGGAGCAGGAAGGCGAGCAGGCGCTCGGCCAGCTCCTGGGGGCGGACGCCGCGGGCGCGCAGGGCCCAGACGGTGACCGCGGCCCCGCCGAGGCCGGCGGTGGGCAGGAGGCGCGTGGCGGCCGTCCCGGCCAGGCTGATGTCGTAGGAGTCGCGCAGGCCCAGGCGCGGGCTGGCGCCGGAGACGACGCGGTGCAGCAGGAGCACGTAGCCGCCGACCGACGCCACCTCGAGGATGGCGCCGGCGGCGAAGAGCCCCCAGTTGGCGTGCACGGCCCGCTCCATGGCGACCAGGAAGTCCTGGCCGCGCCAGGCCAGGAGCCCGGCGAACAGGCAGGCCGCGGCGACGCCCAGGAGTCGGGCGTGCCGCCGCAGCCCTCCGGCCGTGCTCGTACGGCCGGAGGGTGCGATCTCGTGGAGGAGGCCGATGGCAGCGGCCGGACGCAACGAGAGCCTGTCTGGTGCATGGACGAGCACACGCCGATGGTGTCACGCCGACCCTCGTCTCCCCAGGGGGCCAGCCGGCGTTCGCCGGTGCGGCTACCCGTACCCGCCGCCGCGGGGGCCGGTCAGGACCGGGCGCCGGTGCCCATCCGCGAGCCGGAGCCGGCGCCGGACCGCCGGGTCAGGACGGGGCGAGCTCGACCGGCGGCGCGGCGGCGGCGAGGACCGCGGCCCGGGCGAGGTCGCTGGCCGAGCGGTAGCGCTCCGACGGGTCCTTGCTCATCGCGGCGGCGATCACCCGGTCGAAGCCGACGGGGATGTCGGGGGCCTCGGCGCTCGGCATCGGCACCGGGAAGCTGAGGTGGGCGAAGATCGTCAGCACGTGGTTCTCGCGCGGGAACGGCACCGTGCCGGAGAGGAGCTCGTAGAGCAGGCAGCCGAGGGCGTAGACGTCGCTGCGGGCGTCGACGTGATCGCCGCTGACCTGTTCCGGCGGGATGTAGTCGGGCGTGCCGACGTAGCCGCCGATGCCCGTCAGCTCGTTGCCGTCGTCGATCCGCTTGGCCAGGCCGAAGTCGGTCAGGTAGAGGTGCTCGTGGGGGGTGACGCCGGTGACGAGGACGTTGCCCGGCTTGACGTCGCGGTGGACGAACCCGGCGGCGTGGATCGAGTCGAGCGCCCCGGCGATCTGGCCGACCAGGCCGGCCGCGTGGGCGGCCTCGAAGCGGCCGTAGAGGCGGCGGAGCTCGTCGAGGCCGACGCCCTCGACGAAGTCCATGACCATGTACTGGACGCCGTCCTCCTCGCCGACCCGGTGGACGGCGATGATGTTCGGGTGGCTGAGCTGGGTCGCCATCGCCGACTCGCGGGCGAAGCGCGCGCGGAGTCCGGGGTCGCCGGCGAGCCCGGGCTTGATCACCTTGAGCGCGACCACCCGCCCGCCGCGGACCTCGACCGCCCGGTAGACGAGCCCCATCTCGCCGCGGCCGGCCAGCGCCTCGATCCGGCAGCCGGCGAAGACTTCGCCGGGGGCCAGGGCCCGCCGCCCGCCGGGGCGTCGCTCGCCGCCGGCGGCCGCCACCCGCGTGCGACCCGGATCGGCTGCCACGCCGGCAACCTTATCCACGGGCGCCATCCATGCCGGGATCATCCTCCTCGCGCGGCCGATCCGCCATACGGATATCTGGCCAGTCGCGGTACGGCTAGCCGTACCGGGGCCGTCCTGGCCGGTCCGCCCCCGGCGCGGGCGGCTCCGGTGGTGTGGGGTGGGCGGGTTGGGGGAATCAGTCGCGACATGACCGGCGCCGATCCGTCCGTCGTCCCGGCCCGACTGGCGCGGGGGGCGCTGTCGAGCGTCGACGTCGCCGTCAGCACGATGGCCAACATCGGCCCGGCGATGAGCTTCTTCTTCGGGTTCGGGACGATCGTGGCGGCGGCGGGGGTGGCCGCGCCGCTGACCGTCGTGGTCGCGGCGGTGGCCATCGCCCTGCTCGGCAACACGCTGACCCAGTTCTCCCGCTCGCAGCCGTCGGCCGGGTCGTTCGTCACCTTCATCGGCCGGACGTTCGGGCCGTGGTCGGCGATCGCCGCGGCCATCGTCCTGATCTGCGGGTACATCATCGCCGTCGCCGCGGTGGTCGCCATCTCCGGCGGCTGGGCGCACACGATCCTCGTCAAGTACGCCGGCGTCTCGATCCCGTGGCAGCTGCTGACCCTCGTATTCTCGGCCGCCGCCCTCTACCTGGTGATTCGGGGGGTCAAGCCGACGACCACGGCGGCGGGGGTCTTCTTCGCCTTCGAGATGATGCTGATCCTCGTGGTCGCCGTCGGCCTGCTGATCGAGCACGCCGGCACCCTCGACCTGCGGCCGTTCGACCCCGGCCTGCTGCACAACGGCCTGTCGGGGCTGTCGCTCGGGTTCCCGCTCGCCGTCTACCTGTTCGTCGGCTGGGAGAACTCGGCGCCGCTGGCCGAGGAGTCGACCGACCCGCGGAGCAACGTCGGCCGAGCGGTGTTCGCCAGCATCGCCCTGATGGCGGCCACCTACATCCTGCTCTCCTACGTCACCGTGTCGGCGTTCAAGGCCGACGTGGCGGCGATCGGCAAGTCGAGCGTCCCCTACGTCGACGCGGCGACGAGCGTGGCCGCGGCGATCGGCTTCCTCGCCTTCCTGGCCGGGTTCACCTCGATCGTCGGGTCGCTCCTGGCGGCGACCAACTCGCAGGCGCGGATCATCTTCTCCTGCGGCCGCGAGGGTCTCCTGCCGGCCTGGATGGCCTCGGTGACCGAGCGGACGCGGACGCCGTGGGCCAGCCTGCTCGTCTACGTGACCCTGGCCCTCGGGCTGGCCTACGTCTTCGGCTGGAACACCGATCCGGTGGTCTTCTTCGGGGAGATCGCCACCCTCGGCACGATCATGATCGCCCTCGTCTACCTGGCCGCCAACCTGGCCCTGCCGTTCTACTACCGGCGCCACCACCCGGACGCGGTGTCGCCCGTCAAGCACGTGCTCCTCCCGCTGCTGGGCGCCGCGGCCATCGGCTACCCCCTGTACGAGCTGGTCAAGCCGGGCCAGCCGCATCCGTTCGATCGCTACCCGTACGTCGCCCTCGCGGTCGTGGTCGTCGCCGCCGCCTACGCCGCCTACCTGAACGCCCGCGACCGGACGCTGGGCGCGCGGATCGGGTCGGTGGTGGCCGACGCGGACTAGCCGCATCTCCTATACTTGCCGATAGGCAATCATTACGTGGAGGAGCGAGCATGGAGCAGGTGGCGGAGGATCTGGCGGCCCAGCTGCGGGCGGCGGTGCTCGGGCTCGGGCGCCAGCTGCGCAACCTGGCCGCCGACCAGGGCCTGACGCCGACGCAGGTCAGCGTGCTCGGCCTGCTCGAGCGCGAGGGTTCGCTGCGCCCGGCGGAGATCGCCGCGCGGGAGGGCCTCAATCCGACCCTCGTCTCCCGGGTGCTCGGCCACCTCGAGGGGGCCGGGCATCTCGTCCGCCGGGCCGACGCGGCCGACGCGCGGGTCGTCCGGGTCGAGGTCAGCCCGAGCGGACGGGCGCTGGCGGTCGAGGTCAGGCAGCGGCGGACCCGTTGGCTCGAGTCGCGGCTCGAGCGCCTCCCGGCGGCGCAGGTCGCGAGCCTGCTGGCGGCGCTGCCGGCGCTGCGGGAGCTGGCCCGGGGCGAGGCGGACGGGGAGCGGCGATGAGGCGGCCGGGCGCGTTCGCGTCCCTGTCGGTGCCCAACTACCGCCTGTACTTCGGCGGGCAGGCGGTGAGCCTGATCGGCACCTGGATGCAGGCGGTCGCCCAGGCGTGGCTGGTGCTCGAGCTGTCGCACTCGGGCGCCGTCCTCGGGGCGCTGGTCGCCGTGCAGCTCCTGCCCGTGCTCCTCTTCAGCCCCTACGCCGGGGTCGTGGCCGACCGCCTCGACAAGCGGCGCCTGCTCGTGGTCAGCAACATCTGCTCGGGCCTCCTGGCCCTCGCCCTCGGGATGCTGACGGTGACCGGCTCGGTGACGCTCTGGATGGTCTTCGTCCTCGCCGCCGCGCTCGGCCTGGCGCGGGCGTTCACCGCGCCCGCCCAGCAGTCGTTCGCCTCCGAACTGGTCGGGCTCGAGCTGCTGCAGAACGCGGTCAGCCTCAACAACGTGATGCTGAACGCCGCCCGCGCGGTCGGGCCGGCCCTGGCCGGGGTGATGATCGCGTCGGTCGGCGTCGGCGTCTGCTTCCTGGTCAACGCCGCGACCTTCATCGCCGTGCTGGTCGCGCTGGCGGCGATGGACGCCGAGACGCTCCAGGCGTCGAGGCCGGTGGCCCGAGGGCGGGGCCAGGTGCGCGAGGGCGTGCGCTACGTCCGCGCCAACCCGGGCCTCCTGGCGCCGCTGGTGATGATGGCGATGGTCGGGACGCTGGCCTACGAGTTCCAGGTCTCGCTCCCGCTGATGGCCGCCGGGCCGCTCCACGGCGGGGCCGGGGCCTACGGCTTCATGACCGCGGCGATGGGCACCGGGGCGGTGGCCGGCGGCCTGCTGGTCAACAGCCGCCTGACGGTGGGGCTCCGCACCCTGTCGGTTCTGTGCCTGGTCTTCGGCGCGGCGATCGCCGGCGCCGCGCTCGCCCCGTCGCTGCCGGTCGAGCTCGGGCTCCTCCTCGGAGTCGGAGCGGCGTCGACGGCGTTCATGTCGACCAGCGCGAGCACGCTCCAGCTCCGCAGCGATCCCCAGTTCCGCGGGCGGGTGATGGCGCTGTGGTCGGTCGCCTTCATGGGATCGACGCCGGTCGGCGGGCCGATCGTCGGGGCGATCTGCGAGTACGTCTCCCCGCGCGCCGGGCTCCTCGTCGGGGCGGCGGCGTGCCTGGCCTGCGCCGGGGCCGGGTGGCTCGAGGCCGGCCGGCGGCGGCGCGCGGCTCAGTGCGAAGGCGTCGGCCGCGGTCCGGGCCGGCTCGCCGGTCGCGGAGTCGCCCCGCGGGCGGACGCCGGCGGCGCGGCGGCGGGGGGCGCGGGCGCCGGGGCGCCGGCGTCGCGGTCGGCGAGGATGAGGTCGCGCAGGGTGACGACGACGAACGGGTCGAACTGGCTGCCGGCGCAGCGCTCGAGCTCGGCCAGCGCCTCGGCGGGCGAGCGCGCCGGCCGGTAGGGCCGGTCGGTGGTCATCGCGCTGTAGGAGTCGCAGACGGTGACGATCCGCGCCTCGAGCGGGATCTCCTCGCCGGCCAGGCCGTCCGGGTAGCCCTCGCCGTCGTAGCGCTCGTGCGAGGCGCGGACGATCCGCCCGACCTCGACGAGGGCGCCGCCGACCTGGCAGAGCATCGCCTCGCCGTCGATCGTGTGCCGGCGGACGATCGTCCACTCCTCGTCGTCGAGCGGCCCCCGCTTGGTGATGATCCGCTTCGGCACGCGGATCTTGCCGACGTCGTGGAGCAGCGCCGCGAACTCCACCACCCGCCGATGGGTCGGATCGACCTCGAGCGCGTCGGCCACCTCGAGCGAGAGCTCGAGCACGCCGCGGCTGTGCTCGCCGGTGTAGAAGTCGTCGGCCTCGACGACGTCGGCCAGGAGCAGCGCCGTGCCGCGGTAGGCCGAGCTCAGGGTCAGCACCTGGTCGAGGCGCTGGTGGCGCTCGCGGGCGAACAACCCGAGCAGGCCGGTGAGCGGCAGGGCGAGGACGACGAGGCCGGGCTGCACGACGGCCGCCGAGGCGATCAGGAGGCCGACCGTCGAGAGGGCGAAGTCGACGCCGACCGTCCACAGCATGGGCGGGAGCTGGTCGCGCGGCTTGATCCCCTCGGCAAACCAGCAGCGCGCGACGGTCAGCCCGGAGTCGCACGCGACCTGGGCGGCGAACGCCGCCAGGTAGAGCGGCCAGCGCGACCAGGAGAAGGGCGGCGACCCGGCCGCGATCAGGACCAGCGCCGGCCCGAGGGCGTAATAGCAGTCGCCGAGGAGGGCTCCCAGGCGGGGGGCGGTGATCTGCCGGCGCCCGAGGTCGGGGAGCCGGGCCAGCACCATCCCGGCGGCGACGGCCAGGGGCACGACCGGGGTCGGCAGGACGAACAGCATCGGGACGAAGATGAGCTGGGTCGGGTTGGCCCAGACGCTGCCGACCGCGAAGCGCAGGCTGGCGGCCACGGCGTAGAGGCCGATGGTGAGCAGGAGCGTCGTGACCGAGAGCGGGATCGACCGGTGCCCGAGCACGGCGAGGGCGCCGGCGGCGAGGAGGAAGCCGGCGGCGGCGACGAGGTGGGTCAGAACCTCGTGCCCGACGGCGACCCGGCGGCCGCGCCGTGTCTGGGCCGCCTCGAGCAGCGCTTGAGTCTCAGGACTCTCGTATGAGTCGATGTCCATCGGGACAGACCGATTCCGTCCCGATCATATCGCCGCCGGACGCCGTCGCCCGCCGGCGGCCCCGGGTCGACGGGGCCGCGGCCGGGCGAGGCGGGGCCGGCCCGGCGTGCGCTGGCGGTCCCGCCTGGCCGCCGCGCCGCTCAGTGCATGGTGTGCGGGTCGATGAACACGTCGTCGACCTGCGCGCTGCCGGTCGCGGCGGTGAAGCGGATCTCGACCGGGGCGGTGCCGCCGGCGAGGAGGGCGATCGCCGACAGCGTCGGCATGGCCGCGACCGGGGCCCAGCTCTGGCCGGGTCGCACGACGCCGACGGGGACGACGGTCGTGCCGAGGACGGTCGGGTAGACGACGGAGACCTGGAGCGCCGAGTTGGGGGTGTCCGACCGGGCGAAGAAGCGCAGCGCCGGGTAGGCGGAGTTGACGCAGGTCGCCGGCGACTGCGCCGAGCCGCCGGCGGCGACCCGCAGCGACGCGGCGCCGACCTTGCCGGTGACGGCGAAGGACTCGCTGCCGGGGACGATGGCGGCCGCGCCGGTGCGCGACCACGCGGAGGCGCCCTCGAAGTCGCCGCCGGGCGCGAGCTTGTAGGAGGCGGCGTCCCCCCAGGCGAGGAAGGGCTGGCGCAGGGGGGCGTTGTCGCAGGCGCCGGCGGCGACCGGGCTGGCCTGGGCGACGGCCGGGACGGCGGCGGCGAGGGTGACGGCGCTGAGCACGGCGGTGGCGGCGAGGCCGCCAAGGCGACGACAGACAGACACGCACATGGCGGGCTCCTTGGCACACGAGAGGAATGGGACGGGGTTGCCCGGCACGGGCCGGACGCGGCCGGTGGCCGCTCCGTGCCGCCGCTGGAAGTCGCTTCCAGTAATGCGGGCACTCCACCCATCGTCGGTGCGCAGCGCGAACGTAAACTCGTGCTCAAATCGCAGACGTATGCACTACTCGACGAGCCGGCACTCGTCGCCCGAGCGCCGGTGGCAGACCGTTGGCGCGTCCTCGCGGGCGGGGCGCCGGCCGAGCACGTCGTCGTCTCCTCCTCGCGCCGTGAGCCCGACCGGCGGCCACCGCTCCAAGACCCCCCCCGCAAGCGCTGGGGCGTCGCGTCGCAGACGGGCACGAGGCGGCGTGTCGCCCGTCAGGCGAGAGCGGCGAGCCGGTCGAGCTCGTCCTCGGAGTTCCAGGCGCCGATCGAGGCCCGCAGGTAGCCGAAGGCGGGGAGGTTGCGCACGGCGAAGCCGCGGTCGGCCAGGTCGGCGACGGCCTGGTCGACGTCGGCGTTGTGGGGGCGCCAGGAGACGAGGGTCGAGCGTCCACGGGGTACGACCTCGATCCCGCGTTCGCGCAGGCGGGCGGCGAAGTCGCCGGCGAGGGTGGCGGCCCGGTCGAGGATCCAGGGCCAGCCGGCGTCGCCGAGGATCTCGAGGGCGGTGAGCGCCCAGTCGACCATCGGCCCGGCGGGGAAGGCGGCCTCGTAGCGGGCGGCGGTGGGGTGGACGAGGAGGTCGAGCGGGCGCGAGGCGTCGTCGAGGGAGGCGTAGCTCGGCCAGGCGACGCGGAGCTCGTCGCGCCGGCCGGGGGCGACGTAGAGGACGCCGCTGCCGTCGGGGCCGCAGAGCCACTTCTGGCCCGAGGCGGCGTAGTAGTCGCAGCCCAGGGCGGCGACGTCGACGGGGACAGCGCCGAGCCCCTGGGCGCCGTCGAGGAGGACGGGCACGCCGGTGGCCCGCAGGCCGGCGGCGTCGATGAGGCGCCCGGTGGCCCAGGAGACGTGGGAGCAGGCGACGAGGCGGGTCCGGGATGAGACGGCGCCGGCGAGCTCGTCCCAGGGGACGAGCCGGATGTCGATCCGCTGGCGGGCGCGGGCGACGGCGAGGGGCGCGAGGACGCCGGGATGCTCCTCGTCGGTGGTGAGGATCTCATCGCCCGGGGCGAAGTCGAGTCCGGCGAGGACGGTGTTGACGCCGTCGGTGGTCGACCGGGTCAGGGCGACGTCGTCGGCGGCACCGCCGAGGAGGCCGGCGTAGGCGTCGCGCAGGGCGGCGAGGCTGGCGATGCGGCGGTCGAAGGCCGGCCGGCGGCCGCGGCCGTCGGCGGTCTCCAGGGCGATCGCGGTGGCGGCGGCGTCGGACGCGCGGCGGGGGACGGGCCCGTCGGTGCCGGCGTTGAGGTAGGCCAGCCGCTCGAAGACCGGGAACTGAGCCCGGAAGGCGGCCGGATCGGTCACGGGGGCGATTCTGGCACAGGCTGTCAGACTCGCGGTCGTGCACGCCGACGACCACCTGCGGCCGTGGTATCGCCACGTCTTCGACCTCCTGCCGCCGGCGCTGGAGCTGCTGGACGCCCACACGCACATCGGCGAGCACGACCCGGACGGGTTCCGGTGCTCGCCGCAGGAGCTGCTCGCGGCGCTCGCGCCGGCCGCGTCGCGGGCGGTCGTCTTCCCGATGCACGAGCCCGACGGCTACCGGGAGGCCAACGACTGGGTGATCGCGTCGGCGGCGGCGTCGGACGGTCGCCTCACGCCGTTCTGCCGGGTCGACCCGCGGCAGGCGGCGGTCGGGGAGCTCGAGCGGTCCCTGGGGGCGGGGGCGCGTGGCCTGAAGCTCCATCCGCGGGCCGAGGAGTTCAGCATGGGCCTGCCGGAGGTGAGGGACCTGTTCGCGGTGTGCAGCGAGGCCGGCGTCCCGGTGCTGGTCCACGCGGGGCGGGGCATCCCGGCGCTCGGGGAACACGCGCTCGCCCTGGCGGCGGAGTTCCCCCGCGTGCCGCTGATCCTGGCACACGCCGGGGTCTGCGACTTGAGCTGGCTGGCGGGCGAGGCCCGGCGGCAGTCGAACCTCTACTTCGACACGGCGTGGATGAGCCCGCCGGACCTGCTGGCGCTGCTCTCGTTGGTCGCGCCCGGGCAGATCCTCTACGCGACCGACCTGCCCTACGGGTCGCCGACGCAGAGCGGGATCATGACCTTCCGCTGCGCGTTGCAGGTGGGGTTGGAGCCGGCGGCGCTGGAGGCGGTCGCCGGGGGGCAGTTGCGACGGCTCCTGGCCGGGGAGGAGCCGGTTGACCTCGGCCCGGCGCCGGGGCCGCCGGCGCGGGGCGCGGACCCCCTGCTCCTGCGGGTCGTGTTCTACCTGGCCTGGGCGTGCGCGCTCACCACCCAGGGAATCGACGCGGTCGAGATGATGGACCTGGCGCGACTGGCGTGCGTGGTCGGCGACCAGGCGCCGCAGGCGCGGTTGTGCGCGTCGATCAGCGCCCTGATCGACCTGGCGGCGGCGGCGCCGGTGGGCGAGGAGCTTCGGGATCGGTTCGTGCGGTTCCAGATCTTGGCGACCGCGGGGACGCTGGCGGCCACGCCGGACGTGGGGGCGCCGGGCGAGGACTGAGAGATCGAGCGGCGCGTCGCCGGGTACGGCGGGCTATGCCTTGTAGGCGAGGACCCAGTATCCGAACCCGGCGAGGGCCAAGCCGGTGAGGAGGGCCAAGGAGAGCAGGTAGGGAACCCATCTGGCTGACGCGGCGACGCGCGTGGCCGAGCCGTCCTCGGTCGCGGCGTTCATCCGGGCGCGGAAGTTCGGCGGGTGATAGGACCGCGACGACTTGCCGAGGGCGACCCTCCGGGCGGCGAGATACCCCTGGAGGTCCTCGGCCACCGCCCGCACCGGACGACGACCGAGGAAGACCGAGGCGAAGAAGCCGACGATCTTCGCGTCCCGGTTGGTCGTCCACAGCGACTTGAACGGCGCCCACAGCGAATGTCCCGGGCTGGACCCGCCGACGAGATCGGCGTAGTTGTGGGGCGTGGTGACGTCGTGTCTGACCAGCCAGGCGACGCCGGCCCCGACGAGGAAGCCGGGGATCGCGTACACGAGCACCAGCAGCGGCGACAGGAGGAGCTGCCATCCCGACAGCGGACGGCGATCCTTGAGGTTGGGAATGCGCCACTTGATCTCCTGCCGGTCGAGCCAGCCGAGCTTCACCCGCCGTTTGGCGAAGTGGTTGAAGACGACGAACTGGACGAGGGTGCCGCCGAGGACGCCCTCGTAGACGTTGCGCAGGAGGTGGCGCGTCGAGTTGCTGGCGACGGCGGCGTGCCAGGCCCGCGTGAACGGCGGGTAGACCTCGAAGAGGAGGTAGTAGAGCCCGACGACGATCAGCGTCCCGATGTGGGCGAGGACGACGGCGGCGACAAGCAATTCGGCCTTGTTGCGCGTCCACTTCAGCGGATGGCGGAAGAAGGTGACCAGCGGTGGCGTCAGGGGTGCCGCGCGGGCTCGACGGAGCGACCGGGGCAGGCCATGGCGGGGGCGACCGTCGGCGTCGGTGCCCACCGCGGGGACCGGGGCTTCATCCGGGGCGACCGGGCGGTCGACGCTGGTTGGATCCATTCGAGCTCTTCCCTCGTTCGGTGCATTATCTCGCGCCCGGGCCGCTCGGCGGGCGTGGCCGGCCGTTACGGCTCGAGCCGCGCGTCAGCGTCCTCGGGCCGGGGGCGACCTCGGCTGCGTTTCGGTGGTGCCTCGCATCCGACGGCGGACGGGACTTCACGCTCGGCGGATCGCGCGGAGAAGCAGGCGTCCGCGCCCGAGCAGTCCGGCGAACGCGATCGTCCAGGCGACGACGGCCGGCCATACCCAGAGGCGGGCGAAGGTGCTCAGGATCGGGGTCTGCGTCGCCGCGCCGACGGTGAAGCTGCAGGCGGCGTACATGCCGAGCGGAAAGACGGTCGACCATCGCCGCGGGTCATAGTGCACGCGCGGGCGCCAGATCTCGCCGGCCAGCAGCAGCGGCAGCCACAGCGCGGCCCCCACCCACAAGCACAGCGCGGTGATCCGGAGCGTCTCCATCGCGCCGGCGAGCGTCCCCAGCCGCGATGCCGCGCGGATGATCTGGCCGACGGCGAGGGCGGAGATCGCGAGAGCGCCGCCGGCGATCCACTGGTCCCCGCCTCCGGTGCCGAGCTCACGGAAGTCGAACCGCGCGAAGATGAGGGGATAGGAGCCGATGCCCAGCACCGCCGGCACGAGCGCGCCGTACAGCAGCCAGGTGGCGTTCTCGGAGGCGGCGATCGTCGCGGCGAGGACAGCGAGCGCCTCGGTCGAGACGGTCACCATGAACGCGCTGCCCGGCGCTTGCCCGGTCAAGCGGTGGAGCACCGAACCCGCCAACGCCAGCCAGATCCCGAACGAGACGACGAGGAGCGCAATCCCGGGAGCAGTCCAGCCGAGGTCAACCACGCGCGTGCCCAGCACCGCACTGGCCGCCACCGCGCTGAGCCCACTGGGCGAGCGACCCTCCTGACGCAGCGCCGGTCGATCTGCGGCCCCGCGCCAGGCGAGCGCCATGGCGAGGGCGATCCAGGCGGCGGCGGTGATGACGAGCAGCGCTCGGGACGCGTCCTGGTGCCCGTCGAGGGAGAGCGTGACCGAGACGATTCCGGTTCCCATCACGACCGGGAAGGCGCTCAGCCGACCGGCCCGAGCGACGCACGTCGCGCGGCTGATGGTCAGGGACATCCCCGTCCGCTGCGACTGGGTCGGATCGGTTGGACTAGATCGTCGCTGCCGCGCTCTCGCGGGCTTCGTGCCGGTCGACCTGCTCCAGGGCGCGGCGAAGCAGCCGTGACACCTGCATCTGGGAGACGCCGAGGCGCTTGCCGATCTCTGATTGGGAGAGGTCGCAGAGGAAACGCAGACCGATGACCTGACGTTCCTGCTCGGACAGCGTCTCGAGGGCGGCGCGGACCGCGGCTCGATCGAGCACGCGCGCATAGCCGTGATCCTCGATTCCCCAGGTGATGGTGGCGGCGGCGCTGGAGCGGCCGCTGCGGTCGACGTCTCGGTCAAGCGACTTGGCGTCGCGCGCATCGGCGGCCCTCAGCGCCTCGCCGACCGATTTCGGGTCGGCATCGAGTCGGGCCGCGATCTCCTCGACGCGGGGCGCGCGCCCGAGCTCGGCCACGAGCTCGCCGCGGATACGGCGCGCGCGGAGCGCATGATCCTGCAGCCGACGCGGAACATGGAGGTCCCAGCTGTGGTCGCGGAAATAGTGCTTTATCTCGCCGGCGATCGTCGGGGCCGCATAGGTCACGAACGAGCTTCCCCGACTGGGGTCGAACCGGTCGATCGCCTTGACCAGCGCAAGGTAGGCGACCTGCTCCACGTCTTCGCGGTGGTGTGGGGTGTAGTACTCGCGCGCGATCCTCCGCGCCAGCGGCATGAATCGCAGGACGAGCTCGTTGCGTTGCGCGAGTTCTCGGCGCGGGCGGGCACGAGCAAGGCGGCGCGCCGGATGAGCGCGGCGCTCATCCGCGGCAGGCGCGCTGCCGGGGCGGTCGAAGGACGTGCTGCGGCCAGGGCCGACCGCGAGGCTTGTCGTCGTCAAGGTTCCTCTCCGATGGTTCGTAGTCCGAACACATGAATTGGAATACCCGCGTTGCAACGCCCGAAACAAGACCACAGACTATAAGATGGCAGCTGTTGCGAAACTTGAGAACGGCTAGGTGCCGTTTGGTTTCGGCATCTGGGCTTCAGGGTATAAAGCTCGTGTGCCCTGGCGGTTTCTGACCAACCACGGCCGCGTCTTGTTGTGCTTGGCGCACGATCCAGAACTTCGGATCCGCGACCTCGCGCTCGTCCTCGGGATCACCGAGCGCTCGACTCAGAAGATCCTCGGAGATCTCGTCAAGGCGGGCTACCTGACTCGAAGGCGCGTCGGGCGGCGCAACGAATACGAGATCCACGTCGAGACCCCGCTGCCGCTGGGCCGCGAGCTCAACGTCGGTCATCTGTTCGACACCTTCCGCGTGCCGGGGGATGTCAACGAAGCGGTGCTCAGCTCGGCGGCGGCGGAGCGCTCGGACTGAGGGGCCCGTCGTTTGATTGACGTGCGGGCGTGGTACCGGACGTTCCGCTCATGGCTTCGGACCCGACCAGGAAGCGCCCCACGACTCGCCCCCGCGGCCTCTCCGCGGCGCGGCACGTCCGCGGCCGAAAGCCAGACAGCCGCCGTTCGGTATGGGCGACGCGACGATGACCGCGCCCGGGGCGAGCGTCGACCGCTTGGACGTGTCGGCGTACCGAATCCCGACCGACTTTCCGGAGTCGGACGGGACCGCGACATGGGATGCGACGACGATCGTGGTGGTCGAGGCGCACGCGGGCGGGGCGACCGGCGTGGGTTACACCTACGGCGACGTGGCCAGCGCCACGGTGATCGGCTCGACCCTGCGCGAGGTGGTGCAGGGAGGTGACGCCATGCGCGTGAGCGCGGCCTGGCGGGCGATGGTCGCTGCGTGCCGCAACCTGGGCCGGCCGGGCGTCGCCTCGATGGCGATCGCCGCCGTCGACACCGCGTTATGGGATCTCAAGGCCCGACTGCTCGACGTGTCGCTGGCGACATTGCTGGATGCCGCCCGTGTTGAGGTTCCGGTGTACGGCTCGGGCGGCTTTACCTCCTACCCGGACGACCGGCTGGCCGCACAGCTCGGCGAATGGGCCGAGCAGGGCATTCCGCGCGTGAAGATGAAGGTGGGTCGCGATCCCAGCCGCGACCTCCACCGGGTTCGGGTCGCGCGCGAAGCCGTCGGGCCTGCGACGGAGCTGTACGTGGACGCCAACGGCGCTCTGAGCCGCATGCAGGCGCTGTGGTTCGCCCACCGATACGCGGAGGACCTCGGCGTCACCTGGTTCGAAGAGCCGGTTTCGTCCGACGACTTGGAAGGTCTGCGCATGCTCCGGGATCGGGCTCCCGCCGGGTTGGACATCGCCGCCGGCGAGTACGGCTACAAGCTCGACTACTTCGAGAAGATGCTCGCCGCCGGCGCCGTGACGTGCCTGCAAGCGGACGTCACGCGCTGCGAGGGGATCACCGGCTTCCTGCGCGTCGCGGCGCTCTGCCAGGCCCGCTCGCTCGAGCTCTCGGCGCACTGCGGACCGTCGATCCACGCGCATCCGTGCTGCGCGGTGGTGCCCTTCCGTCACCTGGAGTACTTCCACGACCATGCGCGGCTGGAGCGGATGCTCTTCGACGGCGTGCTGGCGCCCGAAGACGGAGCGCTCCATCCCGATTTCAGCCGCCCGGGCAACGGACTCGAGCTCAAGCGCGCCGACGCCGAACGCTATGCCATCTGACTTACGAAAGGGACGAATGGGCACCTCGGGCGAGAGCACCAGCAGGCCGCGGCGAAGCGAGCACTTCATCGACCGAGCCGTGGCCAACATCGAGCACGGACGCTTCGAGCGCTCGCTGTGCGGGGTGACCGCGTTCGCCGCCGCGGTGACCACGGCGGAGATCTACCTCGAGCATTACCGGGCGAGCTTCGGCCACAAGATGATGTGGAGCCCGATCATCGTCACCCCGCCGGTGATGGTGGCCGGGATCGGAGGCGTGTTCAGCCGCAAGTGGGCCAAGACCTACCTGCCGATCACCGCGCTGATCTACACCGCCAACGGGCTGCTCGGCGAGTACTACCACGCCCGCGGAGTGGCCCGCAGGCCCGGCGGCTTCAGCCAGGCCAGCTACAACCTGCCCATGGGGCCGCCAATCATGGCCCCGGGGCTGATGACGATCGTCGGCATGCTCGGCATCCTGGCCGCGCTGCTGCGCCGGGAGGACTGACGGAGATGGCCGACCGTGACCTCACCAGGCCCGACCATCTGCCCAAGCTCCGCGCAGGCGGCAAGCCGCGCCATCCGAGCTGGCTGCCACGCCAGCGCCGCGGCATCACCCCGCAGATGATCGGCCGCTACCCCGACTACGACGTGCTCGCCAACTCCGAGAACTGGGACGACGCGACTCGGCGGGTGGTCGAGGCGCGGCTGCGAACGCCGACTCAGCTGCGCTTCTTCAGCACCGAGGAGGAGCCGACCCTGCGGGCGTTCTGCGACGTGACCACAGCCCAGGACACTCATCCACGCGTCCCGGTGGCCGAGATGGTCGACGACAAGCTCGCGGCCGGTCGCCTCGACGGCTTTCGCTACGCCAACATGCCGCGCGATCCCGAGACCTGGCGGCTGGTCCTGCGCGGACTCGACGAGACGGCCCGGACCCGCCATGAGGCTGAGAGCTTCGCCGCCTGTGACGCCTCGGCGCGTGAGGACATCGTCACTGCGCTTTCGCAAGGCTCGCTGAGCGGAGGGGCGTGGGACGAGCTCGACGTCAGCCGGGCATGGTCGGTGTGCATGCGCGCGATCCTGGCCGCCTTCTATGCCCACCCGTGGGCGTGGAACGAGATCGGCTACGGAGGTCCGGCCTATCCGCAGGGCTACATGCGACTGGGACCGACGAGCACGCTCGAGCCGCACGAGCGTCCGGGCGCGACCGCCGAGGATCCCGTGCGCGTCGCGGCGGAGCTGTCGCCATGATCCGCGGACTGCTCAAGGGCTCGATTGGGCCCAAGGCGAACGACTCGCGCTTCTTGCTCGACGTCCACCGCCGTGACCTGCCCGGCCAGGACACGATGGCCCGCTATCGGGACTCCGACGAGGTTGACCTGGTGATCGTCGGGGCCGGCGCCGGCGGCTCGGTGCTCGCGCAGCGCCTGGCTCGCCGCGGGTGGCGAATCGTGATTGTCGAAGCGGGTCCGTTCTGGCATCCCGACGAGGACTGGGTCTCCGACGAGGCGGGTTCCCATTCCCTCTACTGGACGCAGGAGCGGGTGATCGGAGGTGAGGATCCGATCGAGATGGGCAAGAACAACTCCGGCCGCGGCGTGGGCGGCTCGATGGTGCACTACGCGGGCTACTGCCCGCGCTTTCACCCGTCCGACTTCGAAACCCACGCCCGCGACGGTGTCGGCGCGGACTGGCCGATCTCCTACTGGGAGCTGAAGCCCCACTACGAGGAGGTCGAGCGCGAGCTGCCGGTGGCCGGCCAGGACTGGCCCTGGGGGGACCCGCACCGCTATCCGTTCTCTCCCCATCCGATCAGCGGTGCCGCATCCACCCTGTGGCGGGGGGCGATCGAATTGGGCATCGAGATGCGCGTCGGTCCGGTGGGGATCGTCAACGGAACGTTCGGCAATCGTCCGCACTGCATCTATCGGGGTTACTGTCTGCAGGGCTGCAAGGTCAACGCCAAGGCCAGCCCCTACGTCACCCACCTGCCCGATGCGATCGCCCACGGCGTCGAGGTTCGCGCCGACAGCATGGCCGTGCGCGTCGAAATCGACGAGTCCACCGGGCGCGCGACCGGCGTCACCTACGTCCGCGAATCAGACGGCGTGGAGCGCCGCCAACGGGCGCGAATGGTGGCCCTGGCCTGCTACTCGATCGAGACCCCCCGGCTGCTCTTGAACTCGACCTCCAAGCGGTTTCCCACCGGTCTCGGCAACGGCGAGGATCAGGTCGGACGCTACGTGATGGTCCAGGGTGCCGCCCAGACCGCTGGACGCTATCCCGAGGAGCTGCGGATGTACAAGGGCCCGCCGCCCGAGGTCTCCTCAGAGCAGTTCTATGAGACCGACCCCAAGCGGGGCTTCGCGCGCGGCTTCTCGATCCAGACCGTCTCGCCCCTGCCGATCGGCTGGGCCGAGCACGTGCTGGCCGACGGCCACTGGGGCCGCGCGATGCGCGAATACATGCGCGACTACAACCATTGGTCGACGATCGGGGTTCTCAACGAGCTCCTGCCCTACGCCGAGAACCGCGTCACCCTCGCCGACGACACCGACCCGTACGGGATGCCCGTGGCGCGATTCGACTACACGCACTCGGAAAACGACAAAGCCAACATGGAGTACTCAACCAAGGTCATCACCGACATCCTCAAGGCCTCGGGCGCCCAGGACATCTTGACAATCCATCGTTACGCGCACCTGGTCGGCGGCGCGCGGATGGGTACCGCCCCGGAGAACAGCGTCATCGACTCAGACCATCGGGTGTGGGCGGTGCCGAATCTCTACGTCTCCGACGGCAGCGTCTGCCCGACGCAGGGATCAGCCAACCCGGCGCTGACGATCATGGCCCTTGCCTCCCGTTTGGCTGAGCGTCTGGCCAGCGGCGCGGCGCGATGAGCGGCGCCACGCCCCCGGTCACCGCGCCCGCCCTCGAGCAGGACCTTCAACCCGAATTCCGGAGGACACCATGAGTGAGAACGTAAGCGAATACATGCTGCGCCGCCTGCGGCAGGACTGGGGAGTCACGCGAATCTTCGGCTACGCCGGCGACGGGATCATCGGATTCCTCGGGGCGATGCGCGGCGAAGCCGGAACCGATCGGCCGCGCTTCATCCAGGCCCGCCACGAGGAGATGGCGGCGTTCATGGCCTGCGCCCACGCGAAGTTCACCGACGAGGTCGGCGTCTGCATGGCCACCTCAGGCCCCGGGGCGATCCACCTGCTCAACGGGCTCTATGACGCCAAGCTCGACCATCAGCCGGTGGTGGCGATCGTCGGTCAGCAGGCGCGCGCCGGGCTGGGCGGCAACTTCCAGCAGGAGGTCGACCTCCAGAGCCTGTTCAAGGACGTCGCCCACGAGTACGTCGAGGTATGCATGGACGCCACCCAGGCGCGACACCTGATCGACCGGGCGGTGCGGATCGCCCTGGACGAGCGTACGGTCACCTGCATCATCGTCCCCAACGACGTCCAGAAGGCCGACGCCGTGCCCGAGCCGCCCCGCACCCACGGCACGGTTCACTCCGGTCCCGGCTTCCTGCGTGGGCGCAGCGTGCCGCGGCCGGCCGACCTGCGGGCGGCAGCGGACATCCTCAACGCGGGCGAGAAGGTGGCAATGCTGGTCGGCCAGGGCGCCCTGCACGCCTCCGCGGAGGTGACACAGGTCGCCGAGCTGCTCGGCTGTGGCGTGGCGAAGGCGCTGCTGGGCAAGGCGGTGGTGCCCGATGACGAGCCGTGGGTGACCGGCTCGATCGGGCTGCTGGGGACCAAGCCGAGCTGGGACATGATGATGGGCTGCGACACGTTGCTCATGGTCGGCTCGAGCTTCCCGTACTCGGAGTTCCTGCCCGAGGAGGGCCAGGCGCGCGGCGTGCAGATCGACATCGACGGCAAGATGCTCGGAATTCGCTACCCGATGGAGCTCAACCTGATCGGCGACAGCGCCGAGACGCTGCGCGAGCTGATTCCCCTCCTCGAGCGCAAGCAGGACCGCTCCTGGCGCGAGAAGATCGAGCACGAGGTCGGCGAGTGGTGGAACCTGATGGACGCCCGCGCGCACGAGAGCGCTCAGCCGATCAACCCGCAGCTGCTGTTTCACGAGCTGTCAAAGCAGCTGCCCGACCGGGCGATCATCACCGCGGACTCGGGCTCGTCGGCCAACTGGTACGCCCGGGACGTCAAGCTGCGGGCGGGGATGATGGGCTCGCTGTCCGGGACGCTGGCGACGATGGGGCCCGGGGTGCCGTACGCCATCGGGGCCAAGTTCGCCCACCCGGACCGGCCGGTGTTCGCCCTGGTGGGCGACGGGGCCATGCAGATGAACGGCTTGGCCGAGCTGATCACGGTGGCCAAGTACTGGCGCGAATGGGACGACCCGCGCTTCTACGTGCTGGTCCTCAACAACCGCGACCTCAACCAGGTCACCTGGGAGCTGCGCGCGATGGCGGGCGAGCCGCGCGTGCCCACCACCCAGGACATCCCCGACGTTCCTTACGCCCAGTGGGCGGAGCTCATCGGCCTGAAGGGGATCCGCGTCGACCGTCCCGACCAGGTCGCCGGTGCCTGGTCCGGCGCGCTGGCCGCCGACAGGCCGGTGGTGATCGAGGCCATCACCGACCCCGAGGTTCCACCGCTGCCGCCGCACATCACGATCGAACAGGCGCAATCGTTCATGTACTCGCTGCTGCGCGGCGATCCCGACGGCGGGCGCATGATCGTCCAATCCGTCAAGCAGAAGCTCGAAGAGTTCCTGCCCGGCCGATGACCGCGAGGGTGGCTCCCTCCGGCAGCCAGTTCATGCTGCGCTTTGGCGACCAGCGAGCCGTCGTGGTCGAGGTGGGCGGCGCGCTGCGCTCCTACGTCGCCGCCGGCCACGAGCTGCTTGACGGTTACAGTGCACAGGAGCGCTGCACCTCGGCCCGAGGACAGCCGTTGATCCCGTGGCCGAACCGGCTGCGCGACGGGCGCTACGACTTTGGCGGCGAGCAGCATCAGCTCCCGCTGAGCGAGCCGGCGAAGCACAACGCGATCCATGGCCTGGTGCGCTGGGCCAACTGGAGGGCCGTCGCGCGGACGGAGAGTCGCGTCACCATGACGCACCTGCTCCACCCCCAGTCCGGCTGGCCGTTCGCGCTGGGTCTGGAGATCGAGTATTCGCTTTCCAGCGACGGGCTGACCGTTCAAACCACCGCGTCCAACCTCGGGTCGGGGGCCTGCCCGTACGGTGCCGGCGCGCACCCTTACCTCACGCTCGGTACGGAAACCATCGATCCGCTGTACCTGGAGGCCCCGGGGCAGCGCTACATGCTCAGCGACGAGCGCGGGATCCCTACCGGCTCAGAGCCGGTGTCGGAGACCAAGTTTGACTTTCTGGCCGCGCGTGAGCTCGGCGGCACTCAGCTCGACACCGGCTACTGCGAGCTGCGCCGCGACGAAGATGGCCGGGCTCGGGTGCGCCTGGCCACTGCGGACGGACGAAGACGGACCACGCTGTGGCTCGACGAGGGCTACCCGTACCTGATGCTGTTCACCGGCGACTCGCTGCCCGAGCCCGCCCGCCGACGGCGCGGCCTGGGAATCGAGCCGATGACCTGTGCGCCCAACGGGCTGCAGTCCGGCGAAGGGCTGCAGATCCTCGCCCCGGACGCATCGTTCACCAGCGCCTGGGGCATCGCTCCCGAGTAGCGAGCCGCGCTCCGCAATGAGATCTGACCGCGGCTCAGCTTCCCGGCGTCTGCTCGGCTCGGTCCGCGGCCCGCTGGCGCGCCAACGCCGGCTCGCGGGCCCGCGCGGTCGTGAGCACTACCACCTGGTCGAGGCGGTTCTCGACGCTCCGCCTCGCCAGCACGCCTCAGGGCCTGGCGAAGCGGGCGCAACCCATCAAGGAGACAACGGATGAGCAAGCAACGAGGTCCCGAAGTCGTCGTCGTCACCGGCTCCTCCGGAGGCGTCGGGCGAGCGATCGCGCATGCCTTCGCCAAGCGCGGAGCGCACATCGGCCTGCTCGCCCGGGGGGAGCGCGGCCTGGAGGACGCGGTGGCCGAGGTCAAGCGCTTGGGCGGTCGGGCGATCGCGATCCCGACCGACGTCGCCGACCACGAAGCGGTCGAGGCGGCCGCCGAACGGGTCGAGGCGGAACTCGGCCCGATCGACGTCTGGGTCAACGATGCGATGGCTACCGTGTTCGCACAGGTCATCGATACTTCTCCGGAGGAGTTCAGACGCGCGACCGAAGTCACCTATCTGGGCACCGTGTACGGGACGATGTCGGCGCTCAGGCGGATGGTCGCGCGCGATCGGGGAACGATCGTCCAGGTCGGCTCGGCGCTGGCCTACCGGGCGATCCCGCTCCAGGCCGCCTACTGCGGGTCGAAGTTCGCCATTCGCGGCTTCACCGATTCGATCCGCACCGAGCTGCTGCACGCCAAGAGCAGGGTTCACATCACGATGGTCCAACTTCCCGGAGTCAACACCACCCAGTTCAACTGGTGTCGCTCGAAGCTGCCCTTACACCCGATGCCGGTACCGCCGATCTATCAGCCGGAGATTCCGGCCGAAGCGGTCTACTGGGCCGCCCATCATCGGCGCCGTGAGCTGTGGGTCGGCTACAGCGCCGTTCAGGCGATCCTCGGCAACAAGCTCGCGCCGAGCTTTGCCGACTGGTATCTCGCCAAGACCGGCTTCCAGGGACAACAGATGCAGGACCGGCCCGTCAGCCGGGACCGCCCCGACAACCTCTATGAGCCGGTCCAGGACCTGGCGGCGACGCATGGGATCTTCGACGATCGGGCCAAGACCCGCAGCCCGCAACTATGGGCGGCCACCCACCGACCGATCGTCGCCGGGGTGCTGACGGGAATCGCGGCCACCGTCGCGGCAGCCACGGCGAGGCGCGGGCGATGAGCGCGCCCGCGAAGCGGCAAGCGATCGTCCAGGCCGAACGGCCGCATGTCCTGCGCGAGTACGCGCTGCTGGCCGACGGCGAGCGCGGGATCCTCATTGGTCCGCGCGGCGACTTTGCCTGGATGTGCTTCCCGCGCTGGGACTCGAGCGCGGTCTTCTCGTCCCTGATCGGCGGCTCGGGCGCCTACGCCGTGACTCCGCAGGACCGGTGCGTCTGGGGCGGCTACTACGAGCCGGGGAGTCTGATCTGGCGCAGCCGTTGGGTCACCGAGGATGCGACGATCGAGTGCCGCGAAGCGCTCGCCCTGCCCACTCGTCCTGACCGGGCCGTGATCTTGCGCCAGGTGATCGCCCGGAAGGGGACCGCCCGCGTCGACGTCGTGCTCAACCCGCGGGGGGACTTCGGCCAGCACGGGCTGCGCAAACTCTCCGAGCGCGACGACGGCAGCTGGATCGCGGAGTTCGACGGCGCCCGGGTGGGCTGGACCGGAGGCCGGGGAGCGACCCCCCAGCCCGATGGCCACGGCGGCCGGGCCCTGAGGCTCACGCTGGAGCTTCCCGAAGGCGCCCAGCACGATTTCGTCCTGGTTCTCGCCAGCGGCGACGCCGACGCCGAGCCGCCGGATCCGCAACGGACGTGGCAGGGCGTGCAAGCCGCATGGCAGGACCGGGTGCCTGGGCTTGAGCGGACGGTCGCCGCGCGCGACAGCCGTCACGCCTACGCGGTGCTGTCGGGGTTGACCAGCGAGGGCGGAGGCATGGTGGCAGCGGCGACCACCTCGTTACCCGAGCGGGCGCGCCGGGGGCGCAACTACGACTACCGCTACGTCTGGATCCGCGATCAGTGCTACACCGGCCAGGCGGTCGCCAAGGCAGGCCCCTACCCACTCATGGACGACGCCGTGCACTTCGTCGCCGAGCGGCTGCTCGCCGACGGCCGCCACCTCAAACCCGCCTACACAACCAGCGGCGGAGCCGTCCCGGACCAGCGCCAGCTCGACCTGCCGGGGTACCCCGGCGGGTCGGACATCGTCGGCAACTGGGTCAATCAGCAGTTCCAGCTCGACGCCTTTGGCGAGGCGCTGCTGCTGTTCGCCGCCGCCGCCCGCCACGACCACCTCGACGCGGACGGCTGGCGCGCCGCCGAGGCCGCGATCGATGCGATCGAGCGGCGCTGGCGTGAGCCCGACACCGACGCCGGGATCTGGGAAATCGATCCCGACGCCTGGACCCACAGCCGTCTGATCTGCGCCGCCGGCCTGCGCCAGATCGCCAGGTGTGGCCCCGGCGTCGAGTCTGCCGCGCGTTGGGCCTCGCTCGCCGACACGCTCGTCGCGGACACCGCCGCGCACGCCGTCCATAGCTCCGGACGCTGGCAGCGGTCCCCGGGCGACCCGCGGGTCGATGCCGCGCTGCTCTTACCCGCCATTCGCGGCGCCGTGCCGGCCTCCGATCCCCGCTCCATCGCCACGCTGCACGCCGTTGCGACCGAGCTCACGGAGGACGGGTACTGCTACCGCTACCGCCCCGACGAGCGTCCGCTGGGAATGTCCGAAGGCGCGTTTCTGCTCTGCGGCTTCATGCTGGCGCTCGCCTATGCCCAACAGGGCGATCGCGTCAGCGCCGCCCGCTGGTTTGAGCGAAACCGTGCCGCGAGCGGACCTCCCGGCCTCTACTCCGAAGAGTTCGACGTCACCCAGCGCCAGCTGCGGGGCAACCTTCCTCAGGCGTTCGTGCACGCGCTGATGCTCGAATGCGCGGTCGGGCAAGACCACGACCTGGACATCCGGTGAGGTCAAAGCTCCCGGCGGTCCGGGCGGCCTGGGGTGCTGCACTGCTGCTCGCGCCCGACGCCGCCCTCCGGCGCGTGGGTCACGAACGCATCGATCCACGCGTGCGTCGGGTGACGCAGGCGCTCGGCGGCCGGGAGCTCCTCCAGGCGCAGGTCGCCTCCCGACATCGCTCACGAGCATCGATCTTGAGCGGGGCGGCGGTGGACACCACGCACGCGGCCACGATGGTCGCCGTGGCGGTCGGGCGCCCCGCCTACCGACGCCCGGCCGCGGCCAGCGCCCTCATTGCCGCGTCCTTCGCGGTTTGCGGGGTGCGGGCGGCTCGCGGATGATCACGACTCCAAGCCGACGAACGGCGGCACCGGGGCCGCGATCGGTGTCGGGCACCAATCGCGGTCTGGTGATCACTGAGCGGCGGCTTGGGCGGGCGGGATGTCGCTCGGCTTCCGGCCGGTTGGATTCCCTCACCCGGCGGACGCAGACCGACGATGGCCGGGACGCCGGCTCTCAAGCTGGAGTTGCCCGAGGACTCGGTAGGGGCGGTGCGACGATAGGTTTGCGGCCTGCCAGGGAACGGGCCTAGCGACTCCCGGCTTGTTACGGGTTCGTGGACACGCGGGTCCGTACGGGGAGTTACGGGCATTCACGAGACCCTGTGAATTTCAGTTTGGCGCTACGCGGACGGAAGCCCGAGCGGCCGCGACCCTACGCATCCACCAGGGCCAACTCATGCGATCACCCGGCCGGCGACCCCCTAGCAAACCAGCCGATTTCCGGGCTCTTCTTCAAGCCGACGCGGGGACTCGAACCCCGGACCCCTTCATTACGAGTGAAGTGCTCTACCAGCTGAGCTACGTCGGCGAATCTGCCTGCATATCATCATTTTCTGTCTCGGCGTCTACGCCGATCCACGAAGCGGATACCGTTTTAGTGCCTGCCGAGGGTCTTGGATTGCCCTCCAGCAGTCCGCTCCCGCATCAACGCGTCCGTCGCATCCTAGCCGCCAACGGCACGACGATGGCATCGCTGCGCCGGAGCCGCCAGCTCGCGCTTCAGTCAGCCCGCACGCACGTCGCGCGCAGCAAAGGGCCGCCTCGCGAGGGGGGACATCGACGAGCTCGCGCAGGAGCGGAACCTACAAGCCGCCGCTGGGCGCGCCCGCGGGGTCGAGCTGCGGCCTGAACTACCGACAGCGCGAGCGGCTTACCCGGGTCGCCGCCGAGGCCGTGCTCCGGCACTCCGGCGTCTCGCTGTGACATGGATTCGCCCAGAAGGCCGGCGAGGATCCGGCCCCTACGAGGGGCTTCTCCGCGCCGCGATGGTTGGCGTTGCCACCGCTCCACCCGCCAGCGCATCGTCGCCCCTGCTCGGGCCGCGCCCCCGATCGAGCCCTACGCCCCGGGACCTGGGGCCGACCCTCGGCGGCCGAGCTCGTCTTGCGGCCCGGGCGCTGGCACGGCCCTGGGTCGCCTGACGGAGCACGGCCACGCCGGCGAGCGCTTCTTCATGTGCCTGCGGCGGCGGTCCGGAGCGCCCGGGTCAGGCTGGCCTGCGTCTGGGCGCCGAGCAGCCGCGCGGCGATCCGCCCACGCCCATCCACGGCGACGGTGGTCGGCAGCCCGACCGCGCCGTAGCCGACGGCCGTCGTGCTGTCCGCGTCGCGCAGAACCGGAAAGCCCCAGCCGTAGCGGGCGATGAAGCGCTCGGCGGCGCGGGTGTCGTCGCCGGTATCGACGCCGATCAGGTGACCGTGGCCGGCCGGGCTTCGCGCGAAGGCAGCGAGCGCGGGCGCCTCCCTCCGGCACGGGTAGCACCAGCTCGCCCAGAAGTTGACCAGCACTGGACGCCCGCGCAGGCCGGCGAGGGTGACCGCGGGGCGCTGCAGCGTCTGGCGGGGCAGCGGCGGCGCGGGCCGGGGCGTGTCCGTTCGATTCTGGAGCCCGATCGCCAGCGCGGCCGCCGCCGCGGCGGCGAGGCCGGCGGCGGTCCACTCTCTCCTCATCGGCTGGCCAGGAGGGGCAGGTCGTGGACGATGTCTGCCGGGTTGAACTCGGCCCGGTAGGGGGTAGGGAGCGGGCCGTGGGCGCTGATGCCGGAGACCAGGGCGGAGTGGGCGACGAGCTCGGACTGGTCGGCGTCGCGCTGGGAGCCGACGTTCGACGCCACCCGGACCCGGCCGAGTTCGGCGCGCGAGCCCAGCAGGTACTCCATGTGGCCGACCAGCGCGTGGTTGCCCAGGAAGTCGCCCACCGTGCGCCGGTTGTCAGCGGCGAGCACGGTCGCCGGTGCCGGTCGGCTCGGCGCCAGCGGCGAGCCGCGGTAGCCGTCGGCCGGTGCGACCTCGCGCGCGCCGCCGGGCCGCCGCCCACCCGGGACGCCGGGAAACCCGCCGGCGAGGACGCCCAGCGCGAGCGCGAGGCCGGCGATCAGGCCGTGCGGCACCGCGCCCCCGCGCGGCGGGAAAATTCCCGCTGGGCCGGCGAGATCATCGGCAGCCACGGCCATCGGGCACCGGAGAAGTTTAGGCAGGTAGACGTAGCAGGCTCTCGACCTGGTCCGGTCGCGGACACGCGGCGGCGAAATCCTTGATTCTCCTCCCCTGATTGGGTAGAAGGTGCCGGCCAAAGGGCTTTCCGAGACGAGGGGAGACGTGCGCACCAGGAGGTCGAGCCTACCTCTCGTCCCAGCCGGCGGCTCGGCCCAGCCGCTGCGCACGGGGAACGCCGGGTGTCCGCGGCGGTCCGGCGGCGATCTCGCGTTCACCGCGGCGCCCGACGGGGGTCGCGCTGCGGTGACAGCCCAGCGTCCCGGCCGGCGCACCCGGCGCGCGACCCCATTTGCCACGATGTCGATCGCGGCGGCGATGGCCGGCTGCGGGCGCCAATCGACCGTCTCGCCGCGCAGCCCGCAGACCCATCAGATCTCGGTGCTCTGGTGGTGGATGCTCGGCGCGGCTACGGTGGTCTTCCTCGGCGCGGTCGTGCTCCTGGGCCTGGCCTGGCTGCGCCGGAACTCGCCGGGCCTGCCGGTGTTCGGCGAGCGTGAGGACATCGCCAAGAAGCTGGTGCTCCTGTTCGGGATCGCGATCCCCCTCGCGGTGCTCGTCCCGCTCTTCGGCTGGGCCAACGTCTACACGATCCAGCGCACCGATGCGCCCGACCCGCGGACCACGGCGATGACGATCGACGTGATCGGGCATCAGTGGTGGTGGGAGGTCCGCTACCTGGGCACGCCGGCGATCACCGCCAACGAGATCCACATCCCGACGGCGACGCGGGTGAACGTGGTGGCCACCACCGCCGATGTGATCCACAGCTTCTGGGTGCCACAGCTGGCCCGCAAGATCGACATGATTCCCGGGCGCCAGAACCGCGTGCTCCTCTACGCCTCGCGTCCGGGTGTCTACCGCGGCGAGTGCGCCGAGTTCTGCGGCTTCCAGCACGCCAACATGTCGCTGACCGTCGTCGCCCAGCCCGCCGCGGCCTACCGGGCCTGGCTGGCCGTCATGGAAAGCCCGGCCCCCGCCCCGGTCAACGCGGCCGCGCGGACGGGCGCGCAGCTGTTCATGAGCAGCCAGTGCGCGAGCTGCCACCAGATCCGCGGGACCGCGGCCCAGGCGTTCGTCGGGCCCGACCTGACCCACCTCGCCACGCGGTCGACGCTCGCCGCGGCCGAGATCCCCAACGATCCCTCCCACCTCGCAGCTTGGATCAGCGATCCCCAGGGGATCAAGCCCGGGAGCCGGATGCCCAACCTCGGGCTCTCGCGGTCCGCGGTAGCGGCCATCGTCAGCTACCTCGACGGGTTGCACTAACCGTGGCCACCGTCGTCACCCCCGGCGGGCAGCGCCACGTCGACCGCCTCGACCGGATCTGGGCCGAGCGGCCCGGGCTGGTCGGCTGGTTGACGACGACCGACCACAAGCGGATCGGGCTCATGTACTTCTTCACCGCCCTGGCCTTCTTCGGCGCCGGCGGCGTCGAGGCGCTGCTGATCCGCACCCAGCTGGCCGGACCCAACCAGCACGTCCTCTCGCCCGAGGCCTACGACCAGATCTTCACGATGCACGGGATCACGATGATCTTCCTGTTCGTGATCCCGATCTCGATCGGGGCGTTCGGGAACTACCTCGTGCCGCTGATGATCGGCGCCCGGGACATGGCCTTCCCGCGCCTGAACGCCGTCTCGTTCTGGATCTTCCTCGGCTCGGGCATCTTCATGTACATCGGTCTCGCCGCCGGCCACGCCCCGAACGCCGGCTGGTTCGACTACGTCCCCCTCGCCTCGAAGGCCTACAGCCCGGGAAACAACATCGACTTCTACGGGTTCGGCCTGATCTTCAACGGGATCTCCAGCACGGCGGCGGCGATCAACTTCATCGTGACGATCTTCAAGATGCGCGCCCCCGGGATGTCGCTCAACCGGATGCCGCTCTTCTGCTACGCGTTCCTCGCCGTCTCCTTCGCCCTGCTCTTCGCCCTCCCGTCGCTGAGCATCGCCACGCTGTTCCTCGAGCTCGACCGGATGCTCGGCTTCCACTTCTACGACGCCGCCCATGGCGGCGACCCGCTCTTGTGGCAGAACCTGTTCTGGATCTTCGGCCACCCCGAGGTCTACATCATCATCCTGCCGGCCTTCGGCATCGCGACCTCGATCATCCCGACGTTCGTTCACCGCCGGATGGTGTTCTTCCCACTCGTCGCGCTCTCGGAGATCCTGGTCGCCTTCCTCGGCTTCGGGGTCTGGGTCCATCACATGTTCGCGGTCGGCTTCGCGACCATAACGACGGTGTACTTCGCCGCGGCGAGTCTGATCATCGTCATCCCCAGCGCGATCCAGCTGTTCGCGTGGATCACCACGATCCTCACCGGCACGCCCGACTTCAAGACTCCGCTGCTGTGGATCATCGGCTTCATCGTGATGTTCATCATCGGCGGCCTGTCAGGCATCACGCTGGCGGCGATCCCGTTCGACCAGCAGGTCGAGGACAGCTACTACGTCGTAGCCCACTTCCACTTCGTGATCTTCGGGGCAGCCGTGTTCCCCATCCTCGGCGGCATGTTCTACTGGTTCCCGAAGGTCACCGGACGCATGTACCACGAGGGGGCGGGCAAGGTCAGCTTCTGGATGACCTTTGCCGGCACGGTCGTCACCTTCTTTCCGATGCATATCCTCGGAATCCAGGGCATGCCCCGGCGTGTGTACACCTACCCGGCCCATTTCGGGTGGACCTTCCTGAACGCCCTGGAGACCGGCGGATCCTACGTGCTCACCCTCGGGCTGCTGCTCATCGTGGCCAACCTGGTCTACAGCCTGTTCAAGGGCGCGAGGGTCGGCAGCGATCCCTGGGGCGGCGACACCCTCGAATGGGCGACCACCTCGCCGCCGCCGCCCTACAACTACGCGGTCATTCCAACCGTCTCGAGTCCCTACGCGATGTGGGACAAGAAGGATCGCGACGCCGACTCCGGGCGGCTCGACCGGGGCGAGGGCGTGCTCGAGCGCGGCCACGAGACACCGGCGACCACGGTGCAGGATGCCGAATGGGACGAGATCCTCTCGATGCCGCCGCACTCGCCCTGGCCGCCGGTCGTCGCGCTCCTGCTCACCGGCATGTTCGCCATGCTCCTGCTCGCCCACTTCACGATCGCCGCCGGCTTCCTCGTGGCGGTGGGGCTCGCGCTGCTTCGCTGGCACGCGCCGGAGGCGGCGGCGTGAGCGAGGTCAGCCGCAGCATGGCCGCGCAAGACGACGCGAGTGCGGCCCGGGTGGCCCAGCGGCGGGCTGCGCAGCCGAACGGCTGGTGGGGCATGGCGCTCTTCCTGTGCGCCGAGACGACGCTGTTCGGCACGCTCCTGGCCACCTACTTCTACCTGAACTTCGACGCCCCGGTCTGGCCCCCGCCGGGAATCAAGCCCCCGTCGACGGTCGCGCCACTGATCGCCACCGCCGTCCTGATCGCGACCAGCGGCCCGATGTTCCTCGCCGCGCGTGCGGCCAGGACCGGTGCGGCCCGACGTGTGGCGTGGCTGGTCGCCGCCGCGCTGGTCCTTCAGGCCGGCTACCTCGCGGGCCAGATCCTGCTCTTCGCCCACGACCTGAGCCAGTTCAGCCCCAAGGTCAGTGCCTACGGGTCGATCTACTTCACGATGCTCAGCGCCCACCACGCCCACGTCGGCTTCGGGATCCTCCTCGACGTGGTCGTGCTCTGGTGGGTGGCCAGGCACGGCCTGAACAACTACCGGCTGATCGGCGTGCGCACGCTCGCCCTCTACTGGCACGTGGTCAACGTGATCGCCGTGCTCGTCGTCCTGACCCAGCTCTCGCCGTCGCTGTGAGAGCCGCACGCTCGAACATCCTCGTCTGGTTCGGCGTTCTCGGCGGCGCCTTCGCCTGGGCGGGCCAGCACGTCGCGAACATCGGTCTCGGCTTTGCGCGGTGCAACTCGCCCGACGCTCGCCACCAAGTCGCTCTACACCCGTGGGCGATCGTCCTCACGGTGGCGGGGGTCCTCGTGGTGCTGCTCTCCGAGGCAGCGGCCCTCGCGACATTTCGGGCCACCCGCGAGAAGGGCAGCAAGCCACCCGACGGCCGCGTCCACTTCCTGGCCACGATCGGACTGACGGTCAACCCGCTGGTCGCCGCCATCATCCTGATGAGCGGCATCGGGACGTTGCTGCTCCCCCTCTGCCACCAGTCATGAGCCGCAAGCGCGTCATCCTCGCGGTGCTGGCGCTCTGGGTGGCGGCGGCGGCCGGGCCCGCCGGGGCGCAGCCGCCATCCGGGATCGTGCGTCCCACGCAGGAGCCGCCCGCCCCGACCGTGGCGCTCGGCGCCCAGCTCTACGCCGGGAACTGCGCGAGCTGCCACGGGATCAGCGGCGCGGGCATCCAGGCGTCGCGCCCGGGGGCCGGCGGCGTCCTCGGTTCCGGGCCCTCGCTTCGCGGGGTGGGGGCGCTGGCGGGCGATTTCTACCTGCGGACCGGCTACATGCCGCTCGCCGACGCCCACGATCAGCCGATGCGCGAACGCGTCCTCTTCTCCGACAAGGAGATCCGCGCGCTGACGTCGTACATCGCCTCGCTCGGCGCCGGCCCCCCGATCCCCAGCCCAAACCCGCGACAGTCCTCGCTCGCCGACGGCTTCGCGCTGTTCACCGACCACTGCGCCGGGTGCCACCAATCCGACGCGGAGGGAGGGCTGGTGACCGGGGCCCGGGTACCTCCGCTGCAGGCGGCCACCGCCACCGAGATCGCCGAGGCCGTCCGTGTCGGCCCGTACCTGATGCCGAGCTTCTCCACCAGGCAGATCAGCGACGCGCAGCTGAACTCGATCGTCGCCTACGTGCGCAGCACCCGGCACCCCGACGACCGGGGCGGCTGGGGCATCGGCCACATCGGCCCGGTCTCGGAGGGCATCGTCACCTGGCTGCTGGCGGCGGTGGTCCTGGTCGGCGTGTGCGTGGTCCTCGGGTCGAGGCTGCGCTCATGAAGGCCGGCCGCTGGCTGATCGGTCTGGTCACGCTGGTCGCCGGTCGGCGGCTGCGCCGCTCGCGCGAGCACGACGAGCAGCATTCCGAGCGGATCGTCCCGGCGGGTCAGCCCGAGCCTGGCGCCGAGAACCTCGTGCTCCTACTCCTCGCCCTGGCCATCCTCCTGGCCGTCGGATTCATCGTCGTCTACGCCGAGTACTCCCCGACGGGGATCCCCAACCAGCTGCTCGGCCTGTGCCTGGGCGGATGCTTGGCGTGCATCGCTGCGGCGTTCGCCGTGGTCGCCAAGCGGCTGGTGGTCACCGAGGAACTCGAGGAGGACTACCCGCCGGAACGCCACCCCGAGGCGGAGGCGGACGTCGCGGAGATCGTGCGCGAGAGCGGCAGCAGGTTCACTCGCAAGCGCTTGCTCCTCGGCGCCGGCGCGGCCACCGGCGGGGCGGTCGGCCTCGCCGCGGTCACCCCCCTCCTGTCGATCGGTCCGGTGTGGGACACCGATCCGCTCGATCGGACGCCGTGGCGGCGCGGCACGCGACTGGTCGACAAGTCTGGGCGCCCCTACCGCGCGCAGGACATCGAACAGGACACGTTCTATACCGCCTTCCCCGAGCACGCCGATCAGGAGCTGATCGCGGCGCCGGTCGTCGTGGTGCGCCTCGACCCGGCCGCGCTGCGCCTGCCGGCGGCCCGGGCGGCTTGGGCCCCGCAGGGCATCCTCGCCTACTCGAAGATCTGCACCCACGCCGGGTGCGCAATCGCGCTCTACCGCAAGCCGACCTTCGCCGCGGTCGAGCCGGGCCCGGCTCTCGTGTGCCCCTGCCACTACTCGACCTTCGATCCGGCCACCGGCGGAGCCGTCATCTATGGGCCGGCGGGGCGGGCGCTGCCCCAGCTGCCGGTGGCCGTCGACGCCGCCGGGCAGCTGCGCGCGGCCGGCAACTTCTCCGGCCCGGTGGGCCCGTCGTGGTGGGGGGTCAGGTCGGGGAGGGCGACGTGATCAGCGAGAGCGTCCGCTTCGTCGATGAGCGGGTCGGAGCGGCGCGGGGAGTGCGCAAGATTCTGCGCTACGTCTTCCCCGACCACTGGTCGTTCCTGCTGGGAGAGGTGGCGCTGTACGCGTTCATGGTCCTCGTGGCCACCGGGATCTACCTGACGCTGTTCTTCGACCCCAGCCTGGCCAAGGTGACCTACCACGGAGCCTACGCCCCGCTTCGCGGCGCGCAGATGAGCGAGGCCTACCGATCGGTGGTCGACATCTCCTTCAAGTACAAGGCTGGCCTGCTGATCCGTCAGACCCACCACTGGGCGGCCGACGTGTTCCTGGTCTCGATCGTGCTGCACGTGATGCGTGTCTTCTTCACCGGCGCCTTCCGCAAGCCGCGCGACCTGACTTGGTTCGTCGGCCTCGCCATGGTGTTCACGGCGCTGCTCGAGGGCTACCTCGGATACTCGCTCGTCGACGACCTGCTCTCGGGAATGGGGCTCGCCATCGGCTACTCGGTCGCCCTCTCGATCCCGGTGATCGGCGGTCCGCTGGGACTGGCGATCTGGGGCGCGCCCTTCCCAGGCAACCACGACTTCGAGTCACGCATGTACATCGGCCACGTCCTGCTCTTCCCGGTACTGATCGGGACCCTGATCGCCGTCCACCTGGCCCTCGTCGCCGCCCGCCACCACACCCAGTTCCGCCGGGATCACCGCCACACCGAGAAGCGGATCGTCGGCGTGCCGATGTTCCCCGGCCAGACGCCGCGCTCGCTGTCCCTACTCTTCGCCGTCGCCGCCGTCCTGTTCCTGCTCGGCGGCTTGGTCCAGATCAACCCGATCTGGCAGTGGGGTCCCTACGAGACGGCCCTCGGCACCAACGGCGCCCAGCCCGACTGGTACCTCGGCTGGCTGATCGGGGCGCTGCGCCTGATGCCGAGCTTCGATGTCACCATCGGTCACTACACCCTCGTGCCCAACCCGTTCTGGGGCGGCGCCCTCTTCCCGCTGATGGTCCTGAGCGTCCTGGCCCTGATCCCCTGGGCGGAGCGCAAGCTGACCCGAGACAGCAGCTTCCACAATCTGCTCGAGCGCCCCCGCGACGCGCCCAATCGCACGGCCTTCGGCGTGGCGTTCTTCGTCTGGATACTGCTGATCTTCATCTTTGGCGGCGCCGACCGCGTATACGTCCTCTTCGACCTCAGCTATGAGCTGCAGCTGCTGATCTTCCGCATCGCGATCTGGGTCGTCCCGCCGGTGCTGTTCTTCCTCGTGCGGCGCTGGTGCCGTCAGCTGCAGGCCGCCGACCGGATCGATGCCGAGCAGGAGCTGGCCGAGCGCGAGACCGAGGCGGAGCGGGCCGTGTCCGCCGCCGCGGCGAGTCCGGGCGCCTAGCCGCGCGTCCCGCCGGGTGCCGGCGCGGCGGCCGCGTGCGCCGGTGCGACCGGCGATCGCTCAGCCGACGTCACGCACGCGTGAGGACCGGCCATACCGGGCGGCGCGGGCGGCCTGGGTTTCGTCGAGATCGCGCTCGAGCAGGCGCTGGCGGATCTCGGTCTCGCGGGTGAAGCGGATGAACAGCCAGGCGAAGGCGAGCAGCGTGACGACGCTCCCCTCGATGAACATGATCGCCCCGGCGGCTCGCTGGTCGCTGACGGGTGACAGTCCGGCCGTACGATCGCGTGTGACGTAATAGGGATAGAAGGGATGACCGGACCAGATGAAGACGTTCGCGAGGATGGCTCCGAGGGTCCGGACCACCAGGATGTACACCGCCTTGGGGCCGTTGCCGAACCAGGTCGGCCCGGGCAGCGGCTCGATCACCGCCGCCCACATCAACGCGCCGGCGACGAAGAAGCAGAGATGCTCGAGGGCGTGCACGGCGGTGTGGGCGAGCGCCGCCTGGTAGAGGACCGGCAGATGCCACAGGTAGAGATCGATGGCCCAGACCGGCAGTGCGACCAGCGGATGACCGAGCGCCCGTGCCCGCTGGACCCAGCCGATCGCCAGGACGGGCCGCAGTACCGGGCCGGTCAGACCGAGCACGACGAGCAGGGGGGCGATGTCGCCGAGCAGCAGGTGCTGGGCCATGTGGGCGGAGAACCGCTGGTGCTCACCTAGGTAGTCGAGCGGCGAGATCAGCGCGAGTAGGACGACGATGAGTCCTCCGTAGAAGGCCGCGGCTCGGGCCGCCGGCACCGGGCGGCCCTTCTCGAGGAGCTGGCGCGCTCGCATCCGGTACGCCAGGGCGTAGAGCGCGACCGGGGCGAGCGCCAGCGGCTGGAGATCCCAATGGCCGAGGTTCAAGGACCCGGCACTCGGGTGGGTCCGGTCGCGGCGCACGCCCCGACGAAGAAAGCCCATACGACGACGACGGTCCACGCCGCGCGGATCGACACCCGGAGGGCACCGCTGAGGATCACGAAGAGGACGACGAACACGATCACGTTTTCAACCTGCTGGCAGGCGGCGCACCGATTCGCGGTCTGCCGGGGAGACGATGCTCTGGGGCGGATCGCCGATGAGCAGCCATCCGCCGCCGGGTAGTGGCGCGATCAGTTCATGCGCGATCAGCCGTCCCATCGCGGCGGTCACCGACGGACGCCGCGCACCGACGACGAGCCCGAGCATCTCGTGGGTCAGGTGCAGCGAGAGCCCGATACCGTCAGGGCGGACCTTGCCGAACCGGTCGGCCAGGTGCCACAGCGTGACCTGCAGGCGCGTGTCCACCGATGTCAGCTGCGCGATGACCAGGCAGCCAGCGACTCGGCGCGAGCGGGCCATGACCCGGCCCATCAGGCGGTTGACGACCTCGGGGAAGTGCATCAAGGTGCGGGTGACCGCCTCGTCGAGCACCGCCAGGGAGAGCGGCGCGACGACGCGAAACGACGCGGAGAAGGGGTAGGCGGCGTACTCCCCGTCGTCCTCCCAGGGCCGCAGGACGTCACCCGCCCCCAGCAGCTCGGCCCCGGCGCGGTGTCCGAGGGAGATCTGCCGCACGGCGAGGCCGTCGACGATGATCAGCCCGAGTCCGCCCATGGCCTCGAACTCGTTGGCCTTCGGGATCCAGCGCCCCGTGCTGACCGCCTCCAGGCGGACGATCAGGTGGTGGCGCGCCAGCTCCTCACGCCTGGGGTCAAGCCCCTCGGCGAGATCGGGATCCAGGTCCAGGAGATGGACGCGCCGAGTCATGGCAGCGCCCCGGCTCCCCGCCAACGGCGTTCGGTAAACACCTGCGGGGGCCGTCGTGGGACTGGGGCTCTTGCGGGCCGCCCGGCGCTGTGCGAAAACTCGGGCCTTGATCTGTCGAGTCACCGCGCTCGCCGATGTCGAGATGCGTCCGTCGCAGCGAGCGCCATGAGAGCTGCGCGCTCGGCGTCGAAGAGGCTGTTCTCGGCCATGGGGGCGATCCAGATCGAGAGCCACGCCCGCATGTGTCGGCGGTGCCGCAACCTTTCAGCCGGAGGGTTGGGAGGCCGGGCCAGCGGGGGCGGGCCGGGCTGCGGTTGAGCCAGGCCGCGCGGGCGGGCGCCCGCGCGGCGGCCCAAGTCCGGTCAGAGCGCCCGCTCGGACGGGAAGAGGGAGGCGAAGGCGGCGATCAGGAATACCACGGCCCCGCAGGCGATGTTGTTGACGAGCGCGGCGGTCGAGGAGGCGATCGTGAGCCCGGCGACGACCAGCCAGGCACCAATGGCCATGTTGAACACGCTGACGAAGCGGGTCACGGGCTTTCCGGACAGCCGAATCAGGGCGAAGACCCCGATCGCCAGCCCGAAGACCACGTCGTTCCAGATCGGGTCGGAGTTGGTGTAGCTGAGCACCCAGTGAGAGACGAACAGCCAGGTGCCGAGGAGGAAGTTCAGCGTGGCGGCCGCCATCGGCTCGGTCGTCGCGCGGCGGGCGGCGGCTCTTCCGTGGTCGGTGGTGTTTACGCGTTGCTCGTAGGTTCCCATGTGGTCCAGCCTTTCTCGCGCCGTCAGCGAGCGCGTGAGAGTCGATTTCGGTGTCCATGTCGTACCCCCGCCTCCCGTTCGGGCGCGCCCGGCGTCCGGCGAAAGACATCACCGGTTCATCGACGGACCGGCGGGGGCGTCTGTCCGGCCCGGCGGGTCAGGCGTCTGGCCGGCCGCGGGTAGCAGCCAGTCTGGATGGCGGTGACATCGACCAACGGGCGTAGGAGGGCCGCCAACGCGGCCGCCGAGGCGGCGAGGACGGGCCTCGAGGCAGGGGAGAAGAAGAGGTTTGCCGATACTCAGCATGACCTTGGCGCTCGCGCTCGCGACGACGACGGTCACCAGCTTCATGCTGAAGTCGGACGACCGGTGATCGTGGCGGTCATGCGCCATAGGCGCCGTCCGTCAACCCTTGACTTTCCCCGGCCGATTCTCGAGGCTGGCGCCGTGCCCGACGAGTCTGCCAAGGTCCTCGCCGACGGGGCCGCCATCGAGTCGACCGTCCTCTGGCGGGTCGCGCCCGCCCTCGGTGCCGATCTCGCCGACTACGCCGGCCGGTTCGACGCGCCCTTCTGGGCCGACTTCGCCGTCGACGGGCCGACTCGTGCGGTCACGGTCGAACCCGACGGCCCGACCCTGACCGAGACCCTCGTCCACCAGTCGGACGCCGGCTACTCCTACCAGGCGACCGGCGCCCCCGGGATCACCGACTATCTCGGCAGCTTTGCCCTGGTCGCCGACTCCCACGCCGCCGAGCTCGCCTGGACGACCGCCTTCCACGCCGCCGACCCCGCCGCCCTCGGACGGATGCTCGCGATCAACGCCGCCGCCGCCGCCGCCATCGGCGCCCGGCTCGCCGACCGGTTCCCTCCGGCTGAGCCTGCCCCCACCGACTGAGCCGCCGCCCCCCCGGCGACCGGCCGGCGACCCGCCTACGGTCCGGCGGCCGGCACGTCCTCCGGGTCGGCCGAGTCGTCGCCGCCCGCCCCGAGGGCTGCTTCCTCCGCGTCGCTCGCCGGCACCGCGCCCGCCACGGCCGAGTCCGCCACCTTGCTGCGCCAGTCGGCCCGCGCCTCCTTGACGTGCTGGTCGACCGCTCGCCCCTTCTCCTCGAGCTCCGCCGCCTCCTGCTCGAGCTCGTTCGCCAGCTTCTCGTGATCCTCGGCCATGACCCCGCCCTACCCGCTCCCACCCCGCCGCCAATCGCTTGCCTCAGGCTCCCGCGCTACCCGTCCCACCGCTCGATCCGCGCCCGCACGTCGGCCAGGAACTCCGCCGCCATCACCCCGTCGAGTGCTCGGTGGTCCCACGACAGGCACAGGTTGGCCATCGGCCGGATCGCGATCGAATCCCCGCCGACCACCACCGGCCTCCGCACGACGGCCTCGAGGTCGAGGATCGCCACCTGCGGCTGGTTGATGATCGGCGTCGCCCCGATCGTCCCCCACCGGCCCGGGTTGGTGATCGTGAACGTCGCCCCCCGCACCTCGTCCGGCGCCAGCTCGTCCGCCCGCGCCCGCCGCGCCAGCTCCCTGATCTCCATGGCCAGCCCCGCCACCGACCGGTGCTGCGCCCGCCGGATCACCGGCACGATCAGCCCCCGCTCGCCCAGCGACACCGCCACCCCCAGGTCGACGTCCGCGTACCGCGTCAGCACGTCGTCCTCGAGCGTCGCGTTCAGCCGCCCGAACACGCCCAGCGACGCCACCGTGCACGCGGCCACGTACGGCAACGGGCTCAGTCCCACCGCCGCCCGCGCCGCCTCGACCCGCGCCATGTCGACCTCGATGATCGTCGTGCAGTGGGCCGCCGTCCTCAGCGACCGCGTCATGTGCTCGCCGATCGCCCGCCGCATCCGCGACAGCGGCTCCCGCACCTGCCCCCCGGCCGGCTCCGCCTGGGCGGGCGGGGCCGACACGTCGCGCTCGGCGTTCCCGGCCGCCACCGCCGGCTGCGGCCCGCCACCGGCCGCGCCCGACTCGACGGCGGCCAGGACGTCCTCCTTGCGAACCCGTCCGTCCCGCCCGGTGCCCCTGACCGCCGACAGGTCGATCCCGTGCTCGGCCGCGATCCGCCGCACCACCGGCGAGTAGCCCCCCCGCCCCGCGCCCGGCCCCTCCTCGCCCGCCGCGACCGGCGCACCCCATAAAGGGGCAGAGCCGGCGGGCACGGCCGCCGGCGACGGGGCGTCGGTGTCGCCCCCACCATCCGCCTCGAACAAGGCGTCCGCCTCGATCCGGGCCAGGACCGTCCCCACCGCGACCGTCTCCCCCGCCGCCACCAGCACCGCCGCGACCCGTCCCGCCGCCGGCGCCGGCACGTCGGTGTCGATCTTGTCGGTCGAGATCTCGCAGATCGTCTCGTCCGCCGCCACCCGGTCGCCCACCTGCTTGTGCCAGACCGCCACCGTCCCCTCGGCCACCGACACCCCCATCTGCGGCATCGTCACCTCAGTAGTCGAGGAGCTCACAACACGCCTCCCGGATGTCTGACACCTGGGGCAGGAGGGCCTCCTCCAGGGGCGGTGAGAACGCGATCGGCGCGTCCGGCGTCGCCACCCGCACGACCGGCCCGTCGAGCCACTCGAACGCCCGCTCGGCCACCAGGGCCGCCACCTCCGCCCCGGCCGCGCACGTCCGGTTCGCCTCGTCGACCACGACGACCTTCCCGCACCGGCGCACCGAATCGACGATCGCCGCCTCGTCGAGCGGGACCAGCGACCGCAGGTCGAGCACCTCGACGCCCTCGAGATCCTCGGTCGCCTCCAGGGCGCTCCACACCATCGCCCCGTAGGCGACGACGACCAGCCGGTCGCCCGGCCGGGCGATGCGCGCCGTCATCGGCGTCTCGTAGCTGCCCGCCGGCACCTCGCCCCTGATCCGCCGGTAGAGGTTCTTGTGCTCCATGAAGCAGACCGGGTTCGCGTCGCGGATGGCCGCGATCAGGAGGCCCTTGGCGTCGGCCGGCGTCGACGGCGCCAGCACCTTCAGCCCCGGCGCGTGCATCAGCCACGACTCCGGGTTCTGCGAGTGGAACGGCCCGCCCGAGAAGCCGCCGCCCGACGGCAGGCGCAGCGTCAGCGGCACGGCCAGGCCCTGGCGGTAGTGCATCTTCCCGGCCACGTTGACGAGCTGATCGAAGCCGCAGGCCACGAAGTCGGCGAACTGCATCTCGCACACCGGGCGCATCCCCACCACCGCCGCCCCGATCGCCGCCCCGATGATCGCCGTCTCCGCCATCGGCGTGTCCATGACCCGGTCGGACCCGAACTCCGCCGCCAGCCCGTCGGTCACCTTGAACGCCCCCCCGAACGTCCCGATGTCCTCGCCCATCAGGAACACCCGCTCGTCGGCCGCCAGCTCGAGGCGCAGCGCGTCGCCGATCGCCTCCAAGTAGGTCATCTCAGGCATAGCCGCTCCAGGGCGCCCGCCCGTCGCCCAACGGCTCGGCCGCCCCCGCGCAGAAGACGCCGTCGGTCGCCGTCGCCCCGGCCGGCAGCGGCAGGGCCAGCGCCGCGGCCAGCGCCCCGTCCAGGCGGCCGTCGACCTCGGTCCCGAGCGCCGCCACGTCGACGCCGACCGCGCTCAGGCGGGCCGCCTCGAGCTCGATCGGGTCGCGGCCCCGCCAGTGCTCGACCAGCTCCGCCGGCACGTAGCGCATGTCGTCGTGCGCCGCATGGCCGTGCATCCGCATCGTCTGCGCCGCGATCAGCGTCGGCCCCTCGCCGGCCACCGCCCGCTCCCGCGCCGCCACCGTCGCCGCGAACATCGCCTCCACGTCGTTGCCGTCGACCGTCACCCCCGGAAACCCGTAGCCCGCCGCCCGCTCCACCGGGTCGACGGCGAACTGCAGCGCCGTCGGCGTCGAGTAGGCGTACTGGTTGTTCTCGAGGATGAAGATCACCGGCAGCCGCTGGACGCCCGCCCAGTTCATCGCCTCGTGGCAGTCGCCCCGCGACGTCGACCCGTCGCCGAACCACGTCAGCGCGCACCGCCGCTCCCCCCGCAGGCGGAAGGCCATCGCCATTCCCACCGCCACCGGCATCATGTCCGGCAGCATCGACACCATCCCCACGCACCCGAGCTGCCGGTCGCCGAAGTGGATGTTCCCGTCCCGGCCGCCGGTGATCCCCGCCGCCCGGCCCATGTACTGGGCGAAGATCCGCTCCGGCTCGACCCCCCGCACCAGGTGCGCCGCCAGGTCGCGGTGAAGGACGCACAGCCGGTCCTCGGCCGCCATCGCGAACGCCGGCCCCGCCGACACCGCCTCCTGGCCCAGGCCGTCGTAGAACGAGCCCGGGATCCGGCCCTGGCGGTAGAGCGTCATCGCCCGCCGCTCGATCCCTCGCATCTCGAGCATGTAGCGCAGGAGCGCCGTCCGGTCGGCCGTGGTCAGGCGGTCCGGCGTCCCCGCCGTCGACCCGTCACCGCGTGCGTCCGCCGCCCGTGCCACCGAAGTCGCCATACGTCAGCTTACTTCGCACGCCCCCCGCCTCACCCCTCCACGAGGAGCACGACGGCGACGATCACGCCCAGCGCCACGACCCCGACGCGCAGGACCTCCGGACGCAGCCGCCGGGCCACCGACACGCCCAGCGTCCCGCCGATCGCCGCGCTCACCGCCAGCACCCCCACGTACGGCCAGGCGACCCGGCCCGAGAAGACGAAGACGACGACGCCGGCGCCGTTGATGACCAGCGACAGCAGGCCCTTCAGCGCGTTCAGCCGCTGCAGGCCGTCCGGCCGCAGAATGCCCAGCACGCCCAGGAGCAGGACGCCCAGGCCGGCGCCGAAGTACGACCCGTAGACCCCGGCCACCAGGACCCCGACCCACGCCGCCGGCCCCGCCATGTCCCGGGCGCCGCGGCCCGACCGGGCGGCGACGACGCCGGCCAGGCGCGGCTGGGCGGCCAGCAGGGCGCAGGACGCGAGGATCAAGAACGGCGCCAGCCGGCGGAAGGAGTGCTCCGGCGTGGCCACCAGGATCACCGCCCCGACCACGCCGCCGACCACGCCGGCCGACGCCAGCCGCCCGAAGCGCCGGCCCTGACCCTCCAGCTCCCGCCGGTAGGCCAGCGACCCGCCGCCGTAGCCGGCGAGCAGCCCGACCGAGCAGGCGATGTTCGCCTCCAGCGACCCCAACCCCGCGGCCACCAGGGCCGGGAAGGCGATCAGCGTCCCGCCCCCCGCCGCCGCGTTGACCGCCCCCGCCACCAGGCCGGCCGCCGCCGCCACCAGCGCCTGCCCGGCCGTCACCCGAGCAGGCCGTCGGCCCGCATCGCCCCGATCAGGATCGCCGTCGCGATCTGGTCGCCCGCCAGCGACAGGTGGTAGCCGTCGGGCTCGCGCACCGTCACGTAGCGCCCCTGGTAGTACATGCTGTCGCGGTAGCGGCCACCCGGCGTGAACACCGGCCGGATGTCGATCACGCGCACGTCGGCCGGGAACGACGCCGCCGCCTCCGCGTAGGCCTCGTTGATCGCCCGGAAGATCGCCGCCGCCGCCGGGTCGCGCGGCGCCGGCAGCGTGAACCAGTAGACGCGCCCGGCCCCGCCCCGCCGGTAGGCGGCCATCATCGCCCGCGCCCGGCCCGCGAAGGCCCGGATCCACGCCGTCTCGCAGCAGTTGACCAGGCGGCCCGCCGGCGTCGGCAGGGCGAAGCCGTCGTTGGCCCCGATGTAGACGGCGGTCACGTCGGGGTGGAGGCTCCGCGCCTGGGCCGAGGACCGCGCCACCCAGTCGAACATCTGGGGCTTGGAGATCCCCGTGCTGATGTGCGCCTCGCTGGTCACCCCAACCGCCGGCAGGCCCGCCTTGAGGTCGTCGTCGATCCCCTGGATCTCCGAGTCGCCCGTCGCCAGCAGGCGGATCGTCCCCCTCGTCACGCGGACCGTCCGCCGGACGTCGAACGCCCCCGCCGGGACCGGAAACGGCCCGGCCGCCCGCACCTCCACGCGCCAGAGGCCCGGTCGCCCGGCCCGCAGTCCGACCGCCACCCGCCGCCCGCCGACCGCCACCCGCCGGGCCACCTCGCGGCAGCGCGACCGGCCGCCGCCCGGGGGCGTCAGGCACTCGACGAGGGCCGGCGCCGTCCGCGCCCGGCGGTCGGCCAGCTCGATCACGGCGGCCCGCCCCGACCGGACCGGGTTCGGCCAGACCGAGACGCCCGACGACCTCGCCCCCGCGGCCACGGCCCGCACCCGGATCACCGCCGGCGTCCGGACCCGGCCGCCGCCGCCCCCGGCCGGCCCGGCCCCGACCGCGCCACCGGCGCCGGCGGCGCCGACCAGAATCACCGCCCCCAGGGCGGCTGCACCCGCCGGCTTCCCCATCGGCGGAGAATACGCCGCCGCATGGTCGCCGCCACCCCGATCGACCGCTCTCGCCCCCGCCGCCGGCCGCCCGCCGCCGCGGCGCTCCTCGCCGCCGGCGCCCTCGCCGCCGGCGGGGCCGCCACCGGGGCGGTTCGCGCCGCGCCGGCGCCCCCGCCGCCCCCGCCGCCTGCGGCCGCCGTCGCCGGCTGCGGCGGGGTCGAGCGGGCCCAGCCCATCCACCGGACGCCCTACCTCCCGCCGCTGGCCATCGGCGACTCGACCATGCTCCTCGCCGTGCCGAGCCTCACCCGCGAGGGCTTCCAGGTCAACGCCCACGGCTGCCGCCAATTCCCCGAGGCCCTCGATCTGCTCGGCCGCCTGTCGCGTGGGCGCATCCTGCCCCATCTCGTCGTCATCGCCCTCGGCGCCGACGGGTCGGTGACGCGCGAGGACATCCGCCGCACGCTGGCCCTCCTCGGGCCGCGCCACCGGCTCGTCCTCGTCACGCCGCGCGAGCTCGGCGGCGGGTCGGGCGCCGACGCGGCCACCGTACGCGCGGCCGGCCGGGCCCAGCCCCAGCGGGTCCGCGTGCTCGACTGGGTCGCCTACGCCGCCGGCCACGGCGGCGACTGGTTTGCGCCCGACGGCCTCCACCTCACCTTCACCGGGGCCGCCCGGTTCGCCGCCTTCCTGGCCCGTGTGCTCCCGCTCGCCCCGCCCACCCCGCCGGCCCCCCGGCCGCGGCCCGTGCCCCCCACGCCCACGCCCCCGCCCGTGTTGATCCCGCCGCCGCCCGGGCCGGCCCCGCCGCCGGCTACTTCTTGATCTTGTGCGCCCGGGCGACGCAGGCCGCCCGCTGCTTGGAGCTCTTGACCGACTGGCACTTGGCCACGGCCAGCGCCCGCTTGTAGGTCAGCTTGGCCTTCGCCGTGCACGCCGCCCGGCGGCTGCGCCCGGACTTCGTCCTCGTCGAGATCGCGCTGCACCGGCTGAGCGCGACCTTGTAGGCCGCCTTGGCCCGGCAGCGCTTCAGCGCCGCGCCGGCCAGGCCGCTACAGGTCGAGGACGTGCTGGCGGTGACGAGGATCGAGTCGCTCTTCTCGGTCGCGTGCCCGGCGGCGCTCGTCGCCGTCACCGCGCACGCCTCGGCCAGGGCGACGTCGGTCGGCGCCAGGGGGTGGCTCGGGCCGGTGGCCCCGGCGATCGGGTTGCCGTCGCCCAGCCACTGGTAGGCGTAGGAGATCGGCTGGGTCCCGGTCCACGTCCCGGGCGAGCAGGTCAGCGTCGAGCCGATCTCACCGACCCCGGTGATCGTCGGCGGCGCGGTGTTCTTCGGCGGGAAGCCGGTGACCACGGCGGTCGGGGCAGACGGCGCCGGCGCGGCGCTCGGGCCCTCGCCGTTCAGCGCACCCTCGAACACCCGGATCGTGTGGCCGATGTCGGCGGCGGCCACGACGTAGGTCTGGGCCGTGGCCCCGCCGATGGTCGAACAGTAGTTGCCGGTCGCGTCGCAGTCGACCCACTGCTGGGCGTAGGCCGTCGGCGCCCCCGTCCACATGCCGCGGCTCTCGGTCAGGGTCTGGCCCTCGACCGGGCTGCCCCCGATCGTCGGGGCGGCGCACGTTCGTCGGCGGAGCGGGCACGACGGCGGTCGGCGCCGAGGTCACGGCGGTCCCCCCGCCGGTCGGGGTCTCGGTGACCTCGATCGTCGCGCCGTAGTCGGCGGCGGTGACCGATGTACGTCTGGAGGGTCGCGCCCGCGATCGGCGCTGCAGTTCACGCCCATCGGGTCGCAGCGCAGCCACTGATAGGCGGTGTTGGCGACCGGATTGGCCGTCAGCGTCTGGCCGGCCCGCGCCGATACCGGTGATCGTCGGCGCCGGCGCGGCCATCGCGGCCGTCGCCGCCGGCCCGCCCAGGCACGCCGCGAGCAGCCCGACGACCGCGGCCGCCCGGCGGGGACCGATCCAGACTGAGCGCAGACCTCGCATGTCCGCGCACACTACCCCGCGCCCGCGGGAGCCGCGCCGGTCGACGCCGCCCGCCTCCCCACGGGCCCGACCTGGCCGGGCAAGGCCATCGAGCTCGGTGCCCCCCGGACCCCGGCTCACACGCCGCTCGGGCCGCCGCTCAGCACGATCCGCACCCGCGCGGGCCGCAGCGCCTCCGGCTCGGCGCCGCCCTGGCCGACCGGGACCACGGTGACGGTCACCGCCCGCGCGCCCGTGGCCAGCGCCCGGCGCACGGCCTCGGTGGCGATCACCGACTTGCTGATCGGTCCGCGCACCCCGCCGCCCGCCGCCCCGGCCCCGGTGGCGGCCGCCCCGAACCCGTATACGTGGAACGCCCCGGCGTAGCCCTCGGTGGCCGAACGCGGAGTGGTCGTGTCGGCGCCCGGGTGGTTCAGGAACACGTGCCCCAAAAAGGACGGCCCATCCTGCTCCAGGCCGTCGAACACGACGTCCGCCCGGTCAAACTCGGTCCCGGCCGGGAGCGCGAGGGGCGGGGATGTGAACGGCGCGGTCAGATCGTCGGCCGGGCTCGGGGTCGGTGTTACACTCGCGGCGCCGGGCTCCTCGAGGGAGGACCATCTTGTCAGACGCTGTCGTGCTGCGCACCGACATCGAGCAGGCGGACACCGCCTCCCTCGCTGACGCCTACGCCAAGATGCAAGGCCTCTCCGCCTCCGACAATCGCAGCTGGATCTACTGGGCCGGGCACCACGGCTTCGACCGCTACGACTGCTGGCATCACGCCCGCAGCGGCCCGCCTCCCGGCGCCGGCTTCGCCTACGACCTGTTCCTCCCCTGGCACCGGGCCTTCCTCCTGAATTTCGAGCACGTCGCCCGCGACCAGAATCCCGGCGCGATCCTGCCGTGGTGGGACTGGACGTCGGCGGTCTCCCACCGGGTCGGGATTCCCCAGTCCTTCTCGGCTCCCGGCGCCGGCGGCCAGGCCAACCCGCTGGCCAGCGGTCCGATGCCCGACATGCCCGGCAGTCCCGCCCGCCCGACCGAGCGGAGCCCCGGCGACCCGTCCGAGCTGCCGTCGCTCACCAACCCCGACCCGGCCCTCGGCCTGCCGAGCATCGATGACATCCTCGCCCTGACCGGCTACACCGACTTCTCAAACCAGCTCCAGAACGTCCACGACCAGATCCACGGCTGGGTGGGCGGCGACATGGGCAGCGTCCCCACGTCGGCCTTCGACCCGATCTTCTGGTCGCACCACTGCATGATCGACCGCCTCTGGTACCTGTGGCAGCTCCAGCACGGCCCGAACAACATCCCGGCCGACTATCTCGGCAAGGTGCTGGCCCCGTTCAGCATGACCGTCGGGCAGGTGCTCGACATCCGCTCGCTCGGCTACGACTACGCCACGTCCGTCGCGTCCACGACCGTCACCACCGCCCCCGTGGCCACCGCCGCGACCGGGCCCGGAGGCACCTAGCCCATGCCCACCCCCTTCACGGCCCCGCCCCTCGACGCCACGGCGCTCGACAAGGACTTCGCGCGCGCCGACGTCGAGTTCCTGGGCGTCGATCACTCCGGCTCGACCTACGAGGGCCGGGTGTTCCTCAACAACCCGGACGCCACCGACCAGACCGAGCGCACGCCGCAGGCTGGCTTCGCCGGTTCCTATCTCATCTTCGGCCACGGCGGCTGCCTCGGGGACGAGGGCCACTGCGACGTCCAGCCGCGCCGGATCTACGATCCCCGCCCGGGCCACCACCTCACCGGGGCCCGCAAGGTGGTGATGGCCACCGACGCCGTCCGCCGGGCGCTCGCGGCCGGCGTGCAGGTGACGGTCACCGTCGTCCCGGTCGTCCGCGCCGTCGGGCCGCGCAGCGGCTGGGACGACGAGGTGCTCGGCCTCGACGAGGTCCGGATCGTCACCTACCGCTGAGGGTCGCCGGGAGGCCGGCCGGGCGGGCGCCCGTCCCGCGGCCGCCCCTCCGCGGAGCCCGCCTGCCGGGCCCCCGGCCCTCCGCCCCGCGGCCGCCCCTCGCGCCGGAGCCCGCCTGCCCGGCCCCCGGCCCCGGCCCTGCGCCCCGCGCCTCAGCCGCCGGCGGCGGTGAGCCCGATCGGACAGCTGACGCCGGTCCCGCCGAGCCCGCAGTAGCCGCGGGGGTTCTTGTGCAGGTACTGCTGGTGGTAGTCCTCGGCGTAGTAGAACGGTCCGGCCTGCGCGATCTCGGTCGTGATCTCGCCGTGGCCCTCGGCGCGCAGGCGCTCGGCGTAGGACTCGCGCGAGCGCTCGGCCGCGGCCCGCTGGGCCTCGTCGTGCCAGTAGACGGCCGACCGGTACTGGGTCCCGACGTCGTTGCCCTGGCGCATGCCCTGGGTCGGGTTGTGGCCCTCCCAGAACGTTCGTAGGAGCTCGTCGTAGCTCGTCTTGGCCGGGTCGTAGACGACGAGCACGGCCTCGGTGTGACCGGTCGACGCGCTGCACACCTCCTCGTAGGTCGGGTTCGGCGTGGTGCCGCCGGCGTAGCCGACCGCCGTCGTGTAGACGCCGGGGTGCTCCCAGAAGAGGCGCTCGGCCCCCCAGAAGCAACCGAGGCCGAAGACGGCGCGCTCGAGGCCGTCGGGGAAGGGTGGGGCGAGGGGATGGCCGAGGACGGCGTGGCGGGCGGGCACCCGCATCGCCTGGTCGCGGCCGGGCAGGGCGTGGGCCGGGTCGATCATCCTGGTCTTGCTCTTGAAGAGGGCGGAAAGCGGGTTCATGAGCCCAGATTACGCCGGAGACCTTGCCGGCCGCTTAACGCCGGTGGCGCCCGCCCCGCGGAACGCCGGTGGCGCCCGCCCGGGCCGCGCGGCTCTACGGCAGGCGCGTGGCCCCGGCGGCGCGGGCGCCGCGGAGCACGAGGCCGAAGCCGAGCCGCGGCCCCTCAAGGAAGCGGCCGCGCAGCCGGGCGGCCTGGGTCTCGGAGATCGCCCCGTCGGCCACGGCGGCGTCGACCATGGGCGCGGCGATCGCCGGCAGGGCGGCCCGGATCGCGGCCAGGGCGCGCTGGAAGAGCGCGTGGGCGGCCGGGCCTGGGGGCGCTGCCGCCGGCGCGGCGGGCTGGCCCGCGCCGGCGGTCTGCCCGCCCTCTTCCGCGGCTTTCACGCTGGCCAGGCCGGCCAGGAAGCGGTCCTCCTGGGCCTGGGTGATCGTCCCGTCGGCGACGCCCCGGCTCAGGATCGGTCGGGCGATCCCCGGGGCGGCGGCGGCCAGCGCGCTGAAGACGGCGCCCAGCAGGGCGAGCTCGCCGGCCGGGAGAGGATCGACCCGGCGCGACGGCGGCCGCTGGCGGTGGGGCGCGGCCTGGGGCGTCGCGGCCGTCGCGCTGCCGGCGCCGCCGAGGGCGGCCACCGAGCCGAGGACGGCGGCCGCTCCGGCCGCCCGCCGGGGGGCCGCCCGCGGGCGCTTGACGGGCGGCTTGCCCGGCGGCGGCTGACGGCTCGACGGTTCCACGAGCGCATTTCTACGGCGCCCGCCTCTGAGCGTGCTAACGGAATCCTAAGAATTCCTGAAAGACGCGAGAACACTCGGGATCGCGCCCCGCGGCCTGCGACCACCCCGCGCACCCCGCGGCGCCCGGGCGGCCCGGGCGCCGCCGGTTACCCGCCGGACGCCGGGATAGGGTGGCCGCCCGGTGAACGACGACGCGCCCGACTTCGATCTCCAGGCCCACTCGACCTGCTCCGACGGGACGCTCGCCCCGGCCGCCGTCGTCGCCCGGGCGGCGGCCGCCGGCGTCCGGCTCCTCGCCCTGACCGACCACGACACCGTCGAGGGCGTGGGCGCGGCGGTGGAGGCCGGGCGCCGGCACGGCGTCGTCGTCGTCCCGGCGTGCGAGATCTCGGCCCTGACCGAGGCCGGCGAGGACCGCCACATCCTCGGCTACCTCGTCGACCGCGACGACACCGACCTCGGGGCGATGCTGGCCGACTCGCGGACCGAGCGGCGGCGGCGGGCGGCGGGGATGCTGGCCGCGCTCGACGACCTCGGCTTCGCGGTCGAGGAGGCGACGATCGAGCGGCTGCGGCGGACGGGCCGGCCGATCGGCCGGCCGCACCTGGCCGCCGCCGTCACCTGCCATCCGGCCAACCGGGCGCGTCTGGAGGACGAGGGGTGCTGCCAGCCGAACGCCTTCCTCGAGGCCTACCTGGTCGAGGGCCGGCCGGCCTACCGCCCGCGCGGCGGCCCGTCGGTGGCCGCGGCGATCGCGCTCATCCACGGGGCCGGGGGCCTCGCCGTCTGGGCCCACCCGTTCTGGGACCCGGGCACCGAGGCGCAGGTGCTGGCCGCCGTCGACCGCTTCGTTGCCTACGGCCTCGACGGGGTCGAGGCGTTCTACGTCACCCACACCCGGGCCCAGGTCGAGCTCCTCCACCGGCGGGCCACCGAGCTCGGCCTGCTCATCACCGGGTCGGCCGACTTCCACTCGCCCGACCACCCGATGTTCAACCGCTTTCGCAACTTCGACCTCCACGGTCTGGCGCCCCGGCTGGGCCTGATCGGACGCTGACCCCGGCCGACCCGCCTCGACCAGGACCCACCCACCCCGGCAACCCGTCCGCCGCCCCGCTCGCCCGGCCGCCTCGCCGCCCGCCCGCCCGCCCCCGCCCGGCCGGCGGGCGCGCCAACCCCACCCCGCCCGCCCCGCCCGTCAGCCGGCGGCGATCCGGTAGGCCAGGGCCTCGAGGGCGAGCTCCTCGGTGACGTTGAGCGCCATCCGGGCGCGGGTCTCCTCGACGGCGTCGAGGGCGCGGCGGGCGACCGCGGGCGAACGGCCGGCGGCGTCGGCCTCGAGCTCGGCGCGGCGGTCGACGGCGTGGACGAGCTCGGGGGCGCCGGCGTGGAGCACGGCGAGGTCGCGGTACCAGAGGCCGACGAGGGCGAGGCCGCGGTCGAGCGTCTGGGTCGCGGCGCGCCGCTGGGCGCGCTTGGCCCGCTCGGCGTGGTCGCGCTCGATGCGCCGGCGCTCGGTGCGGGCGGCGAGCTCGAGCTCGGCGGCGAGGAGGTCGGCGAGGCCGGCGGCGGCGCGGTCGCCGGCGTCGCGGGCGAGCGCGAGCAGGCCCAGCCAGGGTTGGTCGTCGAGCTCGCCGGCGAGGGCGCCGCGGGCCAGGGTCTCGGCGGCGGCGCGCAGCTCGCGGCCGCCGGGGCCGACGGCGAGGGCGGCGGCCCGGTCGCCGTCGCCGAGGCGAGAGGCGGGCGCAGGCGGTGGCGAGGAGCGGGTCGGCGCCGAGCGCCTCCAGGCGGGCGGCGAGCTCGCGGGCGGGGAGGGGGTCGAAGCGCACGTGCTGGCAGCGGGAGCTGATCGTGGGCAGGAGATCGTCGGGGCGGTCGGTGAGGAGGATCAGATGCGCGTAGTCGGGCGGCTCCTCGAGCGTCTTCAGCAGACGGTTGGCCGGGGCGTCGCCCATCGTCTCGGCCTGCTCGATCACGAAGACGCGGCGGGCCGACTCGAACGGCGTGCGGGCGGCCGCGGCGATCACCGGCTCGTCGACGTCGGAGACGAGCATCTCGGCGGCGCCGCTCGGGCGGATCCAGCCGAGGTCGGGGTGGGAGCCGCGCAGGGCGCGATCGTGGGCGCTGGCGGGATCGTCGGCGCCGTCGGCGAGCAGGGCGGCGGCGAAGGCGCGGGCGACGGTGCGCTTGCCGGTCCCGGCCGGGCCGCGGAAGAGGTAGGCGTGCGACGGGCGTCCGCCGGGCGGCAGGGCGGGCGTCAGCATCGCCCGGGCGTGCGGATGGTGCTCGAGCCCGGGGATGGTGGTCACCGCTGCCACGTTAGGGGGTACCGTCCGGGCATGCCACGCGGGCGCCTGATCACGATCGAGGGCATCGACGGGACCGGCAAGACGACGCTGGCCGCCGGCCTGCTGCGGTCGCTGGCTGACCGCATCGGCGCGGTCGAGCTGCTGCGCGAGCCGGGCGGGGTCGTGGCGTCGGAGCGGATCCGCGACCTGGTCAAGGATCCGGCGGTCGTGCTGTGCGACCGGGCGGAGGCGCTGCTCTACGCGGCGGCGCGGGCGCAGCTGGTGGCCGAGCGGCTGATCCCGCTGCTCGAGGGCGGGACGTGGGTCGTGCTCGACCGCTTCGTCGACTCGTCGCTGGCCTACCAGGGGGCGGGCCGGGCGATCGGGATCGAGGCGGTGCGGGCGATCAACCTGTTCGCGACGATGGGCCTCGAGGCGGACCGGACGCTGCTCCTGCGGCTCGACCCGGCGGCGGCGCGGGCGCGGGCGGTGGCACGCGGGGAGGCCCTCGACCGCCTCGAGCTCGAGGACGAGGAGTTCTTCGCCCGGATCGCCGCCGGCTACGACGCGCTGGCCCGGGCGGAGCCGAAGCGGCTGCGGGTACTCGACGCGTCGCGCCCGGCCGACGAGGTCCTGGCGGCGGCGATCGCCGCGATCGGCGACCTGACGGCGGTCCGCGTGCGCTGAGCGCGGCCGGGTCGGGGCCGCGGGCCTCGGTGGTGGGGGTTGGGGGCGGTGGTCCCGGCGGCGGCCGGCGGGCCGCCGGTCAGGGCGACGGGCCCAGCGGCGTTCCCGTGGCCGTGGCCGAGTTCTGGGGCAGGGCGAGGTAGGGCTCGGCGGTGGCGGCGAGGACGAGGGTCTGGGCGCCGATCGGGTCGTCGGCGAGCGCCTGGTGGACGGCGCTCAGGAGACCGGCCCGGTCGCCGAGGGTGACGGCGACGTAGGCGAGCTGGTCCCAGGAGCGGGCGTCGTAGGGGGCGCGGGAGACGGCGCGCAGGAGGTAGTCGCGCTCGGCCGGGCGCAGGCCGCGGCGGTCGGCGATGACGGCGGCGTCCAGGAGCGGCTGCACGGCGAGGGGGTTCAGCCGGGCGGCGAGCTCGGCGGTGGCCTGGGCGGCGGCGAGCTGGGCCGGGGTGGTGGCGGCGCTGGCCTGGGCCAGGGCGTCGGCCGCCTTGGTCTGGGAGAGGTCGGGAAGGATCGCCGACGCGGCGTAGGCGGCGAGGGCGAGCGTGACCACGGCCAGGGCGAGGAGCGCCTGCCACGGCGGGAAGGCGCCGCCGGTGCGGCGCCGGGCCGCCGGTGGCGGGGGGGAGGCGGCGGCGACGGCGAGGAGCAGGAGGGCCGGGAGGGTGGCGCCGGGGATGTCCCAGTCCCAGTCGACGAGGCCGTGGGCGAGCCAGGCGGCGGCGGCCGCGACGAAGGCGCCGGCCAGCGCCCGCTCGCGGCCGGGGGGCAGCCGGCGGACGCGGTCGACCGCGGCGGCCAGGAGCACGCCCAGGGCGCCGAGGGCGAGGAGCGCCCCGACCAGCCCGGTCTCGGCCAGGAACTGGAGCGGGACGTCGTGGGGCTGGCGGACGTTGAGGGCGGGCGGCTGGCGGTAGAGGAGGTGGGTGACGGGGAAGGTGCCGGCGCCCCAGCCGCCGATCGGCTGGTCGGAGAAGGCGCCGGCCGCCTCCTTCCACCAGACCCAGCGGTTGCCGGAGTTGGTCGAGAGCAGGCGGCTCGGGTCGGTCACGGGGACCGCCTTGGCCTGGGTGAAGGCGTGGAGCTGGCTCGAGATCGTCCCGGTCGCGCCGAGGACGAGGACGGCGAGCACGAGGGCGCCGACGGCGCCGCGGCCGAGCAGGCGCGAGAGGCGCCGGGTGCGCTCGGGGTCGGGGTGGGCGCTGTCCTCGACGGCGAGCAGGCGCCAGCCGGCGAGGGCGAGAACGGCGAAGGAGACGACGAGCACGAGGCCGAGCAGGAGGCCGGGGCCGACGCGGTCGGAGACGGGCACGTTGTCGTGGGTGAGGGGGCCCTGGCTGAAGGCGAAGGCCAGGCCGGGGACCACGGCGGCGACGGCCATCCCGACGACGGCCAGGCCGCGCAGGCGGGGGCCGCCGAGCCAGGTGGTCACGGCGACGGCGACCACGAGGGCGAGGATCCCGCCGCGGGAATAGGTCAGGCCGAGGACGGCGAGGAGAAGGGCGAGGGCGAGCAGGGCGCGCAGGCGGGTCGGGCGGGCGCGGGTGACGTCGGTGGCCAGGCGCAGGGCGAGCGGGGCGGCGAGGACGCAGACGAGGCCGAGCGCGTTCCAGTAGTCGAGCGGGGCTCGCAGGCGGGAGAAGATCGCCGTCTGGTCGAAGTCGACCGGCCCGACGTGGATCCACGGGGCGACCTTGCCGCCGAGGGCGTAGAGGGCGATGGCCACGGCCACGGCGAGCAGGCCGCGGGCGACGAGCTCGGTCGACTCGGGGGCCCGGGAGGCGAGGCCGAGGGCGAGGGCGGTGAACAGGGCGTACTCGATCGTCCGGTTGATCTCGACCCAGGTGTCGGCGGGGGAGACGCTCCACAGCAGGGAGAGGCCGCACCAGACCGCGAAGGCGCCGAGCAGGGCGAGCCCGATCAGGGGGCGGCGGGCGATCGCCGGCGGGGGGGCGGCGACGCCGAGCCAGACGACGGCGGCGGCGAGGGCGATGGCGGCGAGGAGGACCTGGAGGCGCGTCTCGGAGGCGAGGTCGCTGCCGCCGCGGGCGAAGGCGGCGTAGGCGCAGAGGGCGACCAGCGCGATCAGCAGGCGCCGGGCGGCGGCGCTGGTGCGGGGGGCGGTCGGCGGGGGCGCTGGCTGGACGCGCGCGGGGGGCGGGGCGGAGGCGGCGACGGTCAAGCGGCCATCATCTAGCATGTGCGGCGGATGGACGCTGCTCGAAGACTCGCGGGTGCGGTGGCGACGCTCCTGGCCCTCGGTCTCCTCGCCGCGGCGCCGGCGCCGGCGCTGGCCGGGTCGGCGTTCGACACGCTCTTCCACGAGTATCAGTCGACGGGGGCGATCAAGTCCTGCCAGCACTCGACGGCCGAGCTCCAGGCGGCGAAGAACGAGGTGCCGCCGGACATCACCCAGTACGCGCCGGACTTCCCGGCGGCGCTCGAGGCGGCGCTCGAGGCGCGGGCCCACGGCGTCTGCGGCGGGGCGGCGGCCGCCGGCGCGGGTGGCGGCGGGGGCGCGGGCGGCGGGGCGGCGGCCGGTCCGGCGGGCGCGGCCACGGGCGCGTCGACCGGCGCCGTCTCCGGTACGGCCCCGGGACCGACGCCGTATCCGATCTCCTCACCGGCGGGGGCGTCGCCGATCGCCACGGCCGCCCTCCACGCGGGCGGCGGCGGGGCGTCGAGCGCGCCGGCGCCGCTGATCGCCCTGGCCGTGCTGATGATCGCGCTGGCGCTGGCGGCGGTCTGCTGGACGGTGAGCACGCTGCGGGGGAGCGAGGCGGCGGGGATGGGCGCGGCGGGCCACACGCTGGGCGAGGTGCGCGTGCGGGCCGGGGGGACGCTGCGCGAGTTCGCCGACTGGCTGCGGCTCGGGCGCTGAGCCGGGGACCGGGAGGGCGGACCACGTCGGTGGTCGTGGTCCGGGCGGAGCTGGCCGCCGGCGGAAATCGCTTCCGCCGGGGGCGACGGTGGAGCCGACGATTTCCGTTTCGACTGGGGCGTTGGCGACGATGAGGGGCGGTCTGGGTCCTGGCCGAGGTAGCGCCTGCTCCAGGGACCGCGCCAGGCAAGGCACGCGGCCGGCGGCCGTCGTCGGCCTGGACAAGGTCGCTCGGCCGAGCCGGCCGGGGGTCCGAGCGATAGGCAGGCGCTTTGTGGCAAAGAGCGCCTTTCCGGGGTGGGTGACGGCCACCCCGACTGCTAGAATTTAGCTGCGTAGAGCAGGAAACGGCGAGCTTGGAGAGGGTCTGGGAGGAGGTCTGCGGGGGACGGTGGCGGGGACGGTTTTGGCTCGAACTTTTGCCATCCGATCGCTTTGCCAAGATCGTCGACCCGCTTACGGAAGCCAGTCAGAGGAGCAGGTCGATGGAAGTCACCCCGCAGTCCCCAACGATCGATGACGTCAGGTCCGGCGAGGCGCTGAAGATCGCACGCCGTTTCACCACGCCGGGCGTCCATCCGTTCGACACGGTCGAGTGGGAGCGGCGGGACGCGCGGATCGGGCACGGCGGCCACGTGGCCTTCGAGCAGCCGGATGTCGAGTTCCCGCGGACGTGGTCGCAGAACGCGACGAACATCGTCGCCCAGAAGTACTTCCGGGGCCAGCTGAACTCGCCGCTGCGGGAGCGGTCGGTCAAGCAGATGATCGGCCGGGTGGCGGGGACGATCGCCGACTGGGGCCGGACGCGGGGCTACTTCGCCACGGCGGAGGCGGGCGACGCGTTCGAGGCCGAGCTGACCTACATCCTGCTCCACCAGTACGCGGCGTTCAACTCGCCGGTCTGGTTCAACGTCGGCTTCGAGGAGAACCCGCAGTGCTCGGCGTGCCAGCCCTACCACGCGCTGGTCTCCACGCCGCACGGCATGATCCCGATCGGCGAGCTCGTCGCGGACGACCGCGTCGGGCGCGAGGTCTACGACGCGGCGGGCACGACGCGCATCGTCGCCACGAAGGCCAACGGGCGCAAGCGCGTGCTGCGCGCCCGGCTGCGCAACGGAAGCTTCGTGGAGGCCACGCCGGACCACGTGGTCAAGGCCGTGGCGCAGCGGCGGACCCAACCCGCCTGGCTGCGGATGGACCAGCTCGAGGTCGGGATGCGGATGCACCTGCATCCCCACCGGGCGAAGGTGTCCGAGCCGGTGCGCGTGGTGGTCGGCGCCGGCGGCGCCGGGTCGCGGTTCGACGAGCGGGCCGAGGTCGATCGGGTTGCCGTCGCCGAGGCCGCCCTGGCCGGCTGGCTCCAGGCCGATGGCTTCGTCGGCCGCTACGAAGGCACCAATCGGTCGCTGACGATCGAGTTCCAGGTGGCGAGCGACGGCGAATACGACTGGGTGATGGGTCACCTGGACACCGCGCTTCCGGGCGTGCATCGCAAGGTCCGAGAGGCGGACACCCAGCACGTGCGCGTGCGCCGCATCCGTCTCTACGGTGAGGTTCTCCGCGAGTTCGTCGAGGCCTGGGGCCTGCTCGCACGCGGGGTCGACATCCGCGTGCCCGAGCGCCTGTTCACGGCGTCGACCGACGAGGTCACGGCCTACTTGCGAAGCATCTTCCAGGCCGACGGGTACGTGACCGTCCGCCGCGAGCGGGGGGGCGAGTCGGCGCGGATCGGCTTCGCGGTCATCGGCGAACGGTGGACCGAGGACGTGCAGCTGCTGCTCGGGACGCTCGGCATCTACTCACGCCGCTCCCGCAAGCGCGAGCTGCGGGCCGACCGCCACGACCTCCACGAGGTGGGCGTGTCGATCGGGTCGGAGCGGGCGCGGTTCGCCGAGCTCGTCGGCTTCCTCGACCCGCGCAAGCAGCAGAAGCTCCTCGAGTCGCTGAGCCTGCGCCATCCCAAGCGCTGCCCGGATCTGCGGGAGGAGGAGATCGTCTCGATCGAGGACGTCGGCGAGATGGAGGTGTACGACATCCAGACCGAGTCGGGCGAGTACCTGTCCAACAACGTCGCCGTCCACAACTGCTTCATCCTGTCGGTGGACGACACGATGGAGTCGATCCTCGACTGGAACACCAAGGAGGGGATGATCTTCCGCGGTGGGTCGGGATCGGGCATCAACCTGTCGAACATCCGGGGGTCGATGGAGCCGCTGACCAAGGGCGGAACGGCGTCGGGCCCGGTGTCGTTCATGCGCGGGGCCGACGCGTGGGCGGGGACGATCAAGTCGGGGGGCAAGACGCGGCGGGCGGCGAAGATGGTCGTCCTCAACGTCGATCATCCGGACATCCGGGAGTTCATCTGGTGCAAGGCCAAGGAGGAGGACAAGGCGGCCGCGCTGCGGGACGCCGGGTTCGACATGTCGATCGACGGCGACGGCTTCCGGTCGATCCAGTACCAGAACGCGAACAACTCGGTCCGGGTCTCGGACGACTTCATGCGGGCGGTCGCCGAGGACCGGGAGTGGCACCTGCTCAGCCGCGTGACCGGTCAGCCGGTCGGCGAGACGGTGCGGGCGCGCGACCTGATGCGGGAGATCGCCGAGGCGGCCTGGCGGTGCGCGGACCCGGGCATGCAGTACGACACGACGATCAACCGCTGGCACACGAGTCCGGCGAGCGGTCGCATCAACGCGTCCAATCCCTGCAGTGAATACATGCACGTCGACGACTCGGCCTGCAACCTGGCGTCGCTCAACCTGATGAAGTTCCGCCACCCGGACGGGAGCTTCGACGTCGGCTCCTTCGGGCACGCGGTCGACATCATCCTCCTGGCCCAGGAGATCGTGGTCGGGCCGTCGAGCTATCCGACGGAGAAGATCGGGATCAACGCCCGGGCCTTCCGTCAGCTCGGCCTGGGCTACGCCAACCTGGGGGCGTACCTGATGGCGAACGGCATGCCCTACGACTCGGACGCGGGGCGGGCGGCGGCGGCGGCGATCACGGCGCTGATGACCGGCCGGGCCTACGCTCAGTCGGCGCGGGTGGCGGCCGGACTCGGGCCGTACGAGCACTTCGCCCCCAACCGCGAGGCCCACGTCAACGTGGTGCGGATGCACCGCGACGCGGCCTACGCGATTCCCGAGGCGGGGAGCGTCGACCGGGGGCTCCTGGCGGCGGCGCGGACGGCGTGGGACGAGGCCCTCGAGCTGGGCGAGCGGTTCGGCTACCGCAACGCGCAGGCGACGGTGCTGGCTCCGACGGGGACGATCTCCTTTTTGATGGACTGCGACACGACGGGCGTCGAGCCCGACTTCTCGCTCGTCAAGTTCAAGGAGCTGGTCGGCGGCGGGCAGATGACGATCGTCAACCAGACGGTGCCGCTGGCCCTGACCACGCTCGGCTACACGGGCGAGCAGGTCGAGCAGATCGTGGCCCACATCAACGAGCGCGGGACGATCGTCGGGGCCCCGGGCCTGGCCGACGAGCACCTGCCGGTGTTCGACGTCGCCGTGGGCGAGCGGGCGATCTCGCACATGGGTCACATCGAGATGATGGGCGCGGTGCAGCCGTTCATCTCGGGGGCGATAAGCAAGACGGTGAACATGCCGCAGACGGCGACGGTCGAGGACATCGCCGACGCCTACACCCAGGCCTGGCGCCTGGGGGTCAAGGCGCTGGCCATCTATCGCGACGGGTCGAAGACGGCGCAGGCGCTGCGGACCGACGCGCAGGACGAGCAGGCGGCGCCGATCGACGTCGAGGCGGCGATCGCGGCCGCCGTCCGGTCGGCGGTGGCCAAGGCGCCGCCGCGCCGGCGGCGGATGCCGCAGACGCGGACGTCGATCACCCACAAGTTCTCGATCGGCGGCCACGAGGGCTACATCACGGCGGGAACCTACGACGACGGGACGCTGGGCGAGATCTTCCTGACCGACATCGGCAAGGAGGGGTCGACGCTGCGAGGGATGATGAACTCGTTCGCGACGGCGATCTCGATCGCCCTCCAGTACGGCGTGCCGCTGGAGACGCTGGTCGAGAAGTTCAGCTTCATGCGCTTCGAGCCGGAGGGGATCACGCAGAACCCGGAGATCCCGTTCGCCAAGTCGATGCCCGACTACATCATGCGCTGGCTGGCGTCGCGGTTCCTCGACGTCGACGTCCAGGAGGAGTACGGGATCCTCACGCCGCAGGTTCGGGCCCGCAAGGCGGCGGAGGAGGCGGTCCAGTCCGCCAGCCACGGCGACACGGCCGGTCCGTCGCGCGCCGCGCAGGCGACTGGACCGACGAACGGCGGCCACCACGTCGCCGGCCCGCCGGCCGGTGCCGGTTCCACCGCCGGCGCCGCCGGACCGGCGAGCGGCGCCGCCGGACCGGCGAGCGGCGCCGCCGGCTCGAAGGCCCCGACCTCGGCCCTGACCGACACCCCCCCGGTCGTCCCCGCGCGCCTGAAGGGCCTCGACCTGGGCCCGGCGTGCGCCCAATGCGGAGGCATGATGCAGCGGACCGGCTCGTGCTACACGTGCGGGAGTTGCGGCAACAACACCGGCTGCGGGTAGGTGTCAAGGCACGCCGGAGGGAAGCGGTCGCGAACGACGTTTTCGGTCATAGTCCGCGCGATGCGCTCGTGGCGCCGGAGCACCGGAACCGAGCGTGGCCGCGGTAGACGGCGCGGCGGCTTTCCCCTGCCCCCGGCCGGGTCGCAGGTGGGTGCCCGCTAGCCCTCTCTCGCGGTCGCGAGCCTCGACCTGACGAGCACGAGCGGCGCCTTCGGGTCGTGGGGCTGGGGGATCGCCCCGAGCGAGAAGTCGGCGATCGCCCCCGGGCGGAAGACGAGGCAGTGGGTCGACCCGCCGTACTGGAAGTGACCGAGCTCCTCGCCCTTCGCGACGTGGTAGCCCGGCTTCACCGGGCCGGCGATCACGCACGAGGAGACCTCCGACATGCCGACCGGAACGAAGGCCATCAGACCGATCACCGGGTCGTCGGCCTCGATGACGATGATCGCCCGGGCCGCCACGTGTGCCAGGTAGGACTGCGAGTTCGTCGGCTCGACCGCGTCCGCCCCCTCCGAGTCGGCCTCCGAGTAGTAGGTCCCCGCCTGGACCGACGTCCGGACGATCTTCCCGGCCACCGGGCTGTGCCACCGGTGGTAGTTGTTGGCGCTCAGAAACGCCTGGTAGACCGTGCCGCCGACGAACTCGTCGACCGCCTCGTCGTTGGCCAGCATGTCCTCGAGCGAGTACGGCTGGCTCTTGATCCAGAAGCGGTCCCGCCGCTGCACGTCCGTGCTGATGCCGTACGGCGTCGACTCGCATGCGCTCACGATCACCTTGTCGTCGTCCGGCGACGCCACCGGACGCTCGCCGTCCCTGAACCGGCGGGTGAAGAAGTCGTTCCACGACGTGAAGCCCCAGTGCTCGTCCTCCGGATCGTGCTCGAACTGCTCGATCCCGACCGTCCGCTGTGCCTCGACGCTCTTCCACCCCGTCGGCGACTCGTTGAGCACGTAGAGCGACTCCCGGCTCGTCAAAAACTCGCACCAGGCGTTCAGGATCTTCTTGAGCATGGCGTTGACCCGCGGGTCGCGGAAGGCCGCGAACCCGGCCGGTGTGCCCATCGCCCAGTCGAGGATCGCCCCCAGCGGCGTGGCCACCATGTTGGCGCCGAACTCCGGCGCCATGCCCAGCACCTCGTTCATCAGCGCCAGCAGCTGCTCGACGCTCTCGACGTGGCGCTGGCGGTACGGCTTGCTCGCAGGCACCTCGGCGATCATCCGCGTCACGTACATCCGCACCAACGGATCGGACGCGAGCAGCCGCTCGAACTCGGCGATCACCGGATGGAGCGCGACCGCCTCGCCTCGCGCCTCCACCCGCTCCCGGTGACCGGCCAACCACGCCTCGAGATCCTCCTGGTTCGCCGGCAGCCAGCCGGCCCGCCGCCGCACATCGATCTCATGAGGCTGGCTGCTCATCGAGCCGACCCTTACCCCCCGGCGCCCTGGTCGAAGCACCCCGCTCGGCCCCCGCCGACGGGCCCGCCGCTCACCCCTCCGGCGGCAGCCGCGGCCGCTCGCCGCGGATCACCGCCTCGAGCGCCCGGCCGTAGTCCTCCCCCGTCCACCCGGCCGCCCGCTCGAGCGCCGCGGCCCGCAAGGCCCGCCGCCGGTCCGGCGCCGCCAGCAGGTCGTCGATGGCCGCCCGCAGGGCCGCCGCGTCGCCCGGTCGCACGACGATCCCCGTCTTCCCCGGCCGCACGTAGCCGTCGATTCCCCGCACCCCGCTGACCACCGTCGGGACCCCGACGTCGTTGGCGTGCATCAGGCGGATCTGCGCCTGACTGGTCCGGCCGTCGGTGAGCGGGAACACCGCGACCCCCGCCCGACCGAGCAGATCCAGGTACTCCGCCACCGGGAGGTCTCGCCGCAGCTCGGTTCCCACCGGCCACGCCAGAGCCGCCACTCGCCCGTAGTCGCCGCCTGAGCAGACCACGGTCAGCGGCCAACGCGACCCGGCCGCCGCCGACGACAGCGTCTCCCAGTCGCAGAAGGCCCGTCCCGCCGCCAGCACACCCCCGCCCTCGGCGTAGGCCGGCGGATCCGTCTCCCGGCTCTCCCGCCACGGCCACGGCACGTGGACGAACCGGTCGCGCTCCACCCCGTAGCGGTCGGCATAGGCCGCGGCCTCCCACCCGGTCAGAACGCAACCCGTCCGCAGCGCCCGCGCCACCGCCCACCGCTCGACCCGCCGCCAGGTCAGCTCCGCCCACCGCCGCCAGCCCCGCGCGGGCGGGGGCAGGACGAGGAACTGGAGGACCACGAGCTTGCGGCGCCGGCCGAGCAGCGCCCGCAGCACCAGCAGCGACCGCCAGCCCGGATCGAGCCTGACCACGACCACCGCCGGCCGCCGGATGCTCTCGGCGAACAGGAGCACCCCCCGCAGCGGGCCGATCGCCGCCGCCCGCCGGATCGCCCGCGGCGCTCGACTCACGATCTCGGCGAAGTCCGCGAACTCCAAATACGGCCCGTAGTAGCCGTCGACCACCGCCCGCCGCATCGGCCCGAGTCTACGAGCCCGGCCCCCGCCGCCCGGCCCGCGGCCTCGTTTGCGATCATCGCCCGGTGCGCGTGACCGGGACCGGACAGGGCCTCCGGGCATTCGTTCCCCCGGACGTCCGGCGCGCCCTCGCCCGCGGCACCGGCCTGCCCGACCGGGCCTCCGGCTCGGTGCTCGAGGCCGACCTCACCAGCTTCATCGCCCTCACCGACTCTCTCGACCGCCGTCTCGGCCCCCGCCGTGGACCCGAGGAGGTCGCCGTCCTCCTCACCCGCGTCTACGGCGCCCTCAGCGCCGAGCTCGACCACTTCGACGGGAGCCTCGTCGAGTTCACCGGCGACGCGATCTCCTGCTGCTTCCACGACGACGACGGCATCCGCGCCATCCACTGCGCCCTCGCGATGCAGGCGGCGATGGCCACCCTGCGGACCCAATCCGCCGACTCGCCGGCGATCAAGGTCACGGTCGCCACGGGACTTTTCCGTCGCTTCTCCGTCGGCGATCCCCAGATCCGCGTGCTCGAGGTTCTCGCCGGCCCGGCCGTCGATCGCCTCGTCGCCCTCGCTCCACGCTCACGACCCGGCGACGTCCTCGTCGACGGCGACACCGTCCACCGGCTCGGCCGCCGCATCGAGCTCGCTGCGTCGCCCGACAGCCCTGGCGCTCCTCACGGCGACTGCGCCGGCGACTCTCCCCGCGGCCCCGCCGTAGTCGTCGCCGTCCGCGAGCCTCCGCCGCCGCCGGCCGCCACCGCTCCGGAGATCCTCGACGACGTCGCTCGCCGCTGGCTCCCCACCGCCGTCCACGCCCGCCTGGCCGAAGGCGACGCGCACCTCCTCAGCGATCTGCGCTCCGTCGTCGCCCTGTTCGCCGGCTTCGGCGCCATCGACTACGCCGCCGACGACGCCGGCCCCCGCCTCGACGCCTACACGCGCTTCGCCCAGCGGACCCTGGACCACTACGGCGGCACCCTGTTCACCGTCGCCGTCGACGCCAAGGGCAGCTACCTCTGCGCCGGCTTCGGCGCCCCCGTCGCCCACGACGACGACCCCCAGCGCGCCGCCGCCGCCGCGCTCGCCCTCCGCGAGCCGCCCACCTCGGCCGGCGCCGTCGCCGCCGGCGGCATCGGGATAACTCGCGGCCGCCTCTACGCCGGCATGTACGGCGGCGACACCCGCCGCACGTTCGGTCTCCACGGCGCGACGATGAACCTTGCCGCCCGCCTCATGCAGGCCGCCGCTCCCGGCCAGATCCTCGTCGAGGAGCCCCTCGCCCGAACCCTGTCCGACCGCTGCGCCCTCCGCCGACTCGGACCCCAGGTCGTCAAGGGCCGCCCGGATCCGGTCGACGCCTGCGAGCTGATCGGGCCTCGCCAGCCGTCCGCCGCCGCCGCGGCCGCCCCCCACCTCGTCGACCGCCGCGGCGAGCGTGCCGCCTTCGAGGCCCACCTCGGCCGTCTCCGCGATCACGCCGGCGGCGTGCTCCTGCTCGAAGGCGAGCCCGGCATCGGCAAGTCCCGGCTCGTCCGCCATCTCACCGACCGCGCCGTCGCCGCGGGCTTCGCCGTCCACGCCGGCGCCGGCGATCCGATCGAGCGCGGCGCCCCCTATCACGGCTGGCGGCCGGTCTTCGCCGGCGCCCTCGGCATCGACCCGCTCGCCGGGGTCGGCGTGACCGCCGCGCTCTCCGGCGACGCCCGCGCCGAGGCCACCCGCGACCACCTTGCCGACAGGCTCGACGCTCTCGCCCGGCGGACGCCGACCGTCATCGCCATCGACGACGCCCACTGGCTCGACTCCGCCTCCCTCGCCCTCGTCCTGCGCCTCGCCGTCGCCCCCGGCTCGCTCCTGCTCGTGATCGCCAGCCGGCCGCTCGCCGAGTCCGGCCGCCCCGAGCTCGACCGTCTCGTCGCCCTGCCCGACTGCCACCACCTCCGCATCGGTCCGCTCCCCCTGGCCGAGGCCGTCGAGCTCGCCGGCCGAGCGATCGGAGCCGCCGCCTCGCCGCCCCTCGCCGCCTTGATCGAGGCCAAGGCCGGCGGCAACCCCCTGTTCAGCCGCGAGCTTGCCTATGCCCTGCGCGACGGCGGCCTCCTCGCCCCTGGCCGCCGCACTGACGGCCCGGCGATCGAGTCGCCCGACCGGATCGAGACCGTGATCGCCAGCCGCGTCGATCGCCTTCCCGGCCCGGCCCAGACGCTGCTGAAGGTCGGCAGCGTCCTCGGCCTCTCCTTCGCCGAAGATGCGCTCCTCGCCCTGGCCGGCCGCCGGCCGCTCGATCATCGCCACCGCCTCGAGCAGCTCCAGCTCCTCGCTCCGGCCGCCGGCCGCGCCGGCGCCCAGACCATCGCCTTCCGCCACGCCCTGATCCGCGACGTCGTCTACTCGCGGCTCCTCTACGCCCAGCGCCGCGACCTCCACCGTCAGGCAGCCGAGTACTACGAGCGGACCGGCGCCGCCGGCGCGACCCGCGCCGCCCTCGCCCACCACTGGGAGCAGGCCGGGCAACCCGCCCGCGCCGTCGACCACCTCGCCGCCGCCGGCGCCGCCGCCCTCCAGGCCGGCGCGTTCCAGGAGTGCCGCGACGCCTACGTCCGCGCGCTCGAGCTCACCGCAGCCGGCCCCGCCACTGCCGCCGGCCCCGCTTCTGCCGCCGGCCCCGCCACCGCGGCCGGCCCCGTCACTGACGCCGGCCCCGCCACTGCCGCCGACCCCCGGCGGGCCGCCTGGACCTGGCACGCCGCCCACGCCTGCTACCGGCTCGGCGAGATTGACCGCAGCCGCGACTTCGGCGCCCAGGCGATCGCCGCCCTCGATCGCCCGGTTCCCGCCGGCGGCTCGGCCCGGGTCGCCGCGGCCGCGGCCGGCGAGCTCGCCCGCCAGGCCCTCCACCGGCTCGTGCCCCGCTGGCTCCCCCGCCGCGCCGCTCCCGCCGACCAGCCCGCGCTGCGCTTCGCAGTCGAGACGCTCGTGATGATGGCCGAGGTCTACTACGTCGGTGCCGATAGCGCCCGCTCGAGCTACGTCGCCCTCCGCGCCCTGAACGTCGCCGAGCGCCTCGACCCCTGCCCCGAGCTCGCCCGGGCCTACGGCGCGATGTGCATCATCGCCGGCATCGTCGGCGCCCACCGGCTGGCCGAGCGCTACGGCGCCCTCTCGCGAAAGACGGCGCTCGCCCTCGACGACCCCGACTGCGTAGCCCATTCGCTCCAGCAGGTCTGCATGTACCGGTCGAGCGTCGGCCCTTACGACGCCTTCGCCGCCCTCTACGCCCGCGCCGTCGCCGGCTACCGCCACCTCGGTAACCGGCCCCGTCTGCGCGACACCGCCGGCATGGCCGGAATCGCCGACCACCTCTTCGGCCGCCCCGACCAGGCCGACCGCCGCCTGCACGAGCTGCTCGACGCCGTCGAGCCCCACGAGGCCACGCTCGGCGCCGCCTGGTCGCATCTCTGGCTCGGGATCGGCGCCCTGCGGCGCGGCCGCCCCGACGAGACGCTCGACCGCCTTCGCGCCGCCGACAACCTCCGCGACCGCCAGGCCGTCGACGTGATCTCGGTCAACGTCCACGCCATCAGCGCCCTCGCCCTCCACCGCTGCGGCCGCGACGACGAGGCCCGCGATGCCGAGGCCGCCGCCCGGGCGCTCATCGGCCGCCTCGGCCGCCGACCGGCCTCACACATCGTCCTCGACGGCTACGCCGCCCTTGCCGAGCTCGCCCTCGCCGGCTGGGACGACGGCCCCACCCTCGGCGCGCGCCTGCGCGCCCGCCGCCGCGCCCGCGACGCCTGCCGCAACCTCCGCGTCTACGCCCGGACGTTTCCGATCGGCGTCCCCGCCCATTGCCTCTACGCCGCCGAGCGCGCCCGCCGGCTCGGTCGGCCCGGCCAGGCCCTGCGCGGCTGGCGGCGTGCTCTGGACGCCGCCACCGGCCTCGACATGCGCTTCGAGCTCGCCCTCGCCCACGCCGCCCTCGCCGATCACCTGCCCGACGGTCCCGGCCGCGCCGGCCACCGCCACCAGGCCACGCGCCTGCTCACCGAGCTCGGCGCGCCCCCCGACACCCGCGCCGTCACCCCGCGATCTAAGCGTCCGGCTGTCTAAAATCGGCGCCAGCCGGGCATGTGGGGGTTAACCAACCCACGGAGGCCCCAATGCTGCTCGCCCTTGCCATCGTTCTCCTGATCATCGCCATCGGCGGCGGGGTCATCATCCACCCGCTGCTCTTCCTGATCGCCATCGTCGCCCTCGTGCTCTTCTTCAGCGGCCGCCGCGGCGCCGCCCTCTGACGCCGGCGAGGGGCCGCCCTTCGCGGCCCCTCCATTCGGCCCGCCTCACTCGAGCTCCTCCACCCCCTTGCGCCGGAGCTCCGCCCGCGCGGCCGCGTTCTTCTCGAGTCCGCCCAGCTCCATCGCCCGCAGCACCCCCGCCGTCTTCGAGAACTGGATCTCGTCGTACTGGACGACCTGGATCCGGTTGCCCCACGGATCGCGGAAGTCGAGCCCCGATCCGCCGATCGTCTCCACCCCCGCCTGCTCGAGCGCCCGGCGCATCGCCTCCCGATCGTCGACCACCAGGCCGAAGTGACGTCCATCGTCCGCCGGCTGCGTCCGGCCCGCCGCCAGCGCGATGAACTGATCGCCCGCGTCGAGGAACGCCATCCGCTGGCCCAGCCGGCCCCGCAGCTCGAAATCCAGCAGCCGCCCCCAGAACTCGAGCGCCTCGTCGATGTCGCCGACCTCGAGCGCGATGTGATTGATGCCCACCAGCCGTGCCCGGTCCATATGCCGCCTTCCGCTCGCCTGCCCACCAGCCTAGTGACCCGCCGGTGCTATAACCGGCGGCAGCGATGCGGGTGTACCGACCAGCTCCCGAAACCGGCGCCCACACGATCCGTCGCTACGGCGACTTCGCCGACCGCGGCGCCGATCCCGCCGTCGCCGCCCGCGCCTGGACCGACGCCGGCTTCGACGACGAGGCCACCGAGCGCTGGCTCGACGCCCGCTGCTTCGACCCCATCGCCGCCCGTGACCTCGCCGCCCTCGACGTCACGCCCAACCAGGCGAGCAAGCGCACCCGCGACGGCAAGGGCGACTACGTCGACACGATCGCCTACAAGGTGGCCAACGGCGACCTGACCGCCCGCCAGGGCGCCGCCCGCGCCATGTCGAGCCGCTGACGCGGCCGGTCCCGGCAGCCGCTCCGGTGCCTCGCCCGGCTGGCACTGGCCACGTCGAGGCCCCCAGGCGGCCCCGCCGGCCGAGTCGCTAGCGTGACCCGCCCCATGGCCCCGCCCGACGCCCACCTCGTCTGGTCCAGCGACGACGGCGACCGCCGCCGCCGCCGCGCCGACCCGTCAGGTCCCGCCCGCCCGCCCGCGACCTCCGGTCCCGTCCGCGTCCGCCGCGAGACCGCCGGTCGCCGCGGCAAGGCCGTCACCACCGTCTCCAACCTCCCCCTCGACGACGCCGGCCTGCGCGAGCTCGCCGCCGTCCTGAAGAAGCGCTGCGGCGTCGGCGGCTCGGCCAAGGACGGCGTGATCGAGCTCCAGGGCGACCACCGCCCCCTCGTCGTCGAGCTCCTCCGCGCCCGCGGCTACGACACGGTCCTCGCCGGCGGCTGACCGCCCCGAACGGATATCGTCCGCCCCATGACCACCAACGAGAAGCCCCAGGTCGAGATCCCCTCCGACCAGCCGCCCTCCTATCAGCTCGAGCTCGACGACATCACCGTCGGCGACGGCGACGAGGCCGCCTCCGGCCACACCGTCGAGGTCCACTACGTCGGCGTCTCCTGGTCGACCGGCCAGCAGTTCGATGCCTCCTGGGACCGCGGCAGCACGTTCAAGTTCGGCCTCGGCAAGGGCCAGGTCATCGCCGGCTGGGACCAGGGCGTCGCCGGCATGAAGGTCGGCGGCCGCCGCCGCATCACGATCCCCCCGACCCTCGGCTACGGCAAGCGCGGCGCCGGCGGCGTGATCGGCCCCGACGAGACCCTCGTCTTCGTCGTCGACCTCATCGGCGTCCGCTGACCGCCTGACCCTCGCCGCCCCGGCCGCCCCCGGGTCCACCGCTCCAAAGCCCCCGGACGCTACCGCCGATCCCGTACGATGAGACGCCAGACACCGAACGAGAGGAGCCGGGCGTGTCGGAGCTAGGCGTGGTGGGCTTGGGCCGGATGGGGGCGAACATCTGCCGCCGCCTGATGCGCGACGGGCATAGCGTCGTCGGCTACGACGTCAACCCCGACGCCGTCGCGACGCTCGTCGCCGAGGGCGCCGGCGGCGCCGCGTCGCTGGTCGAGCTCACCCAGAAGCTCTCGCCCCCCCGCGCCGTCTGGGTCATGGTGCCCGCCGGTGAGATCACCGAGTCGACGGTCAAGTCGGTGGCCGACGGCCTCGAGGCCGGCGACGCCATCATCGACGGCGGCAACTCCTACTACCGCGACGACCTCCGCCGCGCCCAGGAGCTCCTTCCCCGCGGCATCGACTACCTCGACGTCGGCACCAGCGGCGGCGTCTTCGGCGCCGACCGCGGCTACTGCCTGATGATCGGCGGCCCCACCGCCGCCTTCGACCGGCTCGAGCCCATCTTCGCCACGCTGGCCCCCGGCGTCGAAGCCGCCGTGCGCACGCCCGGCCGCGGCGGCGACCCCACGCCGGCCGAGAACGGGTACCTCCACTGCGGCCCGACCGGCGCCGGCCACTTCGTCAAGATGGTCCACAACGGGATCGAGTACGGGACGATGGCCGCCTACGCCGAGGGTCTCAACATCCTGCGCAACGCCAACGTCGGCAAGACCGCCCGCCAGGCCGACGCCGAGACCGCCCCCCTCGACCATCCCGAGTACTACCAGTACGACATCGACGTCCCCGAGGTCGCCGAGCTCTGGCGCCGCGGCTCGGTCATCGGCTCCTGGCTGCTCGACCTGACCGCCGCCGCCCTGCGCGACTCGCCCGAGCTCGCCGAGTTCAGCGGCCTGGTCTCCGACTCCGGCGAGGGCCGGTGGACCTCGATCGCCGCGATCGAGGAGGGCGTCCCGGCCGGCGTCCTCACCACCGCCCTCTACGAGCGCTTCAGCTCGCGCGGCCACGACGACTACGCCGACAAGGTGCTCTCCGCCATGCGCAAGCAGTTCGGCGGCCACGACGAAAAGCCGGCGTGAAGCTGGAGGTCCTGCCCGACGCCGAGGCTGCCGCCCGCCGCGGCGCCGAGGAGATCGCGGCCGCCGCGGGCGCGGCGCTCGCCGCCCGCCGGAGCTTTTCGCTCGCCCTCAGCGGCGGCCGCGGCCCCTGGCGCATGCTCGAGCTGCTCGCCGACCACGACATCGCCTGGGCGGCGGTCGACGTCTATCAGGTCGACGAGCGCGTCCTCCCCGACGGCGACGACGGGCGCAACCTCACCCACATCTGCGCCAGCCTCCCGCCCGCGGCCCGCGACCGCGTCCACCCGATGGCGGTCACCGCGGCCGACCTCGACGCCGCCGCCGCGGCCTACGCCGCCCAGCTGCCGCCCGTCCTCGACCTCGTCCACCTGGGCCTCGGCCCCGACGGACACACCGCCTCGCTGGTCCCCGGCGACCCCGTCCTCGACGTCCGCGACCGCCGCGTCGCCCTCACCGGCGGCCTCTACCAGGGCTCGCGGCGGATGACCCTGACCTATCCCGAGCTCGCCCGCGCCCGGCAGATCCTCTGGCTGGTCACCGGCGCCGACAAGGCCGCGCCCCTGCGGGCGCTGCTGGCGGGCGACCCGTCGATTCCCGCCGGCCGGGTGTCGGCGCCCGGCAGCCTGGTCCTCGCCGACGCCGACGCCGGCGCCGACGCCGGCGATGGCGAGAAAAGAACACCTTGACGCCAGCGGCATGACCTACTATCGGATGCACACCTTCGCTGCCCTGCAGCCAACCGAGGATCCACCCAAAAAGCTCGACCTCCCGCTCCCGCGCCGGGTCGCCACCGCGAAAGGGGTGCTGGCGTGAAGCCAACCCAAATACTCCACGAGCACGGCCAGAGCCTCTGGCTCGACAACATCACGCGGACCATGCTCGACGACGGCACGCTCGAGCGCTACATCGACGAGCTTTCGATCACCGGGCTCACCTCGAACCCCACGATCTTCGAGCACGCGATCTCCGCCGGCCACGCCTACGACGACCAGCTCGCCGAGCTCAAGGCGGCCGGCGCCACCGCCGAGGACGCCTTCTTCGAGCTGGCGATCGACGACCTGCGCCGGGCCGCCGCGATGTTCGCCCCGATCCACGAGCGGACCGACCGCCTCGACGGCTGGGTCTCGCTCGAGGTCTCGCCCCTCCTCGCCGACGACGCCGAGGCGACGATCCGCCAGGCGGCCGAGCTCCACGCCCGGGCGGCCACCAAGAACCTGCTGATCAAGATCCCCGGCACCGAGGCCGGCCTCGACGCGATCGAGGAGACGATCTTCGCCGGCATTCCCGTCAACGTCACGCTCCTCTTCTCCCGCGAGCACTACCTCGCCGCCAGCGAGGCCTACATGCGCGGCGTCCAGCGCCGGATCGAGGCCGGGCGCAACCCGGCGGTCCGCTCGGTGGCCTCGGTCTTCATCAGCCGCTGGGACAAGGCGGTGTTCGACCAGACGCCGCCCGAGCTCCACGGCAAGCTCGCGATCGCCATCGCCCAGCGGACCTACCGCGCCTACCGCGAGATGCTCGACTCCGAGCACTGGCAGCGCCTGTGGAACGAGGGGGCCCGGCCGCAGCGCCTGCTCTGGGCGAGCACCGGCACGAAGGATCCCGACGCCTCCGACGTCCTCTACGTCGAGGCGCTGGCCGCGCCGTTCACGATCAACACCATGCCCGAGCCGACGCTCCTGGCCTTCGCCGAGCACGGCACGGTCGGCGATCCGGTCCCCGCCGACGGCGGCGACTGCGAGGAGGTCCTCGCCCGCTTTGCCGAGCTCGGCATCGACGTTGACGCCCTCGCGACCAAGCTCCAGGTCGACGGCGCCCAGTCGTTCGTCGACTCCTGGACCGACCTGATGGAGACCGTCGCCCGCGAGGCCCAGGCCGCGTGAGTCCCGCTGCCGTCGGGGACGACCGGGCCCCGACCCGGCGCGAGCGCCCGGCCTGGCGGGCGCTCGCCGCCCATCACGCCGAGGCGGCCGACGTCCCCCTGCGCGACCTCTTCGCCGCCGACGCCGGCCGCGGCGAGCGTCTCTGCGCCGAGGCCGCCGGCCTCTTCCTCGACTACTCGAAGAACCGGGTGACCGACGAGACGCTCCGGCTGCTCGTCGCCCTGGCCGAGGAATCCGGCCTCGAGCGCCGGCGGGACGCCATGTTCGCCGGCGAGCCGATCAACACGACCGAGGACCGCTCCGTACTCCACGTCGCCCTGCGGCTGCCCCGCGACGCCACGCTCGTCCTCGACGGCGTCGACGTCGTGGCCGAGGTCCACGCCGTCCTCGACCGCATGGCCGACTTCGCCCGGGCGGTCCGCTCCGGCGCATGGACCGGTCACACCGGCCGGCCGATCCGCAACGTGGTCAACATCGGCATCGGCGGCTCCGACCTCGGACCGGTGATGGCCTACGAGGCCCTGCGCCACTACGCCGACCCCGCCCTGACCCTCCGCTTCGTCTCCAACGTCGACGCCACCGACTTCGTCGAGGCCACCCGTTCGCTCGACCCGGCCGAGACCCTGTTCATCGTCGCCTCCAAGACGTTCACCACGCTCGAGACGATGACCAACGCCGCCACCGCCCGCGCCTGGCTCCTGGCCGGGCTCGGCGCCGACGACACCGCGGTGGCCCGCCACTTCGTCGCCGTCTCCACCAACGCCGAGGCCGTGGCCGAGTTCGGCATCGACCCCGCCAACATGTTCGGCTTCTGGGACTGGGTCGGCGGCCGCTACTCGATGGAGTCGGCGATCGGCCTCTCGACCATGATCGCCCTCGGTCCCGACCACTTCGCCGCCCTGCTCGCCGGCTCCCACGCCATGGACGAGCACTTCGCCACCGCCCCCCTGGCCGAGAACCTCCCCGTCCTCATGGGCCTCCTGGCGGTCTGGTACGGCGACTTCTTCGGCGCCCAGACCGTCGCCGTCCTGCCCTACGACCAGTACCTCCACCGCTTCCCCGCCTACCTCCAGCAGCTGACGATGGAGTCCAACGGCAAGTCGGTCAATCTGGCCGGCACCCGCGTCGACTACGAAACCGGCGCCGTCTTCTGGGGGGAGCCCGGCACCAACGGCCAGCACTCCTTCTACCAGTTGATCCACCAGGGGACGAAGCTGATCCCCTGCGACTTCATCGGCTTCCTCCACTCGCTGAACCCGCTCGGCGACCACCACGACATCCTCGTCTCCAACGTCCTCGCCCAGCCCGAGGCGCTCGCCTTCGGCCGCACCGCCGACGAGGTCCGCGCCGACGGGACGCCCGAGGCGATCGTCCCCCACAAGGTCTTCACCGGCAACCGGCCGTCGAACACCATCCTCGCCGACCGCCTCACCCCCTTCGTCCTCGGCGCCCTCGTCGCCCTCTACGAGCACAGCGTCTTCACCCAGGGGACGATCTGGGAGATCAACCCCTTCGACCAGTGGGGCGTCGAGCTCGGCAAGATCCTGGCCAAGAAGATCATTCCCGAGCTCCAAGCGACCGACGAGCCGCCGCTCGCCCACGACAGCTCGACCAACGCCCTGATCCGCCGCTACCGGGCCGCCCGCACCCCCGGCGGGTCTCCCGGCCGGGGAGACGGGTCGGGCGGGGGCGACGGGTCCGGCGGGGGCGACGCGTCCGGCGGGCGCGGTGGACCCGGTGGGTCCGGTGGGCCCGGTGGGTCCGGCGGATCCGCCCCGCCCGCCGCCGGCGGCGCATGACCGGCGGGCAGGCGCCGCCGGCGCCCGACGGGGTGGCGGCCGTCCTCTTCGACATCGACGGGACCCTGATCACCACCGGCGGCGCCAGCGGCGTCGCCTGGCGCCAGGCCTTCGCCGAGCTCTACGGCGTCGACGCCCAGGTCAGCGCCCACAGCCGCGCCGGCATGACCGACCCGGAGGTCGGACGCGTGACCTTCGAGGCGGTGATCGGCCGGGCGCCGGAGGCCGCCGAGCTCAGCCGGGTGATGGCCAAGCGGCTCGAGCACCTGGCCGGCGCCGTGGCCGCCTCCGACGGCTATCGCGTCCTCCCCGGCGTCGAGCCGCTCCTGGCCGCGCTCATCGACGAGGGTCTCCTCCTGGGGCTGACCACCGGCAACGTCGAGGCCGCCGCCCACATCAAGCTCTCCCGGGCCGGCCTCAACCGGTTCTTCTCCTTCGGCGGATACGGGTCGGACTCGACCGACCGGACGGAGCTGACCCGGGCCGCGCTCGCCCGGGCGGCGGTGGTCTCCGGCGGCCTCGTCGGCCCCGGCGCCTGCATCTCGGTCGGCGACACCCCGCTCGACGTCGCCGCCGGGCACGGCGCCGGGATCCGCGTCGTCGGCGTGGCCACGGGCAGCTTCTCGGTCGCCGAGCTCGCCGACGGCGGCGCCGACTGGGCGATCCCGTCGCTCGAGGCGGGCCTACCCCGGTGAGCGGGCCGGCGCGCGAGCGGGCCGCCGGCCATCCGGCCGAAGCGGAGGCCGACGTGCTCGTGATCTTCGGCATCACCGGCGACCTCGCCCGGGTCATGACCTTCCGCTCGCTCTACCGGCTCGAGGCCCGCGGCCTCCTGCGGGTGCCGATCGTCGGAGTCGCCGTCGACGACTGGTCGGCCGAGAAGCTCCGCGACCATGCCCGGGAGTCGATCGCCGCGACCGGGGAGAAGGTCGACGACGCCGTGTTCGCCCGCCTGGCCGAGCGCTTCTCCTACGTCCAGGGCGACTTCGCCGACCCGGGCGCCTACGCGCGGGTCGGCGCGGCGATCAACGGCCGGCGCACGCCGGTGTTCTACCTCGAGATCCCGCCGTCGCTGTTCGCCACCGTCGTCAAGGGCCTCCACGCCGCCGGGCTCACCGCCGGCGCCCGCGTCGTCGTCGAGAAGCCGTTCGGCCACGACCTCGACTCCGCCCACGCCCTGGCCCGCGAGCTCCACCAGTACGTCGAGGAGTCCCAGCTCTACCGGGTCGACCATTTCCTCGGCAAGCTCGGCCTCGACGAGTTCCTCTACCTGCGCTTCGCCAACACCATGCTCGAGCCCGTCTGGAACCGCCACCACGTGGCGTCGGTCCAGATCACGATGGCCGAGGCGTTCGGCGTCGAGGGCCGCGGCCACTTCTACGATCCGGTGGGGGCGCTGCGCGACGTCGTGGTCAACCACCTCCTCCAGCTCGTCGCCGCCGCGGCGATGGAGGCGCCGGCCGGAGCCGACGCCGAGACCCTCAAGGACGCCAAGTTCGCCCTCCTGCGCGCGACCGCCGACGCCGACCCGGCTCACTGCGTGCGCGGCCAGTACGACGGCTACCGCCAGATCGACGGCGTCGCGCCCGACTCCGACACCGAGACCTTCGTCGCCCTGCGCCTGGAGATCGACAACTGGCGCTGGGCCGGCGTCCCCTTCTTCATCCGCGCCGGCAAGAAGCTCCCCGCCACCCAGACCGAGCTGCGGCTCGTCTTCCACCACCCGCCCCGCCTCGGCTTCATGCCCCCCGGCCACCGCCGGCCCGAGCCCGACCAGCTGGTGATCCGGATCGATCCCCACGTCGGCCTCCAGATCCAGCTCGACGCCCACCGCGCCGACGCCGGCGGCCCCGCGCCGGTCGAACTGGCGATGGAGTTCGCCCGCGAGGGCGGCGAGGGCCCGACCCCCTACGAGGTCCTCCTCCTCGCCGCCATGCGCGGCGACGCCACCCGCTTCACCCGCCAGGACTCCGTCGAGGAGCAGTGGCGGATCGTCGCCCCGCTGCTCGAGCGCCGCCGCCCGGTCGAGCCCTACGCGCCCGGGCAGTGGGGCCCGCCCTCGGCGGCTGAGCTCGTCCGCGGCCACGGCCGCTGGCACGAGCCCTGGCTGCCGTAGCGCGCGCCGTTTCGACGCCGCCCCGGGGCGGGTATCCGGCCGCCTGATGGCGGCCCGCGTCCTGCACCTCAGCCTCTGGACCTTCGCCGTCTGGATCCTCCTGACCTGGACGCCGTTCACGCTCGAGCAGGAGGCGGTCGGCGCCGGCTTCTCCGTCCTCGTCGCCGCCGCCGTCGCCCCCTTCGGCCCCGTGGCCCCCGTCTGGCGGCTGCTCGACCCGCGGCGGCTCCTCGCGGTCGTGCGCCTGGTCATCGAGGCCCTGGTCCGGATCCTCGTCGCCAACCTGAAGCTCGCCCGGCGGATCTGGTCGCCACGCCTGCCCCTCTCGAGCGGGATGGTGATCGTGCCGACCGCATGCCGGACCGACGGCGCGCTCAGCGCCGTCGCCCTGATCAGCTCCCTGATCGTCGACAACCAGATCGTCGACCTCGACCGCGAGCGCCGGGAGCTCCAGTACCACGCCGTCGCCGTCCCCTCCGGCGGACCGCTCGCCCGGCGGGCGGCCGTCAACGGCCCGGTCGAGCGCCTGGTCGAACCCTTGTTCGGCGGCCGATGACCGACGTCTACATCGCGGTCGCCCTCGCCGAGACCGCCGTCGTCGGGCTTCTCCTCGTGCGCCTCGCCCGGGGTCCGTCGATCTGCGACCGCGTCGTCGCGCTGAACACGATCTCGACCCAGATGACCCTGGCCACGCTCTTCTTCGCCGCCTTCGCCGACCGGTCGATCTACCTCGACGTCGCGCTGTGGCTGTCGTCCTTCAGCTACCTGGGCACGCTGATCTGGGCTCGCTACCTCGAGCGCGGCCTGCTGTGAGGGACGCCCTGGTCATCGCCGCCTGCGCCGTCGGGCTCGCCTTCAGCCTGAGCGGGGCGGTCGGCATCCTGCGCATGCCCGACGTCTACTGCCGCATCCAGTGCTCGTCGAAGACGATCACGATGGGGGCGCTGCCCGCCCTGCTCGGCCTGGTGATCGCCGAGGGCCCGTTCAGCGCCTACGGGAGCCGGGCCCTCCTCGTGGCCGCGCTCCTCTTGATCGTCAACCCGGCCGCCTCCCACGCGCTCGCCCGCGCCGCCTACAAGGCCGGCGTCCCGATGTGGCCGGGGGCGGTCACCGACCAACCAAAGGAGCAGCGGTCGGCGGAGCCCGAGTAGGCGCGACGTGTTCTGGGCCCTCGACTACGCCTGCCTGATCGCGATCGTCGCCGCCGCCGTCCTCGTCGTGCGGATCGGCAACCTCGCCGGCGCGGCGATGGCCCTGTCGGCGCTCGGCACCGTCCTCTCGGTCCTCTTCGTCGTCCTCGGCGCCCCGGATGACGCCCACGCCGAGGTCGTCGTCGGGGCGATCGCCCTGCCCACGCTCTACCTGATCGCGATCGGCAAGGCGCGGACCGACGTCGCGGACCGCGGCGAGCTGGGCGAGGCCGAGGAGGAGGGGCACGATTAGCGCCCCCGCCGGATCCCCCGACCGCCGCCGCCGCCGTGAACCGGACGAGCGCGACCCCCGCCATCGCCCGGGGCTGGCCCTCGTCCTGGCCGCGGCCCTCGCCGCCGGCCTGATCCTCGCCCTCGTCGGGCTGCCCCGCGAGGGGGCGCAACTGCCGGCGGTGGCCCGCCAGGCCCTGACCGTGGCCCTCCCCGACTGGCACATCACCGAGCCGGTCAACGAGGTCGTGTACGGAACGCGGGGCTTCGACACCTTCGGCGAGACGTTCCTCCTCCTGGCCGCGGTCGTCTCGGTCGTCGTCCTCACCCGCCGCCGCGAGCCGCGTCGCGGGGAGGCCGGGGAGGAGGCGGCCGGGCGGCGCGAGCAGGCCGAGATCGACCCCGCGGGCTCGACCGCCGACCGCTGGGAGCACCTCGCCCGGCTCGCCGAGCGCGACGAGCAGGACGACGAGACGGCTCAGCGTCGGGCGACGCCGGACGCCGAGCCGCTCGGCGCCGACGGCCCCGAGCCGGCCGAGGCGATGACCGTGGTCGTCCGCACGGCGACCCGGCTGGTCGCGCCCGGACTCGCCGTCGCCGGCTGCTACCTCGCCGCCTGGGGCTACTCGCCCGGCGGCGGCTTCCCCGCCGGGGTGGTCCTAGCCGGGGTCGTCCTCCTCCTCTACGCCGGCTTCGGCCACCGCCGGGTCGAGCCGCTCGTCCGCGCCGGGCGGGTCGAGGTCGCCGAGCTCGTGGGCGCCCTGGGCATCGTCGCCGTCGAGGTGCTCGGGCTGGTGTTCAAGGGCTCGGTCTCCGCCAACTTCCTCCCGCTGGCCCGCGACCCGCAGACGATCTTCAGCGGCGGCGTGCTCCAGGCGTTCTCGGGCGGCGAGCTGATCGAGGTGGCGACCAGCCTGACCCTCGTGATCTTCGCGGTCCTGGCCATGCGCCACGACTGGGCGCCCGACGAGGACGCGGCCGACCGGTGATCCTCGCCAACTACCTGGCCGCCGCCGCCGTGTTCGCCGTCGGCCTCTACGTCGTCCTCAGCCGGCGCAACCTGATCAAGATCGTGATGGGGCTCTCGCTGATGGAGTCCGCGACCTACCTGCTCCTGATCTCGCTCGCCTACCGCGACCGGTCGACCGCCCCGGTGCTCCTGATGCCGCCCGGCCGCCAGACGATGACCGGCCTGGCCCACGGCAACGTCGCCGACCCGGTGCTCCAGAACTTCTGCCTGACGGCGATCGTGATCGGCGTCGCGGTGACCGCCGTCTTCCTGAGCGTCGTGGTCCGGATCACCCAGCACTACCGCACGCTCGACGCCGACCGGGTGCGGGGCCTGCGCGGATGACCCACGCCGCGCTCGCCTCGCTCCTGCCCCTGCCGGTGATGATCCCCATCGCCGGGGCCGTCTGCGCGCCGCTGGCCGCCCGCGTCGACCGCCGCCTGCCGCTGATCCTCTCCCTGGTGGCGCTGGCCGCGGCGGCGACCGTGCTCGCCCTGGCCGCGCCGACCGTCTACGGCGGCCGGCTCCTCGTCCACTACCTGGGGGCGGTCACCCCGGTGTCGGGCCGCGTCCTCGGGATCGCCTTCGCCGCCGACCCGTTCGGCCTGACCTTCGCCCTGGTGGCCGCCGCCGTCGGCGCGCTGCTGCTGCTGTTCACGCTGTCCTCGCTGCGCGAGCTCGGCGCCCGCGAGCTCGGCGCCTACGCCTGCCTCTTCCAGCTCCTGCTGGCCGCCCTGATCGGCTCGGCCCTGACCGCGGACCTGTTCAACCTCTTCGTCTGGTTCGAGGTGGCCGCGCTGTCGAGCTACGGCCTGACCGGGTTCTTCCTCGAGCGGCCGATCGCCCTCGAGGCGGCGTTCAAGATCCTCGTCCTCACCACCCTGGCCAGCTTCATGATCTTCATCGGCGCGGCCCTGCTCTACGCCGACCACGGGGCGCTCAACCTCGGCCAGCTCCACCTCGCGCTGGCCGGCGGGGCGCGCACCCCCGACATGGTCGCGCTCGGGCTCCTGGTCTGCGGCTTTGCCACCAAGGCCGGCCTCGTGCCCTTCCACGGCTGGCTGGCCGACGCCCACACGGCGGCGCCGGGACCGGTCTCCGCCCTGTTCTCGGGCCTGATGGTCAACCTCGGCATCGTCGCCATCGCCCGCATCGCCCTCCAGGTGTACGGGCCCGCGGTCGGGCGCCCGCTCCTCGGCCTGCTCACCGCGGGCGGCGTGGTCTCGGCTCTGGTCGGCGCGCTGCTCGCCCTGGCCCAGGACGACCTCAAGCGGCTCCTGGCCTACGACACGGTCTCGCAGATGGGCGTGCTCGCCGTCGGCCTGGCCACCGGGACGGCGGCCGGCGTCGCCGGCTCGACCTTGCACCTGGTCAACCACGCCCTGTTCAAGGCGCTGATGTTCCTCTGCGCCGGGGGGATCGTCCACGTCACCGGAATCACCTCGCTCGCGCGCATGGGCGGCCTCGCCCGCCGCCAACCGGGGCTGACCGCCGGCTTCACCGTCGGGGTCCTCAGCATCGCCGGGCTGCCGCCGCTCGGGGGATACGCGTCCCTGGGCCTGATCCACCAGGGCGCCAAGAGCACCCATCCCCTGGTCTACGGGCTGCTCCTCGCCGCCCAGGTGGTGACCATCGCCGCCCTGGCCCGAGCGGCCTGGCTCGCCTTCTGGCGTCCCCGGGCCGAACCCTACGAGCGCTTCGATCGGCTGCATCCGGGGATGGTGGTCGCCCTCACCGTGCTCGGCGGCGCCTGCCTGGCCTTCGGCCTGGCCCCCGGCTGGGCCATCGACCACGTGGCCGCGCCCGCCGCCAGCGGCCTCCTCCACGGCGCGACCTACGCCGCGGGCGTGCTCGCCGGCGGGGCGGCGATCCCGCGGCCGCCCCAGCACGTCGCCTTCGACGCCTGGGATCCGGCGGAGCTGGCCACGGTGGCCGCGACGGTGCTCGCCGGCCTCGCCCTGGCCTGGGCCTACCTGCGGGCTGCGCGCGACCCGGCGCCGATCCGCGTCCTGCGGGCCCTCCACACCGGGTCGGTCAACGACTACGCCGGCTACGCGGTGCTCGGCGTGCTCGCCGCCCTGCTCGCCCTGGCCGTTTGAGGATCGCTGGCCGCGGCCGCGGCCGCGGCGGTCGGTGGCGGCGGGGGTGGCGCGCGGTCGTCGTGGTTTCCCCGCGCGGCCAGGCGGGAACCCCCACGCTCGTGCGCATCGGCTACTTCCTCTCCAGCGAGCAGTACGGCATCCACGCCCTCGTCGACCAGGCGCGGCGGGCCGAGGCGGCGGGCTTCGCCGGGCTGTGGATCTCCGACCACTTCCATCCGTGGAACGACGCCCAGGGCCACAGCCCATTCGTCTGGTCGACGATCGCCGCGGTGGCCGCGGTGACCGAGCGCCTCCCGGTGACCACGGCGGTGACCTGCCCGACGGTGCGGATCCACCCGGCCGTCCTCGCCCAGGCCACGGCCACCAGCGCCGTCCTCCTCGACGGCCGCTTCCGCTTCGGCGTCGGCACGGGCGAGGCCCTCAACGAGCACATCCTCGGCGACCGCTGGCCGGCGGCGACCGAACGCCTGGAGATGCTCGAGGAGGCGATCGAGGTGATCCGGCTCCTCTGGGGCGGCGGCTCCCAGAGTCATCGCGGTCGCCACTACCGGGTCGAGAACGCCCGCATCTACGACCTGCCGGACTCGCCGCCGCCGATCCTCGTCTCCGGGTTCGGGCCGCGCGCCATCGCCCTGGCCGCGCGCGTCGGCGACGGCTTCTGCACCGTCGTGCCCGACGGCGACGCCGTGGCGAGCTTCCGCGACCAGGGCGGTGGCCGCAAGCTCGTCCAGGGTGGGATGAAGGTCTGCTACGAGCCCGACGCGGCGCAGGCCCGGGCCACGGCGCACCGCCTGTGGCCCAACGACAGCCTGCCCGGCGAGCTCGCGCAGCTGCTGCCGACCCCGGCGCACTTCGAGCAGGCCTCCCAGCTCGTCGACGAGGCCATGGTCGCCGCGGCCATCCCCTGCGGCCCCGACCTCGCCGGCCACGTCGAGCTGATCGAGCGCTACGAGGCCGCCGGCTTCGACGAGCTCTACGTCCACCAGGTCGGCGGCGACCTCGACGGCTTCTTCGCCGCCTACGAGCGGGAGATCCTCCCCCGGTGGGCGGCATGACCCCGGGCGGCTCGGCCGAGACCAAGGAATGCCCGCGCTGCGGCGGGCGCGGGCGCTACGCCGATCCGCGCCGTGACCCGCTCGTCCGCGTCGACTGCGAACTCTGCGGCGCCTCAGGGCGGGTGCCCGAGGACACGCCGGACGAGCCGCCGGCGGACGAGCCCCGGCAGATCCCCTTCGGCGGCGACTCGCACCGCTGACCGGCCTGTCCGCCCGCGAGGACCCGCCGCCGGACGGGAGCTACGCCCCGCCGGAGGTGGCGCCCGCCGAGGGCGCCCCGGAGCGCGAGCCGGCCCACGGGGCGCCGCAGCGGCAGGAATGGTGAGTCAGCGGCGCGCGGCGTCGGCCAGCGCCCGGGCGAGGCTGGTCTGCGTCTGGGCGCCGAAGCGCTCGGCGACGATGCGCCCGCGGGCGTCGAGCTCGACCGTCGTCGGCAGCCCGGGCAGGCGGTAGTCGACGGCGGTCGTGCTCGCCCGGTCGCGCAGGACGGGGAAGGTCCAGCGGTAGCGGGCGAGGAAGCGCCGGGCGGCGCCGGCGTCGTCCCCGGTGTCGACGCCGACGAGGTGGCCGCGCCCGGCGGGGCTGGCGGCGAACGCGGCCAGGGCGGGGGCCTCGCGCCGGCAGGGCGCACACCAGCTGGCCCAGAAGCTGACGAGCACGGGGCGGCCGCGCAGGCCGGCGAGGGTGACCGCCGGCGGGCGCAGAGCCTGGCCGGGCAGGGGCGGGGCCGGGCGGGGGGCCGTGGTCCTGTCTTGGAGCGCGATCGCCAGCGCGGCCGTCGCGGCGGCGGTCAGGACGCCGATCCGGACCCACCTCATGCGGCGGCGAGGAGGGGCACGTCGTGGGCGACGGCGGCGGGGTCGAACTGGGGGTCGTAGATCGTCGCCAGGGCGCTGTGGGCGGTGATCCCGTAGACGAGGGCGGAGTGGGAGACGAGGTCGGGCCGCCCGGCGTCGCGTTGGGAGCCGACGTTCCAGGCCGCCCACACCCGGCCGAGCTGGGCCGCGGAGCCGAGCAGGTACTCCATCTGACCGGTGAGGGCGTGGGCGCGCAGGAAGGCGGCCGCCGTGCGCGGGGTGTCGCCGCCGGGGTCGACCGAGATCGCCACGAGCGCGACGCGCCCGGCGGCGGCCCCCAGGCGGGCGCGGACGGCCGCGAGCTTGGCGGCGATCAGCGGGCAGACGTCGGGGCAGTGGGTGTAGAGGAAGGTCACCAGGAGCGCCCGGCCGCGGTAGCGGGCGAGGTCGACCGTCCGGCCCAGGCTGTCGCGCAGGACGGTGGCCGGGGCCGGCCGGACCGGGGTCAGAACCTGGCCGCGGTAGTCGCCGGAAAGTCCGCCGGCGCGGGCGCCGCCGGGGAGGGGCGGGGCCGAGCCGCCGGGGATGACCAGGTAGAGGACGACGCCGAGGACGACGGTCGCGGCGAGCAGGCCGGCGATCAGGCGGCGGGACACGCGGCGGGTGCCGGGCGGGGTCGGCGGCATCGCCGCCCCAGTCTAGGTCGCCGCCGCGGGCGACTCGCCGGCCCGGCGGCGGTCGCGGGGTCGCGGCGGGTCGCGGGTCGCGGCCGGGCTCAGCGGTCGAGGCGGGTCTCGTCGAGGTCGATAGACACGCGCTCCTCGCCTTCCTGCTGGGCGTGTCAGCACGTGGCTGCCGGCGTCTTATCGCGGCGACCGCGGGGCATCATGCCGCGGCGGGCCCTCGGGGTCGTGCTCCACTCGGGCGCCGGTGCCCGGCCGCCAAGGACAGCCAGGACCGGGCTTGGGTGGGCTAGTTGGTCGCGCTCCAGGTGATGATGCCGCTGTCGCAGGTATCGGTGACGAGTCCGGCGTTGTTATTGATGGCCACGGTGACGCGGAAGGTGCCTGCGGCTCTGAGGGGCGAGGTGAAGCGTCCGTAGAGCTTGATCGTGAAGAGTCCTTTGGAGCCGTCGGCGAACGAGCGCGTGAATTGGTTGGCGTCGGTGAACACGCCGGGCGGGCTGATCTTCTTGCTGCGGGTGATCGAGAGGCCGCCGTAGGATCCGCGTCCGGTGGCGGTGTGGCAGGCGGCTGCCCACTGGATGTCGAATCTGGCCACGTATTGAGCGTTGCTTGACGCGCGAATGTCGACGGGGAGGGCGAGCGTCCCGCTCTTCTGAGAGCTGAGACCGGCGAACGCAGCTCCGCGCCGGGGGTAGGTGACGCGAGGCTTTCCGCGCGGTCGCGCGTGCGTCGCGGCCGCGGCGACCGGGGCCACGCCGATGACGAGCGCCGCGCCGAGCGCCGCGCCGTGCTGCAGCTTGTTTACGAGAGCGGGCATCGATTTCCCCCCGGTTGCTTGGTTCTGATCGAACACCGACGGCGGCGGAGAAGTTGTGCGGCGCAGGCGGCCCGGGCGCGACCTGTGCGGGGTTGGGGTTGAATTGGTCAGGACTCTGACCTTGGTGGCGAGCGCGGGCCCCGGATCGGTTCGCACCGATGCGGGTCGCCTACGCTCGGTGGCGTGCCCGGTGCGAGTGAGCAGGCAGCCGATCAGGCCGCCCCTGCGGCGCGGTCCCGCCCCGGCGGATGACCCGGGCGCCGGCGACCCGGTCGCGAGCCCGCGCCGCGGGCGTGCGCGGCGGCGAGGTGCAAGGGGTGACCGGCAGCGGGCGCCGGGTGCGTCGGGTGCGTCGGGTGGCGCCGCGTTGATCGGCCTCGCCGTGTTGACGGGCGCCGGGGCGGGCGTTGGTGCGGTGGCCTTCCGGTACATGATCCTGGGCGTTTCGTATGTCGTTTCGGGGCATCGTGACTACAGCGCCGTGGGTCACGCGGCGAATCCGTTGGTGCCGGGCCTGGGTGGCTGGTTCGTGTTGTTCGCACCGGTCGTCGGTGGGTTGGCGTATGGGCCGCTGTTGAGCCGGTTCGCGCCCGAGGCGCGGGGTCACGGCGTGCCGGAGGTGATGTACGCGGTCGACCGGCTGGGGGGCCGGATGCGACCGCGGGTGCCGCTGGTCAAGGCGCTCGCGTCGGCATTGTGCATCGGGTCGGGCGGCTCGGTGGGCCGGGAAGGGCCGATCGTGCAGATCGGGTCGGCGCTCGGGTCGGTCGCCGGGCAGCTCGCGCGGGTGCCGGAGCGGCAGCTGCGGCTGCTGGTGGCGTGCGGGGCGGCGGGCGGTATCTCGGCGACGTTCAACGCGCCGATCGCGGGAGTGTTCTTTGCGCTCGAGCTGATCTTGCGCAATTTCGAGACGCGGTCGTTTGGGCTGGTCGCGGTCAGCTCGATCACCGCGGACGCGATCGGCCGCGCGGTGTTCGGCAGTCACCCGTTCCTGTCGCTGCCGGCGTTCGCGCTCGGCTCACCGGTCGAGTTCCTGCCGTACGCCGGCCTGGGCGTGCTCGCGAGCCTCGTGGGGATCGCGTTCATGCGCGTCCTCTACGCCGGCGAGGACGCCGCGGACCGGTTGTGGCGCGGCCCGGCGTGGCTTCGCCCCGGCACCGGCGGCCTCCTGCTCGGGGTCGTGCTGCTCGCCGTGCCGCAGATGTACGGCGTCGGTTACCCGGTGCTCGAGCGCGCCGTCGACGGCCGCTACGCGATCCTCGTGCTGCTCGGGCTGCTCGCCGCGAAGATCCTCGCGACGAGCATGACGATGTGGATCGGCGGGTCCGGTGGCGTGTTCGCGCCGTCGCTGTTCATGGGCGCGATGCTCGGCAGCGCCTACGGCGCGCTCGCCCATCAGGTGATCCCCGGCGTCGCGGCCGCTCCGGGCGCGTACGGCCTGGTCGGCATGGGCGCGGTGTTCGCCGCGACCGCGCGCGCGCCGATCTCGGCGGTCTTGATCATCTTCGAGCTGACGGGCGACACGGGCATGATCATGCCGCTGATGCTCGCGGTCGTCGTCTCGACGGCATTCAGCAATGCGATCACCCGCGACACGATCTACACGCTCAAGCTCCGCCGCCGCGGCATCGACCTCGACGCCCCCGCCCCGGCCCCGCTCCCGCTCCCGCTCCCGCCGCCGCCGTGCGCGCCGACCGCGGCGGGCGACGCTTCCGCGCGATCCGTTACCCGGTCGGCGTGACGGTCATGGCGTCGAGCTCGCCGGGCGGTGATCCGTGCAGCAGCCAGCCGCCGACGAGGCGCTCGACGGTGCCACCGCGCTCGAGCGCGCCGAGCGCGGCGGTGACCGTCGGGCGGCGCGCCGCTACGAGCGCCGCGAGAATCGCGTGCGTCAGCGAAACGGGGACGAACACGCCGTCCGGCCGCACGGTGCCCCACCGGTCAGCGAGATGCCAGAGCAGCATCAGCAGGCGCGCCTCGACGCGCGGCTGGTGCACGATCGCCATGTTGACGGCCAGGTGCCGCGAGCGTCTCAACGCGCGCTCGATGAGCTGCCCGTTGATCTCGGGGTACGGCGCGATCTGCCTGGCGAACCCGAGATCGAGCAGCGCGACGCGAGCGCGTCGCAGCACGCGCCACCCGGACTGGCGCGGCACCGACGCGACGGCGTCCTCGCGCTGCCACGGGCGCAGCAGATCACCCGCGGCGAGGAGCTCCGCGCCGTAGCGCCCGTCGAGCCCGACCCGCCGCAGCAACAGCCCGTCGAGGACGAGCAGACCCGGGCCGCGACGCTGGTCAAGCGTCCACTCGGGCTGCGTCCACACCCCGGGCGGGAGGAGCAGCACCAACGCACGAGCCCGCACTGCCGCCTCGCCGCGGCGGGCTGCGTCGAGGCCGCCACCCAGCTCCGGGTCCTCCTCGAGCACGAGACCCGGGCGTCGCGCGTACACCGGCCCCGCCGTCGTCCCGGGGAGCGGCGTGGTCCGACCCGCGCCCGCCGGGGGTCGTCCCTGGCTTGTCACGACTCCGTCGTCCTGGGGCCGAGCAGCCTCCTGGTCAGCGGCGTCGCGGTGAGACCGTGCACGACGATCGACGAGACCACGCACGCAATGGTCGTCCACACGACGACATGCTGCTCGGCGGCGGGGAGCGCGTGGGCATCGACGACCACCGCGGCGTAGAACACGGCGGCGACGCCGCGCACGCCGAAGAACCCCAGGAACACCCGCGATCGAACATCCATCAGCCGCGGGCTGGTGGTGGCGAGCACGAGTGCCGGGCGGATCGCGAACAGCAACAGCGGCGCCAGGAGCCAGCCGGTCACGCCCGGTGCGCCGAGGCCGCCGATCGTGAGCATCGATCCGAGCATCAGCAGCACGAGCAACTCGAGGGTCTTGCCCGCGGCTTCGGTGCCGCGGTGCATCGCCTCATGGATCTCGTGCTCGTACTCGTAGCGGCGGAACGTGAAGCCCGCGGCGAACACTGCGAGCAAGCCGTACATGCCGAGCGCCTCGGCGGTGCCGTAGAGCAGCAGCGCGAACCCCACGGCGACGAAGCCGTCGAGGTCTCGCGACAGGAGGCCGCGGCCGCGGGCGCGGGTCAGCGCGGAGGCGCCGGCCACGCCGGCGGCGGCCCCCAGCAGGAGCCCCACCCCGGCGGCGTAGGCAAGGTCGGCCGCGACCCATCGCCCAAGCCAGCCGAGGCCGCTGTGCCCGGCGACGAACAGGCCGAGGACGACGAACGGCGACGCGAGACCATCGTTGAAACCCGCCTCGGTATGCAGCGACAGACGCGGCTCGCCATAGACCTCGCCGCCCGGGCCCGACAGGCCAACGTCACCGGCGAGCACCGGATCGGTCGGGGCCAGCACGGCGCCGAGCAGCAAGGCCGCCGCGAACGGCAGCCCCATCACCCACACCCCGAACGCGGTGATCGCCAGGATCGTCAGCGGCATCACGACCACGAGCAGCGAGGCGATCGAGATCCACGACCGGCGACTCACGCGCCGCTCGATCGTGAGACCGGCCGAGAACACCGCGACGACGAGCGCGAGCTCGGTCAACCGCTCGAGCAGCACGTGGTTGCCCTCCGGGCTCAACGGGCGAACGTCAGCGACCGAGAGGGCGACGGCGGCCACGCCGCCGAGACCCACATAGAACACCGACGCCGAGAACGCCCGCTCGTGCTGGTTCGACATCACGATGGCGCCGATCAGGACGACCGCCCCGACAAAGACGAGCCCCAGCGTGTACACGCCGCCCAGATTCCACCCCGGAGCCAGCGCCGTCGGCACGATCACCAGGCGTTCATCCGGCGCTCACGCGTGCCGGAGCGCAACCCCGCCCCGCGCCGAACAAAAACGCGGTGCGCGCATCGAACCGCAGTCGAGAAGGTCATCGCGCTCCTCCTGGCAACGAGGGTCAGCAAGACAGCGCCGACCAGTCTTCCCGGCTCCCCTAGCGACCACTGTAGCGCCCGGACGCCGGCGATGAAACCTCGCCGACGCCCGACCAGACGCACGGGCGCGCGACGTGACCGCGACGCGCCCCGGGAGCGCGGCGCTCCCGGGGCGCGCGCGGAGCGCTCAGAAGACCGCGACGACCGGCGAGGAGCGGTACCCCAGGACGTCGTTGCCCAGGAAATGCGCCCATGCTCGGACCGAACGGGTGCCCAGGCGCGCCGAGTTGATCGTCACACTCGACGCGTAGGTGCAATCGGATCGCACGACCGTGCGCCGAGACGACACGGTCGAGCGGCCCCGTTCGATCTGAAACGACACCAGACCGGTGCAGCCGACGTCGGGCGTGACCCCCTTCGGCAGGACCACCCGCCCGGAGACCCGGACCGTCGTCGTCGAGGGATTGACCTGCCGGGACGCAGCCAACGTGACGCCCGCCGGCGCGACCCTTCGCGCGCTCGCGGTCTGGAAGCTGCGGTCGGCGCCGACGGTCGTCCCCACGGCGTTCTCGACGACCAGGCGGTAGTGATAGGTGGTGTGGGCCTGGAGCGCGCTGACCGGAATGCTGAACGCTCGCGCCGGGCCGGCCGGGAGAACCGCCGCCAGGGTCTGCGCTCCATACGACGCGGTCGGCCCGTACTGGAAGTACGCAGTACCGGCAATCGCCTGCGATTCACCGCTACCGGTCAGAACGGCCGCGTGCGCGGTCACGCCCGCCGGCGCCCCGGTCACCGCCTGCGGCACGGCGGCGCCCGTCGGCGGCGGAGCTACGCCAGTCGTCGTGAAAACCTGATCGGCACCCACGCTCGTGCCGGTCGCGTTGGTCGCAACCAGCCGGTAGTGGAACGCCGTGCCCGGCGCGAGGCCGCCAAGCGACGCCCCGACACTCACCGCGACCTTCCCCGACCCGGCCGAGCGCGCGATCGTCTGGACCGCATACGTCGTCGTCGCGCCGTACTCAACCGAATACGTCGTAGCCTGGCCTTGCGGATTCACCGCCCCCTGAATGGTGGCACCAGTGTTCGTCACACCGGCCGGCAACCCCGTCGTCACCGACGGCGCCAAACTCGGCGGGGGTGTCGTGCTCGGCGGGGGCGTCGTGCTCGGCGGGGGCGTCGTGCTCGCGCCCTGCGCGCCCGAAACGCAGGCGAGCGCCACCGCGGCTATCGCAAGACAGAGCAGCCAGCTGCGGCCGCTCCACCGGATTTCGAATTTCATCGAGGCAGCTCCTGTCGATCGAAGAGGTTCCTACTCCCGAACCCCCAACAACGCACGATGGACTTCCGGTGGTCAGGATTCTGACCGTTCACGAGCGGTGGCCCTGTCGATCGGGCTCCAGCGAACGCGCGGCTGACCGGCGGGTCGAGCTACGTGCCGACTCGGGTCCGGTTGAGCCGGGAGAAGCGGACGCACGTCACGAAAGAGGTCGTCGACGCGGCGGCGGCAGTCGACGACCGCGAAGCTCACGAGCAGGCCGACGGCCAGTCCGCCGAGCGAGATGTCGCGAACTCGACGAGCCCGTGGCCGACGGAGACGGCGGCGGCCGCCGTGGCCACGGCGACCTGGAAGGCGGCGAGGCCGGTGCCGTCGTTGATCAGCACCTCGCCCGCGAGGACGGCGAGGATCCGCTCGGGCGCGCCGACCCGACGGACGCCCGCGCCGGCCGAGGCCGACGGCGAGGGTGAGGATGTGCGGGACGCTGGCCCGGAGCTCGAGGCGCGAGGCCCGGAAGGCGGATGAGTAGACGAGCGGCGGCAGGAAGCCGAGCAGGACGAGGCTCGGGTCGAGGCGGGTCGCCGGCACCCGGGAGCACGCCGATCAACAGGCCGCCGGCCACGAGCACGGTCGGATAGGGCAGCCCGACCCGCTGGGCCAGCGCGCCAAGCAGGGCGACGGCCGCGAGGAGGCCGATGACCACGTCGTCGCGGACCATGCCGCGCATCTTCGCCGCTATCGTCCCGCGCATCGCTCCCGGGGCGAGCGCCGTTTCGCCGGCTCCGCCGCCGGGCAAGCCCCAGGCAGAGACAGTCGAGCTAAGGAAGTGCGGCGTGATGATCCAGGTCGATCAGACGGTCGAGTTTGCCAGCACCGCGCACGCCCCGGCGCTGGCCCGGGAGGCGATCGCCCGCTTCGCTCGCGAGAACGGCGTCGACGAGGCGCGAACCGACGTCGCCCGTCTGCTCGGATCCGAGCTCGTGACCAACGCCTTCCTCGACGAACACCCGCCGCCGGGAGCCGCGATCCGCCTGCGCCTGGCCGCGACCGAGGGCACGCTGTGGATCGCCGTCTCCAACGGCGGGAGTACCGAGGAACCGGAGGCGATCGCCGGCCTGCGCGCCGACGACGGCTACGGCCTCCAGCTGGTGGAGACAGCCGCGTCGCGCTGGGGCATCCACAGCAAGGGCAAGACCCACGTCTGGTTCGAGCTCGACCCCGACCGCCTGGCCGCCCAGTTCGCCCAGAACCCGTTCCGGCTCAGCGAGCCCCAGGCCCAGCAGCTGGCGGCGCTGCGGATCGAGCATCAGGACCACGGGATCTCGGTCTCGGTCGAGGCGCTGACCAGCTCGCACCGGCTCGTCGTCGCCCTCCAGGTCGGCCGCCTCCAGCAGCTCCTGGCCATCGGCCCGGGCGGCGAGCGCGAGGACGACACCTACATCCGCGAGCAGCTGCCCGGCGCGGCCACGCCCGGGCGCCGGCGCGATCAGGGGTAGAGCGAGCGCATGCGCGCGGCCTCGGCGACGCGCTCGATGGCCACCGACAGGGCGGCCGTGCGCCAGCTGACGTCGAGCCGCTCGGACGCCTCGATCACGCGGTCGAAGGCGGTGTGCATGAGCTGGCGCATCCGCGTCGCCACCTCGTCGCCGTCCCAGAAGAACTTCTGCTGGTCCTGCACCCACTCGAAGTAGCTGACCGTCACCCCGCCGGCGTTGGCCAGGATGTCGGGCACGACGGTGATCCCGCGCGCGGCGAGGACGGCGTCGGCCTCGGGGGTGGTCGGACCGTTCGCCGCCTCGACGATCAGCTCGCAGCTCACCCGGGCCGCGCGGTCGGCGTCGATCTGGCGCTCGAGGGCGGCCGGGACGAGCACGTCGCATTCGAGCTCGAGCACCTCCGTGCGGCTGACATGGATCGCGCCCGGCCAGTCGCGCAGGAAGCGCGAGCCCTCCGAGCACCAGGCCAGGAGGGTGGGGACGTCGAGCCCGGCCGGGTCGGCGATGCCGCCGCTGACGTCGCTCAGGCCGACGATCAGGGCGCCGCGCGCGTGGAGCTCGCGGGCGATCACGGCGCCCACGTTGCCGAAGCCCTGGATCGCCACCCGGCAGCCGGCGACCGGCCGGTCGCGGCGGGCGAGCGCCGCTTCGAGGCAGATGACCACGCCGGTGCCGGTGGCCGCCTGGCGGCCGACCGTGCCGCCGAGGACGAGCGGCTTGCCGGTCACGATCTCCGGCACGGCGTACCCGACCTGCTGCGAGTAGGTGTCCATGAACCAGGCCATCTCCCGCTCGCCGGTGCCCATGTCCGGGGCGGGGATGTCGCGGTCGGGGCCGATCACCGGGATCAGCTCGGCGGCGTAGCGGCGCGTCACCCGCTCGAGCTCGCCCGGGCTCATCCGGTGGGGGTTGCAGCGGACGCCGCCCTTGGCCCCGCTGAAGGGCAGGCCGAGCAGGGCGCACTTGAAGGTCATGAGCATGGCCAGGGCGGCGCACTCGCCGAGCGACACGCCGACCGCGTAGCGGATGCCGCCCTTGGTCGGCCCGATGGCCAGCGTGTGCTGGACGCGGTAGCCCGTGAACGACTGCACCTCGCCGTCGTCCATCCGCACCGGGAAGTTGACGACCAGCGCGCGCCGCGGCTCGAGCAGGCGGGTGCGGATCTCCGGCTCGAGGCCGATCACGTCGGCGGCGTCGTTGAACTGCTCGACGGTGATGGCGTAGAGCGCCGAGCGCCACTCGGCCCCGGGAGCCACCTCGCCGGTGCTTCGCAGCAGCTCCTCCCACCCGCCGGTCCCGCGGCGCTCCCCCGTCATCGCGGCAATGTATCCCAGCCGGTTGGAGGGACCGCGACCGACCGGGGGCGCGAGCGCGGCCCCCTAAGATGCCGCGGATGCCGCGCGCACGCAGACGGGGCCGGATCGCCACGCTGGCCGCGCTGATCCTCGGCCTGGCCGCGGCGGCCCCGGCGCCGGCCGCGGCGATCGCCGTGGCGTCCGGCTTCGACGTCTCCTACCCGCTCTGCGGCCTGCCGCTGCCGGCCGGAGCGCCGTTCGCCATCGTCGGGGTCAACGGCGGGCTGGCCAACACCACCAACCCGTGTCTGGCCACCGAGCTCGCCTGGGCGGCGGCCACGCCGGGGCTGACCAGCCCGGCGCAGCCCCCGGCCTCGCTCTACCTCAACACCGCCGATCCCGGTCCGCGGGTGGCCGACTGGCCGACGCCGGCCGGGGGCGGCGCCGGCGGGTCGACCCCGTACGGCGCGTGCGACGGGACCTGGAGCACCGCCTGCGCCTACCTCTACGGGGCCCAGCGCGCGGCGGTCAGCTACCAGTCGGTGGCCAGCGCCAACGCCGGGGTCTCACCGGCCTACGCGCCGTGGTGGCTTGACGTCGAGACGGTGTCGAGCTGGGCGGGGCGGAGCGACCTGGCGGACTGGGCGCAGGTCAACGTGGCGAGCATCCGGGGCTTCGTCGCCGGCCTGCGCCTGTCGGGGGCCGGCGCGCCGATCGGCTTCTACTCGACGTCGGCCCAGTGGCGCGCGATCACGGGCCTCGACGCCGGCGCGACGTCGAGCCGGCTGCCGCGGAGCGCGCCGGACTGGGTGGCGGGCACGGGGACCCTGAGCGACGCCCAGGCGCACTGCCAGGACTCGTTCACCGGCGGGCCGGTCCGCCTGGCCCAGTACGCCGCGGCCGGGCTCGACGCCGACTACGCCTGCGTCCCGGCGGCGGCGGCCGGCCTGCGCTTCGTCGGCCACACGCTGCGGGCCGGCGTGCTCCGCGTGAGCGGGGTCGTCAACCCCGCCTACGCGGGGGTGGTCACGCTCGACTTGAGCGCCACCAACCGCGGCCGGCCCTTCCACCTGCACCGGCGCGTCGCCGTGGCCGGCGGCCGCTGGCAGGCGGCGCTGCGGCTGCCCCGCGGGGCGCCGCTGCGGAACGGCCTCATCCTCGCCGCCACCAGCGCGCGCGACGGGCTCCAGGCCGGCGTCGCCCACCTGCACGCGCGCCTGTCCGGCTGAGCGCGGACAGGCGGCGGGCGGGCGGGTCGATCAGGAGAGGGCGACCGTGGTGCTCGGGGCGGGGCCGACCGTGTGATCGGCCGGCAGCTTCGCCCCGCCCTTGAGGGCGTGGATCGTCGCCCAGAACGTCTTGCGGGCGGCGTCGACGGCGGCGTGGTAGGACTGGGCCGCGGCGCGCACGTCGGTCCGCAGCGTGGTGAGCAGCGTCTTGGTCTGGGCGCGGGCCGTCGCGCAGGCGGCGCTGGCGGCGGCGTGCCGGCAGGCGGCGCGGCGGGCGGCGATCGAGGCCAGGGCCTGCTGGCGCAGCGGGGCGACCGCGGTCGCGTACGCGTTCTGGGCGTCGGTGAAGCTGGTCTTGAGCGTCGCGCAGGCTGCCGAGACCTGGGCCACCGAGCCGGCGAGGCGGGGCGGCACGTGGCCGTTGGCCACCCGGGCGCAGAGGGCAGAGGCGACGGGGAAGGTGGCGTTGAACCCGCGTGTCAGCGGGCGGGCGCCGGCGGCGGCGGGCAGCGCCAGGGCCGCGCAGGCGCAGAGGGCGAGGGTGAGGCGAAGGCGGTTCATGTGGTTCGAGGGCTCCTGACGGTCGGGTGAGGCGGGCATCGCAGGCCCGCACTCTGCGAACCCTCGCCGGGTGCGAGAGTCGCGGTGTGCGGCGGGGCCGTCAGGCCGCGCCGCGGCCGAGGACGCCGCGCAGGAGCGCCGCCCGGGGGCCGGCGACGATGTGGATGATCCGGGCGTGACGCTGCCAGGCGATCACGTCAAGCGCCTGGAGGCGGTCGAGCACGAACTGGAAGGCCAGGGCCTGGGCTGGGGTGGAGTAGGCGCGAGCCACGTCGAAGGCGTAGCCGGTGGCGTGCAGGCCGTCGCGGTCGGTGAGGCCGCGCCCGGCCCGGGCGGCGGCGGCGATCCCGGCGGCGTCGGTCGTGGCCGCGGTCAGGCGCAGGGGGGCGCCGGCACCGCCGATGGCGCGCACGGCGGCGGCGATGTAGACGGCCACGGCCAGCGCCTGCGGGCGCAGGTAGAACGGCCCGCCGCCGGCGAAGGCGCCGGCCGGCACGGGCAGGAGCGCTCCGGTGCGGCGGGCGGCGGCGACCGCCGCCGGGTCGGCGAAGGTCGGCACCTGCCCGGGCGGGCGCAGGGCGAGCTCGGCCGACGGCGCCCCGGTCTGGAGGGCGGCCTGGCGGGCGAGGGCCGCCGGGTCGGTGCGGTAGAGGTGCATCAGCGCGCGAGCGGCGTAGACCCGCCAGAGGTAGGTGGCCGAGTCGTCGCCCAGGGCGGCCAGCCAGGCGTAGGCGGCGGGGTGGGCGATCGGCGTCGAGTCGACGTAGAGCTCGGCGTAGCTCACCGAGCGCCCGGCGCCGTAGCGCGCGAGGGCGGTCTGGAGGTTGCCGATGCCCATGTGGTAGGACTCGACCGCGAGGTCGTCGCGCCCGAGCGCCCGGCGGGCGATGGCCAGGTAGCGCTCGGTCGCGGCGAGGGCGGCGGCCGCATCGAAGCGCTGGTCAACCCGGGCGCGCTGGGCCCGCAGGACCGCCGCCCGCGCCGGCGCGGCGACGGCGATGCGGGCGGCCAGGCGGCGGCTGGCGGCCAAGTCGACGCGCAGGCCGAGCAGGCCGCTCCCCGTCTGGGCGACGATCTGGGTCAGCCCGGCGGCGGCGCTCGGGTCGGTGCCGGCCACCACGTCGGGGCGCCCGGCGCTCTCGAGCATGACGATCGCCTCGAGCGTGTCGGCGTCGAGCGGCCCGGAGCGGGCGGCGGCCTCGACGAGCGGCCGGAAGGCCGCGGTCCGGCGGGCGGCGGCGAGGACGCCGCCCGGGCTCTTGGTGTAGATCACGTGGGCCAGGCCGTCGGCGGCCGCCTGCTCGAGCGTGGTCGCCCGGTCGGGACTGAAGGCCAGCGGGTCGAAGGTCCCGCCGGCGCCGGCGCCCCCCGGATAGAGGCGCGCCGGGCCGCCGCCTCCGCGCAGGAGGAGGGCCGCGGCGACGGCGACGAGGGCGAGCACGGCGAGCGCGGCGGCCCGCCGGGCGCGGATCCTCTGGCGGCGTGTGACGGACACTCCTCGGTCCACCTTAGGAGGCTTGTTCACGAAAGCTTCAAGGTCGCCGCCTACCCTGGTCGTGCAGGGCACCGCCAAACGAGCACGGGAGTCCAGATGATCGAGGCCAGCGGCCTGAGCAAACGCTACGGCGAGACCCTCGCGGTCGACGACCTGTCGTTCACGGTGCCGGCCGGCCAGGTCACGGGCTTCCTCGGGCCCAACGGAGCCGGCAAGTCGACGACGATGCGCCTCGTCCTCGGGCTCGACCGGCCGACGGCGGGGTCGGTGACCGTGAACGGCAGGCCCTACACCGAGTACCGCCGGCCCCTGTTCGAGGTCGGCGCCCTGCTCGAGGCGAAGGCGATCCACGGCGGGCGCAGCGCCTACAACCACCTGCTCTGCCTGGCCCAGAGCAACGGGATCGACCGCCGGCGGGTCAACGAGGTGGTCGAGGCGGTGGGACTGACCGCGGTGGCCAAGAAGCGCTCGGGGGGCTTCTCGCTCGGCATGGGCCAGCGTCTGGGCATCGCCGCGGCGCTGCTCGGCGATCCGAAGGTGCTCATGTTCGACGAGCCGGTGAACGGCCTCGACCCGGAGGGGGTCCTGTGGATCCGCAACCTCCTGAAGTCGCTCGCCGCCGAGGGCCGGACGGTCTTCGTCTCGAGCCACCTGATGAGCGAGATGTCGATCACCGCCGACCGCCTGCTCATCATCGGCCGCGGCCGGCTGATCGCCGAGACCACGGTCGAGGACTTCCTCAAGGGCGGGACCGGCAACTTCGTCCGCGTCCGCTCGCCCCAGTCGACCGAGCTCACGCGGCTCCTCAAGGCGAAAAGCTTCACGGTCGTGCGCCAGCCCGACGACTCGCTCGAGGTGACGGGGGCCGGCTGCGAGGTCGTCGGCGACCTGGCGGCGGCGAACGGTCTGACCCTGCACGAGCTCTCGACGCACAAGGCGTCGCTCGAGGAGACATTCATGGAGCTCACCCGAGACTCCGTCGACTACCGCACCGACGGGGACGCCCTCGTCCCGGCGGGAGAGGTGAGGTCCTGATGGCATCGATCAGCAGCGCCAACGTCAAGCGCGCCCCGGCCGACTACAGCCGGGCGGCCAACTTCGCCAACGTCCTGCGCTCGGAGTTCACCAAGCTCCGCTCGGTCCGGTCGACCTACTGGACGCTGTTCGCCGCCGTCATCTTCACGATCGGTCTCTCGGTGATCGCGTCGATCGTCGTGTCCGGCAACTACGCCAGCTTCAGTCCGCGCCGTCAAGCTGACTTCGAGCCCACGCAGCTCAGCCTCGGCGGCCTGAACCTGGCCCAGATCGCCATCGGCGTGCTCGGGGTGCTGATCATCACCAGCGAGTACGGGACGGGCATGATCCGCGCGACGCTCAGCGCCGTCCCCCAGCGCCGCATGATGCTCGCCGCCAAGGCCCTGGTGTTCGCGGGGACCGCCCTCGTCGTCGGCCTGATCGCCAGCTTCATCGCCTACCTCGTCGGCCAGGCGATCCTCAGCGGCTCGGCCCCGCACTCCTCCCTCGGCGACCCGCACGTGCTCCTCGCCGTGGTCGGCGGCGGGCTCTACCTCGCGGCCCTCGGCCTCCTCGGCCTCGGCCTCGGGGCGATCATCCGCGCCAGCGCCGGGGCGATCTCGGCGCTCTTCGGCCTCCTCTTCGTGCCGCCGATCATCACCGCCCTGCTCCCGCAGTCGTGGTCGGACACCATCAATCCCTACCTCCCGTTCAACGCCGGCCACCAGATCTTCTCGGTGCGCCACGACCCGGGTTCGCTCGGGTCCTGGGCCGGGTTCGGCGTCTTCTGCATCTACGCGGCACTCGCCCTGGCGGCCGGCGCCGTGGTGATCACCCGGCGCGACGCCTGATCGCGCGGCGGCGGGCCGGATCGCCGATCAGGGGGCGGGCGGCGGCTCCTCGGCGTCCGGCCACTGACCGGACCCGGGGGGCGGCGGCTCGGCGTCCGGCCACTGACCGGATCCGGGGGGCGGCGGCTCGGCGTCCGGCCACTGACCGGATCCGGGGGGCGGCGGCTCGGCGTCCGGCCACCCCGACCCCGGCGGCTCGGCGTCCGGCCACTGACCGGACCCGGGGGGCGGGGGCTCGTCGCCGAAGGCCGGGAACATGTCCTCGGGCAGGAAGAGCTCGCCGGGCGGGAACATCTCCTCGATCGGGAAGTCCTCCTCGAGCGGGGCGGGCGCCGCCGGCGGCGGGGCGGACTCGGCCGGCGGCGAGGCGGACTCGGCCGCCGACGGGGCGGACTCGGCCGCGGCCGGGGCGTGCGCCGGTGGCGGGGCGGGTGGGGTGGGCGGGTCGGGCTTGGCGGGCGGGGCGTCCTGGAGCAGGCCGCCGCGCAGGCCGAACTTGATGATCCCCATCGAGCCGCCCATGTGCGGGCGCTTCTCGTCGGGCCAGCGCTGCGTGTAGGGGGGCATCTTCCAGACCTGGGAGGCCACCGTGGCGTAGTGGTAGCGCAGGTAGGCGACGAGGTCGCCCCGGTGCTTGCGGCAGGCGTAGCGCCGCGGGCCGAGCGGGCCGCCGCCGTTCCAGACCAGCCAGCGGCCCGGGAAGGCGTCGAGGTACTCGCCGAACATCCGCTCGGTGACCTGGCCCTGGAGGCTCCGCTGCGTCCCGTGGTCGGGAACCGCGTCGCAGAACTGGCAGCGAAACACCGCCCGGGTGGGCATCAGCTTCGCCTCCCGAGGCTGCGCTCGGCGAACCGGGGACCCGCGCACGCCGGCTCGGGTGGACCGGACCGCACTAGGCGACAGCCTTTCGGAGCATCAGCCATGTTTAGCATGGAGGACGTGCAGTGTGAAAGCGTATCGAGTCGCCATCCTGCGGCCGGCGGCCGACGGCGGGGCACGGCGCGATCCGTCCGGCGCGTGGACGCGCGTGGCGCGAGCGGACCGTCGGCGTGAGCGACGATCCGCGGCGCGTAGCCGTGATCGACCTCGGGTCGAACTCCTTCCGCCTGGTGGTGTTCAGCGCGGCCGACGGCTGGTGGAAGCGCACCGACGAGATCTTCGAGGCGGTGCGGATCAGCGAGGGCCTGGCCGCCAGCGGGTCGCTCGGCGCCGAGCCGATCGCCCGAGCCCTGGCCACGACCAACGTGTTCGCCCACTTCTGCGCGGCCAACGGCCTCACCGGCCCGGCGATCAAGGCGGTGGCCACGAGCGCGATCCGCGACGCCGGCAACGCGGGCGCGTTCCTCGACCGCGCCCGAGCCCACAGCGGCCTCGAGATCCGCGTCCTCAGCCAGGAGGAGGAGGCACGCTACGGCTACCTGGCCGCGGTCAACTCGACCACGCTGGCCGACGGCTGCGTGCTCGACCTCGGCGGCGGATCGATGCAGCTCGTGCGCGTCGACGGGCGCCTGGCTCGCGAGTCGGCGTCCTTCCGCCTCGGCGCCGTGCGGATGACCGAGCGCTTCCTGGCCGAGGACCGCCCGGCCAAGCGGCGCGAGCTCGAGACGCTGCGCGACCACGTCCGGCGCAAGCTCGGCGCGGCGGACTGGCTGCCCGGCTCCGGACGTCGCCTGGTCGGGATCGGCGGCACGGTGCGCAACCTGGCCACGGCGGCCCAGCGGGCGGCCGGCCTGCCGTCGATCGGCGTCCAGGGGATGGTGATCACCCGCGACGCGCTCGCCGACCTCGTCGAGCGCCTGGCGGCGCTGGCGCCCGGCGAGCGGGCCGACGTGCCGGGGATCAAGGCGGCCCGCGGCGACCTCATCCTGGCCGGCGCCGTGGTCGTGGCCACCGTGCTCGAGGTCGGCGGCTTCGAGAGCCTGGAGACGACCGAGGCCGGCCTGCGGGAAGGGGTGTTCTTCGAGCAGCACATCGGCGGCGAGGCGCCCCTGTTCGACGACGTCCGCCTGGCCAGCGTGCTCAACCTGGCCGGCCAGTACCACGTCGACGCCGCCCACACCCGCCACGTCGCCGAGCTGGCGGTCGGGCTGTTCGACGAGCTGGCCGCGGCCGGACTGCACGGCGGCGACCCGATCGAGCGGGAGCTCCTGTGGGCGGCGAGCGTCCTGCACGACATCGGCATGGCGGTCGACTACGACGACCATCACAAGCACTCGCGCTACCTGATCCTCAACGGCGGCCTGCCCGGCTACGCGCCGAACGAGGTCGCGGTGATCGCCCAGGCTGCGCTCTATCACCGTAAGGGGATGCCCGATCCCGGCTTCCTCGAACCTGTCCTGCGCGCCGGCGACGAGGCTCGGCTCCACCGTCTGGCCGCGCTGCTGCGCCTGGCCGAGGACCTCGAGCGCTCGCGCGACCAGATGGTCCGCGCCGCCCACATCCGCCTGACCGACGGCGGCGTGGAGCTGACGATGGTGGGCGACGGCGACCTCGCCGTCCCGCGCTGGGCCGCCCAGCGCGAGACCGCGGTCTTCGAGCAGGCGTTCGGCGTGCGCCTGACCGTCGGCGGCCAGCGCGACGGCGTCGCCGCCTGAGCCCGCCTCAGGCGAGGTGCTCGCGCAGGAAGTCGATGCTGCGCTCCCAGGAGCGGGCGGCGGCGTCGGCGTCGTAGGTGCCGAGGCGGTTGGTGTCGTTGAAGAAGGCGTGGCCGTCGCCCTCGTAGAAGACGAACTCGGCCTCGACGCCGGCCGCGCGCAGCTCGCCGAGGAGCGCCTCGGCCTGCTCGACGGGGATGAAGTCGTCGGCCGTTCCGAAGTGCCCGAGCACCGGCCCGCGGATCTTCGAGAAGTCGGGCTTGCCGTGGGCCATCACGTAGTAGTAGGTCACGGTGGCCGCGATCTGCGGGTTGGTCGCCGCCGCCCAGACCGCCAGCCCGCCGCCCAGGCACCAGCCGATCGCACCGATGCCGCTGCCGGTGTTGCCCTCGTGGGCGGCGAGGTAGGCGACGGCCCCGGCCATCTCCTTCTCGGCCTGATCCATCGACATGGCCATCATCTTCTGCTGGGCCTCGCTCGGCTCGGTCGTGGTCTCGCCGTGGTAGAGGTCGGGCGCCAGGGCGATGAAGCCGGCCTGGGCCAGGCGGTCGACGACGCTGCGGATGTGGTCGTCGACGCCCCACCACTCCTGGAGGACGACGACCGCGGGGCCGCGGCCGGACGCCGGCTCGGCGAGGTAGCCGGACGCGGACGATCCGTTGGCCTGGAACTCGACTTGCGCCATGGCGCCTCCTGTCGGTGGTGGGGATGGTCGGGCGCTCAACGCTATCGCGCACCGGGGGTGTGAGACTGCGGGGATGCGCCTCGCGGTAGTCGGACACGTCGAGTGGGTCGAGTTCGCCCGCGTCGAGCACGTCCCCCGGGCGGGCGAGGTGGTCCACGCGACGCTTGCGTTCGCGGAGCCGGCCGGCGGCGGCGCGGTGGCCGCGGTCGAGCTCGCGCGCCTCGCCGGGGGGGCGGACCTCTATACGGCGCTCGGCGACGACGCCCTCGGCGACCGGGCGCAGGAGCGCCTGACCCAGCTCGGGGTCACGGTCCATGCGGCGCGGCGGGCCGAGCCGACGCGGCGGGCGCTGACCCTGGTCGACGACGCCGGCGAGCGGACGATCACCACGCTCGGGCCGCGCCTCTCCCCGCAGGCGGCCGACGGCCTGCCGTGGGAGCGCCTGGCCGAGACCGACGGCGTCTACTTCACCGCCGGCGACGGCGGCGCCCTGGCGGCGGCACGGCAGGCACGGGTGCTCGTCGCCACCCCGCGCGCCCGCGCCTCGGGCGTCGTGCCACTGAACGCGCTGGTCTACAGCGCCGGCGACCCGATCGAACGGGAGGCGGCCGCGGCGCTGGCGCCGAGCGCCGCCATCGTGGTGGTGACCCGCGGCGCGGCAGGCGGCGACTACGCGACGGCCGACGGCCGGCGGGGCACATGGCCGGCGGCGCCCCTCCCCGGCCCCGTCGTCGATGCCTACGGCTGCGGCGACTCCTTCGCCGCCGCCCTCACCTACGCCCTGGCCGCCGGGCGCCCACTAGAGGCGGCGCTGGCCGAGGCCGCCAGCGGCGGCGCCGAGTGCCTGACCCGGAGCGGCCCCTACGGAGCGTGATGCAGTAGCGAAGCGTGATCCGGCCCCGCGCCCCCGGAGACGGCGCCAGCCGGCGCCCAGGGGCGGGGGGACGGATCACGCGCAGCTACTTTGATCAGGGGCGTGACGGCCTTGAGCACGGCCGGCATGTCGAGCGTGGTGTCGAACGCGCCGTCGGGCGTGGGCGAGAGGCCGATCATGTAGTTGATCGCCGCCGCGTGGCGGGCCTCGACCTGGACGATCGCCCCGGCGGTGCCGAGGTACTGCTTGTTCTGGAGCTTCGGGCCCTGGCCGTTGTAGGCCTTGACGCCGGTGTTCTCGAGCACCGAGGCGAGCTTCAGGAACGACGCCTGGTCGGTGACCGGGAAGTTGAACTTCGGCTTCGCGGCCGGCGTGCCTCCAGCGGCCTTGATCGCCGCGGCGAGCCCGCTGACGTGGGCCGCCTCGTGTCCGCCGATCAGCGCGGCCAGGGTCTTGGCGGCGCCGGACAGGCCGACCGTCTTGGCCTTGACGTTGTAGAAGTCGGACTCCAGGTACTCGAGCGTGAGCGCGTAGTTGAGGATGGCGAGGTCGCCGGCCGCCGACTGGGCGAAGGCGTCGCTCAGGAACGGGCTGACTGCCCCGAGACCGCTGACGGCGACCGCGGCGAGGGTGCCCCTCAGGAGGAACGCCTCCCGTGTCAGGCCCTTGACTTCGACTGCGGCCAGTTCAGGGACCGCAAGGGTGGAATCTTCCATTTACTTGATCCTTTCTGTGCTTGCGGTTGGTCAGGCGATGAAGGGCTTGACGGCGGCCAGGACCTGCGCCATCGTCATCGGCTTCGCGAACGCGCCGTCCGGCGTGATCGACTGCCTGGTGAGCTGGTTGAGGATCGCCGCGTGGCGGGCCTCGACCGTGTGGATGGCCAGGGCGGCGCCGAGGATCTCGACGCTCTGGATGTTGCCGGCCTGGCCGAGGTAGGCGGCGGCGCCGACGTTCTCGACCGTGGCGGCGAGCTTGGCCACGTTGGTCGCGTTGTCGACGGTGAACTTGCCCGTCGGCTTGGCTGCCGGGGTGCCGCCGAGCTTCTTGACGGCCGCCTTGAGCGCGTTGACGTGCATCTGCTCCTGGGCGCCGATGGCCTTGACCAGGTCGCCGACCTTGCCGGTGAAGAGGCCGGACTTGATGACCTTCTTGTAGAACTCGGTCTCGAGGTACTCGAGCGTCAGGGCATAGTTGACGATCGCGATGTCCCCGCCGTTGGCGGTCGTCGCCGGGGAGGTGGCGGCCGGCGCGGCGGTGCTGGTCGTGCTCTTGTTGCTGCTGCTCGAGCCGCAGGCGGCGATGAAGGCAGCCAGCGAGCTGGCGGCGGCGGCGCTGCCGACGCCCTTGCCGACCATCTTCAGGAACTTCTTGCGCTCACTCGGATCGCGAGTCAGCACCTCGATTGCGCCGACCGGCTGCGGGCCGGCTTCCTCGGTCGCGGGGTTCGACATGTCGGATACCTCCGATTGAAGACGACGGGACCTAGCACCGAAACGGCCGGCGCCTGATCCCCCTGGATGGAACCCGTCGATGTGACTCGTCCGGGTGGGTGTGCTGGTCTTGCGCGCCGGAGCCCCGGCCGGATCAATCGCCGCCGCGGCGGACGGCTCAGCCGCGGCCGGCGAGCGACCGGGCGAGCAGCTCGATCGGGTGGACGATCGGCAGCGGGCGGTCGAGGTGACGGGCGATCTGGAGGGCGCAGCCGGGGTTGGCCGCGGCGATCACCTCGGCGCCGGCGGCGGCGAGGTTGGCCGCCTTGCGGGCGCCGAGCTCGGCGGCGGCCTGCGGCTGGAGGAGGTTGTAGACGCCGGCCGAGCCGCAGCAGATCTCCCATTCGGCCGGGGTGACCAGCTCGAGGCGGGGGATCGCCCGCAGCAGCGCCCGCGGCGCCTCGCGGATGGCCTGGGCGTGGGCGAGGTGGCAGGCGTCGTGGTAGGCGACGCGCAGGGCGACCGGGTGGCGCTGGGCCCGGGGCTCGACGCCGGCCAGGAACTCGTGCACGTCGAAGACCCGGCGGGCGAAGTCCTCGTCGTCGACGAGGTGCCCGTACTCCTTCATCCCCGAGCCGCAGCCGGCGGCGTTGACGACGACCGTGTCGTAGCCGGCGAAGGCGGCGATCGTCTGCTCGGCGCACTCCCGGGCGTCGTCCTCGTAGCCGGTGTGGAGGGCGAGCGACCCACAGCAGCGGCTGGCGGCCGGGACGTGGACGTCGAAGCCCTCGGCGCTCAGGACGTCGATCGTCGCCCGGTTGACCTCGGCGAAGAACACCCGCTGGACGCAGCCCTGGAGCAGGGCCACCGTCCCGCGGCAGGCGCCCTGGGCGGGCGTGAACGCCGGCAGGCGCTGCCAGGCGGCGCGCAGGGCGACCGGCGGGGCCATCGCCGCCATCGCCCGCAGCCGGGGCAGGCGGGCGGGGATCAGGCGGTCGAGGCGCAGGGCCTGGTTGAGGACGAGCGCCGGCACGAGCGCCCGCAGCCGCCCGGGATGCGGAAAGAGGGCGAAGATCAGCCGGCGGAAGGCTCGGTCGGCGGGGGCGCGCTCGAAGTGGCGCTCGACCTGGGGCCGGGTCTGGGCGAGCAGGAGGTCGTACTGGACGCCCGACGGACAGGCGGTCACGCACGCCATGCACCCGAGGCAGCGGTCGAAGTGGTCGACCATCTCGCTCGACAGGGCCGGCTCCTCGTGGCCCAGGGCCATCAGGGCGATGCGCCCGCGCGGCGAGTCCATCTCCTCCCCCCACAGCGCGTAGGTCGGGCAGGTGGGCAGGCAGAAGCCGCAGTGGACGCAGTCGTCGATCAGCGCGGGATCGGGTGGCTGCTCATCGTCCCATGCTGATCTGGAGCGGTGGACGGGGGGAGGTTCGGTGGACACGTCAAATGCCGCCCGCGTAGCGGCCACGGTTGCACACGCCGGCCGGGTCGAAGCGGGCCTTGACCCGGCGCAGGAGGTCGAGCTCGGGGCCCGCGGCCACCCCCCACGGGTCGACGGCCCGGCGCAGGGCCTCGGGGGCGTCGAGGAGCACGCAGGGCGCCGGGGCGGCGGCGGCGCGCAGCGCGGCGACGGCGTCGGGGTCATCGCCGGCCAGGCGCACCCAGGCGAGCCCGAGGGCGGCCCGCGCCACCACGCTCTCGGTGCTCCCGAGCAGGCGGGCGAGGTCGCCGGGCAGGGAGGAGACCCGGACCACGGCGCCGTCGGTCACCGCGCGCTGGCGGGCCCGCTGCTCGGCCCAGAGCCCGCCGTCGTCCTCGACGAGCTCGGTCTCCGCGCCGGCGGCGGTCATCAGCCGCTCGAGGGTCGCCGCCGTGCTCGCCGCCGCACGGCCGGCGGCCCGGGCGAGCACGCAGCCGCCGGCGTCCGGTCCGTCCCAGCGCAGGTCGAGCGCCTCGAGCTCGAGCGCCCGGGCGGCGATCGCCTGGGCGGCGCCGGCCAGCGGCCCCGGGTCGCCGGCCCGGCCGAGCACCGTGACGGTGTCCTCGACCAACGGGTGCAGGCGGAGCGTCGCCTCGCAGATCACCCCCAGCGTGCCCAGGGCGCCGCACATGAGCTTGGCCAGGTCGTAGCCGGCGACGTTCTTGATCACGTTCGACCCCGCCCGGGCCACCGTCCCGTCGGGCAGGGCGACGCGGACGCCCAGGATCAGGTCGCGCACGCCGCCGTGGCGGTGGCGCAGCGGGCCGCTGTCGGCGGTGGCGAGGATCCCCCCGATCGTCGCCCGGCCGTCGCCGTCGGGCGGATCGAGCGACAGGCGCTGGCCGACCGCGGCGAAGCGCTCCTGGGCCCGGGCCAGGGGCACGCCGGCCTCGACGACGACGGTCAGGTCGCCCTCGTTGTGCTCGACCACCCGGTCGAGGCGCGCGGTCGAGATCACCACCTCCGGCGCGGCGCCGGGCGCCCCCCAGGCGAGCTTCGTCGCCCCCCCGACGGGGCGCGCCCGCCGGCCGCCGGCCAAGAGCGCGGCGAGCTCGCCGGCCTCGGCCGGACAGGCGACCACCGCTCCCACCCCCGCCGTGACGGACATCAGAAGCGCTCCGCCAGGCCGGCCGCCTCGAGCGGATGCACGCGGTAGGGGCCCGGCACCTCGCCGCACAGCCGCGGCGTCGGCATCACCTTGCCCGGGTTGGCCAGGCCGTCGGGGTCGAAGGCGCAGCGCAGCATCTGGAAGGCGGCGAGGTCGGCCTCGGTGAACATCTTGCCCATGTAGGCGCGCTTGTCGACGCCGACGCCGTGCTCGCCGGTGATCGACCCGCCGGCGTCCAGGCAGGCCTGGAGGATCAGCCCCGACAGCTCCTCGGCCCGCGCGGCCTCGCCGTCGACGTGGCCGTCGTAGCAGACGAGCGGGTGCAGGTTGCCGTCGCCGGCGTGGAAGACGTTGGCCACCCGCAGGCCGTACTCCCGGCCGAGCTCCTCGATGCGGCCCAGCACGTCGGGCAGCCGCGTGCGCGGGACGACGCCGTCCTGGACGAAGTAGTGGGGCGAGATCCGCCCGGCCGCCGGGAAGGCCGACTTGCGCATCTTCCAGAACACCGCCCGCTCGTCCGGCGTCCGGGCCACGAGCACGCCGGTCGACTCGCTCTGGCGGCAGAGATCCTCGAGCTCGGCGAAGCGGACCTCGCACTCGTGGGTCGGCCCGTCGAGCTCGACGAGGAGCGCGGCCCCGGCGTCGGCCGGCCAGCCGGCGTGGGCCATCTGCTCGGACGCGTGGATGGCCAGGGCGTCCATCATCTCGATCGCCGCCGGGACCATCCCGGCCGAGACGATGGCCGAGACGGCCCCCCCGGCGCTCCGGGTGTCGGGGAAGAAGGCGACGAGCGTCTTGACCGACTCGGGCGACGGGATCACCCGCAGGGTGATGCGGGTGGCCACGCCGAGCGTCCCCTCCGACCCGACGAAGGCGCCGAGCAGGTCGTAGCCCGGCGGGTCGACGTGCTTGCCGCCCAGCTCGACGACGCTGCCGTCGGGCAGGACGACCTCGAGGCCGGTGACGTAGTTGGTGGTGAAGCCGTACTTGAAGCAGTGGGCGCCGCCCGAGTTCTCGGCCACGTTGCCGCCGATCGAGCAGACGATCTGGCTCGACGGGTCGGGCGGAAAGAAGTAGTCGGGTCCGACGGCGTGGCTGACCGCGATGTTGGTCACGCCGGGCTCGACCACGACGCGCTGGTTGGGGAGGTCGACCTCGAGCACGCGGCGCATCCGGCTGAGCACGAGGAGGACCCCGTCGGCGATCGGCAGGGCGCCGCCCGACAGCCCGGAGCCCGATCCGCGGGCCACCCACGGCACCTTCAGCGCGTGGCAGGCGCGGACGACGTCGCGGACCTGCTCCCCGTCGGCCGGGAGCACGGCGACCGGCGGGACGACGTGGTAGTGGAGCAGGCCGTCCGACTGGTAGGTGCGCAGGTCGTGCGGGTGGGTGAGGACGTGCTCGTCGCCGCAGATGGCGCGCAGGCGGGCGACGAGCTCGGCGACCGCCGGAAAGGAGTCGGGGTTTGGCGGGGTCACGACGTGGGCCATGCTAGGAGGTGTAGCGCGAATGCGAGGCGGCGGTTACCACCACACAAGATCGAGGAGTCGGCCCGGCGCCGGCGAACTTCACGCGGATGGGCGCGATCGATCCCGCGGCGTCGCGGCGATGACCGGGATGAGCGGGCGGGAACGCCGTGCTTGACCTGCTCATCGTCGTCGCGACGATCGGCTTCGCCGTGGTCGGCCTGCGGCGGGGTTTCGTCGTCAGCCTGCTGTCGCTCGTCGGCTTCCTGCTCGGCGCCGTGATCGCCACCGCGCTCGTCGGGGCCTTTCTCCCGCCGCGCGACCGGTCGCTGGCCACGCCGGTGTTCGGCCTGTTCGGCGCCCTGCTGGGCGGCGCCACCCTCGCCCTGGTGCTGAGCCGCGTCGGCGGCGAGCTGCGGGCGCGGCGCCCGGGCGGCTTCCCCGGCCGGGCCGACGGGCCGCTTGGCGCCGCCCTGTCGGCCTGTCTCGCCCTCGGCCTGGCCTGGATGCTCGGGGCGGTGGCCGTCCAGGTGCCGCGCGACAGCCTCGGCCTGCGCAGCGCGGTCGAGCGCTCGAACGCCCTGCGCGGCCTCGACGCCCTTTTGCCGCCGCCGGGCGGCGTGCTCCGGGCGCTCGCGCCGTTCGACCCGCTGCCGGCGCTCGAGGGGCCCCAGGCCCAGATCGCCCGGCCGACGCGCCAGATCACCGCCTCCCGCGCCGTGCACCGGGCCGGGGCGAGCGTGGTCCGGATCCTGGGCGACGCCTGCGGGGTCGGGCTGGAGGGCTCGGGCTGGGTGGCGGCGCCCGGCGTGGTCGTGACCAACGCCCACGTCGTGGCCGGGGAGGGCGACACCGTCGTCCAGGTCGGCGGCTCCTCGCCGGAGCTCCCGGCCCAGGTGATCGGCTTCGATCCGCACAACGACCTCGCCGTGCTGCGGGTCGCCGGGCTCGACCTCCCGTCCCTGCCCCTGGCCGTCAACCCGCCGGCCGGGCGGGCGGCGGCGATCCTCGGCTATCCGCTCGACGGCCCGTACAACGTCCGCGCCGGGCGCATCGGCGCGACCGAGACCCGGCGGGCGCCGGACGCCTTCGGCCGGGGGGCGGTGCTCCGGCTGCTGACGCCCCTGCGCGGCCTGGTCCGGCCGGGCAACTCCGGCGGACCGATGGTCGACGCCCGCGGCCGGGTCGTGGCCACGGTGGTCGCCGAGACCTTCAGCGGCGGCATCCTCGGCGGGTACGCGGTGGCCAACGTCGCCGTCGCCCACGCCCTCGCCACGGCGGTGTCGCCGGTGTCCGACGGGCCCTGCCGGGGCTAGCTCGTTGGACCGGAGGTACGGGTCGAACTGACCGGCGGTCGGTGTCCGCGCCGGGTGGACGAACCTAGACTGGACGGGGTGAACGTCGATGGCTCGGTCGAGGCTCGCTGGGACTTCGTGCTGCGTTCCGTGGAGGATCGCGGCGTGCGCTTCGTGCGGCTGTGGTTCGTGGACGTGCTCGGCAACCTCAAGAGCATGGCGATCCCCGTCTCCGAGCTCGAGAGCGCGCTCGAGGACGGCGTCGGCGTCGACGGATCCTCCCTGGAGGGGTCGGCACGGCTGGCCGAGCGCGACGTCATCGCCCACCCCGACCCGCTCACCTTCCAGATCCTCCCCTGGCGGCCGGGCTCGCTGGTGGCGCGGATGTTCTGCGAGGTCCGCGCGCCCGATGGCCGGCCGTTCGCCGCCGACTCGCGCCTGGCTCTCGCCCGCGTCGTGCGCCAGGCCGCCGAGCTCGGCTACACCTTCGAGGTCGGGTCCGAGGTCGAGTTCTTCCTCTACGACGGCGGCCAGCCGCCGTCCGACCGCGGCCGCGACGACCCGCTGCCCGTCCCGCTCGACCAGGGCGCCTACTTCGACCTGACCTCGCTCGACGTGGGCAGCGACTTCCGCCGGCGGACGATCGAGTACCTCGAGCAGATGGGGATCCCGGTCAAGAGCGCCCACCACGAGGTCGCGCCCTCCCAGCACGAGATGGACCTCCAGCACACCGACGCGATGTCGATGGCCGACGCCCTGATGACCTTTCGCCTGGCCGTCAAGGAGGCGGCCCGGACCGTCGGCTGCTTCGCCACGTTCATGCCCCAGCCGGTCGAGGGCCAGCCGGGTTCGGGGATGCACCTCCACGTCTCCCTGTTCGACGCCGACGGCAACGCCTTCTGGAGCCCCGACCCCGAGCAGCCGCTGTCGCCCCTGGGCCGGGCCTTCCTGGCCGGCGTGCTGGCCCACGGAGCCGAGCTGTGCGCGGTGACCAACCAGTGGGTCAACTCCTACAAGCGGCTGGCCAACGGCTTCGAGGCGCCCCAGCATGTGAGCTGGACCCGGCACGGCCGCTCGGCGCTGGTGCGCGTCCCGTCGCTGCGCCGGACCCGGCCGAGCGCGGCGCGGATCGAGCTGCGCTCGCCCGACCCGGCGGCCAACCCGTATCTCGTCTGCGCGCTCGTCCTGGCCGCCGGGCTGCGCGGCATCGAGCGTGGCTACGAGCTCGAGGCCGAGACCGTCGACGAGCCGGGGCCCGGGACGCGGCGGCTGCCCCAGGACCTGGCGGAGGCGACCGACCTGTTCGAGGCCTCCGAGCTGGCCCGCGACACGCTGGGAGATCGCCTGTGCGACTGGTACGTCCTCAACAAGCGGCGGGAGTGGGCCGAGTACCGCACGACCGTCGGGCCCTACGAGCGCCGGCGCTACCTGCGGCTGTGAGCGAGGCCTGGATCTACGCCGGCGACTCGGGCGAGGCCGCCGAGAGCGCCCGTCTCCTGGCCGAGCTCGGCTTCAGCCCGCGGCGGGTGAACGTCAACGGGTCGCTGCGCCCGAGCGACGGCGACGGCGGGGCGGAGCGCAAGCCGACGCTCGTGCTCGTCCTGGCCGGCGGCGGCGGCGGCGGGGGCGGCGGCCGGGTCGTCGGCGACCTCTGCGCCCGGCTCGAGCAGGACGTCGAGCTGAGCGAGGTCCCGCGGGTGGTGGCGCTCGACACCGCCGACCTCCAGGAGGGCGCCGGCGTCGGCTGCGGCCACGAGCTGATCGTCCGACCCTATTCCGAGGTCGAGCTCGGGATTCGGATCGCCCGGGCGCGGCGGCAGATCGCCGGCGTCGACCGCGACGTCCTGCGGGTCGCCGGCCTCGAGATCAACCTGGCCAACTACCAGGTCGCCATCGACGGGCGGCCGATCAATTTCACCTACATGGAGTACGAGCTGCTCAAGTTCCTCGCCACCCATCCGGGCCGGGTGTTCACCCGGGAGGCGCTGCTCAGCCGCGTCTGGGGCTACGACTACTACGGCGGCGAGCGGACGGTCGATGTCCACATCCGCCGCCTGCGGGCCAAGCTCGGCCAGGACTACGGCGGGCGGATCCAGACCGTGCGCAGCGTCGGGTACCGGTTCGATGCCTGAGCTCTCGAGCACCGCCCGGGCGACCGCCCGGCGGGGGGGCCAGAGCCGGGCGATCTACGCCGGCTTCCGCCAGACGATCAAGGCGGTCGGCACCGGCGTGCGCGGGAGCCGCGACCTGAGCTTCACCGAGGCCCGGACGGCGATGGGCCAGCTCCTGGCCGGCGAGACGACGCCGGCCCAGGCCGGGGCGTTCCTGGTGGCGATGCGGATCAAGGGGGAGTCCGCGGCCGAGCTCGCCGGCTTCGCCCAGGCCCTGCGCGACGTCTGGGCGCCGGAGCCGGCCAGCTGCGGGCGGCCGCTGGTCGCCTGCGCCGGGGCCTACGACGGCGTCGCCGACGGCGTCCACCTGAGCCTGGCCGCCGGGGTCGTGGCGGCGGCGGCCGGCGCCGGGATCGTCCTCCACTGCGGCGACACCCTCGGCCCGAAGTACGGAATCACGGTGGCCGACGTGCTCGGCGCCCTCGGCGGCCCGGCGGTGCCGTCGCGGCGGGCGTCGACGCAGATGCTCGAGGCGTGCGGGGTGACCGTCGTCCACGCCGGCGTCGCCCTCCCCGGCTGGCGGGGCCTGGCGGCGGTGCGCGACGAGGTCGGTGTGCGCGGGCCGATCCACTCGGCCGAGAAGCTCGTCGACTACTACGGGGCCCGGCGCTTCGTCGTCGGCCACACCCACAGCTCCTACAGCGAGCGCCTGCTCGGGGCGCTCGAGGTCCTGGGCGCCGAGCGCTCGATCGCGGTACGCGGGATCGAGGGCTCCGACGTGATGCGGCCGGGCCGACCGCAGGCGTTCGAGCCGGGCCGGGCGATCGAGCTGCCGCAGCGGGCCGACGCCCGGGTCGGCCGTCCCGAGCCGGCCTCGGCGTCGGCGTCGGCGCCCGGCGACCTGGCGGCCCGGTCGGCGGCCCTGACCGCCGAGATCTTGAGCGGCGAGCTCGGCGGCCCGCTGGCCTACACCGTGATCCTCAACGCCGGCCTGCGCCTCTACGCGGCGGGGCTGGTCGCCGACACCCGCGACGGCCTCGAGCTGGCCGAGGCCGCGGTGGCCGACGGCGGCGCTCGCGCCACCCTGCGGGCGATGGTCGCGGCCGGCCGGGCCTGACGTCCGTCGTTGGTTGGCATTGTGCGTACGTCGCGCTAGCCTTTGGTGAAGATCTCGGAGACACGGGCTCCCGGGTCGGAATGAGCGGTGAGACGGGCCGCCGGCAGCGCTGGCGCCGGCCGGACCATCGTCGAGCCAGTCAGCCACGGACCTTTGCGATGCGCCGCCATCTCCCCACCCGTCGTGCTTGCCGACCGGCCTGCCCCGGGGCGTGCGCCCGGCTCGCGGGGGCGACCGGAGTGGGGCTGAGCCGCCGCCGGGGGAGCGTGGGGGGGACCGGCGGCCGACGTCGGGCGCGCGGCTCCCGGCCGGTCGCCGGCGGCGGCGGCGGCGGGTGAGCTGACATGGCCTCCTCGCCGCGGGAGCGGCGCCTGCATCGGTGCACCTCGTGCGGGCGCAGCGCCGGACGGACGCCGGACCCGGCCGGTCGCTGCGCGTTCTGCGGCGGCACGCTGGAGGCGGTGTGGGGGCTCGGCCAGATCGCGGCGGCGCCGGTCGAAGGTCTCAAGCTTCGGGTCCGCGACGTGCTGCGCGGCGCGACTCAGAGGCCCGGGCGCGAGGGACGCCCGAGCGGAGCATCCCGGCCGGCGCGGGGGGCTGGCCGGGATGGCGGGTCGGACGACTGACGGGGGCGAGGAATTTCCCGCCGGGGGCGCTGTTAGGGTAACCTAAGGCCATGCGCTCAGCGAGGCCCGCATGGCTCTGATCGACTGGTCGGGCTGGCCGGTGCTCGAGGTGCACGTCCGGGCGCCGCAGCCGACGTGCTACGCCCGGCCGGTGATGGACGCTTTGCGTGCCGGCCTCCACCGGGGCGGACCGTTCGCGGTGATCGTGGTCGGCGAGGCGAACGCCCCGGCCCGGCCGGCGCCGGTCCTCGGTCCGATCGACACCCGCTGGCTGCGCCACTGCCGGGGCCCGCTGGCTCGGTGCTGCCGGGGCATCGCCTACGTCGCCGACCGGCCGGCGGTCGGCCTTCCCGGCTGTACGACGACGGCGTTCTCGAGTCTCGAGGCCGCGCGCGACTGGGCGCGCGGGCGGGTCGCGGCCGGCGCGGACGTCCCGGTCGGCGTCTGAGCCTTGACGACGCCCGAACCCGAGGCCGCCGAGGTCGAGCGCGACGAGACGCGCGAGAGCTTCGCCGAGGCCCTCGCCTCGTGGGGCCTGACGCCGGAGCAGGTGGCCGACACGCTCGAGGCGACCGCGTTCGGCCTGGGCCTGGTCGAGCTGCGCCCGCCGGAGGGACAGCCGAGTCCGGGCATCGCCATCGTCGTCGACGACCGCCGCGACCCGGAGCTCCGCGCGCTCTTCGCCGACCGCGAGCAGGCCGGCGAGGAGGCCGAGGTGACGGTGGAGGTCGCGGACGGCCCGCACGTCCGGGTCGTCCTCGGGCCGCAGGAGCAGGCGCTCGTCCGCTTCGCGTTCAGGCTGCGCGCGTCGGCGGGAGAGCTCGAGCGGCGCTACCTCTTCGCCGTCGCCGCGGTGATCCCCCAGCTCCAGCGCCTCCAGCTCGCGGGGACGGGCATCTGGCTCGTGCCGTCGACGGTGATCTCGCGGGAGGCGGCCCGCGAGGGGCCGGCCGACACCTACGACGTGCGGGCGCGCTGCCTGCGGGTCGGGACGGTCGCGGAGGCGATCCCGGGCATCGACGAGGCCTTGGCCCACGTCGGCTCGCCGCGGGAGTCGTCGTCGTCGACGAGCACGAGCTGAGCGCGTCGGGCGGGCCGGGGCCGGTCTGAGGCCGCGCCCCCGCGCGGTTCAGCCGCTGAGCGCGTCGCGGTAGATCCGGCGGAGCTCATGGGCGTCCGGGCGTGGCGGGATACGGTCGAGCTCGGGCCGGTCGGCGGCGAGGGCCACCGCCCGGTCGAGCTGCTCGCGGGCGGCGTAGGCGGCGGGGATGCCGGTCAGGCCGCTGCGGGTGCGCAGGGCGACGGCGAGGGCGGCGAGGGCGCCGACGTCGGTGCCGCGCCGGCCGACCGCCGCGGCCGTGGCCGGGAGCAGGGCGGCGTTGGCCGTGGCGTGGGCGATCCCGGTCGCCCGGACGAGCGACTGGGTCATGACGTGGTGGAGGCCGAGGCCGGTGTGGTCGACGGCCCAGCCGCACAGGAGGGCGCCGAGGGCGAGCTCGTCGCGGTCGGGCTCCGGCGGTTTCGCCCAGGCGGCGGCGAGGCGGCGGGCGGCGTCGGCGGCGACGGCGGCGGCGATCGGGCTGCGCTGGGCGGCGGCGATGGCGACCAGGGCGTGGCCGAGCGCGTTGGCGCAGCTGGCGGCCAGGGCCGGGACGGCGGCCGAGGCGCTGAGGGCCGGGTCGTTGAGGACGACGGCGGCGCGGACGCGCGGCGCGTCGGGCGGGGTGCCGCGGGCGTGCCGGTGGACGCCGGTCATCTCGGCGCCGGAGAGGGTGGTCGGGATCGCGACCACCGTCCGCGGCGGGCGGGCGGCGGCGATCGCCTTGGCCACGTCGATCACCCGGCCGCCGCCGACGGCGACGAGCCGGGCGCCGGCCGCCCGGTCGAGGAGGGCGGCGGCGACCTCGTCGACCGGACCGGCCGGGACGTCGATCACGACGGCCGCCCGGTCGGCGAGGCCGGGCGCCTGGTCGAGCCGGCGCGGCGTGCTCAGGAGCACGAACCCCTCGCCGATGAGGTGGGCGCCGGCGTCGAGGGCTCCGCGGCCGAAGACGATCTCCCGGTCGCGGTCGGTGTGGCGGGCGACGGTCATCGGCGGGCGAGGTCCGCCACCAGGGCGAGGGCGGCCGCCGCGGCGAGCGGGACGGCGAGGCCGGCGTCGAGGAGGAGGGCGCCGGCCAGGGCGCCGGCGAGCATGGCCAGGACGGCGGCGGTGCGGCGGGCGCTCGGGCGGCCGTCGGCGGCGAGGCCGGTCAGGGTCATGGTCAGGACGGTAGTGGTCAGATCGGGGACGCCGAGCCGGCGGACGGTGGCGTTGCGCACGCCCATGGCCAGGGCGAGCATCCCGACCACGGCGTCGCCCGAGGCGGCCCGCGGGTGGACGCCGGCCGCGGCGGCGAAGACGGCGGCGGCGGCGAGCAGCGCGACCTCGATCTTGAGCGCGCGGGCGAGGTCGGGATCGCCGGCGGGCGTGGCGAGCCGGCCGCCGAGGCCGGCGCCGAGGAGGAAGGCGGCGAGGGAGACGAGCGGCGCGACGACCGGGAGGCCGGCGCGGCCGGCGAGGCCGAAGCCGAGGAAGACGATGTTGCCGGTCATGTTCGCGGTGAACACCTGGCCGAGCCCGAGGTAGCTGGCGGCGTCGATCAGGCGGGTGGTGAAGGTGAGGAGGAGGAGGGCCCGGACGAGCCGGCTCGGGCGTTTCACGAGTCGTCGAGGGTACGTCCGCTCTGGACGGACTCGGGTCGCTCGGCGACGATGTCCGAGCCGGGGCGGGCGTCGTCGTCGCTGCGCTTGATCAGCAGCCACTGGGGCTTGGCGCCGGCTCGGGTGCGCTGGAGGGCGAAGCCGCCGCGGAGCTTCTCGCCGTGGAGGACGAAGACGGCGTGGCCGCGGGCGAGGGCCTCCGGCCAGGGGACGCGGCCGCCCTGCTCGTAGGTGCCGCGGTCCCAGACGATCACCCGGCCGCGCGCCTCGAAGGTGTTGTAGGCCGGCTGGTGATCGGCGACCTCGACGGCCAGGCGCTTGACCGCCGGGTCGAGCGACGGTCCCTTGGGCACGGCCCACGACCGCATGACCCCGTCGACCTCGAGGCGCAGATCGAAGTGGCGGGTGGTCGCGTCATGCTCCTGGACGACGAAGGCGCCGGCGCTGACCCCGCGGACGGCGAACTGCTCGTGGCCCTCGACCCGGGCCGGCTCCTGGGTGACGTCGGTGGCCGCGTCGCCCAGGAACGCGAGGAAGGCGTCGACCGCGGCCGCCGGGCCCTCGGCGTGGACGCGCAGGCCGTCGGCGTCGGCGCGGGCCCAGCCGGCGAGGCCGAGCTCGCGGGCGCGTTCGACGGCGTCGGCGGCCGTCGGTCCGCGGGCGACGGCCCGGGCGGCTGTCTTGCGCTCGGCCACTTCCGTCCAGTTTGGCGGGTGGCGGCTCGGCGGTCGAGGCGTGGCGAGAAGTTCTGCTCGACGGGGGCGTCGCGCCGGGTGGCCCGAAGCACGCACGGAAGGGGCTGAGCCTCAACCGTCCGCTGGGTCTCCGGCTGAGACCGCCGGGCGTATGATCCGGGGCGCAGGGCGCATCCGGTCCGCGGCGAGGGCACTGCCAACTGGTCCGTGCGGTCGGTGTGTCATTTCCGGCTCGAGAGGGCGGACGCCGGGCGCGAACGGAAGGAGGCGTCAGTGCCACCCCGCGGTCTTCCCGGCAATGCCAACCTCGAGCAGTTGAAGGACAACGCCAAGTCGTTTCAGCGGGCGGTCCGGGCGGGCGACGCCGGCGCTGCTGACGTCGTCAACGAGTTCCATCCCCGGCTCGCCGCGGCGCGCCCGGGTTCCCCGGAGCTTGCCGGCTTCACGCTTGCCGACGCTCAGCTCGTTCTCGCGCGACGGTTCGACTTCTCGAGCTGGCCGAAGCTCAAGGCGCACCTCGAGCTCGTCGAGCGGTACTCGCGCTCACCGCACGACCAGGCGAGCGCCGAGGCGGTCGGCGAGGGCGCGTCGCCAGCCGACGACTTCCTGCGCCTGGCCTGCCTGAACTACGGCCGGGACGACCCGGCTCGCTGGCAGCGGGCCGCGGAGCTGCTCGAGGCGAACCCGCGCCTGGCCCAGACGAACATCTACACGGCGGCGGCGGTGGGCGAGGTCGCGGCGGCGCGGGAGCTACTGGCGTGCGACCCGGGGTGCGCGCGACGGCCGGGCGGACCATTCGCCTGGGAACCGCTGCTCTACCTCACCTACTCGCGGGTGCCCGCGCCGGCGGCCGGCCGGTCCGCCGTCGAGGTCGCGCGGTTGCTGCTCGACCACGGCGCGGACCCGAACGTCGGGTACCTCTGGGAGGGGCTGGTACCGCCCTTCACGGCGCTGACCGGGGTATTCGGCCACGGCGAGCAAGGAGCACCGCCGCATGCCGAGGAGGCGGCGCTGGCCCGGCTGCTGGTCGAGCGCGGCGCCGACCCGAACGACGACCAGACGCTCTACAACCGGCAGTGGAGTCGCGACGACGGCTGGCTCGAGGTGCTGTTCGAGTTCGGCCTCGGAACCGGCGACGGCGGGCCGTGGGCCCGCCTGCTCGGGGACCGGCTGGCCTCGCCCCGGCAGATGCTCGAGAACGAGCTCGTAGCCGCCGCCCACCAGGGCTTCGCCGACCGGGTGCGCCTGCTGCTCGCCCACGGCGTCGATCCGGCGGGCATGGGAACCCAGCATCCCGCCCACGGGGGTCGCGCGGCGATCGACGAGGCGGCGCTCCTCGGACACCTCGAGATCGTCGACCTGCTCGCGGCCGCCGGCGCGCAGCAGAGCGGCGACGAGGTCGACCTGTTCGTCTCGATCTGCATGGCCGGCGACCGCGCGCGCGTCGCGGAGCTCCGGTCCGCCGACCCGACGCTCGCCGAGCGCGCCATCGCGCGCCGGCCGGATCAGCTGATCCGCGCCGCCGAGCAGGACAGCATGGCGGCCGTCGAGCTGCTGATCGAGCTCGGGTTCGACGTCAACGCGCGATCCCGTACAGCGCCCCTGCACGAGGCGGCGATGCGCGGCAACGTCGAGATGCTCCGACTGCTCCTCGCGCACGGTGCCGATCCGAACGTTCGCGACCGCGAGTTCGATGCCCCGCCCGCGGGCTGGGCCGAGCATCACGGGATGAAAGCGGCGCAGGCCCTGCTCGCGCCGCTCACGCAGGAGCCGTGACGGACCCGTCGGGACAGGAACAGGCCCTTACACGCCACGAGAGGGAGATCGGCTGGGCCGCCGACCGCGATCTCAAAGCTTCATTTGCCCGCTCGACCGGCGGCGGTCTCGCGGCCGCAGCGCGGTTTACCATCGAGCGATGGTGCGCCTTGGAAGCTGGATCAGGCCAGTGGGTGGGAGTCCGGCCCGGGTAAGCGCCGGAGCGCCGGGTGGCAGGCCCGGGTTCGTCGTCGAGAGGTGGCGGGTTGAGCGGGGTGTCGAGAGCCTCTTTGGAGGGAGCAGGCGCTCGGGCTGGGATTGCAGCTTCGTCAGATTCACAATCGGGGAGCCGAGCCGCTCATTTCACGGTGAAGGCCATGTCCGTCAGTTTTGGTTCCGGATCGGGTGCGGCGGGTTTCTGCGGGGTATGGAGACTTGTACGTGCGCAAGGTCTGATCATGGAACAGGGAGACCCGTCTGCCCAGCCTTGTCAGCAGAGGCCGCTGGCATAAGCCGAGGGCGAAGTCGAGCGGAGGGCAGCGGGAGTCCGAGGGGGTCGTAGTAGTTGGGATCGGCGTGCAGAACAACGCGCCGGGAGCGAAGGGCCCCTGCTTGATCGCGTTCGCGGCGAAGGTAAGCGTTAGGGCATGGTCGTAACTCGACCCAATTGGGCAACTCCGGCGGGCCATGGTCCGTCGCCCCGCACAGGCAAATGGCGTTGGTGGCCACTGGTGGGGACGTGCGAGAACTTCAACGCGAGCTATGGGCATGTGCAAAGCGGTCCTCGGAGCGTCGTTTTCACGCGTTGTATGACCGGATCTGGCGGGGTGACGTCCTGCTGGAGGCGTGGAAGCGGGTGCGCAAGAACCGTGGGGCGGCCTGCGTCGACAGGGTGACGCTGGCCGCGATCGAGGGAGTACGGCTCCGGGCGGTTGCTCGGCGAGGTTCAGTGTGCTCTTCGAGGAGGCGGTATCGCCCTGCGCCGGTTCGGCGCGTGGCGATCCCCAAGCCAGGTGGTGGTGTGCGGCCGTTGGGTATTCCGACGGTCTGCGACCGGATCGTTCAGCAGGCGACCAGGATGGTGCTGGAGCCGATTTTCGAGGCTGATTTCCTTGATGTCTCGTACGGTTTTCGCCCCAAGCGGTCGGCGCTGGACGCGCTGGCGGGCATTCGGTTGCGTTTCCGCGTGGCCGGGTGTGGGTCGCAGAGGCCGATATCCGCGACTTCTTCGGCCAGATCGATCAGCAGAAGCTGCTAACACGGCCATCGAGATCGGCCGCCTCGTGATCAGTCTGCCACCGCAACGAGCGCGGCGTGCGTGCGCTGCCTCGGCTACCGCGTTGAGGCTTCCGATCCCGGTCTCGCGCCGCGGATCCTCAGCGTGTCGGTGCGTCGCCCGAGCGGATCGCACAGCGCCGAAGCCACGCCAGAGCCCGGCCCCAGCGATGCTCCTCCGCGAGCGGAACCAGCGGGTTATGATCGTCACTTGTTCTCGGTGGCTGGGCAGCGCCGCCGAGCCGGCGGATGCGCGCAGCGTGTTGGGATCATCGCGCTCTTCTTGTGGACGATCCTCCCTCCCGCCGCGGCGCGAGCGAGCAACGGGCCTCTCGTCTACGTCAGCGCCGGCCAGGTCTTCCTCCAGCCTCCCGATGGCGCCGCGGCTTCGCTTCGGGCCGCCGACCTCGACGCGCTGAGCGTTGCCGCGTCGCGCGACGGATCCCTGCTCGCCATCGTCCGACTTGACCCGAACCAGTCGGGGTCGTCCCGCGTGGCGCTACTGCCCGCCACCGGCGGGCGGCGCGCACCCTGACGTTCAAGGGTCTCTCGATCAACTCCGTCGCCATCTCGCCAGACGGCCAGGCCCTGGCCGTGACGGCGTTCCGCGACAGCGACCATGACGCCGGTCACGTCTTTGCCTATCTCGCGCGCATCGACCTCAGGAGGTTACGTTCGCTGAGAACGACCACCCGCTTCGCATACGACATGAAGTTCGCGCCAGATGGCAAGTCGCTCGTGTATGTAGGTGACTCCCGGCGCGGCGACAACGCCGGCTGCTCGGCGATCCGCCGAATCCGGATGGACGGCAGCCACGACACGCTCCTCTATCGCGGCAGGGGCGGCGGCGGCCGGCCTTGCCCGCTTGACATCTCCCTCTCGCCCGGAGGCACGAAGCTCGCCATGACCGCCGCGACCGGCCTCGAGGAGCCTGCCGGCCCAGGCCCGCCGACCGGCATATATCGGCTCCTCGCTGTTTCACGTGGGTAGGGCCATGTTGAGTTTCCCGACGGTGAGGTAGATCATCGCGATGTAGTTGCGGGTGGAGCGGTAGCCCCGGGCGCGTCGCTTGGCTGACTGGACGAGCGAGTTGAGCCCTTCGAGCAGGCCGTTGCTGATGCGGCTCTCGAACCAGCGAAGGACTCCCGGCCAGTGGTCTTCGACCATGTGCGCGAAGTCGATCAGGGGCTGCAGACGAGATCGGACGGCGCCGGCGATCCAGCGCCGCAGGTACGGGCCGGCTTGCTCGCTGTCAAGGTCGTAGACCAGTTCGAAGCGCAGCGCCCAGTTGTACGCGCGGCCGGTCTTCAGCGACAGTTTGAGCAGTCCATCCAGGCGCACGCGCTGCTTCTCGTTGAGGTTCCCGGGCCGCTTGAGCCACAGGTAGCGGGAGCGCTTGAGCGTTTCGCCATGCTCGAGGCGCTCGGCCTTGCGGACCTCGTCAACAGCGGCGTTGAGCTGCGCCTTCACGTGGTAGCGGTCGAAGGTGATCTCGGCCTCTTGGAGCTGCTCGAGAACACCCAGGAGGTACGCCTCGCTCATGTCCTGGCAGACCTCGGTGACCTGGTCGGGGTGGCCGCCGTGCGCGCGGAGGTCTTGGGCGAAGCGCTCAACGGTGGCGGCGTCCCGCCCGGGTGTGGCGAACACGCAGCGCCGCTCATCAAGGTCGGCGAACAGCGTGACGTAGCTCTGGCCGCGACGGAAGCTCGTGTCGTCAACCCCGACCCGCGAGACCCCAGAAAGATCCTGCTGCGCCAGCGCCTCGTCGACGTAGTGATGCACGATCCGCCAGACCCTCGTGTCGTGCTCGCCGACGAGGCCGGCGACCGCCCGGATCGGCATCTCAGCGCAGAGCGCCATCGTCAACGCCTCGAACAGCAGCGTGAAACCCGACCCCGGGCGCGCCCACGCCACCCTCACCAGATGAACGCCATGCTCCGGGCAATCCACGCGCGGCACCCTGGCAGTCAGGAACGCCTGATGCTCAAAGAAGTCGAGATGACGCCACGTCTTCTGCTCGGTGTCGTGCACCTTGCAGCCCGCCCGATCGCACTCCGGGCACGCGAACCGCGCACCCTTCGCGAAGTCCAGCACCAGCTCCAGTCGCCGCGCCTCGCGAACGAAGTTGACGCCCACCACGCTCCACGGCTCCCGCAGCCCAAGAGCCTGCTGGAAGAGATCCGAATCGTGCAAGCCAGGCTCCCATCATCGAAGACGAACAAGCCCGGCGCTCGCGGCCAGCTCCGACGATACCCACACGATTCAGCGAGGAGCCCATATATCGTCTTTCGCTGCAACCCGACGCCAAGCCGAAGCTGATCTCGCCAACGGCCGGAGCGCCGGCTTGGTCGCCTGACGGAAGGCGGATTGCCTTCAGCGGCTTTGGTTGCGACGACGATCTGCAGTATCCCGGCCGCGGACCACACGGCCTCTTCACCGGCGACCAAGCCGGCGGCATCCCGACAAAGATCGCTGAACAAAGCGCAACGTCGCTCGCGTGGATCGCGACGCCGTCACGGTGACTGGCAGCTGAGCCTGGTCGCCACGGGCGCGCGGATCATGACCACGCGGCCGCCGCTGGACCCCGGCCAGCGGAAACACCGGCGACGCTGAGCGCCGGCAGGGTGCGGGTTCGCTTATGGCCAGTCCGCGCGCTGCGGGCCTCGGGCCGGCTCAGCGAATGGCGAACGAGCAGCCCTGGCCCGGTGAGAGGGGGTCGTCAGGGTAACGGGGGATTGCGTCGGCGCCGTAGGTAAAGCCGCCGGTGGTGGCTGGGAAGGTGTGGGTGTCGGTGAACATGCCTCCGGCGTCAGTGGTGACGTGCACCACGACGGTTGCCGACCCCGTGTTCGGGTCGGTGTACTCGATGCGCAGCGGGGTGCCGGCGGGAGCGCCCGGGAGAACACCCGTGAACGTAAACGGGGTGTTGCTCGGGAAAGGGTTGTTCGCATCGCCGGGTGGGCACTGCGTCATGCGAGCCGCGCCGGTCGGGACGGCCGGCGCCGATCCCGACGCGGGCACGAGCTGGCTCTGTCCGGCACCCAAGACGCGATCGCGCCCGGTGACCAGGTCGTGGACGACGACCACGCCGCGGACGACGCGCGTCTCGGTGCCACCGCAGCGGTCGAGGGTGTCCCACTGGGTGCCGCGCACGGTGGCCGAGCTGAAGCGCCCGCGGGTGCGGAACCTGCCTTGGACGTTGGCTTTCAGGAGACGAATGACGCTGCCGGAGAGGCGGCGCTTGGCCGCGCTGCGGGCGCGCGCGCAGCCGCTGAAGCTGCCGCCGGTGAGGCGCAGCTCGGTCAGGCCGGCCTCCGCCACGGGTTGCAGCACTACGAAAGCGCCGCCGCGGAACTCGCCCGACTGCCTGCCGGCGGGCTGGGTCGTCGCGCTGGTCACCTGCACCGCCCCGTGCTGGGCGTCGAGGGTCGATCCGACCGGTACCTGACGCGCGCCTTGGAGCAGCTGCCGTGTCCGACCGGGCGGGCTGAGGTACACCCGGCCGGAGACCGGGACGACATCGACCGTCTTGCCCAAGACCGGCGGCGCCACCCGACTCGTCGCTGCCCCACCGACCCCGGGCGCCAGCGCCACAACCCCGACGACCGGGGCCACCGCGGCCGCGAGGGCCGCGCCCCGGAGACGACTGATCCTGCCTAAAGTTTGCCGTTCCCTCAGCTTCCCGCCCCCCACATCGGCAGCCTCGAGACGATGCTACACAAAGTCGGCGCGCCGCAGCCATCATGACAGGAGGCGCGAAGGCTGGCGGCCCGAACGTCCAATCGCGGACGTTGGACCTTCCGAGAGGCGGCGGCGGTCTGCGCCGGGCGCCTCGAGGCCCGCCACCTCGAAAGCGCGGGCCGCCGCCTGACGCGACGACCGCTGCATGAGACGGATCCCGGCGAGGCCTGTCGCGCGCGTCGCCTTGCCCGATCCGCTGCGCCCGACGATCGCCACCGTGGTGCCGGGCGGGACGTCGAGGTCGACGTCTTCGAGCCCGGGGGCCGGGGCTCGCCGGTTCGCTGCCATAGGCGGTTGTAGAGATGCCCGAGGCCCGCCGCGCCGTGCCGGCGCCGCTCCTGTATGACCGCCTCCTTCGGGCGCCGTGGTCGCCTGCTCACCGAACGTCAGCCTGGAAGCACCGGTCGAACGTCTGGGAATCGTGGGCCGCGGCGAGGCATGGGCCGAGGGCGGGTGTGGCGTGGAAGCCGTTCGCGGATAGGCAGACGACGAGCGCGCTGGGGTTGCGGCCGGCTCGCCTTGGCGCACGCGGCTACGCTGGTGACGCGGTTGCCCAGGCCCGTGATCGAGGAGGACACGGCGGCGGGGGGCGCAGGCCTCTGGGTCGGCGCGCCAGCTGGTGGGCGGGTTGTGGCCGCCGGACCGGAGGCCGCCGGTCGGGCCGGGGGCGCGGACGATGAACCGCAGGCGGCGAGCGTGAGGCTCGCCCCCGCGAGGAGGGCCAGTACCCAGCGTGTCGGTGCCTGGCCGGCGGGTGCGCGGGTGTTGGGTGTCGGTGGGGGGGCGCTCATGAGGTGATCACTGCTCCCCTCTGCCGGGGTCGATCGGCTCGGCGTCGGATACGTCCGCGGCGTGGGGCGCTCGGCTCAAGCGCCCGGTTTAGGGGATCTCGAGGTCGTGAGAAACCGGCGTCATGCCGAGCCGGGGAAGTCGCGGTGGGTGTAGTGAGATTTCGTCACTTGAGTCGATCAGTCTGGTTTTGAGGCGGGCGATGGTCGGGTGATCTGCTGCGCGTTGGCCCCAGGCGGTCCACACGGTCGGTGTGACGAAGGTCCGCGCGGGTGAGCGGAGCTCGCCTAGGGCCGCGTCGAGATCGCCGCTCGACACGTCCATGGCGAGTAATGGGACGCGCAGGCGCTCCAGGGTGAGCGCCGTGATCTGGCACGGTAGGGAGCCGCCCACGACGCACGCGCCGACGGCCTCGGCGCGGACGTCCTCGAGCCCGGCTCCGCAGAGGAGTCCGGCGAGGCGGCGCCCGCACGCGATGTCCCAGCCGGCATGTCCGACGAGCAGCAGAAAGGATTCCCACACCTCGAGCCATCCTGGCCACGGGTCGAGTGCCGCGAGGCTGGTGAAGTCAATGTCTCCGGCCACCACCCAGCCGCCGGGGCGGGCGGCGGCGGCCATCTGGATGACAGCCGACGCCCGGTCAGGGAGGTGGATCAAGAGAAGCCGCGCGTGGACGAGATCGAACGTGTCCTCGGCCGGCGGACCGCTCCTGATGTCGGCGCGCGCGACGCGCACGCCGCAAGCGCCGAGCGGCTCAAGCAGACGCGTGTCAAGATCTGTGGCCACGACGTCCCCGTCAGGCAGAACGCGGTGCGCGAGCCAGCGAGCGATCGACCCGGCCCCCGCCCCGACGTCCAGGCAGCGCCAGCCCCGGCCGACGCCAAGGCGGTCCAGGTGGGCTTGACTGACTGGGTCGTGGAAGCGCTCGACCAGCGCGAGCCGCTCGCGTTCCGCGTGCTCGGCCGGCTGCTGGTCAAGGAGGTAGTCGGCCGAGACCGCGCCGATGATGCCCGGTACGCCGGGTCTCGCACATCCCTGAGGTCAGGGATCTTCAGACGTGCGTGACCTTTCGATCGCGAGCGTTGCGAGCTGGACTCGCGAGCCTATCCGTAGCTTTGCGTAGATGTGCTTGAGGTGAGATTCGACGGTGTGGCGGGAGATGAATAGTCGTGCCGCGATCTCGGGGTTCGACAGGCCCTCCGCCACCAGTCCGGCGATGCGCGCCTCCGCCGCGGTCAGGCTCGCCCAGCCCGAGCTCTCATCGCTTCGCGGGGCAGGTCGGCGACGGCGCACCCCCAGCGAGCGCAGCCTCGCGTCGATCCGCGCCACATCGAGGTCGGCCCCGACCGCGTCGCGGAGCGAGCGGCTCTGCTCGAGGAGTGCTTGGGCCTCGGCTGGGGCTCCGCCGCGCGCGGCGGCGTCCCCTGCGTGTTCGCAGGCGGCCGCTTGGGCTGGCGCGAACGGTGGCGTCGCGTACTCGCGAGCGGCTTGCCCGAGCAGCGCGCCGTCGCTGCTGGTGAGGCCGCGGCAGTGCAGGGCCGATGCCCGGAGCGCGGTCGCCGTGGGGTTCAGCCGGGCGACGCGTTCGGCCAGCGCCCGGAACCGCTCGGCCCGCGCGAACTCCCCGGCGACCAGCAGCATGCGGACCAACTCTGCCGCCAGCCCGTGGTCCATGGCGACGACATCGAGCGCGCCAGCGGCGAGCCCGGCGCCGATGAGGCGCGCTGAGGCCGCGGCGTGGTCGCCCGCCATGTGGTCGACGGCTGCGCCGCCCCAAGCGAGGAATTGGCCGGTCCATGAGACACCCCGCCGGAGCAGAGCATCGCCCTCCTGGACGTGGCGGCGGGCGGCGGCCATGTCATTGCGGCGGGCCGCAATTTCCGCGAGCACCGCGCGCCATCGGCGTCACGTTCGGCTGCTCGAGCTCATCGCCGAGCGCAACCGCGGCCTCGGCCTCTGCGATCGCCTCATCCCACTGCCCAAGCGAGCGCAGCATGACTGACCGGAAGGCGGCCCACACCGGCAGCGACCACGTCGATCCGAACTCCTCGGCCGCAGCGCGGCCATGACGGTAGGCCGCCTCAGCTTCCTCGATCCTACGGCCTCCTCTCACTCGGGTGCGGCGGCCGGCATGAGCTCGAGCGCGCGAGCGAGCAGATCAGCCGCCGCGCCTGGAGCTGTGCTCGCCAGATCGCGTGCCGCGCCGAGGAGCATCGGGACGATGTCCGGATCGTCGCCGGATCGCAGCAGATGCTCGGCACGAACACCCGCGGGAGCGCCGGAGGTCGAGAGAACGCGGGCGGCCTCGCGGTGAAGGGACGCCCGCAGCCCGCCCGGGATCCGGCGGTAGAGCGTCTCGCGCACCAGGTCATGGCCGAAGCACAGCCGCGACCCGCGCGAGACCAGTAGTCCCGCCTCGATCGCCTCATCGAGCGCCGACAGCACCGATCCGGTCGCCTGCCCGAGCACCGCGGCGAGAACGTGCGGGGCGAAGCCGTGGCCGAGCACCGCGGCGACCTTCAGCCTGTCGGCGGTCTCCGGCGAAAGCGGCGACGCGCCGGTCGAGCAGTACCGACAGGGCGCGAGGGAGAAGCTCGGTGGTGAGGACCGCCTCGCCGGAGCGCCGCTCGACCAGTCCAGCCTCCTCGGCCGGGTGCAGCAGCTCCTGGATGTAGAGCGGGTTCCCCCCAGCCCCCCGTATCCAGCTCACGAGCGCCTCCCCCGCGCGCGCACCCAATGTCGCCTCCGCCAGACCACGCACGGCCGCGTCATCCAGAGGCCCCACCCGGACGCGGATGGCCCCCGCTTCAACCAGCGATGCGAGCGTCTCGTTGAAATCGCGATCGCGTGCCACCGGCCTGAACGCGGCGAGCACGGCGAGCGGACGCCCGACGACACGGCCCGGCAAGGTCCGCAACAACAGGAGACTCGCCGAGTCAGCCCACTGGAGATCATCGAGGATCACCAGCACCGGCCCGTTCCCGGTCGACGTCTCGAGGGCGTCGAGCACCACCTGAACCATCCGGTAGCGCCATGACTCCGGAGCCTCGGGATCGACCCCCGCCACCGGACCGACGCCCACCGCGTCCAGCACGAGCCCCAGTGGGTTCAGCATCTCAAGCTCCTCACCCCGGCCGCTGTACACCGAAAACCCCCGCGCCACGAATTCCGCCTCGAGTCCCGCCAAGATCCGCGTCTTGCCAATCCCCGGCTCGCCCTCCACCAGGGCCACGCGCAGCTGCCCGTCTCCAGCTGCCCCCAGGCACGCCAAGAGTCGCTCGAGCACCTCATCGCGGCCCTGGAAAGGAACTGGCGACTCTCGCCCGCGCATCCCAACCAGACTCCCACTCCCAGCCGTCGCGCGCTCCCTCAATGCCGAGCCTGCGGGACCTCGAGCGCAAGGCCCTGCGCGCTCCGGCCCCTGCGCGCCGAGTTCTTCGACCAGGCGGCCGACCGGCTGAAAAGGCGGTGCCGTTCGACGGAGCGTGCTGACACACGCTTGACCCGGGATCGGACCTGATCACCCAGCGGCTCGTCGTTGTGGGCGAGGATCGCGAAGCGGCCGAGGCACTCCTTGTAGGCGGTGTCTGGGCCGAGCGCTGCCATGTCTACCTCGGTTGATCATCGTGATCTAGCCGGGGAGGAAGCGCGGGTGGTCGGCGTGGAGCAGTGGGCGCAGATTCCGGCCACCGCGTCGTGGCCGTCCAGCCCAACCTCGCCTACGCCGCCTCTTTCAGGACCGGGCCCAGAAAGCCCCGGAGAGGCGGTGTATAAACAGCGGGAGCGACGGGACTCTTTCCCGGTCTTTACACACCGGGAGATCGAGATCCGGCTGGTGGCGCCGACCGGCTGATCCCAAGGCTTCATCGGTAAGCGCCGCGCTGGCCGACGGCGGTCTCAACGGCCGCACCGCGGTCTACCATCGAGCGATGTCGCCCAGGGCGAAGCACGAGTTGGCCAGGGAGCACCTCAGCACGGCGCAGCGCGAGCTTGACGGCGGCGCGTTCGTGCCGGAAATCATGTTTCTGCACCTCGCCGCGGAGGCGGCGGTGGTCGCCGTCGCCGAGATCGAGGGCATCGACACGCGCAGGCGCCACGACCTGAAGGCGGACGCAGCGGGGGAGCTGTTTCGCCGCGGCATCGTGCCCGAGGATCTGAGTGAGGGACTGCGTTCGCTCAACCAGGTCCGCAAGGACGCAACCTACGAAGGCGAGGATCCCGATCTCAGCGCCGAAGACCTCGAAGCGCTGGCCGAACGAATCGAAACGATCGTCGTCGTCGCCGAGAGGCGAGCCGGATGACCACCGCGGCGGGTCGCTCCGGTGCGGTCATGGATCGCGACTGGCGCGACGACGAGGTCTGGGCGGCCCGACTCGAGGCCGACCGCGCCCGCGCCGAGCGCAACCAGACTCCCTCCCAGCGTCGCGTCAGCGCGACCGTGCTTGAGCGAGCGCTCGCCGCGGGGGGTCAGGCTGTCGCACTCACCGGCTCAACTGCGCGTGCGCGCAGAACCGCGATCAGTGATCTAGATCTGCAGATCGTGGGTCCGCGCCCGCGTTTCGCGGATCTGGGCGAGGGCGTGGACCTCTACGCGACCTCGGCGGACGTACTCCGGGGCCGGCTGCGCGGTGGTGATGACTTCGTCCAGTGGACATTGCGCTTCGGATGCATACTTGCCGACGACGGCGTGTTCCGCGCGGCGTTGATCGAGCTCGTCGAGTCGGGTCTCTGGCCCGATCCCCAGCGCAAGCACGATCGCGCCACCGCGCTCCTGGAGTTTGCGGAACGAGTCGCCGCGACAGGCGATCTCGACGCCGCCCAAGAGCAGACGCGGGCCGCGCTCACGACTGTCGCGCGCTGGCTCCTGCTCGCAAACGGCGAATTTCCGCTCTCTCGCGACGAGCTCTCTGACCAGGTGCTCGACCTCGGATGCTTCGACCTCGCCGCCGCGCTGTGCCGCCTCATTCACGCCGAGCCGTGCTTGGATGAGATTGCGACGGCCATCGAGATCGGCCGCCTCGTGATCAGTTCGCCGCCGCGACGAGCGCGGCGTACGGCGCTGGCTCGGTAGCAGCAAGGCGCGAGGAATCCGCGCGGGAGCCCGCCGATCCGCAGCGCTCGCAGGACGGGGCGACGGGACTCGGTCCCATGTTTCTCCCGCCAGGAGATCGAGATCCGGGTGGGCTCGGGGGAGTATTGAGGCCACCCGGCTTGCGTGGCATCGGCGGGCGAGCAAGAGGTCGCCTCGATTTGAGGCGCCGCAGCCTCGGTCGCGCGGCGGTCTCTCGTGCGCAGATGGAGAGAGGAGAGAGCGGCTCCGGGTGCTTTGCCTCGGCGAACCCGCCTACCGGGCGGCGCGGCTCGTGAGCGGTCCGCCGCGTACCGGCTGTCCGTCGTTGGCGCGGTGTTCGTTCTCGCGAACGCGGGGTTCGTAGTGGGAGAAGAACACCTTCCCGACGAGGTCGCGCCGGCTGTGCACGCCGGTCTTCTCGAAGATGTTCTTCAGGTGCTCTTGAACGGTGTGGGGAGATAGGGGTAGGCGCTCGGCGATCTGCGCTGTCGAGTTGCCCTGGAGGACGAGCCTCGTCACTTCCTGCTCGCGCTCGGTCAGGCCGTAGGCCGCCATGAGCAGCGGGGCGATACGGGCGGGGTGGGCGGGTTCGACGATCACGGCGACGCGCCGCCGACCGTCGGTCACGAGCGACGCTCCGTGCAGCACGATCCATCGACCGGAGCGGGAGAGCACTCGCGCGACGGCGACCTCGCCTGGTGAGTCCGAGTCCGTTGCGGTCCTCAGAGCCCGTCCGGCGACGGCCAGCACCGCCGGGGGCAGCTTGCCGGCCCCCCAGTCGCCGTCGGGGAGCTCGGTGAGCCAGCGCTCGAGGTCCGGGGTGACCGACTCGACCTCCCAGTCGTCGTTGAGCACGATCAAGCCCGGCGCGTCGGGCCCCTCGGGGTCGGTGGCCTCGCCGATCAGAAGCCCGCGACGGGCGCCCTGCGCCAGATAGGAGGATACGTCGCGCAGGAACTCGAGCTCGTCAGCATCAAACTGCCGCTGGCCCGGTTCGCGGTAGAGGGCGAGGCATCCCCATACCTCGCCGGTCTGCGTACGCAAGCCGACGAGCACCTCCTGATCGGCGCCGAGAGGCTCCATCGACACGCGGTACTTGGCGCTGCGGCTCAGGTCGCCGCCGGTCGCCTCATGCAGCGTGGCCACCCCGCGCTCCGACCGCGCGACATCGGCCATCTTGTTGAAGTCGTCGTCGTAGTACTCCAACGCCAGCCAGTCGTGCGGGATCTCGGGAAGTCCGTCGTGGAAATGGCTGGTGGCGAGCAGCGACGCTGGGTCGAGCGTGTAGAAGCAGGGAGCGGCGTAGAACGGGACGGCTGGGGCGATGGCATCGGTCGCCTCGCGCCAGAACGTCACCACGTCATGGCCGCGACCGGCGAGCTCGGCGATCCGGTCCCTCGCGCGCTCCTTGGTGTAACTGCCCACCGGGCGCATCCTACGCCCGCCGGGGCCGCCCTCGAATACCAGCTATCTGGTAGAGACACGCGCCGCGACCGCGCCTAGGCTGGCGCCGTGAGATCAGGGGCGAGCAAGCCGGAGGAGCTCGAACGGCCATCGGAGGACGCGCTGGTGAACCGGGTCGATGAGCGCTGGCTCAGCCGCTCGACGACACGGCGGCAAGCAATCTCGCTCCGGCCCGCCGACGACGCGCCAGAAGGAGACAGCCGATGACAAGCGACACCAGTGAGACCCAGGACGTAGTCGGGGTCCGGCACGGAGAGGGCGAGGCACGCTGGTGGTTCGGCACGCTCGCCGAGATCAAAGCCACGGCCGCGGACACCGGCGGCCAATTCACGGTCGTGGAGGTGACCTGCGGGGCGGGATACGAGGCGCCGTGGCATGTGCACCACCGCGAGGACGAGGCGTTCTGGATCCTCGACGGCAGCGTGATGCTCGAGGTCGGCGAATCGATGATCGAGGGGCGCGCCGGCGACTACGCCTTCGGGCCCCGCGATGTCCCCCACCGATTCACCGTGGGCGATGCGGGCTGCCGGATGCTGTTCATCCTTACCCCGGCCGGGTTCGAAGGGCTGGTCAGGGACATGAGCCAGCCGGCGGCCAGCCGCACGCTGCCCGCGGCCGCCGAGCAACCGCCGGATATGGAACAGCTTCGGGCGATTGCCGCCAGACACGGATGCGAGCTGCTCGGGTGACCACAACCCGCAGGACTCGAGCCCAGGGCGAGCCAAGCGGCGACCTCGCCCCCGACCTCCGCGGAGCTGGCAATTGATGATTCTGATCGCCGGAGGAACAGGGAAATTGGGGAGCCATCTCGTCCCGCTCTTGACGGCACGCGACCTGCACGTGCGGGTTCTGACGCGGAAGCCGGCCCGAGCCCGGCATCTCGAAGGCGTGGGTGTCGAGATCGTCTGCGGGGATCTGCGGGACCCGGAGGCCGTCGACCGAGCCGTGTCCGGCGCGCGAACGGTAATCTCGGCCGTCCAGGGCGGCTTCGGTGCGACGGCCGGATCCAGCCCTAAGACCGTCGATCGGGAGGGCAACCGCAACCTCATCGCCGCCGCGCAGGCTCACGCGATCGAGCATTTCGTCCTCGTGTCGATCATCGACGCTGCGCCCGACCATCCGCTCGAGCTCTGGCGCATGAAATACCTCGCCGAGCAGGAGCTCAAGGCCAGCGGGCTGGCCTGGACCGTCATTCGCGCGACTGCCTTCATGGAGTGGTGCGTGGGTCTCCTCGGCGACCCGCTGATGAAGACGGGACGAGCACGGATCTTCGGCAACGGCAACAACCCGATCAACTTCGTCTCGGCCGGCGACGTCGCGCGGTTCGTAGAGCTCGCGATCATCGACCCGTCCATGCGTGGCGTGACCGTGGACGTCCCCGGCCCGGAGGACCTGACGTTCAACCAAGTCGCGCAAACGCTTCAGACGTTGACCGGCAAACACGGCGTCGTCAGCCACGTCCCAGTACCCGTGATGCGCGTCATGTCGAGACTGATGAGACCGATCAATCCCGGCCTGGCACGGGAGATTCAGGCCGGCGTCTTCCTCGACACGGAGGATAGGACCGCCGAGCCGTCCGCCGCGCGTGAGGCCTACCCGTCGATCCCCACCACGACCCTGACCGACGTCGTCCGACGCGAATACGCGACGCGCTGACCGGGCGGACTCGGATCGCGACGTCTCGCGAAGCATTCTAGAGCGGCGGCGCGATGCCTCTGCGCTGCCGGCGCGCCGAAGGGCGGGCCTCCGTCAAAGAAGGGCAGCGCGGTCCACCACCAGCAGCTGGGCTGCTCAAGCACTACCGACGGACTGGATCCTGCTGGCTTCGGCTGTGGGCCGTAGCGATCGGTGCGGCAAACGGGGGTGGTCCGAGGACGTCCATGCCACCCGTGCGCGCCGCGACCTCGTGTACCCATGCGAAGTCGACGGCGCCCATGGGATCGTCGCCCGCTTGGCCGGTTCGCTGGCTCCGCGGTAGAAGGCCTCGGCGGTCCCGGGTGTCTGCAGGGTCAGCACCCGCGCGGTCGGCGACGTGACGAGGAAGGCGTGAGGTACGCCGCGTGGCACGAGGCGAGCCCGTGCCGTCCGACGGCGTGATCTTCCTCGGCGATGTGAACGAGAATCTCGCCTTCGAGTACGAAGAGCAGCTCGTGCTCGTGGGCGTGGATGTGCAGCGGAGTCATCTTGCCCTCGGCGAGTTCATCCTCGAAGAGCATGAGGCTGCCCGCGGTTTCGTCGGTCGTCAGCTTCATCGTCAGCAACCCGCCTCCGAAGAAGCGCCGTAGCTCTCCCTCTCCGGCGTTGCGAATGATCGTCGTGGCGGCGCCCCTTGGGACGTCTCCTTGTTCGTTGGGGTTCGTCAGGAGCGGACCCTGTCGTGAGACGACGGTATCATAAAGATATGGGAGTCTCATATCATGCGACGGGGCGGGTCAGTCAGAAGACCCGGACCCGCGACGCCCTCGTTGCCGGCGCGCGTTCGATTCTCGCCGACGGCGTCATTCCGACCGTGGAAGGCGCGGCCACGACCGCCGGCATCTCGCGCGCCACGGCCTACCGCTACTTCCCGTCCCTGCGGGACCTGCTGGCCGCCGCCTACCCGCACATCGACCAGCCATCGCTGCTCGGAGAGCACCCGCCGAGAGACGCCGCCGCCCGCCTGGAACTCGTGGCCGCCGACCACACCCGCAGGATCCTGCGCTTCGAGCCCGAGATGCGAGCCGTGCTGCGACTGTCGCTCGAGGGTCCCGTTCCCGATCTGCCGATGAACCGCGGTCTGCGCATCGCGTGGATCGAGGACGCGCTCGCTCCGCTCGCCGACATGGTGTCGCCCCCCGAGCTACGGCGACTCGTGCTCGGGATCGGGTCCGCCCTCGGGATCGAAGCGTTCGTCTGGCTCACCGACATCGCGGGCCTCCCGCGCGAAGAGGCCGCCGAGCTCATGTGCGCGAACGTGCGCGCACTCCTGCGCGGCGCCCTCGCTGGGATCGACGGAAGCCGAGGCCCCTCCTGAGCGACGCGGCCGTTTCGCTGCTCAAGAGCCCTTCCGCGGCAAGTAGCTCTTAGCCACACCGGCAGCGATCAGCGTCCGGCGGCGTATGGTCGTGTGGGTCTGGCTTGTGCGAGCACGCTGCTGAGGAGTTCGAGGCGGCTGTGGACGCCGATCTTCTCGAAGATCGATTTGAGGTGGTCTTGGACGGTGTAGCGCGAGATGAATAGTCGTTGGGAGATCGCCTGGGTGTCGAGGCCCTCGACGAGGAGGGTGACGAGCTCGGTTTCGCGTTTGCTGAGCCCGAAAGCGCGGACGAGGAGACTGAGGACTTCGTCGAAGCCTGCGGCGTGGACGGTGACCGCGAGGGTTCCGTTGCCGCCGTCGAGGCGTGCGGCGTCGATGACGGCCCAGCTGCCGTCTGCGGCGCGGACCCGAATGCGAGCTGGGCGCTCGGGGTTCTCTCCGTGTTCGGCGGCGACCAGCCGACCGACGACGCTCCAGACCAGTGAGGGAATCCCATCGGGATAGGGCATTCGGGCTGGGTTCAGGACGCGAAACCACGCGCTGGCGGCGGGGGTCGTGCCCATGATTCGCAGATCGGGTGCGAGCAGGAGAACGCCTGTCTCTAGTGGCGCTGCCGGGGCGTGCTCGTCGACGACGACGGTGGCGCGGCGCAGCGCCCGGCCGAGGATGGCGGACGCGTCGCGTGCGAGTTGCGCGTCGCCTGCGTCGAAGGGCTTGTCGGCAGCGTCGCGCCACAGGTCGAATCGGCCCCAGCAGCCGCGTTCGTCTGTGGTGATGAGGCGCAGCTCGTCGCCGGTGCCGTAGCCCTGGAGGCTTTCGCGCCAACGTCGCGACCGCGCCAGGTCACCGTCGGTGGCCGCGCTCAGCAGGCCGACGGGGTTGCGGCTGCTGGCGAGTGCGAAGCCGTTGTTGGCCTCGTGCAGGCCCGCGTCGTGGAGCTGCATGCGTTGCATTTCCGCGAGGTGGTCGGTTTCGGCGATCCCGGTATGGGCGATCAACGTGTCGGGGTCGATGAGCGCCGCGCACCAGCGACCGAATCCGATCGCGCGCCGCAGCTCGGCGATCGCCTCGCGCCGCAGCGACTCGCTGTCCTGCGTCGAGTCGGCCAGCCGCTCGAGTCGCTCTTGGCAACGTGATCGCGCGCGCTCGGTCGCCATGGGGAGAGAGTAGATCTGCTGGGAGCGGGGGGCAATCCCAGTCGGCTGGGATAGCCGACTTGGGGAACGGAGCCGACCATGGTCGGCGAGCGGCCGGGTCGAGGATGGCCCGGGCGACGTGGCACACGGCACCCTGAGGAAGGAGCATCATGCAGAAGACCCGCGACGGAGCGGCGGTTTCTCCCAAAGCGTCAGGGCTCGCACAGATCAACGGCGTCGACGTGTTCTACGAGGTCATGGGGGCGGGCGACCCGGTGGTTCTCGTCCACTGCTCGTGGGTTGACCACACCCATTGGGAGCAGGTCGGGCCCCGGCTGGCCGCGTCGTCGCGGGTGGTCGTCTACGACCGTCGGGGGCACTCGCAGAGCAGCGGCGCGACCGCCGGGCCGGGCAGCTTCGCCGAGGATGCCGATGATCTCGCTGGCTTGATCGAGTACCTGGATCTCGGACCGGTGCACGTGGTCGGCAACTCCTCGGGCGCGATCATCGCGCTGCTCCTTGCCGTCAAGCGCGGCGATCTTGTCCGCTCCCTGACCGTTCACGAGCCCTCACTCGTCGGGCTGCTCGCGACTGACCCGGCTGCAGCGCCGATGGTCCAGGCGATCGGCAGCGCTCTGGAGGATGTCGGGCGCCGGCTGGCGGCGGGTGACAGCGAGGGCGCTGCGCGCGAGTTCACTGATCGCGTCGCGTTCGGCCCCGGCACCTGGGATGGCCGCTTCACCGCCCGGCTACGCGAAACGATGGTTCACAACGCCTCGACTTTTCTCGACGAGCTGCGCCAACCTGGCCGCCTGAGCTTGGATGCCGGGGCACTGCGAAAGATCGCCGCCCCAGTCCTGCTCACCGAGGGCGAACAGAGCCCGCCGTTCCGGAGCCTGATCAACGAGAGGCTCGCGGGGATCCTCACCGACGCGCAACGCCGCGTCGTGCCGGGTGTCGGCCACGACCCCCACGTCAGCGCCCCCGACCGGTACGCAAGACTCATCGCCGCGTTCGTCTCGGGCCAAGGCTAGTCGTGGACGTGGACGTGGACGCCGGTCACGCGGAGGCGAGGGCGTGGGGCGCCGATGCGAGATCCGGTCCCTGAAGTTCGGAGCGGCGAAGCGGGCGCAGGGACTCTCGTCCTGCGGATCCGAGGTTCCCAACGTCGGGGCTGGCGCGACCGGTCGCCGCCTATCGCCGCGCGTTCAAGACGGCCGCCGGCGACTTCGTGTTGCCGCCGGCTCGATCTGGCGGCTGGCCGACCGGTACGAGCAGCTACCCTCGCCGCCCGAGGTGCGGTACGCGATTGCGCTGCCGAACTCGTCCGTGGCGATCCCGCAGCGGATCTGCCGTCGGGACGACCACCGCGAGCAGAGCGCCGAATCCGGTCGCCTTGAGTGCTCAATCCATCATCGTGGTCCTCGACGGAGGCCTGGGCTGGCTGGGGCGGTGGCTTGGCTCTTGTCGATGGGCTCGGCCGGGAGGCGTCGTTGGCGAGCCGTAGCTCTCCGATGAGCGTCGCGAGGGCCCAGGCGACGGCGGCGCGTGCGGATGCCGAGTCGAGCCCTGATTCGTCTTGGATGGTGATCCAGGCGCGGGCGCTGCAGAGGTGGGTAATGATCGCGGTGGCCTGCGCGGCCTGTTCTGGGGGGAGGTTGGTGGTGATCTCCGCGACGGCGTCGCCGATGGCGGCGGCTCGTCGGGCGCGGCGGCCGCTGCGGATGGTCTGTCCGGTCGGGGTGTTGAGGAGCGCGCGGGCGAGTGCGGGCAGCCGCGCGGCCTCGGCGCTCGCTTGGGTGAAGCTCTCGACGAGGTTCCCCGCTCCGTCGATCTCAATTGGGACGTGGAGACGGTGGTCATAGATCCAGTCGGCGGCGGCGGCGAGGAGGTTCGCGCGAGTCGGGAAGTATCGAAACAGGGTCCGTCGCGAGGTCCCGGCCCGCTCGGCCAACGCCTCCATCGAGATTTCGTGGGGCGGCTCGTCCTCGAGGCTGTCGAGGAACGCCTCGAGGATCGCTTCGCGGGCCGCGGCGGCTTGGCGCTCGCGCAGCGGCATTGGGCCGGCGGCCACGCTCGGCGCGGGCGGGACGAACTCGCCATCGAAGCGATCGACTGCGCCGTCCACGGCCTAAAGTGTAGCAATGATGCCCTCTTGACACTAGAGTGCCAGATAGCTACCGTGATGCCCAGGTGAGTTTTCCCAGGCCGATCAACAGAGGAGCGCCAAGATGCCGGAGTCACCGATTCCAACGACGGTCAGCCGGGGGTTCGTGACCAGTAGCGAGGATTGCGAGCACCACACTTGGCCCGACCGCGGGCACGAGTTCTGGCTCAAAGCGACCAGGGTGCAGACTGGAGGCGCTTTCAGTCTCACCGAGATCCGCAGCGCGGCGGGCTCCACCGTGGGCCGCCATGTGCACGATCGTGAGGACGAGGCGTTCTACGTCCTCGAGGGCGAGTACCACTACACGATCGCCGGCGAGCAGCTCCTGGCCGGCCCGGGAAGCGTCGTCTTCATTCCGCGCGGGGCCGAGCACGAGTTCACCGTCGGGGAGAGCGACGCCCGTTGCCTGACGATCTTTGCCCCGGGCGGCTCCGAGGAGATCTTCAGCGAGGTCGCGATCGCCGCAACCAACGGCCGCGACACATCCGAGGTGTTCGCGCGCCTCGGCGCAAAGCACCACACGCGCTTTCTTCCCTGACCAGCCGCCAAGGCGACCCGCCATGATCCCCGCTACCCGCTCGGCCCCGGTCCCACGGAGGCGTGGGCGCCTCGTCGGCGCGCCGTCCGCCGCGGCTGGTCGTTGGCGTTTCCCGATGGTTGGAGGCGGCGCCGCGCTGGTTCGTCAGTCGCGGGGCGTGATCGTCTGGTGGGTGGGGTGGTTCGCGGAGATCTCGCGCAGCGCGGCGAGCAGTTCTGCGAATCGCTGGTCACCGAGGCGCGTCCGGAACTCCGTGCTCGACTTCGACGTGCAGGGCGCGGATTGTCCGGAGCAGTGCGTGCCCGCGGTCGGTGAGCTCGATCTGGCGCCCCCGTCGGTCGTGTGGGTCCAGGGTCCGTCGGATGTAGCCCCAGTGCTCAAGCTCGTTGAGGAGGTGGTTGAGGGCCTGTTTTGTGGTTTCGAGGCGGGCAGCGAGCTCGGTTGGCCGGGCTCCGTGCGGGCCGGGGTAGCGCATGACTTTGAAGTGGGCGTCTCGCAGCTCGGGGTAGCCGGCTGCGCGGAGTCGATCGAACACGGCGGCGTGGACGAGTTCGTGCGAGAGGCGCAGCAACGCACCCATTCGGGGCGGCTCCTGTTCGCTTGACATTGGTGCAGGCTACTGTACGATCTCGTAAAGTACAACTTACCACCGAGGAGGGACACGATGAATACCACCACTGGAAACGAAGCGAGCGTCGTCGCCCGAGGGCTTGACGGCGGGGAGCCCCTGTGGTTCTTCGGCGAGCTCGCCACCATCCTGCTCGCGGGCGAGGACACCGCCGAGCGCTTCGCCCTCGTCGAGCACCAGTCACCGCAGGGATGAGCCCACCCTGGCACGTTCAGCCCGGCGACGACGAGACGTTTCACGTCCTCGACGGCGAGATCACCTTCTGGGCCGACGATCCCAACCAGCCGCTCTGCGTGGCCGGACCGGGGTCGGTCGTCTCCATCCCCCGCGGCACGCCCCACTCGTTCCGGATCGAGTCTGAGCAGGCCCACTTTCTGAGCTTTCACACTCCTGCCGGACACGAACGCTTCTACCGAGCCGCCGGCGACGCGGCCCCGACGCGCACCCTGCCGCCGTCCGCGGTACCCGACATCCCGCGCGCCCAAGCCGCCGGCCACAGTCACGGCGTCGAGTTCCTCGGGCCACCCCCGGGCCAGGCGCACCGCGGATGACCCTGACCCTGAGGTTCGGCTATGGCGCCTGGGCGGGCTCGTCGGGGTTGGCGAGGGCGGCGCGGACGAGTGCTCGCGCGGCCCAGACGGTCGCGTTGATGGCGCTGGTGGTCTCGAGTCCGCGGACGTCGCGCAGAACGAGCGCCGGTTCCCAGCCGACAAGCGTCGCGAGGGCGGACACGAGACGCTCGAAGCGCTCGGGGCTGAGCCGTTCGCGGATGGGCTCGAGGGCGAGTTCGATCCACGCCACGCGGCGATATCCGCGGGCGGGAATGCCGTCGGGGCGGGGTCCGGTGGCGGCTCGCATGAGCGTGCGTCCGAGATGCTCGTGTTCTGTCGCGACGACATGCACGGCGCGGATCAATGCTTCGACGCGGTCCTCGGGGTCGCCGGCGGTCTCGACGGTCGTCAGGTCGATCTGCGTCTTGACGATCTCTCGTGGAGAACGTCGGCGACCAGCCCGAAGGCGTCCAGGTCGACGTGTCCAAGATGGTCGAAGAACTCGCGCGCAGCGGCGTTCACGTAGTACCTGCCCCCGCGCTCGCCGTCAACGCCTGACCCGGTCCCGCGCGCTCGGCTGACGCGACCGCAGCCCGAACGACGAAACGGTCGATCCCAGATCCATGGGATGGCCGCGGTCCCGACCGCCGTCTAGAAGTCCCAGCAGACCGACCCTGACAGGAGGATCAATGATGACCAGACAACCGATGGCGGGCATTCTCGCCGCGTTGTTCGCAGGCACCGCAGTGGCCGCGTGCGGGGGAGGCTCGACGACTAGCGCCTCCTCCGCCCCGGCTTCGCACCAGGCGACGAGCGCCGCTTCCCCCGCTAACGTGACCCCGTCGTCCGCGGCCGCCACGAGCAGCTCGATCAACGACGTGGCCCGCCAGTGCGCGGCGACCAGCCACAGTCAGGCCGCCGCGCAGTCCTGCCTGAAAGCCCACGGCGTGCAAGTGACGTCAGCCAGCGACCAAGCCAAGGTTGATGCCTGCATCAGGCGAGTCGGGGTCACCCACGCGGGCGAATGTGTAAAGCCGTGACTTCATCGGGCGCAGAGTTCGCCGCCGATTCGACCCGGGGCCGTTCCATGCCGCGCGGGACTCCCAGGAATCGGGCGACTACTGCTTCACGACCATTCAAGCGGTAGAGGAGGCAGGACATGAGACGGGCACGAGAAGGGGCCGGAGTGTTGGCGTGCGCAGGAGCGCTCCTGCTTGCGCAGCCAGAACACGCGAGGCGGCGACGGCCTCGAGCTGTCGCCAACTCGCGCACCCGGCTCACTCATGAGTCCAGGCGACCACGGAGACAGGATCCGTGGGTGCCCGGAAGACACATTCAGACGAAGGGCAAACCAATGAGAAGAAGTGCGCAGACCGCATCAAGCGCCGACCGTGGGGGGTACTCGCTGCGACCAGCGCCGCGCTAGAAATGGGCTCCTCGCTGTTTCACGTGGGTAGGGCCATGTTGAGCTTGCCGACGGTGAGGTAGATCATCGCGATGTAGTTGCGGGTGGAGCGGTAGCCGCGGGCGCGTCGTTTGGCTGATTGGACGAGCGAGTTCAGGCCCTCGAGGAGTCCGTTGCTGATGCGGCTCTCGAACCAGCGAAGGACACCCGGCCAGTGGTCCTCGACCATGTGCGCGAAGTCGATCAGGGGCTGCAAGCGCGAGCGGACAGCGCCGGCGATCCAGCGCCTCAGGTACGGGCCGGCGTCCTCGCTGTCGAGTTCGTAGACCAGCTCGAACCGCAGCGCCCAGTTGTATGCGCGCGCGGTCTTCAACGGCAGCTTGAGAAGATCATCGAGGCGTCCGCGCTGCTTCTCGCTGAGGTTCCCGGGCCGCTTCAGCCACAGGTAGCGTGAGCGCTTGAGCGCGTCGCCATGCTCTAGGCGCTCAGCCTTTCGGACCTCATCGACGGCCGCGTTGAGCTGCGCCTTCACGTGATACCGGTCGAAGGTGATCTCGGCCTCCTGGAGCTGCTCGAGCACGCCAACCAGGTACGCCTCGCTCATGTCCTGGCAGACCTCGGTGACCTGGTCGGGATGACCGCCATGGGCACGGAGATCTTGGGCGAACCGCTCAACGGTGGCGGCGTCCCGCCCGGGCGTGGCGAACACGCAGCGCCGCTGGTCAAGGTCGGCGAACAAGGTGACGTAGCTCTGGCCGCGGCGGAAGCTCGTGTCGTCAACGCCGACGCGCTCGACCCCCGAGAGATCCTGCCGCGCCAAGGCTTCGTCGACGTAGTGATGCACGATCCGCCAGACCCTCGTGTCGTGCTCGCCGACCAGATCGGCGACCGCCCTGATCGGCATCTCCGCGCACAGCGCCATCGCGAGCGCCTCAAACAGCAGCGTGAACCCTGATCCTGGACGCGCCCAGGCGAGCTTGACCTGATGCACGCCGTGCTCTGGGCAGCGGACCCGCGGAACCCTGGCGGTCAGGAACGCCTGGTGCTGAAAGAAGTCCAGATGCCGCCACGTCTTCTCCTCCGTGTCGTGCACCTTGCAATCGAGCCGAGCGCACTCGGGGCACGCGAACCGGGCGCCCCTCGCGAAGTCCAAGACCAGTTCCAGCCGCCGCGCATCGCCGTCGAAGTTGACGCCGACGACGCTCCACGGATCCTGCAAGCCCAGAGCCTGCTGGAAGAGGTCCGAATCGTGCAAGCGAGGCTCCCATCATCGACGAAGAAGAAGCCCGGCGCTCGCGGCCAGCTCCGACGATACCCACACGATTCAGCGAGGAGCCTAGAAATGGCGGTGAGATCTATTTCGTGGTCTGCGTCTTCGAGTTCCGCGATGGCAAGGTCGCCCGCGAGACGCAGTACTACCCGCAGGCATTCGAGGCGCCGGAATGGCGAGCGCAGTGGGTCGAGCGCATAAGCGACGGGGGCGAGCCGACGGGGCCGTCGTGACCCGCGGGCGGTGGTTGCACTGCGCCCACCGAGCTGCTGTTTCCGATGAGCCTCGTGGGCCCCATGACCGCTTTGGCGTGGAGCAGCAGCGACAATGACCATCCCCGCCCGAGCCCTGCTCTTTCTATCGCACGGGCATCTCACCGGCCGGGACGACAGTCTCGGTTTGCGCGGTTAGCAGGCTGGTGCCCTCAATACGGTGGGGTGCTGCTGAGGCGGCGATCTCGCGGAGGCGTTTTCGGTCGACTTTGTCGGTGGCGTTGCGAGGTAGCTCGTCGAGGACGAGCACGTCACGGGGATGTTTGTAGGCCGCGAGTCGGTTCTGGTAGAGCCCGATCACCTGCTGGGGCGTGATCGCTCGGCCCGGCGCGGGTACGACGCATGCGACTGGCACTTCGCCGAGCTCTTTGTCGGGTCTGGCGACGACGGCCGCCTCGAGAATGTCGGCGCGGCCCTCAAGTACGGCCTCGAGGTCGCTGGGGTAGACGTTCGAGCCCCCGACGATGATCGTGTCCTTCAGGCGATCGACGATGTGCAGGTAGCCATCCTCATCGATCAGCCCGATGTCGCCGCTGCGAAGCCAGTCGTCGCAGAACGCCTCGCGCGTCGCTTGCTCGTTGTCCCAGTACCCCTGGATGACCGCGGGTCCACGGAACCACACCTCGCCCGGTTGATCGATCGCGACGTCGCGGCCCACCGGGTCGACCAGTCGGATCTCGGTTGAGATGACCGGCTTACCGGCGGTGAAGGCGGTCTCGGG
>CAWCIT010000017.1:0-17724 GCA_963795745.1 uncultured Solirubrobacterales bacterium
CCCCGGCAGGACTCGAACCTGCAACATCCGGCTTAGAAGGCCGGCGCTCTATCCGGTTGAGCTACGGGGGCCAGGCGGGCGAATCATGGCAGCGCCCGCGGCGGCGCCCCCGCGCCGTTGAGGCGGCCGACCACCTCGACCCACAGCGCCTCGTAGGCCCGGGCCGCCCGGCCGTGGGGGGCGAACTCGGCCACGGCGCTCCGGTGGAGCCCCATCCGCTCGACGTCGCTGGCCGCCGGAATCACCGTGGCCAGGAGGTCGGCGTGGTCGCGGCCCATGCTCTCCATGACCTCCCGGTGCATCCGCTTGCGCCCGTCGACCATCGAGAAGAAGGCCAGCATCTGCGGCCCGCCGCGGACGACCCGCTCGAGCTGCGGGTAGGTCCGCATCGACAGGGCCGCCGGGATCAGCGGCACGAGCAGGCTGTCGGCCGCCTCGAACACGCTCTCCGAGACGAGCGAGATGCTGGGCGGGCAGTCGAGGATGATGTAGTCGTAATCGTCGCGGAGCGGCGCCAGCACCCGCGCCAGGCGGGTGGTCGGCCGCTTCGCCGCGTCGAGGGCCAGATCCATCCGCCGGTAGGAGAAGTCCGCCGGCAGCAGGTCGAGCCGCTCCTGATCGGTGCCCCGGATCAGGCCGCCGACCTCGGTGCGCCCGGTGACCAGCCGGTCGCCCCCGCCCTTGACCTTCGGCTTGATCCGAAAGAGGAAGGTGCTCGCCCCCTGCGGGTCGAGGTCCCACACCAGCACCCGCGCCCCGTCCCGCGCCGCCAGGTAGGCGAGGTTGACCGCCGTGGAGGTCTTCCCCACCCCACCCTTGATGTTGTAGCTGGCGAGGATCCGGCTCACCGGAACGACTCCTCGACGACCGCGCGCTCGGCCGGCGTCGTGAAGCCGGCGAACCGCTCGGCGAAGTCGGCCCGCGCCGCCCGGCTCTCGGCCTGGATCCGCTCGAGCACCACGCCCAGCGCCAGCAGCGCCGCCGGGCCGCCGTGTGCCCGGGCCAGCTCGCCGCCCATCGACCGCAGCATCCTCGCCTGGACCTCCCGGTCCTGGAACTCGCCGAGCGTCTCCTGGAGTGCCTTCAAGGTCTTGACCGTCGGCCGGACCGCCTCCGCCGGGAAGAGGCCGGCGAAGATCTCGAGCAGATAGCGGAGCTCCTTGCCCTGCTTGCGCAAGTCGTGGAGCGCCTCGGCCGGGGTCATCTCGTCGATCGCCAGGCCCGCCCGACGCATCCGCCGGTAGATCCGCCGGATCCGCCGGCCGACCAGCGCGTGGAGGGGCTCGTCCGCCGCGCCGCCGCCGCTCCCGCCGCTGGCACCCCTGGCGCCGCTCGCGCCGTCCACGGCGCCCCCGCCGATCTCGTCCCCGCTGGCACGCAGCTCCGTGAGGAACGCCTCCCAATCGACGAGCATCGCCCGCGTCCGCACCGACCCGAGCTCCCCGACCATGCGCGCGAACTCCGTCGCCCGCCGGGCGGCCAGCAGCTCGCGGAGCGGCGCGAGCTCGCCCGCCCGCTCCGGTGGCAGCTGCGCCCCCATCCGGTCGAAGTCCATCAGCAGGACGTCGAGGTCCCGGACGGCCCCGGTCGCCTGGCCGAGCCAGCGAAACTCCTCGCGGAAGCGGCCCAGCCGGTCCGGCGGGAACACGTCGGCCAGCTGGCGGGTGACCGACCGCGTCCGCCGGACCGCCACCCGCAGATCGTGGAGGAACTCCGAGTCGACGTCGCCGACCGTGCCCGGCAGCGTCGCCTCGATCGTCGCCAGCATCGCCCCCAGGGCGATCGCCGCCCCCACCGCCGCCGGCTCGTCCCCCGCCAGACGCAGGTCGAGCTTCGACGAGACGCCCCCCGGCGTGCCGCCGCCCGCCCGGACCGCCTCGTCGTCGAGCCGCGCATCAGACGCCTCCCAGCCCATCCGCTCGCCCACCACCCGCCCGACCCGGGCCAGCGCCTGGTCGTACCCGCGCACCCCGGTCACCAGGAGCCGCGTCCGCAGCCCGACCTCCGGCGCCCCACTGCCGACGACCACGGCCGCCGTCTCGACCACCAGGCGGACCACCGTCTTCGCGTCGGCGTTCAGCACGCGCAGCCACCGCGCCCGGCCCCGGACCCGGGCGATCGGGACGAGCGCCCGCACGTCGACGATCGGCGCCACGACCTCCCGCAGTCGATCACCGGCGAGGTCCCCCGCGAAGATCCGGTCCGCCGGGCGACCCAGCGCCGCCGCGACCTCCGCGTAGCTCGGACCCGTCGCCGCGACCAGGCGTCCGCCGGCGCCGATCAACGCCAGGCCGGCCGCGCGCAGCCGGCCGTCGAACGTGTCGTAGAACGTCCGCTCGACCGGCTCGGGCGGGCCGCTCGCCACGTCGAGGCGAGCCGCGAGCTGGGCGACAGCCGCGTCGAGCCCGATCCCCTCGGGCACCAGATACTGAGAGGCGTGGACAGGCATCTCGGCCCCTCGAGTCTCCCACGGATCCGGCCCCGAGGGTCGGCGGCCGGCCGCCGGCTCAGCCGTCCCGCAGCGCCTGGACCGCCGCCAGCCGGGCGGCCCGGCCGGCCGGATAGCTCCCGAAGCAGAGGCCGACCCCGACGGCGGCCGCCAGGGCGGCCAGCAGCGTCGGCGCCGCCACCATCGGCTGGACTCCGCCGATCTCGAACTGGCTGGCGACGACGCCGGCGACCACGCCGAGCACGCCGCCCGCCAGGGACACCAACGCCGCCTCGCCCAGGAACCGCGCGCGGATGTTCCGGCGCCGGGCGCCGATCGCCTTGCGCAGGCCGATCTCCCGCGCCCGGTCGCTGACGCTGGCCGACATGATGTTCAGCACGCCGATCCCCCCGGCCAGCAGCAGCATCGCCGCGGCCTCGCCGAGCAGCGTGGTCAGCGTCCGGCTCGGTGGGCCGTTCGACGCCTCGAGGACCGACTGCTCGTCGATCACCCGAAAGTCCGCCGCCGCCCCGGCGGCGATGTGGTGGCGGGCGTCGAGCACCCGGATCACCTCCGCCTCGGCCGCCTCCTTCCTCGCCGCCGACGCCGCCTCGACGGTGATCGAGCTCAGGCTCGCCCCCCCGGTCACCGCGTCCTCGACCGCGGTGAGCGGCGCGAAGACGACGTCGTCCTGGTCGGCCACGCCGTCCGACCCCTTGCGCGCCGTGATCCCGATCACCCGGAACCTCCCGCCGTCGACGCTCAGCGTCTGGCCGACCGGATCGGCCCGGCCGAACAGTCGGCTGGCCACCGTCCGGCCGATCACCACCACCCTTCGGCGGCCGGCGAGGTCGCCCGTGGTCAGGCCCGTCCCCGCCGCCAGGGCGAACGTGTGCGCCCGCAGGTAGAGCGGCGTCGTCCCGACGAAGCTCGCCGGCGCGTAGCTGATCCCGCCGCGGCCCAGCGTCGGGCTGGCGTTGACCACCGGCGCCGCGACCGCCACGTCCGGCGCCTCGCGGCGGTCGCCGAGCGCGTCGACGTCCTGTTCGGTCAGCGGCGCCGCCGCCGCCCCGCCCGGTCGGGCCGTGCTCGTCACCAGGAGGACGTTCGACCCGGCGCTGGCCACCCGCCGGCGGGCCCGAGCCGCCGAGCCGTTCGCCACCGCGACGAGGACGACCAGCGACGCCACGCCCGCGCCGAGGCCGACGACCGTCAGCCCCGATCGCAGCCGGTGGGCCAGGAGGTCCCCGAGCGCGCTGCGCACGAACGCCGTCCCGATCATCGGCGGCCGGAGACCCGCCGCCCGGCCCCTACCGAGCGCTCGGCGCCGGCGGGCTCGGCGTGGCCGTCGTCGACCCCCCGGCCCCGGCCGCCCGTCGCGGGAACACCGACGCCAAGAGCGGCTGGCAGGCCGCGTAGGCCGCCTTGAACGGCGCCGTCGTGGTGTTGATGCCCTTGGTGTTGAACACCGGGCCCGTGCCCGTCGTGTTCGCCGCCGGCAGCTTGACGCCCTTGCCCTGCATGCAGGTGACGAACTTGGCCAGCGCCGCCTTCGCCGCCGGCGTCTGCAGCCGGCGCGCGCCGAAGCCCGCCCCGCCGGCACCCGCGCCGCCTCCGCACTTCTTGAGCGCCGCCGCGAACTGGGCCGCCGTCACGCCGGCCGGGAGCCGGCGCGCCAGGCCGCGGCCCGCCCCACCGCCGCCACCGCCGCCGCCCAGGCCAAGTCCCAGCCCACCCCCGCCGCGGCCCGCACCGGGCGCCGGGCCAGGAGTGCCGGCCGGCCGCGCCGGGCGCGCCGGCAGCGTGATCCCGTTCTGGGCCAGGCATGTCCGCAGGGCGGCGAAGCGCCCGCCGCCCGGGCCCCCGCCGGCGGCCGCCGCGCCGTTCGTCGTCGTCGACGACGCGTTCGACGTGCCGCCGCTCGACGAGCCGCCGCCGCATGCGGCCAGGACGACGGTACAGACGGCGATCGATAGGACGGCGCCGCCCGTGCGGCGCGCGAAGGTGAGTGTCATGGGGCTCCTCGTGTTGATCTTTGACATCTGAATGCGATCAGCCGCCGAACAGCGACGGCGTGCCGCCCGCCGCCCCGCCGCCCGCCCCGCCGGCCGCCGCCCCGGTCGCGCCGGCCGCCCCGCCGGCCGCCGCCCCGGTCGCGCCGGCCGCCCCGCCGGCCGCCGCCCCGGTCGCGCCGGCCGCCGCGCCCGCGCCGGCCCGGCGACCACCGCCCCCAAAGAGCCCGGCCAGTCCGCCGCCGCCGGCGCCCGAGTCGCGGACGGTGGTGGCGATCACCGACCCGTCCGCCGCCTTCGGTCCGGCCACGACCACCGCGTCGCCCGGGTGGACCCCCCGCGCCGTCGCCGCCACCTGGCGGGTGATCGTCGAGGCGGGCGAGGTGACGACCTTGATCGTGTTGCCCTGGGTGTCGGTCACGTAGAGGTTCGGCGGGGCGATGCTCGCCACCGTGCCGATCGTTGCGCCCGCGGCGGCGCCCGCGCCCGCGCCCGCGCCGCCGCCGCCGGCCCGGCGCCCGGTGCCGGCGGCCGAGGCTGCCGGGAGCTGGTTCTTCTCGACCGCCACCCCGACCATGAAGCCGACGCCGCCGAGCAGCAGGGCGGCGAGCAGGGCGGTGACCGGGGTGAGCAGGCGCCGGCGCGGTCGGCCGGGCATCGGCTCGTCCTCCCAGTCGGCGACCGGGGCGGCTGGGGTCAGCGTGGACATCTCGTCCTCCTGGAGGGCGGGGTCGGGAACGGGGGCGGGCACGGCGGGGGCGGCGGCCGGGGGCTCACTCATAGCGGAGCGCCTCGATCGGCCGCATCGACGCCGCCCGGCTGGCCGGATAGCTGCCGAAGAACAGGCCGATCGCCACCGCCACGCCGAAGGCGAGGGCCAGCGAGTACGTCTCGATCACCGGCTGGACCCCGGCGATCTGGAACTGGCTGCCGAGGACGCCGACCAGGACGCCGAGGACGCCGCCGAAGACGGAGACGAGGACGGCCTCGACCAGGAACTGGGTGAGGATGTCGCTCTTGCGCGCGCCGATCGCCTTGCGGATGCCGATCTCCCGCGTCCGCTCGGTGACGGTGACGAGCATGATGTTCATCACGCCGATCCCGGCCACGAGCAGCGAGATCGCGGCGACGGCGCCGAGCAGGGTCGTGAAGACGTCGCTCGTCTGGCTGCTCGTCGCCAGCAGCGAGCCCTGGTTGATGACGCGGAAGTCGGGCGTCGCCGTCACGTGGTGACGGGCGTCGAGGATCGCCGTCACCTCGGCCGACGCGGCGTCGAGCTGGCCCCGCGACTTGGCCTGGACGGTGATCGAGCTGAGGTTGCCGAAGCCGGTCAGGGTGTCCTGCACCGCGGTCAGCGGCGCCAGGGCGATGTCGTCCTGGTCCTGGGCGCCGTTGGATCCCTTCGGGCTCGTGACCCCGATGACCTGGAACTGGTCGCCGTTGATCGCGACCGACTGGCCGACCGGGTTCTGGCCGCCGAAGAGGTTGTCGACCACCGTCTGGCCGACCACCACGACCCGGCGGTGGGCGGCGAGGTCGGCCGAGCTGAAGAAGCTCCCCGCCGCCATCGTGTAGCTGTGGGCGTCCTGGTAGGACGGAGTCGTCCCGACGAACTGGGCCGGCGAATAGCTGACGCCGTTGCTGGCCAGGGTCGCGCTCGAGGCGTTGACCACCGGCGAGACGCTCTTGACGTCGGGCGCCGTGTCCGGGCTGGCCAGCGCCGTCGCGTCGGCCTGGGTCAGGGGCATCGTCCTCCCGCCCGCCGTCGCCCGCGCCCCGCCGAGGCCGCCGAAGCGCAGGACGAGCAGGACGTTCGTCCCCAGGCTCTCGATCCGCGCCTGCACCGCCCGGGAGGAGCCGGTCCCGACCGAGATCAGGATGATCACCGAGGCGACGCCGATGAGCATGCCGAGGATGGTCAGCCCCGACCGCAGCCGGTTGGCCATCAGCCCCTGCAGGGCGATCCGGACGCTCTCGGCCCCGATCATGCCGGCACGCGCGGCGGCCCGGCGGCCTGGCGCTCGTCGGAGACGACGAGGCCGTCGCTGAGGCGGATCACCCGTCGGGCGTGGGCGGCGACGTGGTCCTCGTGGGTGATGAGGACGACCGTCCGGCCGTCGCGATTGATCTGGTCAAAGACGCCGAGCACCTCGTCGGTCGAGCCGGTGTCGAGGTTGCCGGTCGGCTCGTCGGCCAGGATCAGCGCCGGGTTGGTGACGATCGCCCGGGCGACGGCCGCCCGCTGCTGCTGGCCGCCCGAGAGCTCCGACGGGACGTGGCGCTCGCGCGCGCCCATCCCCACCCGGGCCAGCGCCGCCCGCGCCCGGCGGCGGCGATCCTCCCGGGGGACCGCCCCGTAGGCGAGCGGCAGCTCCACGTTGGCCAGGGTCGTCGTCCGGGGGACGAGGTTGAACGACTGGAAGATGAAGCCGATCTTCCGGTTGCGCACATCGGCCAGCTCGTCCTCGCTGAAACGGCGGACGTCGACGCCGTCGAGCAGGTAGACCCCGCGAGTCGGGAGATCGAGGCAGCCGAGGATGTTCATCAGCGTGCTCTTGCCGCTGCCCGACGAGCCCATGATCGCCACGTATTCGCCCCGGTCGATCGTCAGCGTGACCCCCCGCAGGGCGTGAACCTCGATATCACCGGTGCGGTAGATCTTGTGCACGTCGCGCAGGGCGATCACCGCCGCCGGGTGCGGGCGCGGCCGGGGCGAGGCGGCGGTCGGCCGCGCCTCGACGGTCATCCCCGTCCCCCGCGGCTGCGTCCGGCGCCGGCGGATCATCCCCCGGCCCGCGTGAAGGCGCCGCCCCCGCCGCCCCCTCCGCCGCCGCCGCCCAGGCCGCCCAGGCCCGCGGCGCCCGCGCGGCCGGTCCCGGCTCCGGCGGCCGCCGCGCCCGAGCCCACCGACGCGGCGGTCACGGTCGAGACGATCGCCACCTGGTCGCCGGGGTTGACGCCGGTCAGGATCTGGATTGAGCTGTCGCCGATGACCCCGGTGGCCACCGGCACCGCCACCCGCTTGCCGGCGCGGACCACGAGCACCGACGGTGTGCCGCCGGAGCGGGTCACCGCGGCCGGCGGCAGGCTGACGGCTCCGTCGGTCTGGGCGACGATCGCCTGGACGGTGGCCGTCATCCCGGGCTTCAGGCCGCTGACGGTCTGGTCGAGGGCGAACGTCACGTTGTAGGTGACGACGCCGCCGGTGGTGGTCGGGGTGACGTCGACGGAGAGGACATGGGCCGCGAGCTTCTGGGTCGGCAGGGCGTTCACGGTGACGATCGCCGACTGGCCGACCCGGACCTTGACGGCGTCGGTCTCGCTGAACCCGGCGGCGACCTGGAGGCCGTGGAGGTTGGTCAGGACGATGAACCCGCCGCTCGTGCTCGAGCTCGACGAGGACGACGACGCGGCCGCGCCCGTCCCGGACGAGGCGCCGCTCGCGCCGCCCGAGGCGCCGGAGCTGCTCGAGGCGGAGGCGCCCCCGCCGCCGACGGTCTCTCCGACCTTGCCCGACACGCTGGCCACGACGCCGTCGGCGGGGGCGACGAGCCGGGTCTGGGACACGGCGAGCTCGGCGTTCTGGACGGCGAGCTGGGCGCTCTGGACGCCGGTCTCGGCGGCGGCGAGGACGCCGCTCTGCGGCGGCGCGGCCTTGGCGGCGTTGCCGGCGACCGTGCTCTGGAGCGCGTTCTGGGCGGAGGTGACGCTGGCGACCGCGCTGACCTGGGCGCTCTGGTCCTTGGCTGCGGCGGCCTTCTCGCCGTTCTCGGCGTTGGTCACCGCGTTGGTCGCCTGGTCGATCGAGGCCGCGTCCTTGACCGCGCCGGACGCCTGGCCGTTGCGCGCGCTGGTGAGCTGGTTGCCGTCGCTCAGGAGCTTGGCCGCGTCGGCGGTGATCCGGCTCTGGTCGGAGGCGATCTTCGTCTGGTCGGAGGCGACGGCCTGGTTCAGCTGCGAGAGCTTGCTGTTGTCGCTCGACAGGCGCTGGGCGTCCTGGGCGGCGGCGGCGGCGTCCCGGACGCAGGTCGCGCTCTGTCCGGCGGTGTTCCCGCCGGTCGGACAGCCGTCGTTGATCTGCTGCTGCTGGTCGGTGTTCTGCTGGGCGGTGTCGGCGCTGACCTGGGCCTGGGCGCTCGGCAGGGCGCTCTGGTCGCCGGCCAGCTGATTCTGGTCGGTCGGGAGGCCGGCGGCGTCGGCCGACTGCTGGTTCTGGTCGAAGGCCTGCTGGGCCGCGGCGGCGTTGACCGCGGCCTGGAGGCTCTGGGCGTCGGCGGCCGCCGCCTGACGGGCGCGGGTCAGCGCGGTCTGGGCCTGGCGGACGGCGGTGGCCTGGGTCTGGACATCGATCTTCGTGCTCGCCTGCGTGCTCGTCAGCGCCCGCTGGGCGGCGGCGATCTGTGACTGGCTCTGAGCCACGCCGACGTTGTTGGCGGCGGCCTGCTGCGGGCTGAGGACCTGCTCGGTCTGGAGGACCTTGGCGTTGGCGGCGGCGAGGTTGATCTGGGCGGCGGTCAGATTGCTCTGGGCGGTCGTCGGGTCGACGGTCGCGAGCACCTCGCCCTGGTGGACATGGTCGCCGGCCTTGACGTTCACCGCGACGAGCCGGCCGCCGGTCTGGAAGTTGAGGTTGATCGCCTGGGGCGCCTGCAGGGTGCCGGTGGCCGAGACGGTCGACTGGACGACCCCGCGCTCGGCGGTCACATAGCGCACCGAGGTGCTCGAGCTGGCCGGCGGCCCGACGAGCAAATAGCCGGCGACGGCGGCGGCCACCACGAGCGCGCCGAGGATCCGGGCGGGCCAGTGGCTGTCGTGGATCTCGATGCCGTCCATGCGCTAGCCGAACATAGGCACGCGGCGTAAGAGGCGGCGAAGAACGCGGGCGCCATAGAGTGTGGGTGAGATGGAGCGCGCGCCCCGGCAACCACGGCTGGGTCTCCGAGGACCGGGCTGGGCCGCGGCCGGCGCTGTGCTGCTCGGCCTGGTCGGGGCTTCGGCGGCGCGGTCGGACCCCGACTTCGGGACGCTCGGCTTCGACCGCGGTGAGTTCGGCTCGGTGGTCTCGCTGAGCACGCCTTCGTCGCGCCTCTATCAGGAGGCCGACGAGTTCGTCATCCACCGAACCGTGGTGCAGAGCCTGTCGTCGGTCGAGCCGGGACTGATCCAGGCCGGCGTCTACCGGTCGGGTCCGAGCATCGAGCTCGACAACTGCGGGACGAGCGCCGGCTACGTGGTGTTCAGCGAGGTCAAGGCCCAGGGCTCGATGGCCTACCGCTGCCAGCTCTTCCAGACGGTCGCGCCCGGCCGCGTCGTCACGCTCGACGTCTTCCGCTTCCGCGCGGCCGCGACGTGGGGGATCCGCATCGACGGTCGCTCGACCGGGTCGATCTACCGGCTCGGCTTCAACCGCGGGCTGCCGGCCATCGGGTCGGAGATCGAGGACGTCGACTTCAACGAGGGGACGCACACGGCGACGCGGTTCGGGCCGGCCGGCCACGCACCGTGGAAGGTCTACACGACCGTCGGGCGGTCCCGCCCTCATGCGGTGCGGGCGGGCGATCCGGTGTCGAACTATCCGACGAACGATGTCCACTGGCGCCGGACGGGCCCGCCGGGGCGCCCGACGATCCACCACCGCCAGTGAGGCGTCGGCGCCCGCTCGTCCTGGCGGTCGTGGTCGTCCTCGTGGCCGCCGCGGGCGTCGCGCTGATCCTCGCGCTCACCGGCGGCGGGACCCGCACCGCGCGGGCCGGGTTGGCGAGCATCGCCGACCGCGTCGTCCGCGGCGCGTCGGCCGCCCTGACCGAACCGCAGCAGGCGACGCCCGGGGCGCAGGGACTCCACGTCGTGCTGCCCGACGCCGTGATCGCGCCGCCGGCCGGGACGGGGCCGCCGAGCGGCGACTCGACGGCGGCCGCGCTGTACGCCGGCGCCGGCTGGCGGGCGGCGCTGATCGCCGCGGCGTCGGCCATCGGGATCCCGGCGCTGACCGACTTCGTGGCCACCGACCGGGCGGGCGCGCAGCCGCCGGGTGCGGCCTTCTACCTCGACGGTTCGGTCCGTACGACGCCGGGCCAGAACACGGCGGCGGGGATGGCGAAGCTCGACAAGGTGAGCGGGTCGGCGACGCGCCGCCAGCTCGACGACAACCTGGCGGTGCTGCGGGCCGGCCTGCCGCCGGGGTCGATCGTCACGGCCACGGTGACCCAGATCGCCGTCGCCGCGGGGACGGCGTTCGACGTCGAGCTCCGCGTCCGGGACCTGCGCCGGCTGCGGACCCACTTCGGCGACCTGCTCGCCGGCCTGGCCACCGGCCTCGCCCCGGGGCCGGACTCGACGGTCGAGGGGCTGGCGATCCACGTGGTCGACGCCGGCCGGCGCAACGCCGGCAGCTGGATGGCCACCCGGGCGCGCCAGGGGACGACGGTGGTCGACCCGCGCCTGCATCCGCCGGCGGTGATGGTCCCGCGGCTGCGGTTCGTGAACGAGACGGGCGGCCCGACGGCGGTGCCGAGCGTCCATGCCGGGCCGGCCGGCGGCGTCGAGCCCAGCTCGACCCGATGAGGCCGCGGCGGCGATCGGCCGGATCCGGGCTCGGCCTGGCGCGTGTGGTCGGGGTGGTCGGGGTGGCCGCCGTCCTCGCCGCCGTCGCCGGCCCGGGCGGCGGAGCCGCGGCGCGGCCGGCGGGGGCGTGGTCGGGGCGGTGGGTGGCCGTGCCGAGGGTGGCCGGCCGGGACGACGTGATCGCTGCCTACGCCCGGCTGCGGAGGGCCGGGCTGCGGACGGCCATCCCGGCGTCCTTCTCCATCGGCTCGCTGTGCCGGCCGAGCGCGGGCACGCAGGCGCCGGCGGCCGGAGCCCGGGTGGCGAGCGGCGCGACGGTCGTCCTGCGCCAGCTTCGCTGCCCGGTCGGGAGCCCGGGCGGCGGCTACGGACAGGCCGTGGTCCCGAATCTGGTCGGCCGGTCGGTGAGCGCCGCGGTGCGCTGGGCGGAGGCGGCCGGCCTCTACTGGCAGCTCGACCGGGCGCCGCCGCTGCGGTCGTCGGTCCGGCCGGCGCTGCTCGACAACTACGTCGTCACCGCCCAGCTCCCGGTCGCCGGGACGCTCCTGGCCCGGGGGGTCGACTGCTCGAGCTACGCCACCCGCTGCTACCGGCCGACGCCGCTGCGGTTGCGTGCCCGCCGGCGACGCGGCTAGTCGGACCACCAGTCGCGCTGGCCGTGGACGTCTTCACGCGGAGCCGCGCCGAGACTGGGCGCGCCGATGACGAGGATCTCGAGGCCGTCCGGCCCGGCCTCGTAGCCGCGCCAGGTACCGGGCGGGACGCGCACCGCGTCCCATGCCTCGAGCTCGACGATCTCGTTGTCGAGCTTCATCCGCCCGCTCCCGCCCACGACCACGTACACCTCCTCCTGCTCCTTGTGCGTGTGGCCGTACGGAAACCGGTAGCCGGGCGGGACGCGCTGGTAGCTCAGGCCGGATCTCTCGAGGCCGAGCGCCGCGGTGGCCGCGCGGAACTCGAGGTCCGGTGCGCCGTCGAACCGGGAGCCGATGTCCTCCAGATCCTCCTTGATGTTCCTGAGCGTGAACGGCACGGGGCAATCCTACGGGGCCGCGCCGGACGTGCCGTCGCGCTACATGGCTTGGCCGGCGGGCCGCGCGGCGCGCTCAGCCCAGCCCCACCGGGACCTACGGACAGCGCGGGCAGCGGTCGCTAGCGGCGGGCGGGCGGCGCGAGCCGGCGGCGCAGGTCCGCGGCCAGGGGATGGCCGAAGCCGAGGCGGTCGAGCTCGCTGACGATCAGGCGGCGGACGTCGGGTGCGTCGTCGCCGGCGCGGGCGGCGACGCCGAGGAGGAGGTCGAGGGCGACGGCGGTCTCGCCGCGGTCGAGCGCGGCGATCGCTTCGTCCAGGCCCGGGGCGGCGCCAGAGCCCGCCGGCGCGCCAGAGCCCGCCGCGGCGCCAGAGCCCGCCGCGGCGAGGCGGATCCGGGCGGCGAGCCCGTCGGCGGCGAAGTGGCCGGCGGCCGGGGCCAGCGCGGCCAGGGCGCCGTCGTCGTCGCCGCGCCGGTGCAGGAGGCGGGCGAGGGCGACCGCGGCGTCGGTGCGGCGTCGGTCGAGCTCGACCGCCGCCCGCAGCGAGGCTTCGTCGCCGGCGGCGATCAGGTCGTCGACCTCCCCGGGTTCGAGGGCCTCGAAGAAGGCGGCGACCTTGGCCGGGGCGCGGGCGCCGACGAACTGGGCGACGACGTCCCGATCGCGAAAGGCCTTGACGGCCGGTATTCCGTGGACGCCGTAGTGGGCGGCGAGGTTGGGGCTCTCCTCGGTGTCGACCTTGACCAGGACGACGCGGCCGGCCCGGGCCTCGGCGGCCGCCTCGAGGACGGGGGTCAGGCTGCGGCACGGCCCGCACCAGGGCGCCCAGAAGTCGACGACTACGGGAATCTCCTGCGAGCGGTCGAGGACGGCGCGCGGGAAGTCGTCCTCGGTGACGTCGGCGGCGGCCATCCTGGAAGGGTAGGCGGCCGGCAGTCAGCCGGGCGGCCGGAGCCGGAGGAGCTGGCCGTGGGGGCCGGCGCCGATGCTCGGCGCGGTGCCCCGGTTGGCGATATAGATCGAGCCGTCGCCGGCGACGGCCAGGCCGGTGGGGTACACGAGGCCGGCGGCGGCGAGGACCGTGCGACGGCCGTCGCGCGCGACGCGGATCAGCTCGCCCTGGCCGGCGTGGCCGTCGAGGCCGAGGCGGTCGATCTCCAGCACGAGCAGGCGGCCGCCGCCGTCGAAGGCGATCGCCGAGATCGTGGTGAAGCCCGCGGCGTAGACCGTCGGGGCCGCTCCGGGGACGACTCGCCACACGCGGGCAGAGCCGGCCGCGAACGGATAGCCGGTGAGCTCGCTGACGTAGAGGGCGCCGTCGGGTCCGACGGCGACCGAGGTCGGAACCGATTGGGCGACGAGCTGCTTGGCCCCCTTGGCGCCGGCCGGGGCGGGCACGGTCTGGGTCGGGAAGACGGCGAGCAGGTGGATCCGCCCGGCCGGGTCGACCCAGAGGAGGTCGTTGGCGGCGGCGTCGGCCACGGCGTAGCCGCCGCGGTAGGCGACCAGGCCGTAGGGGTCGCTCTCGAGGCGGGTCGCCGGGGTGGCGCCGGCCCCGCCGTCGGGGTTGTGGAGCGCCTCGTAGCGGGCGAGGTCGGCGCCGAGGCGGATGGCGGCGCCGCCGGTCGGCGCGAGCACCAGGCGGCCGAGCGGGCGGCCGAGGGGCCCGAACTGGTTGGCGCCGGCGGCATCGATCCTGGTGTCCTGAACGACGAGGGCGAGCCCACCGGGGGCGCTCACGACGTCGGCCGGGCCACTCGCCTCCTGACCGCCGGCGGCGGCCACCGACGGGAGCCCGGTGACCACCCGACTGACCTTGCCGGCGGCGACGCGAACGACGCCGCCGGTCGCGCCGACGCAGATCTGGTGCCCGGTGTCGGGATCCTCGGTGCAGCGGCGGCGGCCGCCGTCGCCGGCCAGGGCGACGTAGACGGCGCCGTCGGGGCCGACGCTGAGCTGGCGGGGGTTGGCGAGACCGCCGGCGACCACCGTGAGCTTCGGGGCGGCCGGGCTGGCGCAGGCGGTGAGGACGAGCAGGGCGAGCGGGGCGGCGACGAGCGCCCGGACCGGGCGGCGGCGCGCGGAGAGAGAGGCGGAGGTCAAAGTCGGGATCGGTCGGGCGGGTCGGCCTGGTCGCCGCGGCCGACGCGACCGGCGAGGCCGCGGCGCCGGCGGACCCAGGCCGCCGGCCCCGCCTCGCCCCAGGCGGAGCCGTCGCTGGGTGGTCCTACATGTTGGGGCACTTGCCGTTCATCGGCGCGGCGTGGGTCGTCGATGTTCCGGTCGACGGCGTCGTCGCGGTGGGCGGGGCGGCCGTCGTGCTGGTCGACGCGGCGCTGGCGATGGCGGCTCCGCCGCCGACGAGGGCGCCGGTGACCGCCAGGGCCGCGAGGCCTGATCTGAGGTGTCGCATGTCGTTTCACCTCCTTCTGCTCGGGGTCGGGGTTTTCCGTCTGGCACCATCTTCCGGGTCGAAGCTCGGCGTGGGCTGAGAATCGGATGAGAGGTCGGTGCTCAGGGCGGCCGGCCTTGGGAGAATCCCGGGGATGGCCGACTGGGCGACGATCTCCTCGTTGGCGACCGCCGGCGGCACCCTGGTGCTGGCGGTCGCGACCTTCTCGTCGGTGCGATCGGCCAACCGGGCGGCTCGGGCGGCCGAGCGGTCCCTCCTGGCCGGCCTGCGGCCGCTGCTGATGCCTTCGCGGCTGGAGGATCCGGCCGAGAAGATCCCCTTCGTCGACGGCCACTGGGTCCGGGTCGAGGGCGGCCACGGCGTGTTCGAGGTCGCCACGGACGCCCTCTACCTGGGGCTGGCGCTGCGCAACGCGGGGAGCGGCATCGCGGTCCTGCACGGCTGGTCCTTCCACCCGGACCGGCTGCTGAGCGACGCCGGGCATGCCGACCCGAGCGACTTTCGCCGCCTGTCGCGCGACATCTACGTGCCGGCCGGGGACACCGGCTTCTGGCAGGGCGCCTTCCGGGATCCGAGCGACCCGGAGTTCGCGGCGGCGAGGGAGGCGGCCGACACGTCGCGGGCGGTCACGATCGACCTGCTCTACGGGGACCACGAGGGCGGGCAGCGGACGATCACCCGCTTCAGCCTGCTGCCGCGGGACGGTGGCGGCCGGCTGGCGGCGGTCAACCGCCACTGGCAGCTGGATCGCGCCGATCCGCGGAGTTAGGGAGATAGGCTCCGGCGACACCGCTACCTGGAGGACGAGATGGCCGAGACCCCGACGCTCTTCGTGTGCCATGGCGACGACGGCGGCCCCCGGATGCATCCGTGCCGCCGCGTCCAGGAGGCCCTCGTGGCCGCGGAGATCCCCTACGAGAAGGTGATCTCCGGCCACGGCAGCCCGATCCCCTTCCGGCGCACGGGCTCGCGCGAGGAGCTGCGGGCGGCCACGGGAGAGACGAAGCTGCCGGCATTGAAGCTGGCCGACGGCACGGTGCTCACCCACTCGAAGGCCATCCTGGCCTGGATCGCTCGACAGCGCTGAGTTCGTCCGGCGGGGCTTCGCGGGCGGGCGGGCGGGGCCGCGCGGGCGGGCGGCCGGGGCCGCGCGGGCGGGCGGGCGGGGCCGCGCGGGCGGCGGGGGGCTACGCCGTATCCCGAGGCCCGGTAGGCTCGGTCGCGCTGGGAGACGACTCGGGCGGGGGCGGAGGGAAGGTCGGCGCGGGGGCAGATGGCAGGTCGGCGCGGGGAGCGAACGGGAGGTCGACGCGGGACCCGCGGATTGGTCTTGGGCTGGGCGCTCGTGGCGTGGGCGGCGATGGGCGCCGCGCCGGCGGTCGCGGCCCCGGGCGACGTGGTCAGCGCCGGACCGGCGACCTTCGCGGCCGAGCCGGTCCTGCGGGTGCCGATCCCGGGCGTCAGCGCCACGCACGTGCTGTACCGGTCGACCGATGTCCACGGCACGGCGAACGTCGTCTCGGGCACCATCCTCGTCCCGACGGCGCCCTACCCGGGCCGGCGCCCGATCGTGGGCTACGCGGTGGCGACGCACGGGCTCGGCGACGCGTGCGCGCCGTCGGCCCAGATGGCGGAGGGCCTCGAGATCGAGGCCGACTTCCTGATGGGTCTGCTCAACCAGGGCTGGGCGGTGGCCGTGACCGACTACGAGGGCCTCGGCACGCCGGGGCAGCACACCTACTACGTCGGCCCGAGCCTCGGCCACGCGGTGCTCGACTCGATCCGCGCCGCCACGCGGGCCCCGGGCACCGGTCTCGACACAGGCGGGCCGGTGGCGATCTGGGGCTACTCGGAGGGCGGAGTGGCGGCGGCGTGGGCCGCGCAGCTCCAGCCGACCTACGCTCCGGAGCTGCACGTCGTCGGCGTGGCGGCGGGCGGCGTGGCGCCGGACGTCGGCGCGTTCGCCCAGCAGCTCGACGGCGGCGCGTTCTTCGGCTTCGGCGTGTCGGCGCTGATCGGCCTGGACGCCGCCTTCCCCCAGCTGCGGCTGAGCGCGGCGCTCAGCGACGCGGGCCGCGAGATCTTCGGCAGCCAGGCCGACGACTGCCTGGTGGCGCTGTTCCTGCCGCCGCTGACCTTCGGCCGCTTCGCCGCGCTGACGACCACCGACGTGTTCGCCCGTCCCGACGTGCAGGCAGCGTTCGCACAGAGCCGGCTCGGCGGGATCCGGCCGGCGGCGCCGCTGCTCCTCTACCACGGCGTGCTCGACGAGATCGTCCCCTTCGCCCAGGGCCGAGCCCTGCGTGACCGCTACTGCCGGGAGGGGGCGACGGTCGCGTGGCAGGCCTTCCCGCTGGCCGAGCACATCTCGACGGCGGTCGAGGCCGGGCCGGAGGTGATCGCCTGGCTCTCCGGGCGGGTCGCCGGCGGGCCGGCGCCGAACGACTGCCCGACCGCGGCACCGCGGGGGGCGACCTCCCGGCGGGCCGGCGGTCGCCAGCCGGGCGGGCGGGGCCGCCACGGGCGGCGGCCGTAGGCGCAAGGCGCCGGTCCCTACCGGGCGGTGCCGGCCTCGTTTGGCCCCGCCGCCGCGCCGGGAGCCGGCCCAACCGACGGCGGGGACAGGACCAGGCGGGCCCGCCGGGTCAGCTCCACGGTGGCGGCCCGCAGCTGCGAGCCGTCGGTCAGTGGCCGGGCGAACGCGACCCGGGCGGGCGCGGGGCCGCGCGGCGTCCGTACGGCGAAGTCGATGCCGAGCCGATCGAGACCCGAGCAGCGGGCCGCCGTCGCATCGGGATAGCCGCCGAGGGCGCGGACGATCGCGAGCAGCGCGTCGGCGTGGTCGGCGTTGAGGTGGTCGACGGCGGCGGCCCTGGGCGCGGCGACGGGATCGGGCCGAGCCGTCGCGTAGGCGGCGCCCGAGGCCGAGTCCATCCGCCCGTAGCCGCCGACCCAGCGGGCGCGCTCGACGCGCAGGACCCAGAGCGAGAAGTCCGAGAAGTCGACGTAGACGGCGGCCGCGGGGACGGCGGCCAGGTGGGCGGCGCGGGCGGCGGCGAGCGCGCCGGCGGCGCTGGGGCGCTCGGCGCGACCGGCGAGCGTGACGCGGGCGGCGGCGAGGGGATCGGCGGGGCCGCCGGCGGGCGCGACCATCAGGCTGGCGCGCGGATCGGCGGCGAGATTGCGGCCGTGCTCGGCCAGGTGCGAGAGGCACAGCACCGGGGAGCCGTCGTCGAGCGCGCCGTAGGTGACGAGCGACGCCCAGGGGTCGCCGG
>CAWCIT010000018.1:0-15698 GCA_963795745.1 uncultured Solirubrobacterales bacterium
AGCTGTGGGCGTCCTGGTAGGACGGAGTCGTCCCGACGAACTGGGCCGGCGAATAGCTGACGCCGTTGCTGGCCAGGGTCGCGCTCGAGGCGTTGACCACCGGCGAGACGCTCTTGACGTCGGGCGCCGTGTCCGGGCTGGCCAGCGCCGTCGCGTCGGCCTGGGTCAGGGGCATCGCTCCTCCCGCCCGCCGTCGCCCGCGCCCCGCCGAGGCCGCCGAAGCGCAGGACGAGCAGGACGTTGGTCCCCAGGCTCTCGATCCGCGCCTGCACCGCCCGGGAGGAGCCGGTCCCCGACCGAGATCAGGACGATCACCGAGGCGACGCCGATGAGCATGCCGAGGATGGTCAGCCCCGACCGCAGCCGGTTGGCCATCAGCCCCTGCAGGGCGATCCGGACGCCTCGGCCCCGATCATGCCGGCACGCGCGGCGGCCCGGCGGCCTGGCGCTCGTCGGAGACGACGAGGCCGTCGCTGAGGCGGATCACCCGTCGGGCGTGGGCGGCGACGTGGTCCTCGTGGGTGATGAGGACGACCGTCCGGCCGTCGCGATTGATCTGGTCAAAGACGCCGAGCACCTCGTCGGTCGAGCCGGTGTCGAGGTTGCCGGTCGGCTCGTCGGCCAGGATCAGCGCCGGGTTGGTGACGATCGCCCGGGCGACGGCCGCCCGCTGCTGCTGGCCGCCGATAGGCTCTGATGGTACGTGGCGCTCGCGCGCGCCCATCCCCACCCGGGCCAGCGCCGCCCGCGCCCGGCGGCGCCGATCCTCCCGGGGGACCGCCCCGTAGGCGAGCGGCAGCTCCACGTTGGCCAGGGTCGTCGTCCGGGGGACGAGGTTGAACGACTGGAAGATGAAGCCGATCTTCCGGTTGCGCACATCGGCCAGCTCGTCCTCGCTGAAACGGCGGACGTCGACGCCGTCGAGCAGGTAGACCCCGCGAGTCGGGAGATTGAGGCAGCCGAGGATGTTCATCAGCGTGCTCTTGCCGCTGCCCGACGAGCCCATGATCGCCACGTATTCGCCCCGGTCGATCGTCAGCGTGACCCCCCGCAGGGCGTGAACCTCGATATCACCGGTGCGGTAGATTTTGTGCACGTCGCGCAGGGCGATCACCGCCGCCGGGTGCGGGCGCGGCCGGGGCGAGGCGGCGGTCGGCCGCGCCTCGACGGTGATCCCCGTCCCCCGCGGCTGCGTCCGGCGCCGGCGGATCATCCCCGGCCCGCGTGAAGGCGCCGCCCCCGCCGCCCCCTCCGCCGCCGCCGCCCAGGCCGCCCAGGCCCGCGGCGCCCGCGCGGCCGGTCCCGGCTCCGGCGGCCGCCGCGCCCGAGCCCACCGACGCGGCGGTCACGGTCGAGACGATCGCCACCTGGTCGCCGGGGTTGACGCCGGTCAGGATCTGGATTGAGCTGTCGCCGGTGACCCCGGTGGCCACGGGCACCGCCACCCGCTTGCCGGCGCGGACCACGAGCACCGACGGTGTGCCGCCGGAGCGGGTCACCGCGGCCGGCGGCAGGCTGACGGCTCCGTCGGTCTGGGCGACGATCGCCTGGACGGTGGCCGTCATCCCGGGCTTCAGGCCGCTGACTATCTGGTCGAGGGCGAACGTCACGTTGTAGGTGACGACGCCGCCGGTGGTGGTCGGGGTGACGTCGACGGAGAGGACATGGGCCGCGAGCTTCTGGGTCGGCAGGGCGTTCACGGTGACGATCGCCGACTGGCCGACCCGGACCTTGACGGCGTCGGTCTCGCTGAACCCGGCGGCGACCTGGAGGCCGTGGAGGTTGGTCAGGACGATGAACCCGCCGCTCGTGCTCGAGCTCGACGAGGACGACGACGCGGCCGCGCCCGTCCCGGACGAGGCGCCGCTCGCGCCGCCCGAGGCGCCGGAGCTGCTCGAGGCGGAGGCGCCCCCGCCGCCGACGGTCTCTCCGACCTTGCCCGACACGCTGGCCACGACGCCGTCGGCGGGGGCGACGAGCCGGGTCTGGGACACGGCGAGCTCGGCGTTCTGGACGGCGAGCTGGGCGCTCTGGACGCGGGTCTCGGCGGCGGCGAGGACGCCGCTCTGCGGCGGCGCGGCCTTGGCGGCGTTGCCGGCGACCGTGCTCTGGAGCGCGTTCTGGGCGGAGGTGACGCTGGCGACCGCGCTGACCTGGGCGCTCTGGTCCTTGGCTGCGGCGGCCTTCTCGCCGTTCTCGGCGTTGGTCACCGCGTTGGTCGCCTGGTCGATCGAGGCCGCGTCCTTGACCGCGCCGGACGCCTGGCCGTTGCGCGCGCTGGTGAGCTGGTTGCCGTCGCTCAGGAGCTTGGCCGCGTCGGCGGTGATCCGGCTCTGGTCGGAGGCGATCTTCGTCTGGTCGGAGGCGACGGCCTGGTTCAGCTGCGAGAGCTTGCTGTTGTCGCTCGACAGGCGCTGGGCGTCCTGGGCGGCGGCGGCGGCGTCCCGGACGCAGGTCGCGCTCTGTCCGGCGGTGTTCCCGCCGGTCGGACAGCCGTCGTTGATCTGCTGCTGCTGGTCGGTGTTCTGCTGGGCGGTGTCGGCGTCGACCTGGGCCTGGGCGCTCGGCAGGGCGCTCTGGTCGCCGGCCAGCTGATTCTGGTCGGTCGGGAGGCCGGCGGCGTCGGCCGACTGCTGGTTCTGGTCGAAGGCCTGCTGGGCCGCGGCGGCGTTGACCGCGGCCTGGAGGCTCTGGGCGTCGGCGGCCGCCGCCTGACGGGCGCGGGTCAGCGCGGTCTGGGCCTGGCGAACGGCGGTGGCCTGGGTCTGGACATCGATCTTCGTGCTCGCCTGCGTGCTCGTCAGCGCCCGCTGGGCGGCGGCGATCTGTGACTGGCTCAGAGATATGCCGACGTTGTTGGCGGCGGCCTGCTGCGGGCTGAGGACCTGCTCGGTCTGGAGGACCTTGGCGTTGGCGGCGGCGAGGTTGATCTGGGCGGCGGTCAGATTGCTCTGGGCGGTCGTCGGGTCGACGGTCGCGAGCACCTCGCCCTGGTGGACATGGTCGCCGGCCTTGACGTTCACCGCGACGAGCCGGCCGCCGGTCTGGAAGTTGAGGTTGATCGCCTGGGGCGCCTGCAGGGTGCCGGTGGCCGAGACGGTCGACTGGACGACCCCGCGCTCGGCGGTCACATAGCGCACCGAGGTGCTCGAGCTGGCCGGCGGCCCGACGAGCAAATAGCCGGCGACGGCGGCGGCCACCACGAGCGCGCCGAGGATCCGGGCGGGCCAGTGGCTGTCGTGGATCTCGATGCTGTCCATGCGCTAGCCGAACATAGGCACGCGGCGTAAGAGGCGGCGAAGAACGCGGGCGCCATAGAGTGTGGGTGAGATGGAGCGCGCGCCCCGGCAACCACGGCTGGGTCTCCGAGGACCGGGCTGGGCCGCGGCCGGCGCTGTGCTGCTCGGCCTGGTCGGGGCTTCGGCGGCGCGGTCGGACCCCGACTTCGGGACGCTCGGCTTCGACCGCGGTGAGTTCGGCTCGGTGGTCTCGCTGAGCACGCCTTCGTCGCGCCTCTATCAGGAGGCCGACGAGTTCGTCATCCACCGAACCGTGGTGCAGAGCCTGTCGTCGGTCGAGCCGGGACTGATCCAGGCCGGCGTCTACCGGTCGGGTCCGAGCATCGAGCTCGACAACTGCGGGACGAGCGCCGGCTACGTGGTGTTCAGCGAGGTCAAGGCCCAGGGCTCGATGGCCTACCGCTGCCAGCTCTTCCAGACGGTCGCGCCCGGCCGCGTCGTCACGCTCGACGTCTTCCGCTTCCGCGCGGCCGCGACGTGGGGGATCCGCATCGACGGTCGCTTCATCCTGGTCCATCTACCGGCTCGGCTTCAACCGCGGGCTGCCGGCCATCGGGTCGGAGATCGAGGACGTCGACTTCAACGAGGGGACGCACACGGCGACGCGGTTCGGGCCGGCCGGCCACGCACCGTGGAAGGTCTACACGACCGTCGGGCGATCCCGCCCTCATGCGGTGCGGGCGGGCGATCCTGGTGTCGAACTATCCGACGAACGATGTCCACTGGCGCCGGACGGGTCCGCCGGGGGCGCCCGACGATCCACCACCGCCAGTGAGGCGTCGGCGCCCGCTCGTCCTGGCGGTCGTGGTCGTCCTCGTGGCCGCCGCGGGCGTCGCGCTGATCCTCGCGCTCACCGGCGGCGGGACCCGCACCGCGCGGGCCGGGTTGGCGAGCATCGCCGACCGCGTCGTCCGCGGCGCGTCGGCCGCCCTGACCGAACCGCAGCAGGCGACGCCCGGGGCGCAGGGACTCCACGTCGTGCTGCCCGACGCCGTGATCGCGCCGCCGGCCGGGACGGGGCCGCCGAGCGGCGACTCGACGGCGGCCGCGCTGTACGCCGGCGCCGGCTGGCGGGCGGCGCTGATCGCCGCGGCGTCGGCCATCGGGATCCCGGCGCTGACCGACTTCGTGCCGCCGACCGGGCGGGGCGCAGCCGCCGGGTGCGGCCTTCTACCTCGACGGTTCGGTCCGTACGACGCCGGGCCAGAACACGGCGGCGGGGATGGCGAAGCTCGACAAGGTGAGCGGGTCGGCGACGCGCCGCCAGCTCGACGACAACCTGGCGGTGCTGCGGGCCGGCCTGCCGCCGGGGTCGATCGTCACGGCCACGGTGACCCAGATCGCCGTCGCCGCGGGGACGGCGTTCGACGTCGAGCTCCGCGTCCGGGACCTGCGCCGGCTGCGGACCCACTTCGGCGACCTGCTCGCCGGCCTGGCCACCGGCCTCGCCCCGGGGCCGGACTCGACGGTCGAGGGGCTGGCGATCCACGTGGTCGACGCCGGCCGGCGCAACGCCGGCAGCTGGATGGCCACCCGGGCGCGCCAGGGGACGACGGTGGTCGACCCGCGCCTGCATCCGCCGGCGGTGATGGTCCCGCGGCTGCGGTTCGTGAACAGACGGGAGGCCCGACGGCGGTGCCGAGCGTCCATGCCGGGCTGGCCGGCGGCGTCGAGCCCAGCTCGACCCGATGAGGCCGGGGCGGCGATCGGCCGGATCCGGGCCCAGCCTGGCGCGTGTGGTCGGGTGGTCGGGGTGACCGCCGTCCTCGCCGCCGTCGCCGGCCCGGGCGGCGGAGCCGCGGCGCGGCCGGCGGGGGCGTGGTCGGGGCGGTGGGTGGCCGTGCCGAGGGTGGCCGGCCGGGACGACGTGATCGCTGCCTACGCCCGGCTGCGGAGGGCCGGGCTGCGGACGGCCATCCCGGCGTCCTTCTCCATCGGCTCGCTGTGCCGGCCGAGCGCGGGCACGCAGGCGCCGGCGGCCGGAGCCCGGGTGGCGAGCGGCGCGACGGTCGTCCTGCGCCAGCTTCGCTGCCCGGTCGGGAGCCCGGGCGGCGGCTACGGACAGGCCGTGGTCCCGAATCTGGTCGGCCGGTCGGTCAGCGCCGCGGTACGCTGGGCGGAGGCGGCCGGCCTCTACTGGCAGCTCGACCGGGCCCCGCCGCTGCGGTCGTCGGTCCGGCCGGCGCTGCTCGACAACTACGTCGTCACCGCCCAGCTCCCGGTCGCCGGGACGCTCCTGGCCCGGGGGGTCGACTGCTCGAGCTACGCCACCCGCTGCTACCGGCCGACGCCGCTGCGGTTGCGTGCCCGCCGGCGACGCGGCTAGTCGGCCCACCAGTCGCGCTGGCCGCGGACGTCTTCACGCGGAGCCGCGCCGAGACTGGGCGCGCCGATGACGAGGATCTCGAGGCCGTCCGGCCCGGCCTCGTAGCCGCGCCAGGTACCGGGCGGGACGCGCACCGCGTCCCATGCCTCGAGCTCGACGATCTCGTTGTCGAGCTTCATCCGCCCGCTCCCGCCCACGACCACGTACACCTCCTCCTGCTCCTTGTGCGTGTGGCCGTACGGAAACCGGTAGCCGGGCGGGACGCGCTGGTAGCTCAGGCCGGATTTCTCGAGGCCGAGCCCGCGGTGGCCGCGCGGAACTCGAGGTCCGGTGCGCCGTCGAACCGGGAGCCGATGTCCTCCAGATCCTCCTTGATGTTCCTGAGCGTGAACGGCACGGGGCAATCCTACGGGGCCGCGCCGGACGTGCCGTCGCGCTACATGGCTTGGCCGGCGGGCCGCGCGGCGCGCTCAGCCCCGCCCCACCGGGACCTACGGACAGCGCGGGCAGCGGTCGCTAGCGTCGGGCGGGCGGCGCGAGCCGGCGGCGCAGGTCCGCGGCCAGGGGATGGCCGAAGCCGAGGCGGTCGAGCTCGCTGACGATCAGGCGGCGGACGTCGGGTGCGTCGTCGCCGGCGCGGGCGGCGACGCCGAGGAGGAGGTCGAGGGCGACGGCGGTCTCGCCGCGGTCGAGCGCGGCGATCGCTTCGTCCAGGCCCGGGGCGGCGCCAGAGCCGCCGGCGCGCCAGAGCCCGCCGCGGCGCCAGAGCCCGCCGCGGCGAGGCGGATCCGGGCGGCGAGCCCGTCGGCGGCGAAGTGGCCGGCGGCCGGGGCCAGCGCGGCCAGGGCGCCGTCGTCGTCGCCGCGCCGGTGCAGGAGGCGGGCGAGGGCGACCGCGGCGTCGGTGCGGCGTCGGTCGAGCTCGACCGCCGCCCGCAGCGAGGCTTCGTCGCCGGCGGCGATAAGGTCGTCGACCTCCCCGGGTTCGAGGGCCTCGAAGAAGGCGGCGACCTTGGCCGGGGCGCGGGCGCCGACGAACTGGGCGACGACGTCCCGATCGCGAAAGGCCTTGACGGCCGGTATTCCGTGGACGCCGTAGTGGGCGGCGAGGTTGGGGCTTTCCTCGGTGTCGACCTTGACCAGGACGACGCGGCCGGCCCGGGCCTCGGCGGCCGCCTCGAGGACGGGGGTCAGGCTGCGGCACGGCCCGCACCAGGGCGCCCAGAAGTCGACGACTACGGGAATCTCCTGCGAGCGGTCGAGGACGGCGCGCGGGAAGTCGTCCTCGGTGACGTCGGCGGCGGCCATCCTGGAAGGGTAGGCGGCCGGCAGTCAGCCGGGCGGCCGGAGCCGGAGGAGCTGGCCGTGGGGGCCGGCGCCGATGCTCGGCGCGGTGCCCCGGTTGGCGATATAGATCGAGCCGTCGCCGGCGACGGCCAGGCCGGTGGGGTACACGAGGCCGGCGGCGGCGAGGACCGTGCGACGGCCGTCGCGCGCGACGCGGATCAGCTCGCCCTGGCCGGCGTGGCCGTCGAGGCCGAGGCGGTCGATCTCCAGCACGAGCAGGCGGCCGCCGCCGTCGAAGGCGATCGCCGAGATCGTGGTGAAGCCCGCGGCGTAGACCGTCGGGGCCGCTCCGGGGACGACTCGCCACACGCGGGCAGAGCCGGCCGCGAACGGATAGCCGGTGAGCTCGCTGACGTAGAGGGCGCCGTCGGGTCCGACGGCGACCGAGGTCGGAACCGATTGGGCGACGAGCTGCTTGGCCCCCTTGGCGCCGGCCGGGGCGGGCACGGTCTGGGTCGGGAAGACGGCGAGCAGGTGGATCCGCGCGGCCGGGTCGACCCAGAGGAGGTCGTTGGCGGCGGCGTCGGCCACGGCGTAGCCGCCGCGGTAGGCGACCAGGCCGTAGGGGTCGCTCTCGAGGCGGGTCGCCGGGGTGGCGCCGGCCCCGCCGTCGGGGTTGTGGAGCGCCTCGTAGCGGGCGAGGTCGGCGCCGAGGCGGATGGCGGCGCCGCCGGTCGGCGCGAGCACCAGGCGGCCGAGCGGGCGGCCGAGGGGCCCGAACTGGTTGGCGCCGGCGGCATCGATCCTGGTGTCCTGAACGACGAGGGCGAGCCCACCGGGGGCGCTCACGACGTCGGCCGGGCCACTCGCCTCCTGACCGCCGGCGGCGGCCACCGACGGGAGCCCGGTGACCACCCGACTGACCTTGCCGGCGGCGACGCGAACGACGCCGCCGGTCGCGCCGACGCAGATCTGGTGCCCGGTGTCGGGATCCTCGGTGCAGCGGCGGCGGCCGCCGTCGCCGGCCAGGGCGACGTAGACGGCGCCGTCGGGGCCGACGCTGAGCTGGCGGGGGTTGGCGAGACCGCCGGCGACCACCGTGAGCTTCGGGGCGGCCGGGCTGGCGCAGGCGGTGAGGACGAGCAGGGCGAGCGGGGCGGCGACGAGCGCCCGGACCGGGCGGCGGCGCGCGGAGAGAGAGGCGGAGGTCAAAGTCGGGATCGGTCGGGCGGGTCGGCCTGGTCGCCGCGGCCGACGCGACCTGCGAGGCCGCGGCGCTGGCGGACCCAGGCCGCCGGCCCCGCCTCGCCCCAGGCGGAGCCGTCGCTGGGTGGTCCTACATGTTGGGGCACTTGCCGTTCATCGGCGCGGCGTGGGTCGTCGATGTTCCGGTCGACGGCGTCGTCGCGGTGGGCGGGGCGGCCGTCGTGCTGGTCGACGCGGCGCTGGCGATGGCGGCTCCGCCGCCGACGAGGGCGCCCGTGACCGCCAGGGCCGCGAGGCCTGATCTGAGTTGTCGCATGTCGTTTCACCTCCTTCTGCTCGGGGTCGGGGTTTTCCGTCTGGCACCATCTTCCGGGTCGAAGCTCGGCGTGGGCTGAGAATCGAATGAGAGGTCGGTGCTCAGGGCGGCCGGCCTTGGGAGAATCCCGGGGATGGCCGACTGGGCGACGATCTCCTCGTTGGCGACCGCCGGCGGCACCCTGGTGCTGGCGGTCGCGACCTTCTCGTCGGTGCGATCGGCCAACCGGGCGGCTCGGGCGGCCGAGCGGTCCCTCCTGGCCGGCCTGCGGCCGCTGCTGATGCCTTCGCGGCTGGAGGATCCGGCCGAGAAGATCCCCTTCGTCGACGGCCACTGGGTCCGGGTCGAGGGCGGCCACGGCGTGTTCGAGGTCGCCACGGACGCCCTCTACCTGGGGCTGGCGCTGCGCAACGCGGGGAGCGGCATCGCGGTCCTGCACGGCTGGTCCTTCCACCCGGACCGGCTGCTGAGCGACGCCGGGCATGCCGACCCGAGCGACTTTCGCCGCCTGTCGCGCGACATCTACGTGCCGGCCGGGGACACCGGCTTCTGGCAGGGCGCCTTCCGGGATCCGAGCGACCCGGAGTTCGCGGCGGCGAGGGAGGCGGCCGACACGTCGCGGGCGGTCACGATCGACCTGCTCTACGGGGACCACGAGGGCGGGCAGCGGACGATCACCCGCTTCAGCCTGCTGCCGCGGGACGGTGGCGGCCGGCTGGCGGCGGTCAACCGCCACTGGCAGCTGGATCGCGCCGATCCGCGGAGTTAGGGAGATAGGCTCCGGCGACACCGCTACCTGGAGGACGAGATGGCCGAGACCCCGACGCTCTTCGTGTGCCACGGCGACGACGGCGGCCCCCGGATGCATCCGTGCCGCCGCGTCCAGGAGGCCCTCGTGGCCGCGGAGATCCCGTACGAGAAGGTGATCTCCGGCCACGGCAGCCCGATCCCCTTCCGGCGCACGGGCTCGCGCGAGGAGCTGCGGGCGGCCACGGGAGAGACGAAGCTGCCGGCATTGAAGCTGGCCGACGGCACGGTGCTCACCCACTCGAAGGCCATCCTGGCCTGGATCGCTCGACAGCGCTGAGTTCGTCCGGCGGGGCCGCGCGGGCGGGCGGGCGGGGCTTCGCGGGCGGGCGGGCGGGGCCGCGCGGGCGGGCGGGCGGGCCGCGCGGGCGGCGGGGGGCTACGCCGTATCCCGAGGCCCGGTAGGCTCGGTCGCGCTGGGAGACGACTCGGGCGGGGGCGGAGGGAAGGTCGGCGCGGGGGCAGATGGCAGGTCGGCGCGGGGAGCGAACGGGAGGTCGACGCGGGACCCGCGGATTGGTCTTGGGCTGGGCGCTCGTGGCGTGGGCGGCGATGGGCGCCGCGCCGGCGGTCGCGGCCCCGGGCGACGTGGTCAGCAGCGGACCGGCGACCTTCGCGGCCGAGCCGGTCCTGCGGGTGCCGATCCCGGGCGTCAGCGCCACGCACGTGCTGTACCGGTCGACCGATGTCCACGGCGCGGCGAACGTCGTCTCGGGCACCATCCTCGTCCCGACGGCGCCCTACCCGGGCCGGCGCCCGATCGTGGGCTACGCGGTGGCGACGCACGGGCTCGGCGACGCGTGCGCGCCGTCGGCCCAGATGGCGGAGGGCCTCGAGATCGAGGCCGACTTCCTGATGGGTCTGCTCAACCAGGGCTGGGCGGTGGCCGTGACCGACTACGAGGGCCTCGGCACGCCGGGGCAGCACACCTACTACGTCGGCCCGAGCCTCGGCCACGCGGTGCTCGACTCGATCCGCGCCGCCACGCGGGCCCCGGGCACCGGTCTCGACACAGGCGGGCCGGTGGCGATCTGGGGCTACTCGGAGGGCGGAGTGGCGGCGGCGTGGGCCGCGCAGCTCCAGCCGACCTACGCTCCGGAGCTGCACGTCGTCGGCGTGGCGGCGGGCGGCGTGGCGCCGGACGTCGGCGCGTTCGCCCAGCAGCTCGACGGCGGCGCGTTCTTCGGCTTCGGCGTGTCGGCGCTGATCGGCCTGGACGCCGCCTTCCCCCAGCTGCGGCTGAGCGCGGCGCTCAGCGACGCGGGCCGCGAGATCTTCGGCAGCCAGGCCGACGACTGCCTGGTGGCGCTGTTCCTGCCGCCGCTGACCTTCGGCCGCTTCGCCGCGCTGACGACCACCGACGTGTTCGCCCGTCCCGACGTGCAGGCAGCGTTCGCACAGAGCCGGCTCGGCGGGATCCGGCCGGCGGCGCCGCTGCTCCTCTACCACGGCGTGCTCGACGAGATCGTCCCCTTCGCCCAGGGCCGAGCCCTGCGTGACCGCTACTGCCGGGAGGGGGCGACGGTCGCGTGGCAGGCCTTCCCGCTGGCCGAGCACATCTCGACGGCGGTCGAGGCCGGGCCGGAGGTGATCGCCTGGCTCTCCGGGCGGGTCGCCGGCGGGCCGGCGCCGAACGACTGCCCGACCGCGGCACCGCGGGGGGCGACCTCCCGGCGGGCCGGCGGTCGCCGGCCGGGCGGGCGGGGCCGCCACGGGCGGCGGCCGTAGGCGCAAGGCGCCGGTCCCTACCGGGCGGTGCCGGCCTCGTTTGGCCCCGCCGCCGCGCCGGGAGCCGGCCCAACCGACGGCGGGGACAGGACCAGGCGGGCCCGCCGGGTCAGCTCCACGGTGGCGGCCCGCAGCTGCGAGCCGTCGGTCAGTGGCCGGGCGAACGCGACCCGGGCGGGCGCGGGGCCGCGCGGCGTCCGTACGGCGAAGTCGATGCCGAGCCGATCGAGACCCGAGCAGCGGGCCGCCGTCGCATCGGGATAGCCGCCGAGGGCGCGGACGATCGCGAGCAGCGCGTCGGCGTGGTCGGCGTTGAGGTGGTCGACGGCGGCGGCCCTGGGCGCGGCGACGGGATCGGGCCGAGCCGTCGCGTAGGCGGCGCCCGAGGCCGAGTCCATCCGCCCGTAGCCGCCGACCCAGCGGGCGCGCTCGACGCGCAGGACCCAGAGCGAGAAGTCCGAGAAGTCGACGTAGACGGCGGCCGCGGGGACGGCGGCCAGGTGGGCGGCGCGGGCGGCGGCGAGCGCGCCGGCGGCGCTGGGGCGCTCGGCGCGACCGGCGAGCGTGACGCGGGCGGCGGCGAGGGGATCGGCGGGGCCGCCGGCGGGCGCGACCATCAGGCTGGCGCGCGGATCGGCGGCGAGATTGCGGCCGTGCTCGGCCAGGTGCGAGAGGCACAGCACCGGGGAGCCGTCGTCGAGCGCGCCGTAGGTGACGAGCGACGCCCAGGGGTCGCCGTCGGCGGTGAGCGTGGCCAGAGCGGCGACGTTGGTGGCGGCGACGAGCGTGCGCGCCTCCTCGGCCGCGAGCAGGCGGGGGGCCGGGGCGGCGGCGGTCAGCGGCGGCGGCAGGGCCGCCGCGCCGTCACGGAGGCCATGGTCGGGCGCGGAGGCGGTGGTCTCGCTGGTCATGGATCAAGCCAAGCAGATCCGCCGGCCAGCCGAGCGCGGGGAGGCGCCGCAAAACGGACGACGGAAGCAGCTCGAGGCGGCGGCGGCCGGTTCGTCGCCGACGCCGGTACCGTGCTGGTTGGTGGAGGCGGGTCGCGAGGTCTCGTGGACGATCCGGGCGGCGACGCCAGCCGACGCCGCGGCGATCACCGAGGTGCTGACCGCGGCGGGCGTCGCGGCCTGGGGCGCGTTCCTCGGCCGCGAGCGCATCGAGGCGGCCAATCGCGGTCGCCGGCAGCCGGCCGATCTGGTCGCCGTCGACGCGGCCGGCGTGTTCGCCTTCGTCGCGTGGGATGGCGCGACGGGCGAGGTGCTCCGGCTCTACACGCACCCGCGCGCGTGGGGGCGCGGCGCCGGCGGGGCGCTGCTCGACCGCGCGGTCACGGCGTTGCGGGCCGCCGGATGCCGGCGCGCGTGGCTGAACACGGAGGCCCGCAACCGGCAGGCGCGGCGATTCTACGAGCACCGCGGCTGGCGCCTGGACGGAGCCGCGCGGGAGCGCGTCTGGCACGGCGCGCACCTGTGCGAGCCGCGCTACGTCATCGACCTGTGACGCCCGGTGCGGGCCCTCAGATCTCGAGTCGCGACTCCTCGAGGTCGAGTTCACGCAGGATGCGGTTCATCACCTCGTTCGAGAGCTCGCCGTCGCTGCGCAGGCCGAGCAGCGCCTCGCGCTGGGCGCCGAGCACGGCCTGGAGGGTCTGCTGGTAGGCGAGCGTCCGGCCCTCGTAGCCGTCGTCCTCGATCTTGCCGGCCCGGGCGGCGTAGCGGCGCCTGCGGTAGTCGTAGAACCGGCGCAGCCGGTCGATCGTCTCCTCGCGGGTCCAGTCCTCGCTCGCCAGTGCGTCGAGTTCCCGCAGCGCGGCCTTGGCCGCCACCAGCCGCGCCCGGACCTCCTCGCCGGCGTCGGCGCCGCCGTCGCTCACGCCGAGGCGGCGGACGAGCGCCGGCAGCGACAGTCCCTGCGCGACCAGGGTGCAGAAGATCACCGTGAAGGTCAGGAAGATGATGAGGTCGCGCTGGGGAAAGGCCGCGCCGGCACCGGTGGTGAGCGGCAGGGCGAGCGCCACGGCGAGCGACACGGCGCCGCGCATGCCGCTCCAGGCCACGACCAGCCGCTCAGCGGCACCGACGCGCCGCGCGCGCTGGGCCGGTCGGCGATCGACCGCGCGGATCAGGTACGGGACCGTGAAGAACCAGGCGAGGCGGGTCGCGACGACCACGCCGCTCACGGCGAGGCCGTAGCCGACCAGCGTGCTCGCCGCGTAGCCCGAGAGCCCGTCGAGGATGGTGCGGAACTGCAGCCCGATCAGCACGAACAGGATCGCGTTGACGACGAAATCGACGATGTCCCAGACGAATCCGCTCTGGAGCCGGGTGCGCGGCGGGAGGATCCGGGCCGCCCGGATGCCCAGGTAGATGCCGGCCGCGACCGTGGCCAGGACCCCGGAGGCGCCGACCGCGTCGGCGGGCACGAACGCCGCGTACCCGGTCAGCAGGGAGATCGTGACGTTGAGCTGGGCGTCCGTCGTGCGGCGACGGATCTCGGCGACGATCCAGCCGACGGCGAGGCCGATGGCGACGCCGCCGGCGGCGTCGAGCACGAAGCTCAGGCTGGCGTCGGCGAGCGAGAAGCTGCCGGCGACGACGGCGGCGACCGCGACGCGGTAGGCCACGAGCGCGGTGGCGTCGTTGAACAGGCCCTCGCCCTCGACGCCGCTGACCAGGCGGCGCGGGGCGTCGAGCTGGCGCATGATGGTCGCCGCGGCGAGCGGGTCGGTCGGCGAGACGATCGCCCCGAGCACGAAGGCGGCCGGCCATGGCAGTCCGGGGATCAGCGCGTGGGCGGTCGCGGCGACCGCGCTCATCGTCACGAGCACGAGGCCGACGGAGTTCAGCGTGAGCCCGCGCATGTTGGCCCGGAAGTCGTTGACGTTCGCGTAGATCGACGCGCCGTAGAGCAGCGGCGGCAGAAAGACGACGAGCACCACCTGGGGGTCGAGCTTGATCGCCGGCAGGCCGGGCAGGAAGCCGAGCGCGGCGCCGCCGATGACCAGCACGATCGGATACGGCACGGCCAGTCGGCGGGCGAGCGCGCTCAGGCCGACGATGGCGACCAGGAGCCCGGCGATCAGGATCTCGGCTTGGCCCACGGCTACGTGTCAGCCGGACGACCGGGCGGCGGCGGCCGGGCGGCGGCGCGGCGCGGCCCCGCCGAGTCGGCGGCTTCGGGGGACGCCACCGGCGGACCGTCCGCGGCGGCGGGACGCCCGCCGGTGGCCTGTGTCACGCCCAGGGCGGCGCCGGCGGGCGGCGGGGCGATCAACGCCACGACCAGGACGAAGGCGACCGCGAGCATCCTGGCCATCGGCGCTACCCCGTCATGGCTGGACGATGACCTTGAGCGCCTCGCGGCTGGCCATCGCGCGGTAGCCGTCCGGGACATCGTCCAGGTCGACCGTCCGGTCGAACACCCGGCCGGGCTGAAGTGAGCCGTCGAGCACCTCGGGCATCAGCTCTTCGATGTAGGCGCGGGCCGGCGCGACGCCCCCGGTCAGGGTGACGTTGCGCAGGAAGACGCCGAAGTCCATCGGCACGTCCGCGTACTGGGGCGCGCCGACGCGGCTCACGGTGCCGCCGTCGCGGACGACGGCGAGCGCGGTCCGCAGGGCAGGCTCGAGACCGACGCATTCGAGCACGGTGTGGGTGCCGTCGCCCCCGGTGAGCTCGCGTACGCGGGCGGCGCCCTCCTCGCCGCGCTCGGCGATCACGTCCGTCGCGCCGAACTCCCGGCCGAGGTCGGTCCGCGGCTCGTGGCGGCCCATGAGGATGATCTGCTCCGCCCCCAGCCGCTTGGCGGCCATCACCGCCGACAGCCCGACCGCGCCGTCGCCGATGACCGTGACCGTGGTCCGGGGCGAGACACCGGCGGTCACGGCGCAGTGGTGGCCGGTGGGGAAGACATCCGAGAGGGTCAGCAGCCCGGCCAGCAGGGCGTCGTCCTCGCCGACCGGCAGCTTGACCAGCGTGCCGGCCGCCTGGGGGACGCGGACGGCTTCGCCCTGCCCGCCGTCGACGCCGTCGTGCGCCCAGAAGCCGCCGTGGCGGCAGGAGGTGTGCAGACCCTCCGAGCAGAAGTCGCACGTGCCGTCAGACCAGACAAACGGCGCGACCACCACATCGCCCGGCTTCAGGCCGGACACCGCAGCGCCGACGTCCTCGATGACGCCGATGAACTCGTGGCCGATGCGGGCCCCCTCCGGCGTCGGGGCCATCGACCCGTAGGGCCACAGGTCGCTGCCGCAGATGCATGCGCGCAGCACGCGCACCAGGGCATCGGTGGGTTCGCGCAGCGCGGCGTCGGGCACGTTCTCGACGCGCACGTCGCCGGCGCCGTAGATCAGGGTTGCTCGCATCGTCGCTGGCTCCTCTCGTCGGGCTTGGGCCAAAGGAAAGCATGGTCGGGCGGCGGTTGGGAGGCCCCGCAAGCGGGTACTGGGCGGCCACCCGCACGGGGCCGCGAGCAACGTCCGCGGGTTGACGTGGACCTGCGAAGGAGGCTCAGCCCCCATGGAGATCACGAGAAGCGGCATCGCCACCGGCAAGGGCCCTGACGCCTGGTTCACGGGCGACGTCTATATCGACGCCGTCGCGTCCGCGCCGGCCCCGGCCCGCGTGCAGGCCAACCTCGTCCACTTCGCGCCGGGCGCACGCACCGCGTGGCACACGCATCCGCTCGGCCAGACGATCTACGTCACCGAGGGCATCGGCCTCGCCCAG
>CAWCIT010000019.1:0-181618 GCA_963795745.1 uncultured Solirubrobacterales bacterium
GTCGGCGGCGAAGCGGGCGGGGACGAAGATCATCGCCGTGTTCGCCCCGGTCTCGGCGACCGCCCGCCGGAAGGTGTCATAGACGGGTATTCCCTCGACGTCCTGGCCGCCCTTGCCGGGCGTCACCCCGCTGACCACGACCGTTCCCGAGCGGCGGTTGTTGAGCGTGTGGAAGCGCCCCTCGCTGCCGGTGATGCCGGCGACGCAGAGGCGGGTGTCCGCGCCGACGATCACGCTCACGGCGCCCGTCCCCCGGTCCGGGCGAGCTCGACGACGAGCTCGGCGGCGGCGTCCATCGAGGCGGACGCATGCAGGTTGGGCAGCTGCGCCGCGGCCAGCAGGGCCAGCCCCTCGGGTCCGTTCGTCCCGTCGAGGCGCACGACGAAGGGGACGGTGGGGCTGATCTGGTCGAAGGCCTCGATCAGCCCGCGGGCGACCTCGTCGCAGCGGGTGATGCCGCCGAAGATGTTGAAGAGGACGGCGCGGACCTTCGGGTTCGAGAGGATCACCTCGACGGCGGCCGTGATCGCCTCGGCCTTCGAGCCGCCGCCGGCGTCGAGGAAGTTGGCCGGGGCGCCGCCATTCTGGACGACGACGTCGAGCGTCGACATCACGAGGCCGGCGCCGTTGCCGAGGATGCCGATGTCGCCGTCGAGCTTGACGTAGGTCAGGCCCCGCTCGCGCGCCATCCGCTCCTGCGGATCCTCGCTCGCCGTGTCGCGCAGGACGGCGTTCTCCGGATGGCGGTACAGGGCGTTGTCGTCGAGGGTGACCTTGGCGTCGAGGGCGTGGAGCTGGCGGTCGGGGTCGACGACGAGCGGGTTGACCTCGACGAGCATCGCCTCCTCGGCGACGAACGTCGCATACAGGCAGGCGAGGAAGGCGACGAGCGGGGCGACGAGGTCGGAGGCGAGGCCGGCGGCGAAGGCGAGCCGGCGGCCGTGGAACGGCTGGTAGCCGACCAGGGGATCGACGTGGACGGTGTGCAGGGCCTGCGGGTCCTCGGCCGCGACCGCCTCGATGTCGACGCCGCCGCGCGTGGAGAACATGAGCAGGGGGGCCTTGGCGCTGCGGTCGAAGACGACGGACGCGTAGTACTCCTCGGCGATCGCCGCCACCGGACCGACCCAGACCTCGTGGACGGTGAAGCCGCGGATGTCCATGCCGATGATCGCCGTGGCGTGCTCCCGGGCGGCGGCGGCATCGCGGGCGACCTTGATCCCGCCGGCCTTGCCGCGGCCGCCGACGAGAACCTGCGCCTTGATCACCGCCGGGTAGCCGAGCTCCTCGGCGGCGGCCATCGCCTCGTCCACCGTCCGGGCGGCGCGGCCCGGCTGCATCGGGATCCCGTGGCGGGCCAGGAGCTGCATGCCCTGGTACTCGAGGAGATCCATCGGCCGGGCGCTAACCCTAAAGGAGGTTCATAATTCATGCTTGTTCGGAAGCCGCCGATAAAGGACTGACCCCGCCTTATGCCCCTCCCCGCCACGCCGACCTTCGTCACCTTCGATGTCTACGGAACCCTGATCGACTGGGAGACGGGCATCTGGGACGCCTTCGCCGCCGAGGCCCAGCGCGACGGCTTCACGCTTGCGCGCGACGAGCTGATCCCGATGTTCCACGAGATCGAGCGCGAGATCCAGGGTGGCTCCTACGAGCTCTACGCCGAGGTCCTGCGGCGCACGGCGGTCGAGATCTCCAAGCGGCTGGGCTGGCCGCTGGAGCCGTCGCGGTCGGGCTTCCTGCCCGACTCGGTCCAGCGGTGGATGCCGTTCAAGGAGACGCGGGTCCAGCTCGAGAAGCTCGGCAAGAAGTACAGCCTCGGGCTGATCGCCAACATCGACGACAAGCTCCTGGGCCAGACGCGCCGCCACATCCAGACCGACTTCGACCTCGTGGTGACGGCCCAGCAGGTGCGGGCCTACAAGCCGGAGCCGGCTCACTTCACCGAGTGCGCCCGGCGGGTCGGCGGCAAGAAGGGATGGGTTCACATCGCGTCGAGCTACTACCACGACGTCGAGCCGTGCCTGAAGGCGAAGGTCCCGGTGATCTGGGTCAACCGCAAGAAGGAGACGCTCGAGCCGGGCCAGAAGAAGCCGACCGCCGAGGTGACGAACCTCCGCGAGGCGGCCAAGCTCCTCGGCATCGCCTGAGTCGCCGGCGTGCGGGCCGTCGGCCTCCACGCCGACGTGCTCGTCCTGACGAGCCGCGTCTGGCAGACGACGTGCACGATCGTCCGCTGCGGGGAGGAGGCGTTCGTGATCGACTCGCCGGTCTACCCCGACGAGCTCGCGGCGCTGCCCGTGCTCCTCGACCAGGCCGGCTTCGGCTTCAGCGGGCTCCTGGCCACCCACGGCGACTGGGACCATCTGCTCGGGCGCCTCGCCTTCCCGGGGGCGTCGCTCGGGGTGGCGGAGACGACGGCGGCCCGCCTGCGGGCCGAGCCGGCAGCCGCCCAGCGGGAGCTGCGCGACTTCGACGAGCGCCACTACGTCGTCCGGTCCGCCCCGCTGTCACTCGGCGCGGTCGAGGCGTTGCCGGTGCCGGGGTACTGCGGCCTCGGGGAGGGGGAGCTCGAGCTGCACCCGACCGACGGGCACACGGTCGACGGGATGGCCATCTGGGTGCCGTGGGCGCAGGTGCTGGTCTGCGGCGACTACCTCTCGCCGGTGGAGATCCCGATCGTCCGCGGCTCGCTCGCGGGGTACCTGGCGACCCTGGCCCGCCTCGAGCCGCTCGTAGCGGCGGCGGCCTGGGTCGTTGCCGGTCATGGGGAGCCGTTGGACGGCCGGGGGGCGGCCATGGTGCTGGGTGAGCACCGGGCCTATCTCGAGGGGTTGCGCGACGATCCACGGGGAGTGGGGCTGCCGGCGGGACGCGGCGGGGCCGAGCAGCGCCGGCTGCACGCGGAGAACCTCGCGGTCGTCAGTCCAGGCGCCGGCCCATGAAGAGGTTGCGGCCCGCGCCGGCGCCCTTGCTCCGGGCGCTGAAGCCCAACGACTCGTAGAGCGCGAGCGCGGCCGCGTTGGTCTCGTTGGTGTCGAGCTCGATCCGCCGGGCCCCGCGCTGGCGGGCGCGTTCGACCGCCGCGCCGGCGAGCGCCCGGCCCAGCCCGCGGCGGCGGGCGGCCGCGACCACGAAGAGATCCTCGAGCCAGCAGTCGTCGCCGGCCACCCAGACCGAGAACCGGTACCGCAGCTGGCACACGGCCGCCGGCGGGGCGTCGCTGTCGCCCGCGCCGAGGAGAAACTCCGTGTCCGGGCGCTCGATCAGCCGCTCGACCGAGGCATGGAAGGCGTTGGCCGAAGGCCACGTCCCCCCGCTCCAGTCGCGAAACTCGACGAGCAGGGAGGCGACCGTGGACGCCTCGTGCGGCTCGGCCCGCCAGACGACGGGGGCCGTCACGCCGGCGACTCGATGACGGCGAGCGTGTCGCCGGACGCCACCGCGGCCCCGACGGCGATCGGGAGCTCGCTGATCGTCCCGGCCTTGTGCGCCGTGACCTCGTTCTCCATCTTCATCGCCTCGATGATGGCCACCAGGGCGCCCTGCTCGACCGCGGCCCCCGGCTCGACGGCGATCCGCAGGACCGTGCCCTGCATCGGCGAGCGGAGCCGATCGCCGTCGCCGTCGCCGTCGCCGTCGCCGCTGCGCCCGGGCGGCCGGCGCGGCTTGCGGGCCGGGGCCGTCCGGCGCCCCGGCGGGGCGTCCGCTGGGTCGGTCTCCGGCGGCGCTCCGATGACGCGGACCGCGAACCGGCGCCCGGAGACCTCGACGGTGTACGCGCGACTCGACGCGGCCGCCTGACGGCCGGCGTCGTCGGCCTCGGCGGGCGCCGGCGCCGGCGCCAGCGAGCGCAGCCACTCCCGGTCTTCGACGAGGTCCCGGCACGTCTCGCCGCGGGCCCACTGGTCGGTGGCCAGGAGCGCGGCGTGGAAGGGCAGGAGCGTCGTGACACCCTCGATCTCGTACTGGCCGAGCGCCCGCAGCATCCGCCGGGTCGCCTCCTCCCGGTCGCGGTCCCAGACGATCAGCTTGGCCACCATCGGGTCGTACATCGGCGAGACCTCGTCGCCCGGTCCCACGCCCGAGTCCACCCTCACGCCCGGCCCGCTCGGCTCGCGGTAGCGGCCGATCCGGCCGGGCGCCGGCGCGAAGTTGCGCGACGCGTCCTCGGCGTTTATGCGGCACTCGATCGCATGACCGCGCAGGACCACGTCGTCCTGGGCGAACGGCAGCGCCTCGCCCGCCGCCACCCGGATCCCCGTCTTGACGATGTCGATCCCGGTGGTCAGCTCGGTCACGCAGTGCTCGACCTGGACCCGGGTGTTCATCTCCAGGAAGAAGTAGTCCCCGTCGGCGAGCAGGCCCTCGACCGTCCCGGCCCCGCGGTAGTCGACGGCCCGGGCCGCGTCGACCGCGATCCTCCCGATCCGCTCGCGCAGCTTGGCGTCCACCACCCACCGCGGCGCCGGCGACTCCTCGATCAGCTTCTGATGGCGGCGCTGGATCGAGCAGTCGCGCTCGCCGAGGTGCACGACATGGCCATGGCCGTCTGCGATCACCTGGATTTCGACGTGGCGGGGGTCCGGCAGATACCGCTCCAGATAAACCGTCGCGTCGGAGAAGAACTTCTCGCCCTCGCGGGCCGCCCCGGCGAACGCCTCGTCGAGGCCGTCGGCGTCGAGCGCCACCCGGAAACCCTTGCCCCCGCCGCCGCCCGCCGCCTTCACCGCCACCGGGTAGCCGATGTCGGCGTCGATGATCTGGCGCGCCGCCGCGACGTCCGCCACCGGCTCGGTGGTGCCCGGGACGATCGGCACCCCGGCGGCGGCCATCAGCTCGCGCGCCCGCGTCTTGGAGCCCATCGCGTCGATCGCGCTGGCCGGCGGCCCGATGAACACGAGGCCGGCCTCCTCGCACGCCCGGGCGAAGGCCGCGTTCTCGGCCAGGAAGCCGTAGCCCGGGTGGACGGCCTCGGCCCCCGCCCGACCGGCGGCGTCGAGGATCCGCGCGACGTTCAGGTAGCTGTCGGCCGCCGGCGCCGGACCGAGGAGGTAGGCCTCACCCGCCCGCTTGACGTGGAGCGCGTCGCGGTCGATCTCCGAGTAGACGGCCACGCTCGCGATGCCGAGCTCGTCGAGCGCGCTGAGAATGCGGACCGCGATCTCCCCGCGGTTGGCGACCAGGACCTTCGAGAACATCGGGCGCTGAGCTTAGCCCGCCCCATCCGCGGCCGTCTTGATCTCCCGCACCATCGCCACCCCGGCCACGGCCACCCCGTCCGGCAGGATCAGCTCGAGCCGCTCGACCGCGCGGAAGCCGCAGGCCCGGTAGAGCGGCTCGCCCGGCAGGGTCGCCATCAGGGTCAGCGTCCGGAAGCCCTCGCTGCGGGCGGCCCGCTCGCAGCCGTCGAGGATCGCCCGACCGAGGCCCCGCCGCGTCCAGTCGCCGCGGACGAACATCGCCCGCACCCGTGCCGGCTCGGTCGCCGGGTCCAGCAGCCGGTCGTCGTCCGCGGCGGCGCCGGCCCCGGCGTACAGCTTCGCCCGCCGGCTCCACCCGCCGCAGGCCACGATCTCGCCGCCGTCGGACTCGTGGACGAGGTAGGTGCCGTCGTCGATCAGCTGCCGGTCGAGGTGCGCGATGTGCACGGCCGCACTCGCCGTCTGGCGGCGGTCGTAGTAGCGCGGGAAGAGCTCCCGCACCGAGGACCGCATCAGGGCCTGGATCTCCCGGGCGTCGGCGGCGACGGCCGGGCGCTGGGGCGGCGTCGCCGGCGTCTCGTCCTACCTCGCCCCGCGGATCCGTCCGACGCGCCCGCGAGCATGTTCGCGCCGGGCGAGCCCCGATCGGCCGGGGCGCCGGCCGGCGTCGTGAGCGAGCGGTCGGACGCGCGAGCGCCGTGCCGATGGGCGACGGACAAGGGGGATAGCCACGTGAGGGCGATGCTATCGGGCCGTTTTCGCGGTGCCGCCGGGAGGGGGGGCGCCGCGCCGGCGCTCGACCCCGCTCCCGCCGCTGCCCGCCGCTGGCCGGCCGGCGGTCCGCCGTCATCCCGACCGTCCGCCCGGACGGAGCCGCGGCAGGGCGGCGCTTCAGACGGTGACCGCCACCGGGCAGATCATCCCGGCGGCGACGGTGGCGTTGGTCGCCTCGTCGATCAGGATGAAGCTCCCGGTGCGGCGATTGGACCGGTAGGGGTCGACGGCCAGAGGGGCGCTGGTGCGCAGCGACACCCGGCCGATGTCGTTGAGGGCCAACTGGTCGGGAGCGTCGTCGCGCTCGAGCGTGTGCACGTCGACCCGGTCGTGCAGCCGATCGACGATCGCCGTGGCCGTGCGGCTCGTGTGCTTGATCGCGTAGCGGGCGCCCGGGCGCAGCGGCGCCTCGCCCATCCAGCAGATGTCGGCGTCGAGCCGGCGGGCGACCACGGCCGCGGCGTCGGGGTGGCAGATCAGGTCGCCGCGGGCGACGTCGAGCTGGTCCTCGAGGCGGACGGTCACCGACAGCGGGGCGATCGCCTCGTCGAGCTCGCCGTCGTAGGTGTCGATGGCGGCGATCCGCGACCGCCGGCCGCCCGGCAGGACCACGACGTCGTCGCCGGTCCGCAGGGCGCCGCTGGCCAGCTGGCCGGCGTAGCCTCGGTAGTCTCCGACCGCGGGCTTGATCACCCACTGGACGGGGAAGCGGGCGGGGACGTCGTCGGGGTGGTCGTAGGCGACCTCGACCTCCTCGAGGTGGCCGAGGAGAGTCGGCCCGGCGAACCAGTCGAGCCGGTCGCCGCGGTCGACGACGTTGTCGCCGCGGAGGGCGGAGATCGGGATGTAGGTGACGTCGGCGACGTCGAGCTTGCCGGCGAAGGCGGCGAACTCGTCGACGAGCTCGGCGAACCGGTCGGCCGAGTAGTCGACCAGGTCCATCTTGTTGACGGCGACCACGAGGTGGGGGATCCGGAGGAGGGCGCTGATGAAGGCGTGGCGCTTGGACTGCTCGACCGTCCCCTTGCGCGCGTCGAGCAGGACGATGGCCAGGTCGGCGGTGGCGGCGCCGGTGACCATGTTGCGGGTGTACTGCTGGTGGCCGGGGCAGTCGGCGATGATGAACCGCCGGCGCGGGGTGGCGAAGTAGCGGTAGGCGACATCGATCGTGATGCCCTGCTCGCGCTCGGCCCGCAGGCCGTCGGTCAGCAGCGCCAAGTCGAGCACGCCCTCGCCGCCGCGGCGCAGGGAGGCGTCGGAGAGGTGGGCGAGCTGGTCGGCGAAGACCTGCTTGGCGTCGTAGAGCATGCGGCCGATCAACGTGCTCTTGCCGTCGTCGACCGAGCCGGCGGTGGTGAAGCGCAACAGGTCGAGGCTCATCAGAAGTAGCCCACGCGCTTTCTGTCCTCCATGGCCGCCTCGCTGACGCGGTCGTCGGCGCGGGTCTCCCCGCGCTCGGTGATTCGGGTGGCGGCGATCTCGGCGATCACCTCGGCGATCGCCACCGCCCGGGAGCGGACTCCCCCGGTGCAGCTCATGTCCCCGACGGTGCGGAAGCGGACGGTCTCCCGGAAGACCTCCTCGCCGGCGGCCAGCTCCTGGCCGGGGCGGTGGGCGTAGAGCATCCCGTCGCGCTCGAAGACGTCGCGCTCGTGGGCGAAGTAGAGGCCGGGAAGCTCGAGCCGCTCCTGCTCGATGTACTCCCAGACGTCGAGCTCGGTCCAGTTGGAGATCGGAAAGACGCGAGCGTGCTCGCCGGGCCGCAGGCGGCCGTTGTAGAGGTTCCAGAGCTCCGGGCGCTGGTTCTTGGGGTCCCACTGGCCGAAGTCGTCGCGGAAGGAGAGGATCCGCTCCTTGGCCCGGGCCCGCTCCTCGTCGCGGCGGGCGCCGCCGAAGGCGGCATCGAAGCGGTGGTGGGAGATCGCGTCGAGGAGCGTCGTCGTCTGGAGGCGGTTGCGCGACGACCGCGGGCCCGTCTCCTCGACCACGCGGCCCTGGTCGATCGACTCCTGAACCGACGCGACGATCAGCCGCTCGCCGAGCTCCTCCACCCGGCGGTCGCGGAACTCGATCGCCTCGGGAAAGTTGTGGCCGGTGTCGATGTGCATCAGCGGGAACGGGAACGGAGCCGGGCGGAACGCCTTCTCGGCCAGGCGCAGCAGGACGATCGAGTCCTTGCCGCCGCTGAACAGGAGCACCGGTCGCTCGAACTCGGCGGCGACCTCGCGCATGACGTGGATCGCCTCCGACTCGAGGGCCCGCAGGTGGGTGAGGCGCACGGACGCGGCGGACGCCTTCACGAGGACTCCCCGGCGGCCACCAGCACGGGCGGGTGCTCGGGGGTCGGGGTCAGGGGTCGGCGGGCGCGATGGAGGGTGAAGGCGAGGACGGCCACGGCGACCGGCACGCCGACGATCAGGACCGGCGAGATCGAGGCGCCGGCCTTGGAGAGCAGGGCGAGGCCGGAGGCGAGGAGGACGATGCCCAGAGCCGGGCGCAGCCCGTCGTCGGGCAGGCGGGCGGCGTAGTGGGTGCCGATCCACACGCCGGGTAGCGAGCCGACGAGGATGTTGGCCGCCAGCCCGAGGTTGACGTTGCCGTCGAAGAGATGGGCGAGGCCGGCCACCCAGAGCAGGATGGCGGCGTGGAAGACGTCGGTGCCGACCACCTGGCGCGGCTTCATCTGGAACCAGAGGATGAGGACGACGGCGATCAGCGAGCCGCTGCCGGCCGAGGTGACGCTGAGGACGAACCCGATCACCAGGCCGGTGATGACCGCGACCACCTTGTCGCGACGGGCGAGCGCCACGCGCTCGCGCTCGTTGACGCGGCGCATGAGCAGGGCGCGGACGAGGACGGCGACGGCGGTGACGAGCAGGGCGGCGGCGACCAGGATCAGCACGAGGTTGTCGAAGCTCTTGCCGCCGTATGCGCTGCGCAGGCGGTTGAGGGCGAGGACGCCGAGGATGGCGCCGGGGACGCTGCCCACGGCCAGCCAGAGCGAGGTGCCCATGTGGACCGTGCCCAAGCGGAAGTGGCGCCAGCCGCCGACGGTCTTGGTCACGGCGCCGTAGATCAGATCGGTGCCGATGGCGACGACCGGCTTGACCGCGAAGACGAGGATCAGGAGCGGCGTCATCAGCGAGCCGCCGCCCATGCCGGTGGTGGCCACGAGCAGGCCGACGCCGAAGCCGAAGAGGACGATCAGGGGGTCCATGTCAGCCGTCGCCGTGGAGACCGCACTCGGTCTTCGCGCTCCCCGACCAGCGGCCGTCCCGGCCGTTGCCCGGTTGGGTGCAGGGGGCGCAGCCGATCGACTCGTAGCCGGCGTCGTGGAGCTCGTTGTAGGGAAGCTCGTGCTCATGGATGTAGGTCCACAGCCGCTGGGCGGTCCAGTCGGCGAGGGGGTTGACCTTCCACAGGCCGTTGCGCTCGTCCCATTCCAGCTTGCGGGTGTCGCCGCGGGTCGGCGACTGCTCGCGGCGCACGCCGGTTATCCAGGCCTCGGCGCCGTCGAGGGCGCCGCGCAGCCCGTCGGCCTTGGCGCCGCTCGAGGCGCAGCAGTGCGCCGCCGACCAGGGGAGGCCGGCCGGGTCGACCACGTCGTGGATCTCGACGCGGACGCCCCAGCGGGCCTCGAAGGCGCGCCAGGCGGCGCGGGTCTCCTCGAAGAGGACGTGGGTGTCGAGGGTGAAGACGCGGGCGGCGGGCTCGATCGCCATCAGCATGTCGAGGAGGACCGACTCCTCCTTCTGAAAGGAGCACGCCATCACGAGCTGCGGGTGGAAGCGCTCGACCGCGTAGGCGAGGACGTCCTCGGCGCTCCGTGGCTCGAGATCAGGCGCCGCGGCCCGGGTGCTCATACGGCGCACTCGCCCTCGCCGCGGATGACCTGGTAGGGCTCGGAGCGGTTCCAGTCGATGAAGTGGTTCATCGTCTCCAGGCTGAACTCCACCGGCAGGGTCAGATCCTTGACCAGGGCCTCGAACTCCGGCACGCCGACGCGCTCGACGAAGGCGTTGAACTCCTCGCCGTCGCGGCGCTCGCCCTGGTAGTGGCGGACCCAGCGCTCGACGGCCTCGGGCACGCGCTTGGCCGGGAGGCGGGCCTTCAGGCGCTTGCCGACGGCGACCTCGCCGCCGACGTAGTTGCCGGCCAGGTGGGGGATGTAGGCGGGGATGGTGTGCTCCCCGACCTTGATCGAGGCGCCGTAGAAGCCGATGTTGGCGATGTGGTGCTGGCTGCAGCCGTTGGGGCAGCCGCTCATCTTGATGTGGATCCGGCGCGTCAGCTCGTCGTCGATGTCCATCGCGTCGATCCGCTCCTGGATCGCCTGGTTGAGCCCCATCGAGGCGGTGATGCCGAGCTTGCAGCTGTCGGTGCCGGGGCAGCTCACCACATCGGAGATCTCGCGCGGGCCGGCGCCGCCCAGGCCGAGGTCGCTGAGCGCGCGCCAGACGTCGTAGACCGCGGCCTCATGGACCCAGCGCAGGACGAGGTTCTGCTGGACGGTGGTGCGGGCGTAGCCGCCGGAGTGGTCGCGCATGATCGCGGCCAGGCCGCGGAACTGCTCGGGCGAGAGGTCGCCGCGAATGACCTTGACCTCAACGGTGACGAACCCCGGCTGCCGCTGGGGCCGGACGTTCGAGTCCACGAAGCGGTTGAACTCGCGCGAGTCGCCGTTGGGCGTCCCGGTGACGCCGGTCGGAGCCGGGCCGGGCGCTTCGTCGTGGATGAAGAGGAGCGGCTCCAGGGTGAAGTCCCGCTCGGCGACCCAGTCGCCGCGCAGCTCCTCGGCCACGAGCTCGCGGAAGGCGTCCATCCCGATCTTGTCGACGAGAACCTTGATCCGGGCGCGGGCCCGGTTCTTGCGCAGCCAGTCCTGGCGGTCGAAGATCCGCAGCACGGCCTCGGTCACCTTGAGGTAGTCGCCGTTGTCGGCCTCGACGAAGTCATAGAGGGTCGGGGCGATGCGGGGCATGATCGACGTGCCGCCCCCGATGCGGATCTCGAAGCCGCGCCGGCCGTCGCGGACCCGCGGGATGAAGCCGCCGTCGTGGATGCCGACGATGGCGACGTCGTCGTCGGTGGCGCTGAACGCGGTCTTGAACTTGCGCGGCATCAGCTGGCACACCTCGTTGCGCACGAAGTAGCGGACGTAGGCGCCGGCGTAGGGCGTCGGGTCGAAGAGCTCGCCGTCGCAGACCCCGGCCCACGGGTCGCCGGTGACGTTGCGCATCGTGTTGCCGCAGCCCTCGCGGGAGGAGAGCCCGACGGCGCTGATCTCGCGGATCAGGGCGGCGGCGTCGGGCAGGGGAACGTGGTGGAGCTGGAAGTTCTGCCGCGTGGTTATATGGCCCTTGCCCAGCGGGACCCAGCGCTCGACGACCTCGGCGAACTTGTCCATCTGCTCGGGATTGATGCCGCCGAAGGGGAGCTTGACGCGGATCATCTGGCGCTCGGCCTGACGCTGGCCGTAGACGCCCTGCTTGAGGCGGAAGCCGATGAACTGGACCTCCTCCAGGTCGCCGCGGAGGAACTTCGTCGACTCGGTGTCGAAGTCGTCGAACTCGCGCGCGATGATCGGGATGACGTGCCCGGGCACGTCATGGCGAATCTCGGGATCGACGAGCGAGCCCCTGGCGGTAGTGCTGGAAGTCGGCTCCATCGGAGTCCTCCTGAGGGTGGGGCTCGAGGTGTCGTAAGCCTAACACAGGAAAGGCGGGCGGCTTTCCGGATATTCAGGAGCGGAGAAGCGCGCCGGAGATGGCCCGTCCGGTCGCCGCCCTCGGCTAATCCCTGAATCCCGAACGGCTTTCTGGTACTTGGCCGGCCGAGCCGCTATCCGCACAACTTCAGTCAAGAAAGTGACCATAGGCTCCCCAGCCTATCGCCTGCATCGCCGTGCTCGCCGGTTCTCCCTCAGCGTCACCCGTCGCAGCTCTCCGGGGGCCAGTTGCAGCGCATGGTCCTGGCCCGGGCCCTCGCTCCGGCGCCGGACGTGCTCCTCCGGTCGAGCGGATCGTCCACCTCGGCTTCGAGATCCGGGTGGAGCTGAAGCTGGACGACGGCCGCGAGGTCTGGGCCCAGCTCACGCGCGAGCGGGCGGCCGAGCTCGAGCTCGAGCCGGGTCAGATCCTCGCCGCCCGGCTGGGGGCGGCCCGGGTCTCCGCCTAGACCGCGCGAGGAGTCCCGCGTCGCGGCTTCAGCGGGCGTGCCAGGCGCCCTCGGTCCGGGTCATCGCGATGATCGCCTCCGGCAGGTCGTCGGCGGCCACGTCGGCCACCGTCACCTGCTCGAGCACCGCCCGGAGGTTCGCCCGCAGGGCGATCCAGACCCGCTGGAGCGGCTGGGCCGAGCCGCGGTAGACCACCTCCTCCGGACGCTGCCCCCGGACCCCGACCAGGGGCCCCTCGACCGCGCGGATGACCTGGGCCAGCGTGATCTCGCTCGCCGGACGGCTGAGCCAGTAGCCGCCGTCGGGACCCCGCTGGCTGCGCACGACGCCGGCGCTGCGCAGCTGGGTGAGGATGTTCTCGAGAAAGGAAACCGGAATCTCCTGGGCGCTGGCGACGTCGTCCATCTTGCGCGGCGCGCCCTCGTCGGCGCCGGCGAGCTCGACGGCCGCCCGGACCGCATAGTCGGCCTTGGCGGTCAGCCGCACGGTTGTGGCCGCCGCTCAGCGACGGGGATCGCCCCAGCCGCCGGGCCGCCGATCGGCGCGGCTGACGCCGTCGAGCAGGGCCGCTCGCAGCCAGCCGCCCGGCGCCCCCGGCGGCCGCGACGGCGCGGGCGGGGTCGTGTCGGCCATGAACCGCTCGATCGCCGCGACGATCGCCGCTGCCTCTTCTGGTGAGGCGCCGGGGGCGATCAGCGTCCGCCGGGCGTGCGTCGCTCGGGCGGAGAGCTCGGGCACGACCGGGGCAGGCTGGCGGCGGGGGGTCACGGGCCTCGATCATTGCACGGGCGCTACGGTTCGCCGATGCCGACGCCCCCCCGAATCGCCGCGGCCGTCTGAATGGCGGTGCCGGTGATCGGCCACGACGCGGTGCTCGCCGCCGTCTCCCCGTCAGCGGCGATCGACCGGGTCCGCGACGCCTTCGTCCGCCACCGCCGGGGCGAGTGGCAGATGCCGGCCAAGGTCTACCTGCCCTGCCCGCCGGACGGTGACTTTCGGGCGATGCCGGCCCGCGGCGACGGGGTCGCCCTGCTCAAGTGGATCTGCTCGTTTCCCGGCAACGCCGGCACCGACCTGCCCACCGTGGCCGGCGTGATCGCCCTCTCCGACGCGTCGACCGGCGCGCTCCTGGCCCTGATCGACGCCCGAGCGGTCACGGCGCTGCGCACGGGCGCCGTCGCCGCCGTGGCCACGCAGGCGCTCGCCGGTCCCAGCGCCCGATCGGTCGGGCTGATCGGATGCGGCCTCCACGGCGCCTGGGTCGCCCGCTGCCTGGCCGCCGCCGGCTACGGCCCGGGGATCTGCGCCGACCCGCGGCCCGAGGCCGCCACGGCCCTGGCCGGGGAGCTCGGCTGGGAGTCCGGCCCGGTCGCGGCGGCCCTCGCGGCCGACGTCGTCTGCTGCGTGACGCCGGGCGCCGAGGCGATCGTCGACGAGGCGGCCCTGCGACCGGGGCTGCACCTGAACATGCTCGGAGCCGACGGTCCCGGCAAGGCCGAGGCGACGATCGCGGCGGTCGCCGGGTGCACGCTCTTCTGCGACGAGTGGGAGCAGGCCGCCCACGGCGGCGAGCTGGCCGGGGCGGCCGCGGCCGGGCTCGTCGCCCGTGAGCAGGTCGTGGCCCTCGGGGCGGTGCTGTCGGGCGAGGCACCGGGCCGCCCCAGCGCCGAGGCGGTGACCATGTTCGACTCGACCGGCCTGGCCATCCAGGACCTGGCGGTCAGCGCCGCCGTCTACGCGGCCTGGCGCGAGGGCCGCGTCGACGCGGCGCTCGTAGCCCTCTGAGGACGCCCTGCGGTGATGATTCCGGCCGGCCGATGGGGGGTAGACACCGGCCATGGCCACCGACAAGCAGCGGAGCGCGGCGCGGAAGAACGTCAAGAAGGCGCAGACGGCGGCGCGCGAGCAGCAGACGCTCAAGCACCTGTCTGGCGCGACCCGGTCGGCACTCGGTGCCGAGGCCGGCAAGGTCCGCCGCGGAGAGGAGCCGAGCCGGCGCGAGTTGGAGGCCGAGGCCCGGCGCCTGGAGATCGCGGGTCGGTCGAAGATGGGGAAGGCCGAGCTCAAGCGCGCCGTCAAGAACGCCAAGAAGTGAGCCGGCTGCGGCCCGCTCACTCCTCGTAAAGGAGCGAAGATGGCCACCAAATCATCCGATGCCGATCGGGACCTGGATCGCAAGGGATACCGTCTGCGCGCGTCGAGTCGACCGTTCCTGCTTCTCGGCGGGATCCTCGGGCTGGTCGGGGTGGTCGTGATCCTCGTCGGGGCCAGCATCGTGGTGGGAGCGGTCCTCATCGGACTCGCCCTGGCTCCGCTCGGCGTGGCCATCGCGCTGATGCTGCCCGGCGTCGTCGCCTGGTGGGCGGCCCGGCAGAAGCCCTTCGCCTGAGTCGCCGGGCGGCGCGGCGCGCCGTCGCGCCCGCTTCGGCGCGGTCAGTCAGAGCGGGATGTTTCCGTGCTTGCGCTGCGGCCCGAGGTCGCGCTTGGTGCTCAGCGCGTGCAGGCCGGCGATCAGCTTCGGCCGGGTCTCGTGGGGGATCAGGACGTCGTCGATGTAGCCCCGCTCGGCCCCGGAGTAGGGGTTGGCGAAGCGGGCGCGGTAGTCGTCCATAAGCCGGGCCCGCCGGACGTCGGGCGTCGGGCTCGAGGCGATGTCCCGGCGGTAGATGATGTTGACCGCCCCCTCCGGCCCCATCACCGCGACCTCGGCGGTCGGCCAGGCAAAGTTGAGGTCGGCCCCGAGGTGCTTGGACGACATCACCACGTAGGCGCCGCCGTAGGCCTTGCGGGTGATCACCGTGATCTTCGGGACCGTCGCCTCGGCGAACGCGTAGAGGAGCTTGGCTCCGTGGCGGATGATCCCGTTCCACTCCTGGTCGGTCCCCGGCAGAAAGCCGGGAACGTCGCAGAAGGTGATCAGCGGGACGTTGAACGCGTCGCACGTCCGCACGAAGCGGGCCGCCTTCAACGAGGCGTTGATGTCGAGCACCCCGGCCATCGACTGCGGCTGGTTGCCGACGATGCCCACGGCGAAGCCGTCGAGCCGCGAGAAGCCGCAGACGATGTTCGTCGCGTGATGCTCGTGGACCTCGAGGAACTCGCCGTCGTCGACGATCAGCTCGACCACCCGCCGCATGTCGTACGGCTTGTTCGGGCTGGCCGGGACCAGGGTGTCGAGGCCCGGATCCATCCGCTCGGGATCGTCGGTCGGCGTCACCCGCGGCGGCAGCTCGAGGTTGTTCGCCGGGAGGAAGGACAGCAGGTAGCGGGCCTCCTCCAGGCAGTCGTCCTCGTCCTCGGCCGCGAACTGGGCGACGCCCGAGCGGGTGTTGTGGGTCGTCGCCCCGCCCAGCTCCTCGAAGTCGACCTCCTCGCCGCTGACCGTCCGGATCACGTCGGGCCCGGTGATGAACATGTGTGAGGTCTCCTTGACCATCAGCACGAAGTCGGTGATCGCCGGCGAGTAGACCGCCCCGCCCGCGCACGGGCCCATGATCAGCGAGATCTGGGGGATGACGCCCGAGCAGCGGACATTGCGCATGAAGACGTCGCCGTAGGCCCCGAGCGAGACCACGCCCTCCTGGATCCGGGCACCGCCGGAGTCGTTGATCCCGATCACCGGACAGCCGATCTTCGCGGCCATGTCCATGATCTTGCAGATCTTCTGGCCCATCACCTCGCCGAGCGACCCGCCGAAGACGGCGAAGTCCTGGCTGAAGACACAGACCGGTCGCCCGTCGATCGTCCCGTGGCCGGTGACCACCGCGTCGGCCAGCGGCTTGGTCTTCTGCATCTCGAAGTCGTAGGTCCGGTGGCGGGCAAAGGCGTCGAGCTCCTGGAAGCTCCCCGGGTCGAGCAGCTTCGCGATCCGCTCGCGCGCCGTGTACTTGCCCTTCGCGTGCTGCTTCTCCACGCCCGGCCCGTCGGCGTGGGCGGCCTCGGCCCGCAGCGCCTCGAGGTGGGCCAGCTTCTCCTCGTAGCTCTCGGGAGGCTTCTGGCGCTGCTGGCGCGGTGTGCTGCGGCTCCGCGGCGGCGCGCGCCTATTCCCGGGAGAAGGGGCGATGGTGCGCCGCGCCTAGATCGTCGAGGACGCTGCTCAGCACCGCCATCGTCCGCTCGACGTCGAGGGCCTTCGGGGCGGCCGGCCGCGTCCGGGGCGGCGTCGGTCCGGCCGTCACGGGCGTCGCGGCCGGCTCGGTCGGAGTCCTCGCGATCGGCGCCACCGGCGCGGCGGCGGCCGGGCGGGTCACGGTCGAGCCTGGCATCGGTGGAGCGTAGCGCGCCGACTCGCGCCGGTCACTCGTGGCGCCGGTCGTCGGCCTGGGCGCCGACGCTGCCGCCGGCGGCTGCGGTCGCGGCGCGGCGGCCGCGGGCGGCGACGGCGGCTGAGCCACCGGCCCGGCGGGCGCGGGCGCCGTGGGCCCGGGTGCGACGGGCCCGGACGGCGGGTGACCCGGGGGGGACGGCGCGGCGGCCGCCGGCGGTGCAAGTCCGGGGGCGGCGGCGCCGCGCGGCGTGGGCGGGGATTGGGTCGGCGCGGGCCCGGGCCCGGGCCGGAGCGGCGGGGCGGCGGGTGTCGGCTCGGGCGCCGCGGGCACCGCGCCGGCGCCCGAACAGGCGGGCGAAGAACCCGCGCCGCGCCGGCGCCGCCGGCGGTCCGGCCTGCGGGGCGGGCGGGGCCGGCGTCCTGGCCGGCGGACTGGGTACGGCCGCGGCCGCCTCGGCCGGAGCCTGAGACCGCTCGAGCGTCCCGTCCGCCGCGGCGGCGGCCCGCCGCGCCACGCGGGCGGCCGACCGCGCGGCCGGGCCCGGCTCGGTCGGCGGCGGGTCCGGGGCGCCCCCGGCGCCGTCGGTGGTCGCCGCGGTGGAGGCCTCCTCGCGCCGCTCGGTGGTCAGCGGGTCGCCGGCCGGGCTCGCCACCCGCTCGATCGCCGCCTCGGCGACGCCGGAGTTCTCGGCCACCGGCGTGGCGTCGGCCCGGTTGGCGCCGGTCTCGGGCGCGACCACCGCCTCGGCGACGCCGATCTCCTCAAGGGGGACCGGGTCGGCGGGCGTGGCGGTCAGGCGGACCTTGGTGCCCCAACCCGAGGACTCGAGCTCGACCGTGCCGCTTGCGCGTTCGCCCTCCCAGGCGACGGTCCGCTCTCCTACCAGGCGGGTGATGCGGATCTCGCCGAACTCGGCCAGGCGACGGCCGAGCGACTCGGGATTGCTGAGCTCGGCCCAGAGCTCGGGCGCAGACTTGACCAGCGTCCGCTGGGCCTGGAGATCTGCCATCGACCCACGGATTCGGCCGCGGCCCGGCTAATCCTCCTGTGGGCCCGCGGCTTGCGACCCCTAGGTCCCGAGGTGGGTGGCCATGACGAAGATCGTCGCCAGGACGATCACGCCGGCCAGGCCGCCGACCGAGCTCACCTGGTGGCTGAGGGCCTCGTACTCGGAGCTCAGCCCGCCCCCCGCGGCGAGGTCGCGCTCGGCGAGCTTGGCCAGCTGGCCCTCCCGTGGGGCGAAGTACCCGCCGGCCAGGCCGCCGAGGACGACGGCGGCGACGAAGCCGATGCCGACGTAGGCCTTCGAGAAGGCGCTGAGGTCGGCGGCGAGGTAGATGCCGGCGAGGATCACCACACCGAGGCCCGGCGTCAGCACGCGGCGGATGACCTGCTGCTGCGTGCGGTGGAAGAAGGGCATCCCGCGCGGGTCCATGCGCCGGCCGAGGCCGACGAAGATCGGATAGGCGAACATCCCGCCGAAGGCCACGACCACGGCCATGATGTGGACCGAGAGCACGACGTCGTGGAAGCTCAGCGCCAGGATCATGCCCGGAGCGTAATGCACCGCTCGGCCGGCCCGGCCGCCGCGGTGGGCCCCGGGAATCGAGCGGTACAAGACCTCGCCGAACGGGAATGCTCCTGTCATGTCGACCTCCCGCCCGCATGAAGGCCCGACCGAGCAGCTGCGGCCCGGTCCACCGGCCGGTGTCGTCCACGAGCGCGTCGTCGCGCCGGCGATCGATCCCGGCCTCGCCTACGGCCGGCTCGAACGGGCGATCGACTCGCTGCGCACGTGGCTCCTCGTCGTCGCCGTGGCGGCAATCGCGGCGCTCGCGGTGGCGATCTACGCTCTCGTCACCGCGGATGGCGCCCGCAACGGCGGGAGTGGAGGCCAGCCGGGCTACGCGACCAACGCCCGCGTCGATCGCCTGAGCAGCGACGTGAAGGCCTTGCGCGCGACGAAGGCCGGCGGCGGCGACACCGCGAGCCTGGCGGCGCGCGTCGCCGCGCTCGAGGCCACGGCCAAGACCCCCAGCTCCGGCTCGGGCAGCGCCGCCGCCAGCGCCCTGACCGGGCGCGTGGCCGCGCTCGAGGCCGAGGTCAAGACCCTGTCGAGCCGGCCGGCGCCTGCGGACGCGACCTCGGCGCTCCAGCAGCTCTCGACCCGGGTCGACACCCTCGCGACCGACGTCGCGCAGCTCAAGCAGTCGCAGCCGCCGGCGCCGTAGCGGCGGGGCCCCGGCCGCGCTGGCGGCCACTGCTCCTAAAGCTGGGGCTGGTAGCGCCCGAAGACGTCGCGCATGGCGCCTGAGACCTCACCGAGCGAGCAGCGGTCGCGCAGCGCCTCGCGGATGGGCACCATCAGGTTCTCGGAGCCCGCGCAGGCGGTTCGCAGCTCGTCGAGCCGGCGGCCGACGAGCTCGACGTCGCGGTCGGCCTTGAAGGCCGCCAACCGGGCGAGCTGGTCGCGCTCGGATTCGGGGTCCACGCGGAGGATGTCCTCGATCTCGATCTGGTCCTCGACGTACTTGTTGACGCCGACGACGATGTCCTGCTCGAGGCGGTAGCGCTCCTGGTAGCCCCAGGCCGACTCGTCGATCTCCTTGGTGATGAACGGGATCGCCTCGACCGAGCCGCCCAGCTCGTCCACCTTGGCGATCAGGGCGCTCGCTCGGGAGTCGATCTCGTCGGTCAGCGACTCGACGAAGAACGACCCGGCGAACGGATCGACGGTGTCGGCGGCCCCCGACTCGTGGGCGATCACCTGCTGGGTGCGCAGGGCGATCTTGGCCGCCCGCTCGCTGGGCAGCGCCAACGCCTCGTCGAAGCCGTTGGTGTGGAGCGACTGGGTGCCGCCGCAGACGGCGGCGAAGCCCTGCAGGGCGACGCGGACGATGTTGTTCATCGGCTGCTGGGCGGTCAGCGTCACGCCGCCGGTCTGGGTGTGGAAGCGGAGCATCAGCGACTTCGGGTTCTGGGCGCCGAAGCGCTCGGTCATGATCCGGGCCCACATCCGCCGGGCCGCCCGGAACTTGGCCACCTCCTGGAAGACGTTGTTGTGGCCGTTGAAGAAGAAGGCCAGCCGCGGGGCGAAGTCGTCGACCGACAACCCGGCGTCGAGCGCCGCCTCGACGTAGGCGATCCCGTTGGCCAGGGTGAAGGCGACCTCCTGGACGGCGGAGCAGCCCTTCTCGCGGAAGTGGTAGCCGGAGATCGAGATCGTGTTCCACCGGGGGACGTGCTCGGCGCAGTAGGCGAACAGGTCGGTCGTCAGGCGCATCGACGCGACCGGCGGGTAGATGTAGTTGCCGCGGGCGATGTACTCCTTGAGGATGTCGTTCTGCGTCGTGCCGCGGAGCTTCTGCGACGGCACCCCCTGCTCCTCGCCGACCAGCTGGTAGAGGCTCAGCAGCACGCAGGCCGGCGCGTTGATCGTCATCGAGGTCGAGATCACGTCGAGCGGGATGCCGTCGAAGGCGGTCCGCATGTCGTCGATCGTGTCGATGGCCACGCCGGTCCGGCCGACCTCGCCCAGGCAACGGGGGTCGTCGGAGTCGAGGCCGAGCTGGGTCGGCAGGTCGAAGGCCATCGACAGGCCCTTGGCGCCGTTGGCCAGCAGGTACTTGTAGCGAACGTTCGACTCCTTGGCCGACGCGTAGCCGGCGTACTGGCGCATCGTCCAGAGCTGCTTGCGATACATCTCCCGGTGCGGCCCGCGGGTGAACGGGTAGGAGCCGGGCTCGCCGAGCTCGAGCGCGTCCGGCAGGTCGTCCTCGTCGTAGAGGCCCTTGATCTCGATGCCGGAGTCGGTGAAGCGGCGGGCATCGTCGGGCCCGACGACCGGCGCCACCGTCAGCCGGTCCAGAGGCTCGTCGTCGGGTCGCGGTGCCGTGGCCATCCCCGGCAAAGAGTACGGCGCGCCCGCCCTTCGTGGGCGTCGACCGCCGTTTCGCCCCCAGATCGGTCGGGTACCGGCGCGGGCACGACCCAAGGGGAAAGGACGGCAGGCGATGGCGGGCAGCGACGCACGGGGTTCACGCAGGAGCGTGCGGTACGGCGAGGTGAGCGTCGAGCGCGGCGGCGGCGGCGACACCCACCAGGTCGCCGGCCAGGACGGCCGGCCGAGCCTGACGACGCAGCAGGGCGTCCGCGTCGCCGACGACCAGAACACGCTGCGCATCGGCGAACGCGGGCCGGCGGCGCTCGAGGACTTCCACTTCCGCGAGAAGATCTTCCACTTCGACCACGAGCGCATCCCCGAGCGGGTGGTCCACGCCCGCGGCTACGGAGCCCACGGGTTCTTCGAGAACTACGAGCCGCTCACCAGGCTGACGCGGGCCGACCCGTTCCAGCAGTCCGGCCAGCGGACGCCGGCGTTCGTGCGCTTCTCGACCGTCGCCGGCAACAAGGGCTCGGCCGATCTCGCCCGCGACGTGCGGGGCTTCGCGGTCAAGCTCTACACCCAGGACGGCAACTGGGATCTCGTCGGCAACAACATCCCCGTGTTCTTCATCCAGGATCCGATCAAGTTCCCGGACCTGATCCACGCCGCCAAGCCGGAGCCCGACCGGGGCTTTCCGCAGGCACAGACGGCGCACGACAACTTCTGGGACTTCGCGTCGTTGATGCCCGAGTCGACGCACATGCTGATGTGGGCCATGTCCGACCGGGCCATCCCCCGGTCGTTCCGCTTCATGGAGGGCTTCGGCGTGCACACGTTCCGGCTCGTCAACGCCCGCGGGCGCTCGACCTTCGTGAAGTTCCACTGGAAGCCGAAGCAGGGCCTCCAGTCGGTCGTCTGGAACGAGGCGGTCAAGATCAACGGCGCCGATCCGGACTTCCATCGCCGCGACCTCTGGGACGCCATCCAGCAGGGCTCCTACCCCGAGTGGGAGCTCGGCCTCCAGCTCTTCGACGACGAGTTCGCCGACCGGTTCGAGTTCGACGTCCTCGATCCGACGAAGATCATCCCCGAGGAGCAGGTGCCCGTCCGCCGGGTCGGCCGGCTCGTCCTCGATCGGGTGGTCGAGAACTTCTTCGCCGAGACCGAGCAGATCGCGTTCTGCACGCAGAACATCATCCCCGGGATCGACTTCACCAACGATCCGCTCCTCCAGGGGCGGAACTTCTCCTACCTGGACACGCAGATCAAGCGGCTCGGCGGTCCCAACTTCACCCACATCCCCATCAACGCGCCGAAGTGCCCGGTGGCGCACTTCCAGCAGGACGGCCACATGGCGATGGTCAACCCGACCGGCCGGGCGAACTACGAGCCGAACTCGTGGCCGGTCGCCGACGGTGGCCCACGCGAGGACGCCGCGAACGGATTCACGACGGTCGCGGTCGAGGAGGCCGGCGCCAAGCGTCGCCTGCGGCCGGAGAGCTTTGCCGATCACTACAGCCAGGCCCGCCAGTTCTACGTCAGCCAGACGCCGGTCGAGCAGGCCCACATCTGTGCGGCGTTCGTCTTCGAGCTGAGCAAGGTCGAGCGGCCGGAGATCCGCGAGCGCCTCGTCGCCAGCCTGCGCAACGTCGACGCCGACCTGGCCCGCGAGGTCGCCGACGGCCTCGGCCTCGAGCGGCTCCCCCGAGCGCTCTCGCCGGCCCGCAAGCCGATCGGCGACCTGCCACCGTCGCCGGCCCTGAGCATCCTCGCCAACCCGCCGCTGACGTTCGCCGGACGCAAGATCGGCGTGCTGGTCTCCGACGGGGCCGACGCGAAGATCCTCGCCGGGCTGCGCGCCGCCGCCGCCGAGGAGGGGGCGAACCTCGAGCTCGTCGCGCCGGCGATCGGAGGCATCGAGTCCAGCGACGGCGACCGGGTCCCGGCCGACCAGAAGATCGACGGCGGCCCGTCGGTGCTCTACGACGCCGTCGTCCTGCTCGTCTCCGACGACGGCGCCGCGCAGCTCGCCGGGCAACCGGCGGCCCGCGACTTCGTCACCGACGCCTACGCCCACTGCAAACTCATCGGCTACGTCGACGCCGCCCGCCGGCTGTTCGACGCGACGGGGCTCAGCGGGTCGATCGACGACGGGTTCGTCGAGCTCGACGGGGCCGACGCCGCCGGCGGCTTCGTGGAGCGCTGCCGGGCGCTGCGGATGTGGGAGCGGGAGAAGGCTCTGGTGTGACGCGGCGCGGCGGCCGGCGGGCCAACGCGGCGGCCGGCCTCGGCCTGCTCGGGCCGCCCTCGCCGCGAGCGCGTGCGGCCAGCCGGCCGCCAGCGGCAGGATCGCGGCGGCGGCGAGGTGCCCGCCCCTCCGCACCACCGGCGCGAACCGGCCGGTGAGGCTGGTCGACCACGCGTGCGTGACGCTCCGGCTCGGCGGCGGGGGCCTGATCTGGTCGACGCCGCGGTCGAGCAGCGCGCACGTGCGGGTCGGCCGCCCGGTGAGCCTGGGCGCCTGGCCCCTGACCGCGGCGAGCCCGGGATGGGCGACGATCACGTCGGTCGGCGTGCCGAACTGCCCGACGGGACGGGCGTGCCCGGCCTACGCCGACGCGTTTCAACGCGTCATTCGCGTCGTCGTCCGAGCCCGCTGAGCCGGCTCTGCGAAAGTGCCTGCATGTCCCCCGCCGCCGATGACGACGACCTCGAGGCCGACGCCGACGACACCGTCGACCCGCTGCAGCTCTTCTTCAACGACATGAGCCGCACGCCGACCCTCACCCAGCACGAGCAGGCCGAGTTGGCCCAGCGGATCGAGCGCGGCGATCTCCAGGCCAAGGCGAAGATGATCGAGTCGAACCTGCGCCTGGTCGTCTCGCTGGCCAAGCCCTACTCCAGGCAGGGCCTGCCGCTGCTCGACCTGATCCAGGAGGGGACCCTCGGCCTGGTCCGGGCGGTCGAGAAGTGGGATCACCGCAAGGGCTTCCGCTTCTCCACCTACGCGACGCCGCTGATCCGCCAGGCGATGGCCCGGGCGGTGGCCGAGAAGTCACGGACGATCCGCCTGTCGAGCGCCGTCCTGGCCAAGCTCAACACGATCCACGGAGCCGAGCGCGACCTGGCGGCCAAGCTCCAGCGCGAGCCGACGACCGCCGAGATCGCCGGGGCGACCGGGCTGCCCGAGCGGGAGGTCGAGGCGATCAGGCGCTGGGCCCAGGCGCCGGTCTCGATGGGGCACCCGGCCGCCGAGGACGAGCGTCGGCGCGCCGACGAGGACCGGCGGGCGGCCGAGGACGACGCGGTCGAGGACCGGCCGACGACGGCGCAGCGGCGCTCCGCGGCGACGGACGCGATGTCGTCGATCCTGACCGACCAGGAGCGCCGGGTGCTCGAGCTGCGCCACGGGATCGGCGGCGAGGAGCCGCTGGCCCTCGAGGAGGTAGCCCGCCGCCTCGGCCTCACTCCGGACGCGGTGCGCCAGATCGAGACCGACGGGATCGCCACGCTCCAGCGCCACCGGTCCTCCGGCCTCTGAACACCGCCGGTCGGCGGGCGATGTCTCCCCCGGCCTGGAGCCGCGGCCCGGTTGGCCGATGAGACTTGGATGGGCCAGCGTGGGATCCGGGGCGGCCGGGCGGGCAGACGCTCGCGGCGCGTCGTCGGTGCGACAGCGCGGCTCTAGGACGCGAGCGGGCCGCACCCGGCGGTCACACGGATCGTCGCGGCGTAACCGCCGGGAGCCCGGGTCGCCGGCGCGCGGGGGTAGCGTATGCCGATGGACCGCGCCGATCTGCGCTCGCTGCCGTCGGTCGAGACGGTCGCCCTGACCCTCGATGGCCCCCACCCGTTGGCCGTGGCGGCGGCGCGGGCGGCGATCGCCGAGCGCCGCCAAGCGCTCCTGGCGGGGGCCGAGGACGTCGGCGACGTGCGGGGGCGGGCGGCGGCGATCCTGGCGGCCCTGCGGCAGCCGTCGCTGCGGCGGGTGATCAACGCGACCGGAGTGATCATCCACACCAACCTCGGCCGAGCGCCGCTGGCGGCGGCGGCCCGGGCGGCGGTGGCGCGGGCGGCTGAGGGCTACGGCAACCTCGAGCTCGACCTCGACGACGGGACGCGCGGCGCGCGCCGCACCCACGTCGAGGGGCTCCTGTGCGACTTGACCGGGGCGCAGGCGGCCCTGGCCGTCAACAACGGCGCCGGGGCCGTCCTCCTCGCCGCGGCGGCGCTCGCCGGGCCGGGGGCGGCGATCGTGGTCTCGCGGGGCCAGCTCGTCGAAATCGGCGGGGGCTTTCGCATCCCGGAGGTCATCGCCCAGTCGGGGTCGCGGCTGATCGAGGTCGGGACGACCAACCGGACCGGCGTCGACGACTACCGGCGCGGTCTGGAGGCGCCGGACGCGGCCGCGGCGATGCGGGTCCACCCGTCGAACTTCCGGACCTCCGGCTTCGTCTCGGAGGTGTCGATCGAGGAGCTGTGCCGGCTCGGGGCGCCGGTGATCGACGACGTCGGGTCGGGCGCGATCGACGAGATCGACGACGAGCCGACGCTGCGCCGGTCGGTCGCCGCCGGGGCGGCGCTCGTCTGCGCGTCGGGCGACAAGCTCTTCGGCGGACCGCAGGCCGGGCTCCTCGTCGGCCGCGCCGACGCCGTCGCCCGCGCAGCGTCCCATCCGCTGGCTCGGGCTCTGCGCATCGACAAGCTGTCGCTGGCGGCACTCGAGGCGACGCTGCGCCTCCACCGCGACCGGGCGTGGGCGGAGATCCCGGTGCTGGCCATGCTCGGCGCTCGTGAGGACGAGCTCGCGGGGCGGGCGGAGCGCCTGCGCGCGGGCCTCGAGGCGGCCGGGGTGAGCGCGCGGCTCGGTCGGGGGACGGCCCGTGTCGGCGGGGGCGCGTTGCCCCTGCTTGAGCTGGACGGTCCGGTGGTGGAGCTCGATCGGGCGCTCGCGGCGCCCCTGCGCGGCGCGGCCGTGCCGGTGATCGGCCGGGTGGCCGACGGGCGGCTGCTGCTCGACCCGCGGACGATCGCCGACGACGAGGTGGACGCGGTGATCGCGGCGGTCCGGGGGGTCGCTTGACCGCTGCGAATTGTCGTTCCGCCGCTCGACGAGCTACGGTTTGGCCATGCTGTCGGGCGCAGAGCAGGCCGTCCTCGAGGAGCAGCTGGTCCCGGCATTCCGGGAGATGCTCGAGATGGGGGCGCGAACGGACGATCCGGCCGAGCTCGAACGCCTGGCGGCGACGCTCCTGATACCGCTCGAGCTGCCGGGGATGCCGCCGGCGGTGGCCGAGGCGTTCGTCGGCGAGATCGAGCGGCGCGCAGATGAGGATGCCGCCGGCGTCCTCGCCGCGCTCGCGGTCCTCGCCAGCGGGGAGAACGCGCGGGCGGCGCGGGCGTCGCTCGAGCGACTGGCGCGCGCTGGCGTCACGTCTGCGCTCACGCCGCGACTGGGGACCGCGACCGTCCGGGAGGCGACGCGCATCGTCGGGGACGACGCCGAGCTGCTCGTCCTGATCCTCGGGCGCCCGCGGACGCGGCGGCTCCAGGTCGCGATGCTCGGGATCGAGCTCGAGGAGACCGGGGGAGCGCTCGTCGACTGCGTGCTCACGCCCCCGCTTCCGGCGGCCGAGGCCCGGTCGATCCTGGCGGAAGCGCTCGCCGGCGACGGGGCACCGGAGCCGATCGGGATCGAGGGGCTTGCGGCGCGTGCCGCCTCCGCGGCACAGCGGGCTCAGGATCTCGGGATCGCCCTCGGTCCGGAGGCGGCGCTGGCGCTGCCGATCCTCGCGCGGGCCCTGACCGGCGATCCGGGCGGCCTCCCTCGGCCGGAGTCGATTGCGCCGTGGGAGGACGATGACCCCGAGTTGATGGTCGACGCGGAGGAGGACGAGTCGGGCTTCCAGGAGGTCATCGACTGCCTGCTGACCGAGCTCGAGGCATGGGCGAAGGCGAACTGTCCCCCCGCCGGGCCGGTGTGGCGCAGTGGTGACTTCATCGCCTCGACGATGCTCGAGTGGAAGGGCGGCTACGGTGACGGGCGACTCGGCCGGTGGACCGCCGAGGAGCTTGCCGAGTTCCTGCTCGACTACGTTCCGCGCAAGGTCTCAGTCCACGCGGAGACCGTCGAGGACGTAGTCGATTGCGTCGTCTCCTTCCTGCGCTTTCTGGATCAGCGGGAGAGCCTCTCGGGCGAGCCGGTCGAGGTGCTCGAGGAGGCGTGCAACGAGTTGCGCGAGGAGTTCCTCGCCGCCCAGCGCGATCCGGGCTCGTGGGGATTGGCGAAGTCGATGTTCATGCAGATGTATGCCGAGGGGGTGAATCCGGAGGATCCGGCGGCCATCGACGGCTGGATGGCCGACTTCAACGCGCGGCCCCGGACGGAGCGGGACGCCGTGATCGGCGACGCGGCCGACCGGATGCTCGCCCGGTCCCAGCCGCCCGCGGGGTCTCCTGGCGCGAAGGGTCCGAAGCAGGGCGCTCGGCGGCGCAAAACTCAGCGAGCGGCGCGAAAGCGCAACCGCCGCCGCTGAGCGGGATTCGCCGGGATCCCGTGCCCAGCCCGGTGACCCTGGGTACGGCCGGTCACGTCGATCACGGCAAGACCGCGCTGGTCGGCGCCCTGACCGGGGTCCAGACCGACCGCCTGGCGGCCGAGCGGGAGCGGGGCATCTCGATCGAGCTGGGCTACGCGCCGCTGCGGCTGCCGAGCGGGCGCCAGGTGTCGCTGATCGACGTCCCCGGCCACGAGCGGTTCGTGCGCACGATGGTGGCCGGGGCGACCGGGATCGACGCCTTCCTGATGACGATCGCCGCCGACGACGGCGTGATGCCCCAGACCCGCGAGCACGCCGCCGTCCTGCGGGCGCTCGACGTGGGGCGGGGGGTGGTGGCCGTGACCAAGGCGGACGCCGCCGACCCGGCGCGGGCGCTGGCCCAGGCGGCGGAGCTCCTGCCCGACGTGGCGGCGCTGGCCGTGTCGGCCCGGACCGGGGCCGGGCTCGACGCCTTGCGGGACGCGCTCGAGCGGGTGATCGAGACCGTCCCCGAGCGCGCGGCGGCCGGCGGCCCGGCGTGCCTGCACGTCGATCGGGCGTTCACGATCAAGGGCGCCGGGACGGTGGTCACGGGGACGCTCTGGGCCGGGGAGATCGTCCGCGGCGGCGAGCTCCTGCTCCTGCCGCGGGGCGTCCGCGTCCGCGTGCGGGGGGTCCAGGTCCACGACGAGCCGCGCGAGCGGGCCCCGGCCGGCCAGCGGGTCGCGGTCAACCTGGCCGGCGTCGGGCGGCGCGAGGTCGCGCGCGGCGACGTCCTGGCCGGGCTCGACGCGCCGGTGCGCGCGACCCACGTGATCGACGCCGCCCTCGACTTCGGCGCGCAGCGCGAGCGCGAGCCCGACCACGGCGTGCGGGTCGCCGTACTCCACGGGACGCGCGAGGCGCCGGCCCGGCTGCACCGCCTGGGCGGGCGCTTCTGGCAGATCCGCCTGGAGCGGGCGCTGATCGCCGCCCCCGGCGATCGGCTCGTGATTCGGCGGCTGGCCCCGCCCGACACGCTCGGCGGCGGCGTCGTCCTCGACCCGGCCACCCGTCGCCATCCGACCTCCAACGAGGTGATCGTCCGCCTCACCCGCCTGGCCCGGGGCGAGGCGCCGCCGCCGCCGCCGCCGCCGCGTCCGGGGCGGCCCGACCCGCCGCGGCCGCCGGCGCCCGCGCCGCTGGCGCCGGAGGCGGTCGCGCTCGAGGCCCGCCTGCGGGCCGACTGGTTCGAGCCGCCGGCCGAGGCCGACGTGGACGGCGAGGCGCTCGCCGCCCTGCGCCGGGCCGGGCGGGCGGTCCGGGTCGGGCGCGTGCTCCACTACCACCCGGATGCGCTCGAGGAGATCGAGCGGCGGATCGTCGAGGTGATCGGCCGCGACGGGCAGATCACGCTCGGCGGGCTGCGCGACGAGCTGGCCACGAGCCGGCGGTTCGCCCAGGCCCTGCTCGAGCACTTCGACGGCGAGAAGCTGACCCGGCGGCGCCCGGACGACAGCCGGATCCTGCGCCGGCGCGGGTAGCGCGCCGGACGACCGCTATTCTCGGCGGCCATGGCCACCTGCCTCGTAACCGGTGGCGCCGGGTTCCTCGGGTCCCACCTGTGCGACGAGCTGCTGCGGCGCGGGAACCGCGTCATCTGCGTCGACAACCTCGAGACCGGCTCGCTGATGAACATCGCCCACATCCGGCCGCCGGCGAACTTCCGCCACCTCAACGTCGACATCATCGAGCCGTACTTCGTCGACGAGCCGGTCGACTTCGTCTACCACCTGGCGTCGCCGGCCTCGCCGATCGACTACCTGCGGCTGCCGCTCCACACGCTGAAGGTCGGCTCCTACGGGACCCACCACACGCTGGGCCTGGCCAAGGCCCACCGGGCGCGGTTCCTGATCGCGTCGACGAGCGAGGTCTACGGCGACCCCAAGGTCCATCCGCAGACCGAGGACTACTGGGGCCACGTCAACCCGATCGGCCCCCGGGGCGTCTACGACGAGGCCAAGCGCTACGCCGAGGCGCTGACCATGGCCTACCACCGCCAGCAGGGCGTCGACACGTCGATCGTGCGGATCTTCAACACCTACGGGCCGAAGATGCGCGCCTACGACGGGCGGGCGATCCCCACCTTCCTGCGCCAGGCGCTGGCCGACCGGCCGCTGACGATCTTCGGCGACGGGTCGCAGACGCGGTCCTTCTGCTACGTGGCCGACCTGATCCGCGGCATCATCGGCTTGGCCGAGTCGGGGCACCATCACCCGGTGAACGTCGGCAACCCCGACGAGTTCACGCTCCTCGAGCTCGCCAACATCGTGATCGAGCTGACCGGGTCGCGGTCGGAGATCATCTACGAGGCGCTCCCCACCGACGATCCCCAGCAGCGACGGCCCGACATCACGCTGGCCCGCCAGCTGCTCGGCTGGGAGCCAGAGGTCGACCTACGCGACGGGCTGCGCCTGACGATCGAACGATCCGGCCACGAGCGTCTGCTCGGCCACGCCGCGCCGTAGCCGGCGCGGCCCGATCTGCGCTACATGTGGGAGAGTTGCACGTTAGTACGGGGAGATGACGAAAGTCCGAGACGCAGTGCCTGAGTCCGACCGAGCAGTCGAGGACCCGCGGCCGGCGGCGCCGACCACGGCGTCCGGCATGCTGCGGCGGGGCGTCGAGCTGAGCGACCGCGACGTCCGGTCCAAGCGGCCGCCGCAGCTGTCGTTCGTGCTGCGCCTGGACACCCTGCGGCGGGTGACCCGGGTGGTCACGCTGCTGGCCCTCGACTTCGCCGGCGTCTTCCTGGCCATCTTCACCGCCCTCTGCGTCAAGGCGGCGCTGCGCGACGAGCTCGCCCTCCACAGCCATTTCGAGCAGACGAAGAACTTCGTCTCCTTCGCCTACCTGGTGACCGTGCTCCTCTTCGCCCGGTCGCACCTCTACGCCGACCGGGCGGTCCGCCCCGGCCTGACCCGGATCCTGGCCTCCCTCTTCCAGGTCGCGCTCGTCGCCGTAGCCTTCGCCGTGGTCAACGGCGACCACTTCAGCTCCTACTACCTGTTCTACGGGTCGCTGCTCTTCGCCCTGGTCTACGTGGCGTCGCTGCGCTTCATCTACGAGACGGTCTCCGGCTTCCTGCTGCGGGCGGCCGGCTACCGGCGGCGGGCGGTCGTGGTCGGGACGGGCAGCCACATCGAGGCGGTCGCCCACGCGCTCGGGGACGGGCCCCATCCGACGGTCGACGTGGTCGGCTTCGTCTCCCTCACCCCCCGCCCGGACAACGGCGTCCGGTCGCTGGGCACGCTCGAGGGGATCCGCGCCGTGATCTCCGAGCACCGCGTCGACGAGGTGATCATCGCCGACTCCGACTTCCCCCAGCGCCAGGCGGTCGAGCTGATCGACCAGTGCCACCAGCGGGGCGTGCGCGTGCGGATCGCGCCGTCGACGATGGAGATCCTGATCCATCGGGCCGAGTTCGTGCCCGGTCAGTCGGTGCCGCTGTTCGAGCTCAAGCCACCGGTCTTCGAGGGCATTGACTTCGTCGTCAAGCGGGCCTTCGACCTCGTCGTGGCCACGCTCCTGCTCCTCCTCCTGAGCCCGCTCCTGGCCATCATCGTGATCGCCGTGCGGCTGAGCTCGCGCGGGCCGATCCTCTACCGGTCGCAGCGGCCGGGGATCGGCGGCATGCCGTTCGACTGCCTGAAGTTCCGCACCATGCTGGGCGACGCCGACCAGCACCAGGGCGATCTCGAGGCCCTCAACGAGGCCGACGGGGCGCTGTTCAAGATCCGCGACGACCCGCGCGTGACCCGTGTCGGCGTCTACCTGCGCCGCCATTCGCTCGACGAGCTGCCCCAGCTCCTGAACGTCCTCCGGGGGGAGATGTCGCTGGTCGGGCCACGGCCGTTGACCACGCGCGACTTCGAGCGCCTCGACGACTGGCACATGAAGCGCTACCTCGTCCTCCCGGGGATGACCGGCCTGTGGCAGGTCTCCGGCCGCTCGGAGCTCGACTTCGACGACCTCGTCCGGCTCGACTTCCTCTACCTCGAGCGCTGGTCGGTCTTCCTCGACCTGACGATCCTCGTCAAGACCGTCCCGGCGGTCCTGACCCGCCGCGGCGCCTACTGAGCGCGCGGCCCCAGGTCAGTCGATCGGCTCGGCCGCCACGGCCCGCGCCCGACCGTCTGGTGGCCGCAGGCGCAGCGGCCGTCCGAGGATAATCCGCCGCGTGCCGCGAGACCTGCTCCGCTATCGATACCTCTTCGAGCAGATGGTCCGCCGCGAGCTGCGCCAGAAGTACAAGGGCTCGGCGCTCGGCATCCTCTGGTACCTGGTCAATCCCCTGGTGCTCATGGCCGCCTACACCGTGATGTTCACCTACGTCCTCAAGAGCGGGTTCCACCTGCGCGACTACGCGCTCTTCGTGCTCGTCGGGATCGTCGTGTGGACGTTCTTCCAGCAGGCCGTGCTCGGGGCGGCGACCTCGCTGCTCGATCAGGGCGCGCTCGTGCGCAAGGCGCGCTTTCCCCGGCAGACCATCCCGGCCACCGTCGTGACCGTCCAGCTGGCCACCTTCTGCACGATTCTCGCCCTCATCCTGCCGATCGTCTTCGCCGTCCACGGATCGCTGAGCGGCTGGCTCGCGCTGCTGCCGGCCTACATCGCGTTGCTCTTCCTCTTCGCCCTCGGCCTCGGCCTCGGCGCCGCCGTGCTCCACGCCCATTTCCGCGACGTCGCGCCGATCCTCGGCGCCGCGCTCCTGCCCTGGTTCTTCATCACCCCGATCTTCTACCCGTCCACCGGGTTCCCCGGCGCCGCCCACCACCACCTGCTCGGGCTCGCGCTCCGCTGGGGCAACCCGGTGGCCCCGTTCGTCGAGGCGATCCGCGCCGTCACCTACGGCGGGTCCTGGCCGGGCTGGGACGTGACCGCCTACGTGGTGGTCGCCGCCGTCCTCGCCCTCGCCGGCGGGACGCGCCTGTTCCACCGCCTCCAGGGCGAGCTGGCGGTGGTGGTGTGACGCCGGCCGCGCTGATCCGGACGCCGGCCGGCCGCGGGGCCGACCCCCTGCCGCCGGGGTCCATCGTCCTGCGCCACGCCTCGCGGTCGTTCAGCGTCCGCGCCGACCGCGGCCGGACGCTCAAGGAGATGCTCCTGGGCCACCGCCGCGGCCGCCGCGACGGCGACGGCGACGGCGACGGCGGCCCGGCCCCGGTCCAGGCGCTGCGTGACGTCAACCTCGAGATCGCCCCGGGGGAGACCGTGGGCATCGTCGGACGCAACGGGGCCGGCAAGTCCTCGACCCTGCGCGTCCTCGCCGGGATCATCCCCCTGAACGCGGGCGAGGTGGCCAGCTCCGGCAAGATCGTCTCCCTGCTCGAGGTCGGCGCCGGCTTCGGCCGCGACTTCTCCGGTCGGGAGAACATCTTCCTCAACGGCGCCCTCCACGGGCTCGGCCGCGCGGAGATCGAGGCGCGCCTGGAGGAGATCATCGCCTTCTCCGAGCTCGGCGACTTCATCGACGCCCCGGTCAAGACCTACTCGTCGGGCATGTTCCTGCGCCTCGGCTTCGCCATCGCCGCCCACCTCGAGGCCGACATCCTCCTCATCGACGAGGTCCTCGCCGTCGGCGACGAGGCCTTCCAGCGCAAGTGCGAGCAGCGCATCGCCCGCCAGATCGCCGCCGGCGCCACGCTCGTCCTCGTCTCCCACGACGCCGCCCTGATCGAGCGGACGTGCGCCCGGGTCGTCGTCCTCGACGGCGGCGCCGTCGTCTTCGACGGCCCCTGCCGGGATGGCATGGCCTTCTACCACCACCTGATGGGGACAGACGTCGTCGAGCCCGCCGGCGGGGCGCCATGAAGCCGCAGGAGGCGGTCGCGGCGGCGCGTGCCGCGCTGGCCGCACGCCGCGCCGAGGGCGCCTACGCCGAGGACGTCGCCGACTACTGCGTGCGGCCGGCCGAGCGCCCGTCGACCGAGCTCCTGCTCGAGTGGGCGGTGATCGAGCCCGATCTCGATCTCGTGATCTCCACGCGCCGTCTCGGCGCCCCGATCAGCTGGGTCAAGCGCCTGCTCGTCCATCTCCTGCGCCAGTACACCGGCCAGCTCGCCTCGCAGCAGACGCGCCTCAACGTCCACCTGATGGGCCGCGTGGCCGAGCTCGACGAGCGGCTCGCCGACCTCCAGCACCGCGTCTCCGATCTCGAGCACGGCCGCCGCCGGTGAACGTCCACCAGGTTCTGAGCGGCGCCGGCCCGGTCGACGCCGTCACCGGCCAGGCGCTCGCCTACCGGCGCCTGTTCGCCGCCTGGGGCTGGGGCGGCCGCGACTACGCCGTTTCGATCGACCGCCGCATCGGCGGCGCCGTCGCCCCGCTCGGCGGCCTCGACCCGGCGCCCGACGACGTGCTGCTGATCCACTACTCGGCCTACGCGCCGAAGCTCGCCGCCGTGCTCGAGCGGACGAATCCGAAGCTGCTCGTCTACCACAACGTCACGCCCGCCCGCTGGTTCTGGGACTTCGAGCCGACGATCGCCGTTCACTGCTCGCTCGGGCGCCGCCAGCTCCCCGACTTCGTCGCCGCGGTCGACCTCGCCGCCGGCGTCTCCCACTTCAACGTCGCCGAGCTCGTCGCCGCCGGTGCGACGCGGACCGCGGTGATCCCGATCCTCTTCACGGCGCCGCCCGCCGGGGCCGGGGCCGGGGACGGGGGCGGGGGCGGGGGCGGGGGCGCCGCTGCGCCCGGGCGGCCGGCCGCGCCGCCGACGGTCCTCTTCGTCGGCCGCCTGACCCCGCACAAGCGCCAGGACGAGCTCATTGGCGCGTTCTCCCTCTACCGCCGCCACCGCCGTCCCGAGGCGCGCCTGGTGCTGGTCGGCGAGCCGCTCAGCCCCGCCTACGGCCGCTCGCTCGTCGAGCTCGCCGACCGCCTGGCGCCCGGCGCGGTCAGCTTCCGCTCGGGGATCGCCGCGGCCGAGCTCTGGCGCTGTTACGAGGAGGCCGACGTCTTCGTCTGCCTGTCCGAGCACGAGGGCTTCTGCGTGCCCCTGCTCGAGGCCTTCCACTTCGGCGTTCCCGTGATCGGCCGCCCGTCGGGCGGGGTGGTCGAGGTGGCCGGCGACGCCGCCGTCCTGACCGACGATCCCGACCTCGCGCTGATCGCCGAGCTGATCCACGCGGCCGTCGAGGACGAAGAGCTGCGGTCCGAGCTGCGGGCGCGCGGCCGCCGGCGGCTCGAGGACTACGGACCGCGGGAGACGGCCGCCAAGCTCCGCGCCGCGGTCGAAGCCGTCGCCCGTGAGCCGGTCGCCCGCGACGGGTAGCGGGTCGACATGCGCCTCTCCCAGCAGCCCCGCTCCGCCCTGCGCCGGCTCGGACGCCGCGACACCGGGCTCTTCGATGTCGTCTCGCGGACCCGCATCCCCGGGCTCGGGCCGCTGCTGCCGCCGCTCGGGCGCCTGGCCGACCGGTCGGTCCTCTGGCAGCTGATCGCCGCCGGCCTCGCCGCCCGGGGCGGCCGGCGCGGGCGCCGAGCCGCCCTGCGCGGCCTCGGGGCGATCGCCCTCGCCTCGCTCGTCACCAACCAGCCGGCCAAGCGGCTCTTCCGCCGGGCGCGCCCGTCGCGGGCCGGGGTCCCGACGGTGCGCCTCGGACGCCGCACGCCCGACTCCCACTCCTTCCCCTCCGGCCACACCGCCTCCGCCTTTGCCTTCGCTCTCGGGGCCGGGGTCGAGCTGCCGCTCGCGGCCCGCGTGCCGCTCGTCGGCCTGGCCGGGGCGGTCGGGCTCTCGCGGGTGTACGTCGGGGTCCACTACCCGGGCGACGTGGTCGCCGGGGCGGCGATCGGCGCCGCCGTGGCCGCTGCCTCCCTGCGCGTCTGGCCGCTCCCGGACGTCCCGCCGGGGAGCGGCCCGGTGGAGCGCACGCCGGCCGTCGCGCCGGCGGCCCCCGACGGCGGCGGCCTCGGCCTCGTGGTCAACCCGAGCGCCGGATCCGCGCCCCGCGCCACCGAGCTGCGCCGCCGCCTTCCCGCCGCTCTGATCGTCGAGCGCGCCGACGGGCAGGACCTCGTCGAGCTCCTCCACGCGGTCGCGGTCGGCGCCCGCGTCCTGGGCGTCGACGGCGGCGACGGCTCGGCCAGCGCCGCCGTCGCCGTCGCGCGCGCCACCGGCCTGCCCCTGCTCGTGCTGCCGGGCGGCACGCTCAACCACCTCTGCCGCGACCTCGGCCTGGAGACCGTCGACGACGCCCTCGACGCGCTGGCCGCCGGCCGCGCCATCTACGCCGATGTCGGCACGCTCGACGGCGAGCCGTTCATCAACACCGCGAGCCTCGGCGCCTACCCCGAGTTCGTGGCCATGCGCGAGCGGCTCGAGCAGCGGCTGGGCAAGCTCCCGGCGATGGTCGTCGCCGGCGTGCGCACCCTCGTCCGCGCCGAGCCGTCCCTGCTCGAGATCGACGGCCGCCAGACCCGTGTCTGGCTGATCTTCATCGGCAACTGCCGCTACCTCCCCGACGGGCCGGCCCCCAGCGTGCGGCGCCGGTTGGACGACGGCCTGCTCGACGTCCGCCTGCTCGTCGGCGAGCACCCGGGCGCCCGCCTGCGCCTGCTCGGCGCCATCCTCGCGGGCCGGGCGGCCGGCACGCCCGTGCTCCGCGCCTGGAGCGCCGAGCGCCTCGACGTCCGCTCGCTCGCCGGTCCCCTGCGCACCGCCCACGACGGCGAGGTCACCCCGGCCGAGCGGACCGGCTTCTCGGTGGCCAAGGACCGCGGGGCGGTCGTCCTCTACTGCGGATGATCGCCCGGCTCACCGGCCTCTGGGGCGGGCTCCTCGCCGCCGGGCTCCTGGCCGGGCTGGCCGTCGAGGGCAACGGCTTCGACGGCGCGGTCGTCCGCGCGGCGGCGACCGACCGCAGCGCGGCCGCCACCAGCGTCGCGCGCCTCCTCACCCAGCTCGGCGGGACCGGGCTGGACCTGATCTTCGCCGCCGTCGTGGTCGCCCTGTTGCTGGCCGGCCGCCGGAGGGACGCCGTCTTCGTCCTCGTGGCCACCGGCGGGGCGATGCTCCTGACCAACGCGATCAAGTTCCTCCTCGCCCGACCGCGGCCGGCGGGGGGCGGCCTGGTGTCGGTGTCGAGCTACTCCTGGCCCTCGGGCCACGCGGCGAGCAGCATCGCCCTCTACGGCGCCCTCGCCGTGCTCGCCCTGCGCCGGGCGCCGCCCCCCGCCCGCCCGGCGATCGTGGCCGGGCTCCTCGCGCTGCTCGCCGTCATCGGGGCCACGCGGGTCTACCTGGGGGTCCACTACCCGACCGACGTGGCCGCCGGCTGGGTGTTCGGCGGGGCGTGGCTGCTCGGCGTGGTCCGTCTCCTGGCGGCCGACGGGCCTGCGGGCGCCTGACGCGGGCGGGCCGTCAACTCACGGCGACACGAGCGGTCCGCACCGGGGCGGCGTCATCGGTGGTCGCGCCCGCGCCGACGCCGGCGGCCCCGAACCGGCGGCGCCCGCCCGCGTCGACGCCGGCGGGCCCCGAGCCGGCGGCGCCCGGGATAGGGTGGCCGCGTGTGCGGGGCGGGCGGTCCGGGGTGAGGGGCGCGGGTGGGCGGCGGCCGGCCGGCCCCGCCGGTCGCGGCCGCGTCCTCGCCGGGGCGGCGGCGCGCGAACCGTGTATCGCCGTGCTCGTGGCCGCCACCACCGTGGTCTACGCCACGTTCGCGGTGCTCAAGCACGATCACTACGGCAGCGGCTTCGACCTCGGCATCTTCACCCAGGCGATCTGGCACTACAGCCAGCTCCAGGCGCCGGCGAGCTCGATCCGCGGCTTCGCCAACCTCCTGGGCGACCACTTCCATCCGATCGTGATCCTCCTCGCCCCGCTGTTCTGGGTCTGGTCGGACGCGCGCGCGCTGCTCGTCGCCCAGGCGGCCCTGATCGCCGCGTCGGTCGTCCCCGTCTACCTGTTCGCCCGGCCCCGCCTCGGGCGCCGCCCGGCCCACCTGCTCGCCTTTGCCTACGCCTCGTTCTGGGGCCTCGGGGCCGGCGCCGGCTACGAGTTCCACGAGGTCGCCTTCGCGCCGCTGCTGATCGCCATGACCATTCTCTTGATCGACCGGCGCCGGTGGGGCGGCTACTGGATCACGGTCGGGCTGCTGCTGTGCGTGAAGGAGGATCTCGCCCTCTTCGCCTGCTGCCTGGGCATCTACCTCCTGACCCTCGGGGAGGCCCGGCGGGGACTGCTCACCCTGGCGGCCGGGGCCGTCTGGTACGAGGTGGCCACCCAGATCCTGATCCCGCACTTCGCCGGCGGGGGCGCCTACGGCTACTGGACCTACCCGGCCTTCGGCCACGGGCTCGGCGATGCCGTGCTGACCGTGCTGCGGGCGCCGTGGACCCCGTTCACCGTCGCCTTCGACCACGCCGAGAAGGCCGAGACGCTGCTCTACCTGCTGCTCCCGTTCCTCGGCCTCACGCTCTGCTCCCGCCTGGCCATCCTCGCCGTGCCGCTGCTGGCCGAGCGCTTCCTCTCGAGCAACCCCCAGCTCTGGAGTCCGATGTTCCACTATTCGCTGGCCATCGCCCCGGTCCTGGCCATGGGGGCCGCCGCCGGACTGGCCGGGCTCCTCGCGCGCGCCGCGGCGCCGGCCCGGCCGCGGCTCGCCCTGGCCGGCGCCGCGGCCATGGTCCTCGCCGGCATCCTCGTCTCCGGGGTGGTGATCCCGATCCCGATCGCCCCCTGGCGGCAGATGGTCAACCCCGACTTCTACCGCGCGCCGTCCTTCGCCGGGCCGGTCGGGCGCGCCCTGAACCACGTCCCGCCCGCGGCCTCGGTCATCGCCCCGGACTTCCTCGTCTCCCACCTCGCCGCCCGCCCGGCCGTCTACGAGCTCAACCCCGGCGTCGGCGATCCTCCGGGCGGCTATCTGGTCACGGGGCTCCTCGCGCCGGTCGGCTTCCTCGGCGAGCACGCGACCTACCGCGCCTACCAGCAGGACGTCGAGCGCCGCCTGCTCCTCTACCAGCCGACCTTCTACGACGACGGCTGGATCGTCCTACGCCGGCGGCCGGGCGGGGTCCAGAGCGGGACCAACGGCGTGCTCACCCCGCTCGCCCGCGGGGCAGCCGACCGCCTGGTGGCGATCTACACCGCCTGGGAGGCCGGCTTCGCGGCGGCCGACGTCCAGTTCCTCGGCTGCGCGGCGACGCGCGGGCGCGGCGACCCCGCGGTCCGCGCGTGCCTGGCGGCGGCCGCGGCCGGGCTCCTGGTGGCCGAGCGCCGCCTCGACCCGGCGCTGGGGGCCGCGCTGGCCGGCGTCGGCGGCGGCTGCGCCCAGCTCGGCGCGCTGGCCCGCGCGGGCGCCGCCGGCGTGGCGGCCGACGCCCGCGCGCTGCGCGCCGCCGACCCGGCCCGGCTGGTCGGGGCCCTCGACGCCTTCGCCGTCGACGTCAACGACCGCGACCTGCCCGGGCGCCTCACCCGCTTCGTCATGCTCTGCTACCCGCGCCCGTTCGCCCCGGGTGCCATTGCGCCCCGCTGAGCCTTATCCGGAGACGCCCTGGATGGTCTGGACGCGGGTGCGCGAGCAGCGGTCGCGGCCCGGCACGTCCGCGCGCTCACGGTACAGCGCGAACTCGCCGACCTGGGCGATGGCCGGCCCGGAGGCGTCCGCCGGGGGGAAGGCGAAGCGGTCGGCCAGGATGTAGCCGGCCTTGCGCGAGACCGCGACGTGGGGGTAGCTCGTGCCCAGGAGCGGCCGCTGCGAGCAGAGCGGCTCCTCGTGGAGGAAGTAGGCGACCCAGATCTGGAGCGGGGGGTCCATGTCCAGGCGGACCGATCGGCCGGCTCCGATCAGGCGCGGGATCGTGCTCACGGCGCGCACGTCCGGTGAGAGCTGGTTGCCGGTCGCGGCGATCTCGCTGTCGGCGCCGTGGAACGCGGTCAGGCCGAAGGCCGCGAGCGCCAGCCAACCGACCACGGGCACGCGGCTGGCGCCGACCGCGGCCGTCATCACGGCCAGCGGGCCGACGTAGGCGAGCAGCTTGAAGTCGAAGTACTGGCCGAAGACCCGCCGGTGGAACCAGTAGGAGCCGGCGGCGCCGACCGCCAGCACGGCGAGCATCCCCCAGGCCACCGGGCGCGGCGCCCGCCAGAGGGCGATGAGGATGCCGACGGCGAGCAGCGGCCCGGCGATCCACAGCAGGTCGGCCGACTCGATCGAGAGGAACTGATGGGTTGGGAAGTAGCCGTTGACGTCCCCGCCCCAGCCGTAGAGCGACCGCGTCGGATCGATCGCCACCGAGAAGCCGGTCGAGAGCTTCTCGGCCACGCCGGCCAGCGGCACCGCCAGCAGCAGGCCGGCGAGCCAGCGCAGGGCCGGCGGGCGGCCCTCGGTCCGCCGGCGCAGCGACGGGATCAGCGGCGGCATCGGGTCGTCGGTCAGCCGGCGGGCGCGCTGGGCGCGCCCGTAGAAGACGACGAGGCCGATCACGGGGATGGGCAGGGCCAGCGGGTAGGCGAAGGCGCCGACGACGAGGAAGACGGCGAGCAGCGCCAGGCTGCCCCGGGTCGGCGCCCGGCCCCGGTCCTCCACCCAGCGCCAGGCCAGGACGAGCGCCGGGGCCATCGCCATGAAGCCCCAGAGCTGGTTGTAGTAGGGGTGGATGGTGGTGTGCACGACCATCCGGTCAAGGCCGACCAGGCCCATCGACGCCAGCGCGCCGAGCAGGTTCGAGCGCAGCAGCTCGCGCGCGGCGAGGAAGAAGCCGAGCAGCGCCAGGGCGAGGATCACCGCCATCATCGGCGACAGCGCCTCCCAGGTCGGCAGGCCCGAGAGGCTCGAGACCGCGGCCAGCGTGTAGTAGATCGGCGTCTTCGATCGCCAGACGAGCGGAACCCTGTTGACCGGCTCGCTGGCCGCCTCGGCCAGGGGATGGTGGCTCTGGAGGAACTGGGCCGTCCCGGCGGCCAGGTGGGCATCCGAGCCGTCGCCGATCACGGTGGGGTAGCCGGCGCGGTAGAGGGGGACGAGGACGAAGGCGGCCACGAGCGCCGCGACGTAGAGCGGCCAGAGGTTGGGCAGGACCGGCCCCCGGAGGATCGGGCCGCCGCGGCGGTGCAGGGCCAAGGCGGCGAGGCCGACGCCGGCGAGGATGACGACGCCGAGCGAGACGTCGAACGGCACGAAGGCGAAGCCCAGGACCGTCAGCTCGAGCGCGGCCATGCAGGCGCCGACCGGGAGCACCCAGAGCGCCTCGTGGCGGCGCAGGGCCGGCGACAGGGCGAGTCGCACGACCCCGAAGCCGGTGACGGCGAACAGGCCGGCGGCGGCCAGCGCCACCCGCAGGACCGGGTAGATCGCCGCCCGGGCCGGGTGGGCGCGGATCCCCTCGGACAGCTTGATCCGGTTGGCCAGGTAGGCGACCGCCACCAGGGCGACCAGGCTGGCGACGGCGCGGATCAGGCGGTGGGGCGACGCTTGCTGCGCGCCTGGCGCAGAACCCGGGAGAGGAACACCGGGTTCCCCAGCAGGTAGCGGCGCCACATCCGCTGCGGCTCGATCACGAGTCGAAAGATCCATTCCAGTCCATTGTCAGCCAACCATCCCGGCGCTCGCGGCACGCGCCCCGATACGTAGTCGAACAGCGCGCCGACCGTCCAGCAGACGGAGACGTCGAGCCGATCGGCGTTCCGCTGCACCCATTCCTCCTGCTTGGGGGTGCCCATGCCCACCAGCACGATGTCCGGCTGCCGGGTATTGATGTCCTCGATCACGCGCTCGTCGTGCGGCGAGCCGATCTCGAAATACCCGTGGTGGGAGCCGCTGACCTGGAGCCGAGGATACTGGCGGCGCAGGCGCCGCGCCGCCTCGGCGGCGATGCCCGGGTCGCAGCCGAGGAGGTAGATGGAATGGCCGCCGGCCTCGCACAGCGAGGCCAGGCCCCAGATCCAGTCGGCGCCCGTCATCCGGTGGGGGATCTCGACCTCGAGCGCCTTGGCCGCGAGGCGCACGCCGTAGCCGTCGCAGTAGACGAGGTCGGCGCGCTCGAGGGCGCTGCGCAGGCGGCCGGACTCCTGCGAGCGGTTGAGCACGTGGGCGTTGACGTACATGACGCGGCGCGGCGGGCCGCCGCCGCCGACCCAGCTCGTCACCCGCACCAGCATCTCCGCCGGCTGGGCGAGGGCGATCGGGATGTCGAAGATCAGCGAGCGACCTTCGAGCGGCTCCGCGGCCGGCGCGACTTTTCCGTTGGCGTTCATTCCCTCCCGCGGCGCATCGTATGCCAAGCGCGGTCCCCACTAGCCTTCCCGGCCGATGACCCGGGTGACGATCGACGCCAGTGACGCCGCCGGGGCGAGCCCGCGCGGCTGGGGGCGCTACACGGTCGAGCTCCTGCGGGAGTTCCGCGCCGGCGCCGCCGGCGAGCTCGAGGTCGACCCGCAGGCGGGCTGGCCGCGCCTGCCCGAGGTGGCCTGGGAGCTTGTCGGCCTGCCGCTGCGGGCGCGGGGCTCCGCCGTCCTGCATGCGCCCAACTGCTTCCTGCCGCCGCGGCGTCCGTGTCCGGGTGTGGTCACGATCCACGACCTCGCCTTCGAGACCCACCCCGCCGACTTCGCCCCGCGCACGCGCGCCAAGTACCGGGCGCTGACCCCGCTGGCGGCCCGGTCGGCCGAGCGCGTGATCTGCGTCTCGGGCCACACCGCCCGCGACGTGATCGAGCGCTACGGCGTGCCCGAGGATCGGGTGCGGGTGATCGGCCTCGCCCCGTCGCTCGCCCGCGGGCGATCCGAGCCGCCGCCCGGGCCGTATCTGCTCGGCGTGGGCGACCTGCGGGCCAAGAAGGACTACGCCACGCTGGTGGCCGCCTGGCGGCGGCTGCGGGCCGCCGGCCTGCCCCACCGGCTGATCCTGGCCGGAGCCGACGGCGGCGAGGGCGCGCGGCTGCGCGCCGCGGCCGCCGGCGAGCCCCTCGAGCTCAGCGGCTACGTCAGCGACGCCGACCTGGACGCCCTGATGCGGGGGGCCGACCTCTTCGTCCATCCGAGCCGCCACGAGGGGTTCGGCCTCGTCCTGCTCGAGGCGATGGCCCGCGAGACGCCCGTCGTGGCCGCCCGGGCCTCGGCGCTGCCCGAGACCGCCGGGCTCGCCGCCGCCTACTTCGAGCCGGGTGACGCCGACGGCCTGGCCGAGGTGATCGGCGGCCTCCTCGGCGACGCCGCTCGGCGTGCCGGCCTCGTCGCCCGCGGCCGCGAGCGGGTCGCCGCCTGCTCCTGGCGGGACACCGCCCGGGCGACGGCCGACGTCTACCGGGAGCTCCTGTGATGCTCCGCACGACGATCGTCATCCTGAGCGTGGACGAGGCGCCGCTGCTCGAGCACTCGCTGGCCGCCGCCGTCGGGCAGGCGGGAGCCGAGGTCCTGGTCGTCGACAACGCCTGCGAGGACCGCACGGCGACGGTGGCCGCCGAGCACGGCGCCCGGTGCATGCGCCTGCGCGAGCGGCGCTCCTACTGCGCGGCGGTGAACGCCGGCATCGCCGGCAGCGACGGCGCGGCCGTCCTCCTGCTGAACGCCGACTGCGTCCTCGCCCCCGGCTTCCTGGCGGCCGCCGCCGCCCACCTGCGCGATCCGACCGTCGGCTCGGTGGCGCCGAAGCTGATCCGCGCCCGGTCGGTCGCGCCGGGCGACGCCCTCGACGTGCTCGACACGGCGGGCATGACCGTCGACCGCCGGCGCAAGAACGGGCTCGTCGGGCACAACGCCCCGACCGGCGCCTACGCGGTCGCGGGGGAGACGTTCGGCGGCGACGGAGCGGCGGTGCTCTACCGGCGCGAGACGCTCGAGGCGTGCGCCGTCGGCGGCGAGGTGCTCGACGAGGACTTCGAGCTCTGGGCGGCGGACGCCGACCTCGCCTGGCGAGCCCAGCTGCTCGGCTGGCGGTCGATCTACGAGCCGGCGGCCGTCGCCTGGCACGTGCGCTACTACAGCCCGTCGACCCGCGCCGAGCTCGACCCCCGCCACCGCCGGCTCCAGTTCCGCAACCGGCTGTTGATGATCGCCAAGAACGAGACGGCGGGCGGCCTGGCACGCGACCTCCACCGGATCGTCGGCTACGAGGCGCTGGCGCTCGGCCACGTGCTGCTGCGCGAGCGCCACCTGCTCGGCGGCTATCGGGAGGCCTGGCAGCTCCTGCCCGCCGCGCGGCGCCGCCGGGCGCTGGTCGTCTCGCGCCGGGCGCGCGGCCGCCGGGTGCCGTTCGGCCTGGCGCCGCCGGCCTGATGTGACGCCGCGGCGCGGCGGGGCGAGCGGGGCGAGGGGAGTATCTTCATCTGAGTTGTGTCGGTCGGAGAAGTAGAGTCCTTCGCAGAGGTTCGCGCCCTGATCGCGCAGGGCCGGCGCTTCGGCGTTCTGACGGCCGCCCAGATCGAGCGGGCGATCGGGGATCTGGGCCTCGACGAGCGCGAACGCGAGGAGCTCGCGAGCCTCTTCGCCAAGCGGGAGATCGATGTCGCCGAGGAGCCGGCGACGGCGCCACCGTCCCGGACGGCTGGCCGGCCGAGCGCCGCCGACATCACCACCGACTCGCTCCAGCTCTTCCTGCGCGACCTCGGCAAGGTCCGGCTGCTGACCGCCCAGGAGGAGGTCGATCTGGCCAAGCGGATCGAGCGCGGAGACGTGCGCGCCAAGCAGCAGATGGTCGAGGCCAACCTGCGCCTGGTGGTGTCGATCGCCAAGAACTACCGCAACCAGGGCCTGCCGTTCCTCGACCTGATCCAGGAGGGCGCGGTCGGCGTCGTGCGGGCGGCCGAGAAGTTCGACTACCGCAAGGGGTTCAAGTTCTCGACCTACGCCACGTGGTGGATCCGCCAGGCGATCGTCCGCGCCCTCGCCGACAAGGCCCGGACCATCCGGATGCCGGTCCACGTCGTCGAGAAGCTGAGCGTCATCGCCGGCGCGGAGCGGCGGCTCGAGCTCGAGCTCTGCCGGGAGCCGACGGTCGCCGAGATCGCCGCCCGGACGGGAATCGCCGCGCGTGAGGTCGACTCGATCAAGCGCTCGGCCCAGGCGCCGATCTCACTCGAGCGGCCGGTCGGCGACGAGGACGGGTCGGAGTTCGGCGACCTGATCGCCGATCCCGGCGCCCAGTGCCCGTACGAGCGGGCCGCGAAGATCCTCACGCTCGAGACGCTGCGCGGGGCCCTGGAGCAGCTCACCCTGCGCGAGCGGCGCGTGCTCCAGCTCCGCTACGGCCTCGGCGGCGAGCAGCCGCAGACGCTCGAGGCGATCGGGCGGGCGCTGGCCGTCACCCGCGAGCGCGCCCGGCAGATCGAGTCGCGCGCGCTCGAGAAGCTCAAGCGGCTCACCGGCAGCGACCACTAGCCCTTACGGGCCTTCACCTTTCCGGTGACGGCGCCGACGGTGGCGAGCGCCTTCTTGCGGCGGGCGGCGCCCTCGGTCTTGTGCAGGAAGTAGGACCCGGCGGTGCCGGCGATCATCCCGGGGGCGAACGGCCGCGCCAGGCGGAGGGCGAGGCGTACGAGCATACGGCGGGGGCCGGTTCTCCGGGCGGACTTGCGAGCTCTTCTGCGGGCCTTGCGGCGGATCGACAACATGGTCATCTCCCAGGTGCGCGCTATCGGCTTGACCGCGCTGGGCGCTCCGCCGCCACGGCGAGTAGCGACCAGTGCACACCGAAGAATCTCACGCCCGCTCGGCCGCCGTCGTGTAGACGTCCCAGGTGGCCCGCGCCGCGTCCTCCCAGGACCAGCTCGGCGGCCTGGGCGCCGGGCGCTGGACGCGCTCGGCGGCCTCGAGCAGTCCGCGCATGTCGCCGCGGTCGACGAAGGTCGCCCGGTCGGCGAGGACCTCGCGCAGGGCCGGGACGTCGCAGGCGACGACCGGCGTGCCGCAGGCCAACGCCTCGACCGTCGGCAGGCCGAAGCCCTCGTCGTCGCTCGGGAAGACGAGCGCGCGGGCTCCGCTGTAGATCGCCGCCAGCTCGTCGTCGGACACGTGTCCGGTGAGCGTGACGTCCGGCAGCTCGCGCGCCCACTGCTGAGGGTGGCCGACGAGCACGAGGGGCAGCTGGCGAGCGGTGGCGGCCAGCGCCGCCACCCGCTTGCGGGGATCGGGGTGCTGGAGGCCGCCGACCCAGAGCAGGTACTCCTCGGGCAGGTGGTAGCGCTCGCGGGCGGCGTCGATCTCCTCCGCCGGCCGCGGGTACATCGCGGCGGCCGCGGCCTCGCCGATCACGCACACCCGGTCGGGGTCGACGTTCAGGCGTTCGATCACGTCCCCGGCCACCGCGTGGGTGGGCACGATCAGACGAATGGCCCGCTGCACGGCCATGTAGCGCAGCCCGAAGCGCACGCCCGTGCGCAGGTACTCGCCGTGGCGCTTGAGCGGGACGACGTCATGGACGGTGACGACCATCGGGCACGGGCTGCGCAGCAGGGCGCCGTCGATCCACGGCGAGTGGAAGACGTCGGCCCGGCGCGGACGGTGGGTCTCGAGGATCTCGACGTCCTCGGGCGCCGTCGTGCGCAGCGCTTCGAGCAGGCAGTTGACGTAGCGCCCGATCCCGCGGCGGTCGGTCTGGGCCCGGCTGTCGAAGGCGATCCTCACGGGCGCGGCGCCGACCGGCGGCCCGGCGGCTGCGACGGTGGCGGCGCCGGCGCCGGCGCCGGCGGGGCGATCAAGCGCTCGACCCGCTCGGCGTAGGCATCGGCGTCGAAGCGTCGCGCCGAGCGGCGGGCGGCGGCGCCCATCGCCGCGCGCCGGGCGAGGACGTCGAGCACGGCCGCCGCCAGCTGGTCGGGCCGGCCAGGATCGACCAGGCGGCCGGTCACGCCGTCGTCGACCACCTCGGCCAGGCCGCCGACGCGGGTGGCGACGACGGGGGTTCCGACGGCCATGGCCTCGGCCAGCACGGTGCCGAACGGCTCCTGGCGCGAGGGCGCGACGAGCACGTCGACGTGCCGCATCAGAGCGGCGGCGTCCTGGACCCATCCGTAGTGCTCAACCTCCCCGGCTGCCCGCACGGACTCAACATATCCGGGATCGCTGCCGAAGGGATCCGCGCCCACGATCACCACCCGCGCCGCCGGCGCACCGGCCCGGATCGCCGGCGCGGCGAGGATCAGGTCGAGCGGCGCCTTGCGCGGCTCGATCCGCCCGACGAAGGCGATCACCGGGCCGGAACCCGGCGGCCAGGGCGGCGGGGCGTGGGGCGGATCGAGCTCGACCGGACAGTGGACGACGTGGGCTGCGAGGCCCGGCAGGCGGTCGGCGACCGCCTGGGAGTCGGCGAGCACGACATCGGCCGCGCGCCACATGGCCGGGGCGCGGTCGACGATGTCGTGGACGTGGAGCACGGTCCGCGCCCCGGCCAGCGCCGGCAGGAGGCGGCCGCAGACGGTGCCGTTGAGATAGACGACGTCGCGGTCGGCGGCCAGGCGCCGGGCGCGGGGCCACGAGGCGGCGGCGCGCAGGCCGGTGCGCGGGCCGAGGCCGCCGAGGGCCAGCGGCGTCCAGGCGAAGCCCGCCTCGGCCAGGGGCCCGGGCCCGGGCGTGCTGAGCAGCACGTCCCAGTCGAGGCGGCGCAGCAGGCGCAGCAGGCCGACCTCGGCGCCGCCGGCGTGGCTGGTCGCGCAGACCGCCCACAGGCGCGGTCGCCGGGCCGGCGGGGTGGGGGAGGCGGGCGCGGCCACGGGCGCAGGCTACGCTGGGCCGCTGGACGCGGCGGCCCGGGGCTTGCGGGGACGCCCGCGCCGACCTCGTCATGGGCCAATTCGACCGCATCTGGGAGAGCGTCCCCGAGGGGGCCGTCCCCGAGCGCTTCGACCGCAGACGGGCGTTCCTGCTGGCCGGCGTGCGGCCGGGCGAGCGGGTGCTCGACCTCGGCTGCGGCGAGGGGGCGTTCAGCGGCGTGCTGGCCGCGGCCGGCGCCCGGCCGGTCGGGGTCGAGGTCGCGGCCGAGCCCCTGCGCCGCGCCCGCCGCCTGCTCCCGGAGGTCGAGTTCCGGTTGGCCGCCGAGGATCGGCTCCCGTTCGCGGCGGCCGGGTTCGACGTGGTCTGGGCCGGCGAGGTGCTCGAGCACGTCGCCGACGGGGTCGGGCTGCTCGACGAGGTGCGGCGGGTGCTGCGCCCGGGGGGCCGGCTCTTGATCTCGACGCCCGACCATCCCCGCCGCCTCGTGCTCGGGCTGGCGCTGCGCCGCCGGGCCTTCGAGCGCCACTTCGACCCGCGCGCCGACCATGTGCGCTTCTTCACCCGGCGGACGCTGCGCGTGCTGCTGGAGGCGGCCGGCTTCACGCCGGTGTCGATCCGCGGCCGTCGCGGGAGCCTCCTGGCCGTGGCCGTGGCCGTGGCCGTGGCCGTGGCCGAGGACGAGGTCGGGCGCTGATGCGCGTGCTCCTGGACACGACCTTCGCCCACCGCGGACCGAGCGGGACCGCCGTCTACATCGAGCGGCTGGCCGACGCCCTGGCCGCCGCCGGCGTGGACGTCGTCGAGGCGTGGAACCGCCGCCGGCGGGCGCCGGGAGCGGGGCGCGTGCGCAGCGCGGCCAACCTCCTGGGCGACGAGCGCTGGACGACGATCGACCTGCCGCGGGCCGCGCGGGCGGCGGGGGCCGACCTCATCCATCACCCGCTGCCCGCCCACTCGCGCCGGGCCGGGCCGCCGCAGGTCGTCACCGTCCACGACCTCGCCTTCGTCCGCCGGCCCGAGCTCTTCGACCGCGGCTACGCGCTGTGGGCCGCGCGGGCCCATCGGTCGGCGGTCCGTCGGGCGTCGGCGGTGGTCTGCGTGTCGGAGGCGACCCGCCGCGACCTCGTCGAGCTGTGGGGCCTCGACGGCCTCGTCGCCCATCACGGACCGGGACAGGCCCCGGCCCGGCCGCCCGACCGGGGCGCGGCGCGCCATTTCCTCTACGTGGGCGACGACGAGCCGCGCAAGGACCTGCCGACGCTGCGCGCGGCGCACGCCCGCCTCGGGCCGGCGGCGCCGCCGCTGCGGGTCGCCGGTCGGGCGGGGGCAGCGGTCTCGGCCGCCGGCCTGGCCGCGCTCCACGGCGAGGCGATCGCGCTCGTCCACCCGGCGCGCACCGAGGGCTTCGGCCTGACCGTGCTCGAGGCGATGGCGATGGGCACGCCGGTGATCGCGGCGCGCTGCCCGGCGGTCGAGGAGGTGGGCGGAGCGGCGATCCGCTACTTCGCCGCCGGCGACGACCGCGGCCTGGCGCTCGTGATGGCGCAGCTGGCCGGCGACGGCGGCGCCCGGGAGGCGCTCGGGCGGGCCGGCCGGGAGCGGGCGCGGGCGTTCAGCTGGCAGGAAAGCGCCCGCCGGCACATCGCTGCGTATACCCTCGCGTGCCGATGAAGCTCGCGATCCTCGGCACCCGCGGCATCCCCGCCTCCTATTCCGGCTTCGAGACCGCGGCCGAGGAGATCGCCGGGCGGCTGTGCGATCGCGGCCACGAGGTCTACGTCTACTGCCGCCCGCACGTCGTCGACCGGCGCCTCAGCGAGTGGCGGGGCGCCCAGCTCGTCCACCTGCCGGCGATCCGCAACAAGTACCTCGACACGTTCACCCACACCCTGCTCGCCTCGCTCCACTGCGCCCACCGGCTGCGCCCGGACGTGGCGCTGTTCTTCATCGCCGGCAACAGCCCGCTGTGCATGATCACCCGCCAGGCGCAGATCCCGACCGTGATCAACGTCGACGGCCTCGACTCCGACCGGCGCAAGTGGCCGGCGCTGGCCAAGTCGTACCTGCGCTTCGCCGAGCGCAACGCCCCCCGCTGGTCGGACTGCACGCTGACCGACTCGAACGTCGTGGCCGACGTCTTCGAGCAGCGCTACGGAACGCGCATCGGCGTCGTGCCCTACGGGGTCGAGGACCCCGGCTACGTGGGCACCCGCAAGCTCGAGGAGCTCGGGCTCGAACCGCGGCGCTACGTGCTCTTCGTCGGGCGCCTCGAGCCGGAGAACAACCCGCATCTGCTGGTCGAGGCGTTCTCGCGGATCCCGGCCGCCCGGGCCCGGGGGATGAAGCTCGTGGTGGTCGGCGGGGCGCCGTACGCCGGCGACTACATCCGCCAGGTCCGCCGGCGCGGCGATCCGCGGGCGCTCTTCCCCGGCTATGTCTTCGGACGCGGCTACTGGGAACTGCTGCGCCATGCCTACGTGTTCTGCGCGCCGACCGAGGTCGGCGGCACCCATCCGGTGATCCTCGAGGCCCTGGCCGCCGGCAACTGCGTCCTCGTCAACGACCACCCGCCCAACGTCGAGACGATCGGCGACGCCGGGATGACGTTCTCGGGCAGCGAAGGCGTGCGGTCGCTGACGGCCGCGCTCGAGCGGTGCTTCGACGCGCCCGACCTCGTCGCGGAGTACCGGGCCCGGGCGCTCGAGCGGGCCAAGGTCTACACCTGGGAGTCGGTGACCGACCAGTACGAGCAGCTGCTCGAGAGCGTGTGCGCGTTGCGCAGCCACGGCGCCCTGCCGCCCGAGCTCCTCGACCACGACCCGCCGCCGCCGGTTCTCGCCGCGCCCTAGCGACGGCGGGCCCGCGGGGCGATCGCGAGACGTCGCGGCCGGTCGACTCCGTAACCTTGGCGGGAATGAGAAGGCTCGCCCAGTGGTGCTTCAACCATCGCGTGATCGTGCTCGTGGCCTGGCTGGTCGCGGTGGCCGGGGCCAACGCGGCCGAGTCGGGCGTAGGCAGTGCCTACACCGACAATTTCAAGCTTCCGCATACGCAGAGCTTCGACGCGGTCAGCCTGCTCCAGCGTAACGTCCCCCGCGCGGCGGGCGACAGCGATCAGATCGTGATCGCCGTCGCGTCGGGCCGGGTCACCGACCCAGCGACGCGGGGCCGGGTCGAGTCGCTGCTGGCGACCGTGGCCGCGCAGCCCCACGTGTCCGCCGTGGCCTCGCCCTACGGGGCGGCCGCCGCTCGCCAGATCTCCCCGTCGGGCCAGGTCGCCTTCGCCACCGTCACCTTCGACGTGCAGGCGAACAAGCTCACGATGGCGGCGGCCAAGGACTTCGTCGCTCGCGTCACCTCCGCCTCGGGGCACGGCGTCGAGTTCGAGCTCGGCGGTCAGATCGCCCAGTTCGGCAACCGCAACAACGGCTCGACCGGGCTGGTGTTCGGCTTCCTCGCCGCGGCCGTCGTCCTCTTCCTGGTCTTCGGGTCCCTGCTGGCCATGGCGCTGCCGCTGCTGGCGGCCGGGGTGTCGCTGGGCACGGGCATCGCCGTCGTCGGGCTGCTCTCGCACGTGATCGACATGGCGTCGTTCTCCAACCAGCTGGCCCTGCTGATCGGCCTCGGCGTCGGCGTCGACTACGCGCTCTTCATCGTCACCCGCTACCGCCAGGCGCGGCTGCGCGGGCTGACCGGCGAGCAGGCGACGGTCGAGGCGATCGACACCTCGGGCCGGGCGGTGCTGTTCGCCGGGGTCATCGTCTGCATCGCCATGCTCGGGATGTTCGCCCTCGGGGTCAGCTTCCTCTACGGCGTGGCGGTCGCGGCGGCGGTCGCCGTCTCCTTCACGGTGGTCGCGGCCCTGACGCTCCTGCCGGCGCTCCTCGCCTTCTTCGGGCGGCTCGTCCTGCGCCGCCGGGACCGGCGCTCGCTGCGCGAGGGCAGGCGCCTGCACACCGACGAGTCGGCCGCGTGGGCGCGGTGGTCGGCCACGATCCAGCGCCATCCGGCGGCGCTGGCCGGGATCGCCGCCCTGGCGATGATCGTCATCGCCGTCCCCTTCCTGTCGATGCGGCTGGGCTCGGCCGACGCCGGCTCGGACCCGGCGGGCACTACCACGCGCAAGGCCTACGACCTCCTGGCCCGCGGCTTCGGGCCCGGCTACAACGGTCCCCTCCAGTTGATCGCGCAGGTCGCGACCCCGGCCCAGGCGGCGAGCTTTGCCGCCGTCGAGCGGGCCGTGGCCGCTACGCCGGGGGTCGTCGGGACGACGCCGCCGAGGATCCTCCCGGGAGTCAACGGGCGTCCGGGGGTGGCGATCGCCGACGTCTATCCGCGCGGCTCGCCCCAGGACGCGTCGACCGCCGACCTGCTCCATCGGGTTCGCAACCAGGTCGTCCCGGCGGCCAGCCGGGGCAGCGGCCTGGAGATCCTGGTCGGCGGCAACACGGCGATCTTCGATGACTTCAGCCACGTCCTCTCCGCCAAGCTGCCGCTGTTCATCGGCGTCGTCGTCCTGCTCAGCTTCCTCCTGCTCATGGCGGTCTTTCGCAGCCTGCTGATCCCTCTCGTCGCCGCCGTGATGAACCTCTTGTCGGTCGGTGCCGCCCTGGGCGTGGTGACCGCCGTGTTCCAGAGCGGCTGGGGGGCTTCGCTGCTGGGGATCGACAAGGCCGGGCCGATCGAGTCATTCGTCCCCGTGCTGATGTTCCCGATCCTGTTCGGCCTCTCGATGGACTACGAGGTGTTCCTGGTCAGCCGCATCTACGAGGAGTGGCAGCGGCGGCGGAACACGGCCGCGGCGATCACCCACGGCCTGGCCGCGACCGGCCGCACGATCACCGCGGCGGCGGCGATCATGGTCCTGGTCTTCGGCGCGTTCGTGCTCGGCGGCGAGCGGGTGATCGAGCTCTTCGGCATCGGCCTGGCCAGCGCCGTCCTCCTCGACGCCCTCCTCGTCCGCTCGGTCATCGTGCCTGCGGTCATGCTCGTGCTGGGCGACGCCAACTGGTGGCTGCCCGGCTGGCTGGACCGGCTCCTCCCGCGGCCCCAGATCGAGGGCGGCGAGCGCCAGGAGCCGCCGGCGCGCCGCCCGTCCGCTGGGCTGACGCCGGCACCGGAGGGCTCAGCGGGGCCGTAGCCGACGCGGTAGCGGGGCGGGCGCGAGCAACTCAAGCGGACGGCTCAAGCCGGGGACGGATGGCGTCGATGGGTGTCGTACCCAGTCAACAGATCGCTGCTTTCCCGAGAAGGGCAAACCCGTCGCAAGGCGGGGACGCAACGCCACGGTGCCACCACGTCGCTGGGGGCAGGCCGGGCTACCGAAGGAGGGTTGGTGGCGCCTAGTCGGAGGTCGCCACCATGCCCGTCTCGGGTCTACGTCCCTGCCGTCGCGCCGCCGCCCTGGTGCTCGCCGCCGTGGCCTGCATGCTCGGCGCATCGGGCGCTCCCGCGGCGTCGCACCAGGCGGCGGACGGGGCGGGGACGGCGTCGAGCGCCACCGTCGGGCGGTTCGCCGCCGGCTCGCCGGCGATGATCGAGGCCGAGCTGATCGCGACCAGGTACTGGGGCGTCTCGCCCTGCGGCGGCGTCGTCGCCGTGAGTTGGGCGCCGCTGGATCCGTCGATCAACGGCAACTCCACCTGGTGGAACCCGGCTTCCGCCTACGGCAATGCCGGGGCCAACGCCCAGTGTGCGATCACCCTCAACCAGAGCCAGGCCTTCGACTGGCCGATGTTCTGCACCGTCATGGTGCACGAGATCGGGCACCTCGTCGGCCAGCAGCACTCGACCGACGCGACCTCGGTCATGTACCCGGTCTACGTCGCGCCGATCGCCGAGTGCCAGGGCGCGCCGGCGGGCGCCGCCGGCGCCCGCGTCGCGACGGTCAAGGCGCACGCCGCCAAGCACCACAGGGCGCACAAGCGTCCGCACGCCGCCTGACCGGGGCCGGCCGCCCCGCCGGAGGGTCACTGGGAGGACGCCGCCACCGGCCGGGCGAGCTCGGTCTGGACGGCGGCCATCAGGTCGCCGGGCACACCGTCGGGGTCGATCAGCCACTCGAGCGCCAGCCCGTTGGACAGGGCGAGCGTGACCTGGGCCCAGCGCGCCGGGTCGAGCACCGCGCAGGGCGGCGCGAGCTCGGCCAGGCTCGACCGCAGCCGCCGGTGGCGCTCGGCGTAGTCGGCCAGGAGTGTCGGGTCGCGGGCGGCGTGGACGAGGAACTCGATCGCCAGCAGCGAGAAGCGGACGTTGCGCGGGTCGACCGGCTGGCGGGCCAGGGCGGCGAGCGTCGCCTCGCCGGTGTCGTGGCGGTCGAGCAGCCTCCGGGTCTCGTCCAGGCGGCGGTCGATGACCTCGTCGAGCAGGGCGAGGAAGAGACCGGCCTTGCTCTGGTAGGCGGAGTACACCGCCCCCTTCGTGTAGCCCGCCTCCTCGGCGACGTCGTCGAGCGAGGTCCCGTGGTAGCCGTCGCCGAAGAACCGCCGCTCGGCAACGACGAGGAGGTCGCGGCGCGTGAGCGCCGCCCGCTCGGTCCGGCTGAGCCGGGTCACCCGCCGTGTCCAGCCACCCGACCGGCGAGCTCGGCCTCGCCGGCGCCGTCGCCCCCCCCGCCGGCCGGCGGCGGCCCGGCGGCGGCGGCGCGCGCCCGCGCGTGCTCGTGGAGCGGCTCGAGCCAGTCGGCCGGGGCGGTCCCGGCCACGACGCGCCCGACGTAGCCGGGGGCGACCCGCCGGGCCAGCGCCTCGGCCGGCCGGCCCCGCACGAACGGGGCGAGGTCCTCGGCCAGCAGGAGGGCCGAGAGGTTGGGCGCGATCTGGAAGTCGGCGGCGTTGGGCTCCTCGCCGCCGAGGATCCCGGCCTCGATCCAGGCGTCGATCTGGTCGAGGCGTTCGCCGAGGAGGGCCATGTCCTCGCGGCCGGCGGCGTCGGACGCCCGGTGGGCGCCGGTCGCCAGGCGGATGATCAGCCGTGAGCCGGCCCGGAGGATGACCCGCATCGGCAGGCTCCGCTCGGCGGTCATCACGCTGGCGAACGCCTTGCGGTCGCGGCGGGCCGCGCAGTAGAAGATCCGTCGCGTCGCGTTCTGGAACTCCTCGCCCCAGCGCTCGGCGTCCTCGACGGCCCGCCGGCGGACGGGGTCGGCCGGGAAGAGCGGCCGCTCGGGGACGAGCTCGTCCAGGGCGCGGGAGATCGCCCGCGACCCCTGGATGCGGCGGCCGTCGACCTTGAGCGCGGGCACGCCCATCGTCTCGAAGCCGAGCCCGAGCATGATGAAGGCGTGGGCGCCGGGCATCAGCTTGACCGTCTTGTAGGTCAGGCCCTTGTGGTCGAGCATCAGCCGGCCGGTCATCACCGAGTTCGAGCCGGGAAACATGTAGAACTTGATCTTCGGCGGCGCGGCGCGGTTGGGCACGGGACTCCTTCGGCGGCTGGACAGGGAGCGCCGGCGGCCGGCGCATACCGGAGGTATTCTGATACCGCCGGTATGCCTATGTCAAATCGTCGTCAGGCTGGTGTGCCGTAGCCGTCGTGCGGCGTCCCAGGTACGGGAACCCCGGCAGGCTCCCGGGGCCGCACCCGCCGACGCATGGATGAACGAACGCCGGCTGACCTTCTCCATCGCGCACCTCCCTCAAGGCACCGAGATCACCCCACCTCAGGGCGATTATGGGCGGGCGGCGACCCTGCGGTCAAGGGCGGCGGCGTGGGTCAGGGGAGCGCGTCGGCGGTGCTTCCGACTCCGGCCGGGGCGTCGGAGACGCGCCAGCAGACGGCGGCCACGACGGCGGCCGAGACCACCACCGCCGGCCAGGCGCCGATGGCCAGGCCGAGCACGTGGGAGGCGACGAAGGCGACGAAGGCCACTCCGGTCAGCCCGGCCGCCGTCCGCGGCCCGTCGCGACGCAGCCAGACCCGTGCGCACCAGATCCCGGCGAGCACGAGGACGATTCCGCCGAGCGGTCGCGACCCCGTGGCGTCGGCCACCGCGAAGCCGGCCACGAAGCCGAGGGCGGCGACGGCGGCGGTGGGGAGCGGGCGCATGACGGAAAGCCTACGGCCGCCGCCCGCCGGGCGCTCCGCGACCACGCCGCCCTAGTACACCGCGACCGCGACGGCCCGGCTGACGATCACCTCGTGCGGCTGCGCCCGCGTCCAGCTCAACCGCAGCGAGCCGGACGCCGGGATCCGCACGCGGACGTCGAGATAGCCCCGGCCACCGTCGGTCGGGACGGTGGCGATCGTCCGGAACGTCCGCTGGCCGCGACGCTCGAGCTGGACCTGGACGTGCTGGACCGAGCCGTAGGCCTGGAGGCGGACGAAGCCCCAGACGCGCAGGCGGTGGTTGCGCTGGACGCGGACCGCCGGCAGGTAGACCGGGAGGCGATAGGCCGCGAACGCCGGCTTCTTGCGGCCGCTGTGGAACTCGAGGCCTGTCTGGAAGCTCGCGCCCGCCCGGACCAGGGCGCTGGCTCCCGGGCGCAGGCTGTCGTCGTGGAGGAGGAACTGCGACAGCGTCCGCACGTGGGGGTTGGTGTAGGCGATGAACTCCGACTGGTTGAGGTAGGCCGCCTGGCGGCTCAGCGACACGCCGATCGGGCTCGGCGGCGTCGACTGGTAGCCGAACTCGGTCAGGTAGAGCGGCAGCCCGCCGGGACGGTCCTCCCCGTAGACGGCGAGGATCCGCTGGAGCGCGTCGCTGAGGCGGCCGAGGTTGGCGATGGTGACGAAGTCCGGGTCGGTCGGCTGGTGGTTCGGGGCAAAGATCAGCTCGTACGGATGGTGGGCCCAGCCGGTCGCCGCGAACAGCCCCGGATGGTCGGCCGCGAAGCGGGCCGTGCCCGCCGCATCCGTCGGGCAGCCGCGCGCCGCCGCCGCCGCCCCGGCCAGCGGGCGGTATGAGTCGTCGAGGCAGTACAGCTGGCGGATGAAGTGGAGCGGCTTCAGCGAGCCGGTGCAGACGCTCGCCGTCTGCAGCGCCGAGCACCGCGGGAGGCCCTTGCTGGTCAGGCCCTTGGGCGCCGTCTCGCCGACCAGGACCGTGTCGTCGGCGTGGCCGCTTGACGCCAGTGCCGACCAGGCCGCGTCGACGAGGCCGCGGTAGAGGGTCGGCGAGCGCTCGATCAGCGCCCGACCGCGGCCGGGGACCAGCTGCGGCGTCAGCCAGCCCGCCTGGTTCGGCTCGTTCCAGATCGCCCAGTAGTCGACCCGCGGCAGCGGCGCCGAGGTCCCCGGGTGCTGGGGGTCGAGGGTGGGCTTGGGCGCCATGAAGCTGCCGCTGTAGCGCGTGGCCACCGCCTTGACGAAGAGGCCGAACTCCTTGGCGCTCGGCTCGAACGTCGGCGCGATGTCCGCCCGGGGCGGCGACCCGGTCGCCCACAGCGGCGCCGGGTCGGTCAGGTTGAAGTTGACCGCGATCCCGTCGGCGGCGGCGAAGGTGACGATCCGGTCGTAGCGGTCCCACGACCCGGCCGGATAGGCGTTCGGGTCGGCGGCGTCGAAGCTCGGCCGCGTCCGCGTCTTGGCCGCCGGGGCGACCAGACTCCAGAACACCGAGACCCGCACGCGGTTGACGCCGAGACCGTGGAGGGTGTTCAGCGTGCGCGTGACCCCGGTCGGGGTGTTGTAGACGAGCAGGCTGTCGTCCTGGAAGGTCGACTCGCGCGGTGCCGGGGCGGCCACGGCGGCTGTCGCCGGCAGGCCGGCGGCGGCGAGGAGGAGCAGCGGCAGGAGGCGGCGCATCCTCATGTCGTACCAGGCGGCGTCGCCGGCGGCGGCGCGGTCGTCGCCGGCAGGCTCGCCGGGGCGCCCGAACCGCGCAGCGTGTCGAGGTATTGGGAGATCGCCGCATGCGACTGCGGGTCGAGGTAGAGAGCCGGCCCGAGGTCGCGCAGCGCCTCGGCCCGATCGCCGCGCTGCTGGAGGTCGAAGGCCGCCAACTGCTCCCAGACGGTCGAGCTCGCCGGGGTCAGGCGTACGGCCCGGACCAGGGCCGCTCGTGCCGCCACCGGTCGGCCGGCCGCCGTCTCGATCGCCGCCAGGTCGAAGAGCGGCTCGACCGACAGCGGGTCGCGCGCCGCCGCCGTGCTCGCCGCGGCCCGGGCCGCCGCATAGTCGCCGCGGGCGAGGGCCGCGAAGGCGGTCGACTGCGCCTGTTGGGAGCGCAGCGGCTGCCACTGCGACCAGGCGACGCACAGGGCGACCACGAGCGCCGCCGCGCCGGCCAGCGCCCGCGCCGGGCGCCGGCGGAGGGTGGCCAGCCGCGGTCCGCCGCGGCCGAGCGCCTGCGCGTGGGGCCCGCGTCCGGCCACCCACCCGGCCAGGAGCAGGGCGATCACCGCGTCGCCCGGGACGAACCACGTCCAGTCGATCGCCGAGTGGAAGGCGAAGACGATCACGCAGGAGATCATCGTCAGGAGCCCGACCCGCTCGGGCGGGAACTCGAGCCGCCGCCCGCCGGCCCGCCAGCCGAACGGGTTGGCCGCGCGGATGGCCGCCGCGCTCCAGGCGCCGCCGAGCAGCAGGCTCAGCCCCATCCCGACCAGCCCGAGGTCGGCGAGCGTCTCGACGATGTAGCCGTGGGCGTGCTGCACCTCGAGCGTGTCGCTGCGGTAGAAGGTCCGCGCCGTCGGGTAGCCGCCGGCCCCGACGCCGACGACGACGTGGTCGCGCGCGATCTTCAGGGCGTCGTTCCAGTACCGGGCCCGGACGCTGCCCACCGCGGTCAGGCGGCTCGGGTCGTTGGGCGGTGTCGTCGCGTGGGGGTCGGTCAGCGCCGTCCAGGCGTGGCTGACCGACCCGCCGAGGCCGCGCGCGCTCAGCGCCAGGCGCCCGACGCCGACGACCGGGACGAGGGCCAGGGCGACGAGCACGGCCACACCGGCCCGCCGCCGCTGCGCCGGCGCCGGCGGCCAGCGGGAGGCGGCGAACCGGACGGCGAGCCCGGCGGCGCCGACCAGCACCGCCACGCCGACCAGCAGCAGGCCGAGCAGGTGGCCGTCATGCGCGCGGGCGGCCAGCGCGACGTGGTCGACGCTGAGGGCCGGCCGGGAGAAGGCCCAGACCACGACCGCCGCCGCGCCGAGGCCGCCGAGGACGAGCACGCTCAGCGAACGCAGCCGCAGCGGGACGGCGGCGAAGTAGAAGGCCGACCCGATCGCCGCCGCCAGCAGGGCGCCGCGTGAGTAGGCGAGCATCAGCGTGACGAGCAGCAGCATCAGCGCCGGGTAGGCCAGCGCCCCGACGGCGCCGTGGCCGTCCCGGCGGGCCCCGAGCCACAGGCAGGGGGGGACGGCGAGCGCCGCGGTCAGGCCGACGGCGTTCCAGTAGCCGAACGGGTCGCGCAGGCGGGCGTAGACCTCGTGCGGGCTGAGCGCGCCCGGGAACACGCGCGTGGCCACGGCGTAGGCCGAGACGGCGAGGCCGGCGAGGATGACGGCGCCGAGCACGCTCGCCCATCGGCCGGGCGCGATCCGCACGAGGGCGACGGCGCCGATGAAGGCAAAGGCGTAGGCCATCGTCCGGCTCCCCTCGATCCACGACGCATCCGGCGCGACCGACCAGACCACCGAGGCCGCGGTATAGACGGCCAGGACGCACAGCAGGCCGACGGCCGCCGCCCCATAGATCGGGGCCCGGGTGTCGATGGCCAGGGCCCCGAGGACGAGCCCGGCCCCGGCGAGCGTCAGCGCGATCTCCACCGGCACCGTCCGGTCGAGCGCGAGGCCGCCGCCGGCCACGAAGCAGACCGCGCTCAGCGCGGCGGCGAGCCCCACCGCCAGCCAGGCGCGGGCGCCCGCGGCGCCGCCACCGGTGGGCCAGGCCGCCGGTGCCGCCGGGGCCGCCGGGGCGGCCGCTGCGGCGGGTGCGGCGGATGCGGGCGCCAGCCAGGTGCCGGCGCCCGCGGCGCCGCCCCCGATGGCCCTGGCCGCCGGTGCCGCCGGGGCGGCCGCTGCGGCCGCTGCGGCGGGTGCGGGCGCCCGCCCGGTGCCGGCACCCGCGGCGCCGCCACCGGTGGGCCCCGCCGGGGCCGCCGGTGCCGCGGGTGCGGCCGGCGTGATCGGCGCGGCCGGCCCGCGGCGGCCGGCGCGGCGGCCGCTATCCGCCGGAGCGACGTGCCCGGACAACGTCCCTCGCGGCCCGGCCGCCGACGGCGAGCGCGACCAGGGCCAGCGCGGCCAGCGCGATCAGGAGCGACGTCGGCAGGTCGCGGAAGATCGACGACGTCCGCCCGGCGACGACCCCCGGGCGCACGAAGCCGCCGCCGACGTCCAACTGGGCCGAGCCCGACCGGCGCGCCTGGCTGACCGCCGCCTGCTCGGCCGGGGCGGCGTAGGTGAGCGGGTTCGTCCGCGGGTTGGCGGCCGCGGCCGCGCTGGCCGCGTTCGTCGGCGCGGCCGAGGTCTGCCGGCCGGCCCCGCGGCCGGCCGCCGCGAGCTCGGCGCGGCGGATCACGCCCTCGCAGTCGCTGTACTCGGTCACGTCGGTCGGCAGGTTGGCCAGCGCCTGGGTGAAGTCCGACTGCGGGTAGTGGCCGACGATCCGACCGTTCTTCAGGCAGTCCTGGATCAGCGCCTGCGGACTGGCCTGGGCGAGGGCGACCGGCCCGGCCAGGGCGAGGAGCACGCCGAGGGCGAGCCCGGCCGCGACCCGTCGCGCCGCGAGCGATCTAGGCATCGGGCCAAGCTAGCAGGGGATCGCGGCCGACCCCGACGGTCCGCAGGGCCGCCGCGAAGCCGTCGGCCCAGGCCCGGTGGCTGAAGGCGCGGACGTCGCGGCTGGCCGCCCGGCCGAGCCGGGCGCAGAGGGGAAGGTCGCCGGCCAGGCGCCCGAGGGCGGCGGCCAGGGCGTCGGGATCGCCGGCGGGAACCACGAGGCCGTTGCGCTCGTCGCGGACGAGGCCGCCGGCGGCGGCGCCGACGGCATCGGTGGAGATGATCGCGGTCGCCTGGTTCATCGCTTCGTTGGCCACGAGCCCCCACGGCTCGAGGAAGCCGCGGGTGGGGATCGACGGCACAACGAGAACGTCGGCCGCGCCGTAGAAGTTGCGCAGGGCGGCGGCGTCCAGGCGCCCGACCGCGACCGCTCCGGCCGGCAGCGGACCGCCGTCCGGCGCGTCGGCGCCGCCGCCGACGAGGGTGAGGGTCGCGCCGCGGTCGGCCAGGCGGCTCGCCCGCCAGGCGTCGAGCAGGACGCCCAACCCCTTGGCCGGGGCGGGACGCCCGACGAAGAGCGCGCGCAGCGGCCCGGGCACCCGCGCGATCGGGGCGGCGGCCGACCAGAAGTCGTTGTCGACCGACTGGGGGGCGATGTGGACGTTGCGAGCGCCCCGGGCGGTGACGTAGGCGCTGACGTGCTCGCCGTAGGTGACCACGGCCGCGGCCGAGCGGTAGATCTCGAGCATCAGCGGATAGGCGGCCAGATGGGCCGGCGTTCGCGGCGCCCGCCAGAGGGCGGCCCAGAAGACGAACGGCACCCCGTGCCGGCGGGCGGCGGCGAACGCCGCCGGCAGGGCGAGGCGGCCGCCGGTGCCGGCGACCACCGCCCGGTAGTCGCCGCCGGCCACCGCCGAGAACACGTCGCGCTGCGCCAGGCGCCGGTGGGGGACCTCGGCCGGCGGGTCGGCCGCCGGAGCGCCGTGGGCGTCGGGGCCGCCGAAGAGCCCGAGCTCGATCCCGACGGCGGCGTGGAGCTCGCGCAGCGCGCCGCGGCGGCCGGCGGCGACGTGCCCGGTCAGGAACAGGACCGGCCTCATCGTTCGAGCGCCTCGACGTAGGCGGCCAGCGTGAGGGCGCCGCACCGCTCCCAGGTGAACCGCTCGCGCACGTTGGTCCGCGCCGCCGCGGCCAGCGCTTCGAGCTCGGCCGGGTCACCGAGCAGGCGGGCGATCGTCGCCGCCAGGGCGGCCGGGTCGCCGGCGGGGACGAGCTCCACCCCGGGGCCGATCTCCGCCGGCCCGGGCTCGCCGGCGGCGGCGATCGCCGGGATGCCGGCGGCCATCGCCTCGATATAGGCGACGCCGAAGGCCTCGTCGATCGAGGGCATCACGAACAGCCAGGCCGCCCGCGCCCGCCGCAGCGCCTCGGCCGGGTCGAGCTGGCCGGCGAGCTCGACCCGATCGGCCACGCCCAGCTCCGCGGCGAGGGCGGCGATCGCCGCCCGCTCGGGCCCGTCGCCGATCACCAGGTAGCGCACGCCGGGCAGCCGGGCGAGCGCCCGGATCACGTCGGCGTGGCGCTTGCGGGCGACCAGATGGCCGACGGTGGCCACCAACGGCTCCAAGGCCCGGGTCCCGGGGGCGGGGACGTCGGTGCCCAGCGTGACCAGCCGCGTCTCCCGCGCCCCGTGCGCGCGGGCCAGGCGCTCGATCCCGCGGCTGTTGGCCAGCACCAGGCGCGCCCCGCCGAGAGCCCGGCGGACCGCGGCCTCGCCGCCCGGCGCCCGGCGACTCGTCCAGAGGACGTCGCCGCCGTGGACGGAGACCACCACCGGCGCCCGCGGCCGCCCGCGCAGGACGGCGTCGCCGGCCGGGATCGCGTTGTGGGCGTGGATCACATCGAACGGCCCGGCCCGCCGCAGGGCGAGGCCGAGCGCCGGCGCCGCCCACGCGCCCCAGCGGGCGTAGGCGCGGGCGCGGCGGGGGGCGACGAAGCGCACGTAGCGCACGACGAGCCCGTCGCGACGCTCGACCGCCGGCTGCGCGAGCAGGCGCCGCAGCTGGCGGCCGGTGAACTCGGCGGCCGGCGGCACGAGCCGATGGAGGACGAACACGCTCACCTCGGCCCCGGCGTCGCGGGCGGCGAGCGCCTGGCGGTGGGCCCAGATCCCGAGCACCGGGTCGGCCGCCCGGGGGTAGAACTCGGCGACGACGGCTACCCGCACCGGCGATGCACCGCCAGCGTCCGCTGCGACTCGGACGCCGGCAGGTAGGCGCGCCCGGCGAGGAAGGCTCGCGCCTCGGCCAGCGCCTCGGCCCGCGGGTAGGCGGCGCCCGCGGCGCCGGCCCGGTGGCCGATCGGCGTCGCATCGACCACCCCCAGCCGCCAGCCGCGTCCGGCGGCCAGGGCCGCCCAGTGGGCGTCGAGCCCCCAGCCCATGCGCAGCGGCGGAAAGGGCAAGAGGACGGCGAACGTCTCCCGGTGGAGCGCGGTCACCGGCCCGATCTCGACGAACCGCGTCTCGCGCACGAGGCTCCCCGGCCGCCGGCGCGTCAGCCGCCAGGCCGCGTGCGAGCGCAGGCGGTGAGCCGGCTGGGCCAGGCGCAGGTCGAATCGCTCGGCCAGGGCGAGGAACCGGTCGAGGAAGCCAGGCGGCAGCTCGACGTCGTCGTCGACGACGAGGACCCAGTCGTAGCCGTCGGGGGGATGCGCGGCGAGCAGGCGGTTGACGTTCTCGAACTTGCCGCCCCCTTCCGGCGGGCAGGCGGCCAGCGTGACCGCGTGGCGCGAGCGTCCGAGCTCGGCCGTCGCCCGGGCGACCAGCGCCCGGTGCTCGGGGCGGGCCACCGTCAGCACCAGCACCCGGCGGGCCGGTCCCGGCCGGACGCCGTCGCCGAGGCGCAGCTCGAGGTCGAGCAGCCGGTCGACCAGCTCGCGCCCCAGATCCCGCCGGCCGCCGACGGTGCCGCTGCGCCCGGAGAGGAAGTCCTCGGCCGGCGCCGGCCGCGGAGCCAGGGCCGCGGCGAGGCGGCCGGTGCTGTGGGCGGCCATGACCAGGCCGTTCGGGCAGCGGCGGCGGACGCCGTGCCCGAGGCACCCGGCGAGGACGCGCAACTCGGCGGCCACCGTCGGGGCGGCGGCGGTCTCGGCGTCGAAACCGCGGACCTCGACGCCCCGGCGGAAGGCCGCCCGGGCCAGGGCGGGCAGGCGGGCGTCGGCCCCGACCCGGCGGTGGTCGACTCCGGCGGCGGCGACGTAGCGGATCGGGCCGCCGTGGCGACGCTGCCACTCCTCCTCGTCGCCGCCGCCCGACCGGCGGGGGTCGAACTCGCCGGCCGCGGCGAACGCCCGGCGACGGATCGCCATGTTCGCCCCCCAGGCGTGCGGCGCCCACCCGTCGACCGGGCCGAGGTCGAGGGCGGTGATCGGCGGCCCCTCGCGCCCGCAGCCGGGCGGCGCGGCGCCGTCGAAGCGGGCGCGGATCGGACCGGCGAACACGTCGACGCCGGGGTCGGCCCGGCCGGCGGCCAGCAGCGCGCCCAGCCAGCCGGGCCAGGCCTCGACGTCGTCGTCGACGTAGACGACGAGGGCGCCCGCGGTGGCCTGGAGGCCGGCGTTGCGGGCGGCGTTCAGCCCCCGCCGGGCGCCCAGCGCCCGGTGGACCGCGCCGTGGGCGGCGGCGACGGCGGCGCTCGGGCCGGGCGGGCCGTCCTCGACGACGAGCACCTCGGCGCCCGCGGCGGCCGCCTGCGGGGCGATCGAGGCCAGCGCCACCGCCAGGTACTCCGGCCGTCCGCGGGTCGGGACGATGATCGAGGCGGAGGGGGTCATCTCCGGTCGAGAGTCTAGGCTCGGCCGGTGATCCTGTTCCTCCACAACCGCTACCGGATCCTCGGCGGCGAGGAGCGGGTGGCTCGCGACCTGCTCTGGCTCGTACGCGAGCATCTGGGTGAGGAGGCCGAGATCATGGAGCGGGATTCGGCAGCGATCGGCCAGGGCGCCGCGGCCGCCGGGGTCCTGCTGGGAGGCCTCCACCCGGACGAGGTGGCGCGGGCCGTGCGGCGGACGCGGGCTCGCGTCGTCCACGCCCACAACCTCAACCCGGCCTTCGGCTGGCGGGCGCTGGCGGCGGCGCGGGCGGCCGGCGCCCGGGTCGTCCTGCACCTCCACCAGTACCGGCTGGTCTGCGCGGTCGGCGTCTGCTTCACCGCCGGGGAGGAATGCTGCCGCTGCCACGGGCGCAACACGCTGCCGGGAGTGGTCCGCCGCTGCCGGGGCGGAGCGGTCGAGTCGCTGGTCTACGGGGCCGGTCTGGCTCTCTGGCAGCGGCGTCTGGCCGCTCAGGTCGACGCCTTCGTCGTGCCCAGCGCGTTCGCCCGGGCGCGCCTGGAGGCGCTCGGGGCGCCGCTGCGCCGGACCTACGTCCTGCCACCGGTGATCCGGTCGTTCGCCGGGGGCTCCCGGGCGGCGGCCGGCGAGCACGCCCTGTACGTCGGACGGCTGGCGGCCGAGAAGGGCGTCGACGTCGCCGTCGAGGCGTGCCGGCGGGCCGGGGTCCCGCTGGTCGTGGCCGGCGACGGGCCGCTCGCCGACGGCCTCCACGGCGCGCGCCTCGTCGGCCGCGTGAGCGATGCGGAGCTCGCCCGGCTGCGGACGGGCGCGAGCCTGGCCGTCGTGCCCTCGCGCTCGGGCGAGACCTTCGGACTCGCCGCGGCCGAGGCCATGGCCGCCGGCCTGCCGGTCGTCGCCTCCCGGGTCGGGGCGCTGCCCGAGCTCGTGGAGGACGCGGGGCTGGTGGCGCCCGGCGACCCGGCCGCGCTGGCCGCGGCGATCGCCCGGCTGCGCGGCGACGCGGCGGCCGGCGAGCGGGGGCTTCGCCGCGTGCGGGAGCTCGCCTCGCCCGCGGTGGTCGCCCCGGCGCTGGCCGAGATCTACGCGGCGATCCGCTAGGCGGGGCTCGCCCGGGCGCGAGGCGGCCATCACTCGTAGGATGGAGGCCTTGACCCGCCCGCACCATGCAGACGCGCGACTTGGCGCCCGGCGCGGGTCCGGCTGACCGTGCGCGCGATCGTCACCGGCGGCGCCGGGTTCATCGGCTCGAACCTCGTCGACGCCCTCGTCGGGGCCGGGGCCGACGTCACCGTGATCGACAACCTCTCCACCGGGCGCGAGGCCAACCTCCACCAGGCGATCGAGCGGGGCGCCCGGCTGCGAGTGATCGACATCCTCGACCCGAACGACGTCGACGCGGTCTTCGACGCCGCCCAGCCCGAGGTCGTGTTCCACATGGCCGCCCAGATCGACGTGCGCAAGTCGCTGACGCGGCCGGCCTGGGACGCCGAGATCAACGTGATGGGGACGATCAACGTGCTCGAGGCCGCCCGCCGGGTCGACGGGACGCGGGTGATCAACACGTCGACCGGCGGGGCGATCTACGGCGATGCCGACGTCATCCCCACGCCGGAGACCGCGCCGGCGCGCCCGGAGGCCGCGTACGGACAGAGCAAGCTCGCCGCCGAGGGCTACTGCGGCCTCTATGAGCGGCTCTACGGCCTGTCGACGGCGACGCTGCGCTACGGCAACGTCTACGGCCCGCGCCAGGACCCACTCGGCGAGGCCGGGGTGGTGGCCATGTTCTGCGGCCGGCTGATGCTCGGCACCCGGCCGACCGTCTACGGCGACGGGCGCCAGACGCGCGACTACGTCTACGTCGGTGATGTCGTCGAGGCCAACCTGGCGGCCGCCGCCCGACGGGACGTCGGCGGGCCCGTGAACATCGGCACCGGCCGCGCGAGCACGGTCCTCGACCTCGTCGAGGCGATGGGCGAGCTCGCCGGGGCCGGCGACTTCACGCCGATCTTCGAGCGCCCGCGCCTGGGCGAGCTGATGCACAGCTGCCTCGACGTGACCCGGGCCCGCGAGGAACTGGGCTGGCAGGCGTCGACCGGCCTGCTCGAAGGCCTGCGCCTGACGATGGCCCACACGCTGCCGGCGCCCAAGCCGTAGGCCGGCGAGCCCGGTCGGCCGTCGTCGGTGACGATCCACATCGGCACCTCGGGCTGGAGCTACGACCACTGGAGCGAGGTCCTGTATCCGCCGGGGGCGCCCGCGGGCGACCGGCTCGGCCACTACACCCGGTGCTTCCAGACGGTTGAGCTGAACAGCAGCTTCTACCGCTGGCCGAGGCCGGCGGCGTTCGTCAGCTGGCGCCGTCGCCTGCCGGACGCCTTCCACTTCTCGGTGAAGGCGCCACGCGGCCTCACGCACGCCAAGCGGCTCTACGCCCCCGAGGGGTGGGTCGAGCGGATCGCCGCCGGATGGCATGAGCTGGGCGACAAGCGCGCCGTGCTGCTGGTGCAGCTCGCCCCCGGCCACGTCCGGGACGACGCCCGCCTCGCCTACTTCCTGGGACTGCTGCCCGCGTGGATCCACACGGCCGTCGAGTTCCGGCACCCGAGCTGGATCGACGAGCGGGTCTTCGCGCTGCTCGAGCGCCACGGCGCCGCCTACTGCGTGATGAGCGGGGCGAACCTGCCGTGCGTGCTGCGCGCGACGGCGTCGTTCGTCTACGTCCGCCTCCACGGGCCCGACCCCCATCACCTCTACGGCGGCTCCTACTCCGACGCCGACCTGAGCTGGTGGGCCGATCGCCTGCGGGAGTGGGAAGGCGGGGGCAGGACCGTCTTCGCCTACTTCAACAACGATGGCCACGGCAACGCCGTGCGCAACGCCGTGAGCTTGCGCCGGCTGGTCGGCGCCTGACCGCCGCTAGGGTGCCGCGGATGCGTGGGGCCAGCCGAGTCGCTCTGATCCTGACGGCTGCGTTGCTGACGGCCTGCGGGTCGACGGGCACCCCGCCCGTCCGGGCCCCCGTCGCGGCGGCGCACCCGCCGTCGGCCCAGCCGCCGGCCGGGCGGCCGTTCGGGGTCACCCAGCGCGTCAAGGCGCGGGGCGCGACGCTCGCCGTCACGGTCACCGAGATGGTCGATCCGCTGCGCGGATCCGGAGCCGCGCTGCTCGCCGGGACCCGCGCCGTCGGCGTGTTCGTGCGGATCCGCAACGGCGGCCCCGGCATCTACGACAGCTCGTCGACCGGAGACGTCTCGGTCGTGCCGTCCTCGGGGGCGGCCTCGGTGGCCGCCGCCTCGCGGGGGCGGTGCATGACCATGGACCGCGACTTCGACAACCAGATCAGCCCCGGCGAGACCCGCAGTGGCTGCGTCACGTTCGCCCTGGCCGCCGGTGCGCGAGTTGTGGCCGTGCGCTTCCAGGCCGACGGCGGCGGCGCCGGAGCCGCGCGCTGGCGCAGTCCCTGACGCTTATCGCCGAGCATCCGTCGCCCGGCATCGGGCTCGCGGCCGTGTGCGGGCGGCACGCGCAGGAACCTCCTACGCCCACCGTGCGGAAGGACGGCGACCGTCTAGGTCGTCACGCCGGTGACGCGGAAGCCGTCGGCCCGCAGCGCCGGGCAGAGGACGCCGTGGGCGAAGCGGCGGCCGTAGAACTCGCCCTCGCTGACCAGCCGCCGGCCGGCGCTCAGCTCCCGCGTCGCCTCGAGCAGCCGCAGGACCGAGTCGGTGAAGCGGACGTCGCGCAGCGGCCGGCTGATGCGGCCATCCTCGATCAGGAACGTGCCGTCCCGGGTCATCCCGGTCAGGAGCGTCTCCTTCTCGCGGACCGGGTTGACGTACCAGAGGCGGGTGACGTAGATGCCACGCTCGATCGGCGCCGCCAGCGCCGCCGCGTCGAGCGCCGTGCCGCCGCCCAGGACGAGGTTCGTCGGCGACGGGCCCCACGGCGAGCCGCCAGACGCGGTGGCGTGCCCGGTCGACCGGGCGCCGCCGCCGGCGATCGCCGCCGAGCGGCGGTCGTGGACCACGCCGGCCGCCACCCCGGCGTCGATCAGCCGCACCGTCTGCTTCGGGACGCCCTCGAGATCGAAGGCCCGCCGGAGCGTGCCGGCGTGGCGCGGGGCGTCGGCCAGGTCGATCGCCTCGGCGGCGACACGTGTCCCCAGACGGCCCGACAGGGCGCCGCGGCCCTCCGCCTGGGCCAGCCCGTTGTGGGCGAGCTCGCCGAGGAACTCGAGCAGCAGCCCGACGGCCTCGGGCTCGAGCACGACCGGATAGCGGCCGGGGCCGAGCTCGGCCAACGGCTCGGCCGAGACCTTCGACGCCGCCCGCCGGGCCACGGCGACCGGATCGATCGCCCCGGCGGCGGCGGCCGCGTCGACGGCGTAACCGCTGCGGCCGTCCCGGTCGCGGCAGACGACCTTCAGGAACGCGTCGGTCACCCGTTCGGCGCGGCGCAGGCCGGTGGTCGCGGCGATCGCGGTCTCGACCTCGCCGACGCTCCAGACGCCGAACGCGGTGAGGCCGCGCTCGGCGGCGACGCCAAAGGCCGTCTGCAGGACCGCCCCGGCGCGCGCCGGGTCGAGCGCCGCCGTCTCGGCGTCGTACCCGTCGATCCCATCGGTCCCGTCGTCCCCGTCGGCGGGCGGGGCGAGCCCGGGGTGGGGGCCCGTCGTCGCGCCGGCGGACGCCCACCAGGCGGCCTCGGCGGCCGCCGCCGTCGCCCGGAGGGCGTCGTCGTCGAGGCGGTTGGTCGTCGCCTTCGCCGCCCGGCCGTCGCGCAGGCAGACGATCTCGACCGTCGTGTCGTCGACCGCCGTCGCCTGCGTCGGTGCCGAGCAGGCGAAGCGCGACAGGAGCGACCGCTCGCGCAGGACGGTCACCTGCGTGTCGGGCCCGGCCAGGCCGAGGGCGCGCGCGGCGGTCTCCAGCGGACGCTCCCGGCTCACGCCACGCCGACCTCGACGTCGCGGAAGCGGGCGGGAGCGACGCCGTGGGAGACCCTCATCGCCTGTCCGGGCTCGCCCTTGCCGCAGTTGCCGACCCCCCAGAGGCGCCACTCCGCCGGCGAGCAGACGGCGTCGAGGCCGCGCCAGAAGCGCGGCGTCACGCCGGCGTAGGACGGGTTGCGCAGCAGCCGGCCGAGCTTGCCGCCGCGGATCTCGCGGGCCACCTCGGTGGCGAACTGGAACTGGAGCCGGCGGTCGTCGATCGACCAGGAGCGGTTCGTCTCCAGGTAGAGGCCGTCGTCGGTCGCGGCGATCAGGTCGGCGAGGCTGCCGGCGGCGCCCGGCTCGATCGACACGTTGGTCATCCGGACGATCGGCTGGCGGGCGAAGCCGTCGGCCCGGGCGCAGCCGCCCGACCGCGCCAGGCCGATCGCCGCCGCCGACTGGCGGTCGGACAGGGCGGCGCGCAGGACGCCGGCCTCGATCAGCGGCGTCCGCGCCGCGGCGACGCCCTCGTCGTCCCAGCCGAACGAGCCCAGGCCGCCGGGCAGCGTCGCGTCGGCGGTGATGTGCAGGTGCTCGGATCCATACCGCAGCCGGCCGAGGTCGCCGGCGGAGACCCAGCTCGTTCCGGCATAGGCCGCCTCGCCGAGGAGCATCCGGTCGAGCTCCAGGGCGTGGCCGATCGACTCGTGGATCTGGAGGGCGAGCTGGTCCCCATCGAGGATCAGGGTCGCCCGGCCGGCCGGGCACGGCGGGGCGCCGAGCAGCTCGATCGCCTCGGCGGCCACCCGCGGCGCCTGGCCGACGAGGTCGAGCTCGAGCACGTGCTCCCAGCCGCGGCCGGCGGCCGACCCGCCGTGGCCGGGGTAGGACCGGACCTGGAGCTCGGCGCCGTCGACGGCGACCACCGAGATCGACGCGCCGCACTCGACGCGCTCCTGGGTGCACGCGGCGCCGCCCGTCGAGGCGAAGGTCGTCCGGACCCGCCGGGCGTCGGCCTCGGCGTCGCGGCGCACGATCCGCGGGTCCCCGCGAAGCGCCGCCTCGGCCGCCGACAGGAGCTCGACCTTGTCCTCGAGCGAGACGGCGAAGGGGTCCTGCGTGTAGCTGCCCGACCAATGCCCCCGGGCCGGCTCGACGTCGGCCAGCCGCCCGGCCGGGCCGACCGGCTGGCTCTCGGCGATGGCCAGCGCCCGGGCCAGCGCGTCCTCGATGCCGGCGGCGGTCTCCTCGCGCGTGGCGGCGAAGCCCCAGCCGCCGCCGACGCGAACCCGCACGCCGATGCCGGCGACCGTCTCCCGGTCCACCTGCTCGACATGGCCGTTGCGGACGAGGACGCCCTCGGTGTCGGTGGCCACGTGGCGCGCCTCGGCATAGGCGCACCGCGACGGTGCGGCGCCGAGGGCCTCGGTCAGGAGGGGCAGGATGCCGCGGTCGGGCATCGCGGCAGTATTGCGATCCGGCCCGCTCTCGGTCAGATTTGTGCTCAGCGTCAAACGAGCAAGGAGTGACCGATGAGACGACCGCCCGCCCCGCTCCCTTCCCCGGGCCCGTCCCCGTGCCCGGCCCGGACGCGGCCGATGAGCCGGCGGCCACGGCTCACCCGGCCGCTGCTGGCGGCCGCCATCGCGGCCGCCGTCCCCGGCGCCGTCCTGGCGACGCCGGCGGCCACCGCCACCGGGGCGACGGTCGCCGCCTGCGTCGCGGCCCGGCTCTCGGTCAGGATGACCCTGACCCCGGGGAGCGGCGCCGCCGGCCACATCGGCTACACGCTCGCGGTCAAGAACCGCGGCGGCGCCGCGTGCCGGATGGGCAACCATCCTCGGCTCAGGCTGGTGGCGGCCAACGGCCACGGCCTCCCGACCCACGTGGTCAAGCTCGGGGCCTCGAAGGCGGTGACCATCGCCGCCGGTCACACCGTCCGGTCGAGCATGCAGTTCTCACCGGATGTCCCCAGCGGCGGCGAGCCGGCCAGCGGTCCGTGCGAGCCGGTCGCCCACCGGGTGCAGGTCACCTTCACCGCTCCGTCCGGCGGCTCGCGGACCGGCGCCGTCAGCCCGCCGACCAGCGTGTGCGGGCGGGGCACGATCCAGGAGAAGCCACTGGCCTGACCTCGCCGTCCGGGATCGCCGCCACCGCCCGCCGCCGCGTCAGTCGGCCGCCGCCAGGCCGCCGTCGCCGCCGCCCGCGGCCGAGGCCGCCGCCGCCCGGGCCGCCGCCACCGCCCGCCGCCGCCCCGCGTCAGTCGCCCGCGGCCACCGCGGCCGGCCGGTCGGCCAGCCACCGGGCCGTCGCCCGGATCCCGGCGCGCAGCTCGACGGCCGCCTCCCAGCCGAGCAGGCGGCGAGCCTTCTCGACCGACGGCCAGCGCCGCTGGACATCGACGGCGAAGCTCGGGAGGTGCTCGAGCGCGAACTCGCTCGGGTCGGCGCCGCACTCCTCCCAGATGATCCGGGCGATCTCGGCCACGGTCAGCTCGTCGGCCGCCGAGATGTTGAAGTCCTCGTTCAGTCCGGCCGGCGCTGCCATCGCCGCCACCACACCGGCGGCGATGTCGTCGACGTGGGTCAGCGTCCGCGTCTGCTCGCCCGACCCGAAGATCTGCAGCGGCCGCTGGCCGGCCTGGACCTTGCGGATGAGGTCGGGCACGGCGTGGGCGATGCCGGGCTCGTCGGTCGGGACCTCGCCCGGCCCGTAGGCGTTGAACGGGCGGCAGATGGTGAACGGCAGGCCATGCTCGGCGTGGGCCGCCCGGCAGTAGACCTCGCCGGTCAGCTTGGAGAAGCCGTAGGCCGAGACCGGAACCGGACAGTCGGGGAGGTAGTCCTCCGGCGTCGGGTAGACCTCGGCCCGCTCGAAGACCATCGACGAGGAGATGTAGACGAAGCGGTCGACCGCCTCGTCGAGGGCGGCCCGGATGACGGCGTTGTACAGCGCGTTGTTGACCTCGGTCAACGTGTAGGGCAGGCGGTGGAAGTTCGCGATCCCACCGACGATCGCCGCGCAGTGGATGACCTGGGCGCAGCCGGCCACGGCCAGGCGGGCCTCGCCGAGCAGGCGCAGGTCGCCCGTGTGGACCTCGCAGCCCTCGCGCATCCACAGCGGCGGCTCGCGCTGGTCGGAGACCCGGACCTCGTAGTCGGGGTCGCCGAGCAGGCGCCGGACGATCGCCGAGCCGATCATCCCGGCCCCGCCCGTCACCAGCACGCGGCTCACGCCGCCTGCCTGCTCCCCCGCACCCCGGCCGCCGTCTCCGGCTGCACCGCCGCCAAGGCCCCGAGCAGCTCCCGCAGCTCGGCGCCGTAGGCGAACACCTGACCGGCTCCCCAGCAGTTCCAGGGATCGATCACGAGCGCCGAGGCCGGGATGGCCAGCAGCGTCTCCGGCGTGCGGAAGACGCTGTGGTTGGTGGCGACGATCACCGCGTCGGCCCCGTCGAGCGCCGGGGCGAGCGCCGCCGTCGGCGTGTCGACCAGCGGGTCGTGGACGGTGACGTCGGCCAGTTCGCGCTCGAGCAGGCGGATGAGCTTGTGCGAGAGCGAGTCCCGCTCGTCGTCGGTGTCGGCCTTGAAGGCCAGGCCGAGCACGGCGACCTTCCGACCCTCGAGGCTCCCCAACCGGCGCTTGGCGCCGCCGATCAGGAACAACGGGACCGACTCGTTGACGCGGGAGACCGCCAGGAGCATGCCCGGGGCGGCCGACCGCTCCTCCGAGAAGGTGAAGTCCTTGCGCAGGCAGGTCCCGGCCGTGAAGCCGGGGAGGGCGATCCCGCCGCGGGGGTAGTCGCGGTTGATCAGGTCGATCACCTCGAAGACGTTGGCGTCGTGCTGCTCGCAGTCCATCATCAGGAGGTTGGGCAGGGCGAACGTCGTGTAGCGCAGGATGTTCGTCCAGATCTTCGCCAGCTCGGCCTGGACCGGGGTGGTCTGGACGATCGGGGCCGAGAAGGCGGCAAACAGGTCCCCGGCCGCCTCGCCCGAACCAGCTCCAACTCCCCCGATGATGCACGGCAGGCTGTCGATCTCCTCGATGAACCTGCCGGCCGCGATCCGCTCCGGAGCGTGGGCGACGAAGACCTCGGTCCCGATCTCGAAGCCGCGGTGCTTGCGCAGGTAGCCGGCGACGAAGGCCGTCGTCCCCGGGGCGATCGTCGAGCGCAGGACGAGCGAGTGGCCGGGGCGCAGCACGGGCAGGAGGTCGTCGAGCGCCTGGCGGATGTCGCGCATGTCGATCTCGATGTGGGAGAACGACGGCGTCCCCAGGGTGATCACGATGTGGCGGGCCTGGGCGGCGTCGGCCACGCGGTCGGACAGGTCGAGCGTCGTGCGGTCGAGCAGCTCCTGGGTGCCGGTCTCCGCGAAGGGCATCCGCCCGGCCCGGAGCGCGTCCAGGCGCTGCGGGTCGTTGTCGATCCCGATCACCGACAGCCCGCGGTCGGCGAAGCAGAGCGCCAACGGCAGGCCCACCCGGCCGAGGCCGACGATCGAGACGTCGTAGCTCATCGACCCCGGAGGCTACTGCGCGTCAGTGGCCGGCGGCCAGGCGGTGGGCCGCGTACTGGCGGGCGAAGCCGATCACGAAGCGCGGGTTGTAACGCGCGTAGCGGCGCCAGAGGCGGCGCGGCTCGTGACCGAGCCGGTAGGTCCACTCGAGGCCGAGGCTCTGCATCCAGGCCGGCGCCTGGGGCACGAGGCCGGCGTGGAAGTCGAAGGCCGCGCCGACGCCGATCAGCATCGGCACGTCGAGCCGCTCGCGCAGGCGGAGCATCCACTTCTCCTGCTTGGGCTGGCCCGTCCCGACCCAGACCACGTCGGCTCCCGACGAGTTGATCGCCTCGACGGTCCAGTCGTCCTCGGCCGGCGTCGGCGGCGTGAACGGCGGGGCGTAGCCGCCGACGATCCGGATCCCCGGGTAGCGGTCGCGGAGGTTGCGGGCCAGGGCGACCAGCGCCCCCTGATTGCGCCCGCCGTAGAGGTACATCCGCAGGCCGGACGCCGCCGCCCGCTCGCAGTAGCGGGCCATCAGCTCCGGTCCGTAGACGCGCGAGGTGCCGTCGGTGTGGCCGAGGGCGTGAAGGGCCCAGACCAGCGGCTGGCCGTCGGGTACGGCGAGCGTCGCCCCGAGCACGGCTTCGCGGGTGTCCGGATCCTCCTGGGCGACCATGACCAGGTGGACCGCCGCCGCCGTCAGATAGCCGCGGCTGCCGCTGGCGATCATCGCGTCGATCCAGTCCATCGTCTGCTCGTAGTCCGACAGGGCGAGCGGAATGCCGAGCACGTCCGCCTGGGGCAGCGGAGCCGGCTCGGGCACCGTCATGGTCGTGGGCGAGAGCGTCGACATGTTCGTTACCTACCCACACAAACGCCTCCGCCCGGCGAAAGTGGCGGAGTTGCTGGCCAGCGGGCCGCACGTGCGTCCGTCAGGTGAGGGCATCTAGACTGCGGGCGTCATGGCCCCCGCCCCGGAGACCGGTCGCACACGCGTCGGCATCATCGGCCTCGGCTACGTCGGCCTGCCCCTGACCGTCGCCTTCGCCCGCGCCGGCGCCGATGTCGTCGCCGTCGATGTCGACCCCCGCAAGATCGAGGCGATCGCCGGCGGGCGCTCCTACATCGAGGACGTCGACTCGGCCGAGCTGGTCGAGGTCGCCGACCGGATCGAGGCGACGACCCGCTACGACCGCCTGGCGACCGTCGCCGCGATCCTGATCTGCGTGCCGACCCCGCTGACCGGCAACCGGGAGCCGGAGCTGACGCCGCTGATCGATGCCGGCCGGAGCCTCGCCGGGGTGATCCGGGCCGGCCAGCTGATCGTGCTCGAGTCGACCTCCTACCCGGGGACGACGCGCGAGCGGCTGCTGCCGCTGCTCGAGGAGTCGGGCCTGAAGGCCGGGCGCGACTTCCACCTGGCCTTCTCGCCCGAGCGGGTCGACCCGGGACGAACCGACTTCACCCTGCGCACGACGCCGAAGGTGGTCGGCGGCCTGACCGAGGCGTGCGCCGACCGGGCCGAGGCGGTGTACGGGGTGGTCTGCGACACGATCGTCCGCGTCTCGACGCCGGAGGCGGCCGAGCTGGCCAAGCTGCTGGAGAACATCTTCCGGTCGGTGAACATCGCCCTGGTCAACGAGCTGGCCCTGCTCACCGACCGGATGGGGATCGACATCTGGGAGGTGATCGACGCGGCGGCGACCAAGCCGTACGGCTTCATGCGCTTCGAGCCGGGTCCGGGGATGGGCGGGCACTGCCTGCCGGTCGACCCGTTCTACCTGTCGTGGCGGGCGCGGGAGTTCGACATGTCGACGGAGTTCATCGAGCTGGCCGGGAAGATCAACCAGCAGATGCCGTACCACTGCGTGAGCAAGGTCGAGCGGGCGCTCAACGACCACGGCCTGGCCGTCCGAGGGACCCGGATCGCCGTGCTCGGCGTCAGCTACAAGCCGGGGGTGGCCGACGTCCGGGAGTCGCCGGCCCTGAAGATGATCGCCCTGCTGCGGGGCCTGGGAGCCGACCTCGTCTACCACGACCCCCACGTCGAGGCCCTGCCCGACTTCGGTTTGCGGTCGGTCGGGCTCGACGAGGCGCTCGACGGGGCCGCCCTGGCGATGGTCGTGACCGCCCACCGGGAGATCGACTATGACGCCCTGGCCGAGCGGGTGCCGTGCCTGATCGACCTGCGCGGCGTGACCCGCGCCCGGGACGTCGCCAACGTCCAGCGGTTGTGAGGCGGGCGCAGTCGGGGGCGGTGTCGGTCGCCGTGGTCGGCCTCGGCTACTGGGGTCCGAACCTGGCCCGCAACCTCGACGGGCTGGCCGGGTGCGAGCTGCGCTGGTGCTGCGACGCCGACGCGGCCGTCCGCGAGCGGCTGGGGCCGGCGTTCCGCCGCGCCCGGTTCACGGGGTCGCTCGACGAGGTGCTGGCCGACCCGACGCTCGACGCGGTCGTCCTGGCCACGCCGGTCGCCAGCCACGCCGACCTGGCCGTGCGGGTGCTCGAGGCGGGCAAGCACTGCTTCGTCGAGAAGCCGCTGGCCCAGTCGGTGGCCGACGCCGAGCGCGTGGTCGCGGCGGCGAGCGGCGGCGGGCCGGATCGTCATGGTCGGCCACCTGCTCGAATACCACCCGGGCGTGCGCAAGCTCAAGCAGCTGGCCGACGACGGCGAGCTCGGCCAGATCCACTACATCTACTCCAACCGGCTCAACCTGGGCCAGCTGCGCGTCGACGAGAACGCGCTGTGGAGCCTCGGGGCCCACGACGTGTCGGTGCTCCTGCACCTGGCGGGCGAGGAGCCCTACGAGGTGGACGCCCGCGGCGAGGCGTACATGCGCGACGGGATCGAGGACGTCGTCTTCGCCTTCCTGCGCTTCCCGTCCGGCCTGGCGGCCCATATGCACCTGAGCTGGCTCGACCCGCACAAGGAGCGGCGGTTCACGGTCGTCGGGTCGCGGCGGATGGCGACCTTCGACGACATGGCCTTCGAGCGGAAGCTGACGATCTACGACAAGGGCTTCGACGAGAAGGCGGAGAGCTACGGCGAGTACATCACCCGGTCGGGCGACGTCACGAGCCCGCGGATCGCCAACACCGAGCCGCTGCGGCTGGAGTGCGAGCACTTCGTCGACTGCGTCCGCAACGGCCGCCGGCCGGTGTCCGACGGCGAATCGGGGCTGCGGGTGGTGCGCGTGCTCGCGGGTCTGCAGGCGGCGCTGGCCGCCTCGCGGCGATGAGCCTGCGCGCCGACGACCGCGGACCGGGGCTCCACCTGGGCGACGGGGTCGAGATCGGCGACGCGGTCAGCTTCGGCGCCCACGTGACCGTCCACGAGGGGACGGTGATCGGCGACGGCTGCGTGATCGAGGACGGTGCCGTGCTCGGCAAGCGCCCGCGGCTGGCCGGTCACTCGAGCGCGTCGGGTCGGGCGGTCGCCGGGCTGCGCCTCGGCCGGCGGGTCACCGTCTGTGCCGGGGCGGTGGTGTTCGCCGGGGCGGCGATCGCCGACGAGGCGATCCTCGGCGACCAGTCCTACGTGCGCGAGCGCACGACGGTCGGCCGCGGCAGCGTGGTCGGGCGGGGGAGCGTGCTCGACAACGACGTCACGGTCGGCGCCCGGGTGCGGATCCAGACCGGCGTCTACATCACCGCCGGGTCGGTCGTCGAGGACGACGTCTTCGTCGGGCCGGGGGCGTGCACGACCAACGACGACACGATGGCCCGCCACGACGCCGGCTGTCCGCTGCGGGGGGCGACGCTCCGCCGGGCGTGCCGGATCGGCGGCGCGGCCGTGCTGACGCCGGGAGTCGAGGTCGGCGAGGAGGCGTTCGTCGCCGCCGGGGCCGTGGTGACCCGCGACGTCCCGGCCCGGGCGCTGGTGCGCGGGGTGCCGGCCCGGGTGGTCGGCCGGGTCGCCGACGCCGACCTGCTCGAGCGGTGGCGATGACCGGCCTGCCGCCGCGGCCGCTGATGCGCCGGGTCGGCTGGGTGGTCGGCGACGAGCGCCCGGCCGACGTCTTCACCGAGCGGGGGGCCGAGCAGTGGGAGCTCGTCAGCTCGCTCTACGGCGGTGAGCTGGCCGGCCGCCGAGCACTCGACTTCGGCTGCGGCGTCGGGCGGATCCTGCGCCCGGCGGCGGCGTCCGAGCCCGACTGCGAGTTCTGGGGCTGCGACATCGACCGGCCGAGCATCGCCTGGCTGGGCGCCGACGCCCCGGGGCTCCACCTCCTGACCAACGGGGCGCGGCCGCCGCTGGACCTCCCGGGCGGACAGTTCGACCTGATCTGGGCCTTCTCCGTCTTCACCCACCTGACCGAGAGCTGGAGTGCTTGGCTTTTGGAGCTGGATCGCCTGTTGAAGCCGGGCGGGACGTTGATCGCCACCGTGTTCGGCCCTGGTCACGACAGCTTCGTCGACGAGCCGGTGTCGGAGGAGATCATCGGGATGAACGTGCTCTACCCGTACGCGAGCTGGGACACCGGCGGGCCGCTGGTGCTCCATTCGCGCTGGTGGATCGAGGCCCGCTGGGGGCGGCTGTTCGAGATCGTCGACTTCCGGGTCGGGCGCCAGGACGGGGCGCCGCCGCTCTACGGGCAGAGCGCCGTGGTCATGCGCAAGCGGTCGGGCGGGGCGGCGGGCGCGCCGCCGCCGACGCTCGCCGAGCTCGAGCGGCCGCAGGCCGGCGAGCCGCGGGAGTGGGCGGCGATCCGCCAGGACGCGAGCGCCCACCGACGGGAGCTGATCCGCCTGCGGGCGGAGCTCGACACGGTTTACAACGGGCGCAGCTGGAGGCTGACGGCGCCGCTGCGGGCGCTCGCCGACTGGCGGCGGGCGCGCGGCTGAGTCGGACGTCCGTCGAATCGGGGGTGGCCGGGCGGGATCTGGGTAAGCCCAGTCCAGACCCCGATGCATCTACGCCCAGGAGGTGCCAGATGTCCGCCCTGCTCCTCGCCGTCGTCGTGATCGCCGTGCTTCTCGCCGTGGCCGTCGTCGTCGCTCTACCCCGCCTGCGACCCGGGCGCGGCCGCCGGCCGTTGGCCGCCCGGCACCCGGCGGCCGCCGCCGAGCCGCGAGCCGAAGCCGAGGTCGCCGACCGGGGCCGCCGCCCGCGCGAGGAGCGGCAGCTGATCGCCGAGGGCGAGGCGATCCGCGAGCACGTCGAGGCCCGTCTGGCCGCCGAGCCGCGCCCGACGGCGTATCCCGTCGAGCGTGACCCGCTGGCCGCGGGGGACGAGCGCGCCTGGCAGCTCGAGCAGGAGCAGCGCGAGCGGTATCCGTCGACCTACCGGGCGGCCGCCGGCGGCTACGTGCCGGCCGCCGAGCCGGTCTACGGGCGGCCTGACGTCCCGGGGCCGCCGGTCGAGAGCGCGCGCGACGAGCTCGCCTGGCAGATCGAGCGCGACCGCCGCGAGCGTCACCCGGCCGACTACCCGGTGGCCGGCGAGCTCGGGTCGCCGGTCGGTCCGCGGGGTGGCGGCCTGCAGCCGGAGATGCCGCCGGTGAGCGACGCGCTCGAGCTCCAGCTCCAGGAGATCGCCGTGCGCGAGCGGGCGCTGCGGCCGGCCGGCCGGCGGCGGTTCGTCCGGGGACGGCGGGGTGCGGTCGACCCCGAGGATCCCCGGCTGGGCGGCTGAGCGGCCGCCGGGCCTAGGCTGCGCGGGTGGCCAGCTGGGAGGACGTGCGGCGGATCGCGCTGGGGTTGCCGGAGACGACCGAGCGGCCCAATCACGGACGCCCGGCGTGGCGGGTGCGCGACAAGCTCTTTGTCTGGGACCGGCCGCTGCGGGGAACCGACCTCCGGGCGCTCGGTGGCGACGCGCCGCAGGGGCCGATCCTCGGGGCGCGGGTCGAGCACCTGGGGGCCAAGGAGGCCCTCCTGGCCGACGCGTCGGGCGTGTTCTTCACCATCCCCCACTTCGACGGCTACCCGGCGATCCTGGTGTTGCTGGAGGAGATCGGCGAGGCCGACCTGCGCGAGGTGATCGTCGAGGCGTGGCTGGCCCGGGCGCCGAAGCGAGTGGCCCAGGCCTACGTCGACTCGGGGCTCGGCGGCGAGTAGCCGGGGCGAGCGGACGGGTCTGCGATCATCAGGGCATGAGCCAAGAGAACTTCGAGGATTCGGTCCGGTCCATCCTGCGCGAGGTCGGCAAGTCGGCCGAGCGGGCGGCGCAGGGCAACGTCGAGGCGATCGCCCAGGCGGTCGGCGTCGAGCCGGCGCGGGCGCAGCAGTGGCTGGACGGGGCGGCTCGGTGGCTGGGGACGCACACGACCGGCGAGGCGGCCCCCGCCGCGGAGGACGTCCCGGTCCGGCGGGCGTCGAGCGGCCCGGAGCGGAGCACCGACCCACTGGGCGGCGCCCGACCGCACCCTCTCGACACGCCGAGCTCCGAGCAGGGCCTGGCGCTGGCGGCGCTCGACTCCGGCCGCTGGAGCGTCGAGGCGGGGAGCGACTCGCTCTCGACGCACGGCCACGGCCCGGGCCCGATCGACGCGATCGGCCTGTTCGGCGAGCTGCGGGCGCACGACTGGATCACGGCCGACGGTGCCGTGACCGTCGCCGGCCGCCACGCCCTCACGCGCTGGCTGCACGCCGCCGACCGCGCCTGAGGACGCTCGGGCCGGCTGCGGTCGTCGCCGGGCGCCCCACGCCCTCACGCGCTGGCTGCACGCGGCCGACCGCGCCCTGAGGCCGCTCGGACCGGCTGCGCGTCGGCGCGTGCGGCACGCGCCGCCGCCCGGTCGATTCGGCCCCGCCCCGTCCGGGCCGGGCCGGCTCAGGGGAGCGAGGTGGGAAGCACGTCCGCCGGCGGAGGGGACCAGCCGGGTGGGGCGGGGGGGCCGAGCGCCTCGGCCAGCCGGGCGAGCTCGGCGAGCACCTCGCTGTCGGAGCCCATCCGTCCGGGGCCTGCGGCGCAGGCGGCCATGTCGTCGGGGATCTCCGGGGCTGCGGCCAGCGTCGGGTCGCTCCGGCGAACGATCGGGATGATCGCGGCGCACGGCGCGCCGTGCTTGGTCACGATCGCCGGCCGGCCGGTACGCACGACCTCGGCGATGACTCCGCTGACATTGCGGGCGAGCTCCCGGATTCCCACCACGGTGGTAAGCGGCTCGCCGGCGGGCGGCGCGCCCCCGACGGCGGTCGCCTCGCCGGCGGCGTGATCGGGGATGTCCGTGACCGTCGGCGGACTCTCGTGATCCGGTGCGGTGGTCAATCGACTGTCGCTCGACATGGTCCCCTCATGGCCTGCAGGTCGCGCGGCGCCGACCCGCCCGGAGCTTCTTGCGCCGTCTGCCGCGGTTTCCACCGGCACGTCCGCACAGGGTGCGTCCGCTCGGTGACTTCGGTCGGCACGTGGTGCAATTTCGGACCCGGCGTCTTGCGGCTCCAGCGGCGCCCAAGCTGACGGAGGAACAGCGTAAACGATCGTTGACACCGGCCCGGTCCGCGACCGGCGGTCGCGGCGCTCGCGGCGACCGGCCCGGTCCCCTCGGCGGTCGCGGCGATGGCGGCCAGCGCTTGTTCATCGTCTTGTTCTCGCGTCGACCCGCTCGCGCCGCCATGCTTGAGCGGTGATCAGGCGCGTCCTCTCCGTGACGGCGCTCGTCGTCGTGATCGCCGCCTGCGGCGGCCCGACGGCGAGGTCCGGCGCGGGCTTGCCGGCGACCGGCCGCCCGACCGCGACCGTGGCGACGCCGCCCGGGGCCACCGTCGCCCCCACGCCGGGCGCCACCGTCCCGACGCCGCCGCCGGAAACCACCGTCGCCGCCGCGCCGAGCGCCAACGTCACGACGCCACCGCCGGGAACCACCGTCGCCGCCGGGCCGGTCGCCACCGTCACGACGCCGCCGCGGACCACCGTGGCCACCGCGCCGGTGCCGGCCCCGTCGGTCGCCGTCCGCACCGCCGCCGGCTACGGCCGACTGCTCGTCGACGGCGCCGGCCGGACGCTCTACTTGTTCACTGCCGATCACGGTCGTACGAGCGCGTGCACAGGCGCCTGCGCCGCCGCCTGGCCGCCGCTCATCGTCACGGGCCGTCCCCGCGCCGGTTCCGGCCTTCAGGGCGCCCGGCTGAGCCTCACGCGCCGCGCCGGCGGGCAGCTTCAGCTCGCCTACGCCGGCCATCCGCTGTACTACTACGCAGGAGACCGACAGGCCGGGCAGATCAACTGCCAGGACGCCGAGGAGTACGGCGGCCACTGGTGGCTGGTCGGGCCCGACGGCCGGCAGAATCGCTCGACCCCCGGGTGAACCGCTACGAGGACGGAGGACGGCAATGACCGCGACCGCAGACCGGATCGGCCGAGTCAACCTGGTCATCATTCCCTCGACCGATCAGGACCGGTCGGTCGACTTCTACGTCGGGCAGCTCGGCTTCGAGAAGCGGACCGACGTCGCCTTCGGCGACCGCTACCGCTGGGTCGAGGTCTACCCGCCCGAGGGGCCCACCGGCATCGCGCTGGCGCCCCCGCGCGACGGCGACGCCGTCGGCGTCCAGACCGGGATCAGCCTGACCACCGACGACATCGACGCGATCCACGCCGAGCTCGGCGCGGCCGGCGTGGACGTCGACGCCGAGATCGCTCGCATGGGTGAGCCGATTCCGCCCATGTTCTGGTTTCGCGACCCCGACGGCAACACGCTGCTGATCGTCGAGCAGGACTGAGCCGGACGTGGACGACGACGACGACTGGGTCGGCACCCCGCCCGAGGGCCACCATTCGCGCGACCGGGCCCGGCCCGACTTCTGGCGCCGCCAATGGCAGGCGACCGTGGCCGGGGCCGGGCTCCTCGTCGTCATCGCCGTGCTCGTCGCCGTCCTGCTCGCGCGCTGAGCCGCACCGGTGGTCTCGGGTCGCCGCGGAGCCCCGGCGGGCGCCTGGACCGCCGCTCACCGGTGGTCTCGGGTCGCCTCCTGAGGTCAAAGGCAGCTCAGTCGAGCGTCGCCGCCGTCTCGAGCCACGTCGCCTCCAGTCGCTCGCGCTCGGCGACCAGCGCCTCGAGCTCGGCCTGGAGGGCCCCGAGCCGGGCGTGGTCGGTCGCGTGCCGCGCCATCTCCGCCGCCAGCGCCGCCGCCCGCCCGGCGACGGCGTCGAGCCGCCGCTCGAGCCGCGCCACCTCCTTGCGCGCCGCCCGGACCACCGCCCCGGCCGCGACCGCCGGCGTCGGTGCCCCCCCGGGCGCCGACGCCGCGACGGGGACCACCCGGGCGGCCTCGAGGTACTCGGCCACCCCGCCCGGCAGGTGGCGCAGCCCCCCGTCGCCGTTCAGCGCGAACACGTCGTCGCAGACCCGCTCGACGAAGTAGCGGTCGTGGCTGACCACGACCAGCGTCCCCGGCCAGCCGTCGAGGAGGTCCTCGAGCCCGGTCAGCGTGTCGATGTCGAGGTCGTTGGTCGGCTCGTCGAGCAGCAGGACGTTCGGCGAGTCCATCAGCAGGCGCATCAGCTGGAGACGCCGCCGCTCGCCGCCCGACAGTTCGCGCACCAGCGTGCGCGCCCGGTCGCCGCGGAAGCCGAAACGCTCGCACAGGGTCCCCGCCGTCAGCTCCTGGCCGTCGCTGAGCACGGCGTGCCGGTGGACCGCCTCCAGCGACTCGAGCACCCGCAGCTCGCCCGGGATCTCCGCCGTGTCCTGGGAGAGGTGGGCCAGGCGGACCGTCGCCCCCCGCTCGACCACGCCGCCGGTCGGCTCGACCTCGCCGGCCAGCAGCCGCAGCACGCTGGTCTTGCCCGACCCGTTGGCCCCGACCAGCGCCACGCGATCTCCCGGCCCCAACCGCCACGTGACCCGCCGGACGACCTCGTTCGCGCCGTAGGCGAGCGACACGTCGACCGCCTCGAGCACCTTGCCGCCCAGGCGCCGGCCCGCGAACCGCAGGAGCTCGCTGCGGTCGCGCACCTGCGGCTCGTCGGCGATCAGCGCGTTGGCCGCCTCGATTCGGAACTTCGGCTTCGCCGTCCGGGCCGGCGGCCCCCGGCGCAGCCAGGCCAGCTCCTTGCGCAGCAGCTGGCGCCGACGGTCGCCCCGCGCCGCCTCCTGGCGGTCGCGCTCGGCCCGCGCCAGCACGTAGGCCGCGTAGCCCCCGTCGTAGCGGTGCAGCCGCTCGTCGGCCACCTCCCACGTCGTCGTGCACACCGCATCGAGGAACCACCGGTCGTGGGTGACGACGAGCATCGCCCCCGCCCGCCCGGCCAGATGCCCGGCCAGCCAGGCGATCGCCTCGATGTCGAGATGGTTGGTCGGCTCGTCGAGGAGGAGCAGCTCCGGCCGGGCCAGCAGGTGGCGGGCGAGCGCGATCCGCCGCCGCTCGCCCCCCGAGCACCCGGCGATCGCCGTGTCGACCCCGTCGACGAACCGGCTCATCTCCACCCCGCCCAGGAGCCCGTCGAACACCGCCCGCAGCGCCGCGTCGGCCGCCCACTCGTGCCCGGGGCGCCCCCCGAGCAGCTCCTCGCGGATCGTCCGCCCCTCGTCGAGCTCGTCGCCCTGCACGAGGAGCGCCAGCTCGAGGCCGCCGGTGCGCGTGATCACCCCGGCGTCGGGCGTCTCCGCGCCGGCGATGAGCGCCAGCAGCGTCGACTTGCCCTCGCCATTGCGCCCGACCAGGCCGATCCGCTCGCCGGCGGCCACACCGACGGTGATCTCGCTCAGCACCGACCGGCTCGCGTAGCCCTTGCCGACCGCGGTCAGGCTGACCAGGTTGCGCGCCGCGCCCATCAGCCGCGCGCCGCTGCCACCACCGCGTCCGCCGCCGCCCGCCCCAGGACCGGGCTCATCGGGATGGCCAGGTGCGTCCGCGCCGCCGCGTCGGTCGCCGGCAGCTCCACCGGGTCGGCGAACGCCGGCTGGCGGTGGATCGGCGTGCGGTAGTACGGCCGGCAGCCGATGCCGGCCTGCGTCAACCGGTCGGCCAACGCGTCGGCCTCGGGACTGTGGACGACGTACAGGTGCCACGCCGGCCGCGACCCGCCGACCGGCGTCGGCAGCCGCACGAGCTCGCCCAGCCCGGCCGCCGTGTAGTGCCCGGCCGCGGCCCGCCGCCCGTCGCCCCAGGCGTCGACGTGCGGCAGCTCGACCCGCAGGACCGCCGCCTGGAGCTCGTCCAGGCGCGAGTTGTAGCCCACCTCCTCGTAGGTCACCTTGTCCCACGACCCGTGGAAGCGGAGCATCCGCGCCCGGTCGGCGACCTCGGCGTCGTCGGTGACGATCGCCCCCCCGTCGCCGAAGCCGCCGAGGTTCTTCGACGGGAAGAACGAGAACGTCCCCGCCCGCCCGAGCGCCCCCGGCCGGCGGCCATCGGCCGCGACCGACCCGGCCGCCTGGGCCGCGTCCTCGAGCACCGGGACGCCGAGCGCCTCGATCTCGGCGACCGGCGCCACGTTCCCGAACAGGTGGACGGCGATCACCGCCTTCGTCCGCGGCGTCAACGCCGCCGCGACCGTCTCCGCCGTCACGCAGCAGGTCACCGGGTCGATGTCGCAGAAGACGGCCCGCGCCCCCGTCGGCGGGATCGCCTCGGCCGACGCGTAGAAGGTGAACGACGGCACCACGACCTCGTCGCCCGGACCCACCCCCAGCGCCCGCAGCGCGATCGTGATCGCCTCCGTCCCGTTGGCCACCCCCACCGCGTGGCCCACCCCGCAGAAGGCGGCGAACTCCCGCTCGAAGGCCGCGACCTCCGGGCCGAGGATGAACTGGCCGCTGTCGATCACCCGGGCCACCGCCGCGGCGATCTCCGCCCGCAGCGGAGCGACGGCGCTCGTCGTGTCGAACAGCCCCACCTTCAGGCCCCGCGGCGGGATCGGGTGGACCGGGGCAGAGGGCACGGCGCCGCAGTCTGCCAGACCCCGCTACCCGGCTATGCTCCCTCGCCGTGAAGGTGGTGATTCTCGCCGGCGGCCTCGGTTCACGTCTGGCCGAGGAGACCGCCCTGCGGCCCAAGCCGATGGTCGAGATCGGCGGCAAGCCGATCCTCTGGCACGTGATGAAGATCTACGCCGCCCACGGGATCGCCGACTTCGTGATCTGCCTCGGCTACAAGGGCTACCTGATCAAGGAGTACTTCGCCAACTACGGCCTCCACACCTCCGACGTCTCGTTCGACCTCGGCCGCGGGACGATGGAGGTCCATCGCTCGGAGACCGAGGACTGGCGGGTGACCCTCGTCGACACCGGCGCCGACACCCAGACCGCGAGCCGCCTGGCCCGCGTCATGCCCTACGTCGAGGACGATCCCGACTTCTGCTTCACCTACGGCGACGGCCTGGCCGACATCGACATCACCGCCCTGATCGCCTTCCACCGGGCGCAGGGCACCGTGGCCACGGTGACCGCCGTCCAGCCACCCGGCCGGTTCGGCGCCCTCGGGATCGACGGCGACCGTGTCCACTCCTTCCAGGAGAAGCCGGCCGGCGACGGCGCCTGGACCAACGGCGGCTTCTTCGTGCTGAACCAGGGCGTCCGCGCCTACCTCGGCGCGGGCCCCGACGTCGTCTGGGAGCAGGAGCCGGTCCGCCACCTGGCCCGCGACGGCGAGCTGTCCTCCTACCGCCACCGCGGCTTCTTCCAGCCGATGGACACGATCCGCGATCGCAACACCCTCGAGCGCCTCTGGGACTCGGGCGATCCGCCGTGGCGGAGCTGGTAGCCCCCGGTCCGGCCGGCCTGCGCCCGGCGTTCTGGGCCGGCCGCCGCGTGCTCGTGACCGGCCACACCGGATTCAAGGGCGCCTGGCTCTCGCTCTGGCTCCAGCGCCTCGGGGCCGAGGTCATGGGCTTCGCCGACGGCATCCCCACCGACCCGTCGCTGTTCGAGGCGGCCGGCGTCGCCGCCGGGATGGCGAGCTTCGACGGCGACGTCCGCGACCCGGGCGCCGTCGACTGGGCGCTCGCCGCCGCCGCGCCCGAGATCGTCGTCCACATGGCGGCCCAGCCGCTCGTCCGGCGGTCGTTCGCCGCCCCGCGCGAGACGTTCGAGACCAACGTGATGGGCACGGTCAACGTGCTCGACGCCGTCCGCCGCCACCCCGCCGTCCGCGTGGTGGTCAACGTCACCACCGACAAGTGCTACGAGAACCGCGAGTGGGAGTGGGGCTACCGCGAGGACGAGCCGATGGGCGGCCACGACCCCTACGCCGCGTCGAAGGCCTGCTCGGAGCTCGTCACCGCCGCCTATCGCCGGTCGTTCTTCGCCGACGACCCCGACGGCACGCGCGTCGCCTCGGCCCGGGCCGGCAACGTGATCGGCGGCGGCGACTGGGGCGAGGATCGCCTCGTTCCCGACGCCGCCCGCGCCGCCCGCGCCCACCGACCGCTGCTCCTGCGCAACCCCAACTCGATCCGCCCGTGGCAGCACGTGCTCAACCCCCTGGCCGGCTACCTCCTGCTCGCCGAGGCCCTGTGGGAGCACCCCGAGCACGCCGGGCCGTGGAACTTCGGGCCGCCCGAGGATGACGCCTGCCCGGTCAGCGAGGTCGTCGACCGGCTGGCCGCCCGCTGGCCGGGCGAGCTGCGCTGGGTCACCGACGACGGGCCCCATCCGCACGAGGCGCGCTACCTCAAGCTCGACTCCTCCCGCGCCCGCCGGCGCCTCGGCTGGCGCCCGGTGGTCGGCCTCGACGACGCCCTGGCCAGCATCGCCGACTGGCACCGGGCCTTCGCCGACGAGGCGGATATGCGGGCGGTCACCCTCGCCCAGATCGACGCGCTCGCCGGCGCGGCGATGGCTCCCGTGCCCAGCGATCCCCCACCGGCGACCCCACCGCCGATGGTCTAGGGTCGCCCGGAATGCCCGCGCCCACGTGCCGCTTCTGCGCCCGACCGCTCGAGCAGGTGTTCGCCGATCTGGGGATGACGCCGCTGGCCAACAGCTACGTCGCGCCCGACCGGCTCACGGCGATGGAGCCGACCTATCCCCTGCGCGCCTACGTGTGCTCCGGCTGCCTGCTCGTCCAGCTCGAGCAGTTCGAGACGCCGGAGGGGATCTTCAGCGACTACGCCTACTTCTCGTCCTACTCGACGAGCTGGCTCGAGCACTGCCGGGCCTACGTCGAGCAGATGGTCGACCGCTTCGGCCTCGACGCAGGGCAGCCAGGTCGTCGAGCTCGCCTCCAACGACGGCTACCTGCTCCAGTACTTCCACGAGCGCGGCGTCCCCGTGCTCGGGATCGAGCCGGCGGCCAACGTGGCCGAGCGCGCGATCGAGAAGGGCATCCCCACCCAGGTCGAGTTCTTCGGCGCCGCCTCGGCCCGGCGCCTGGCCCCCGACCGATGCCGCCGATCTGCTGCTCGGCAACAACGTCCTCGCCCACGTCCCCGACCTCAACGACTTCGTCGCCGGGATGAAGATCCTGCTCAAGCCGGACGGCGTGCTCACGATGGAGTTCCCCCACCTGCTGAGCCTCGTCGAGCAGAACCAGTGGGACACGATCTACCACGAGCACTTCTCCTACTTCAGCTTCCGCACCGTCCGCGAGGTCTTCCGCGCCCACGGGCTGCGCCTGTTCGACGTCGAGCGTCTCCCCACCCACGGTGGCAGCCTGCGCATCTACGGCGCCCACGACGGCGACGCGACCAAGCCGGACACCGAGCGCACGACCGAGCTCCTCGCCCTCGAGACGCGCGCCGGCTTCGAGGACCTCGCGACCTACGCCGCCTACGGCCGGCGGGTCGCCGCCGACAAGCTCGACATCCTCTCCTTCCTGATCGACCGCAAGCGCGCCGGCCAGCGGGTCGTCGGCTACGGCGCACCGGCCAAGGGCAACACGCTGCTCAACTACTGCGGCATCGGCCCGGAGATGGTCGACTACACCTGCGATCTGAACCCCCACAAGCAGGGCCACTACCTTCCGGGCAGCCGCATCCCGATCCGCTCGCCCGACCAGATCAAGGACGACAAGCCCGACGTCGTCCTGATCCTGCCGTGGAACCTCAAGGACGAGATCATCGGCCAGCTCGCCTACATCCGCGACTGGGGCGGCCAGTTCGCGGCGCGCACGCCGGACCTGCGGCTCCACCCGTGAAGTTCCACCCGGCGCCTCTGCCCGGAGCCTGGGTGATCGAGCTCGAGCGCATCGAGGACGACCGCGGCTGGTTCGCCCGCACCTTCGACGCCGCCGAGTTCCGGGCGCACGGCCTGTGCGGCGACGTCGTCCAGGCCAACGCCTCCTACAACGCCCGGGCGGGAACGCTGCGCGGCATGCACTACCAGGCCGACCCCGACGGCGAGCCCAAGCTCGTGCGCTGCTCGCGCGGGCGCATCTTCGACGTCGCCGTCGACCTGCGCCCCGACTCGCCGACCTACCGCGCCTGGCACGGCGTCGAGCTGACCGAGGCCAACGACCGCATGTTCTACCTCCCGGCCGGCCTGGCCCACGGCTTCCAGACCCTCGCCGACGGCTGCGAGGTGACCTACCTGATGGGCCACGAGTTCGTCCCCGCCGCCGGGCGCGGCGTCCGCTTCGACGACCCGGCCTTCGCGATCGACTGGCCGCCGGCCGCCGGCGGGCGGATCGTCTCGGCCAAGGACCGCGCCTACCCGGACTTCGCCGCGTGACCCGCGTGCTCCTCACCGGGGCGACCGGCTTCGTCGGCCGGGCGGCGCTCGGCGCGCTCGCCGCCGCCGGCCACGAGGTCCACGCCGTCGCCCGCCGGCCCGGCCCCGCCCGCGACGGCGTCCACTGGCATGCGGCCGACCTGCTCGACGTCGACGGCGCGGCCATCGTCGGCGAGATCGAGCCCGAGACGCTGGTCCACCTCGCCTGGTACGCCGAGCACGGGGCGTTCTGGGCCTCGCCGGCCAACCTCGACTGGGTCGAGGCCACCCTGCGCCTGCTGCGCGCGTTCGCCGCCACCGGCACCGGCCGCCGGGTCGTGATGGCCGGGACGTGCGCCGAGTACGCGTGGACGGACCACCGCTCGACCTACGCCGAGGACGCTCCCTGCGCGCCGCACACGCTGTACGGGGCGGCCAAGCACGGCCTCCACGTGATCGCCGCCGCCTTCGCCCGCGAGCGCGGGCTCTCGCTCGCCTGGGGGCGCCTGTTCTTCCTCTACGGGCCCGGCGAGGCCCCCGGGCGCTTCGTGGCGGCGATCGCCCGCCAGCTCCTCGCCGGCGAGCGGGCGCCGATGACGGCCGGAACCCAGGTGCGCGACTTCCTCCACGTGGCCGACGCCGGCGCCGCCTTCGCCGCCCTGGCCGCGACCGACGTCGAGGGCGCGGTCAACGTCGCCAGCGGCGCCGGCGTCAGCCTGCGGGAGCTCGCCGAGCTGATCGCCGCCCCCGCCGGCGGGACCGACCGGCTCGACGTCGGCGCGATCCCCACCCGGGCGGACGACCCGCCGTCGCTCGTCGCCGACACGGCCCGCCTGCGACGCGAGGTCGGCTGGCGCCCGGGACTCCCCCTCGCGCAGGGCGTGGCCGAGACCGTCGCCTGGTGGCGGGCCGCGGCCGACCGGGGGCAGGTGCCCGCCGAATGATGCTCTCGATCCTCCTGCCCACCCGCAACCGGCTCGGGCTCCTGCGCGACGCGATCGAGACCGTCCGCCGCCAGGACGACGACGACTGGGAGATCGTCGTCGGCGACAACGCCTCCGACGAGGACGTCGTCGGCTACGTGGCGTCGCTGGGCGACGAGCGGATCGTCGCCCACCGGACCGACCGCTTCGTCCCGGTCACCGAGAACTGGAACGCCGCGCTGGCCCGCAGCCGCGGCGACTACGTGCTCATGCTGGGCGACGACGACGGCCTCCTGCCGGGCTTCCTCGGCAACCTGCGGCGGCTGACCGCCCGCTTCGAGGTCCCCGACGTCGTCTACTCCTCGGCCCTGCTGCTCACCCACCCGGGCGTCGATCCGGGCCATCCCGACGGCCGGCTCACCCCGTACGGCTACGCGGCGTTCATGGCCGGCCGCCGGGAGCCGTTCATCCTCGACCGCCACGTCGCCCAGGAGATGGCGCGCGCCGCGCTCGACTTTCGCCTGAGCTACGGCTACAACGCGCAGTTCCTGACCGTCAGCCGGCGCCTGATCGACGAGCTCTCGCCCCACGGCCCGTTCTACCAGTCGCGCTTCCCCGACTACTACTCGACCAACGTCGCCTTCCTCAAGGCGCGCTCGATCGTCGTCGACCCCAGCCCGCGCGTGGTCATCGGCGTCAGCCGTCAGTCCTATGGCTTCTACCACCAGAACAAGCGCGAGGACGAGGGCCGCGCCTTCCTCGACGGAAACGGCGCGGCGGCGGCGGAAGCGGCCGTCCTGCCCGGCAGCTACATCAACATCGGCTGGCTCTCGGCGCTGGAGGCGATCGCCCGCGAGTACGGCGGCGAGTTCGACCTCAGCGTCAACCACCGCCGCTTCCGGCGCCTTCAGGCCTTCCACGTCTACGAGCAGCACGCCCTCCACGGCACGGTCAGCGACGCCCAGCTCGCCGAGTTCGAGGCCCGGCTGACCGCGCCCGAGCGGCTCGCCTACCGGGCCGCCGCCTTCGCCGGACGCGGGGTCACGCTGCTGCCGGACGGCCTGCGCCGCGCGGCCCACACCGTCTACCGGCTCGGACTGCGGCAGTTTCCGACCTGGGATCCGCCCGCCCACGCCGGCCGCTTCACCTCGGTGCTCGACGTCTTCGAGCGCGCCGCGGCGGCGCCCGAGCTTGCCGCGCCGGGCGCCGACGCCGGCCCGCCGGTGGCGCGCGGCCTCGACGTCGACCTGCTCAAGGTCCGCCTGGGCATCCTCCTGCGGCTGCTGCGCCGGCAGGACTCGCCCTTCGTGACCGGCTACCTCGCCGGCCTGAAGGGGATCGAGATCGGCGCGTCGGCGCACAATCGCTTCTACCTCGACGCGATCAACGTCGACCGCTTCGGCGGCGAGACGGAGTACAAGCGCGAGGAGCGGCGGTTGGCCCTGCACGCGGCCCGGGTCGACGTGGTCGCGCCGGGCGACGACCTGCCGTTCGCCGACGACGCCTACGACTTCGTCTTCAGCTCGCACGTGATCGAGCATTTCCCCGATCCGATCCGGGCGCTGCGGGAGTGGCAGCGGGTGGCCCGCCGCTACGTGGTCGCCGTCGTGCCCCACCGCGACCGCTGCGACGCCGGCCGTCCGGTGACCCCGGTCGAAGAGCTCGTCGAGCGCCACCGGGCCGGGCTGCGCTCCGACGAGGAGGCGCCGACCCACTGGACGGTGTGGACGTGCGAGAGCTTCCTCGAGCTGTGCGACCGGATCGGCCTGAAGGTCGTCGGCCACCTCGACCCCGACGACAAGGTGGGAAACGGCTTCATGGTGGCCATCGACGCGTCCGGGCCGCCGCCCACCGTCGCGTAGGAGCACGGTGGCCGTCCCCGCCCGGATCGAGCTCCTGCTGCGCCGGGCGATCGTGGTCAGCCGGCTGCTGCGCCGCCAGGACTCGCCCTTCGTGACCGGCTACCTCGCCGGCCTGAAGGGGATCGAGATCGGCGCGTCGGCGCACAATCGCTTCTACCTCGACGCCATCAACGTCGACCGCTTCGGCGGCGAGACGGAGTACAAGCGCGAGGAGCGGCGGTTGGCCCTGCACGCGGCCCGGGTCGACGTGGTCGCGCCGGGCGACGACCTGCCGTTCGCCGACGACGCCTACGACTTCGTCTTCAGCTCGCACGTGATCGAGCATTTCCCCGATCCGATCCGGGCGCTGCGGGAGTGGCAGCGGGTGGCCCGCCGCTACGTCGTCGCCGTCGTGCCCCACCGCGACCGCACCTTCGACCACGACCGGCCGGTGACGCCGGTGCAGGAGCTGCTCGAACGCCACCGCGCCGGCTTCGTCTCCGACGAGGACCGCCACTGGACGGTCTGGACGTGCGAGAGCTTCCTCGAGCTGTGCGACCGGATCGGCCTGAAGGTCGTCGACCGCCTCGACCCCGACGACAAGGTGGGGAACGGCTTCGCCGTCGTCATCGACGCCTCGGTCGCCCCGGCCGGCTAACCGCGGCGGCGGCGCACGAAGGCGGGCAGCAGCGCCGCCAACTCGTCGGGGAAGGCGCGCAGGGCGAGCAGGACGACGGCGTAGACCACGGTGGCCAGCACCATGCGCAGCGGCACGGCCAGCCCGCCGGCGAGCATCGCCGTCGCGCCGGCGGCGGCCCCGACCGCGACCTTGGGCACGACGGACAGGCGCGGCCGCAGGTGCGGCCGGCGGTGGACGAGCAGCAGGCCGCTGACGATCGACACGCCGATCTCCACCGCGGCGGTGCCCACGGCGGCGCCGCGGGCGCCGTCGAGGGAGACGAGCACCGCGACGACGATCGCCACCGCGGCCAGCGAGCCGAGGGTGAACACCAGGATCAGGCGGTGGAGGTGGAGGCTGAGCATGGCGTAGCCCCAGACGGCGCTGACGAAGGTCGCGCCGACGCCGAGGCCGGCGATGGCGAGGATCGGCGCCGCCGGCCCGAAGGCCGTCCCGCCGATCAGCTTCACGGCCAGCTCGGCGCCGGTGGCCAGCATCAGCGACGTCCACACCCCGACGATCAGGGAGACCTCGAACACCCGCGAGAGGGCGTAGCCCAGGCGCTTGGGATCGTCGCGGGCGGCGCGGGCGAAGATCGGGAACGCGGCGCCGACGAGGAGGCCGGGAATGGCGAACAGGACCTCGACGATCCGGAACGACAGGCTGAAGAAGCCGAGCTGGCGGGCGCCGGTGAGCAGCGAGACGAGGACGATGGCCACCCGGAAGTAGAGCGTGGCGGCGGCCACGGCGATCGAGTAGGTGAGGACCGGCCGGACGAGCTCGCGCCACTGCGCGAAATCGAAGGACGGTCGCAGGGGGATGTCGCCGCGCACGAGCATCGCCGTCGGCACCAGCACGCAGGCCGCGGCCACCGCCGAGGTGGCCAGGAAGGGCAGGAGATGGGCGCCGAGCACCACCAGCAGGACGATCGTCGCCGTGGCGATGATCACCCGGCCGAGGTCGAGCGAGGAGACCCAGCCCAGGCGCAGGCTGGCCATGAGCGGCACGGCCAGCGTGGTCTGCACGTTGGTCAGGAGCACGCCGGCGCCGGCGATGAGGACGCCGAAGCCGAACTCCGTCCCGTAGCCGGCGAAGGCGAAGGCGGTGACGAGGGCCACGCCGACGACCGTCAGGACGAGGCGGATGCCGAGCAGGTTGGACGCCATCCGGGCCCGAGCCGGGCCGGTCAGGGTCGAGAGCTCGCGCATGCCGATCGCGGTCAGGCCGAGGTCGGTGAAGCCGGTGACCAGGGCGCTCAGCGACAGCGCGGTCGTATAGCGGCCGCTGGTCTCGACCCCCAGATGGTGGAACAGGAGCCCCCCGCCGACGATCCCGAAGACCGAGCCGACGGCGAAGGAGCCGACGCGGATCGCGCCGCCGCGCAGCGCCGCCGGGCCGGCCTGCGACGTCGAGAGCAGGTCCGGGCTGGTGGCGATCGGGCGGCCCTCCGGCTAACCGGCGTCGGGCAGCTGCCGGACGACCCGGGCGGGGGCCCCGACGGCGACCGTGCGCGGCGGGACGTCGTCGAGGACGACGGCGTTGGCGCCGACCACGGCGCCCGCGCCGACGGTGACGCCGGCCAGGATCACCGCGTTCTGCCCGAGCCAGGCGCCGTCCTCGATGGCGACCGGGGCGATGCCGGTGAGCGGCTGGTCGGCGATCGGGACCCGCGGGTCCTCGGTCCCGTGGTTGTGGTCGGCGACGTAGACGCCGCGCCCGAACAGGACCGACCGGCCGATGCGGACGTGGTCGACGGCCGAGAGCACGCAGTGGCCGGAGAGCCGCGTCCCGTCGCCGATCTCGAGCAGGCTGTCCTCGCCGGTGCTGGCCAGCCAGGAGTCCGCTCCGATGTAGACGCCGGCGCCGATGCGGATCCGCCGGGCCCCGTGGACGAGGACGGGGAGCTCGATCAGGCTGCCGTCGCCGAAGGCGCCGAACGAGCGGCGCGTCAGGCGGGAGAACGCGACCGCGCGGGCGGTGCGCAGGTGGTGGTAGAGCGCGAGCACGTCGACCGCCCCGGGGCCTCGCCGACCGCGCAGGGCGGACGTGATGCGCGCGGTCACCGGCCGCAGCATAACCGCCGCCCGGTCAGCGCCCGAGCCGGGCGCGGGCCCCGCGGGCGGCGGCGAACGTCCGCTGGATCCGGCGGTGGCCGAGGCGGTAGGCGACCGTCCGCAGCTGATGGCCGGCCTCCCGCCGCCACGGCCCGCCCCCGGCGGCGCCGAGCCGCGGCGGCGGCCGACCGTCGGCCGCGGCGACGAAGGCGATCAGCGGCGCGGCGACCTGCGGCCAGGCGTAGTCGGCGGCGACCGCGGCGAGCGGCGCCGCGTAGGCGGCGCGGCCGCGCGTCGAGCACGCGCGCGAGGGCCACGGCCAGCGCCGCGTCGTCGCCGGCGGGCACGGCCGCGCCCAGCCCGTCGCGCTCGACCCGCGCGGCCAGCTCGTCGCCGGCGGTGCACACGATCGGCAGGCCGGCCCAGAAGCAGTCGAGCAGGCGGGTGCGGAAGGCGAAGCGCGTCTCCAGGTGGTCGCGGTGGGTGGCCACCGCGCAGTCGGCCTCGAGCAGCCAGCCGGCCCGCGCCGCGTAGGCGATCCAGCGGTCGTTGAAGAACACCGACCGATCGAGCAGCCGGCGGCCCCGCGCCGCCGCTCGGCGGCGCCGCCCGGCCGGCGGGGTTGCCGCCGCGCCAGGAACACGAGCCGGGCCCGCGGCCGGCGGGCGACGCGAGCAGCGCGAACGCCTCGACCGTGCAGGCGGCGCGTCGAGCCACGGCCAGACGCCGCCGTTCCAGAGCACGATCTCGTCGTCGGCGCCGATCCCGGGGAAGGCGGCGCGGATCGCGCCGGCGCGACCGGTCGCGGCGGGCGCGGCCGGGCAGCCCGAAGGGGACGACGTCGATCACCGAGCGGAAGCTCGGGTCGCGGTCGTAGGCGGTCGGGGTCGATCAGGCGGTGGGCGTACAGCGCGCCCAGCCAGAGGTCGCGCTGCTTCTCGCTCGCGCAGAGGAAGTGGTGCGCCGCCGCGCAGGGCGTCATGCGAGGCGGTCGAGCGTGAAGGCGACCATCAGCCGCCGGCGCGGCCGGCCAGGCGGCGGCGAACCGCTCGAGCGTCTCTAGCGTCTCCGGGTCGTAGAGATCGTAGATCAGACGCGCGCCCGAACGCCGCATCCAGCCGGCGATGACCGGCCACTGCGGCTGGGCGACGATCACGTCGGCGGCGCATCACGTGCGGGCGCAGCGCCGCCGGGGCGCATGTGGCTCGAACTCGACCAGCTCCACGCCGGCGGGGAGACGGCCGCGCCGCGCTGGCGCCGCCAGGGTGACGACGGCCTAGGGGCTCAGGGCGTGCGCGAGCTCCCATGAGCGGATGGCCGCCCCGGCCATCCGCTCGTCGACGCGGTCGAGGGAGATCACCAGCACCCGCGGGCGGCGGCGCCCCGCCCGCGCCCCAGCCCCAGCCCCAGCCCCGCCCCCGTCCCCGTCCGCGTCCCCGGCTCCCGGCCGCCGGTCATGGCGCCGGGACGCCATAGACCCCGCGGCGCAGGCGCAGCGACGCGCCAAAGCCGATCGCGCCGTCGAGCGCCGCCGCGGGCGGGGCCGGCCGCGGGCCCGCCCGCCGACCGGCCCGCCAGCCGGCCAGCCGGCCGCGCAGGGCGGCGAGATCGCGCGAGATGACGAGGTCGCCGGCCACGACGATCGCCTCGGTGGCCAGGGCCCGCCGGGCGTGCGGGCCTCGCAGCACCCCGTAGCGGCGCAGCAGGTACCCCCGGCTGAAGCCGCCGTGGCGCCGCTGGCGCGCCGAGCGGTGACCATGCGTGGCCGAACCCCGGTGCACGCCGACGGCATCCGGGGCGGCCGCGCAGCGCCAGCCACCGCTCCAAAGCCGCAGCCCGAGATCCAGGTCCTCGAGGTAGGCGAAGATCCGCGCGTCGAGGCCGCCCACCTGGGTCCAGGCCGTCCGCCGGTAGGCGGCGCCCGTGGCCGCCGCGGCGCACAGGCGGGGGCGCGCGTCGCCCGCCCGCGCCGCCGGCGCCCCGTGGAGGCGCGGGAAGCCGGCGAGGGTGACGTCGGCGCTCAGGCCGATGCTGTCGATCGTCCCGTCCGGCGCCAGCATCAGCCCGGCCACCGACCCCACCCGCGGATCGCCCAGCGGCGCGACCAGCCGCTCGAGGAAGTCGGGCCGGCAGTCGACGTCGTTGTTGAGCAGGACGATCGCCTCGCCGTCGCCGGCGCCCGCCCCGCGGTTGCAGGCGGCCGCGAAGCCGGGGTTGGCCCCCAGCACGACGACGTCGACCCCCGGCCAGTCGGCGGCCAGGCGCCCGGGCGTGCCGTCGGTCGAGGCGTTGTCGACGACGATCGTCCGGTGGGCGACGGTCTGGGCGGCGAGGTGGCGCAGGCAGCTCGCGGTCAACTCGTAGCGGTTGTGGGCGAGCACCACGACGTCGATCGACGGCGGCATCGGCGCATCGTAGACGGCTACCCTTGCCCGGCTTTGGCTGTCGGTGCCCGCGTCGGGCTCAACCTCGTCTTCCTCGTGCCGGGTGAGACGGGCGGCATGGAGGTGGCCGCGCGCGAGCTCATCGCCGCCCTCGTCGCCGCCGCCCCGCAGGTCCGCTTCACCGCCTTCATCAACCGCGAGGCCGCGGCCGCCGGCGGCGGGCCGTGGGGCGAGCTGATCCCGGCGGTCACCCTGCCGATCGACGCCCGCAACCGCGTCCAGTGGGTGGCCGGCGAGCAGACCCTGCTGCCGCTGGCGGCCGACCGGGCCGGGGTCGAGGTGCTCCACAGCCTGGGCTCGACCGCGCCCGTCTGGGGCCGGGCGCGGCGGGTGGTGACGATCATGGACCTGATCTACCTGCGCTTCCCCGACGCCCACCCCGGGATCCGCGACCTGGGGATGCGGGCGCTGATCCCGCTCGCCGCCCGGCGCTCGGACCGGGTGATCGCGATCTCCCAGAGCACCGCCGACGACCTCGTGGCCGAGCTCGGGCTCGACCGGGGCAGGATCGACGTGATCCCCCTCGGCCTGGGCACGGTCCGCCGGGGGGTGGGACTCGAGCCGGCGGCGACGCGGGCGCGCTTCGCGCTCGGCGACCGGCGCGTGCTGCTCAGCCTGTCGGCCAAGCGGCCGCACAAGAACCTCGGGGCGCTGATCGGCGCGCTGGCGGCGATCCCCGGCGAACGGCGGCCGGTGCTCGTGCTCCCGGGCTATCCGACCTGGCACGAGGCCGAGCTGCGCGCGCGGGCGGCGGCGGCCGGCGTCGACGGCGACGTGCGCTTCGTCGGCTGGCTCTCGCCGGACGAGCTCGAGGGGTTGTGGCGGGTGAGCGACGCCTTCGTCTTCCCGTCGCTCTACGAGGGCTTCGGCCTGCCCGTGCTCGAGGCGATGGCCCGCGGCGTGCCCGTCGCCTGCTCGGATCGCTCGTCGCTGCCCGAGGTCGCCGGCGCCGCCGCGCTGCTCTTCGACCCGTCCAGCGAGGCGGCGATCGCCGGGGCGATCACCAGGCTGCTCGAGGATGGCGCGCTCGCCGAGCGCCTGCGCGCAGCCGGGCGGGCGCGGGCCGCGGAGTTCTCCTGGGAGCGCGCGGCCCGCCAGACGCTGGGCGTCTATGCCCGCGTGCTCGGTGGGCGGCCGGGGGTGGCGTAGGCCGCCAGCACGCGCTCGAGCGACGCGGCGAGGGACAGGCGGGTCGCGTGGGCGGCGAACCAGGCCGCCGTGCTCTCGCGCAGCGCCCGGCCCGCCCGGTGGACGGCGACGATCGCCGCGGCCACCGCCTCCGGTTCGGCGGCGTCGACGATCAGGCCGTTGACGCCGTGCTCGATCAGCTCGGTCGCCGCGTTGTCGGGGCCGGCGACGACGATGCTGGGCGTGGCCCGCGCCGCCGCCTCGACCACGACCAGGCCGTAGCCCTCGCGCCGGGAGGTCACGACCAGGCACAGGGCCTCCCGCAGGGCCCGGTCGATCTCGGCCGACGGGACGAAGCCGGCCAGCGTGATCGCCGGCGGGCCCCCGTCCGCCGGGCCGCCGGCCGCCGCCCGGGCGGTGGCCGCGCGGTCGGGTCCGTCGCCGTAGACCACGCCGGTGAGGCCGGGCACCCGGCGGGCGGCCGCGGCCATCGCCGCCACGGCCAGCGGCGCCCGCTTCTCCGGGATCAGGCGTCCGGCGAAGACGGCGACCGGCGGCCGGCGGGCGTCCTCGGCGGTGGGGGTCTCGAGCGACCCGGTGTACTCGCCCTCGAGCACGGTCACCGGGCCGCGCAGCCCCTCGGCCCGCAGGCGGGCGGCGTGCAGGCGCGAGAAGCAGAACGCCTCCTGGCCGATCCGCGCACACACGCGCTGGACGCCGTAGCCGACGGCGCCGGCCGCCGGGCCGAGGTACTCGCGCCAGTAGTCGCGGCTCCACACCTCGTGCCAGTCGACGACCAGGCGGTAGCCGTGGAGCGGTCGCAGGAGGCCGGCGGCGAGCAGCGAGAAGTAGGGAAAGGACGCGGTGTGGACGACGTCGTAGTCGCCGCCGCGGCGCGCCAGGTGGGCGAGGACGCCGGCGCCGAAGCGCAGGGGCGGGACGATCCGCCGGCGCCCGTCGCCGGCGGCGTAGAGCTCCATCCGCGGCCCGACCGCCCGGACCTCGACCCCCGGGACGTCGGGCTCGCCGCCCGCCTCCCACTGGGTCAGCGTCAGGTAGGTGACCGCGTGTCCGGCGCCGGCCAGGCGCTCGGCCAGGTTGCGATACCAGCGCTCGGCCCCGCCCACCGTGTGGGGGAACAGGCAGTCGTAGACCAGGCAGACCCGCATCAGCGGCGGAGCTTGCCAGACCGTGCTCCGCGTCGAGCGGCGTTCGTCTACCTTCCGCTCGTGCCCAGCCGCTTGAGGGTTCGCATCGTCCTCGGCCTCGGGCTCCTGCTGGTGGCGGCGTATCTCGGGCGCGAGCTGTCGGGGAACGTCCCCGCCGTCGCCGGGTCCAACCGGGTGGCCCCGTCGGTCTTCGCGGCCGTCGTGCCGCCGGCCGGCGTCCTGTGTCAGCCGAGCGCGCCCCTGCCCGACGACGCCGCCGGCGCGTTGCTCACGATCGGCACCCACGGCCGGCCGGTGCCGGTGGCCGAGCTGCGCTTCCTGGCGCCCAACGGTGCCGTCGCGGCGGCCGGACGGACCGGGCCCGGGGCCCGCGAGGGGCAGATCGCGATCCCGCTCGCGCGGCCGCGCGGCGCGCCGCCGGCATCGGAGCTCTGCCTGAGGTTCGTCGGCCCCTCGACCCGCGTCGCCGTCGCCGGTGCCGGCGTCCCGGCGGGCGCCGGCCAGCGCCGAGATCAACCGCCGGCCGGCGGCGGCCGTGGTCAGCGTCACCTACTATCGCGGCGGCCGGCGGTCGTGGTGGAGCCAGCTCTCGGCCCTCGCCCAGCGCTTCGGCCGGGGCAAGGCGGCGTTCTTCGGCGCCTGGACCCTCCCGGCCTGCGTCCTGGTCCTGCTGGGGCTCTGGGCCTTCACGCTCCGGCTGCTCGGGCGTGAGCTGACGTGATCGCCGGCATCCTCGCGACGATCCGCCGCGTGCCGCCGGCGGGCCGCGCCTGCTTCGTCATCGCCTTCGTCAACGCCGCGATCTGGACGATCCTGATCCCCCCGTTCCAGGTCCCCGACGAGGTCGTTCACTTCGCCTACGCCCAGTACGTCGCCGAGACCGGCCGGCCGCCGCCGCAGGGGCCGGCGGCCCAGTACTCACCCCAGGAGGACGCGGCGCTCGCCGGTCTGCAGACCACGACGGTGATCGGGCGCTCGGACGTCCGCGGGGTGGTCAGCGCCGGCGAGGACCGGATCCTGCGGGCGGCGCTCGCGGCGCACCCGAGCCCGACCGGCCCCGGCGGCGCCTCCCCGGCCACGAACCAGCCGCCGCTCTACTACGTCCTGGAGGCCGTCCCGTACTGGCTCTCGCCGTCGTCGGACATCCTCGCCCGGCTGGAGCTCATGCGCCTGCTCTCGGCCGTCTTCGGCGCGGCCACGGTGCTCTGCGTGTTCCTCTTCCTGCGCGAGCTGTTCCGGGAACGGCCGTGGATGTGGACGGTCGGGGCGCTGGCGGTCGCCTTCCAGCCCCAGTTCATGTTCATCACCGCGGGCGTCCACGTCGACAGCCTGCTCTACCTCGCGTCGGCCGCAGTCTTCCTCGCGCTGATCCGAGCCTGGCGCCGCGGCCTCACCGTCCGCCGCGCGGCGGCGATCGGCGCGGTCACGGCGGTCGGACTGCTGACCAAGCTCACGTTCGTCGCGTTCCTCCCGGGGATCGCCCTCGCCGTGGCCATGCTCGCCTGGCGGGCACTCCCCGGGCGGCGGGCGCCAGACGTTGCGCGCCGTCGCCGTGACCGCCGCGACCGCCGCCGCGCCGGTCGCGGTCTACGCGCTGCTGAACGCGTCAGCCTGGCACCGTGGGGCTACGGCAGCGGGGTTCGCCAGCGTCACGGCCGCGGCCGGGGGGCATGCCGTCTCGATCCACGAGAGCCTCGACTACATCTGGCAGCTCTATCTGCCGGTGCTGCCGTTCATGAACCATGTCTACTTCCCGGGCGGCTACCCGCTCTGGGACGTGTGGCTCAACGGCTCGATCGGGCACTTCGGCTGGCTCGACTACGGCTTTCCGCCGTGGGTCTACACCGATGGCCGGTGGCTGCTCTACGCACTCTTCGCGCTCGCCGTCGCCGCCTGCGTCCGTCTGCCCCGGCGGCGGGTCCGGGCGGTCCTGCCGATCTTCATCGCCTTCCTCGTCATGGCGATCGGCCTGCTGGCGGCGATCGGCTGGGAAGGCATCCGCTACCGCCTGCAGACCGGCTTCGCGTTCGAGCAGGCCCGCTACCTGTTCCCGCTCCTGCCGGTCTATGGCCTGTTCGTCGCGCTGGCGGCGAGCGGCGCCCCCCGGCGCTGGGCGCCGGTCGTCGGCGCCGGGCTCGTCCTGCTCGCGATGGCACACGGCCTCTTCGCCGAGACGCTGACGATCTCCCGGTACTACGGTTAGCCCCCGGGTCGCGGCGGATCCGATTGGGTCCGTTAGGCTGACTGGTGCCGCATTCGCGCCACTTTCCGCCGCGCCGGCGGTTTTCAACGTTGACAACACGCCGTGCCGCCACCTCCGTGAGCACCCTCGAGCAGAAATCCGCCGCCGCCACGCCGGCCGACGAGCGCCTGCCGCTCGTCTCGGTGGTGATCCCCTGCCTCAACGAGGAGGAGAACATCGAGGCGTGCGTGGCGGACGCGGCGGCGGCGATGGTCGGCTCCGGCATCGTCGGCGAGGTGGTCGTCGTCGACAACGCGTCGACCGACCGCAGCGCCGAGCTGGCCGCGCGGGCCGGCGCGCGGGTGATCTCCGAGCCGCGCCGCGGCTACGGCAGCGCCTACCTGGCCGGGTTCGCGGCGGCGCGCGGCGAGTACATCGTGATGGCCGACGCCGACCTGACCTACGACTTCGCCGAGATCCCGCGCTTCGTGGCCCAGCTCCAGGGCGGGGCGGAGCTGGTGATGGGCGACCGGATGGACAACATCCTGCCCGGGGCGATGCCCTGGCTGCACCGCTACATCGGCAACCCGGTGCTGACGGGGCTCCTCAACCTGTTCTTCCGCACCGGCGTCCACGACGCCCACTGCGGGATGCGGGCGCTGCGCCGCGACGTGCTCCCCGTGCTCGACCTGCGGACGCTGGGCATGGAGTTCGCCTCGGAGATGGTCATCCGGGCGTCCAAGGAGGAGCTGCGGATCGCCGAGGTCCCGATCCACTACCACCCGCGGGGCGGCGAGTCGAAGCTCTCGAGCTTCCGCGACGGCTGGCGCCACCTGCGCTTCCTGCTCGTCCACAGCCCGACCCACCTGTTCGTCATCCCCGGGGCGGCGCTGGCCCTGCTCGGGGCGATCGTCACCCTGACCGTGGTCAGCCACCTCGACATCCTCGGGCGCAGCTGGGACCTCCACGCCGAGATCGCCGGGGCCCTGCTCACCATCATCGGCTCGCAGGTGCTCGCCCTCGGCCTGTGCGCCCACGCCTACGGGACGTACTTCATGGGGGAGAAGGACGCCTGGTTCGACCGCATGCGCGCCCGCCTGCGCCTCGAGCACGGCCTCCTGCTCGGCGGGGCGGTGATGCTCGCCGGGGTGGTCGCCGGCGGGGTGATCGTCGCCCGCTGGATCGAGCGCGGGCTCGGGGCGATCTCCGAGGAGCGTCTGGCCATCGTCGCGGCCGAGCTCCTGATCGTCGGCATCCAGATCTTCTTCTCGTCCTTCCTGCTCAGCATCCTCGGTCTGCGCCGGACCGAGAACCCCTGAGCTCGATGGCGGTCAGCGTCGCGGCGCAGCGCTCGCCCGCGAGCACGCAGAGCGCCGTCTCGATCGCCGGCCTCGACAAGACCTTCCGCCTGCCCCACCAGCAGTACTCGACGCTCAAGGAGCGGCTCCTGCATCCCTTCCGGTCGAGCACGTTCGACGAGCTCAAGGCCGTCCAGGACATCAGCCTCGAGATCGCCCCGGGCGAGTTCTTCGGCATCGTCGGGCGCAACGGGAGCGGCAAGAGCACGCTCCTGAAGTGCCTGGCCGGGATCTACCGGGCCGACCGCGGGACGATCGCCATCAACGGCCGCCTGTCGCCGTTCATCGAGCTCGGGGTCGGCTTCAACGCGGACCTGACCGCCCGTGACAACGTGATCATCAACGCGATCATGCTCGGCCTGACCCGCCGCCAGGCGCGGGCGCGCTTCGATGCCGTGCTCGAGTTCGCCGAGCTCGAGGAGTTCGTCGACCTCAAGCTGAAGAACTACTCCTCGGGCATGACCGTGCGCCTGGCCTTCGCCGTGGCGATCCAGGTCGACGCCGACATCCTCCTCATCGACGAGGTCCTCGCCGTCGGCGACATCTCCTTCCAGCAGAAGTGCTACGAGGAGTTCCACCGCATGCAGCGGGAGGGCAAGACGATCGTCTTCGTCACCCACGACATGTCGGCGGTCGAGCGCTTCTGTGACCGGGTGTGCCTGCTCGAGCGGGGGGAGATGGTGGAGCTCGGCGGGCCGCGGGAGGTGACCCGCGCCTACAACGAGCTCAACTTCGGGCGCCTGGCCCACGACGCCAGCCCGGCGGCGGCGCCGTCGGCGGGGACGTTCGTCGCCGAGGGCTGGTTCGAGAACGCCGCCGGCGAGCGGATCGCCGCGCTGGCCCAGGGCGAGACCGTGCGGGCCTGCTTCGAGGTGGTGGTGCGCGAGCCGCTCGAGGATCCGGTGCTGGCGATCACCCTGCGCAACGAGGCGGGCCAGACGATGGTCGTCACCCGCAGCGACCGCCACGGCGACCGGTCGGGCTCGTTCCGGCCGGGGGAGCGGGTCGTCGCGTGCTTCTCCTTCCCCAACTGGCTGGCGCCCAGCCGCTACGTGATGAGCCCGTCGATCGCCCGGGAGGGCACCGGCGCCGACGTGGTCGCCGTGGCCGAGGACATCGCCTCGCTCGTCGTGCACGGCGTGGCCACCGGCGGCGTGCTCGACCCGCCGCAGAGCTTCGAGGTCCGGCGCCCGTGAGCGCCGGCGGGCGCGCCGTCGGCCGCGACCGGCGCCGGCTGCGGCCGCCGGCCGCCCACGGTCCGTCGGCCTTCGGGTCGGACGCCCGCCGCTTCTGGGCGCTGACGCTGACCATCGCGCGGACGGAGTTCAAGCTCCGCTTCTTCGGGTCGGTGCTCGGCTACGTCTGGTCGCTGATGCGCCCGCTGATGCTGTTCGGCGTCCTCTACTTCGTCTTCGTGGTGATCGCCAAGCTGGCCCAGTTCCCCTACTACGGGGTCTACCTGCTGGCGTCGATCGTCCTCTTCACCTACTTCGCCGAGGTCACCAGCCAGTCGGTGACCTGCCTGGTGGCCCGGGAGGCGATGCTGCGCAAGGTCCGCTTCCCGCGGATGGTGATCCCGCTGGCCGTGTCGCTGACGGCGCTCTTCAACCTGGGGATGAACCTGCTCGCCGTGCTCGTCTTCGCCGTCATCTCGGGCGTGCGGCCGCGCGTGACCTGGCTCGAGATGCCGGTGCTCGTGCTCGTGCTCGTCGTCTTCGCCACCGGCATCGGGATGCTGCTGTCGGCCCTGTTCGTCCGCTACCGCGACGTCCAGCCGATCTGGGAGGTGGTGGCCCAGGCGCTGTTCTACGCCTCGCCCGTCCTCTACGCCGTCGACAAGGCGGCCGGCGCCCGGTTCCTCGGACTGAACGCCGAGCACGTGCTGATGGCCAACCCGCTGGCCGTCGTCTTCACCCAGATGCGCTTCGCCGTGCTCCCGGTCGACCCGCGGGCGCCGTCGGCGGCGCGGGCCATCGGCGGCTACCCGCACCTCCTGGTACCGCTCGGTATCGTGGTCGGCGTCTTCTGCTTCGGTCTGTGGTTCTTCAACCGCGAGGCCCCCCGGATCGCCGAGAACCTCTGATGGAAGCCACGCCCCAGTCGCTCGCGGCCGCCGAGATCGACGAGCTCGCCGCCCTGCGGGCCCAGGTGGCCGCGCTCGAGGCCGAGCTGGCCGAGACGCACCGCCGGGCCAACGCGGCGATCGCGGCGGCGCAGGAGCGGGCCTACTGGCTCGACCGCTGGCACGTCGACCTCAACGAGCTGATGCGCCGGCGCTGGGCGGTGGCGGCGCGGGCCGGACTGCGGACGATGCGGGGCATGGCGCGGCGACTGCGGCGGTTCTCACGCGCGATCCGATGACGAGCCTGTCGGTGGTCGTCCCGGTCAGGGACGGCGAGCGCTACCTGGAGGAGCTCCTGGCCGCCCTGGCCGGCCAGGGCGAGCGGCTCGAGGTGCTGGTGATCGACTCGGGCTCCCGCGACCGTTCCCGGGCGATCGCCCGCTCGGCCGGCGCCGAGCTGCTGGTGATCGCGCCCGAGGAGTTCGGCCACGGCCGGACCCGCAACCTCGGGGTCGAGCGCTGCACCGGCGAGCTCGTCGCCTTCCTGACCCAGGACGCGACGCCGCGGCCGGGCTGGCTGGCCGCCTACCGCGAGGCGTTCGCCCTGACCGACGCGGTCGGCGCCGCCTACGGGCCGCACCTGCCGCGGCCGGACACGAGCCCGATGATCGCCCGCGAGCTGGTCGAGTTCTTCGCCGGCTTCGGCGACCGCCCGACGGTCCAGCGGGCCGGCGACCCGACCTTCCTGTCCAACGTCAACGCCTGCTACGCCCGCGCCTGCTGGGCGGAGCTCCGCTTCCGCGACGTCGCCTACAGCGAGGACCAGGCGTTCGGGGCCGACCTGCTGGCCGCCGGCTGGGCCAAGGTCTACCACCCGGGGGCGGCGGTGCTCCACGCCCACGACTACGGGCCGATCGAGTTCATGCGCCGGTACTTCGACGAGTATCGCGGGCTGCGGGAGGCGATCGGCCACATCGAGCCGGTCGGGCTGCGCTCGGGGGCGCGGGACGTCCGCCGCCTGGTCGGCGGCGATCTGCGCTGGATGGCCGAGCGCGGCTACGCCCGGTCGGACCGGGCGCGCTGGGGCGGGCGGGCGGTCGTCCACCACGGCGGGCGCAAGGTGTTCTCCGCCCTGGGCTCGCGGGCGGGGGCGCTGCCGCCGAGGCTGGCGCGCCGGCTCTCGCTCGAGCGGTCCGCGGTCACGGTGGCGCTCGGCGGCGGCGGCGGGACGGTCACCGAGGCGCAGCAGCCGAGCCGCGTCGTCCACATCCCCCGCCAGCGGTCGGGCCACGAGTACGACGCGATCACCCGCCTCCTGCGCGACGGGCCGGCGCCGCTGCGCCCGCCGGTGGTCGGGATGTCCGAGCGCGACTGCCTGCACCTGGCGTTCGTGATCCCGCCGTTCGGGATCGGCTCGGGCGGCCACAACATCATCTTCCAGCTCGTCGACCAGCTCGAGCGGCGGGGCCACACCTGCTCGATCTGGGTCTTCGACCCGTTCGACGAGCGGGCGAGCGAGTGGGCGGGGGTGATGCGTCAGACGATCGTCGAGCACTTCGCGCCGGTCCGGGCGCCGGTGCACAAGGGGTTCGAGCACTGGCGCGGCGCCGACGTGGTGGTGGCCACCGGCTGGCAGACCGTCTACGCGGCGATGGCGCTCGACGGGGTGCGGGCCCGGGCCTACCTGATCAACGACCACGAGCCGGAGTTCTACGCGACGTCGGTCGAGTCGCGGTGGGCGGAGCTGACCTACCGCCTGGGCCTGTACGGGATCTGCGGGAGCCCGTGGCTGCGCGAGCTCTACGCGATGCGCTACGGCGGCGTCGGCGGGACCTTCGAGTACGGCGTCGACCACGCCGTCTACCGGCCGTTGGGGACGCCGCGCCGGGCCGACACCGTCGTCTTCTACGCCCGGGCGGTCACCGGCCGGCGGGCGGTGGCGCTCGGGCTGATGGCCCTGGGCGAGCTCCACCGCCGGCGGCCGGACGTGCGGATCGTGCTCTTCGGCGATCGGCATCCGCTGGCCACGGCGTTCCCCTACGAACACATCGGCGTGGCCAGCCCCCACCAGTTGGCGCGGCTGTTCTGCGAGGCGACGGTCGGCCTGTGCCTGTCGCTGACCAACTACTCGCTGATCCCCAAGGAGATGCTGGCGTGCGGCCTCCCGTGCGTCGACCTGCGCGGAGCGAGCGCCGAGTCGGTGTTCGGGCCCGACGGTCCGGTGACGCTGGCGCCGTTCGACCCCGACGCGCTGGCCGGGGCGGTGGCGGGGCTGCTCGACGACGCGTCCCGACGCCGCCGCCACGCGGCGGAGGGGATCGCCTTCGTGGCGGCGCATTCGTGGGCGGCGGCGGCGGCCGATGTCGAGCGCGAGCTGCGCACGGCGCTGCGCCTGCGCGAGGCCGGCCGCGAGCTGGCGGCGCCGGGCCTGGCCGCCGGCGGCCACCGCGGCGGCCGGGGCGGGGCGCAGGGGCTCGGGCCGAGCAACCTGGAGCGGGCGCCGGTGGCGCCGGCGGGCGGGAGCGAGCCGGTGAGCGGGCGGCTCTACCGGCGCCTGGAGGATGCCGACATCGAAGCGATCGCCGCGGTCCTGACGCCGGCCGAGCGGGCGATGTGGGACGCCTGGGAGCCGGAGCGCCGCCAGCTGATGACGCTGGCCTTCGGCGTCCACCACGGTGTCGAGGGCGTGCTCGAGCGGACGGGGCTGAGCGCGGCGATGCCGCCGGACGGGGTTCACGCGATGGCGCGCGATGCCCTGTCGGCCGGGGGCGGCTACTGGTACGCCGACCTGATCGGCGACGCCCTGCGGGCGGCGGGCGGCGGGCTCGACGACGTCGCCGACGGCCTCGACTTCGGGGCGTCGTCGGGGCGGGTGGTGCGGGTGCTGGCGGCGGCCCATCCGCAGGCGCGGTGGTCGGCCTGCGATCCCAACGCTCAGGCGATCGCCTGGGCGGCGGCCAACCTGCCGGGGATCGACTTCTTCGTCAGCCCGCAGGACCCGCCGCTGCCGCGCGCGGACGGAGCCTACGACCTCGTCTTCGCGATCTCGGTCTGGTCGCACTACGACCGGGGGGCGGCGTTGCGCTGGCTCGGGGAGATGACCCGGATCGTGCGCCCGGGCGGTCACCTGCTGATCACCACCCACGGCCCGCAGTCGGTCTCGTGGTGCGCCGAGCGGGCGACCCGGTCGAGCGCTCAGCTCGTCGAGATCGTCAAGGCCCTCCACCGCGACGGCTTCTGGTTCGCGGCCGAGTTCGGGTCACAGGGCGATTGGGGCGTGGTCCACCCGGAGTGGGGGACGTCGTTCCTGACCCCGGAGTGGCTGCTCGGCCAGCTCGGCGGGCGCTGGCACGTGGCCCACTACCTGCCGGGATGCGTCGACGCCAACCAGGACGTCTACGTGCTGCGCCGGGTCTGAGCCCGGTTCACGGCGTCGTCGACGGCTCGTCCTCGACCGCCGCCTCACCCTGGCTCGAGCCGATCGCCTGGCTCGTGCGGGTCAGCGTGACGAAGGCGAGGCCGCCGAGCATGTTCCCGGCGGCGGCGATCCCCAGGTTGTGGGCGACGTCGATCCAGCCGATCGGGGCGCCGAAGCGGATGCCGAAGATCATCTCGAGCGTGACCACGATCACGTGGTCGAAGGAGCCGAGCGCGAGGAGGGCGCCGGCGATCCAGGCCACGAGGACCCGGCCGCCCGGGGTGCGGCTGCCCTCGACCAGCCAGGTCATCAGGGTGATCAGGGCGCCGCCGGCGATCGCGCTGGCAAAGGCGCTCGAGTCGTCGAGCTGCTTGAAGTGCATCGCGGTCGCGGCCAGGCCGGGACCGGCGCCGGTGGGCAGCACGCCGTGGGTGGTGGCGATCAGGATCAGGATCGTCCCGCCGAGGATGTTGAAGACCGGTGACAGCAGCCAGAGCTCGGCCAGCTTCAGCTTGGTCAGGAGGCCCCGCCGCAGCCCGGTCACCGGGACCATGAAGTTCTCGGTGAAGAGCTCCGAGCGGCCGACGGTGATGAAGACGAAGCCGATCCCGAAGGCCAGGGCGCCGGCGAAGTGGCCGGCCTGGGTGCCGAAGTGCGGCGTGACGGAGGCGGTGACCGCCGCCAGGGCGATCACACCGAAGACGACGTCGAAGCCGGCGACGAGCGACGACGACGCCAACTCGAGACGGGAGCGCGACAGGCGGTCGCGCCCCTCCTCGCGCATGTCCCGGAAGATCTCGTGGGGCTCGGGGGCGTCGCTCATCGCCGGTGGTCCTCGCCCCAGCCGCTCCCGGTCCCGCTGTCGCGTCGAGGCATCGCCGGCGCCGGTACCCCCGGGGCCGGGCGGGGAAACGGGTCAGCCGCGCAGGCGGCGGGCGACCCGGGCGACCCGGGCGACCGGGCCGACCGGCCCGTCGCCGCCGGGCACGGCGGGTGCGGGGGCGGGGGCGGGGGCGGCGGGCGAGCCGCCGGCGAACTCGAGCTGCTCCTCCAGGCGTCGGATCCGCCGCTCGCGCAGGCCGAGCTCCCGCTGGAGGTCCGCGATCTCGACGAGGCGGCGGTCGAGCTCGGCCAGACGCCCCTCGGTGCGCCGGACGTAGGACGGGGCGGCGGAGTCGCCCTTGCCGAGCAGCCCCCGGGAGAGCTGGTTGTTGCGCCGGCGCAGCTCGCCGTTGGCCCGCTCGAGGCCACGCATGTAGCGGTTGTAATTGGGCGCGAGCGCGACCTGCATCCGCGCCCGGTGGAGGCCGGCCAGCCGGTCTTCGGGGAGTCCGGCCACGAGCAGGAAGTGGTTGGCGTAGGGCGGCTCGGCCCGCTCGAGGCCGTGCAGGCGGGCGTCGAGATCGCCGGCGTCGTCGACCACGATCACCGAGCCCTCGGCCAGGTACTGGTGCACGATCACCGCGCCGGGAAAGCCGGCGAAGGCGGCGGCGGCCTCGGCCGGGCCGAAGTCGGTCAGGTGGAACTCGTTCTCCTCGCCCAGGCCGCGGCTGTTGGGGACCGAGGCGATCACGGTGAGGCCGCCGGCGGCGTGGCGGCGCAGCTCGGCGAGCGCGGCCGGGGCGTCGGGCAGGTGCTCGAGGCCCTCGAAGCAGACGATCGCGTCGAACCGGCCGGCGAGGTCGCGGCGCAGGAAGGCGGTGGCGTCGGCCGCCTCGAAGGTGATCGGGCCGCCGCCGAGGTTGTGGGTGGCGAGGTCGATCGTCGCCACGTCGTGGTCGACGGCGTGGACGGCGGCGGCGCCGGCATCGGCCAGGATCTCGGCGCCGTAGCCGCTGCCGCAGCAGAGGTCGACCACGCGCAGCCCGGGGCAGAGGGCCGCGGCGAACTCATAGCGGTGGAGATGCTCGGCGGCGATGAGCGTCGGCTCGGCGACCGCCTGGAGGGTCAGGCGCTCTTGTACGCCCATCGCACCTCCCGCTCGCGCATGCCGGCGGCCATCTCCTCGCGCAACCGCGCCGTGTGGGGGAAGCCGAGCTGGCGGATCATCGAAGTCTCGCGCACTCGGTAGCGGAAGAGCCGCTCGGGTATGACGATCCCGAAGTGGCCGGCTCGGGCGAGGCGGCGGTAGAGGTCCCAGTCCTCGTAGCTGGTGAGGTCCTGGCTGTAGTCGAAGCCCTGGTCGAACAGCGACCGGCGCATCAGGGCGACGGCGTCGCCGGCGACGTTCTCGGTCTCGATCATCGTCGAGCGGTTGCCGATCGGCTGGAAGCCGTCGTTCGGGCCGGGCATGACCGCGCCGCGCTCGTCGATGTAGCGCGACCAGGAGGTGGCGAAGGCGACGCTGGGATCTGATTCGAGGATCGCCACCGTGCGCTCGACGAACGTCGGCTCGAGCACGTTGTCGGCGTCGAGGGGCAGGACGTAGCGCCCGCGCGACTGGCCGATCCCGAAGTTCCGCGCCGCACCCAGGCCGGCGTTGGACTGGGAGAGGACGGTCAGCGGGTAGTCGGCCGCGAGCTCGGCCAGGATCCAGTCTTCCTCGCCGAAGGATCCGTCGTTGACCACGACGATCTCGATCGGCCGGTAGGTCTGCTCGGCGGCCGAGGCGGCGGTGGCGCGGACGTGGGCGGCCAGGCCGTGGTAGGGGATCACGATCGACACGACGGGCGACCGGGCGGCGGCGACCCGCGACCCGCCGGCCCCGTGCCCGGGGCCGGGGCTGGGGCCGGGCGCCCGGCGGGCGGGCCAGCGTCCGGGCGCGTCGAGGAGGCCGCGGTAGCCGGCGACGATCCCGCCGGGCTCGACGAGGTCGGCGAACACCCCGGCCGGGAGCCCCTCCAGGCGCAGCCGCTCGACCTCCTCGCGGCGCCAGACCAGTCGCTCCATGGCCACGGCCAGGGCTTCGGCCGACGTGTCGGCGGCGAGCCACCCGGCGGCGCCGGGGCGGACCATCTCGACGAAGCCGCCGACCGGCGTGGTCAGGAGGGGGCGATTGGCCTGGAGGGCCTCGAGCGCGACGTACGGCCAGGCCTCCCAGAGCGACGGGAGGACGACGACGTCGGACTCGAGCAGCACGACGCGCAGCTCCTCGAGCGAGAGCGACGGGGCGAAGTCGATCCGCGGGTCGCCGGCGGCCATCAGCTCGAGCGTGCTGGCCATCGAGGTCCCGAGCGGGGCGGTGTCGGTGTCGCCGCCGACCAGGGTCAGGCGCAGCTGGGAGCTGTCGATGGCGGTGAAGGCGCGGAGCAGGTTCTGCACGCCCTTGCGCCGCTCGAGGCGGCCGAGGTAGAGGAGGCGCAGGGGCCCGGCCTGGTCGCGCGGCTCCTCGGGGCGGCCGGCGTCGCGCCACCGGAGGTAGGGGTAGCGGATCAGCCGGGGGGTGGCGAGCTCGTCGGCGCCGTAGAAGCGCTGGTAGCTGGCCAGCGTGTCGCCGCCCTGCCAGATCAGCGCGTCGGCGTCGCGCAGGGCCAGGCGCTCGAGCGCGCAGGTCGCCCGCCCGGCGAAGTCGTCGGCGATCGAGCCGTCGAGGACGGCGCAGACCTCGGCGCTCGTGTGCAGCCGGATCGCGACCTTCGTGCCGGCGAGGAAGGGGTCGCCGGCCCGCCGGGCCTGGACGGTGACGGCGCCCTCGCCGAGGTAGTCGGAGAACTCGACGAGGTCGGGACCGCGCCGGCCGTAGGTGGCGCGCAGGGCGGCGAGGATGCGGTCGCTGTAGCGGTGGACGACGGTGTAGAAGCCGCCGACCTCCTCAGGGGCGACCTCGTCGACGAAGACGACCTCGATGTCGTGGGCGCCGACGCGGGGGTCGCCGGCCGCGCGGAGCTCCTCGTAGCGGGGGCGGTGGAGGCTGGTGGTGAAGATCTTGACCTCGCCGATGCCGGCGAGGAGCTGGGCCGTCGAGCTGACGTAGAAGCCGATGCCGCCGCCGCCGAACGGGAAGACCTCGCGCGAGACGAGGGCGAAGCGCGGCCGTCTGTGGACGGCGGGCGCCATCAGCCGCCGCCGCGGGCGCGTTCCTTGGCCATCCGGATCGGCTCGGTCAGGCGCCAGCTCCAGGAATCCATCAGCGAGCGCCAGAGCTCTTCGTGGTGGCGGGCGACGCTGCGCAGCCGGCGCGCCTCCGCCTCGGCCTCGGCGAGCTCGCGCTGCAGGTCGGCGACGAGGCGCGCCTGGGTGGGATCGACCGGGGTGCCGCCGTAGGGCGCCCCCGGGCCGGCACTGGCCTCGCGGGCGACCACGTAGTCGCGGACCTCGGCCAGGAGCGCGGCCGTCGGAAAGACGCGGTCGACGATCACCGAGCCGGCGGGATAGCGCGGCCGGGCGGCGTCGACCAGCACCAGGGCCAGGCCGCCGGCGAGCCGGTGGCGGACGGGCGCGCCGGCGAGCATGTAGCCGGGGAGGAAGTCGATCTCGACGCAGGCGACCTTGGGCCAGGCGGCGAAGCGGACGGCTTCGACCTCGGGGCGCACGCGCTCGTCGGCGACCGCGTGGATCAGGATCACCGTATCGGCCAGCGCGGGCGAGTCGAGCAGTGCTTCGAGGTTGGAGCGCGTCCCGCCCGGCGTGGCGTCGGCGGCCAGGAGGACGAAGTCGACGTTGCGGCCGGCGGTGGCCAGGGCGGCCAGGACCGTGCGCAGGAGCTCGGTCGGCTCACCGGCATGGAAGCGGACCGCCGGGAGGCGCTCGGCGCCCGGGGGCGGGGCGTCGGCGTCGAACGCATGGACCTCGGCCGCATGGGCGGCGACCCGGTCGAGCGCCCGGCTGCCGGCGGTCCCGATCGCGATCGCCAGCTCGGGGCGGCGCTGGCCGAGGACGCCGTCGAGGGCGGCGCGCTCGCCGCGGGACATCGGGCCGGCCGCGTCGTCGAAGATCTCCACGCTTTCCTCCGCCGGCCTAGCCGCGCGCGGCGGCGAAGCGGAACGGCAGCTCGTCGGCGACGTCGGCGAGCCGCGGCGCCGCGCCGTCGCGGGCCGAGACGATGCGCGCGGCCGCCGGGATCGGCCATTCGATGCCGATCTCCGGGTCGTCGTAGGCGATGCCGCGGTCGAGCTCGGGGTCGTAGTAGCCGGTCTGGCGATAGATCACGTCGGCGATGTCGCTCAGCACGCAGAAGCCGTGGGCGAAGCCGACCGGGACGAGGAGCTGGGCGTGGGTCTCGTCGTCGAGCACGAACGCCTCCCAGCGACCGAAGTGGGGCGACCCGCGGCGGATGTCGACGATCGCGTCGAGGATCGACCCGCGGGCGCAGCGCACGAGCTTGGCGATCCCGTCGCCGAGCTGGTAGTGCATGCCGCGGACGACGCCGCGCCGCGAGCGCGAATGGTTGTCCTGGACGAAGTCGGCGCCGGGGGCGAGGTCGAGCGCGGCGAGGTCGTCCTGGCGGAAGGTCTCGACGAAGAAGCCGCGGTCGTCGCCGTGGATGACCGGCTCGAGCAGCCGCGGGCCGTCGAGGCTGGTGGACCGGACGCGCACGGGCGCAAGGTTAGAGGCATGGCGCCGCCGGCGGACGGGCGAGCGGCCGCGGCAGTAGCGTGCGTGGTGCCCGGCAACGACGATCGAGGAGCAACGACTTGCGCAGTGGACTCGCCGGCATGGACAGCATCGGCGCCCGGCCGATCCCGGAGTTCGCCGGCACGGCCGGCATCTGGCCGCGGGGCGCCCGGCTCGAGGCGGTGCGCACGGCGACCGTGGCCTACCGCGAGCGCTTCCTCGCCGGCGGCTGCGTGCGGGCGGTGGCCTCTCACCCGATCGCCGCCGCCAGCTATCCGACGCGGTTCGCCCTGCACGGGGCGGCGATCGCCCCGACCGTGCCCTACGTGCTCCTGGTCAGCCGCCTGCTGATCGTCCAGTACGACGACTTCGCCGGGCGGCGGCGGACGCTCCTGTGGGAGCCGACGATCCCCGACGGCGCGGCCGAGGCGCCGTTCCACGCCCAGCTCGAGGATCGCGTCTCGCGCCTGCCGGGCGGCAAGTACCTGGCTCACAACGTCTTCGCCAAGCAGTACGCGACGCTCGAGCAGGCGCTGGCCGCCGCCGGCGTCGACCACGCCAGCGTCGACTTCGTCAGCTTTGGCCACCTCCAGGCCCAGGACCCGCGCCTGTTGATCGGCACGACGGAGCCGTGGGCCGACGAGCCGGTCCCGCGGCCGCCGCTGTTCCCGAACGCCCGGCTGATCGTCCAGGAGCGCGAGGCGGCCTCCTTCGCGTCGATTCACCCGATGCAGTGGGCGTGGTACGTCGACGGCGGCATGGACGACATCGTCGAGTCGTCGGTCGTGCGCGTCGACGGCGACCTCGAGCTCGGGATCGGGGTCAGCCTGCTGGCCACGCCGGGCAACACCGACGGCAACCAGACGCTGGCCCTGAACACGCCGGACGGCGCGTGGGTCGCCTCGCACAACGGCGTCGCCCTCGACAACTGGCAGCCGCAGCTGTCGAAGATCCCCGGCGTCCGGGCCCACGCCGACTTCTTCAACCGTGAGGTCGTGCCCAACGCCAACACGATCGAGGACTCAGTCGACCAGTACGACTCGATGGTCAAGGAGAAGACGCTGGCCTCCCCGTCCCGCCTGGACCCGAGCTGGCTCCAGATCCTGCCGGCGCGAGAGCTGGCCGACTCCCGACGCCACTGGCCCGTCCTCGCGACCCACACCCACGGCGAGATCGCCTACGGGGCGGTTGGGTTGTCGTCCGCGGGATCGGCCGCCTGACTCGCTGGCACCCCGTTCGGGGCACAGGCGCTCGGGGCGGCCGCTCCCGCGGACGACAACCCAACCGCGGCGCTACGGCAAGCCGAACGGCCGTCTGCCCTGCGGAAGGTGTTCCGGATGCTCGAGGGCGCCCCCGATCTCGGGGTGGTATTGCCACGCGCCGGCCCGCAGGACGTCAATCCACATCTCGATGAGTGCGCCGAGGGAGCGAAGGCTGGGCTCGCGCGGTGCGCCGTCCTCCAGGTACCAAGCGCGGATCGGTGTGGGCTGATCGGGGGCGACGTCAGTGTCGCACGCCAAGGCCCAGCCGCCTTGGACGATCGGGAACCACGTCGGCGGCCACCACTCGATTCCGTGCAGATCGGGCTGGGTGGCAATATCGCGCAGCTCGCGGTAGGAGTCGACGCAGGTGGCGAGCGGCGCGAACCACCACCCCGGACCGATCGTGGCGGGCCCGGCCGCGGTCGCGCCGTCGTGCCATCCCCACCAGACTCGGGCCTCGACGGGGAGCGAGAGGCCAAGTGGTCCGGTTAGCGCGTCCATCTGGACCTCAGTCAGACCGGGTCGGAGCCGCTCGACGATCGGAAAGCCACGTTCGCGTAGCGCGCTCGCGAGAACCTCGAGGCGCTCAGCCGTCAGGAGCTTGGAGCCGCTATCGGTCACGGCACCCGCCAGGTACAGGCGTAAATGTGGGCCGTGCGGCGCAGATGCAAGAGCCCGCACGAGCAAGCAGGGAACGCGGGGTTGAGTTGAGTTCCGCTGGGAGGGCCGCCCCGAGCGCCAGCGAGTCAGGCGGCCCTACCCGTGGAATTCAACTCAACCCTGATTCAGCTGCTTCTTGAGCGCACTCGCGGCGGAAAACTTGGCGGCGTTGCTCGCGGCGATCTGGATCGTCTCCCCGTTGGCCGGGTTGCGTCCGCTGCGGGCGGCGCGGTGGCTGACGCTGAACTTGCCGAAACCGGCGACCGAGACCTCGCCCCCGCCGGACAGCTGCTCGGCAATGGCATCGAATGCCGCATCAACCGCTTCCCTGGCCTGGCCGACACCGATTCCGGTGCTCTCCGCGACCTTGCCGGCAAGCTCGTTCTTCGTCATGACGCTCCTCTCTGAAGGCAGATATGGGCCCCACGCTAACGGGTTCGACGGACGGGCGGCGCCCTGGAAGCCCGGAAATCCGCCGAATTCCGCCGGTCGGAGCGCTGTGGCATCCTACGGGCGTGCTCACGCGTGTCCGGGAGCGCTGGCCGCTCAGCGCCGCGACATACGAGAAGATCACCCTCGCGGCGCTGGTCTCGCTCGTCCTCGTCGTGCTCACCGGCGCGGCGGTGCGCCTGACCGGCTCGGGCCTCGGCTGTCCGTCGTGGCCGAAGTGCACGCAGACCTCGCTCCAGCCCCAGCTCAACAGCTACGCGCTGATCGAGTTCGGCAACCGCGTGCTGATCTTCTTCGTCTCGGCCGCCGCCCTGCTCGCGGTGGGCGGCGCCCTCCTGCGCCGGCCGGTCGAGCGCCGCCGCGACCTCGTCGTCCTCTCCCTGATGCTCCCGCTCGGCATCGTCGGCCAGGCCGTGGTCGGCGGCGAGTCGGTCCTGCACAAGCTCGCCCCCGGCTGGGTCATGTCCCACTACTGGCTGTCGATGGTGATCCTCGTCGCCTCGTTCGAGCTCTGGTGGCGGTCGCGCCTGGAGCCGGAGGAGATCGGTCGGCCGGGCGCCGACCGGGCGACGATCATCGCCGTGCGGTCGGTCGCCGCCGTGGCCATCGGCGTGATCCTGCTCGGCAGCGCGGCCACCGCCGCCGGCCCCCACGCCGGCGCCTCGGGCACCGGCCAGCTCGTCCAGCGGCTGAACTTCTGGGGCGGGGACACCGTGCGACGGCTGATCCACTACCACGGCTACCTGGTCACCGTGATGAGCCTCGCCACCCTGGCCGCCTGGGGGGCGGCCCGCCGGCGGGGGACCGCCGATCTCGAGCGGACGCTGCGGCGCATCTGCCTGCTGCTCGCCGCCCAGGGGGTCGTCGGCATCGCCCAGTACTCGCTCGCCCTGCCGTCCGAGCTCGTCTGGGTCCACGTCGCCCTGGCCACCCTGACCTGGGTCGGCTACGTCCATGCCTGGACGTCGGCCGGATCGCTGCGGCTCGCCGGCGCGCCGCCGGCCGGCGGCTCGGGGCGCCGGGCGGAGAGCCCGCCGAGCGCGATCGCCCCGCCGCAGCCGATCAGCAACGCGGCGGCGACGACGCCGTAGCGGAAGGCGCTGATCGACACGGCGCCGGCCGCGTCGGCCAGCGGCCCGGCCACGCCGGTCGGCCGCGTCAGCGGACGGGCGCGCACGCCGGCCACCAGGGCCCGCTGGTCGGTCGCGAGCCGCACGCCGGCCAGGCGGGCGTCGAGCGCGCCGCCGAACCGGGCGGAGACGATCAGGCCGACCAGGGCGATGGCGAGCAGGCTGGCCACCCGGGCCAGGGCATTGTTGACCCCCGAGGCGACGCCGGCCCGGTCGGGGTCGGTGGCGCCGAGCACGGTCGCGGTCAGCGGCGCCACTGTCGCCGCCATGCCCAGGCCGAACACCGCGGCCGCCGGGAGCAGGTCGGCGGCATAGTCGACGTGGCGCCCGAGACGCAGGAAGAGGAGCGCCCCGGCCGCGGCCACGACCGGACCGGCGCCCATCACCGGCCGCGGGCCGACCCGCGCGGCCAGGGCCCCGAAGCGGCGGGAGAGGAGGACGAGCATCACCGTGATCGGCATCAGCGAGAAGCCGGCGGCCGTGGCGCTGTAGCCGGCGACCTGCTGCAGGTAGACCGCGACGAGGAAGGTCAGGGCGCCCAAGCCGGCGTAGATGGCGACCGTGGCGGCGTTGGCCACGGCGAAGTCGCGGACCCGGAACAGCTCGAGCGGGAGCATCGGCTCGGGCGCGCGCCGCTCGTGGGCGACGAACCCCGCCAGCAGCACGGCGCCGCCGGCGAGACCCCCGGCGACGAGCGGGTCGCCCCAGCCGCGCAGCGGCTGCAGGGTCAGGGCGAGCACCGGGCCGGCGAGCCCGAGCGCGCAGAGCCCGCCGCCCAGCAGGTCGAGCGAACCGCCCCGGGCCGGGAAGGCCGGCACCGCCCGGACGATCAGGAGCAGCGTCGCCACCACCAGCGGGACGTTCAGGGCGAACACCGCCCGCCAGGACAGGGCGTCGACGAGGACTCCCCCGAGCGGCGGGCCAAAGGCGATCGCCGCCGACGTCCACGCCGTCCAGGCGCCGATCGCCGCGCCCCGCGCCGGCCCGTCGTAGGTCTCGGTGATGATGGCCAGCGAGCTCGGGACGAGCAGGGCCGCGAATACGCCCTGAAGCGCGCGGAAGGCGATCAGGACGCCGATCGACGGCGCCAGCGCGCAGAGGAGCGACGCCAGGCCGAAGCCGCCGACGCCGAGCCCGAACACGCGCCGGCGGCCGAGACCCTCGCCGAGCGAACCGCCGAGCAGGACGAGCGAGCCGAGCGTCAGCAGGTAGGCGTCCACCACCCACTGCTGGCCGGCGAGGCCCGCCCCGAGGTCGACGCGCAGCGCCGGCAGCGCGACGTTGACGACGGTGGTGTCGATGAAGACGACCGCCGAACCGAGGATGCAGGCGAGCAGGACCAGCGGCCGAGGATCTCACGGCCGGCTCGACTACGCTGTCGGCCTTGCGCGTGGGCATCCTCACCGGCGGGGGCGACTGCCCCGGGCTGAACGCCGCGATCCGGGCCGTCGTCCGCAAGGGGATCAACCACTACGGCGACGACTTCGTCGGCTTCCGCGACGGCTGGCGCGGCCCGCTCATCGGCCTGGCCGAGCCGCTGACGCTCGATTCGGTGCGCGGCATCCTGCCCCGCGGCGGAACGATCCTCGGCTCGAGCCGGACCAACCCGTTCAAGGGCGACGGGTCGGGCGCGGCCGCCGTGATGGCCACGCTCTCCGGCCTCGATGCCCTGGTGGCGATCGGCGGCGAGGACACGCTCGGCGTGGCCGCCCGCCTCCACGCCGAGCACGGCGCCCGGGTGGTCGGCCTGCCGAAGACGATCGACAACGACCTCGGCGCCACCGACGTCACCTTCGGCTTCGACACCGCCCTGCAGATCGCCAGCGACGCGATCGACCGCCTCCACTCGACGGCCGAGAGCCACCACCGCAATCTCGTGGTCGAGGTCATGGGCCGTCACGCCGGCTGGATCGCCCTCCACGCCGGGGTCGCCGGCGGGGCCGACGTGATCCTGATCCCCGAGCGGCCGTTCGCCATCGACGCGGTCTGCGCCGCCATTCGCCGGCGGCACGACCGCGGCAGCTACTTCTCGATCGTCGTCGCCGCCGAGGGCGCCCTTCCGGTCGGCGGCCTGCCCGAGACCGACGGTCCGCTCGACGACTTCGGCCACGCCCGCCTTGGCGGCATCGGCCACTGGCTGGAGGGCGAGATCGAGCGGGGCACCGGCTACGAGACGCGGGCCACCGTGCTCGGCTACGTCCTGCGCGGCGGCACGCCGACCGCGTTCGACCGCGTGCTCGCCACCCGCCTCGGCCTGGCCGCGATCGACGCCGTCCACGACGGGCGCTTCGGCACCATGGCCGCCCTACGCGGCAACCGGGTCGAGCTGGCCGGACTCGTCGATGCCACGGCGGCGTTGCGCACGGTTCCCCTCGCCGACTACGCTCAGGTCGAGGCGCTGCTCGGCTGATCCGGTTTCGATGCCCCGACGTAGGGTACGACCGACTAGTCCGCGTGCTCTCGAAGTGCCGCGCGCGGCCCGACCACGACCCCGGAGGTACGCCATGCCTGGGCCCGAACCCCAGCAGCCGATGCCCGACCTGCCCGACGACGTCTACGGTGAGCAGGAGGGGCTCTCCCGCTCGGGCTCGCCCGACTGGGGCGGCGTCGACCTCAAGGGCGGCGACAACGCCGACGCCACCGGCGGTCCCGACACCGACGAGGACAGCACGGTCGCCGGTTGACGCGCCGGCCCGTCCGCGGCCGCGGCCTGACCGGGCGCCACCGCTCGGCCGCCCGCCGCTGGACGGGCCGCCTCGCCGCGGGCGCGCTCGGCGTGGGCCTCGGCCTGGCCGGGACGCCCGCCGCTCCCGCCCTCGCCGGCCCGGGCTCCGGGCCGGCGGCGGTCGTGAGCATGGGCGACAGCTACATCTCCGGGGAGGCCGGCCGCTGGCTCGGCAACAGCATCGACCCGCTCCCCGGCAACGACGGCACCGACCGGGCCTGTGTCCCGGGCCTGATCGTCTGCCTGGCCGACAAGTCGCGCGTCTATGTGGGCGGGAGCGCGGCGAACGGCTGCCACCGCTCCGACATAGCCGAGGTCGTGAGCGCCCGCCTCGACGTTGCCGCGCGGGTCAACATCGCCTGCTCCGGTGCGGTCACGGCCAACATCCTGCGCGCCGGCAGCGGCGGCGTCGGCCAGGACGGCGAGCCGCCCCAGGGCGACCAGCTGGCCGCCGTCGCCCGCGCCGACGACGTCCGCATGATCGTGCTCTCGATCGGCGGCAACGACCTCGGCTTCGCCGGCATCGTCACCACCTGCTTCGAGGACTACCTGCTCGCCCTCGGGCCCTGCGCCCCCGCCGAGCAGCAGGCGCTCGTCGCCCGCGCGCCGGCGGCGACGCTCGCCGTCGAGCGGGCGCTGGACGAGATTCGGGCGGTGATGGCGCAGGCCGGCTACCGCACCACCGACTACCGCCTCGTGGCCCAGACCTACCCGTCGGTGGTCCCCCGGGCCGCCGACGCCCGCTACGCCCAGGGCGATCCCCGGCGGGTGACCGACGGCTGCCCGTTCTATGACCAGGATCTCAACTGGGCCCGCGACCAGGCCGTGACCGAGATCGGAGGCGTCGTCGCCGCCGCCGCGCACGCCCGCGGCGTCCCCGTGCTCGACCTCCGCGACGCCCTCGCCGGCCACGAGATCTGCGCCCGCACCGACCGCGAGTCGACGCTCCTGGGCCGCCCGACGGCCGCGGCGAGCGAGTGGGGGCGCTTCGTCGGGGCCAACACGATCCTCGAGGGCGACCTCCAGGAGGCCTTCCACCCGAACGCCTACGCCCAGCTCGCCCTCGGGCGCTGCCTGACTGCGCTCTACGTCGCCGCCCCTGGCGACCACGTCTGCCGCGGCGCCGCCGGGATCGCCCCCGACGGCATGATCCTCACCGGCTGACCGGCGCCTCCCGGCGGACTTCCGCTCGTGCCGAGCAGAGAATTCCGCATGACGTCCTCGATCCGCGCTACGCTTCAGCTTATTCACGTCCGGTGGACGAAGCTACGCGGCGTTCGTCCGCGAGGAAGGGAACCTAATGCTCCGCAACCTCTTCGTCATCTCTGTGGCCGCCGTCGCCTTGGCGCGATCGACGGCGTCGGCTTCGACGTCATCATCGGTAACGTCAGCCAGTCGAACTCCCAGGGGGTCAACTCCTCCCAGTCGGGCTCGAACGGGTCCTTTGGCCCGGGGAGCACGTTCATCCTCGGCAATTCGGCGCCCACGCTGATCCAGAGCTCGGTGAACGTCCTCAGCAACAGCCAGAGCATCGGGGCTCCGGTGCCGTGCACGCCGCCGTACTGCCCGGCCGGGACCACGAACTTCACCCTGATCGGCAACGCGTCGCAGGTCAACAACCAGGCGGTCAACAGCCAGCAGATCGCCAATAACGGCGGCGCCGGCGGACTGGTGTTCATCGGCGGCGACTCCGTGCCCCTGCTCGACCAGAGCTCGTTCAACCTCCTGATCAACGACATCATCCTCGGCTGATCCGGGTGGCCAGGCCGCTCGGCCCCGGGACGGGTTCCCCGGGGCCCGCCGGCCGGGGCCACGCGTCGGTCAGTCGAACGCCGACGGCAGGACGACGGGCACGGCCGCCACCTGACGCCGCCATCCGCGCGGGTCGTTCCCCGTCAGGGTGACGACCATGAGGTCGACGAGTGACTCGCGGGGGTTCAGGCGGAGCGCCTCCCGGGCCTGCGGCCGCGGATCGAGGCCCTCGGCCGCTCGGACCGTGGCCAGGGCGTAATGGAACGTCCAGTCGTCGGGATCCCGGCTGACGGCCTGCTCGTCGTAGTGGACGGCGAGGGCGGGCTGTCCGCTCAGGGCGGCGCAGTAGCCGAGCAGCATGAGCGGAGCCGGCAGCACGTCGAGCGCCGAGTGCGCGGCTCCGGCCGCGGCCGCCGCCCGCGGGAAGTCGCGCGCCCGGAATGCGGCCAGGGCCTGGGTCAGGTGGCCCTCCGCGACGGCGGCCCGGGCCGGCAGGAGCGCCGCGACGGCCAGCGCGATCACCCCGAGCCAGCGCGCGGCCGCGTGGCGGGCCCGACGGATCGGCGCCGCCGGACGGGCCAGCGCGGCCCCGCCGACGGCGAACAGCCACAGCGTGGCCACCGGCATCTGCCAGTGCCAATCGACCGCCACCGCGACCGCCCAGGCCACGGCCGCGGCGAGCGCGGCGGCGAACGTTCCTCGGTCCGGGCCCCGGGCCCGCCCCCGGGCCAGGCCGACGAAGATGGCGATCAGAGCGCCCAGCAGCAGCCCGAGACCCACCAGTCCGAGCTCGCCGAGCATCTGCAGGTAGAGCGAGTGCGTCTCGTTGAAGGTGCCCCGATACGGTCGGCTGCGGTCCCAGCTGAGCACGAAGGTCCCGGCGCCGCGCCCGCCCACCGGCGCCCGGGCGAAGTCGTCGACCGCCACCCGCCACGCCTGGAGACGATCGTTGCCCTGCGCATCGGTCAGGCGCCCCTGGACGTTCGCGTCGTTGGTTCCCTGCTGGCTGAAGCGGGCGTAGGCCGAGTGGAGCGCCGGGAGCTCGATGGCGATGGCCAGCGCCAACCCGGCGGCGAGGATCCCGGTCGCGACCAGGCGCCCGGCGGTCGGCCGCCGGCGCCGGCCCGGTCGACGGGCCGCGCCGGCTCGCGGCCGACGGCGGCGGTCGAGGCCGAGCGTCGCCGCGCGCAGCAGGCCGGCCAGCACGGCGCAGACCGCGAGGACGAGCGCGAGCCGGTGGCCCTGGCTCACTGCGCTAGGACTCGTGTAGTCGCTCGTCGCCAGGCGGGCCGCCCGGTAGGCAAAGAACGCGGCCGCCGCCGTCGGCGGGGCGCAGGCCACGAGCGCCCCGGCCGTTGCGTTCGAGCGCCCGGCCGCGAGGAGGACGAGGAGCGCGACCGCCCCGGCGGCCAGCGGGCCGCGCGAGTAGGTGAGCAGCAGGGTCGTGGCGAACACCGGCGTGCAGGCGGCGCTGAGGATCCTCACCGCCGGCCGTCGTCCGCCGCCGGCGGCGGCGAAGCCGATCGATAACAGCGTCCCGAAGACCGAGAGCAGGCCGAGCGTGCTCGGGTAGCCGATCGGGTACTGCAGCCGTCCGCCGCCGCGCTGATCGGCGCCGATGGCGGCGACGTCGGGCACCAGGCGCGCCGCCAGGGCGGCCAGGCAGAGCACGAGGCAGGCGGCCATCGTCGCCCCCAGCAGGTCCCGCACCGACCGCGGGCCGCGCCCCAGGATGCCGAACAGGACGAGCGCGGTGGCGTAGAGGCAGGCCCGGTCGTATTCGATCACCGCCCGCCCCTGCGCCCCCGACCAGGCTCCCGACGCGAGCGTCCAGCCGGCGAAGGCCCAGATCGCCACGAGCGCCAGGAGCAGCGGCCCGCGCAGGCGCCCGACGGTCGACGGCGTGAACGCGATGACGACCATCGTCGCCGCGGCGAACGCGACCGCCGCGATCCCCTGGGTCCGGGGATCGAAGCCGCCCCCCCGGAAGCCGAACCAGACCATCGCGACCGCGAGCAGAGCCGGGCCCGCGGCCGCCCCCAGCCCGCCCCGTGCCGCCCCGAACGCCGTCCAGCGCGCACGGCGGCCGCGCCACGGATGGCTCGGCCCTTCGTCCGCCCCGGCCGGGCGGGCTCGATCGGACGAGCGCATGAGTCGAGCCTACCGTCGCTGAGCCGCCGGCCGCGATCGGTGCACTACGGCAAGAGCGTGGTCACGTAGCGGCGGACCGCGCCGCGGACGCCCTGGACGCGCTCGGAGTCGCCGTGCTCGGCGCCGAGCCGTTCGAGGTGGGCGAGCCCGTCGCTCGGACGGCCGACGTGGGCGTAGAGCACGGCCCGCGCGCATTCGATCACCCCGCGGTACTCGCCGGTGAACGGTGCGCATCCGGCGTCGAAGAGCTCGAACTTCCGCTCCGGCGCCAGCGCGTCGAGCCGGGCGGGAATCGCGCTCGCCGGGATCGCCCGGGTCAGGAGGTACACGGCCGAGCACCAGGGAACGGTGGCCACCAGCTCGAAGTAGTCGGCGAACAGGCCCATCGTTATCGTCAGGTACGGCAGCCACTCGTGGATGAGATCCTGCTGGATCAAGACGCCCCGGCCGGGAATCAGGGCCGGGAAGAACTCGCGCACGACGTGGTCGTTGATCTCCCACGACTTGCAGATGTCGACGAACAGCACCTCGACCGGGCCGCCCGTCCAGCGCCGGTCGCGGATGTCGCCCGCGTGGACGTCGACGTGGGCGAGCAGCGAGCCGACGACGTCCTCGAAGCGTGGGCGGATCGAGTCGCCCTCGATGTCGGCCACGAGCTCCGGATAGTCGGCCCGGAACGACGGATGCATATCGAACAGGTCGAAGGTCTGGACCCGAAGGCCCCGCCGGCGCGCCCGTGGGTTGGCGGCCAGGCCGCTGGCCAGGGCCACCGTCGATCCGCCGAGGAAGCAGCCGGCGTCGACGATCGCGCCCCGGCCGCGGGCGTAGTCGCGGGCCAGGACGTGGAGCAGCGTCCGCTCCTCGAGGCTCAGCATGGTCGGCGTCGCGCCCACCTCGGGCGGGACCGGCGCGTCGACCCACGGTTCGGCGCGCAGCCAGTCGGCGCCCGGGGGGCGGGATCGGCGCCGGTCGAGCGCCCTCACGCGGCCACCACGCGACCGCCGAGCTCGACCGTTTCGCCGTCGCCGTCGGCGTCGCCCGGGCGGGCCAGGATCTCTGAGCCCTCGCCCTGGTCGATGGCGAGCGCCCGGCCGAGCACCGCGCACAGGGCGATGGCCGCCGACCCCGTCGCCGGATCCTCGACCACACCGAAGTCCGGCGCGAAGACGCGGGCTCGGATCCGTCCGGCCGCCTCAGGGCCGGCAAAGGCCCAGTGCATGACGTGCCCGGTCGCCGGCGGCTCGAGCCGGTCGACGGCCGCCGGCGTCTCCTCGCGGCGGAGCTCCCACGGCGGACAGAACTCCGGCCGGGCGGTGATCCAGGTGAACGGCGGCTCGCTCCTCGTCGCCACCGCGCCGGCCGGCGGATGGAGCGTCGGGCGCCCGAGCAGCCACGCCGCCCCGACCAGCGGGTGTCCGGCGAACGGGAGCTCGGTCGTGGGCGTGAAGATCTGGAGGCGGTCGTCCGGGTCGACGAAGACCGTCTCGCTGTAGGCCAGCTCGGCGGCGATTCGCTGCCGCACGGCCCGGTCGAAACCGCCGGCGGCGAGCATGACGCCGAGGTGATTTCCGGCCGCACCGGCGTCGTCGACGAAGACACGCAAGACGTGGAGTTCCGGCATCGCGACCGACTATACGGTCGGCGTGAACCGCACCGCCCGCCGCGGCACCGCGGGGATTTGCGAGACTAGCCCGTCCGCCCGCCCGCCCGCGCGATCAGGAGACAGCCAATGTCCACCAACAGCTTCGGCGCCCGCGCCGAGCTCAAGGTTGGGGAGCGAACGTTCGAGATCTACCGCCTCGCCGCCCTGGCGGACCGCTTCGACGTGGCTCGTCTGCCGTTCTCGCTGAAGATCCTGCTCGAGAACCTGCTCCGCACCGAGGGCAACGGCGCGGTCGAGGCCGCCGACGTCGAGGCGCTCGCCGCCTGGGATCCGACCGCCGCCCCGTCCAAGGAGATCGCCTTCACCCCGGCCCGCGTCCTGCTCCAGGACTTCACCGGCGTGCCCGCCGTGGTCGACCTCGCCGCCATGCGCGACGCGATGGCCGCGATGGGCGGCGACCCGGCCAAGATCAACCCGCTCGTCCCGGCTGAGCTCGTCATCGACCACTCGGTCCAGGTCGACGTCGCCGGCACCCGCGATGCCTTCCGGGCCAACGCCGAGCGGGAGTTCGAGCGCAACGAGGAGCGCTACGCCTTCCTGCGCTGGGGCCAGGACGCCTTCCGTCAATTCCAGGTCGTCCCGCCCGACACGGGGATCGTCCATCAGGTCAACCTCGAGTACCTGGCGCGGGTCGTGTTCGTCGACTCCTCCGGCGACGGCGTCGACCGGGCCTACCCCGACAGCCTCGTCGGGACGGACTCCCACACGACGATGGTCAACGGCCTGGGCGTCCTCGGCTGGGGGGTCGGCGGCATCGAGGCCGAGGCGGCGATGCTCGGGCAGCCGATGTCGATGCTCATCCCCCAGGTGATCGGCTTCCGCCTGCACGGACGGCTGCCCGAAGGGGCGACGGCGACCGATCTCGTCCTCACCGTCACCCGGCAGCTGCGGGCCCACGGCGTGGTCGGGAAGTTCGTCGAGTTCTTCGGCGCCGGCCTCGCCCATCTGCCGCTGGCCGACCGGGCGACGATCGGCAACATGTCACCCGAGTTCGGGTCGACCTGCGCGATCTTTCCGGTCGACGCCGAGACCGTGCGCTACCTCGAGCTCTCCGGCCGGCCGCCCGAGCTCGTCGAGCTGGTCGAGGCCTATGCCCGCGCCCAGGGGCTGTGGCACGACGAGAGCTCCGAGCCGCCCGTCTACACCGAGGTCCTCGAGCTCGACCTCTCCACCGTCGTGCCGAGCATCGCCGGCCCGCGGCGGCCGCAGGATCTCGTCGCCCTCACCGACGCCAAGGAGTCCTTCCGCGGCGCGCTCGCCCATTACGTCCCCGAGCCCGACGACGCCGCCAGCGTCGCCGCGCAGGAGACCGGCTCGTGGATGTCGTTCCCGGCCTCCGACCCGCCGTCGAGCGCCGACCCCGGCGCCCACGCCATGCTCCTGGCCGCGGCGGCCGCCGCGGCCGAGAGGAACGGCGGCGAGGACTTCGTGATGATCGCGCCGCCGGCCTCGAGCCGGGTCTCGGTCCGGCTCGCCGACGGCCAGGAGGCCGAGCTCAACCACGGCCATGTGGTGATCGCGGCGATCACCAGCTGCACGAACACCTCCAACCCGTCGGTGATGGTCGCCGCCGGGATCCTCGCCCGCAACGCTGTGGCCCGCGGCCTGCGCTCGAAGCCGTGGGTCAAGACGTCGCTCGCCCCCGGGTCGAAGGTGGTGACCGAGTACCTCGACCGGGCCGGCCTGACGCAGCCGCTCGAGACGCTCGGCTTCCACCTCGTCGGCTACGGCTGCACCACATGCATCGGCAACTCCGGGCCGCTGGCGGCGGAGATCTCCAAGGCGGTGAACGACAACGACCTCGCCGTCGTCTCCGTCCTCTCCGGCAACCGCAACTTCGAGGGCCGGATCAACGCCGACGTCAAGCTCAACTACCTGGCCTCGCCGCCGCTGTGCGTGGCCTACGCCCTGGCCGGGACGATGGACGCCGACCTGGTCAACGACCCGCTCGGCGAGGACGCCGACGGGCAGCCCGTCTTCCTGCGCGACATCTGGCCGACCGAGCGCGAGGTCGCGAGCACGGTCGAGCAGGCCGTCCACTCGGACATGTTCCGCAAGAGCTACGGCGAGGTCTTCGACGGCGACGAGCGCTGGCGCGGGCTCGTCGTCCCAACCGGCGACCGATTCGCCTGGGATGACGCCTCGACCTATGTCCGCCAGCCGCCGTTTTTCGAGTCGCTGCAGCGCGAGCCGAGTCCGGTTGCCGATATCGCCGGCGCTCGGGCCCTCGCCGTGCTCGGCGACTCGGTGACCACCGACCACATCTCGCCGGCCGGGTCGATCCAGCGCGACGGGCCGGCCGGGCGCTACCTCCAGGAGCACGGCGTCGTGCCCCGGGAGTTCAACTCCTACGGCTCGCGGCGCGGCAACCACGAGGTCATGATGCGCGGCACGTTCGCCAACATCCGCCTGCGCAACCAGCTGGCCCCCGGGACCGAGGGCGGCGTCACCCGTCACCTGCCCGACGGCCAGGCGATGTCGATCTACGACGCGGCGATGCGCTACCAGGCCGACAGCGTCCCGCTCGTCGTCCTCGGCGGGAAGGAGTACGGCTCGGGCTCCTCGCGCGACTGGGCGGCCAAGGGCACGGTGCTGCTCGGCGTCCGCGCCGTCATCGCCGAGAGCTTCGAGCGCATCCACCGATCGAACCTCGTCGGCATGGGTGTGCTCGCCCTCCAGTTCGCCGACGGCGAGACCGCGGCCACGCTCGGCCTGACCGGCGAGGAGATCTACGCGGTTACCGGGGTCGCCGAGGAGCTGAACGCCGGCCGCCTGCCCGTCCGTGCCACCGTCCGGGCCGACGACCGTGAGTTCGAGGTGCGGGTGCGGATCGACACGCCGAAGGAGGCGGACTACTTTCGCCACGGCGGCATCCTCCACTACGTCCTGCGCCAGCTGATGGCCTCCGCCTGAGCGGAGGGGAACCCCCCGGCCACGGGCCGCCGTCGCTGGAGGGGAACCCCCCGGCCACGGGCCGCCGTCGCTGGAGCCGGGCCCCACGAAGACCGAACAGACGTCCGGATCCGGGGCCAAAAGGACGAGTCGCCGGCGGGCCCTTCCGATGCCGCTGTAGGCAGCATTTCGTTCGGAAGGCATCGCATGGCCCGCAACGCCCGCACCACCCTCGCCGTCCTGCTCCTGATGTTCGGGGCCGGCGGCCTATGGGGCGCGGCCGCCACCGCCTCCGCCGCCGCGCGCCCGGCGCCGGCGCTCGCCCACGCGGCGGCCAAGCATCGCAAGCTCGCCCCTCATCGCCATCGCGCCCGCAAGGCCCCGGCCCGTCGGCCGAAGCCCGCGCTGGCGAGCCAGGCGCCCGCGGCCGCCCCGGCCGGCTGCGCCGATGGCGACCTCGTGCCGACGGCTGCGAACCTCGATCGCGTGCGGGCGGCCACCTTCTGCCTGGTCAACCAGCAGCGCGCCGCCCAGGGCCTCGCCCCGCTGAGCGTCGACCCCATCCTCCAGGCGGCGGCCCAGCGGCACTCGGCCGACATGGTGGGCCAGAACTACTTCGACCACGTCGACCCGAGCGGCCAGGGGCCGCTCGACCGCGTGCTCGCCGCCGGCTACCTCGTCGTCGGCGGCGCCGTCGACCTCGCCGAGAACATCGCCACCGGGAGCGGCGCCCTGGGCACGCCGGCCTCCACGGTCGCCGACTGGATGGGCTCGCCCGGGCATCGGGCCAACATCCTCGACCGGGCCTACACCGCGGCCGGCATCGGCGTCGTCGCGGCGACACCGGCCCTCCTCGGCGCCGGCGGTGGCGGCGCGACCTACACCGAGGACTTCGCCGCCGCCGGCTGACGCCCTACTGGATGGGCAGCGGCGTACCGACCGAGACCAGCCGCGCGGTGTTTAGAGGGCGGCCGTCGCATGGGCGCGGCGATTTTTCTAGGGAGGTTGGTTTCGGATGAGTCCTGGGCACGCGAGAACTCTTAGGTCAGCCTGCGTCGTCTTGGGCGCGCTGGCGACGCTCGCGCTCGCCACGAGTGCAGCGCAGGCCCGTACGTCGCTCGGCTTGACGAAGACCCTTCGCACCTCCAGCGGCGCGCCGGCGCGCGGCCGAGCGGCTGCAAAGCGACGAGCCCGGCGGGTCGTAGAGGAAGAGCGGGTTGTAGGCCTGGCCGCGATCAGAGCCAGCGCCTGGTCGTCGGCGATGGCCAGGCCGTATCGACCGTCTCGGCCTCCGCAGCCAGCCGGCCGCGACCCCGACGATCGCCACGATTCAGGACGCCGTCGACGACGCGGATCAGGACGCCGCCAAGTCGGTGCTGATCTATCGCATCCAGGCCACCAACCGGGGCGCCAAGGCGGCGCACGCGGTCAAGCTCACCAGCGCCCTCCCGTCGGCGACCCGCTTCTCGACCGCCAGTCGCGGCTGCGTGCCCAGCGGCGCCCACGCCGTGACCTACAACCTCGGGACCATCCCCGGCCACGGCCAGGTCACGGTGACCATCGTCCTCGTGCCCACCCGCGCCGGAGCCCCGACGTCCAGCCTCGGCGGCACCTTCACCGCCCCCACCGCGCCGTCGCTCTCGAGCTTTGCCGGCGCGACGACCGTGACTGCGTCCGACGCCCCAGCGGTCGTGGTCCGGGCCCCGTTCCTCCTTCCGGCCTGCACGCGGACGATCACCGGCACCGTGACCGGCAGCGTCGTCGTGGCCCCGGGCGAGACCGTCTGCATCGTCAACGCCACCGTGCGCGGCTCGGTCATCGTCAACGGCGGCGGCGGGCTCTCGATCTCGAACTCGGAGATCATCGGCTCGACCACCGCCCGCGGCGCCACGTTCGTCTCGATCTGCGGTCCGACCAGCGGCCCGTACGTCCCGACGACCGAGACCGCCGTCGGCTCGATCGCGATCTCGGACACCACCGGTCCGGTCACCATCGGCAGCCCGACCGGCTGCTCGGGCAACCTGATCGGCGGCTCCCTCACGCTGCGCGCCAACCGCGGCGGGACGACCGTGTTCGGCAACACGATCGGCGCCGGCGTCAGCGCCACGAGCAACATCAACGGCCTGCTGATCGGCGCCAACACGATCACCGCATCGCTGCTCTGCCGCTCGAACGTGCCGCCGCCCACCAACGGCGGGGCGCCCAACAACGTGGGCGGGATCGCGACCGGGCAGTGCGCCGGTCTGTGAGCAGGGCACCGGACCACTAGCTAAGCTAGCAGCTAGCTAGCCTTACTCGAGACCACCGCGACGGGGTCGGGCGCAAGCGCGGCTCCGTCGCCGTCGTCGTTCCCGCCGGACCGGGCCGTGGGGCTGCGGCTGGCTGCGGCCCGGGCGGGGCCGCAGCGCGCGCCGTCCCCGGGCCCTATTCCTGCCAGATCAGGCTTGCCTCGCCGCCGACCTCGGCGCGCAGGGCCAAGCCGCGACCCCGGCCGGCGGGGCCGAGGCGGCGGTAGAAGACGCCGCCGGCGGCCACCGGCGTCCGCGCCAGGACAACCCAGCGGGCGCCGCGGCGAACCTCGATCGCGACCCGGCCGCCACCGGCGCCTTGCCCCAGGCGGCCACCGCGCCGGCGCGGCCGGCGCCAGCCGGCTCGACGACGAAGGGAAAGCGGAAGGCCTCGGCCGCGGGCTTGGCTCGGCCGTCGCGGAGGTAGACGCCCGACTGGTAGCTCGACGCGTGGCTGGGCACGGGCGGCTGGTCGCGGGTCACGTACCAGGAGACGGTGTCGACCCCCTGGGTCCAGAACAGGTAAACGGACTCCTCCAGCCAGCACGCCTCCTCAGCCGCCGGGACGCCGCCCGGGTCGGGCGGCCGGGAGTCGTAGGAGAACGCGGTGACCCACAGCCGCTTGGGCGCCTGCGGGAGGGCGCGGCCCAGACGTACGGCCGCGGCGAGCGGGCGGCTCAGCTTGGCCAGGTCCGGCACCGAGACGTCGTCGCGGTTGGCCGCGTGCCGCTGGGGCGCGCCGACCGAGTACGGGTGGTGGGCGAGGACGTCGAAGTGGGCCGGATCCGGGCAGGAGGCCGGCGCCAGGGTGGGGGTGAGACAGAGGAGCTCGCGCACGAAGCGGGCCGGTGCCAGGCGCGAGCCGCCGGCCACCGGATCGCCGAACGGCGCCGTCCCGGCGGTGACGACGACGTTGGTGGGGTCGACCGCCTTGACCGCGGCGTAACGCGTTCAGCAGGCCGCGGTAGATGCCCGGGCTGGTGCCGACTAACCCGCCGCCGCGGGCGCGCTGCCACTGGGGCGCGAGGTGGCCCGCCAGGTCGGCTCGGCCCACGCCTGCCAGAAGCGAACCCGCGGCAGGACGGCGCCGGGGGTCTGGGGTCGGGATAGGTCCCCGAGTATCGGCGGGCCGCCGCCGTGACGAAGCGGGCGAACTCGAGCGGGCTCGGGCGCCAGCTGCCCGGCGTCGCCGTGGCCGGCCGGCCGGGACCCTCGGCCCAGGTCGGGGCATGGGTGACCGAGAAGTCGACCGCCAGGCCCCGTCGGCTCGCCGTCCGGACGGCGGCGTCGACCGGCTGCCAGCCGTAGGCCAGGGCGCCCGGGTCGGCGGCGTCGAAGCAGGGGGGCGGATGGCCGGGGCGATTCCGGCCCATTCCAGGTCGAGAACGATGATTCCGGCGCCGGCGGCCACCGCCCGATCGAACCAGGCGGCGCTCGTCGCCGGCGGTGCGGAAGACGTCGTCGGTGAAGCCGGTGGTCAGCGGCCGCGGCGCCGGTGGGCCCGCCCGCCGGACGGCCGGCGGCGGGAGTCGGGCGCCGGCGGACGGGGTGGCCGGCCCGATCGCGGCGGTGACGCCGGCACCGCAGAGGGCGAGCAGCACCCCGGCGACGCCCGGCCGCGCCGCGCCGCAGAGCTGTCGGGCCAAAGCGACGATTGCGTCAGACTACAGGCGCGCCGGCCGCGCACCGCCCGCTAATGGACGCCCACGCCCCCTCGATCGCCCGCCCGGGCGTCCGGCGACCACAGGCCGAGAACGTCGGCGCCTGGCTGCTTGGGTTTCTGCCCGTCGCCTGCCTGGCCCTCGACGGCGGCGGTTACGACCTGGTCGTGCGCAGCGAGATCGGGCTGATCGGCTGGTGGCTGGTCCTGCTGGCGTGGTCGCCGGCGTGTTCCCGCGGGCCCGGCCGACGCCGACGGCCTGGGCCGTGCTCGGGCTCTTCGCCGGCCTGGTCTTCTGGGACCTGGCTGGCCGCCGACTGGTCCTCGAGCGCCGAGCGCTCGCTGGTCGAGGCCGGCCGGGTCGCGGCCTACGGCGGCGCGCTCGTGCTCGCAGTCCTGCTCGTGCGGCGGGGGGCCCTCACCGCCCTGATCGGCGGCCTGGCCTGCGCGATCGGGCTCGTCTGCGCCCTGGCCGTCCTCTCGCGCCTGGCGCCAGGCTGGTTTCCGAGCGACCCGACCCGGACCTTTCTGGCCGTGGGGCGCCTCGACTACCCGTTCAACTACGCCGACGCGGTCGGAGAGTTCGCCGCCATCGGCCTGCCGCCGCTCCTCCACCTCGCGGTCGCCGCCCGTAGTCATGCGGCTCGGGCTCTGGCCACGGCCGGACTGCCGCTGATCGGGCTGTGCGTGACGATGAGCGTCTCCCGCGGCGGCGCGCTGGCCTGCGTGGTCGGTGTCGCCGTTCTCGTGGCCCTGACGCCCTACCGGGCCGCGACGCTGGCGAGCGGCCTGATCGCGGCCGCGGCCGGGGCGGTGGCCCTCGCCCGCATGCTCAGCCTTCCCGGCCTGCGGGGGGGTCTGGCCGCCGGTCCGTCGCTGGCCTCCGAGCGCCGCGAGCTGCTGGCCATCGTGCTCGCCCGCGCACGGGGGCCCGGCCGCCGACCCGCCCCCGGACCCGGCTCTGGGTTCGGGCCGCGGCGGCGGCGGCGGCGGTTGCCGTCGGCGTCCTCCTCGCCTCGGGTGAGTCCGGGCGCCTGTGGAGCGAGTTCAAGTAGCCCTACGTCCACGGCGGCGGCGACGTCTACACCCGTCTGCTGACGCTGAGCGGCAGCCACCGCTACCAGTACTGGCAGGCCGCGGTCAGCGCCTGGCACTCGAGCCCGTGGGGCGGCATCGGCCCGGGCACGTTCGAGTTCTGGTGGGCCCAGCACACCTCGTTGGCCGAATTCGTCCGCAACGCCCACTCGCTCTACTTCGAGACGCTGGCCGAGCTCGGCCTGGTCGGGCTCGCCCTGGTCCTCGCCATCTTCGCCGTCACTCTCCTCGCCGGGGCCCGCGCCGCGCGTCGGGCGGCGCCGGCGCGACGGGCGGCACTGGCCGCGACGCTCGCCGGCTTCGCCGGCTTCGCCGGGTTCGCCGCGGCTGCCGGCTTCGACTGGGTCTGGCAGGTCGCGGCGATCCCCACTGCCGGCCTCCTGCTCGCCGGCGCCTCCCTGGCCGGGGCGGGCGCCGGGTCGGGGGCCGGGGCCGGGGCCGCGGCCGGGGCCGGAGCCGGGGCCGCGGCCGGGGCCGGAGCCGGGGCCGCGGCCGGGGCCGGAGCCGGGGCCGGGGCCGGGGCCGGAGCCGGGGCCGCGTCGGGGGCGGGGGCGGGGGTCCGCGGACGGGCGATCCTGGCGGTGGCCGCCGTCCCGGCGATGCTGGCCATCGTCGTGCCGCTGGCGACGACGGTCGCAGTACGGGCCAGCCAGGCGGCGGCCCGGGTGGGGAGCTACGGGGCCGCGCTCGGCGACCTCGCCGCCGCCCAGCGGGTCGAGCCGTCGGCGGCGAGCGTCCGCCTCGAGCGCGCCCTGATCTATGAGCAGGCCGGGGCGATCCCGGCGGCGAGCGGGCGATCGGCGAGTCGCTCTCGCGCCAGGCGACCGACTGGCGCCTCTGGGTCGTCGCGTCGCGCCTGGCGGCGGAGGTCGGGCGCCCGGGGCTGGCCGTCTCCGAGTACCGGCGAGCGCAGGCGCTGAACCCGACCTCGGTCGTCTTCCGGCCATGAATCGCCACCGCCCGTGGGTGCCCTGGGCTGGGAGGGGATGCGTCGCCTCAGCTCCGGCCTGCTCTGCCTGTCGATCCTCGCCCGGCGGGGGCGCCGCGTCGGCGGGCCTCGCCCGCCTGGGCCGTGACGGGCGGGCGGCCGCGGCCCTGGCCGCCGCGACGCGGCCGGCCCGTGCGGCCGGCGGCGGGCCGGCGGTGGGATCGACTCCGGTCGCCGGCGCGGGCTTCGCGCCTGCGCCTCAGGCGGCCACGGCGTCGAGCCCGGTGATCGGCCTCCTCGGCGGCTCCGACGGCGGGGGACTCGGCCCGCTGCTGCCGATCGCCCTGATCGGCGCCCTGGTCGCGGCGGTCGCGCTGGCCCTCGGGCGCCGGCGCCGCGCGCGCGGCGCCGCCGGCGGCGGCGGCGGGCCGGCCTGATTTGGGCTCCAGCCGGCGTGCGGGGTTCCGATGGCGCGAGGCGGGTAAGCTCTCAGGGCCGGGCTCGCCCGGCTGCGTCGTCCAATACGTGGGGAGAGGGTTGAGCGTATGTCCGGAGTGAGAGGGATCCGGCTCGCGGTCGAAGCTCCCGGGGCGGGGAAGGCATCGTGGTTCTGAGCGGCGCGCTCGCTCTGCTGGCGGCTGGCGCGGCTGCCTTCCTCCTCGCCGGCCTGGCGATCCGGGTGGCCGTGGCCACCGACTTCGTCGACCGTCCGGTCGGCTACAAGGGCCACCTCGCGGCGACCCCGTACCTGGGCGGCGCGGCCGTGGTCGCGGCCTTCCTGGCGGTCACGCTGGTCGGCACGGGGAGCGGCAGCCGTGCCCTGACGGCCGTGCTGGCCTGCGCGGCGGCGCTCGCCGTCGTCGGCACGATCGACGACCGCATCGCCGTGGCGCCGCGGTGGCGGGTGGCGATCGAGCTCGCGGCCGCCGGCGTGCTCTTCGCCGCCGGCGTCCACTGGTCGGTGTTCGGAGTCGGAATCCTCGACTTCGCGCTGAGCGCGGCGTGGGTGGTGGGCATCGTCAACGCCTTCAACCTGATGGACAACCTCGACGGGGCGACGGGGACGGTGACCGCGGTGTCGGCCGCGGCGCTCGGGACGATCGCCGTCGCCGACGGCCGGACCGCGCTGGCCATCGCCGCGTTCGCGGTGGCCGGCGCCTGCGTCGGGTTCCTCGGGCACAACCTGGCCGACCCGGCGCGGATCTTCCTGGGCGACGGCGGGAGCATGCCGCTCGGCTTCGTGGTGGCCGCGCTGGCCATGGCGGTGCTCGACCCCGGCCGGCTCGATCGCAGCGCCGTCCTGGCCGGGGCGCTGGCGGCCGGCCTGCCGATCCTCGATACGACGCTGGTCGTCGTATCCCGGCGGCGGCGGGGGATCCCGTTCGTCACCGGCGGGCGCGACCACCTGACCCACCGGCTCCTGGCCCGCGCGGGTTCGGCCCGACGTGTCGCGCTCATCCTGGCCGCCGGTCAGGGCGGCCTCGCTGCGCTGGCCATCGCCGGCACGCAGCTGGGCGCGACGTTCACGGTGCTCGCGTCGGTCGCCGCGATGGTCGCCGGCGTGGCGGCGCTCGTGGCGCTCGAGTCGCCGGCCTGGCGCCCGCGCTCGGACTTCGAGCGGGCGCGGGACCGCGATCTGGCCGCGAGCCGCGTCGCACCGGCGGGCTCGGGCGGGCCGCCGCTGATCGGGCCGCCGCCGGAGGCGAGCGCCCACGTGCGCTACTCGACCACGGGCGAGGACCCGTTCGGTCGCGCGTGACCGCCGGACGCTGACGGGGTGGGTGCCGCGCCTGCCCGGGCGCCGGTCCGCATCGTCCGGATCATCGCGCGCCTGAACATCGGGGGTCCCGCGATCCAGGCGATCACGCTGACGCAGGTGCTCGGCCGGCGCGGCTATGAGACGACGCTCGTGCGGGGGAGCGAGTCGCCGCAGGAGGGCACGATGGACGGCCTGGCGGCGGAGCTCGGCGTGCGGCCCGTCCGCGTCGCGGCGCTCCGGCGCGACCCGGGCGCCCACGACCTGGTGGCGCTGGCCCGGGTGTGGCTGATCATCGCGCGCGAGCGGCCGCGGATCGTCCACACCCATGCGGCCAAGGGCGGGACGATCGGCCGGGCGGCGGCGCTCCTCCAGCCGCCGGGGCGGCGGCCGCTGCTCGTCCACACCTACCACGGGCACTCACTGCGCGGCTACTTCAGCCCCCGCGTCGAGCGGATCTATACGGCGATCGAGCGTTTCCTGGCCGGGCGGACCGACCGGCTGATCGCCGTCTCCGAGGAGGTCCGCGACGACCTCGTTCGCTTGGGGGTGGCCGGGGCCGGGCGCTTCGAGGTCATCCACCTCGGCTTCGCCCTCGAGCCGTTCCTCGCCGGCGAGGCCGAGCGGCGGACGGCGTCCGCGCGCGTGCGCGGCGAGCTCGGCATCCCGGCGCAGGCGCGGCTGGTGACGCTGGTCGCCCGCCTGGTGGCGATCAAGCGGGTCGACCGCTTCCTGCGCGTGGCGGCGCGCCTGGCCGACGATCCGGCGACCCGCTTCCTGATCGTCGGCGACGGCGACCTGCGGGCGGAGCTCCAGGCGGCGGCGGCGGCGGCCGGGCTCGACGGGCGGGTGACCTGGGCGGGCTTCCGCACCGACATGGCCAGTGTCTGCTTCGCCAGCGACGTCGTCGTGCTCACCTCCGACAACGAGGGCACGCCGGTGAGCCTGATCGAGGCGCAGGCGGCCGGACGCCCGGTGGTCAGCACCCGCGTCGGCGGCGTGGCCAGCGTGGTCGACGACGGCCGGACCGGCCTCCTGGCCGCGGTCGACGACGACGAGGGGCTGGCCGCGGCGGTGGCGGGGCTCCTGGCCGACCCGGAGCGGGCGCGGGCGATGGGCGCCGCCGGCCGCGCGCGCGTGCGGTCGATGTTCTCGCTGGAGCGGCTGGTCGACGACGTGGACCGGCTCTACACCGGGCTGCTGGTGGAGCGGGGGTCGCCAGCGCGGCCAGCGTGACCAGGTCAGACGCGGGCGACCGAGGCGGCGAAGTCGCTCATCGTCGTGACGCCGTCGGGGGCGGGGCGCAGGCCGAGCCAGACGTGGTCGGCCCGCTGGTGGCCGCGCAGGCGCAGCCGGGCGGCGGCGGCCGTGCGGATCTCGGGGTCGGCGAGCAGGCGCAGGCCCAGGCGCCAGTCGTCGCGACGCAGGAGGGCGGCGCGGGCGAGGAGCTCGCGGGGTCCGAGCGAGCCCATGCGGGCGGCGCGGATCCAGTCCCAGACCTGGCGGACGACGTAGTCGCCGCGGCTGATCTCGAGGCTCGCCGCCGCCGGGAAGTCGTCCTGGAGCAGGAGCAGCCAGCGGTACATCGCCGTCAGGAGCTCGTTGCCGGGCAGGCGCCCGGGGAAGCCGATCTCGCTGTCGAGGTAGGCCAGGCCGCGGGCGGTCTGGCCGGAGAAGCTGTAGTGGCCGAACGACTTCGGGGAGACGCCGATCACGAGCAGCTGATCGGGGACGCACGCCCACGACGTGGCGGTCATGAGCATCCCGTTGAGCGCGTAGTGGTCGGGGAAGGGCGCCCGGAACAGGCCGTGCGGGAGGCGCTCGGCGGCGACGCGGGAGAAGGCGGTCGACTGGAGGTTGAGCGGCAGCCGCGGGCGGAAGCGGAACATGTCGGCGACGATCTGCGCCCGGTCGGCGCCCGACAGCCGGCGGGCGGCGAGCAGTGCCGGCTCGATCTGGAAGTGCGGGTCGGCATAGTGGGCCCGGTCGAGCCCGGCGATCGCCGCCGGGCTGACGAAGGCGAAGCACGCGTAGGTCAGGCAGTCGGGGCGGCCGCAGTCGTCGAGGAGGGCCCGCAGTCGGCGGAAGTAGCCGGGGAGGAGGAGATCGTCGTCACCGATCAAGACGATGTAGTCGCCGCTGCTGGCCGCGTAGGCGGCGTTCCAGTTGTCGGTCACGCTCAGCACCCGGTCCTGGCGGACGACCTTCAGGCGCCGGTCGGCGGCCCGGGCGGCGAGCACCTCGGCCGTGGCGTCGGTGTTGGCGTTGTCGGAGACGACGAGCTCGAGCTCGGGGTCGTCCTCGGCCAGGACGGCGTCGACGCACACGCCGAGGAGCTCGCCGCCCTGGCGCGTCGGCAGAAGGACGGAGATCTTCACGCCGGCGCCCGGCGGTAGACGGCCGTGTAGCAGCTCCCTCGGCCCGGCCGGCGCTCGAGCGGGCGCAGGGCCAGGGCGACGAGGCCGCCGAGCAGCGCGGCCGGGCCGGGCGGCGCGCCGGCGCTCGCCAGGGCGCGCCGCCAGGTGAAGCGGTTCCAGCGCCGCCCGCCGGGGTCGGCCTCGGTCAGCATCACCCGGCGCAGGCCCCGCGCGCCGAGGAACTCGTCGAGCACGGCCACCGGGATCAGCCAGAGGTGGCGCGGGGCGTCGAGGTGCGGCCAGCGGGCCCCGAGCAGGCGCAGGCTGAGGGCGTCGGGATTCGGCGTGGCGACGACCAGGATCCCGCCGGGCTCGAGGTTGCCGGCGGCGGCGGCCAGGACGGCCCAGGGATCCGCGAGGTGCTCGACCACCTGCCACATGGCGATCGACCCGGCTGGCCGGCAGGTCGGCCAGGGCCGCCGGCCGGGTCGTCGCTGGCGATCGCCGCGACCCCGACGACGGACTCGAGGAACGCGCACGACGCCGGATCGCGCTCGATCGCCGTCACCGCGAAGCCCGCCCGCCGGGCCCCGAAGGCGAAGGTCCCCCAGGCCGCGCCGACCTCGACGAGCCGTCCGCCGGGAGCGGCGAGCTGGCCGCGGACGTGGTCGAGCTGGTAGCGCTCGCGCCAGGCCGCCCAGGCGACGCGCCAGCGCGGCGGGGCGCGGTAGTAGGCGCGCGGATAGAAGCGGCCGAGGTCGGCCGGTGGGTCGGCGAGGACGACCAGGCCGCAGGCCGGGCAGCGGCGGTAGTCGAAGCGCTCGTCGCTGACGCGCTGGTTGCGGTCGCCGGCGCTCAGGTAGGCCCGGGTCGGCTCGGTGCACGCACGGCACGGCGCGGCGGCGGCGATCGGGGGCGTCGGCGAGCGCCTGGCGCTTCGTCTCAAGCCGCGGCGAACCGGACGCCGCTGAGCGAGAGGTAGCCCGACGACGCGGCGACGCGGACCGCGACGGTGCCGTCCGGGTTCACCACGATCTCGCCGTAGCCGCCGCTCGAGGCGACGGGGAAGAGCTGGGCTGCGGCCGGACGGTAGCCGGCCGGGAGCGTGAGGATGACCGTGCCGGGCGGCGGTCTGGCCGCCGGTGACCACGCCCGCCAGCTCGACCCGGTTCTCGGCCGTCCTTGCGAAGCTGGCGGGGGCGTAGCCGGCGAGGTTGGTCCAGCCGCCCTGGAGGGTGGCCGCCACGGCCACGGGCGCGCCGGCCAGGCCGTCGAGGAGCTCGATGGTGACGGTGGCCGGCGAGCCGGCCGGGGCGCCCGAGAGGGCCCGTCCGATGAGGGCGCCGGAGGCGACGGCCATGACCATGCCCGGCGCGGCCGCCGACGGTCCGACGGCGGCCCCGGGGGCGATGGCCGTCGACCCGTCGCTCTGCGACGGGGACGATCGATCCGCGGACGAGGACGACCCGCGTGCGGTCGCCCGGGCTGGCGGTGGCGTCGAGGGCGACGCCGAGGATGGCCGAGGCCGGGGCCCCGGCCGGGGCGAGCACCACGCGCTGCGGGTTGGCGGCGGCCACGACCAGGCTGTTGGCCGGGATCGCGCCGTCGGCCTTCAGCAGGCGGGCCTCGAGGCCCGCCTGGACCACCTTGGTGGTCGCGGCGTCGCTCAGCAGCTTGCGGTAGACGGTCTCGCGGACGGTCAGCGCGCCGACCGTGGCGTCGGCGACGATGATGTCGGCGTTTCCATCGCCGCGGCAGGCGTCGACCACGGCGTCGGGCACGTTACGCAGGCTGATCATGTTCCGCTCGCTGTAGGGCGACGACGGCGGGGAGTAGCCGAACCAGGACCGCTCGATCAGCACGTGGTCGACGCCCTGGATGGTGAGCCCGTCGTTGGGCACGCCGAAGCCGGCCTCGTTGACGCGCAGGCCGGTGACGGTCAGGCTCTCGATGCGTCCGCTGGAGGCGCTGGGCAGGCAGGCCAGCCCGTACTTGGCCCCCTCGTCGAAGGTCACGTTGTTCACGAGCGCCGCCGCCTGGTTGGTCGGGGCGCCCGAGGGCGTGTTCGAGGCGTCGAGCAGCGCGACCCAGGCGAAGGGCGGCGCGATCGCCGTCTTGCCGAAGAACCCGGGCGGTGAGCCGCCCGACCAGTTGTAGAGGTAGCCGTAGTCGATGAAGTCGGTGTTGACGATGGCCAGGCCGTGCCAGTTCTGGTTGGTGACCACCGAGGTCTGGATGCCGGCGCTGGCGCCGCAGCCGCGGAAGGCGCTGTCCTCGATCCGCAGGTAGCTGTCGTTGGCCAGGACGACGGCGCCGCCGGCCACGTAGGAGCTGAGGCCGTAGAAGTCGCAGCGGCGCAGCAGGGCCTGGAGGGTGCTGTCGAAGCGCAGCGCGACCAGGGCGTCGGTCGGGACGCCGGTCGGGTGGGCGGCGGACCGCGGGGTACCGACGAAGGTCACGTTGTCGATCAGGGCGCTCGCCAGGTTCTGGACGGTGATGGCCGTGGCCGCGGCGCCGGTGGCGATCAGGATCTGGGTGGCCGACCCCCGGCCGCGGATGATGATCGTCGACGCCTTGCCCGCGTAGTTGACGCTGACCGGACTGGCGATCCGGTAGATGCCGGGGGAGATCTCGAGCTCGCCGCCGCCGGCATTGGCGAGCGCGGTGAGCGCGGCCTGGAGCGCGCCCGAGTCGTCGGCCACGCCGTCGCCGACCGCCCCGAAGCTGTAGAGGTCGAGCGGCGGCGGGACCGGAGCTCGCGGCGCTGGCCGGGTCGGCGGGAGCCAGGGTGGCCAGGGCGACGCCGCCGGCGGCCAGGGCGCCCCGGCCGAGCAGGGCCCGGCGCCCGACGCGCACGTCTCCCGCCTCCTTGCCCCCCGACTTCCCCCCGGTCATTGTGGGATGAGCCTAGCACGGCGTCCCGGGACCCTCGACGGCCCGCCCGACGCTGTGGAAGACGGCATCCCAGCCGGCCAGGAGCCGCGCGTCCCCGGCGTGGCCCTCCGCGAAGGCGGCCCCCCGGCGCCCGGCGTCGGCGCGGAGGGACTCGCTTTCGATGTAGTCGCCGAGCGTCGCGCGCCAGGCGGCGGCGTCCTCGCAGGCCATGGCCAGGCCGGCGGCGTCGAGCACGCGCCGGTAGGCCGGGGTGGCCGAGACCACGACCGGAATCCCCATGCGCCAGAGGAGGAGGAGCTTGTTCTCGGGCTTGCCCCGGGCGAACGGGTCGTCGAGGTCGAGCGGGATCACGCCGAGGTCGCAGCCGGTGGCGATCCGGGCCAGGAGGTGCTCGTTCCACTGGTAGAGGTAGCAGCGGTCGAAGATCTGCCGGGCGACGTCGAGCGTCTCGCGCCGGCCGAAGCGCCCGGCGTACTGGCGGAAGCGCAGGTCGGTGATCAGGTGGAGCGCGAGCGGGCGCTCGCGGCCGAGGTCGCGCAGGACGCCGGCGATCGCGCGGAAGCCGCCGAGGGTGTAGGGAAGGCCCTCCCACACGAGGTTGAACACCGGCCCGGCGCGGTAGTCCTCCTTGGTCGCGGTGGCCACCGACGTGTGCGAGTCGAGGATCACGTGGACGTTGTCGTTGAAGGCCATGATGTCGGCCCGCTGCTCCTCGGTCGAGCAGACGACGGCGTCGGCCCGCGCGCACATCCGCTCGATCGCCCGGCGGTAGCTGGGGGCCGGGCGGCTGATCTCCCGGCTCAGGAACTTGGCCGTCCCGCGGCCGAGCGAGCTCGCCGTCAGGCGCGGCAGGGCGAGGTAGGAGTCGACGAGGTCGTAGACGATCCGCGTCCGGCCGGCCGGGACCGCGGCCCAGGCGACGATGTCGGCCCGCGGGCTGAGGACGACGAGCTCGTGGCCCGACGGGGCGCCGACGACGTCGAACTCGAGCCCGCGCCGGGCGGCGTAGAAGCCGAAGCGCCGGCGGTCGCCGGGGGCCGCGAGGTCGGCGGCGTTCGGCGCGTAGCCGACGGGCGCTAGCGCCATGCCCGCGGCGCGCCCCGGCGCAGGCGGATCACGCCGGCCGCGAGCTCGCGCGGGCGGGGGAGCCCGACCGTCGTCGCGGCCGCCGCCAGCATGGCCAGGGCGAGCGTCAGGCCCAGGCAGGCCACGGTCGCCACCGCCCCCAGGGCCACCGGGACGGCGAGCCGGGCCAGGCCGACGACGGCGACGGCGGCGAGCGCCGGGGCGGCGACGTCGCGGGCGTACCAGCGGATCTTCTCGGCCGGAAGCAGGCGCCGGTGGAGCGTGTGGATCCCGAGCAGGACGTAGCCGGCGTTGAGCGCCAGCCACGTCGCCGCGGCGCCCGTGCCGCCGAAGGTCAGTGCCGCGACGACCAGCGTGGGCAGGAAGACGGTGAGGGCGGTCAGGTTGAGCAGGAACGGCCAGCGCGTCCAGCCGTAGGCCAGCGACAGGGCGTAGGGGACGTTCATCAGCCCGTTCAGCGCGGTGCCGAGGATCAGCAGCCAGAGCAGCGTGTGCGTCTGACCGGCGGTCGCCGCGCTCCCCGTCCAGATCTCGAGGATCCGGCGGGAGAAGACGGCAACCAGGATCGCCGCCGGAAGGACGAGCACGGCCACGAGCTGGGCCATGCGATGGTAGGTCCGGGTCAGGCCGGCGACGTTGCCGGCGGCCACGAGCGCCGAGAAGCGGGGGAAGGCGGCCTGGTAGACGGGCAGGAAGAGGTAGGCGAGGCTCCCGGCGGCCAGCGCGGCCAGGCTGTAGTAGGCGAAGTAGCGCAGGCTCAGGACGCTCGAGAGGATCAGCTTGTCCGACTGGGTCAGGGCCAGGATCAGGACCGACGTGCCGCTGAGCCCGGCGGCGAAGCGCCAGACGCCGCGCAGCAGGTCGCGGCGGAAGCGCGGGCGTGCGGCGCCGGGCAGGCCGCGCCAGAGCACGGTCCCGGCCACCGCCGTGTGGGCCGCCGCGCCGATCAGCTGCCAGACGAAGAAGGCGTGGATGGTGGGCGAGACGAGCCAGAGCACGACGACGGCGCCGCCGGTGCGGAGCGTCATCATGGTCACGAGGATCGCGTTGAGCTCGACCTGGCGCTCGAGGCCGCGCAGGCCGCCCGAATAGAGGCTGAGCGGCCACTGGAAGGTCAGGACCAGGCCCATCAGCACGACGGCGGACGCGACCGTCGCCGGCGAGAGGCTCCCGCTGCGCAGCCAGTGGTGGGCGATGATCGGCGCCAGCAGCGCCGTGAGCGCGCCCATGGTCACCGCCAGCCCCCAGTAGATGAGCTCGAGCGTCCGCACGAGGTCGCGCGAGTCGGCGGTGGCCGCCGGGTCGACCGAACGGCGGGCGAGCTCGCGGTTGAGCGTCGCCCCGAGCCCGAGCTCGAGCAGGGAGGAGACGGCGACGAGGGTGACGAAGAAGCCGACCAGGCCGTAGGACTCGATCCCCATCAGATGGATGTAGACGGGTACGCACACGACGTAGGCCAGCGCCGTCCAGCCGCTGCCGACCATGTTGGCCAGGAGGTTGTGGCGCAGCCGGCTGGGGGGGCCGGCCGCCGGCGCTGGTGCCGGCGCCGGCCCTACGGCGAGTACGGCGGCGTCATCCATGCTGCGGACGGGTGGCGTAGAGCGCCTCGAAGAACGTCGTCTGGATCGGGTGGCGGCGGTCGTAGACGGCGCGCCAGGCCGGCGGGATCGGGTAGTCCTCGCGGCGGATGACCACCCCGTCGTGGGGATTGACCGAGCGGATCGACTGCTTGGAGTAGAAGTGGCCGTCGGTGTGGCGGTCGAGCACCGCCAGGTAGTGGGCGATCTGGGCCGGCGGCATCTCGTGCAGCGAGCTGACGTTGATGGCCAGGCCGGCCGCCGGGGCCGGGACCGCCTCGAGCTGGTTCGGCGTCAGGAAGGCGATCTGCGCGGCCTCGAACTCGGCGCGCACGGTGTCGTAGGACGCGAAGCGGCGAAAGCCGAAGCGGCGCCGGTCCGGGTAGAGGGTCGAGAGGTACCGCTCGGCGACGGCCAGGGCCGGCGGCACGTCGACCAGCACGTAGCGCACGTCGGGGAAGCACTCGAGGAACATCCAGGCGAGCCGCCCGTAGCCGCCGCCGAGCTCGAGGATCCCCCGCGCCGGCGGGCGGCGGTCGGGAAGGGCGTCGAGGATGGCGAGCATCTCGAGCGCCGAGTTGCACAGGTCCTGGGTCAGGCGGCGGCCGCGGTAGCGCACGACCAGCGGGTTGCCGAGGGCGGGCTCGTCGAGGGCCGCCGTGAGCCGGCGGTCGTCGCGGTCGCGGACGTAGTCCCAGAGGGCGGCCACGAACCAGGCGTAGGCGCGCCGGCGGGCGGGTGAGCGGAAGGGGTCGCTGACCCGGTTCTCGACGTAGGCGCCGCCGTCGAGGCGGGCGGCGAGGGGCCCGGCCGAGGGCCGGCGGGCCGTCAGGGCGAGCAACCGGCGGAACTGGGGATCCCGGGGGCTGGTCGGCAGCCATTGGAAGTAGTTGCCGTTGATCGTGCGCTTGAACTCGCCGAAGCCGCGGCCGTCGAGCTGGCGCCGGTTCAGCGCGTTGAGGTGATCCCAGTAACGTGCGGCCCGGGTGATCTCCGGGGCCGCCGCCATCTCGGCGAGCATCTCGTCGATCCGCAGGGCGGGGGGTGCGATCTCGGATTCAGCCACAAGGCGCGGCGATCCTCAGGCCTGCTCGTGCTGGCGGTCGTCGGCGAGGAGATCGCTCGCCGCGCTCGCGGTGAGCTTTCCGTTGCGGTCCGGCGCGTACCCGTAGCCGTACCCGTAGCCGGTGTAGAGCCCGGTGCCGGAGACGCCGGTCGCGACGACGCCGAGAGCCTCGCCGCCGGCGTTGGCCACCACCCGGCACAGCCGGAGGATCGACTCGTGCGAGGTGCTGTCGACGCGGGCGATGAGCACGACCCCGGAGACCACCTCGAGCAGGGGCAGCGAGTCGCTGACGGTGAGCAGCGGCGTCGAGTCGAGGATCACGAGGTCGGCGATCGACTCGAGCTCGCGGATCAGGACCCGCATGCGCTGGGAGCCGATCAGCTCCGACGGGTTCGGCGGCGTCGGGCCGGCCGGGACGATGCGCAGGCGCCCGCCGCCCTGCCCGGGGATCGGGACCTCGGTCAGCGCGTCGCCGAGCGAGAGCTCGTCGACGAGCACGGCGCCGAGGCCGATCGACTGGCCGACGCCGAAGCGCAGGGAGGCGGCCGGGCGGCGCAGGTCGGCCTCGACGAGGATCACGTCCTTGCCGGCCCGGGCCATGGCCACGGCCAGGTTGGTGGCGACCGTCGTCTTGCCGTCCTCCTTGACCGGGCTGGTGATCAGCACGCTCGAGATGCGGCGGTCGATGTTGAAGTAGGTCAGCGAGTTGCGCAGCGTTCGGAACGCCTCCTCGTCGGCCTCCGAGAGCTCCTCGCCGCCGAAGGCCGAGGCCGGGATCGCGCCGAGCAGCGGGAGGCCGGTCAGGCTCTCGACCTCCTCGGGGCTGCGGATGCGCCGGTCGCGGCTCTCGGCGAAGAGGACGAGGCCGATGGCGATCAGCACCGCGATGATCAGGCCGAGCACGACGGCGCGCGCGACGCCCGGAGTGGTCGGGCTCCGGGCGACCGCAGCCTGCTGGACGACCGAGGCGGTGCCCTGCTGGGCCGAGCGCACCGCGCGCAGGCGCTGGAGCTGATCGAGCAGCGCCTGGCGGGCCACGGTGTCCGCCTTGCCGGTGAGGGCGACCTGGCCGGCCAGGCTGGTGATCGCCGCGGTCAGCTGGCGCCGGGCGTCGAGGGTGCGGTTGTTGACGATCGCGTTGGCGAAGGCGTTGGCGATGTCGGCCGCCCGGACGGCGGATGGGTCGGTCGCGGTGATGGTCACGAAGCCGGCCGTCGCGTCGGCGGTGGCCGACACCTTGGACAGCAGCGAATGGGCATCGGCCGGCGGGGGCGAGAGCACGCTGGCGGCGGTGTTCGCCGTGCGCTGGGTCGTGACCAGCCGGGCGACGGCGTTGAGCTCCGGGTCCTGCGAGTTCGGGACGACGACCTGATTGAACAGCGAGGTGTCGACCGCCGGCCCGGTGACCTGGACGAGGGCGCTCGAGGAGTACTGCGGCTGGGTCTGGCTGGCCAGGGCGTAGGCGGCGGCCGGGATCAGGACCAGGCAGGCCAGCACGAGCCACTTCCAGCGCCAGAAGATGCGCCGGTAGTCCTTGTGGAGGGCCGGGTTGTGCGGTTCGGGAGTGGTGGTCATGGCGGGGCCGGACGGTTCGGCGGCGGCGGCGGCTGCGGCGGTCCCGAGCGGGGGCGCGCGGTCCGGTGCAAGCCCCGCCCAGGTCCTGCGAGCGTCAACGTATCAGGCTAGCCGGTTCGGCCAGCCCGGCGTGCGGGCGGCGACGATCGGCTCGCCGCGACGGAAGCTCCCGACGCCGGGCGCCGGGAGCGGCTCGCGCGCACCCTCGCGCGAGCGCTCGCGCAGGACGACGACGATGGCCAGCCCGAGCGTGACCAGGTGGGATCGGTAGCGAAAGCCGGTGCCGGCGTTGCCAACGCTGAGCGCGTAGGCGATGGTGAGGGCGCCGAGGGGATAGAGCAGCGGCCCCGTGACGCGCAGGAGCAGCCGGCGCGCGCGCAGGGCGTACACCACCATGCCCACGAGCGTGGCGAAGGCGACGAGCGTCCCGAGGACGCCGAGTTGCTCGCTCGTGTTGGCCAGCTGCCACGGATACGGACGCAGGAGCAGGTCGGCGATGCGGATCGGCAGGTTGGTGATGACCGCCGCCCGGGTCGAGTAGTCGACCCGCTCGAGCCCCAGGTTGTTGGCGTTGGCGTTGGCGGTCGGGGTCGGCGCCGTCGCCAGGGCGTTGGCGTTCTGGGAGGCCTGGAGGTTCGCCTGGAGGCTCTCCTTGGAGGTCACCTGGATGATCACCGGGACGGCGGCCGCGATCCCCACGAGCACGCAGGCGAGCACGGCGGCCGCGCTCAGGCTCCGTTTGGCGTCACGCACGGTGGCGTGGAGGACGATGGCCACGGCGGCGCTGGCCAGGAACCAGCCGGCGTACGGGCGGGTGAGGATGGCGACCGCGCTGCCGGCGGCCATCAGCCCCAGCCCGGTGGCGTCGACCCGGCGCCAGGCGTGCACGCCGCCGAGGGCGACGAGCCCGCTGGCCAGCACCATCAGCGGCTCCTTGTGGAGGATCTGGCTGAAGAAGATGCTCGCCGGCTCGAGCGCGACCAGCCACAGGGCGAGTCGCCCGGCGGACGGGCCGGCGAGGTCGTGGACGGCGGCGGCGAGGAGGAGCAGGCCGCCCATGGCGATCGCGACCTGCGTCACCCGCAGCGCGCTCTCGCCGACGCCGGCGAGCTTGATCTGGAGCGCCATCACGATCTCGTGCAGGTGGTAGGCGCGGCCCGGGGTCCAGAGGCTGGAGGAGAAGGGAGCCGTGGCGATCATGCGGGCGTTGGCCAGGAACCCGATCTCGTCGCCGCCGTGGAGGGTCGCCGCCAGGCCGCTGGTCGAAACGCCGGCGATCGCCGCCAGGCGCAGGCCGAAGCCGGCGGCCAGCGGCGCGGCCGGCCGCCAGTCAGGGCGGCGGCGGCGCAGCAGGCGGACGAGCAGCGCGAGGACATAGGCGCTGAGCACGGTGGCGAGGATCACGCCCTCGGCCTGGTTGACGATTGAGTCGGGGGGGCTGGGGGGCATGGCGGTTCGGGCGCTGATGTTCCCAGATGGGCCGGGCGTCCCTCACCAGCCCTCTCGGCGGAGGAACACCTCGAGGGTGAGAAGCGTCCACAGGAGCTGACCGTGGTTGCGGGCGCCGCCGTCGTGGCCGGCGATCAGGCGGTCGACGACGGCGCCGTCGACGTGGGCCCTGACGCGGGCGTCCCGGGCGCCGAGCGTCGCCTGCATGTAGTCGCGCAGGTCGGAGCGAAACCAACGGTCGAGGGGGACGCCGAAGCCACGCTTGCGGCGGGTGAGGATCTCCGCCGGGAGAAGGTCGCGGACGGCATCGACGAGCACGACCTTGCGGCGCAGGCCGCGGATCTTCGTCGCCGGCGGCAGGCGCAGGGCGAGCTCGACCAGGGCGGTGTCGAGGAACGGCGAGCGGACCTCGAGCCCATGGGCCATGCTCATCCGGTCGGCCTTGACCAGGAGGTCGCCCGGGAGGTAGGTGCGCAGGTTGAGGTCGAGCAGTCGATCGAGCGGCCGGGCCCCGGCCGAACCGCGCCAGATCGCCGCGTAGTCGCGCACCCCCCAGTCGCCGTCGAGGGCGACCGCGGCCTGGCGGTCGGCGTCGGGCATGAGCCCGACCCAGGCCCGGTAGGCGTCGGGGAGCTCGAGCTCGGCGGCCGCGGTGAAGCGGTCGAGGCTGGCTGCCCGCCCGGAGGCCGCGGCCGGGGGCAGCGCGTGGGCGAGCTCGCGGGCCAGCGTCCGCAGCGGCCGCGGCACGTGGCGGTAGGCCCCGAGGAGGAGCGCGGCGACGAAGCGCTCGTAGCCGGCGAAGAGCTCGTCGCCGCCGTCGCCCGACAGCGCCACGGTCACCTCCGAGCGGGTCATCCGGTTGAGCAGGTACGTGGGGATGGCGCTCGAGTCGCCGAACGGCTGGTCGTGGTGCCAGACCAGGGTCTCGAGCAGCTCGACCGCGTTCGGTGAGACCACCTCCTCTTGGTGCTCGGTGGCGTAGCGGTCGGCCACCAGGCGGGCGTAGCGGCGCTCGTCGAAGCCGTCGCGATCCTCGAAGCCGATCGTGAACGTCCGCACCTGCCGGCCGCCGGCCCGGGCCATGAGGGCGACGATGGCACTCGAGTCGATGCCGCCGGAGAGGAAGGCGCCGAGCGGGACGTCGCTCTCCAACCGCCGGGCGACGGCCGCCTCGAGGCCGGCCCGGACCCGGCGGGCCGCCTCCTCGGGGCCGATGGCCAGCGCGCGGACTCCGTCGACGCCGGCCACCGGCGGGCTCCAGTAGCGCGCGATCGCCGGCGGGCGGCCGGGCTGGATGCTGAGCACGTGCCCGGGCGGGAGGCTGAGCACGCCGTCGAAGAAGGTCTCGGGCTCGGGCACATAGCCGAAGGCCAGGTAGGCCGGGATGGCGCGGGGATTGAGGGTGCGGGGGACGGCGGGGTGGGCGAGGACGGCCTTGAGCTCCGAGCCGAAGACCAGGCGCCCGCCGCCGTGCCAGTAGTAGAGGGGCTTCTTGCCCAGGCGGTCGCGGCCGAGGATCAGGCGCCGGCGACCGGCGTCCCAGACGGCGAAGGCGAACATGCCGTCGAGCGACCGGGCCAGGGCGGCGCGGCTCGCACTCCTCGGCCAGGTGGGCGATGACCTCGGTGTCGCCGTCGCTGCGCAGCCGGTGGCCCCGCTCGCGCAGGCCGTGCTGGAGCGCGCGGAAGTTGTAGATCTCGCCGTTGAGGGCGACGCCGATCCGGCCGTCCTCGTTGGTGATCGGCGGGTCGCCGGTGACGAGGTCGATCACCGCCAGGCGCGTCTGGCCGATGGTGGCCGGCCCGCGGGAGAACGATCCGGCGGCGTCGGGACCGCGGTGGCGCAGGAGCTCGAGTTGGCGGGCCACGACGCCCGGCGTGGTCGTTGCCGCGTCGAGCTCGAGGACTCCGGCGATGCCGCACACGTGGCCGCGACTGTAGCGTGTCCGACGTGGCGTCGAACCGCCCATCACGTCCCGGTCCGGCCGACCGGCCCTGCCGGGGGCTCACCCGCCGCACCCTGCTGCGGCGGGCGGCCGGCGTCGGGCTGAGCGCCTGCGGGGCCGAGCTCCTGCTCGCGTCCTGCGGCGGCCCGACGGCGGTCGGTCCGGTGGTCTCGGTGCGGGCCATGGGGGCGCGGGGCGACGGGCAGACCAACGACACGACAGCCTTCCAGCGGGCGTCGGCGGCGATCGTCGCCGCGGGCGGCGGGACACTCGAGATCCCGCCCGGGACCTACGTGATCGGCCGCCAGGTGGCGGCCCGGCCGGGCGAGGTCGGCGTCTTCGCCTACCAGGGCGAGCCGGTGGTGATGATCAGCGGCTGCCGGCGGCCGGTGGTGATCGAGGGCCGGGGCGCGGTGCTGCGGTGCGCGTCGGGCCTGCGCCTGGGGGCGTTCGATGTGGCCACCGGTCTCCCGCACCGGCCGGCGGCGATGCCCTTCGTCGACGCGGCCCACCGGGCCGACATCTACTACGGGGCGCTCCACTTCGAGGGCAACCGGAGCGTCGTGGTCAGGGGGGTCGAGGTCGACGGCAACATCGACGGCATCGTGCTGGGCGGCCAGTACGGCGACGGCGGCTACCAGGTCTCCCACGACGGCCTGGTGGCGATCGCGAACGGGGAGCTGACGGTCGACGGCGCCTACTTCCACCACCACGGGCGCGACGGGATAATGGTTGCCGACCCGGGCCTGCAGGCGGCCGGGCCGTCCCGGCCGGTGACCCTGGTCGACGTCCGCTCGGAGTACAACGGCCGCCAGGGGCTCTCGTGGGTGGGCGGCCGCGGCCTGCGGGCGACGCGCTGCTCGTTCAGCTACACGGGCCAGACGCGGATCCCGGTCAGCAACCCGGGGGCCGGCGTCGACATCGAGCCGGAGCTGTCGGTCTGCCGCGACGGCCGCTTCGTCGACTGCCGCTTCGTGGCCAACCGGAACTTCGGCCTCATCGCCAACGTCGGCGACAGCCGCGACATCGCCTTCGAGCGGTGCGTCTTCTGGGGCTGGAGCGGGTCGGCCGCCGCCCCGACGCCGGTCGCCGTCTGGCCCAACCAGCCGGGCATGTCCTTCCGCGACTGCTTCCTCTACGGGTCGGTGGTCCAGACCTACGGCTCGTCGGTCGCGGCCGACGCCTGCCGGTTCGACGGCTGCCACTTCGAGGATCGGCCGCACCCGATCTATGGCGTCCCCTACGCCGGCCAGGCGCTGCTCGAGACCGGCGGGGAGAACGTCGCGCTGACCGGCTGCTCGGTCGTGGCCAACACCCACCGCTCGCTGGCCCTCGTCGTACGCGCCGGCGGACAGGGGCGGATGACGCTGAGCGGATGCCGGATCGTCCACGCCGACGCGGCGCTCCCGGCCGGCTCCTACCAGGCGAGCCTGACCGCGGTGCGCCTGAGCGACACGACGTTCGCGGAGTCCGGACTCACCCAGGCCTACTTCATCGCCGCCCAGGACGTCGTCGTCGGGCCCGGGGTCGAGGTCTCAGGGCCCCACGTCGCCTGGCAGCGGGTCGGGGGGACGGTCGGGCCGATCGCCTAGCCGAGCACGGCGTAGACCTCGGTGACGTAGCCCTTGCGCAGCCAGTAGGGGGTCCGGTCGGCGAGCTCGAAGCCGCCGGCTCGGGCGATCGCCTCGGGGACGCTGACGTGGACGAGGCCGCGACCGTAGGCGGGCTTGCTCTCGTGGTTGATGCTGAGCAGGCGTCCCCGGCAGGCGGCGCGGACCCACCGCAGGTAGTCGGCGACGGTGTCGGGGTGCATCTCGGGGAACGAGTCCTGGTTGAGCACGAGGTCGTAGGGGAGGTCGGGGACGTCGGCGATCGCGTGGCTCGGCAGGATCCGCACGGCGGTGTCGGGGCCGGCCGCCTCGCCGTAGAGGGCGATCTCGGCGGCCGGGAGGCTCCGCAGGAGGTAGTAGCCCTGGACGACGTTGACGTGGGGCAGGTCGATCAGGGTGATCGACCGCACGCCGAATCGGTGGCTCCAGTAGGCCACCCGCCCGGAGCCGGCGCCGATCTCGCACACCCGGTCGGCGCCCAGGCGCCGGACGAGCAGGGCGGTGAAGATCGCGTTGAGGTCGCGCTCGCCGAAGCGGCCGCGGGAGGTGGACAGCTTGAGCAGCCCGCCATCGACCTCGGGCGGGGCGAGGTCGATCCCGACGCGCTCCTCGATCGCCGCGACGAGGAAGCTCGGATCGGCGTGGAGGCTCGCGCCGAGGGCGCCCTGAGCCGGGTTCTCGACGGCCAGGGCACCGACCGCCTCGGCCAGGCAGACCAGCGTGTCCTTGGTCATGAGGGCCAGGAACGCCCGGTAGGAGGGGTCGCGCGCGATCCGGGCCGATTCGACGTCGCCCTGGAGGATGCCCTGGCCGGCGTCGTGACGCGCGACGTTGCACAGGTAGCCGGCGAGCTCGTCGGCGTCGCCGCGGGTGAGGATCGCGGCGAAGCGCTGCTGGCGGCGGTAGATGGCCAGCCAGAGGTCGGCGCGGCCGGCCGGGGGGACGACGGGGCCGGCGTCGGCGGCGGCGCGATGGGCGGCGAGGAGGCGGGCGGCGATCGCATGGTCGCGCGCGTCGGGGGCGATCTCGGGGACCACGGCCGCGTCGATGGCCGGCCGCCGGCGCCCGAAACGGTGGGCGAGGAGCGCCGTGCGGCGGCGGCGCTCGAGCAGGCCGACGGCGGCGCCGAGGCCGGGGACGCGGCCGGCGCCGCGGATGATCCGCGGCGCGATCACGCGGGCGGCGCTCTTCGCGCGGCCGGCGGCGGCGCTAGGCGACGACGGCTCCCTGCTCGTAGGCGATCACGTCGCTCAGGACCTCGCCGAGGCGCTTGGTCGGCTCCCAGCCGATCGCCGCGTGGATCTTGGTCGTGTCGGGGATCCGGCGGGCCATGTCCTCGAAGCCCGACTCGTAGGCCTCCTCGTAGGGCACGAGGACGATGTCCGACTGGGAGTCGCAGCGCTCGCGGACGAGGCCGGCGAGGGCGCGAATCGAGATCTCCTCGTCGGAGCCGATGTTGAACACCTGGCCGTAATGGCGATCCTGCTCCATCAGCTCGGCCAGGGCGCGGACCACGTCGCTGACATGGCAGAAGCAGCGGCGCTGCGTCCCGTCGCCGTGGACGGTGAGCGGCCGGTTGGCCAGGGCCTGCTTGATGAAGGTCGGGACGACCATGCCGTACTGGCCGGTCTGGCGCGGTCCCACCGTGTTGAACAGGCGGCCGATCACCGTCGGCAGGCGGCGCTCGTTGTGGTAGGCAAGGGCGAGGAACTCGTCCAGCGCCTTCGAGCAGGCGTAGGACCAGCGGCCCTTGTCGGTCGAGCCCATCACCAGGTCGCCCGTCTCGCGGAAGGGCAGGGCGTTGGACTTGCCGTAGACCTCGCTGGTCGAGGCGATGAACACCGGGCGCTTCTTCTTGTTCGCCTGGGCGAGGACGATCTCGGTGCAGCGGACGTTGGTCTCGATCGTCCGCACCGGGCTCTCGACGATCAGCTGGACGCCGACCGCCGCCGCGAGGTGGTAGACGGCGTCGGCCTCGTCGACGAGCTCCGCCACCAGCCGCGAGCTCGTGCACGAGTCGATCGTGTACTCGAAGGCGGGGTCGTCGCGCAGGTGGCGGATGTTGTCGATCGACCCGGTCGACAGGTCGTCGAGGGCGTGGACCCGGTGCCCGCGCGCGATCAGCTCGTCCGCCAGATGGGAGCCGATGAACCCGGCTCCCCCGGTGATCAAAAACCGCATTCGATCTTCAGGGTACCGCGTATGCGAGCCGGCCCGCGCGGCATCTCGGATCAGCCGCGGACGAGGCGCTTGTAGGTGATCCGGCGCGGCCGGTCGGCCTCGGCGCCGAGCAGGGCCCGGCGGTGCTCCTCGTAGGCCTCGAAGTTGCCCTCGAACCAGGTGACCTGGCTGTCGCCCTCGAAGGCGAGGACGTGGGTGGCGATGCGGTCGAGGAACCAGCGGTCGTGGGAGATGACGACAGCGCAGCCGGCGAACGAGAGCAGCGCCTCCTCGAGCGCGCGCAGGGTGTCGACGTCGAGGTCGTTGGTCGGTTCGTCGAGCAGCAGCAGGTTGCCGCCGCTGTGCAGCAGCTTGGCCAGGTGCAGGCGGTTGCGCTCGCCGCCGGAGAGCTTGCCGACCTTGGTCTGCTGGTCGGAGCCCTTGAAGTTGAACGACGCCGTGTACTGGCGCGAGTTGACCCAGCGGTCGCCGACCTTGAGCTGGTCCTGGCCGCCGGAGATCTCCTCCCAGACGTTCTTCTCCGGGTCGAGCGCGTCGCGCGACTGGTCGACGTAGGCGAGCTCCACGGTGTCGCCGATCCGCAGCGCCCCGGCGTCCGGCTGCTCGGCGCCGGTGATCATCCGAAAGAGGGTGGTCTTGCCGGCGCCGTTGGGGCCGATCACGCCGACGATTCCGCCGCGGGGCAGCGAGAAGGAGAGCGACTCGATGAGCAGGCGGTCGCCGAAGCCCTTGGTCAGGCCGTCGGCCTCGACGACGACATCGCCCAGGCGAGGGCCGGCCGGGATGTGGATCTGGACCTGGTCGAGCTTGACCTCCGATTCCTGGGCGAGCAGCGACTCGTAGTTGGCCAGGCGGGCCTTGGCCTTCTTGCGCCGGCCCTTCGGGTTGGTCCGGACCCACTCGAGCTCGGCGGCGATCGTTCGCTGCCGGGAGACCTCCTGCTTCTCGGACTGGGCCAGGCGGGCCTGCTTCTGCTCGAGCCAACCGGAGTAGTTGCCCTCGTAGGGGATGCCCCGGCCGCGATCGAGCTCGAGGATCCAGCCGGCGACGTTGTCGAGGAAGTAGCGGTCGTGGGTGACGGCGACGACGGTGCCCTTGTACTCGGCGAGATGGCGCTCCAGCCACTCGACCGACTCGGCGTCGAGGTGGTTGGTCGGCTCGTCGAGCAGGAGCAGGTCGGGCTGGGAGAGGAGCAGCCGGCAGAGGGCGACCCGGCGGCGCTCGCCGCCCGACAGGAGGCTCACGTCGGCGTCCGGCGGCGGGCAGCGCAGGGCGTCCATCGCGTGCTCGATCATCCCGTCGAGGTTCCAGGCGTCGGCCGCGTCGATCTGCTCCTGGAGGCGGGCGAACTCGTCGGCCGTCTCGTCGGAGTAGTTGGCGGCGATCTCGTTGAAGCGAGCGACGAGGGCGGCGGTCTCGGCCACGCCGTCGAGCACGTTGCCGCGGGCGTCCTTGGTCGGGTCGAGCGTCGGCTCCTGCTCGAGCAGGCCGACGGAAGCGCCCGGCGCGAGCTCGGCGTCGCCGCGGAAGTCCTTGTCGAGGCCGGCCATGATCTTCAGCAGCGTCGACTTGCCCGAGCCGTTGTAGCCGAGGACGCCGATCTTCGCGCCCGGGAGGAAGGCGAGCGTGATGTCCTTGAGCACGGTCTTCTCCGGCGGGAAGACCCGGGACATCTTGTACATCGTGAAGACGTAGCGAGTCGACATGGACCGGTGAGGATAGAGCCTGCCGATCTCGCCGCCTCGCTAACGTGGACCCGGCATGGCCAGCGTCTTCGATCTCGAACAGGCATTGCTGCTCCTGGAGCTCGAGCCGCCGTTCGACAAGCGGGAGGTCGCGCTCGCCCGCCGGCGGATGGCGAAGGTCTGGCATCCCGACATCGCCCCGGCCGGGCGCCAGGTCGAGCACCAGCGCCACCTCCAGGCGATCAACCAGGCCGCCGACGAGCTCGAGCGGCTGGCCGAGGGGTCGCGCGATGGGCGCGTCACGAGCAACGCGGTCCGCGTCTCGGCGGCGGCCAACCGGGCCGCCCGGGCCGAGGCCGGACGGCGGGCCTACGAGGAGCAGGAGCGCGCCCGGACGGCCGACGCCGACCGCGCCCGCCACGACCCGTTCGGCAGCCGGGCTCCCGACCACTCGGTCGTCCACCGTTACGCCCGGTGCCTCTCCTATCCCGAGTGGGGCGTCGGCTCGGTCACCGGCGTGTACTTCAGCGGCGCGGGCGACGACATCCAGCAGTGGGCCCGCGTCCTCTTCAGCCAGGGCGTCCGCACCGTCCCGGCCGGCGACCTTCAGTTCGTCGACTTCTCCAAGCCCGACCCCGGCAGCCTGCGCGTCCAGCGGTTCCTCCTCGCCGCCCAGCACGCGCTGGCCGAGGGCAAGCCCGACCTGGCGGCCCAGCGCCTGATCTACGCGCGCGACGCCGACCCGACCAACGTCCCCGTGCTCCGGCTGATGACGCTCGCCTTCTGGCAGGCCGGCCAGCTCGAGGCCGCGGCCCGGGCCGTGCGCGACTGGGCTCGCGTCGAGCCCGACCGGCCGGCCGCCCACCGGTTCGCCGCGCGGATCTACGAGGACATCGGAGCGATCGACCTGGCCGCCGAGGCGGCCGAGCGAGCGGTCGACCGGGCGCCGCAGGACGCCGGCGAGTGGGAGCGGCTCGGACGCCTGCGGCTGCGGCTGATGGATCGCGCCGCGGCGATCGAGGCGCTCCAGCGGGCCCGCCGGCTCGGGCCGAGCGTCGACGGCCTGCTCGACCTCGGCCTGGCCCTGCACCTGGCGGGGGACGTCGGCGGCGAGGTGTCGGCCTGTGAGCAGGCGGCCGCGCTCGACCCGCAGTCGGCCGAGGTCTGGTCGCGCCTGGCCCACGCCCTGGCCCGCACCGACCGGATCGGCGCGTGCCTGGACGCCTGTGCTCGGGCCCTGGCGCTCGGCGCCGACCCGGAGGTCCGGGAGCTACGCGAGCGGCTGCGCGCCACCCGGGCGCGCGTCCTGCCGGCGCCCGCGGTGTCCGGCGCTACGCTGTGGTGACTGATCCGCGCGGGGTCGGGCCGACGTAGAGGAGGAGTACATGAGCGGACTTACAAACCCAATCCATCTGGCCTTCATCGCGATGATCGCGCTTATCTTCCTCGGTCCCAAGCGGCTGCCCGACCTGGCCAAGTCGCTGGGCACCGGCATGCGCGAGTTCCGGGAGACGCTGAGCGGCGATACGCACGGTGAGATCGACCCGATCGTCGCCTCGGTGCAGGTGCCGCCGGCTCCGGCCCCCGTGCCGGAAGTAGCGCCCCCGGTCGCGCCGGTCGCGCCGCCGGCGCTCACCCCGCCGCACGCACCCGACGCCTCCTAGCTGCGGCTGGGTAGCCGCCGCCGGCGTCGGGTGGGCCCCCGGCGGGCGGGCCCCGCTCGAGCGGCGGCGGCGGTCAGCCCGGCGGCGTCGGCGCGCTGCCGACGACGACCAGGTCGAAGCTCCCGGGCGACGCCGCGGCGGAGGTGGGCGGCGCCAGAGCCTTGAGCACGCTCGCCGTCGACAGGGGCGCGCCGAGGACGAGCCCGCCGGGAGCGAGCCCCGGAAGACCACCGGTCGCGGTCGGTGCCGACGTGGTGACCGGGATCCGCGCGAGCGGCCGTCGGCTGGCCGGTGCGATCGTCGGCGACGGGCTGCGTCCGGGGTCGAGCATCCCGCTGAGGACCACGGCGGCCCCGCCGAGCACGAGGACGAGTGCCGCGAGCGCGGCCGCCCGCGCCCGGGTCGACGAGCGGCGCCCGGCCGGCACGGTCCGGCGCCCCGCGGTGCGGGCGGGCAGGGCGCCGCGGACGAGACCGATGGCCGGCAGCGGCCGCTCGGGCGGCCCGGGACTCGCGGTGCGGATCCCGCCGGCGGGCGCCGGGCGCGGTGGCGAGCGACGGCGCACCTCCTGCGGCGGGCCGCTGCCGTTGCCGGTCGGGGCGCGCTGGGTCGCCGGCGCCGCGTCGGGCGCCGCGGCCGGGCGGGGGCGCGGGCGGGAGGTGGAACGAGCGGCGGCGGCGGCGGCGGTGGCGGCGGCTCGCGGGCGGCGGGGGCGGCGGGTGGTCCGGCGTCGGCGGGCCGGCGGTCGGGCGGCGGGGGCCGGCGGTCGGGCGGCGGGGGCCGGCGGTCGGGCGGCGGGGGCCGGCGGTCGGGCGGCGGGGGCCGGCGGTCGGGCGGCGGGGAGCGGCGGCCGGCTCCCCGCTCGGCGTCGGGGGGCCGGCGCTCGCCTCCGCGGGCGGCGCCGGTCGGCTCGGCGGCCGGCGGTGGGCGGTGAGCCGGCTGGCGGGCCTGGTCGTCGGGCGCCCGGCGACTGCTGCCGGCGACCGGGGAGCCCGCGGGCTCGACGGCGGCGGGGTGGGGCGCCGCCGTCGGGAAGGCGTCGGGGTGCGGCGGCGGGCCGGCGGGCGCGACGACGCGGGGAGCGCGCACCGGCGGCGGGTCCGACGGGCGGGCGGCCGGGGTGGGGGGTGCGGCGGGTGTGGGGAGCGCGTCGGCGGGCCGGGCGGCGATGTCGGCGGTCTGGGCCGGTCGGGCGAGCGCGGCGGGTGACGCGTCGGCGGGCCGCGCGGAGACGTGGGCGGCCTGGGACGGTCGGGCCAGCGCCTGCTGGAGCCGCCACTCGGCCGCGTCGAAGCGCCCGGTCAGGCGGGCGCACTCGGGACAGCGGTCGAGGCGCTGGTAGAGGGAGACGATCTCGGGGGCCGACAGGCGGCCGGCGGCCCGTTCGCGCAGGAGCGAGGGCACCGCGCCGCAGCCGATGCGCCAGCGCACGAGGCGTCCGAGACGGGCACCGGGCTTGCGGGCCGCCCGCTCGGCCTCCCCGAGCGCGGCGTCCCGGACGGTGGCCAGGACGCGTTCGACGTCGCCCGGCGCCGGCGGACCGGCGGCGTCGCCGCAGATCCGCCCGACGGCGGCCGTGACCTCTTCGATCAGCGACCTTGGCACGTCGGGGCCGCACACGCCGACCACGTAGGCGCGCGACTCCTCGACGCACCGGGCCGGCCAGAATCCGACCGCCGTCGCGGGCTGCGACGTCTCGCCGATTCTGTCGCGGCTGCGGTCGCCCAATGTCTCCACTCAGATTTCGGCGCCGTTACCGGACCAGTCAGACGACGGGCGCTGGCCGGATCATAGACGCCGGGCGCGCCTGCGCCCGATCGGGGCATGGCGGAGCGGCGTCCGACCGAGGCCGTAGCTTGGCCAGCCGATGCGCCTGATCGTCGCTCGCTGCGAGGTGACCTACTCCGGCCGCCTGGCCACCGTCCTCCCGCTGGCCGTGCGCCTGCTGATGATCAAGGCGGACGGGTCGGTGCTCGTCCACGCCGACAGCGGCGGCTACAAGCCGACCAACTGGATGACTCCGCCGACGGTGATCGAGCTCGAGGGAAGCCCGCCGACGGCGATCGACGTCCGCAAGGTCGGCGGCGAGGAGCGGCTGCGGATCGTCCTCGACGAGGTCCTCTGGGACGAGGCGCACGACATGGGCGAGGCGGCGGCGCTCGAGAAGGACGGTGTCGAACGCCACCTGCAGGAGCTCCTGGCCGAGCAGCCGGGGTGGTGCGGCGAGGGCTTTCGCCTGATGCGTCGGGAGTGGCCGACCGACATCGGCCCGGTCGACCTGATGTGCCGCGACGAGCGCGACGAGTGGGTGGCGGTCGAGATCAAGCGGGTGGCGACGATCGACGCGGTCGAGCAGCTCGCGCGCTACCTCGAGCGGATCCGGCTCGATCCGGCGACGCGGGGCTGCCGCGGCGTGCTCGTCGCCCAGCAGTTCAAGCCACAGGCGCGGGTGCTGGCCCAGTCGCGCGGCCTCGACTGCGTCGAGGTCGACCTCGCCGTCCTGCGGGGCGAGCGCGCGGCGCCGATGACGCTGTTCGCCGATTACGCCTGAGTCGTCCGCCGGGCGAAGGTGACGACGTCGCCAGCGACGAGCGGGAGCTCCGGGTCGGCGGCGGCCGGCCGGCCGTTGACCTCGGCGGCGAGCTCATCGCCGGCGCCGAGGACCACGCCGGCGGCGAGCGCGGCCGCGGCCAGCGTCGCCGCCCGGGCCGCGGTGACCGGGGTGCCGGGGCCGCCGGCCAGGTGGATCGACGGCGCCGGCCGGGCCCGGGCCGCCGCGTAGTCGGCGATGTCGTTGAGGTTGACCACCGACTCGAGCCGCGGGTCCGCGCGGGCGAGCGGCGCCCAGGCGAGCAGGTCGGCGGCGTCGAGCCGGCGGACGCGGCAGCGGTCGAGCAGCAGGCCCAGCCGCAGGCGGTCGGCGGCGAGAAGGTCGGCCGCGGCCGCCGCGGCCGCGCCGACGCGGTAGGCGGCGCTCAGGGGATGGGACCGGCCGTCGAGCACGGGCAGGCAGACGTCATGGTCGGCGTCGAGGGCGGCGAGGACGGCGGCGACGAACGCCGGGTGCAGGAGCGGTGCGTCGGTCGCGGTGACGAAGGCCACGTCCGCCCGCCCGGCCAGCGCGCCGAGGCCGGCGGCCAGGGCCTCGAGCGGACCGCGATCGGGACGGCCGTCGACGACGAGCTCGCACCGGGCGGGCAGGGCCGGGAGGGTCTGGCCTGGGGCGCCGACGACGACGACCGGCCCGTCGAGCGTCCGCCGCAGGAGGCCGGCGACACGGCGCAGGAGGGTCGACCCATGCCACTCGAGGGAGGCCTTGGCCGCGCCCATGCGCTCCGAGCGCCCGCCGGCGAGGACGATGCCGGCCGCCGGGTCGATCGCCGGCTCTACTCGCCCTGGAGGGTGGCGAGGAGGCTGCGGGCACCGCCGGCGTCGCGGTGCTCGCACAGGTAGATCCCCTGCCAGGTGCCGAGGGCCAGGCGGCCGCGGCGGATCGGCAGGCTGAGCGTCGGGCCGAGGAGGGCGGCCTTGACGTGGGCGGGCATGTCGTCGGGCCCCTCGAGCGTGTGCGTCCAGTAGGGAGCGTCCTCGGGCACGGCCCGGTCGAACCACGCGGCGAAGTCCCGGCGGACGTCGGGGCTGGCGTTCTCGTTCAGGGTCAGCGAGGCCGACGTGTGGCGCAGGAGCAGGTGGAGCAGGCCGACGTCGACGTCGGTCAGCTCGGGAAGCCGCTCGAGCACCTCGGCGGTCACCAGGTGGAAGCCGCGCGGGCGCGGGGCGAGGCGGATCTCGCGCTGGGCCCACACGTGGGCGCGGCGGCTACCGCTCGCCCGGCGTCTTGACCGGGAACTGCGACACGCCGTGGCCGATGTCGAGCGCCGTGGTCACGATCCGGCTCTGCTCCTCGGCGTGGGCGACGGGGTAGCCCTCGCCCGGGCTCGCCCGCTCGGGTCGCCCGACGTAGCCGAAGCGCAGCTGACGGGGCAGGATCTGGCGCAGGCGGGCCGACATGTGCGCCCGGGCGCCCATGTTGCGGGGCTCCTCCTGGCACCAGACGACCTCCTCGAGGCGCGGATAGCGGGCCATCAGCTTGAGGAGCTCGCCCTGGGGGAACGGGTAGAGGAGCTCGACCCGGCCGATCGCCACGGCGTCGTTGCCGGCGCGGTGGGGGTGGCCGGCGAGGTCGTAGTAGATCTTGCCGGTGCAGAGGACGAGGCGCTCGACCTTCGACTCGTCGATCCCCGGCTCGGGGAGAACGGGGTGGAACTGCGCCTCCGAGAGCTCCTCGATCCCGCTGGTGGCCTGGGTCAGGCGCAGGAGCGACTTCGGCGTCATCACGATCAGCGGCCGCTGCTTGGCCACGCGGGCCTGGCGGCGCAGGAGATGGAAGTACTGGGCCGGTGTGGTCAGGTTGGCGACGCGGATGCTGCCCTCGGCGGCGAGCTGGAGGAAGCGCTCGAGGCGGGCCGAGGAGTGCTCGGGCCCCGACCCCTCGTAGCCGTGGGGGAGGAGCAGGGTCAGGCGCGAGGTCTGGCCCCACTTGGCCAGGCCGGAGACGATGAACTGGTCGACGATCACCTGCGCGGCGTTGACGAAGTCGCCGAACTGGGCCTCCCAGACGACGAGCGTCTCGGGGGCCTCCTGGCTGTAGCCGTACTCGAAGCCGAGGCAGCCGACCTCCGAGAGGGGGGAGTTGTGGAGCTCGAACGGTGCCAGCGCGCCCGGCAGCGACTGGATCGGACAGACCGTGCGCCCGGTCTTGGCGTCGTGGAGGACGAGGTGGCGCTGGCTGAACGTGCCGCGCTCGACGTCCTGGCCGGTGAGGCGGATCGGCGTGCCCTCGGTCAGCAGGGAGGCGAAGGCGAGGGCTTCGGCGTGGGCCCAGTTGATGCCGCCGCCCGAGGTGATCGCGTCCCGCCGCTGGTCGAGCTGGCGGGCGAGCTTGGGGTGGACGGTGAAGCCTTCGGGCACGCGCAGGAGCTCGTCGCCGAGGGCGCGCAGCCGCTCGGCCGAGACCGCGGTCTTGACCTCGGGCGAGGCCGTGCGGTCGAGCTGGTACTCGCCGGTCGGCTGTTCGGCGACGCCGGACTCGAGCGCTTCGGCGATGCGCCGCTTCAGATCCTGATGGCGGTTGGTCAGGTTGTCCCAGATCTCCTGCGACTGGCGCTGGAGGTCGTCGGCGGTGATGACGCCGTCGGCGACGAGCTTGTCGCCCCAGATCTCGGCCACCCGCTTCTTGTTCTTGATCGTCAGGTACATCTCCGGCTGGGTGTAGGCCGGCTCGTCGGCCTCGTTGTGGCCGAAGCGGCGGTAGCCGATCAGGTCGATCAGCACGTCGTGGCCGAAGGTCTGGCGGAAGGCGAAGGCGAGGCGCACGGCGGCGATGCAGGCAGCGACGTCGTCGGCGTTGACGTGGATGATCGGCACGTCGAAGCCCTTGGCCAGGTCGGAGGCCCAGTGGGTCGACCGGGCGTCGTCGGGGTCGGTGGTGAAGCCGACCTGGTTGTTGGTGATCAGGTGGAGCGTGCCGCCGACCTTGTAACCGTCGAGCGCCTGGAGGTTGAGGGTCTCGGCGACGACTCCCTGCGCCGGGAAGGCGGCGTCGCCGTGGATGACGATCGGCACGGCGGCGTTGGTGTCGTGGTGGGTGTGGGGACCGTGGCGGGTCGTCTGGGCGGCGCGGCTGGCGCCGACGACGACGGGGGAGACGAACTCGAGATGGGACGGGTTGGACTCGAGGTTGACCCGGATCGACTCGCCGCTCGGCAGCTCGTAGGAACCCTGGGCGCCGTGGTGGTACTTGACGTCGCCGGTCCCGCCCTGCGGGATCGTGGTCACCGCCTCGAGGGTCGAGGCGCCCTCGAACTCGGCGAAGATCGTCTCGTACGGCCGGCCGAGGTTGTGGGCGAGGACGTTGAGCCGTCCCCGGTGGGCCATGCCGATCACCACCTCCTGTCCGCCGTGGGCCGCGGCCAGCTGGATCATCTCGTCGAGCATCGGCACCGTCATGTCGAGCCCCTCGATCGAGAACTGCTTCTGGCCGAGGTAGGCCTTGTGCATGAAGCGCTCCATCGCGTCGACCTCGACGAGGCGTCGCAGCAGCGCCCGCTGCTCGTCGGGGGTCGGCGGCCGGCGGAAGGCGCCGCTCTCGATCTTCTCCCGCAGCCAGACCCGCTGGCGGTGGGAGGCGATGTGCTCGATCTCGTAGGCGATCGTCCCGCAGTAGGTCTCGCGCAGGTGGGGGAGGGCGTCGGCCAGCGTCGTCCCCGGCACGTGCATGCGCAGGACGCGGGCCGGGATCTGAGCCATCAGCGCCGGGGTCAGGCCCAGCGTCTGCGGATCGAGCGCCGGGTCGCCCTCGGGCTCGGCGCCGAGCGGGTCGAGGCGGGCGGCGAGATGGCCATGGGTGCGGTGCGCCTTCAGCAGCGAGACGGCGGCCTGGACGGCCTGCATCAGCTCCTCGCCCGGGTGGGCGACGATGGCGGGCGCCGCCGAGGGCGGCGGGGCGGCGGCGGCCGGGGCGGCGGCGGGCGGCCCGGTGGCCGGCCGGGGGCCGAGGGCGACGCCGATCGAGTCGAAGACCTCCGCGTAGAACCCGTGCTCGCCCTGGAGGTACGCCTCGATCCGGGCGAGGAAGCGGCCGGACTCGGCACCCTGGATGATGCGGTGGTCGTAGGTCGAGGTCATCGACATGACCTTCTCGGCCCCGAGCGCCGCGGCGGCGGCCCCGAGCCCGATGGGATAGGCGATGGAGCCGGTGGCGAGGATCGTCCCCTGGCCGGCCATCAGCCGCGGCACCGAGGCGATCGTCCCGAGGCCACCGGGATTGGTCAGGGTGAGGTTGGCGCCGACCAGGTCGTCGGCGCCGAGGGTGTTGGAGCGCGCCTTCTCGACGAGTTCGGCGTAGGCGGCGAGGAACTCGCCGAAGCTGAGGCGTCCGGCGTCGCGGATGACCGGGACCATCAGCGTGCGCGAGCCGTTCGGCTTCTCGACGTCGACGGCCAGCCCGAGGTTGACCGCGCCGTCATCGATCCGGTGCGGCTTGCCGTCGATCTCCGCGAAGTGGTGGGTCATGACCGGGTTGTCGGTGGCCGCTCGGGCGATCGCGTAGGCGATCAGGTGGGTGAAGGAGACCCGGCGCCCGGCGGCCTTGAGCTGGCTGCGGCGGGCGTCGAGCAGGGTCACCGTGATCGTGCGGAAGCTCGTCGCCGTCGGGATCGAGCGGCTCTCGTCCATGTAGCGGGCGAGTTGGGCCGCGGCCCCGCGGAGCGGGGTGGCTCGGCCGTTGGCCGTCGCCGCGCCCGCCGGACCGTCCGCGTCGGGCGCGGCCGCCCGGCCGGCACCGTCTCCGTCGGTTCGGATCGCGTCGAGCACGTCGGCCTTGGTGATCCGGCCGGCCGGCCCGTGGCCGGCGAGGCGGCTGAGGTCGACGCCCTCCACGGCGGCCATCCGGCGGGCCACGGGCGAGGCCTTGGCCGTGGGGTCGAGCGCCGGCGCCGGCGGGCCGGGGGCGCCGCCGTTGGTCCCGGTCCGGGTGCTGTCGTCGGTCCCGGTCCGGGTGCCGTCGTTGGCCCCGGTCCGGGTGCCGCCGTTGGCGGCCGGCGGCCGGGCGGTCGGGCCGGGATCGTGGGCGCCGGGCGATTCTCGTCGGCCGGGGCGGTCCCGCCGGCCGGGGCGGTCCCGCCGGCCGGGGCGGTCCCGCCGGCCGGGGCGGTCCCGCCGGCCGGGGCGGTCCCGTCGGCCGGGGCGGTCCCGTCGGCCGGGACGATCTCGGCGAGCACGGCGCCGACCGCGATCGTGTCGCCCTCGGCGCCGTGGATCCTCAGGATCGTGCCGGCGGTCGGGGCGGCGACCTCGGCGTCGACCTTGTCGGTCGAGATCTCGACGATCGTCTCGTCGGTGCTGACGGCGTCACCCGCCGCCTTGTGCCATTCGAGGATGGTCCCTTCGGAGACGGAGTCGCCCATCTGCGGCATCACGACCTGGATCGTGGCGGTATCGGGCATGGCCCCAGACTTTAGTCCCTCGCCGACGCCGGCCGTCGACCTGGGTGGTCGGGCGCGGGGCTCAGGCCGGGGCCCGGCGGCGCTGGTCCTCGCGGATGAAGGCGAGGCTGCCGACGAAGGGCCCGAAGCCGCCCAGGACGGCGACGGCGACCGCCACGTGCAGGGGAATCGTCCGCAGCCGGACGGCGGCGATGCACACCAGGGACATGCCGATCCAGAGCAGACCGTGGGCGAGGCCGAGGACGAAGGTGGCCGGCTCGGGCTTGCCGGCGACGAAGGCGACGTAGAGCAGGCCGAGGTAGACGGCCGAGTGGACGAACGACGCGCGCTCGAGCCGCTTGAAGGTGATCACGCGAGCAGCGTGGCCATCCGGCGCAGCCCGCCGTCGGCCTCGGATGGCCAGTCGTCGATCGTGGCCGGCCACCAGGCGTGGGCGTCGTGCTCGGCGTCGGGGACGACCTCGGCGCCGTCGGGGAGCCAGGCCATGCCGATGAACATCACGAGGCGGTGGGGGAGGAGGACGAGGGCCCGGGCGTCGATCCGCTCCGGCGCGACCGACCACTCCTCGGCGAGCTCGCGGACCAGCGTCCGGGCCGGGTTCTCGCCGGGATCGACGGCCCCGCCGGCGCCCAGGGCCCAGCGGCCGGGCCAGGTCGCCGTCCAGGCCGAGCGGCGGCCGGCCAGCCAGCGGCCGTCGGCCGCGCGGGTCACGCACAGGGCGGCCATGCTCTGGCCGGCGTCCTGCGGCAGCAGGCGCAGCGCCCAGCGGACCGGCTCGATCTCCATCGCCAGCGCGGACCGGGTCGCCGTGTGGCTGACCAGCCGGGCCCCCCACCCGTCGTGGGCGGGTGACCCGCGTTCGCGCAGGGCGTCGATCGCGGCGTCGGCCGCGGCCGTCGTGTCGGCGTCGGTCTGGTAGGGCTCCTCGCGCCAGTGGGCCTCGACGGCGTCGAGCGCCCAGGTTCCGCGGGCGAGGATGCCGGGCTCGAGGCGCACCGCTGACAATCTACCCGGGGCGGGCGGGAGGACGGCCGGGCGAACCGCGGCCGGCCGGCGGCCGCTGATCTCGCCACCGCGCCGGGGCGTTCGCCGTTAGTCTGGCCCGCGGTGATCCACCCCGACCGCCGAGGCCCGCACCGGCGCGGCCGCACCCCCGCGGCCGGCCCATGATCGCCGTGCTCGGAGCCGGCGGCGTGGGCGGGCTCGTCGCCGCGCTGCTCGACCGGGCGGGGATCGCCGCCACGATAGTGGCCCGCGAGGCGACGGCGGCGGTGGTCGCAAGCCAGGGCCTGGCGGTGAGCAGCGTCCGCTTCGGCGAGTTCCACGCCGGGCCCCGGGCGGTGAGCCGGCTCGAGGTCGACCACGAGGTGCTGTTCGTGGCCACCAAGGCCGGCGGCCTGGAGCCGGCGCTCGAGCGGATCGTCGGCGAGCCCGGCCTCGTCGTGCCGCTTCTGAACGGCCTCGACCACATGACGCCTCTGCGGGAGCGGTTCGGCACACGGGCGGTCGCGGCGACGATCCGCGTCGAGTCCGACCGGCCGCAGGCGGGGGCGATCGTCCAGTCGAGCCCGTTCCTGCGGATCGAGATGGCCAGCGCCGATCGGGAGCGGCGGCCGGCGATCGACGCCCTCGCCGGCCGCCTGATCGCCGCCGGGTTCGACGTCGGCACCGGCGACTCCGAGGCTCAGGTCCTGTGGTCGAAGCTCGTGCGGCTGAACGCCCTGTCGGCCACGACCAGCGCGTCGGGCCTGACGCTCGGAGAGATCCTCGGCGACCCGGCGTGGCGCACCTGCCTCGAGGCGGCGCTCGGCGAGGGGGTCGTGGTGGCCGCGGCCGAAGGGGCGACGATCTCGCCGGCCAAGGTGATGAAGCAGTTCCGCGAAGATCATCCGACGCTCAGCAGCTCGATGGCCCGGGACATCGCCGCCGGGCGCGAGCCCGAGCTCGACGCGATCGCCGGGGCGGTCCTGCGGGCGGCCGACCGTCACGGCATCGCCGTACCGGCGATCGAAGGCCTGGCCACCGAAGTCGCCCGCCGGGCGGGCGTCCCGCCGCCGCGCCGCCTCGGCTGAGGCGCCACCGCGGCCGGGTGGGGCTGCCGGGAGGATCCGACCCGATCGACCCTCCGAGGGCGACCCACGTCTGCTATGGTTAGTACAGGTAATTACATGTCCGAACTAGCCACCACGGAAGAGACCACGATCGAGCTGGCGGCGCGCCTGCGGGTCGCCCTCGTCCGGACGTCCCGCCGCCTGCGCCAGCACGCCGACACCGGCCTCTCCCCGTCGCTGACCGCCGCCCTCATCCTCATCTCCCGCCGCGGCCCCCTCACCCCCAGCGAGCTGGCCGACGCCGAAGGCGTCAAGCGCCCGACCGCCACCCGCTTCATCGCCTGCCTCGAGCACGCCGACCTCGTCGCCCGCGACCCCGACCCCGACGACGGCCGCTCCTACCGCGTTCGCATCACCCCCCGCGGCGTCGGGCTCCTCGCGTCGGCCGCCGGCCGCAAGAACGCCTACCTCGCCCGCGGGCTCCAGAACCTCGGCGCCGACGACCTGGCGACCCTCGACCGGGCCGCCGGCCTGCTCGAGCGGCTGTTGGAGGCCGACCGGCCATGAGCGCCCACGGCGAGCCGCGAATCCACGTCGATCCCGACGCCCCGCCGCCGACCCCGGTGGCCCCGGCCGTCCGCCGGCGGATCTTCGGCCTCTTCCGTCCCTACCGTCGCCGCCTGGCCGCGGTCATCGGCCTGATCGTGATCTCCGCCGGCCTCGGCGCCCTCTCGCCGTTCCTCCTGCGCGCCGTCCTCGACCGGGCGATCCCCCGCCACGACAACCGCCTCCTGACGCTGCTCGTCCTCGGGATGATCGCCATCGCCATCGCCTCCGGCGCCCTCAGCGTCGGCCAGACCTGGCTTTCGAACGTCGTCGGCCAGCGGGTCATGCACGACCTGCGCACCACCGTCTACCGCCACCTCCAGCGGATGTCGCTCGCCTTCTTCACCCGCACCCGCACCGGCGAGGTCCAGTCGCGGATCGCCAACGACATCGGCGGCATCGACAACGTCGTCACCAGCACGGCCACGTCGATCGCCTCCAACGTCACCACCGTCGTGGCCACCGTCGTCGCCATGGTCCTGCTCGACTGGCGCCTCGCCGCCTTCTCGCTCGTCCTCCTGCCCTTCTTCGTCTGGCTCACCCGCCGCGTCGGCGAGGAGCGCCGGCGGATCGCCACCCAGCGCCAGGGCAGCATGGCCGACCTCTCCTCCCTGGTCGAGGAGTCGCTGTCGGTCTCCGGCATGCTCCTCGGCAAGACGATGGGCCGCTCCGATGACCTCGGCCGGCGCTTCTCCCGCGAGTCGCAGACCCTGGCCGACCTCGAGGTCCGCTCCCGGATGGCCGGCCGCTGGCGGATGGCCACCGTCCAGATGACCTTCGCGATCATGCCGGCCACCGTCTACTGGTTCGCCGGGGTCAGCGGCGGGGCGATCACCCTGGGCACGCTGGTCGCCTTCACCACGCTCCAGACCCGCCTCCTCTTCCCGATCGGCCAGCTCCTGTCGGTCGGCGTCGACATCCAGACCTCTCTGGCCCTGTTCGACCGCATCTTCGAGTACCTCGACCTGCCCGTCGACATCGCCGAGGCCGCTCATCCGGTCGAGCTGCGCCCGGACGAGCTGCTCGGCGAGGTGCGCCTGCGCGACGTCGGCTTCCGCTACGCCGCCGACGGTCCGTGGACCCTCGACGGGATCGACCTCGTCGTCCCCGCCGGGACGCGGACGGCCGTCGTCGGCGAGACCGGCTCGGGCAAGACCACGCTCGGCTATCTGATCGCCCGTCTGTACGAGCCCGAGCGCGGCAGCGTGACCGTCGACGGCGTCGACGTCCGCGACGCCAGCCTCGCCTCCCTGGCGGCGACGGTCGGCGTCGTCTCCCAGGAGACCTATCTCTTCCACGCCACCGTCCGCGAGAACCTCCGCTTCGCGCGGCCCGAGGCCACCGACGACGAGGTCGAGGCCGCCGCCCGGGTCGCCGCCATCCACGAGATGATCGCCGCCCTGCCCGACGGCTACGACACGGTGGTCGGCGAGCGCGGCTACCGCTTCTCCGGCGGCGAGAAGCAGCGGATCGCCATCGCCCGCACGGTGCTGCGCAACCCGCCGGTGCTCGTCCTCGACGAGGCGACGAGCGCCCTCGACACCCAGACCGAGCGGGCCGTCCAGGTCGCCCTCGACCGCCTGTCCGAGGATCGCACGACGATCACCATCGCCCACCGCCTCTCGACCGTCCGCGACGCCGACCAGATCGTCGTCCTCGACGGCGGCCGGATCGTCGAGCGCGGCACGCACGAGGAGCTGCTCGACCGGGCCGGTCACTACGCGGCGCTCGTCGCCCGCGACGACGCCGTGATCGCCTCCGAGTAGCCCGGCCGGCGATCGTCTACCGTTTCCGGGAGATGGCCTCGCTCGAAGCCGAGATGCTGGAGTTCATTCGCCGCGGCGTCGACCACCACGCCGAGACCTGCCCGATGGCCCCGCGGGCGATCCTCCTCAACCCCGGCAACCACGACCTCTTCGGCTGGGACGAGCTCTGGGGCATCCCGGTCCTGGCCGACGAGCGCGTCGCGCCCAAGCGCTTCCGGATCGACTGCGACGGCTCGGCCTTCGGAATCGAGAACGAGGTGGCCGAGATGCTGCGCGTCGAGCAGCCGGCCGAGCTCCCGATGGCACCGGTCGGCCCCCGCGAGACCGAGCCGACCGCCGCCGCGGCCGCCGCGGCCGCCGCCCGCCGTCCGCCGTCGCCCGCCGTCCGCCGGCGCCCCTGAGCACCCGGCCGCCGCCCGCCCCCGGCGCCGGCCGCGCCCGAGCGGCCCCGCCCGGCGAAGACCGCTCCCAAGAACTACGAGGCTCGCTCGATCAGCTCGATGCGGTAGCCGTCGGGGTCGCGCACGAAGCACAGCCGCGAGCCCCCGGGCCGCAGCGAGTAGGGCGGCTTCTCCGGCTCGATGCCGTGGTCGGCGAGGCGGGCGAGGGTGGCCTCCATGTCCTCGACGGTCAGCGCGATGTGGTTGTAGCCGGTCCCGAGCTCGTAGGCGTCGACGCCGTGGTTGTAGGTGAGCTCGAGCCGGGGACCGTCGCCCGGGAGGCCCATGAACACGTTGATCGCCTCGTCGCGGATCGCCATGCGCCGCAGCTCCTCGAAGCCGAGCGTCTCGTAGAACGCGACCGATCGGTCGATGTCGCCGATCCGGTAGCAGGTGTGGATGAGCTCCATCGGCCGAAGGCTACGCCACGCCGCGGGGATGGCGTCCGCCCGGCCGACATGAGACCATGCCGGCCGATGATCGTCGAGCGCTCGATGAACACGCAGTTCCTCTCCAACACCTATCTCGTCTGCGATCGGGCCGGCGGGAACGGGCTGATCATCGACGCCGGCGGCCCCGTCAAGCCGCTGATCGCCGCGGCCGACGAGCTCGGGCTGACGCCGTCGCACGTGCTCCTGACCCACCATCACCATGACCACGTCAGCGAGCTGGCCGTGCTCACCCGCCGCTGGCCGGAGCTGGCCGCCCTGATTCACCCGCTCGAGCTCGACCGCGTCTCCGCGGCCACCGGGACCATCGAGGCCGGCCGGCGGCTCACGGTCGGCGAGCTCGAGATCCGTCCGCTCCACACGCCCGGCCACACGGCCGGGATGCTCTCGTTCCTGGTCGACCACGACGGCGAGCAGGCGGTCTTCACCGGCGACACCCTGTTTCGCAACTCGGTCGGCGGCGTCCGCGCGCCCGGCCACACGACCTATCAGGATCTCAAGGACTCGATCATGGGGACGCTGATGGAACTCGACCGCCGCACGGTGATCCACCCGGGCCACACCGAGCCGACCACGGTGGCCCAGGAGTGGGACACCAACGCCTTCATCCGCGTCTGGCGCGGGCTCGACCGCGAGGGCCAGGCCCGGTGCCGGGCGCTCGGCGAGCCGGCGACCCTCGTCCTCTGGGGCGACGACTACGACGGCGGCCACAAGGCCTGGGTGCGCTGGGCGGACGGCCGCGACGACATCGTGCCCGGCTCGCAGGTCAAACGGGGCTGACCGCGTCGGCGCCGGCCCGGCCGCGCGTAGTCTTCCTGGTCCAGTGGCTCGCGATCAGATTCCGACCTCGCGCGTGCGCCGGTCGGCCACGGTCGGCCGGCTGGCCGCCGGCCAGGCGGTCAAGCAGCTCGGCACCCGCGCGGCCAACGTCGTGCGCGACGACGACGCCGCTCGCGTCGCGCTCGACCGCCGCCAGGTGGAGACCGCCCAGCAGATCGTGACCGCCCTCGGGACGATGAAGGGCGCGGCGATGAAGCTCGGCCAGGTGATGAGCTTCCTCGACGTCGGCCTCGTCCCCGAGGAGTACCGCGAGGACTTCCAGCGCAAGCTCGGCGAGCTCCGCGACTCGGCGCCGAAGGTCGCCTTCGAGAAGATGCGCAAGGTCATCGAGTCGGAGTACGACCAGCCGCTGGCCGAGGTCTTCGCCGACTTCGACCGCGACCCGATCGCCGCCGCGTCGATCGGCCAGGTCTACCGGGCCCGCCTCCACGACGGCCGTGAGGTGGCGGTCAAGGTCCAGTACCCCGGCGTCGCCGCCGCCGTCCGGTCCGATCTCCAGAACCTCGGCATGATCATGCGCCTGATGAAGCGGATGGCCCCGGCGCTCGACGCCCAGGCGATCGCCCAGGAGATCCGCGAGCGGATCGGCGAGGAGCTCGACTACGAGCTCGAGGCCTCCAACCAGCGGGCGATGGCTCGGATCTTCCGCGGCCACCCGTTCGTCCACGTGCCCGAGGTCATCCGGTCGCTCTCCCGCGAGCGGGTGATGGTCACCGAGTTCGTCCACGGCCGCGGCTTCGACGAGCTCAAGGACGCCTCCCAGGACGAGCGCGACCGCCTCGGCGAGGTCGTCTTCCGCTTCTACTTCGGCTGCATGTACCGCCACCGCCAGTTCTCCGGCGACCCCCATCCCGGCAACTTCATGCTCGAGGCCGACGGTCGCGTCGCCTTCCTCGACTTCGGGCTCTACAAGCGGATCGACGCGGCGACGGCCGAGTTCGAGCTCGAGGGCCAGCGGCTGACGATCGCCGGCGACGGCGACGGCCTGATCCGCCACCTCGCCGCCGGCGGCTTCCTCGCCGACCCCGACGCTCACGAGCCGCAGGAGATCCTCGCCCAGGCGCACGACCTGACCTGGTGGTACACCGAGGACGGCGAGCTCGCCCTGCGCCCGGAGATCGCCACCCAGGTGGCGATCGACATGTCCGACCCCCGCTCGCGCCACTACGCCCAGTTGCGCGGCGAGACGCTGCCGCCGGCCCACCTCTTCGGCCGCCGGACGGAGACGCTCACCCTGGCCGTGATGAGCCAGCTCCGCGCCCGCGGCAACTGGCACCGGATCGCCCGCGAGTGGATCTACGGCGACGCGCCCGTCACCGAGCTCGGCCGCGCCGAGGCCGACTTCTATTCCCGCGCGGCCGCGGCGTGAGCCTCCGCGCCGGTTGGCGGCGCCTGCATCCGCTGGCCCGCCTGGCCCTCCTCGCCGTCGCCGTCGCCGCCGCGTTCGCGGCCATCGCCCTGACCGGCCCGCTGTCCGGCGCCCGCGTCCGCGGCTGGCTCGGCGGCGGCTCGGGCCTGCGGGCGGCCGCCGTCTTCGTCGCCCTCTACGCCGGGCTGACCGTGGTCGGCTTCCCCGGCCCGGTGCTCGCCGGCGCCAGCGGACTGCTCTTCGGGACGCTCGACGGCGCCGGACTCGCCCTGGCCGGGGCCGTCCTCGGCGCGGTCGTCGCCTTCGAGCTCTCCCGCCACGTCGCCGGCGACCTCGTCGCCCGCGCCGGCGGCCGCCGCCTCCAGGCGCTGGCCGCCTGGGTGGGCCGACGCGGGTTCCGGTCGGTCCTCTACGCCCGGATCCTGCCCGGCCTGCCCTACTCGGCGCTCAACTACGCCGCTGGCCTCGCCCCCCTGCGGTTGCGGGACTTCGCGGCGGCCACGGCCGTCGGCGCGGCTCCGCGGACCTTCGCCTACACCGCCCTCGGCGGCCACATCCACGACCTGACGAGCCCGGCCGCCCTGGCCGCCACCGGCGTGATCGTCGCCATGGCCCTGCTCGGGCTGGCCCTCGGCCGGCGCGAGCACGCCCGCCGCGGGCGGCCCCCCCTGCGCCGGCTGCTGCGGCCGCCCGGCCGCCATCCTGCCCCCTGAGACCGGGCCGGCTGGCCGTCAGGCGAGCGGCGTGATGCAGAGGTCCATCGCGCAGATGTGCCGGGGGAAGTTGATCACCGGGGCGCCGGGCACGCCGCTGATGGCCACGCGCTTCTGCGCCGGCAGGAGGGTGATCCGGTAGACCGGCCTGCCGCTGCTGCAGTGGCTGGAGAGCGGCCGCGCCGTGGCGTGGGTCGGCCCCCCGCGCACGACCCCGCACCCGGTCGGCGAGACGTCGATGAGCAGCGCCTGCGGGCTCGACCGGGCCTGGACGAGGAGCGGGTGGCCGGGCAGGGCGGCGGCGTTGGCGCACGAGTGCGACCCCTGGAGCACGGCCCGGCCGTCGGGGAGCTTCGAGCGGTAGGTGGCGGCCGTGCATCGCTGGGCCCCGCGGGCCGTGATCACGAGCGTGTAGTCGAGGCCGCGGGGCGTGCCGCCGGTGATCGTCTCCGGCGCCGGGCTGCCCGAGGTCGCCACCGAGCAGCCCCCGACCACGGCGGCGACGGCGACGACGGCGACGGCCACGGCGACGGCGACGGCGGCGCGGGCGGGGAGAAGTCTGTCGGGCCGGCGCCTCATCCCGCGGATCGTATGCCGCCGGCCGCCATCGGCACGCAGCGCGCGGTCAGAGAACCTGGATCTGAAGCAGGCTGGTCGAGCCCGGACGGCCGCTGGGCAGCCCGGCGGTGATCCCGATCCGGTCGCCCGGCTGGCACCAGCCGAGCTCGAGCACCCGACGGGCGCAGTCGGCGATCAGCTCCTCGGTGATGTGGTGGCGGCGCATCGACGCCGCCTGCACCCCCCACATCAGCCCGCACCGGCGGACGGTCTCCCGGCCGGGAGAGAACGCGTAGATGGGGACCTGGGGGCGGTGGGCGGAGACGAGCCGAGCCGAGCGGCCCGACAGGGTGGGGATGAGCAGGGCGGCGAGGTGGAGCTCGCGGGCGGCCACGCAGGCGCTGTGGGCCAGCGTGTAGGCCGGGTCGCGGTCGTCGCGGCGCACGCGCCGCTCGTTCCACAGGGCGTAGTCGGCGAACCGCTCGGTGTGCTCGGCGATCGCCGCCATCATCTCGATCGCCCCGACCGGGTAGTGGCCGACGGCGGTCTCCTGGGAGAGCATCACCGCGTCGGTGCCGTCGAGGATCGCGTTGGCCACGTCGGCCACCTCGGCCCGGGTCGGGCGGCTCGAGGCGACCATCGAGTCGAGCATCTGCGTCGCGGTGATCGACGGCCGGGCGAGCTCGCCGGCCATCCGCAGCAGCTGCTTCTGGACCATCGGGACCGCCTCGATCGGCAGCTCGATCCCGAGGTCGCCGCGGGCGACCATCACGCAGTCGGCCACGCGGAGGATCTCCTCGGCGCAGTCGACGGCCTGCGGCTTCTCGATCTTGGCGATCAGCGGCAGGCGGGTGTGCTCGCGCACCGCCTCGACGTCGGCCGCCCCGCGCACGAAGGACAGGGCGACGAGGTCGACGCCGGCGGCCTCGCCGAGGCGCAGGAGCTCGAGATCCTCGGCCGGGACGGCCGACAGCTCGATCACCGGCCCGGGGATGTTGAGCCCCTGGCGCGAGGCGACGGCGCCGCCGACCTCGATCTCCGCGTCCAGCTCGCCGGCGGCCGGGCGGGTGGCGATGACCCGCAGGCGCACGGCGCCGTCAGCCAGGTAGAGGACGGCGCCGCGGTCGAGGGCGGCGGCCATCCCCGCCCAGGAGACCGACATTCGCCGGGCGTCGCCCGGTGTGGCCTCGTCGCCGTCGAAGGTGACGAGGTCGCCGACGCGCAGCTCGGCCAGGCCGTCGCGCAGGGCGCCGATCCGCAGCTTGGGGCCCGGCAGATCCTGGAGGATCGCCACCGGACGCCCGGCGCGGCCGGCCGCGTCGCGCACCCGGCGCACGGTGTCGGCGTGCTCCTCGGGGGTCCCGTGCGAGTAGTTCAGCCGCGCGACGTCCATCCCCGCCTCGACCATCCGCACGAGCACCTCCGGCTCGCGCGACGCCGGCCCGATGGTCGCGACGATCTTCGTCCGGCGCATTCCCGGGCACGATACGCATTCCTGGAGCCCGGTCGGAGGGGCGGCCAGGGCCCCGCGCTGCGCCGCGGCGGACCCGGCGCGAGCCCCCGCCGGCTCGGAGGTCGACGACGTGCCCGTCGCGTCTCACGGGACGTCGAGCTCGGGGAAGTGCTCGGCGCAGTGGGCGCGCAGCGACGCCCTGATCCAGGCGCGCTCGGCCGCGCTGGCCGCTCGGTAGCGGACGAGCAGGTCGCGCTGGCCCTTGACCGGCACGCCCGCGATCTCCCAGTCGACGGCCAGCCGCTCGAAGAGAAACTCGACCGCCCGCTGCCAGGCGTCCTCCACCCCGGCGGCCGGGGCGAGACGCCCGCCCGAGCGCACGGCGGCGTACTCCAGGCGCGTGGCGGCCGTCAGGGACCCCCGCAGCCGCAGGCGGTTGCCGTCGGGGTCGCGGTACTCGCGGGCCGCGGGCGCGGTCCCGGCGCGTCGTCGGGCCCGGCGTCCCATTCCCGTCTGTTCCTCCCGTGGTCGTGGCCCGCCGCCGCGAGTCTAACCCGTCTCCCGAACCCCGGCGACCCAGCCTGGGCGCGCCCGTGCACCGGTTGCGGGCCGGTTGCGCGTGTGTGTACACTCGTTGCGGGCGCACATCGGCGGGGGCGGCCGCCGCAGGAATGAGGGCACGGCGCGACCGAAGAATCGCCAAAGCGGGCACAGGGAGAGAACACGCATGATCGGGACGGAGGGGAACGCGGCGGTCGCCAGCGCCGCCTGCCGTTCCCTCGTCGCGTCGGCGTTCTGCTCGGGTTCCTGGTCGCGTGTTCGGTGCTGTTGGGGTCTGCGTCGTCGGCGTGGGCTGGGGTCGGTTCGGCGTGGTCCCCAATCTTCCGTCTCCGTTGACGGTGGGCCAGTCGGGTGTGCCGGCGACGTTGACGATCACCAACCAGTCGAATGGTCCGGAGGCGGGCCTGAACGTGACGCTGACGTCCATCACGTTGGTGCCGAGTTGTGGGACCCAGGCGATCGTGGGCGCGGACTGCCCGCCGGCGGCGGTCGATCCGGGCGTGATCGTGCCGGGTACCACGGGCGTCGGGCAGGCGGGCACGGCGTGCGCCGGGGATACGTTCGTGATCTCGCTGGTCGACGCGTCGCAGGGCAAGTACGCGTTCACGCCCGCGACGCCCGTGGTGTTGGGTCCGCCGGCGAGCGCGACCAGCACGTGCATCATCAATTTCACGGTCACGGCGGTGAAGGCGCCGACGAAGGACGCCGCCCCGGCGACGCCCGGGCTGCAGACCACTCAGATCGCGTTCGCGCTCGGGATCGCGAGCGACGGTCAAACGGGCGGCGGCCTCGGTACGAGCGGGGTGACGGTCCTGCTGGCGACGGTTCCGGTCGTGACGCAGGTGGCGCCGGCGGCGATCCCGCTGGGCGGGTCGTTCAGCGATACGGCGACGTTGACGCCGCCGCCGGGGGCGGCGGTCCCGACGGGCACGGTGACGTTCAACGTCTACGGGCCGGGCGATCCGACGTGCGCGGCGGGGCCGGTGTTCACCTCGACCAACCCGTTGAACGGGGCGGGGACGACGGCGGTCTCGAACACGTTCACGCCGACGACGGCCGGCACCTACCGGGTCATCGCGAGCTACAGCGGCGACCCGAACTACAACCCGGCCTCGACGTCGTGCGCCGATCCGGCGGAGGCGGTGGTGGTGGCCAAGGCGCCGCTGCCGATCGCGACCGCGGTCGCCCCGACGCCGATCACGCTCGGTTCCTCGTTCCACGACACGGCGACGCTCGGCCCGGCGCCGGCCGGTGCGGCCGCGCCGACGGGCACGGTGACGTTCAACGTCTACGGTCCGGGCTGACCCGACGTGCGCGGCGGCGCCGGTGTTCACCTCGACCAACGCGGTCAACGTCGGCGGGGACGAGCGCGACGTCGAGCAACTTCACGCCGACGACGACCGGAACCTACCGGGTGATCGCCACCTACAGCGGCGACGCCAACTACCTGGGCTCCTCGTCGTCCTGCGCCGATCCGGCGGAGGCCGCGGTCGTCAACAAGGCGCCGCTGCCGATCGCCACCGCGGTCGCGCCCGACCCCGATCACCCTCGGCGCCTCCTTCCACGACACCGCGACGCTCGGCCCACCGCCGGCCGGCGCGGCCCCACCGACGGGCACGGTCGTCTTCAACGTGTACGGCCCGGGCGACCCGACGTGCGCGGCGGCCCCGGTGTTCACCTCGACCAACGCGGTCAACGCCGCGGGGACGAGCGCGACCTCGGGCACGTTCATGCCGACGACGACCGGGACCTACCGGGTGATCGCCACCTACAGCGGCGACGCCAACTATCTGGGCTCCTCGTCGTCCTGCTCGGACCCGGCCGAGGCGGTCGTGGTCAACAAGGCGCCGCTGCCGATCGCCACCGCGGTGTCCCCGACGCCGATCACGATCGGCTCGTTGTGGACCCGCCCGCGGTTCTACTCGGGCTCGATGTCCAGGCCGGTAGCCAGCAGCGTCCGCTCGCCGGCCTGGTAGCGGATGTCGACCGAGTCGTTCTGGCGGTAGGTCCCGACGCCGAAGGCGCCGACGAGCCACCGCCACTTGGAGATGCGGTCCTGGGCCAGGCGGCGGCGAAAGCACAGGGCCCCGTCGCGGACCTCATAGTCGCGGCCGAGGTGCTGGAGCACGCCGTTTACGTAGACCTCGAACGGCGAGCGGACCTCGCGCGGGAGCCGGACGATCGACTGCTCGCTCATGCCGGCATTATGGCCGTCGGGTCGGGGGCCTAACCTGGACGGCCATGCCGGGTGACTTCGACTACACCGTACGCCGCTCGCCGCGGGCGCGCAGCGTCCGCGTCCGCGTCGACGCCGAGCGCGGGGTCGAGGTGGTGCTCCCGGCCCGCGCGCCCGAGCGGGCGGCGGCGGCCGCGGTGGCCGAGCTGCGTCCGTGGATCGAGCGCCGCCTCGTCGAGGTGGCGGCCGTCCGCGGGCGCGTGGCCGAGCGGGCCGGCTGGGTCCCCTACCTCGACGAGCGCCTCGCCCTGGTCGCCGAGCCGGGCCGCACGCGCGTGCATCGCCGCGGCGCCGAGCTCCTCGTCCCGACCGGGGACGCCGCCGGGGCCGCCGTCGAGCGCTGGTACCGCCGCGCGGCCCGCGAGGAGGTCGCCGGGCGGCTGGACCGGGCGACCGGCGCCGTCGGCCTGGGCTACGCGCGCCTCTCGATCCGCGGCCAGCGAACGCGCTGGGCGAGCTGCGCCGCCGACGGGGCGATGAGCTTCAACTGGCGCCTGCTGCTCGCCCCCGAACGGGTGCTCGACTACGTGGTCTGGCACGAGGTCTGCCATCTCGAGGTCGCCGACCACTCCAGCCGCTTCTGGGCGCTCGTGGAGCAGCGCTGCCCCGACTGGCGCGAACCGGCCGGCTGGCTGCGTCGCCACGGCCAGGAGCTCGTCCTCTAGAGGCTCCGAGCACGCGGCGCCGCGAGCCGGCCGCCCTGGGCCGCCGCCACGGCCAGGAGCTCGTCCTCTACGAGGCTCCGAGCACGCGCCGCAGCGCCGCCACCGGCGTCTCGCCGGGACCGGGGGCGACGAGCTCCCGGCGGGCGTGGCCGGTGAACGCCTCCGTCGAGCCGTCGCCGCGCAGGTCGACGCCGCCGCGGACCGAGGGGACGATCCGGCCGGGGCCGGACACCTCGGCCCGGACGGCGACCTGCCGGGCGGCCTCGATCGTCCGGCGGAAGAACTGCACGTCGTCGCGCCGGGTCGTCGGCGCGAGCTCGTCGATGCGGTCTTCGAGGGCGTCGAGTGCCGCGTCGAGGCCGGCGTAGCGCGACCGTTCCACGCGCGGACCGACCCGGACCTTCAGCGTCCAGCTGGCCATCGACCGCCGGACTCTAGCGTTGGTCCACCGGCACGTAGACGCGCTCCCGCGCCCCGGTGTAGATCTGGCGCGGCCGGGTGATCTTCTGCTCGGAGTCCTGGACGAGCTCGAGCCACTGGGCGATCCAGCCGCTGGTGCGGCCGATCGCGAACATGACCGGAAACATCGACGCCGGCAGGCCGAGGGCCTCGTAGATCAGACCGGAGTAGAAGTCGACGTTCGGGTAGAGCTTGCGCTGGATGAAGTAGTCGTCCTCGAGCGCGATCTGCTCGAGCTCGATCGCGATGTCGAGCAGTGGGTTGCGTCCGGTCACCTCGAAGACGTCCTCGCACGCCTTCTTGATGATCGTCGCCCGCGGGTCGAAGTTCTTGTAGACGCGGTGGCCGAAGCCCATCAGCCGCTCCTTGCCCTCCTTCACGCCGGCGACGAAGGCGGGGATGTTCTCCCGCCGCTCGATCCGCCGCAGCATCTTCAGAACCTCTTCGTTGGCGCCGCCGTGGAGCGGTCCGTAGAGGGCGCCGATGCCGGCGGACAGCGCCGTGTACGGGTCGACCCGGGCCGACCCGACGGTCCGCACGGCGCTGGTCGAGCAGTTCTGCTCGTGGTCGGCGTGGAGGATGAAGAGGATGTCGAGGGCCCGCTCGAGGCGCGGGTCCGGCTCGTAGTTGACCTCGGTCATCTTGTAGAGCATCGAGAGCAGGTTGCCCGAGTAGCCGAGGTGGTTGACCGGATAGACGTAGGGCTGGCCGAGGGCGTGGCGGTAGCTGAAGGCGGCGAGCGTCGGCATCTTGGCGATCAGCCGGATCGTCTGGATCTCGCGGTTCTGCTGGTCCTGGATCTCGTTGGCGTCGGGATAGAAGGTGGACAGCGCGCCAACCGACCCGAGGAGCATGCCCATCGGGTGGGCGTCGTGGCGAAAGCCCTGCATGAAGCGCTTGACGTTCTCGTGCACGAACGTGTGGATCGTGATCCGGTGCTTCCACTCCTCGAGCTCGGCCGCGGTCGGCAGCTCGCCGAAGATCAGCAGGTAGGCGACCTCGAGGTAGCTCGACTTCTCGGCCAGCTGCTCGATCGGATAGCCCCGGTACTCGAGCACGCCGCGCTCGCCGTCGAGGAAGGTGATCGCGCTGCGACACGACGCCGTGTTCATGAACGCCGGGTCGTAGGCCAGCAGGCCGAAGTCGTCCTCGGAGACCTTGATCTGCCGCAGGTCGAGCGAGCGGACGTAGCCGTCCTCGATGGGGAGCTCGTAGGTCCGGCCCGTTCTGTTGTCGGTTACCGTGAGGGTGTCGCTCACCGGGGGGCTGGCCATGGTCCTCCTGTCGCCGGACGTTCCTGGTCGTTCGTAGTCACTGATTATGAGCCCACGCGGCCCGGACGGCTGTGCCGGGCCGGCCGGCCAGGGTCAGGCCGGCTCTCCGTAGCGGCTCTCCGTCGCGTCGACCTGGCCCTGGTAGTGGCTCCCGAGATCGGCGTGGCCGTACGGGCGCAGGGCCGGAGCGTCCAGTCCCATGAACGACAGCTGGGCGATCGGGAGGCCCGGATAGAGCTTGATCGGGACCCGGGTGAGGTTGTTGAGCTCGAGGGTGAGCGTCCCCTTCCAGCCCGGATCGCAGAAGCCGGCCGTGGCGTGGACGATCAGGCCGAGGCGCCCGAGGCTGGACTTGCCCTCGATCCGGGCGACGATGTCGTCGGGCAGCTCGATGTGCTCGAGCGTCCGCCCGAGGCAGAACTCGCCCGGGTGGATGACGAACGCCTCGTCGTCGGCGACGTCGATCTGCTCGGTGAGGTTGCTCGGCGGGTTGCGCAGGTCGATCGCCGACGTCCGGTGGTTGTGGAAGACGCGGAAGGTCGAGCCCAGGCGCAGGTCGACGCTCGCCGGCTGGACGAGGCTCGGCTCCCACGGGTCGACGCGGATGCGGCCTTCGGCGACGAGCCGGATGATCGTCCCGTCCGACAGCACGCATGACTCGGTCCGGCTCACCGACCCGATTCTCCCAGCTCCGCTGCCCCGCGGTGGCGCGGCGGGGAGCTCAGTGCTCGACGCGGCGGCCCCGGGCGACCACGGTGCGCACGCGTGCCGGCGGCGTGGGCGCCGGCGTGCCGTGCGGTCCGCGCCGCGGCGTCCGTGGCAGCGGCGGTCGCGGATGGTGGCGCTCGCGACGGCTGCCGCCGTCGTCGTCCTTGGCCACCGGCTCGTCGACGTCCTGCTTGATCGCCCACCAGACGAGCCAGAGCAGGCCGGCGATCGGGAGCTTCAGGATCAGCATCAGGTACAGGAACGTCCAAGTCATGCCCGGGCCGATCGTACTACCCGCTCGGCCCGCGCGCCAGCCGGGTTTTGATCCGCGGGCGGCGTGAATGCGCACAGCCTGGGACAGCAACAACGATCGCAGCCTGTCTCGATCGACGCGAAACCTATCGAAGGAGCACCGCATGCCCTACCAGATCAATCTTGAGGCCGTCGACGCCGACGGCGCGATTCGCGAGGCGGCCGAAGCCGTCTCCGGCGACACTCGGCTCGACTTTCTGCGCAAGGGCGGCATCGCTGCCGGGGCAGTCGTCGGCGGTGGAGCGGTGCTCTCGGCCCTGGCCCCGTCGGCCTTCGGTGCCATCAGCGCCCACGGTCGTCCGCCGGCCTCTTTCGGGCCCGGTGACATCGGCATCCTCAACTACGCGCTGACCCTCGAGTACCTCGAGGCCGCGTTCTACAACAGCGCCACGGCCGCAAACCTCTCGCTCGACGCGCAGACGGCGGCGTTCCTCAAGATCGTCACCGCCGACGAGAACGCGCACGTCGCCTACCTGAAGAAGGCGCTCGGCTCAAAGGCGGCCAAGTCCCCGAAGTTCGACTTCAAGGGCACCACGACCAACGCCGCGATGTTCCGGGCCACTTCCCAGGTACTGGAGAACACCGGCGTACACGCCTACTCCGGCCAGGCGCTGAACATCAAGGCGGGCAAGGTCGTCAACGCGGCCCTCTCCATCCTCACCGTCGAGGCGCGGCACGCTAGCGTGATCGGCCTGATCAACGACCCGACGGGCAACAACATCTCGCCGAGCGGACCGTTCGACACGCCGCTCAGCGCCGGCAAGGTGCTGGCCGCGGTCAAGGGCACCGGCTTCATCGTCGGCTGACCGCCGCTCCAGACGCTGCGCGAGGAGCCGCCCTTCGGGCGGCTCCTCCGCTTTTC
>CAWCIT010000020.1:0-621586 GCA_963795745.1 uncultured Solirubrobacterales bacterium
TCGCCGCCGACCGGCATCAACACCACCACGATCGTGTCCGACCTGCGGTCCGAGCTGAAGAAGGCCCTCAGCTCGAGTGAGCTGATATGAACGCCGTCCCCGCCGTCCCCGCCCCGATGGCCAAGGCGCCGGCCGCCGCGCCGCCGCCGCCGCTCACCGACCGCGCACGCTCCGAGCGCCGCCTCGCCTGGCTGCTGTGCGCGCCGGCGGTGATCGTGATGCTGGCCGTCACCGGCTATCCGATCGTCTACGCGGTCTTCCTGTCGCTGCAGCGGTACGACCTGCGCTTCCCGGCCGCCAGCAAGTTCGTCGGCCTGCCCAACTACGGCACGTGCTCTCCTCGACGTCTGGTGGGGCGACGTGCTAACACGGTGATCATCACCGTCTTCTCGGTCGCCATCGAGCTCGTGCTCGGCATGCTGCTGGCGCTGGTCATGCATCGCGCGATCTTCGGCCGCGGCGTCGTGCGCGCGGCCGTCCTGGTCCCCTACGGCATCGTCACCGTGGTGGCCGCCTTCGCCTGGCGGTACGCTGTTCGGCCACCACCGGCTTCGTGCCGGACTGCTCGGCCTGCAGCGGCGACCCGCTGACCGAGCAGTTCGGCTCCTACGTGGTGATCATCCTCACCGAGGTGTGGAAGACGACGCCGTTCATGGCGCTGCTGCTCCTGGCCGGCCTCGCGCTCGTGCCCGACGAGCTGCTCGAGGCGGCCAAGGTCGACGGCGCCAGCGCCTGGCAGCGCTTCTGCCGGATCACGCTCCCGCTGATGCAAGCCGGCGATCCTCGTCGCCCTGCTGTTCCGCACGCTCGACGCCTTCCGGATCTTCGACACGGTGTTCATCGAGACCGCCGGGCAGAACGGGACCGAGACGGTCTCGATCCTCGGCTACAACCAGCTGGTCAACCGGCTGAACCTCGGCCTGGGCTCGGCCGTCTCGGTGCTGGTCTTCCTGATGCGTGGTCCTGCTCGCCTTCTTCTTCATCAAGGTTCTCGGCGTCTCGGCCAGCCAACAGGGGGAGGCGAAGTGAAGTACACCCCGCGCGAGAGGTCGCTCTGGGGCGCCGGCATCCTGGTCGTGGTCGTGTTCTCGCTGATCCCGGTCGTCTGGATCGTCTCGCTGTCGCTCAAGGACCCGAGCACGCTGGCGGACGGCAGCTTCCTGCCGCCAGGTCACGTTCGAGAACTACAAGGGCATCTTCAACCAGACGATCTTCACCGACGCCCTGCGCAACTCGATCGGGATCGCCATCATCGCCACGTTGATCGCCGTCGCCCTGGCCTCGATGGCCGCCTACGCGATCTCGCGCCTGGACTTCCCCGGCAAGACGGCGATCCTCTCCGGCGCGCTGGCCATCGCCATGTTCCCGCCGATCTCGATCGTCGGCCCGCTGTTCAACATCTGGCGCTCGCTCCACCTGTTCGACACCTGGCACGGCCTGATCATCCCCTACATGACCTTCACCCTCCCGCTGGCCATCTACACGCTGTCGGCGTTCTTCCGCGAGATCCCGTGGGAGCTCGAGCAGGCCGCGCAGATGGACGGGGCCACCGCCGTTCCAGGCCTTCCGGAAGGTGATCGTCCCGCTGGCCGCGCCGGGCGTGTTCACCACCGCCATCCTCGTCTTCATCTTCGGCTGGAACGACTTCGTCTTCGCCGTGTCGCTCACCTCGACCAACCGCGCCCGGACGGTCCCGGCCGCCCTGGCCGTGTTCCCCGGCGCCTCGCAGTTCCAGCAGCCGACCGGATCGATCGCCGCGGCCGCCGTGGTGGTCACCATCCCCATCATCATCATGGTCTTGATCTTCCAGCGCCGGATCGTGGCCGGACTGACCGCCGGCGCCGTGAAGGGATAAGGAGACGCAGAGCTATGGCCGAGATCGTGCTCGACGGCGTGACCAAGCGCTACCCCGACGGCTTCGAGGCCGTCAAGAACATGGACCTGACCATCGCCGACGGCGAGTTCATGATCCTCGTCGGCCCCTCCGGCTGCGGCAAGTCGACCGCGCTGCGGATGATCGCCGGCCTCGAGGACATCTCCGGCGGGGAGCTGCGCATCGGCGGCGAGGTGGTCAACCAGAAGGCGCCCAAGGATCGCGACATCGCCATGGTCTTCCAGAGCTACGCGCTCTACCCGCACATGACCGTGCGCGAGAACATGGGCTTCGCCCTGAAGCTGGCCAAGGTCGACGCGGCGGAGATCGCCAAGAAGGTCGAGGACGCCGCCCGCATCCTCGACCTCACCGATCACCTCGACCGCAAGCCGGCCAACCTCTCGGGCGGCCAGCGCCAGCGCGTGGCCATGGGCCGGGCGATCGTCCGCGATCCCAAGGCCTTCCTGATGGACGAGCCGCTGTCGAACCTCGACGCCAAGCTCCGCGTCCAGATGCGGACCGAGGTCTCCCGCATCCAGCAGCGGCTCGGCACCACCACCGTCTACGTCACCCACGACCAGACCGAGGCGATGACGCTCGGCGACCGCGTGGCCGTCATGCGCGGCGGCGTGCTCCAGCAGGTCGGCACCCCGCGCGAGCTCTACACCAACCCGGTCAACCTCTTCGTCGCCGGGTTCATCGGCTCGCCGGCGATGAACTTCGTCCCCGGGCGCCTCGAAGGGCGTGCCCTCCAGACACCGCTGGGCAAGGTCACCCTCGACAAGCCGCTGGAAGGCGGCGCCCGCGACGTGATCGTCGGCATCCGTCCCGAGGACTTCGAGGACGCCGCCGTGGCGGCCGAGCGCGGCCATGTCGGGGCGACGTTCGACGTCGAGATCGACGTCCTCGAGTCGATGGGCTCCGAGAGCTTCGCCTACTTCAACGTCGAGTCCGGACACGTCGGCTCCGAGGAGCTCGCCGAGCTGGCCGCCGACTCCGGCCGCTCCGAGGTCCCCGGCGGCGAGCCCGGCCAGGTCGTGGCCCGGATCGACGCCACCAGCGACATCCGTCAGGGCCGCAAGGCCCGGATCTGGTTCAACCCCAAGAAGCTGCACCTCTTCGACGCCGCGACCGGCGCCGCGCTGAAGGCCGGCTGAGCGGCGGCCCGCGGGGGTCGAACCCGGTGCGGGTCGGCAGCCCGGCACGGGTCGAACCCGGCGCGGGTCGAACCGGGCACGGGTCGAACGCGGGTCGAACCGGGCGCGGGTCGAACCGGGCGCGGGTCGAACCCGGCGCGGGTCGGTCGGCAGCCCGGCACGGGTCGAACCCGGCGCAGGTCGGCCCGGGGCGGGTCGGCCCGGCGCCGGCGAACGGCCGGCGCCGGGCTCCCGACTCCCGTTAGCGGGCGGCCAGGCCGGAGACGCCGGCCGGCAGGTTCTCCGGCGTCGAGGCCACCAGCGTCAGACCGCCGGTCACGCCCACCCGGAACGCGTCGATCCGGCTGATGTCGGGTCCGAAGACCGACGGGACGAGCACGTAGAGGAAGCGCCCGTCACGGCTCAGCGCCTCATCGGTCGGGAACAGGACTGGACCGGGAGGCGTGTTCAGGATCGGCGTGTTGCCCAGGAACGTGAGGCTGCCGTCGGTGCCCAGGGCGAACGCCGCGACGTCCTTGGTCGTCGTGTCGGTGATGTAGACGAAGCGGTTGTTCGGCGTGATCACCACCCAGCACGGAGCGCCGCCGTGGGTCGACTCGGTGTCGATCGGCGTCAGGCCCCCGGTCGGCGACTCGAGGTAGCTCGTGGCCGCCCCGGTCAGCTCCGACAGGGCGTCGGAGACCACGAGGTGAGAGAGGCCGTCGAACGCGAAGCCGAACGGCACCACCGCGGCCGACGGGTGCGCGACCGCCGGGCCCGCCACGCCCTCGGTGACCGCGAACGTGTCGATGATGTTCGTCGCCCGCTCGGTGACCACCAGGTTGCGCCCCGTCCGGTCGAAGCCGATCTGGGCCGCCTGCCCGCCGGGTCCGTGCGTCGTCAGGTACCGAGCCGATCCCGGGATCAGCGCCATCGCCCCGGACGAGGTGACGCTGAAGCCGGCGATGCTCCCCGTCTGCTGGTTGAGCACGTAGAGGGTGTCGCCGTGGATCGTGAGGCTCTGGGGGAATTCGCCGTCGGACGCCACGAGGCCGACGCGCTGCAGGCCGCCGAGGGTGACGCGGAAGGAGGTGATCGAGTCGCTGCCGGCGTTGACCGCGAAGAGCAGCGTCCCCGTGGCATTCAGGATGACGGCGCCCTGCGAGTCGGTGATCGGGCAGGGACCGCCCGGGCACGACGGTCCCAGGCCGCCGATGCCACCGGTCGCGACGCGCTGGGCCTCGGCCAGCGTCCCGTCCGAGAAGCGATCGAAGGCGACGACCCGGTTCGGATTGCCGTTCGTCTCGGTGTACACGTTGCCGACCTTGACCGTCTGCGCCCCGGCCGCGGCCGGCGCGAGCAGCGCGGTCGCGGCGAGCGCCGATAAGGCTAGGGCAATCCATCGTGGTGTGTGCTGGCGTCTGGGTGCGGGCATGGACATGTCTCCTCCGGTCGCGGCTGGCTCGGGGCCTGAACCTACACCCGCCGCCCGCGCCGCTGCGTGATTTTCGTCACACTCCGGCCGGGTGCGCTCAGCCGAAGCGGTAGACCCCCGGCTCGCCGGCGACCCGCGTGCTGTGGAGGATCCCCCAGCGGGTCGACGCCGGGCAGGCCGACAGGGGGCGGCAGCCGTGCGGCACGTAGAGGAAGCGGACCTCGTGACGGGCCACGTGCGCCTTCAGTTGGGCGAGGTGGACGAACGGTCCGTTGACCTGGTTGAGCACGAGCACCGGCAGCCCGTCGCGCGAGACGATCCCCATCACGTCGTAGACGTTGCCGCTGACCACCTCGTAGCGCGCGCCGGCCCGGTGGGCGCGCAGGTAGGCGTCGATCTTCGTGGAGGCCGGGTCCGGCAGGGTCGAGTCCGAGCGACGATCGGCCACCAGCCGCAGCGTGATCCCCAGCGGCCCGACCAGGACCGCGGCCGTCACCGCCGCGGCCAGGAGCCCCCGTCCGCGGCCGGCGGCCGCGGACCTCCTGGTCCGCCCGAGCCAGACACCGAGGCCCGCCGCCAGCAGTCCGGCGACCAGCCCGGCGGCCGTCCAGCCGGCGGCCGCCTGGTCGACCAGCCCGGCGTAGATCGCCACCACCGCGGCGATCGCGCCGAGCGCCGCCGCCGGCGCCCAGCCGGGCTCGGCCAGCACCCGCGCCACGCCCAGCCCGAGCACGGCGGCCACGGCCGGGGCGAACGCCTCGAGGTAGCGCGGCTCGAGGCGCTTGATCGCGCTGAAGACGACGAGGCCGGTCAGGAACCAGACGGCGATCGCCATCGTCGTGCGCTCGACCACCGCCGCCGGCGGCGGCGACGGCGGCGTCGAACCCGGTCGGCCGGTCGTGCGCCGCCGGGCGCGCACGGCCAGGCCCGCGGCCAGCCCGCCGACGAGCAGGGCGGCCAGGACGACCACGCCGACGTTGGCGCCGAAGCCCGACGCGCCGGTGTCGAAGAGCCGCAGGGGCCCCGGCCCGCCGCCGGTCCGCGAGCTCGCATAGCCGATCGGCCCCGTCCCGGTGATCCGGTCGAGGCCGTTGTAGACGAGCAGCAGGTGCCACAGGCTCCCCGACCGCGACCCGACCGGAAACGGCCGGGCCGAGGCCGGAGTCAGCGAGGCGATCGCCGCCCAGGAGAGCGACACGGCCACGTAGACGGCGCCCGCGGCCGCCAGCAGCCGCAGCCGTCGCGGTGGCGCCGCCCACCACCAGAGGAGCGCGACCGCCGGGAGGGCGACGAGCGACTCGGTCAGCTTGACGTTGAACGCCAGCCCCATCAACGCCGCCGACGCGAGCACCCACCCCGGCCGCCCGGCGTGGAGCGCGTACCAGGCGGCGGTCAGGGCGGCCAGGATCAGGACGACCATGACCGTGTCCATCGTGTCGCTGCGGGCGGTCAGCACGGAGATCGGCAGCACGGCCAGGGCCACGGCGCCGATCAGCGCCGCACCCGGTCCGGCCAGGCGCCTGAGGAGGTGGTAGACGAGGGCGACGGCGACCACCCCGGCCAGCGCCTCCGGCAGGTGGAGCGAGAAGAGGCTGAAGCCGATGACCCGGGTGCTCGCCACCTGGAGCCAGAGGTCGACGGGCGGCTTGTCGACTGCGAGGCTTCCGGCCGGCTCCAGCGCGCCGAAGAAGAAGTTGTGTCCGGAGAGCCCCATGCTCCGCACCGCCGCGTCGTAGAACACGTTCCCGGGCACCGACTTCAGCGACCAGAGGCGCAGCCCGGCGGCCAGGAGGACCACGGCGGCGGCGGCCACCCCGGCGGCGCTCGGCGCCCGCGGGTGCCGCGGCGAGAACCGACCGGCGTCGGCAGGGCTGTTCGTCGTCGTGCTCATCGGCGGCCCGGCGCCGGCCTCCCCGTCGCCCGAGCGATCATCGTTTCAGATCGGTCGAGCCGGCGAGCACGGCGGTGATCCGCCGGGGGACCGGCGCGCGCAGCACCAGCATGAACAAGCTCCTCGTCCTCCTCGGTGCCGCCCTCGTCATCGCCACCGGGCTCGCCGCCACCGGCGTGCTCACCGGCGGCAGCGCCGCGGCGCCGGCCGCCTCCGCGCCGGCGGCCGCTCCGGGTGGGCTCACCGCCACCGTCCCGATCTCCGGGTTCCTCTTCAAGCCGGCTTCGCTGACGGTCAGCGTCGGGGCGCGCGTGACGTTCACCAACCTCGACTCCACCGCGCACACGGCGACGGCCGACAACGGGACCGCGTTCGACACCGGCAGCCTCGTCCAGCGCCAGAGCAGGACGGTCACCTTCCCGACGGCCGGGACCTTCGCCTACCACTGCGCGTTCCATCCGTTCATGCAGGCCACGATCACCGTTCGCTGATGGAGCGTCAACTGCGAATCCTCGGAGCCCTGCTGATCGTCGGGGTCGGCGTCGTCCACCTCGAGCAGTACCTCGACTTCATCAAGGACGTGCCGACGATCGGCGTGCTGTTCCTGCTCAACGCCTTTGCGGCCGGAGCCATCGTGATGCTGCTCGCCAGCCCGTTCACGCTGCTGCCGGCCGTCGCCGGGATCGGCCTCTCGGTCGGCTCGCTGATCTCGATCGCCATCGCCCGCTACGCCTCGAGCGGCCTGTTCTCCTACCGCGAGCCGACCTGGCGGACGCCGATCATCATCGCCGTCGCCCTCGAGGTCGCCGCCGTCGTGGTGCTCGTCGCGCTCGAGGCTCGCCGCCGACAGACGCGCTGAGGCGGCCGGGGCGGCGGGTCAGCGCCGCGTCTCGCGCAGCCGGGCGATCACGTCGTCGCTCCAGCTGTGGGTCCGCAGCAGGCGGTAGCGGTCGCCGGCCACCCGCATGTACGCCTCGGTCTCGGTGCCGTCGCCGAGGAGGTCGGCGTCGCGGATCAGCGCCACGACCGGCAGGTACTCGTCGTTGAACCAGGCGTCGGCGACGGCGCGGCGGTCGAGCGCCGCCCCGCCGCGATCCTGTGTGAGGCGGAAGCCCCACGCCTCGACCCCCTCGGCCAGCTCGGCGTACCCCCACGGGTCGGTCAGCTGGATCCGCTGGGCCTGCTCGGCGCTGAGCGGCACCCGCTCGAGGAAGAGGCGCTCGTGCGACTTGAGGGGCAGGTCGCCGACGGTCATCGCCGTGCTCGGCGCCAGGCGGGTCAGCACCTCGGTGACGTAGCCGTCGATCGTCGACCGGCCGAGGGCCCGCGCGACCGAGACCCGGTGGTGGCCGTCGCGGACGAAGTGCAGGCCGCCGACGCGGTAGACCGAGATCGGCGGCATCGACGCCCCCCGGCGCTGGGCCTCGGCGATCGACTCCCAGCGCGAACGGACGCGCGAGCTCGTCGGCCGGAACTGGCGGTCGAAGTCCGTCGTCCGATCGACGGTGCCCACGATGGTCTCGAGCGGGATCGCCTGCAGGCCCAACTGGCGCTCGCCCGTTCGCCCGAGCGCGGCGACCACCTCCTCGAACGGAAGGATCAGGCCGACGTCGTCCGGGGTGCGCCGCAGGCGGCCGGCCAGGCTCGAAAGGGCCTGGCGGCGCCGCGCGCGAAGGAAGTCGTTCTGCGCGTCGGCGAGCGGAAAGCCAGTGTCGGGCGGCATCAGTCGGGCACGGCGGCGGCGGCGCTGGGTTGACAAGGACCGGACGCCACGTCGCGTCCCGTCCGTCCATTCTCGCACCTCGGCCCCGTGGACTTCGACCGCCCTCTTCGGCCAGGGTCTCGCCTGCCTGCTGGGCGCGTCCCCGCGCTCTACCGCACACTGCGCCTGCGCGCCGGCGGCCTCGGTCGAGCCGGCCGTGCCACACGACTAGGCTCCACGGCGATGAAGCGCCGCCAACTCGCCGTCGTGCCTGTCGCCGCCGTCGCGGCACTCGCCGCCGGCTGCGGCGGGGCGAGGCGCGTGGCGAGCGTCCCGGTGGCCAACCCGCCGCTGGCCGCGCCGACGACGCCGGTCACGACCGCCGGGCACAGCTACCTCGCCCGCCCGGGGTTCAGCCTCGTGGCCGTGGCGCGCCGTGGCCGCGTCGGCCTCTATCGCGGGCCGGGCGCCCGGCGCGTCCTGCGCACCCAGGCCAGCCCCGACCGGCGGTTCCCCCTCGTCATGCTCGTCCGGCAGGCCCGGCCCGGCTGGCTTCAGGTCTACCTGCCGGTGCGCCCGAACCAGAGCCTGGCCTGGATTCGCGCGGCCGAGGTCAGCGTTCGCTACGACGCCTACCGGGTGGAGGTGGACCTCCACCGCCACCGCCTGCTCCTCTGGCAGGGCCGCCACCTGCTGGAGCGCCAGCCGATCGGCGTCGGGACGGCGGCGACCCCGACGCCGCCCGGCGTCTACTACATAATCGAGGAGTTCCGCCTGTCGGACCCCGGCGGTCCGTTCGGCCCCTACGCGCTGGGGCTGTCGGCCTACTCGAACGTGCTGACGTCGTTCGGCACCGGCCCCGGCCAGATCGCCCTGCACGGGACCGACGATCCGGGCGGGATCGGCTCCAACGTCAGCCACGGCTGCATCCACCTGCGCAACGCGGCGATCACCCGTCTGGCCCACCTGCTGCCCGCGGGCACGCCCGTGCAGATCCGCGCCTGAACCGGTGGCGATCGGCTTCCATCCGGGTCGCTGCGATCGGTCGCCGGGCCGCGAACTCCTGATCGAGCTGATCGCGCATTTCAACTCGATCTACCCGGGGCGCGCGGCGCGACCAGGGTCGGTGACGATGCCCGCGGAGTTTGCCGCCCCGCACGGCGCGTTCCTTCTGGGCTACGAGAACGGGCGGGCCGTCGCGTGTGGCGGGCTGCGACGCCTCGAGGACCGGGTGTGCGAGATCAAGCGCATGTACGTCGTGCCCGACGCTCGCAGTCGCGGCGTCGGGCGCGCCCTGCTCGAGGCGCTCGAGGCCGCCGCCGCCCACGCCGGCTATGAGCGGGTGCGCCTCGACGCCGGACCCCTTCAGCACGACAGCCGCGCGCTCTTCGCATCCGCCGGCTACATCGCGATCCCCGCCTACAACACCAACCACATCGCCTGCTACTGGGGTGAGAAGACGCTCGCCCCCGACTCCCGCCGAGCCGTGTCCGGGCGTGAGCTGCTTCGCGCTGGGGTCGCAAGGCGGCCTGGCCCAGTGCCGAGGATCCTCCCGGCCGAGGCACCCCGGGCCCGCTGAGATCGCGGCCTTCCTCGCCGCCGGGGGCGCCGGCCGCATCGGCGCGGCGCGGCCTGGAGAGGCCGACCGGACGCGTCACCGTCGCCCCCAGACGGGGTATGGGTGGGTGATGGAACCCTCCAACGACGTCGTCGATCAGGTCCGCCGGACGCTGTCGCGGGTGCGCACCGGCGCCCGCGGGCGCGCGCGGTCCTGGACCCGGTCTTCCGCCCCGCCGCCGCCACCGCCGGAGGCGTCGGTGAGCCGCCGCTCGTCGTTCGTGCGCAGCGCCGCGCGCTACGTCGGACGCCCGCCCGAGCGCTGAGCAGCGCACCAGCGGCGTCGAAGTAGCACGCCGCCTGGGCGCCGAGGAGTCCGCCCAGGGGCACCTTCGGGTTGTTGTCGTCATGGACGTGGTTGCCCCGCAGCACCCAGCAGGAGTGGCTCCCCGTCGGTCCCGTGCCGCCGTCCTGGCGGCGGGCCGTCGGAGGCGTCCGCTCAGCCGGCGGCCGCCTCGCCGGGGGGGGCCGCGGCAGCGGCCGCCGCCGCCGCCACCAGCAGCGCGATCGCCGGGCTCGGACCCGCCCGCATGATCTGGATCCGCCCGCCCTCGGCGTGAGCCAGCGACCGCGCCAGGGCCAGGCCGATGCCGTGCCCCTGGCCGGCGCCCCGGACGAAGGCGGCCTCCGGCTGCGGGCCGAAGCCGGGTCCCTGGTCGGCGACCTCCAAGGCAAGGGCGCCCCCCAGGCGCCGCACGGCGACCGTCACCGTCCCGGCGCCATGCTCGTGGGCGTTGGCGACCAGGACCTCGGCGATCTCCCCGACCACGGCCGCCGCCATCGCGGCGACCGCCGGCGCCACCTCGACCCGGATGCGCAGCGGGCGCCCGTCGGCGGCGAGGATCCCCCGCCAGCGGGCGTCGAGCTCGCGCAGGAGCAGGGTGAGGTCCGTCGTGCCGACGCCCCGCGGCGTGCCCCGCGCCACCGCGAGCAGGGTCTCGATCGTCGTCTCGAGCCGATCGACCTGACCGGCCGCGGCCGCGAGCTCGACGGCGGCGCCCGGGTGGCTGAGCTCGAGGCCCTCGAGCTCGAGGCGAAGCGCGGCGAGCGGCGTGCGCAGCTGGTGCGACGCGTCGGCGCTGAACGTCCGCTCGCGGCTCACCAGCTCATCGATCCGGGCCGAGCCGCGGTTCAGCGCCGACCCGACATCGTCGATCTCGGCCATGCCGGTCGGCGCCGCCCGGGCGGCGAAGTCGCCGTCGCCGACCCGCCGGGCCACCGCCGCGAGCCGCTCGAGCGGGGCGGCCAGCCGCCGCCCGAGGGCCAGGGCGGCGAGGATCGACAGCGCGATCAGCCCGGCGGCCAGGCCGGCCAGGGCCAGCCACGCCCGGCGCGTCCGACCAGCGACGCCGGCCGCGTCGCGGCGCGCGCGCACCACGCCCGTCACCTGCTCGCCCGTGAGCAGGGGCACGGCCACGACGAGGCTGCCGCCGTCGACCCCGCCGGTCGGACGGCGACCGGCCAGGGCGCTGCGCGCGGTCGCGTCCGCCCGGGCTGGGCCCCGGCCGGCCAGGCGAGATCCGGCGGCGTCGTAGATCGTCAGCTCGTCTCCGGAGCGCGGCAGCTCGACCTGGTCGGTTCGGCTCGCGGTGAGGTCGATCCCCCGCGTCGCGGCCACTGTGTCCCGCTGCAGGCGCAGGAGCTCCTCGTCGCGGTAGCTGCGCTCGAGCACGACGCCCAGGGGTAGGGCGAACAGGGCCACCGCGCAGGTCGCCACCCCCGCGATGGCCAGGACGACCCGACGCTTCATGGCCGCTCGAAGCGGTAGCCGACGCCGCGCAGGGTGGCGATCGACGCGCTCCCGAGCTTTTGGCGCAGGCCGAGGACGTGCGTGTCGAGGGTCTTCGTCGACCCCACCCAGGACGTGTCCCAGACCTCCTCCATGATCCGCTCGCGCGTGAGCGCGATCCCGGCGTTGGCGGCGAAGAGCACGAGCAGGTCGAACTCCTTCGGACGCAACGCCAGCTCCTGGCCCCCGAGGGACGCCCGCCGAGCCGCACGGTCGACCCGCAGCGCACCGACCTCGAGCGGCGGCTCCGCGCTCGCGCTGCCGTCCGTCCGGCGCAGGCTCGACCGGATCCGGGCCAGGAGCTCCGCCAGCCGGAACGGCTTGGGCAGGTAGTCGTCGGCGCCGGCATCGAGGCCGGCGACGATGTCGAGCTCGTGATCGCGCGCCGTGAGGATGAGGATCCGCACGTGCGGCCGCGCGGCCCGCAGCCGGCGGCACACCTCGAGCCCGTCGACATCCGGCAGGCCGAGGTCGAGGACGACGAGGCCGGTGCCGGCGTCGACCGCGGCGAGGACGCCTGACCCTCCGGCCAGCCGGCGCACGGCATAGCCCTGGCCGCGCAGCACGCGCAGGAGCCCGGCGGCGATCGCCTCGTCGTCCTCCACGACCAGGATCCCGCTGGCGTCCATAGGCCCCACGGTAGCGACCGGCGCAATTTTGACCTGGCCTTGACCTTCCCGCACCTGGCGGTGAGCCGCGCCGCCTAGCCTCACCGGCCATGAGACGGCGACCCCAAGAGACCCCATGCGCAAGTTGACCGCACCGTCGCTGCTGGCGATCGCCGCGCTCCTGGTCGGCTGCGGCTCGAGCGGGTCGGGCGGCGCCCGCGGGTCGAGCGGTGCCGGTGGGTCGAGCCGGTCGACCACCGCGGCCGGCGGAGCATCGGCCGCGAACCCGAACGCCCCGGAGACCCTGCCGCCCGGCGACATCCCCGACACCGTCGCCTTCGTGCCCTACACGGTCCCCGGCGCCGGCTACACCGTGAGCACGCCGGAGGGCTGGTCGCGGGCGAGCAGCGCCGGCGCCGTCGTCTTCACCGACAAGCTCAACCGGGTCGAGCTCACCGCCACGGCGGCCCGCGGGCCGGTCACCGTGGCGTCGGTGACGGCCACCGTGGTCCCGAAGCTCGCCGCCGCGGTGAAGGGCTTCAAGCTCCAGTCGGTGACCGCGGTCAGGCGGACGTCGGGCCCGGCGATCCGCACCGCCTACCTCGCCTACTCGCCGCCCGATCCGGTGACCGCGAAGTTCGGCGTGCTCGCCGTCGAGCGCTACGACTTCGTCCACCGGGGGCGCGACGTGGTGCTCACGCTGTCGGCCCCCAACGGCTCCGACAACGTCGATCCATGGCGCCGGATCACCGATTCGCTGGCGTTCGGCCGATGAGCGCCGTGCTCGAGGCGCGCGACCTCTACCGCTTCTTCCACGCCGGCGACGACGAGACGCTCGCCCTGCGCGGGGTCTCCCTCGCCATCGAGCCGGGGGAGCTGATCGCCGTAACCGGACCGTCCGGCTCGGGCAAGTCGACCCTCCTCGCCTGTCTGGCCGGCCTCGACGAGCCGGACGGCGGCAGCGTCAGCATCGACGGCGCGCGCATCTCCCGACGTACCGAGGAGGACCGCGCCCGGATCCGCGGGGCCCGCATCGGCATGCTCTTCCAGCAGGCGAACCTCGTCGGCCATCTTTCGGTCGCCGACAACGTCGCGCTCGCCCAACGCGTCGGCGCCGGCACGCGGGGGGCCGACTGGCGGCGGGAGGTGCTCGACCGCTGCGGGATCGACCACCGCGCGACGGCGTACCCGTCCCAGCTCTCGGGCGGCGAACTCGCGCGCGCCGGCCTCGCCGTCGCGCTGGCCAACGATCCGCCGGTGATCCTGGCCGACGAGCCGACCGGCGAGCTCGACACGGTGACCGCGGCTCGTATCCTCGACCTGCTGCGCGAGCGGGCCGCCGCCGGCACCGGAGTGCTCATCGTCACCCACAGCACGGCCCTGGCCGCGGCCGCCGACCGCGAGATACGCCTGCTCGACGGGCGGATCGCGGCATGACCGGTCTGGAGCCGCTCGTGCGCTGCGAGGACGTGGCCCGGACCTTCGGCGCCGGACCGAAGGCGACGGTCGCCCTTCACGCGACCAGCTGCGAGGTCTTCGCCGGCCAGCGGATCGCCGTGGTCGGCCCGTCGGGCTCCGGCAAGTCGACGCTGCTGCACCTGATGGCCGGCCTCGACGATCCGACGGTCGGCGTGGTGAGCTGGCCGGCCATCGGCGGACGGGCAGCGCTCCGGCCGCGGCGCGTGGCGATGATCTTCCAGGGCCCGAGCCTCCTCGCGCCGTTGAGCGTGCTCGAGAACACGGCGCTCCCGCTGGTCATCGGCGGCATGACCGACGCGGCGGCCCGAGCCGCCGCCCACGCGGCCCTGCGGACGCTCGACCTCGACGCACTCGCGGACAGGCTCCCGGAGGAGATCTCCGGCGGCCAGGCCCAGCGGGTCGCGGTGGCCCGGGCCCTGGCCGGCGAGCCGAGCCTGATCCTGGCCGACGAGCCGACCGGCCAACTCGACCGGGCCAATGGCGCGGCCGTGCTCGACGTCCTCCTCGCGGTCAGCGACCGGGCCGGCTCGGCACTCGTCGTCTCGACCCACGACCCGGAGGTCGCGGCCCGCCTGGACGAGCGCTGGGAGATGGACAGCGGCGAGATCCTGGCCGGCGCGCGGGAGGCCGGATGATCGCGCTGAGCTGGCTGCGCGGCCTCGTCGGCCACCGCCCCACCCGCATCGCCGCGACCGTGCTCGGCGTGGCGGTCGGGGTGGCTTTGATCGCGTCGATCGGCGCCTTTCTGTCGGCGACCAACGCCAAGATGACCCAGCGGGCGATCGCCCGGGTGGCGGTCGACTGGCAGGTCCAGGCCCGGCCGGGCGCCGATCCAGCTGCCCTCCTGACCGCGGTCCGCGCCTTCCCCGGCGTCGCGCGGGCGCTACCCGTCCGCTTCGCCGGAGCGCCCAGCCTCACCGCGACGACCCAGGGCACGACCCAGACGACCGCCGCCGCCCGCGTGCTCGGCCTGCCCGCCGGCTACGCGGCCGCCTTTCCGGCTGAGCTGCGTCTGCTCTCGGGCCGCAGCGACGGGGTCCTCGTCGCCCAGCAGACGGCCTCGAACCTGCATGTCGCGCCCGGCAGCACGGTGACGATCGCCCGGCCCGGCACGACGCCGATCAACGTCATGGTGGGCGGGGTCGTCGACCTGCCCTACGCGGACTCGCTCTTCCAGACCGTCGGCGCGCCGCCGGGCGCCCAGGCGCAGGCGCCCCCCGACAACGTGATCCTCCTGCCGGCGGCGACCTTCGACCGGGTCGAGGCCCCGATCATCGCCCGGCGTCCCGAGCTGATCGAGACCCAGATCCACACGACGCTGGCCCACGCGCTGCCCAGCAGCCCGACCGCGGCCTTCGACGCCGTCGCCTCCCGGGCGCGCAACCTCGAGAGCCGCCTGACCGGCACGGGCCTGGTGGGCGACAACCTGGGCGCCGCGCTCGACACCGCGCGCCAGGACGCTCTCTACTCGCAGATCCTCTTCCTCTTCCTCGGCGTACCCGGGGCGATCCTCGCCGGGCTGGTCACCGCGTTGATCGCCTCGGCCGGCGCCGACCGGCGCCGGCGGGACGCCGCGCTGCTGCGGACGCGCGGCGCGTCCACGCGAACCCTGGTCCGCCTCGCGCTGGCCGAGACGGCGTTCGCCGGCGTTCTCGGCGTGCTCGCCGGCCTGGGCGCCGCCCTGGCGATCGGCCAGAGCAGCTTCGGGACCGCGTCGTTCGGGGCCGGAGCCGTCTCCGCGGCGCTCTGGGCGCTCGGCGCGGCCCTGACCGGCCTGGGCATCGCCGCCGCGTCGATCGCCCTCCCGGCGCTTCGCGACGCCCGCGCGCTGACCGTGGCCGGCCAGCGCCGGCAGATCGGCCGCACCGGCCGCAGCCCCGTCTGGGCGCGGTACGGGCTCGACCTGGTCTGCCTGGCCGTCGCCGGCCTCATCTACTGGCAGGCCTCCCAGAGCGGCTATCAGCTCGTCCTGGCGCCGGAGGGCGTCGCCCAGGTGTCGGTCAACTGGTACGCGCTGCTGGCGCCGGTCCTCGGCTGGATCGGCGCCGGGCTCCTCGTCCTGCGCCTGTCGGACCTGTTCCTGCACCGGGGAAGCCGGCCGCTGACCGGTGCGCTGCGGCCCCTCGCCGGTGAGCTGGCGCCGACCGTCGCCCGCTCGATGGGCCGCCAGCGCCGCCTGCTCTCCCGGGCGGTCGCCCTGGTCGCCCTGACCGCCGCCTTCGCCGCGTCGACCTCGGTCTTCAACTCGACCTACCAGGCCCAGGCCGAGGCGGACGCCCGCCTGTCGAACGGAGCCGACGTAGCCGTCACCGAGTCCCCCGGCGCCGCCGTCGGTCCGACCGCGGGCATCGCCGAGCTCAGGGGCATCCCCGGCGTCGCCTCGGTCGAGCCGCTCCAGCACCGCTACGCCTACATCGGCGCCGACCTGCAGGATCTCTTCGGGGTGCGGCCGCAGACGATCGCCAGCGCCGGCAGGCTCCAGAACGGCTGGTTCCAGGGCGGCACCGCCGCCGGCCTGATGAAGATCATCGCCCGGGACCCCTCGGCGATCCTGGTCAGCGCCGAGACGGTCAAGGACTACCAGCTCCACCCCGGCGACCGGATCAACCTGCGCCTCCAGAACGGCGTCACCAAGCGACTGACGACGGTCCCCTTCCATTACGAGGGCGTGGCCAAGGAGTTCCCGACCGCCCCGAAGGACTCGTTCTTCGTCGCCAACCAGAGCTACGTCGCGGCGATGACCGGTTCGAACGCCGTCGGCAGCTTCCTCGTCCAGACCGACGCCACCAACCCGGCGGTCGTGGCCAGGCGGATCAGGGCGGCCGTCGGGTCGAGCGCGGCGGTGACCGACATCGTCAACCAGCGCCACGTCGTCGGGTCGAATCTGACCGCCGTCGAGCTGTCGGGACTGACCCGGATCGAGCTGGGGTTCGCCCTCGTGCTCGCCGCGGCGGCGACCGGCCTCGCCCTCGGCCTCGGCTTCCGCGAGCGGCGGCGGACGTTCGCCATCGCCAGCGCCCTCGGCGCCGGCTCGCGCCAGCTCGGCGGCTTCGTCTGGGGCGAGTCGATCTTCGTCACCGGCGGCGGGCTGATCCTCGGGTCGGCGATCGCCGCGGCCCTGTCGATCACCCTGGTCGACGTCCTGACCGGGGTCTTCGACCCCCCGCCCGATGCCTTGTCGATCCCGTGGGGCTACCTGCTCGGCGTGGCCGGCGCGATCATCGCCACCGTCGTGGCCGCCGGGCTGATCACCCTCCGGGCGCTGAGGCGGCCGGCGATCGAGGAGCTCCGCGACCTGTAGCGACGGCGGCCGGCCGCGTGAAGGCCGGCTGCCGCGAACGCGCCCTCGCGCGGCCGCTACGGGTTCGCGCCTGTCCCGCGGGCGCGGCTCAGCGGAGAATGCCGGTGTGGCCGATCGAGTAGCGGCCCGGCTGGGGCCAGACGCAGAGCCCGTGCGGTCCGGCGCCGACCGGAATCCGGCGGAGCAGGCGACCGGTCCGGGTCGAGATCGCGTAGACCACGCCGTCGTAGCGGCCCGAGAGCCAGAGGACGCGGCCGTCGGCCGAGACGCCGCCCATGTCGGGCGAGCCGCCGCCGGGGAGGCGCCAGGTCCGCAGGCGCCGGCGGCGGGCGAACGAGATCAGGGTGACCGAGCCGGCACCGCGATTGGACACGTAGAGGACCCGCCCGTCGCGGCTGGGGTAGAGCCCGTGGGCACCGGCGCCGGTGACCAGGAACCCGGCTTTGCGCATCCGGCGGGCGTCGACCAGCCAGACGCCGCCGCGCGCCATGTCGGCCACGTAGAAGGTGCGCCCGTCCGGGGAGAGCTTGACGTCCTGGGGCATGGCCGACGCGGCCAGGTCGATCGTCCTGGTCACGATCTCGCGGGCGAGGTCGACGACGACGAGACGCCCGGCGAACTCACACGAGGCGAGGGCGTAGCGACCGTCGAAGGTGTAGTCCATGTGGTCGATCCCGACGCAGGCTGGGATCCGCAGGGCGTGGCGCAGACGCATCGTCACCGGGTCGCGGAAGTCGAGCTCACGGTGGGCCTCGGCCACGACGATGGCGCGACGGCCGTCGGGCGCGAAGTAGAGGTTGTAGGGGTCGAGCACCGGGATCGGCCGGCCGGGGCGGGCGGTGCGGGGATTGATCGGGGTCAGGCTGTTGCCGAGGTCGTTGGTCACGTAGAGCGTTCGCAGGTCCCAGGACGGGGTGACGTGCTGGGGCAGCGTCCCGACCGCGAAGTGGGCGATCGGGCGGAGCGTCCGCTGGGAGATCACGTCGACGGTGTTCGACTGGCTGTTGGGTACGTAGACCAGCGCCGGATCGCCGCCCACCGCGGGGCTCAGCCGGCCGGCTCGGTCCGCGGCGTAGATGTCGCGCCGGCTCAGCGGCGGCGGGATCCTCCCGGGCCGCGGCGTCCCGGCGATCGTGGGCGCCGGCCCGGGGGCGCCGGTACCGCCGCCGCTGGACGAACCGCGGCTGCCGCCGCCCCCGCCGCAGGCGCCGGCCACGCCGGCCAGGAGGACGACGGCGACCCAGCGGGCGAGAACGCGGCCGGCGGCGTGGAGCCTTCGCACCCGCACCATCCTAGGCCGGCCGGCGGCCGCCGTGACCAGGCGCGTTCGGCGTCTTCTTCAGCTGTGCCGGCCCGTGCCGAGCTCGCCGCCGCCGAGCTCGGGGTCCGCGGGCGACGACTTCGCGAGTTGGCCGAGGCTGACGGCGGGCGGTGGGCTCAGGGGCGGCGCGCGGAGAGCACGACCCCGTCGTCGAGCGGGACTTCGATCGAGGCGTAGCCGCGGGCGGGGTCGCCGACGTGCCGGCGGTAGCGCGCGTGATGGGGATCGTCGCGGCTCATGTCCGCCACGACGAGCCCACCGGGGCCCAGGCGCGGCTCGACGAGCGCGAGGACCGCCAGGTAGAGGTCGTTGGCGCCGTCGAGGAAGAGCAGGTCGACCGGCCCGGCGAGATCCCGCAGGGTCTCGAGGGCGTCCCCGACGCGGACGTCGACCAGATCGGCCAGGCCCGCCTCGACGAGGTTGGCCTCGGCGCCGCGGGCCTTTTCCGCCAGGAGCTCGGTGGTGACCACCGACCCGCCGCCCGCGTCGCGGATCGCGGCGGCGAGATGAATCGTCGAGCAGCCGAGCGAAGCGCCGAACTCGACGACGCGCCGGACGCGCCGGCCGAGGGCGAGCACGTAGAGGAGCTCGGCGACGTCGGCGGCCACGGCGATCGGCGCCCGGGCGTAGAGAGCGGCGCGTTCGGCGCCGCAGACGGACGCGCCAAGCTCGTGCTCGCGCGCCCGCACCCGCCGGCGGGCCGTCTCGTCCTCGGCGCTCCCGAGGGTCCGCAGCCGGGCGAGCACGCCGGCCACAGCGGCGGAGCGCAGGGTCGAGCCGTCGGCCAGGACCGGATGGCCGAGGCGGCGGGCGTGGCCGTCGCAGTCGACCGCTGGCAGCACCGGCGGCAGCCCGGAGGCGGGCGGCGGACGCCGGTCCGAGCGGCTCAGAGGATCGGCAGGTAGCGGTCGAGCTCCCAGCGGGTGACCTGGACGCGGTAGTCGTCCCACTCCTGCCGTTTGATCTCGACGTAGCGATTGAAGGTGTGCTCGCCCAGCGTCCGCAGCGCGAGCTCGGATTCGGCGGTCAGCTCGATCGCCTCCCCCAGCGTCTCGGGCAGCTGCTCGATCCCGAGCCGGCGGCGGTCGTCGGGCGAGAGGTGGTAGAGATTCTTCTCCATCGGCTCGGGCAGCTCGTAGCCCTTCTCGATGCCCTCGAGGCCGGCCTGGAGGAGGGCGGCGAAGGTGAGGTAGGGGTTGCAGGCCGGGTCGGGGCAGCGCAGCTCCATCCGGGTGGCCTGCTCCTTGCCCGGGTGGTAGAGGGGCACGCGGACGAGGGCCGAGCGGTTGCGTCGCGACCACGCGACGTAGACCGGCGCCTCGAAGCCGGGGACGAGGCGCTTGTAGGAATTGACCCACTGGGCAAAGATCGCGGAGATCTCCCGGGCGTGACGGAGCTGACCGGCGATGAACGCCTTGCCGACGTCGGACAGGAAGTACTGGTCGTCGGCGTCGTAGAAGGCGTTGCGTCCGTCGGCGAACAGCGACTGGTGGGTGTGCATCCCCGAGCCGTTCTCGCCGAACAGCGGCTTGGGCATGAACGTCGCGTGCCAGCCGTACTTCATCGCGTATTCCTTGACCGTTATCCGGTAGGTCATGCAGTCGTCGGCCATCTTCAGGGCGTCGGCGAAGCGGACGTCGATCTCGTGCTGGGACGGGCCGACCTCGTGGTGGCTGTACTCGACGTGGATGCCGAGCTGCTCGAGGGCGAGGACGGTCTCCCGGCGGACGTCGGACCCGGCGTCGAGCGTCGTCAGGTCGAAGTAGCCGCCCTGGTCGAGCGGCTCAGTCGTCTTGTTGTCGCGGAAGAGAAAGTACTCGAGCTCGGGGCCGACGTTGAACAGGTCGAAGCCCATGCCGTGAGCGCGGTTGAGCGCCCGGCGCAGGATGTGGCGGGGATCGCCCTCGTAGGCCGTCCGCTCCGGCGTCAGCACGTCGCAGAACATGCGGCCGACGCCCTGCTCCTCCGGGCGCCAGGGGAGCACGGCGAACGTGCTCGGGTCGGGCATGGCGATCATGTCCGACTCCTCGATCGCGTTGAACCCGGTGATCGACGAGCCGTCGAAGCCCATCCCGCCCTCGAACGCGTCCTGGAGCTCCTCGGCGTTGATCGAGAACGACTTGAGCTGGCCGAGGATGTCGGTGAACCAGAAGCGGATGAAGCGCACCTTGCGCTCGTCGACGATGGCCTGGACGTCCGCCGCCGACTTCGGAGTGGCGCTCATCGGCGTCACCCTAGAACATGCGCTCGGCGAACGCAGCGATCTTCTACGCGCGGTTGGACGCTTCTGGCCCGACGGTCCACCGCCGGGGCGGCGCGTCAGGCGAAGCGGCGCAGACCGATCCGGGCGGCGGCGCCGAAGAGGAGGATCAGGCCGCCGAGGTGGGCAAGCGCCCCGGGCAGGCTCGGCGTCGTCTGGCTGATCGCGGCGTTCACGGCGTCGAGCGCCGGCTTGAACGGGAACGCCGCCGAGATCGCCCGGATCACGTCGTAGAGCGCGGGCGACACGCTCCCACTCGGAACAAGGGCCAAAAAGGCGAGCGGGAGGGCGAGCATCAGCGCGAGCAGCGACGCGGCGCGGACCTCGCGGGCCAGGCTGCCGATCGCGACGCCCAGCGCGCCGAAGGCGAGGGCGCTCCCGCCGAGGGCAGCGATCCACCAGCCGGCGCGGCCGTGGTCGAGCGGCACGAAGACGCTGATGGCCAACAGCATCGCCAGCGAGACGGCGAAGGCGCAGCCGGCGGCGAGGACGACCTTGCCGGCAAGCAGCCGGCCGCCCGGGACCAGGCCGCGGGCCAGGCGGGCGAAGGTGTTCTCCTCGCGCTCGAGGGCGAGCAGCCCGGACGCCAGCAGGACGCAGACGAACATCAGCGAGATGGTCACGGCGAGGGCGACGGCAAACGTGTCGAGCGGGGCGCGGCGTCCGCTGAGGATGGTCTCCTGGACGTTGACCGGGCGCTCGAGGGTGTCGAGGACGCCGTAGAAGCGGGGGATGTTGGCGACGCCGAAGGCGGCGAAGCGGTCGACCGGAACCAGCCGGCTGGTGACGGCCGGGGCGTGGGTCGCCGCGAGCACCTGATCGATCAGCGCCTTGGATCGCGTCAGCCCGAGGATGTCGAAGTGGGCACCGAGGACGTCGAGCGAGCCGCCGCGGTCGACCAGGTTGACGTAGTTGGCCGCCACCTTGTTGATCTGGCGGGCGAGCGCCGCGTCGGCCAGCGCGAGCTTCGCGTTGATCGTCGAGTGCACGTAGGACTGCTTGACCGCATCGCCGTTGTAGACGACCTCGATCGACGCCGAGGTGAACCCGTAGTTGGAGAGCTTGAGCGCGAAGTCCGGCGGGATCACGATCGCGGCGAGGGCCGCGCCGGAGCGGACCTTGGCCAGCGCCTCCTGCCGGCTGGAGACGTCGATCCGGTCGACGGCCTGGAAGATCTGGTCGGTGTAGGCGTTGACATCGATCCGCGATCCCCCGAGGACGATCGTGCGTTGATTGGGCGGGATCTCGTTGTAGTAGGCCACTCGCGGGCGCTTCGGGCCGCCCGACAGGGCGAACCCGATCAGCAGGGCGATGGCGATCGGATAGACGATGAGGAGCCCGACCAGCAGCTTCGAGCGCCGGAGGATCTGGAGATCCTTGAGCAGCATCCAGCGCATCAGTGCCCCCGCCCGGCGAGATAGGCGACGAAGGCCTGCTCGAGGTCGCGGTCGCCGGCGCCGGCCTCCGCCTTGAGCGCGCTTGGCGTGCCGTCGAAGAGCAGGTCGCCGTCGGCGAGGACGAGCACGCGGTGGGCGTGGCGCTCGGCCTCGGCGATGTCGTGGGTGGCGAAGATCACGCTCGTGCCCCGATCGGTGAGCCCGGCGATGAAGCTCCACAGCCGGTCGCGCTGGCGCGGATCGAGCGAGGCCGACGGCTCGTCGAGCAGGAGCACGGCCGGGTTGCCGAGGAGGCCGACGGCGATGTTGACCCGCTGGCGGTTGCCGCCCGAGAGCCGGCCCAGCTCGTCGTTGGCCCGCCCCGCGAGGTCGGTCTGGTCGAGCATCCGTGCCACCGCCGCCGCCGGGTCGGAGACCTTCTCAAGCCGGGCGAACAGGCGCAGGTTCTGCGCCACCGTGAGCTTGGAGTAGACGGCGACCTGCTGGGAGACCCAGCCGATTCCCCCGCCCCCGGCGCCGCCCGCCTGCTCGAAGCCGCCGGCGTCGGGCGTCTGGATCCCGGCGAGGATCGACAGCAGCGTGGTCTTGCCGGCGCCGTTCGGTCCGATGACGGCCAGCAGCTCACCCGCCGCGACGGTGAAGCTGACCCCGCGCAGGGCTTCCCGCGCGCCGAAGCGCTTGCCGACGCCCGTCACGCTGAGCGCCGCGGCCGCCATCAGAACTTCCCCTGGCGGGCGAGCGAGCGGGCCGACGCGGCGAGGGTGTCGAGCAGGAGCTTGAGCTCGGAGTACGGCCGCAGGCTCGTGGGCACGACGATCGCCGGCGCCGAGCCGACCTCGGTGACATGGAGGTTGCCGACGATCCGCAGCGCGGAGATGCCGCCGAGCAGTCGGCGGTCGGCCCCCGACGGCACCAGCGTGATCGTGAGCTTCGCCCGGCGCAGGACGTGATCGGCCCGGCCGATCAGGAGCTCTCCCGTCGCCGTGCGCACCGACCGCACCAGCGCGGCGCGCGCGGCGGGCGTGATCTCGCGGGGCAGCAGGGCGAGGTCGCTGGCGCGAAAGGCCGTCAGCACCTGGGCGAAGCGGGCGGCGTCGCGGAAGAACGCGCCCACCTTGATCGCGGCGGTCACATGAATCGCGTCGGTGCCGTCGATCGTCGCCCCGCCGGCGATCCGCGGGTTCTGCGCCCACCGCTGGGGGGCGAGGCTGAAGACGTCGAGGACGGAGGCCAGGGCGTTGCGCGAGCCGACGAGCGGCGCGCGGATCGGGCCGGCGATGGCGTCGGGTATGCGGTAGGCGGTCGAACCGAGCCCGAACAGGATCTGATTGCCGACGAGGATCATGTCGGCCCCGATGATCCCCTTGGGGACCGTGATCCCCAACGAGAGATGCGCGGACGGGGGAGCGCCCGAAGCCTGGCTGAAGGGCCCGTTCATGCTCAGCGTGACCGGCGCGCGAAAGCGCGGGACGCCGGTGACGTAGACGTCGATCGTGCCGCTGAGGACCCCCGACCGGGCCGCCGGGTTGGGCCCGAAGGTCTGGGCGAGGAGCGGCCCCGCGTCGACGGCGGCGGCCGCCGGGCGGGCGGCGCCCGGGTGGGGCGCGGCCGTCCCGCCGCCGCATCCGGCCAGGACGATCGAGATGACGGCCAGGGCGACCGTGGGGCGCAACGTTCCTCCTCGGGGTTGGGATCTCATGTCGCCTCGGCGGCCACCCGACCGGCGGACTGGCCGGCGGCGACGGCGGCAAGCTCGCCGGCGTCGAGCTCGGCCATCCAGGTCAGCTCGGCGGCGGCCCGGTGCTCCAAGTGGCGCAACGCGGCGATCGTCGTAGCGGTGAGCCCCTCGCGCTGACCGCGCTCCCGGCGGGCGACGACGGCGCGGTGGAAGGCCTCGAAGGAGCGCCGGCGCCGGTCGAGCCCGTCGCGGAGGATCCGTATGTCGGGCTCGCGGCCGAACGCCAGCGCGACATCGATCGCCATCGGCGGCAGCGCGGCCTCCGCGAGGGCGCTCCCGCGAGCCTCGGCGAGGAGCTCGCGCCCGGCCTTGGTGATCGCGTAGACCGTGCGCGCCGGCCGACGGCCCTCCTGCTCGCGGCGGACGACCTCGATGAGCCCGTCGAGCTCCATCCGGTGGAGCGCGGCGTAGAGCGAGCCGACGGCGACCCCGGCCCAGCGGTCGACCTCCTGGTCGATCGCGTAGCGGCGAATGCGGTGTCCGTGCATCGGTCCAGCCGAGGCCAGGAGTCCGAGCACCATCATCTGGTGGTTACTCATACGCGATTACTCTAGGGAGAGTAATCGCCGAAAGCAATCGAGCCTGGCGGTGGCCGCAATCGCGACGGGCGCTAGACGGCGAGCCAGCGCTGCGCCCAGGCGTGCAGCTCGCCCACGGCGGGCCCGAGGGCGAAGCCCATCCGGGTCAGGCTGTACTCGACGCGCACGGGCCGCCCGGCGTACACCGTCCGCTCGACCAGACCGCGGGCCTCGAGCTCCTTGAGCCGGTCGGAGAGCATGCGGTCGGAGAGCTCCGGCACGGCGGCAGCGAGCTCGGAGAAGCGCAGGGCGCCGCCCTGGAGCAGGATCGCCAGGATCGCGCCGGTCCAGCGGCGACCGATGAGCTCGACCGCTTCGTGGTAGTGCGGGCAGCAGCCCGGGGTTGCCTGACCTTGCGCTGCGGGGTGGGACGCCATCGCCGGCTGATGCTACGCGGCCCGGAGCGTCCTTGACTCCTCGGCCGAGCCGTCGATCGGTACCTCGCCGGCCACGTTGATCATCGCGGTGAAGCTCTCGATCGAGAGATAGGCGATCGCCTCGATCAGCTGCTCGTCGCTCCAGCCGGCCTCGCGCGCCTCCTCGTGCAGGTACATCGGCGGACCACCCTCGCCGGCGACGAGCGCCTTGAGGTAGCGCAGGAGGGCTGCCTGCTTGGCCTCGCCCGACCCGAACTCCCGTGCGGCCGCGACCTCATCGAGGCCGAGCCCGGACGACCGGGCGGTGCGGCTGTGGAGGGCGACGCCGGGCGCCGACCCGTAGTGCTCGGCCACGGCGAGCGAGATCCGCTCGAGCGTCGGCATCGTCAGCTTGCCGCGCCGGAGCTCCGACCGGAAACGGGCGTAGCCGCGCAGGGCAGCGGGCGAGCCCGCGAGGACACCGAGGAAGTTGGGCAGCTGGCCTCCGGTGGCGAGGGCGCCGCGCAGCACCGGCACCGACCCCTCGGGCGCGGTCAGGTCATCGTGGATCTGGAACCTACTCATCGTCGTTTTCATCTCAGAGCCCGCTTTGCTTTTTGGATCGCCGCTTTACCTTTTGCCATCCACTTACGATTCATAAGGATACTTGGATCACCCGGGAACGCAAGGGCACGGCACGGAACCATTCGTCCAGGCACGCGGCCCTCGACTGGCTGTACCCGGCGCGCGGGCGGGTGAACCGCCTCAGCGGTGAGCCGGCGCGACGAGCGCGTGGCCGGCGGCACCGGGCGGCAGCGGAGCGCTCTTGGCGGTGGCGGCCGCCATCAGGGCCATCATCAGCCCGAACACGACGGCCCAGGCGGCGATCCGGTCGGGGCGTGACCCCAGACGCTCAGGCGTGCCGCGCCGCGGGCGCTCGCGCGGCAGCGGATCGAGGCGGCGGGGCGGCGGCGGGGCGTCGGGCTCGGCGTGGAGTTGGCGGGCCGACGTGCCGGCGATCGCCTGGCCGCGGATCCGCACCGTGCGGCGGGAGGCCTCCGGCTGGCGGGCGGCGCGTTGGCGCTCCAGCGGCTCACGCAGGTGTTCGACCTCCGCCCACCATGCACCACCGTCGGCCTGCGCCATGCGATGTCTCCCTGTCGATGCTTACGGGGTCAGCTGGCGATGAACGGGCGGCGCCGCTTCCCCGCTCCCCGCCGGACGGCGGGGACTCAGCGGTCCCGCGCATCCTAACCGCTGACCCGGCGAAACACCTGCAATTCGCCTTGCAGACGCCCGCGGAGGCAGGAATTTGCGCGAGAACGCCGACGCGGCTCAGCGACCGGCGACGGCGGCCACGAAATCGGCGACGTTCTTGGCGTCGGCCCCTTCGTAGAGCAGGGCCGGCATCTGGCCCTTGCCGCGGGCGCGGCCGTTGGCGATCGCGTCGAGCACGAGCGCCGCCGGCGGTCGCAGGATGTCCAGGTTGGGGCCGACGCGACCGACGGCCCGGGCCGCGTGGAGCGTGTGGCAGGTCGCGCAGCGGGTGGCGAAGAGCGTGCGACCCGCGGTCTGCGACGCGGTCAGGGTCAGACCCGCCGGACCGGTGCGCGCCTTGTGCGCGCCGTTGGAAACGCTGACCGCCAGCGGCACGGCGAGGCCGCCGAAGAACACGACGGCGATCACCGCCAGCCGCACACGGGTGCCCGTGCGTCCCTCGGTGTGGAGGGTGGCGCGCACGCCGGCCGGGCCGCCGCGAAGCGCAACGAGCAGGACGGCCGCACCGAGCACGACCCAGAACGCCGTGACGGCGATGAGCACGCGCGGCAACATATCCGATGCGCAAGACTTCCGACTGTGCCGCCCATCTCCAGGCCGACGCCCGGCGAGGCCTGGGCCCGGGAGGAGCTCCGACGGCTCCGGGCGAGCGCGTTCTCGCCAGCCGGCGTCCGCGCCTTCCTCGAGTCCTCGCGCCGGCGCAGCGCCCTGGTCCGGGCCGAGCGCCCCGCGCTCGTCCGCCAGGCTCGCGGCTGGCTGGCGGCCGGCGGGCTGCTGTGGCTCGGCCTGGCCGCCGCCCGGGTGGCGCCGTTTCGCCGCGCGGCGCCGGGCGGCCTGGCCTGGTGGACGGCGACGGCGGCGATGGTGGAGTGGCACCTCGGGATGTTCGAGACCGAGGACGGCCGGCCGCGACCGCTCGGCCCGGCCGACGCCCTCACGCTGACCCGGGCCTGGCTCGTGCCGGTGGCCTACGCCGCGCCCGGTCCGCTGGTCTGCGCCGTGGGCGGGGCCACCGACGTGCTCGACGGCCTGGCCGCCCGGTGGACGGAGCCGACCCGGGCCGGGCGCGACCTCGAGGGCCTGGTCGACAGCTGCTTCGCCGCCGCCGCGCTGGCCGGGCTGCGGCGCGCCGGGCGCCTCGGCCCGGTGCCGGTCCGGGCCGAGCTCGTGCGCCAGGCGTGCGGCCTCGCCTACGTCCTCCTCGGCTACTTCGCCCGCGCCGAGCCGCCCGACCGCGCCCTCGTGCGGACGGCCCGCGCGAGCACGGTGATGCGGGTCGCCGGCCTGGTCGCCGCGGCCGGCGGCCGCCGGCGGCTGGGCGACGCGCTCGTCGGCGGCGGCTGCGCCGTCAGCCTCGCGCTGCTCGCCCGGTCGGTCGCCGCCCGGTAGCCCAACCGCGTCCCGCGGATCCAGCTCGATCCGGCCACGCGGAAGAACAGGCGCCCGCTCGTCCGCTCGCGGGCCCCGACGATCCGCTCGAGCAGGACCGCCTGGCCGAGCCCGACGAGCACGCAGCCGAGCGTCACGCGCAGCCCGGCGTCCCAGCCGGCGAGGAGGCCGGCGGCGCCGGTGAGGGCGGCCACCGCGAGCGGCGCCTGCCAGAGCGGGGTCGGCTGGCCGTCGACCGCCTCGGCGGGCGCGAGCGGCCGGCTGGCGGCGAGCGAGCGCCGCAGACCGCGCGGGCCGAGCCAGGCGATCAGCCCGGCGACGACGACGAGCTGACCGGCGGTGCTCAACGGCATCCGCGTCGCCTGATCGGCGACGAAGAGCAACACGATGGAGCCGGCGGCGCCGCCGCCGGCGAGCATCAGTCCCTCGGCCCGCAGCCGCCGGCGGTAGGTGGCCCCCACGCCCGCACCGTACTAGCATCGGAGGGCCCAGCCCGCGAGGAGCGGCGATGCCGTCGAGGCGCCCCCCAGATCGAGACCAGGACCAACCGCCGACGACGGCGTCGGCCGCGCTCAGGCTGACCCGATATGGCCTCCCCGCGGCGATCCTGCTCGCCGGCGTGGTCCTGGCGGTCGTCGTGCCCGGCGAGACCGGTCTCGACGCCCTTGTCGGGCTGACCGGCGTCTGCGCGTGCGTGGTGCTGCTGAACCTCCTCCTGAGGCTCGGCGTCCACGGCGACCGCGACCGCGACCGCGAGTCCGCCGCGCGCGAGTACTACGACGCCCATGGCCGCTGGCCCGACGACCGCCGGGCCCGCTAACCGTGCCGTCTCTCGCCGACGTCGATCTCCACCTCGAGCTCGACCCCGAGGTGGCCGCCCGGCGCCTCCAGGCCGACCAGAAGCGGCTCCTGGCCCTGCGCCTGCAGCTCGCCGGGCTGATCGGCGATGGCCGCCTCGGACCGCCGCTCTGCATCCTCTTCGAGGGCTGGGACGCGGCCGGGAAGGGCGGGGCGATCCGCCGGCTGACGACCCCGCTCGATCCGCGCCACGTCCAGGTGACGGAGTTCGCGGCACCCTCAGCGGACGAGCGCCGCCAGCACTTCCTCCACCGCTTCTGGCCGCGGCTGCCCGGCTGGGGCGGGATGTCGGTGTTCGACCGCACCTGGTACGGCCGGGTCCTCGTCGAGCGGGTCGAGGGGTTCGCCACCGAGGCGCAGTGGCGGCGCGCCTACAACGAGATCGTCGACTTCGAGCGGATACTCGCGGCCGAGGGCGCGATCATCGTCAAGTTCTGGCTCCACGTCTCCGAGCGCGAGCAGCTCAAGCGCTTCCGGGCGCGCGAGGCCGATCCGCTCAAGCGCTGGAAGCTCACCGGCGACGACTGGCACAACCTCGCCCGGCGGGCCGACTACGAGACGGCGCTCGAAGAGATGCTCGCCCGCACCGACCACCCGGCCGCCCCGTGGCGGCTGATCGCGGCCGAGTCCAAGCCCTACGCCCGCGTCGCCGTGATCGAGGCGGTCATCGCCGCCATCGAGGCCGGCCTGCGCGCGGTCGGGAGGGAACCCGCGGCCCTCGACGCGTCCCTGTGAACACCGGGATCGAGATCAATCCGTTCACCGCCCGCGACGGCCGTCTCGTCGCCGTGGTCGACTCGATGTCCTGACCGCCGTCGCCCCCCCACGTCAAACCCCCACCTCAGATCGACCACGGAGACCCCATGCCCAGCGCACCCCAGATCCTCCCGACCCAGATCAGCGCCGGCGAGGCGCCCGGCCTGCGCTACCGCCTCGAGGGCGAGCTGGTGCCCGTTCTGCACATGGCGCTCGACGGCCGCGTCCCCGTGTACTTCGAGCACCACGTCCTGCTCTGGAAGTATCCGTCGATGCAGATCGGCCTCCACCCGCTGAAGAAGGGCCTCAAGCGGCGTGTGTTCGGCGGCCTGCCGCTGCTCCTGTGCGAGGCCCAGTCGGCCGGGGAGATCGCCTTCAGCCGCGACGCCCCCGGCCACATCGTCGCGCTCCACCTCGAGCCCGGCCACGGCATCGTCGTGCGCGAGCACCAGTTCCTGGCCGCGACCGGAAACGTCCAGTACGACTTCAGCCGGATCAAGGGCTTCGCCAACGTGCTCTACGGCGGCGGGTTCTTCATCGACCACTTCGTGGCCGGCGACCACGAGGGCGTGGTCTGGGTCCACGGCTACGGAAACGTGTTCGAGAAGCAGCTCGACGCCGGCGAGGTCATCGACATCGAGCCGGGCGGCTGGGTGTACCGCGACCACACGGTCGCGATGTCCCAGCAGGCCTACGGCCTGAAGACCGGCCTGCTCGGCGGCGGCGGCGGGAACCTGATCTTCAACCGCTTCACCGGGCCCGGCCGCGTCGGGCTCCAGAGCGCCTACTATCATCCGCCGGCGACCGAGAACAGCAGCGCGGGGGGCATCGGCGGCCTCATCGGCGGCCTGCTGGACAACTGATGCCGCCGCCTCCCGGGCACCTCACCGCCCACCCGCTGCCGCCCGGCATCGCCGGGGCCCTCGGCCTCGGCGGCTACCAGCTGATCGCGGAGATCGCCGGCGTCGGCGTCGGGCGCCTCGGCGAGCAGGCCTTCCTGCTCGTGGGCGCCGACCCCGAGCCCGGCGTCGCCGACCCGGGGACCCAGCTCGCCCTCCACCACCAGCGCCTGCGCGACGAGACCGAGTTCTCGGCCTGGACGGGGCTCGCCGCCCAGCTCGGCTACCTGCGCCTGTCCGGCTACCGGCTGGCGCTCGAGCGCGACGGCCTGCGCAGCAACGTCAGCCTCGTCGATCCGGCGAGCGGGCGGATCGTCGCGCGCATCCCCGCCCGCCACCCCGGCCGCCTGTCGCGCGGCGGCGGGGCGGCGCGGCTCCTGGCCGACCTGCGCCGACTGCCGGCCGCCGGGCCCCCGCCGGATGCCCAGAACCCCGAGCTCCTGCGGCAGGTGCTCCTCGCCCTCGCGCTCGGCGACATCGATCTCGGCGCGGCCGAGGCGGTCGAGCTCGCCGACCGGGCCGTGCTCCTGACCCGCGCCCGGCCGGAGCTCGACCCGCCGGCCGCGCTCGCGGCGGCCCGAGCGGACGGCGGCGACCGATGACCGGCGAGGAGATCCGCCGCCTGCTCGCCGACCTCGACGGGATCACCGGCGACGACTGGCTGATCCGGGGGGACGAGCTCGCCCAGGCCCACGCCAAGGCGATCCGCCGCGACGACGTGCCGCCGGCCGCGCGAGCCGCGGCCGACGACTGGGTCAAGGCCCACCGGGGGCGTCTGGTCTCCCACCGGGAAGCGCTCGCCGGCGGCCGCGGGGCCGACCGCCTGCACGTCTACTACGAGCTGCCGCTCAAGGAGCTCTGGCCCCGGCCGCGGGCCTAGCCCGAGCGGGAGCGGCGGCTCTGGAGCTGGTCGAACGCGACGGCCACCAGGATCAGCGCCCCGATGATGATCTGGAGGTAGAACGAGTTGATCGCCAGCAGGTTGCCGCCGTTGTTGAGCACGCCGACGATCAGCGCCCCCGCCGCCGCCCCGTAGGCGCCGCCCTTGGCTCCGAACAGGCTCGCCCCGCCGATCACGCAGGCGGCGATCGCGTTGAGCTCGTAGCCGGTGCCGGCGGTGGGGATGCCGGCGTTCAGCCGCGACGTGAACAGCACGCCGCCGACCGCGGCCAGGAGGCCGGCGATGGCGTAGACGGCGACCAGCACGCGGGTCACCGGGACGCCGGCCAGCCGCGCCGACTCGGGGTTGGATCCGACCGCGTAGACGTAGCGGCCGAACACCGTCCGACGCAGGACGAACGCCGTGACGACCACCACGACGACGAACATCCAGAGCAGGTTGGGCAGGCCCAGGAACGAGCCGTTGGCGATCTGGCCGAAGGCGTCCGGGAGCGGCTGGACGGTGTTGGCGTTGGTCAGTACCAGCACTGCCCCGCGGGCGATGCCGAGCATGCCTAGGGTGACGATGAACGGCGGCAGCTTGCCGTAGGCCACGAGCGCGCCGTTGAAGACGCCGATCGCCGCGCCGGCGGCCAGGCCGCCGAGGATCGCCGGGACGATGCCCAGCTTGTGCACGAGCAGCTCGGCGGTGATGGCGCCGGTCAGGCCGAGGACCGAGCCGACCGAGAGGTCGATCCCCGCGGTCAGGATCACGAGCAGCTGGCCGACGGCGATGATCCCGAACACGGCGACCTGGCGCGCCAGGTTGTCCATATTGGCCCCGGTGAGGAACTCGGGCGACGCGAGTGTCAGCGCCCCGAACAGGATCAGCAGGACGATCAGCCCGCCGGCGTCGCGGCCGAACACGTCGCCGAAGGTGAGGAGCCGCTCCCCACCGGCCGCCCCGGCCGGGGCCCCGCCGGCCGGCGCGGGCTCGAGGCCGTCAGCGGCCCCGCGGATGCTTGGCAGTCTCATGATCCCATCTCCTCTGTGGTCACGCCGCCGCCGACGCTCGCCAGCCGCAGCACCTCCTCTTCGGTGGCCCCCGCCGCGGACAGCTCGCCCGCGACGGTGCCGCCGCTCATGATCAGAACCCGGTCGGCCAGCCCAAGGACCTCGGGCAGGTAGGACGAGACGACGATGACGCCGAGCCCCTCCGCCGCCAGGTCGCCGATGACCTTGTAGATCTCTGCCTTGGCGCCGACGTCGACGCCCTTGGTTGGCTCGTCGAACATCAGGACCTTCGCCCTGGTGGCCAGCCAGCGGGCGAGCAGCACCTTCTGCTGGTTGCCGCCCGAGAGCGAGGACACCGGCTGCTCCCAGGAGGCCGCCCGCAGGCGCAGCCCGCCCAGGTACTTGTTGACGATGCCGCGCTCCTCCTTGCGGTCGACGAGGAAGAAGCTCGACAGGTCGTCGAGGTCGGCGATCGACGCGTTCTCGCGGATGGTCAGCTCGAGCAGCAGGCCGAGGCGCTTGCGATCCTCGGTCAGGAGTCCGAGACCGGCCTGGACCGCCCGCCGGGGGTCGCCCCCGCGGACCCGCCGGCCGTCGACGAAGATCTCCCCCGCCTGACGGCCGTCGGCCCCGAAGATCGCGCGCACGAGCTCGCTGCGACCCGACCCGAGGAGGCCGGCGACGCCGACGATCTCCCCCGCTCGCACCTCGAAGTCGATCGGGGTGCTGGCGCCGTTGGGCAGGAGGCCCACGACGCGAAGCCGCGGCTCGCCGATCGTCCGGTTGGACGCCGGGTAGAGCGACTCGATCTTGCGCCCGACCATCGAGGCGATCAGGCTGTCGCGATCGAACTCGGCCATCGGCGCGGTGAGCACGAGGCAGCCGTCGCGCAGGACGGTGACCCGGTCGCCGATCTCGAACATCTCCTCGAGGTGATGGGTCACGTACATGATCGCGTGACCCTCGTCGCGGAGCTCCTTGATGCGCTCGAGGAGGGCGTTGGTTTCGGCCTCCGAGAGCGCCGTCGTCGGCTCGTCGAAGATCAGGACGCGCGGCGAGGCGCCGAGCACCTTGGCGATCTCGACGAGCTGCTGCACGGCCAGCGGCAGCCCCCCCACCTCGGCGTCCGGGTCGAGCCAGTCGAGCCCGACGCGCTCGAGCATGGTCCGGGCGAGCCGGCGGGCCTCCCGCGGGCGAGTCACCCCCCGCTTGGCGGGCAGCCGGCTCATCAGGAGGTTCTCGGCCACCGAGAGGTCGGCCAGCAGGCTGAGCTCCTGGTAGACGACGCCTACGCCGGCCTCCCGGGCGGCCGACGGCGTCGGCGACCCGACTTCGCTCCCGTCGATCAGGTATTCCCCGGCGTCGCGGCGGATCGCCCCGGTCAGGATCTTGATCAGGGTGCTCTTGCCGGCCCCGTTCTCCCCGGCGAGGCACATCACCTCGCCGGCGCGCAGCTCGAGCGTGACGTCGGTGAGGGCCTTGTTCGGCCCGTAGGCCTTCGTGGCGCCGCGCAGCGTGACGACCGGCACCTTCGTGTCGTCGAGCGGGCTCATGCGCCGGCCTTGGCGGTCGGCGGGTTCAGCAGCGGAGCCACCGTCGGCGAGGCCGCGTTGGCCTTGGTGGCCACCACGGCGCCCGGATCGAGCTTCGGTGGGGGCTGGGTGCCGACGGCGGCCATGCCGGCCTCGACGACACCCTGATAGCCGAAGAAGTACGGGTTCTGCACCACCAGCGCGCTGATCGACCCGTCGTTCAGCGCCGCGTTCTCCTGCGGGTCGGTGTCGAAGGCGACCACCGGGATGCGGCCGGTCGCCTGGTTGTCCTTGATCGCCCGGGCGGCGCCGACGCCGGAGACGTTGTTGTCGGCAAAGACCCCGAGCAGGTGCGGGTTGGCGGTCAACGCATCGTTGACCTGGCTGGCCGACATGTTGATGTCGTTGTTGTTGTAGCGCTGGAGCGTCGCGTGGACGTTCGGGCAGCTCGCCGCCAGCCCCTGGGTGAAGCCGGTGTCGCGGTCCTTGATCGTCTGCACGCCGGCGACCGACGACTCGACCATCACCGCGCCGCTCGCCGGCCCCTTGGCCTGGATCAGCGAGCACAGGGTCTGACCGGCCTGGATCCCGGCCTTGATGTTGTCGGTGCCGATGAATCCCTCGGCCGGCGTGGTCACCGCGGTGTCGACCACGACCACCTTGATTCCCGCCGAGCGCGCGCGCTTGATCGCGTCGTTGAGCGCGCTCGAGGAGTTCGGGGCGAGGACGATCGCCTTGACCCCGCGGGAGATCGAATTCTCGATCAGCTGCACCTGCTGGGCGACGTCGGTCTCGGAGGTCGGACCGAAGAGGCCGATGCGCAAGCCGTAGTCGCCGCCGGCCTTCTTGGCGCCGGCCAGCATCGTCTGCCAGAACGAAGAGTCGCTGGCCTTAATGATCACGTCGACGGCGTTGCCGGCTGCCTTCCCGCCACTGCCGCCCCCACCTCCGCCCGCCCCCGATCCGCCGGAGGCCCGGCCGGCGACCACGCCGATGACCGCGGCGATGAGCGCGATCACGGCCACCAGTGACAACGAGAACTTCAAACGGCCCTTGGTCATCTGCTTCCCTCTCCGAGAAAACGTTTTCAGCAAGAGCGAAGAGCGTATGCCTGTTGCGGACCAGTGTCAAGAGATTTCGTTTTCTCGACTCCATCCTCTACACTCGGCGACACCTAATCAACTCAGGGGTCCTGACGATGCTCGCAGCGACGGAAACGTTTTCCCAATCGTCACCCGGCCGGGTCGGTCGCCGGGCGACGATGAAGCAGGTGGCGGCGCTCGCCGGCGTCAGCCTGAGCACGGTCTCGCGCGTGGTCAACGGCGACCCGGCGGTCGGCCAGCAGCTGGCCGATCGCGTCCTGGCGGCGGCGGAGGCGCTCGGATACCGCCACAACGTCGCGGCCAGCGCGCTGCGCCGCGCCGACGGCCTGTCCGCGAGCATCGGCGTCATCGTCGAGGACGTGGCCAACCCGTTCTTCTCGGCGGTCCAACGCGGGATCGAGGACGTCGCCCGCCGGCGCGGGGTGCTGACCTTCGCCGGCAGCTCCGACGAGACCCCGGGCCGCGAGCGCGAGCTGGCCGAGGCGTTCGGCGCGCGGGGCGTCGACGGCCTGATCATCGCGCCGGCCGCGAGCGACCACAGCTACCTGCTGCGCGACCGGGCGGCCGGGGTCGCGATCGTGTTCGTCGACCGGCCGGGCAGCTTCATCGACGCCGACGCCGCCCTGACCGACAACGCGGGCGGCGCCCGCCTGGGCGTCGCGCATCTGATCGCCGCCGGCCACCGGCGGATCGCCTTCCTCGGCGACCGCCCCGAGCTCTACACGGCGGCCGAGCGGCTGCGCGGATACCGCGAGGCGCTCGCCGCCGCCGGCCTGGCGGCCGACCCGGAACTGGTCCGGCACACGCTCCCCCGGGCGGTCGACGCCTACGCCCAGACGCGCGCCCTCCTCGGCGGGCCGTCGCGGCCGACCGCGCTCTTCACCAGCCAGAACCTGATCACGATCCAGGCCGTGCAGGCGATCCACAACCTGGGGCTCGAGCACACGGTCGCGCTCGTCGGCTTCGACGACATCGCCCTGGCCGGCCTGGTCGACCCGGGGCTGACCGTGATCTCCCAGCACGCCTCCGGCCTGGGCCGCGCGGCGGCCGAGCTGCTCTTCGCCCGCCTGGACGGGTACGCCGGCCCGTCCCGGCGGGTCGTGCTCGAGCCGACGCTGATCGCCCGCGGGTCGGGCGAGCTGCGCCCGACGGCGGCCGCGTGAGCGCGCCGATCCTCGTCGCCGGCGAGGCGCTCTACGACATCGTCGCCGGCGACGACCGCCGGCTAGGCGGGCACCCGGGCGGCGGGCCCTTCAACACGGCGCGGACGATCGGGCGCCTGCGACAGCCGGTCGCCTTCCTCGGCCGGATCTCGACCGACGGCCTGGGCCGGACGCTCGAGGCGAGCCTCGCCGCCGAGGGCGTCGACCTCACGGGCGTGGTCCACACCGACGACCCGACGACGCTCGCCCTGGCCTACGTCGGCGCCGGCGGCGCGACCACCTACCGCTTCTACGCGGACAACACGTCGGTCCCCGGGCTGAGCGTCGACGCCGCGCTCGGCGCCCTTCCGGCCGCGGCAGCGGCGCTCCACGTGGGCACCCTCGGCTTGATGCTCGAGCCGGTGGCCACCGCCCTCGAGGCGGTGGTCGACGCCCTCAGCGGCCGGGCGCTGATCGTCGTCGACCCGAACTGCCGGCCGGGGCTGCTCGAGGACGCCCCGGCCTACCGCCCCCGCCTCGAGCGGATCCTCGGCCGCAGCGACGTGGTCAAGGTCAGCGCCGAGGACCTCGCCTGGCTCGACCCGGGGCTCGAGACGGGCGCCGCCGCCCGCGCCCTGCTCGACCGCGGGCCGGCCGTGGTCCTCCTCACCTGCGGCGCCGACGGCGCGGTGGCGATCGGGCCCTGGGGCGAGACCCGGGTGGCGGCGCGGCCGGCCCGGGTCATCGACACGATCGGCGCGGGCGACGCCTTCGGCGGCGGCTTCCTCGCCTGGTGGCACTCGCGCGGGCTCGGGCGCGATGCGCTCGGGCAGGCCGACCTCGTCGAGCAGGCGACCGAATTCGCCGTGGCCGTGGCCGGGCTCGCGTGCGAGCGGGCGGGCGCCGCGCCGCCGTGGCTGGCCCCCGGAGCCGCGCAGCTCGAGCCGCAGAGCCTCGTTCCCGGCGACGGCTGACGGGACCGTCGGTCCAGGCGGGTGGGCCGCGCGGCCAATGACCGCCGGCCTGCCGGCGCGTACGCTCGCTCCATGTCGACGCCCCTGCGCCAGATCGTCGCCTTCGGCGGCGGCGGCTTCTCGATGGAGGCCGGCAACCCGCTGCTCGACGACTACGTCCTGGCCCTCGCCGGAAGCGAGCGCCCGCGGGTGTGCTTCCTGCCGTCGGCCAGCGGCGACGCCGACCACTACATCGTGCGCTTCTACCGCGCCTTCGACTCCGGCCGCTGCGAGCCGTCGCACATCTCCCTCTTCCGCCGCGAGCAGAACCCGCCGAACCTGCGGGCGCACCTGCTCGCCCAGGAGGTGATCTACGTCGGCGGCGGGAGCGTGATCAGCCTGCTCGGCGTCTGGCAGGCGCATGGAATCGACGCGATCCTGCGGGAGGCGTGGGAGGCCGGCGTGATCCTGTGCGGGGTCAGCGCCGGCTCGCTGTGCTGGTTTCGCGAGGCGGTCAGCGCGTTCCACGGTGAGCCCGTCCGCGTCGACGGGCTGGGATTCCTGCCCTGGAGCAACACCGTCCATTACGATGGCGAGCGTGAGCGGGACCGTGCCTACCGGGAGTTTCTGGTCGACGGCCTCTGTGCCGGCTACGCCTCGGAGGACGGCGCCGCCCTCCACTTCGTCGGCGACCGCCTCGCCGGCGTGGTGAGCTCGCGCCCGAAGGCCCGGGCCTACCGGATGCGGACGGTCCGCGGCCGTGTGGTCAGAACGGCGCTGCGCACCACCTACCTCGGCGTCGCCGACGCTCCGCCGGTCAGCGCCGAGGCCGGCTCGACCCTGGAATCGGGCCCGGCGCAGGTCTCGCCGCCCGCCGCCAGCCTGGCGGCGGCGGCCGGCCCTTGACGGACCCGGCGCCAGCGCGGCGGATCGTCGCGATCGGCGGCGGCGGGTTCGGTGCGGGTCCGCGCGACCGGGCGCTCGACGCCTATGTCGCCCGGCTGGCCGGGCCGGTCAACCCGCGCATCTGCCTGCTGCCGACCGCCAGCGGCGACCCGGTCGAGCAGATCAACCGCTTCAACGCCACCTTCCGCCGACTCGGCTGCCGCACCTCCCACCTGTCGCTCTTCCGGCTCGGCGATCATCCGGTGGCGATCCGCCGGCAGCTGCTCGACCAGGACGCGATCTACGTCGGCGGCGGGAGCCTGCTCAACCTGATCGCGATCTGGCGCGCCCACGGCCTCGACCGGATCCTGGCCGAGGCCTGGAGCTCGGGCGTCCTCCTGTGCGGGGTCAGCGCCGGCTCGATGTGCTGGTTCGAGGCCGGGATCACCCGCTCTCACGGCAAGCCGCGCCCGAGCGGCGGCCTCGGCCTGCTGGGCGGGAGCAACTGCGTCCACTACGATGCCGACGCCCCCCGGCGGCCGAGCTTCCACGGGCACATCCGCGACGGGGCGATCCCCGGCGGCTTCGGCGTCGACGACGGCGCCGCCCTCGTATTCGACGGGACCGACCTCGTCGAGGTGGTCAGCGCCCGGCCGGGAGCCGGGGCCGCCCGGGTGGACCGGGTCGACGACACGGTGGTCGAGACCCGACTCGATGCGCGCCTGCTCGACGCCGCCGACGACGACCGCGCCGAGCGCGATCCGGCCCTGTGCGAGCTCCAGGACATCCGCGCCGCCGGCCGGGCGCGGTCGCTCGGCCTGCGCCCCTAGTCCTCGTCGGCTCGACCGGACGGGCCCGGGGCGCCGACCTCGGCCGTCGCGAGGGAATCGACCGGATCGTCGGGGTGCTGGCCGCCTTCGGGTGCGGCCCCGCCGGCGTCGGCCGAGACCGGCTCGTCGTCGGCGAGACCGCCTTCGGCGGGTGCGGCCCCGCCGGCGTCGGCCGAGACCCGCTCGTCGTCGCCGAACGCCGGCCGGTCCCGCCGTGAGCGGATGTGCACGAGACCGACCGAGAACGCGGCCACGAGGGCCGGTCCGGCGCTCAGGAGCGTCTCCTCGACCGGCACGCCGGCGATGTGCGCCAGGATCACGCTGACCACGCTCCGACGCCGGCGTCAGCCGGCGGCCGCCACCGGGGCGACGAGCGCCGGCTCGCCCGGGTCGGGAGCCGGGCCCCGGGCCCGGCGGCGGCGCCCGAGCACGGCGCCGAGGATCACGCAGGCGAGCAGGAGGGCGCCGAGCGGGCTGCGGAGGCGCTCGACGGTGGCGCCGGCCTGCCGGGTCGCGCCGGCCCAGCCCGCCTGCGCCGCGGTCGCGCTCGGCGGCGGCGGCGGGGGCGGGGGCTCGCGGTGGACCGGCGGGACCTTGCCGGGGTCGGCGGCCGCCGACTCGGCACGGGCGGCGACCGGGGCCGCCTGGCCGACCGGGACGCCGTGACCACCGAGCAGGCTCTCGCCGACCTCCTCCGGCATACGGGCGACCGACGACGCCGGGTCGGCGCCGTTGACCGTCGGCCGGCCGCCCCCCAGCAGCGCCGCCAGGTTCCGGGCGAAGTCGTCGATCAGGCGCGCGGCGACCGCCCGCAGCGTCTGGTGGTCGATCTCGGCGGCGGCGCCCGGGTCGGAGAGCTCGGCGGCCAGCGCGCCTTCGGTCAGCTCGCCGCGGCCGGTGAGCCTCACCTCGAGGCGACCCTCGGCCCGGTCGCCGCCGTCCCCGTCGGCGCTGATGCGCAGCACGGCGCGCCGGGCGTCGGCCTCCTGCTCGACGATCGTCACCTCGCCCTGGTAGGAGATCGCCGGGGCGCCCAGGGCGACCTCGAGGGCGATCTCGTAGCGATCCTCGCCCCGTCGCTCGAGCACGCGGGCGCCGGGCAGGCACGGGGCGACGCGCTCGAGGTCGAGCATCGCGGCCCACACTTCGTCGATCGGCGCGCGCACTGAGAACGTGCTCTCGAGTTTCATCTTCGCTTCCCCGCGGACAACAAGGCGGCACCTATCATCGCATGGCCCCGCCGGCTCAGCCTTCGGCGTCGACGTGGATCTCTCGCATCAGGTGGGTGTCGACGTCATGGACGAAGCCGCGGATCGCATCCCGATGCAGGAGGAAAGGGGACCGGCGAACCCGCAGCAGCGACTGGCGGACGTCGGCGTCGAGGTCGCTGAACGACTCGATCGCGAAGGCCGGCGCCACCCCGGTCGCCTCCTGAGCTCGGGCCGGAAGCCGTCGTCGGTCAGCCCCTGCATGCCGCACTCGGTGTGGTGGATCAACATCACCCGATCGGTCCCCAGCCGCCGCTGCGACACGGCCAGCGAGCGGATCACGTCGTCGGTGCCGACGCCGCCGGCGTTGCGCAGGACGTGCCTATTCGCGCCGCCGGTCGCGCGCCCTAGGTCCGGCGGGCCCCGGCGGCCAGAGCCGGGTTCGTCCACCCGGCGTCGGCCGGATTGACGTTCGTCCCCGGAGCGACGATCTCGTCGATGCGGTCGAGCAGGGCGGTGTCGAGCACGACGTCGGCGGACCCGAGCTGCGACTCGAGCTGTGTCATCGTGCGCGGTCCGATGATGGCCGCCGTCACCGCCGGATGGCGGAGCACGAAGGCCAGCGCCATGTCGATCAGGGAGAGACCCGCCTCGTCGGCGAGCCGGCCGAGCGCGTCGGCGGCGTCGAGCTTGGCCCGATTGGCCGCCAGCGAGAGGTCGTAGCGGTCGGGGATCATCGCCGCCCGCCGCGAGCTCAGATCCTCCGCCCCGTGGCGCCAGCGTCCCGACAGCCAGCCGCCGCCGAGCGGACTCCAGGCAATGACGCCCATCCCGTAGTCCCGGCAGGTGGGCAGGACGTCGGCCTCGATCCCCCGGGCCAGGATCGAGTACGGCGGCTGCTCGCAGACGTATCGCCGCAGCCGCCCGTCGCGGGCGGTCCACTGGGCCTTGACGATCTCCGCGGCCGGGTAGGTCGAGGAGCCGATGTAGCGCACCTTGCCCTGGCTCACGAGGTCCGTCAGGGCGCCGAGCGTCTCCTCGTGGTCGGTCCAGGGGTCCCAGCGGTGCACCTGGTAGAGATCGATCCAGTCGGTCTGCAGGCGCTGCAGCGACGCCTCCACCGCCCGCATGACCCAGCGTCGCGAGTTGCCGCCCTGGTTGGCGTCGTCCCCCATCGGGCCGTGGAACTTCGTCGCCAGCACGACGTCGTCGCGGCGGCCGCCGCTCAGCGCCCGGCCCACGATCGTCTCCGACTCGCCCCGCGAATAGACGTCGGCCGTGTCGATGAAGTTGATCCCGGCGTCGAGCGCCCGATGGATGATGCGGATCGACTCGTCGTGGTCGGGCTCGCCCCAGGCGCCGAACATCATCGCCCCGAGGCAGAGGGGACTGACGTGGACGCCCGTGCGGCCGAGCAATCGCAGCTCCATCGACCCCAACGATAGCGCCGGCCGCTGCCAGACTGGTCGCATGCGCGCGGAGGCCTCCCGAGGATGAGCGATGACCTGGTGGTCAACCGCGAGGTCTCGATTCCCATGGCGGAGATCACCGTCCGCGCCAGCCGCTCCTCCGGCCCGGGCGGCCAGCACGCCAACGTCACCGCCTCGCGAATCGAGGCGGTGTTCGACGTCCGGGCCTCGCGCGCCCTCAGCGACGCCCAGCGCCAGCGGGTGCTGGCCCGCTGCGGACCGCTCGTGACCGCGATCGCCCAGGACGCCCGCAGCCAGGCGCGCAACCGCGAGCTCGCGCTCGCCCGCCTTTCCGAGCGCCTCGCCCGCGCCCTCGACGTGCCCCGGCCCCGCCGGGCCACCCGGCCGACGGCCGCCTCGCGCCGGCGGCGCCTCGACACCAAGCGTCAGGCCGCCGACCGCAAGCGCGGGCGCCGGCCGCCTCCCGGCGACGCCGACTGACCCCCCTGCGTCAGCCGGCCAGCCGCAGCCGGGGAGCGTGCTGCTCGCCGGCCAGGACGAAGGCCGCCGTGGCCCGCCGGAGGGTGAACTCGTGGTGGCGGCCGTCGCCGCCGCTGACCACGACCCGCCGTCCGTCGTCCTCGACGCCGACGATCGTCACGGCCTCGACCGGGCCCCCGAAATGGGCGATCTGCGCCGGCGCGCCGACGCGGGGAAAGGGCTTGGTCGGGCCGAGCACGACGACGGATGCTAGCCGCTGAGTCAACGCCGTAAGCGTGTTAGGAGTGGGTAAAGAAGGCTCTAAGAAGCCGTGACCCCGACCGCGCACGACGGCCCGGTCAGCGAAGATCACCGGCAGTGATTCGTTCGGCCCAGGGTTCGGGACGAGTGCGTGGGGCGCTCGTTCCAGTTGCCGGCTCATCGATCGCGGCGGTAGTCGACGCCGGCGTGCGGTCGACCGACGCCCCCACCCCGCCGGCTTCGGCGCCGGCTTCGACTTCGGCGCCGGCTTCGACTTCGGCTTCGACTTCGGCGCCGGCTTCGACTTCGGCGCCGGCTTCGACTTCGGCGCCGGCTTCGGCTTCGGCTTCGGCGCCGGCACCGGGCGGCCGTCTGGCCGCCGACGACATCGCGCCCACCGTCTGGACGGCGACCGGCCTCGAGCGCCAGGTCTTCCTCGACCACACCGGCCGCCGCGGCCGCCGCGTGCGCGTGGCCGGCGCCGGGATGGCCGTGCTCACCGCCGGCTGGCTCGCCGCCCTCGTGACCGGGGCGATCGGCTTCTCGAGCCTGCCCAGCCTGCCGCCCGCGGTCGGGCCCCTCGCCAGCCAGCCGCCGCCGGCGGCGGCGGCGCGCGTCGTCCATCTCGCCTCGGCCCACCGCGTCCGCCGCCGCGTGGTCGAGACCGCCGCCCTCAGCCCGACCGGCCCGATCCCCGCTGTCGGGCGGACCGTCTCCGCCGGGGCGATCCGCTAGTCGCTGACCACGCGGCGCGACGGACCCGGCCGGGCGCCGGGCGGCCCGGCCTGCTTGTATCCCGCGCCATGGACGAGGTCTACGAGCGTCGCACGCACGAGGTCGAGGACGATCACTGGTGGTATCGCGGCCGCCGCCGGGTGATCGACCGCCAGCTGCGGTCGCTCGGCCTCGCCCCCGGGATCGCCATCCTCGACGCCGGCTGCGGCAGCGGGCGCAACATGGTCGACCTCGCCCGCTACGGCACCGTGACCGGCCTCGAGCTCGCCGACGCGAGCGTGGCCGCCGCCCGCGCGCGCGGCGTCGGCGAGGTCGTCCAGTCGACGTTCGAGGCGATGCCCTTCCCCGACGACCACTTCGACCTCGCCGTGACCTTCGACGTCCTCGAGCACCTCGACGACGATCGGCTCGCCCTGCGCCAGCTGCGCCGCGTCGTGCGCCCCGGCGGCACGCTCGTGGTCACCGTCCCCGCCTACCCATGGATGTGGAGCGAGCACGACGTCGTCAACCACCACCGCCGCCGCTACACCCGCCGTACGCTCGAGGCCGCCGCGTCCGATGCCGGCTGGGAGACGCTGACCACCACGCACTTCAACGGCGTACTGCTTCCGGCGGCCGTCGCCCACCGCCAGCTCCTGCGCCTGCGCCGGCGGGACGTCGGCGTGGCGGAGGCCGTCTCCGACCTCGAGCGCACCTCCCCCGCCCTCAACCGCCTGCTCCGGGTCCCGCTCGAGCTCGAGGCCGGCCTGATCGGCGCCGGCCGGCGCATTCCCGCCGGCCTGTCGCTGATGGCCGTCTTCCGCTGATCGGTCAGGCGGCTGCGGCGGCCGCCGGCGTCACTCGGTAGAGCAGGCCGGTGGCGACCGGCGTCAGGTGGAGCTCGCCGGTCACGTCGCGGCCGTGGGCCTGGACCCACTTGACCGCGGCCGAGCACTGCGGCAGAAGATGGTAGGGCGGGTGCGGACAGCGCCCGCGCATCAGGACGTAGGACACCTGCCCGGCGCCGATCCGCGCCCGCAGCTGGGCGAGCGTGACCAGCGGTCGGGCGTTGACCGTGGTCAGGAGGAGCACGGGACGGCCGTCGCGGACGATCAGCGGCGAGGCGAAGCTCGGCGCGCTGGCCGCCAGCTCGTAGCGAGCCCGCCCCTGATGCGCGGTCAGGTAGCGCGACAGCGCGGCCACCACCGGGGCCTTCAGCTGCGGCGAGGCCGCCTGCACGCCGCTGTGGTCGCGGATCAGGCGAATGTCGCGAGCGAGCGGGAAGGCGAGCACCGCGCCGACCACGGCGAGCCCGATCGCCTCCGGCTGGGCCCAGGCCGGCCAGTCGCCGGTCCGCCCGGCCCGCCGGTGCCCGAGCACCAACGCCGTCGCGGCGCCGCCCGCGACGACCACCCCGCCGAGGAGACCGAGCCGCACCAGCGTGCCCCGGCCGGTCACCGCCGCCGCCTCGAGCAGGCAGAGGCCGAGACCGGCGAGGAGCAGATAGGCGACGAACGGGTCGCGCGCCCGCCGGGCCAGGACCGCCACCGAGACGCCGAGCGTCGCCGCCACCGCCGGCGTGAACGCCTCCAGGTAGCGCGGATGCACCCGCCCGGCGAACGAGAAGAGCGCGAGGCCGGTCACCAGCCAGACCCCCAGGCCGATCGCCGCCGCCCGGGCGATCGCCGCCGGGCGCCCCGCCGCCGCGGCCGCCGCCGGGCGCAGGAGCCAGCGCGCCGACACCGCACCGGCGAGCGCCCCGAAGACCAGCGCCGCGAAGAGGACGGCTCCGATCAGGCCGCCGAAGTCGACCAGCGACCGCTTGAACAGGCGCAGCGGGCCAGCCGGCGCGCTCGGCGGACGCGCCTTGTGCTTCTTCGCGGTCGCCTGGGGCCTGGCCTTCGGCGCAGGCGCCGGCGCCGCCGCGGCGGCGACCCCCGCCACCCCGTGCGTCGCGGCCAGCAGCCCCTCCGCCCCGGTCGGCACCGCGTCGTAGGTCGACGGGTGCGGCGGCTGCGTCACCCGGTCGGCCCCGTTGTAGACGAACACCGCGTTCCACACGCTCCCGTTGGTCGACCCGATCGGGTACGGCCGGTCGTGCGCCGGAAGCAGCGACACGGCGATCAGCCAGCTCAGGGCCACCGCGCCGAACGCGGCCGCGGCCACCCCGAGCCGCAGGAGCCGGGCCGATATTGGCTCACCGCTCCACACAATCCACAGGAAGACCAGGAACGCGGCGACGGGGACGAGAGCCTCGAACAGCTTGACGTTGAAGTCGAGGCCGAGCAGGAGCGCCGCCGCCGCCAGCCACCGCGTCTGGCGCCGCTCGGCGTAGCGATGGAGCAGCCACGCGCAGCCGACCAGGAGCGCCATCATCAGCGAGTCCATGGTGTCGCTGCGGGCGGTGACCACCGCGGCCGGCAGGACGGCCAACGTCAGCGCGCTGCCCAGCGCCGCCGGCCGGCCGGCCAGCCGGCGGACGAGGTCGTAGAGCAGCGGCACGGCCAGCGTCCCGGCGAGCGCCGACGGCAGCTTCAGCACCGTCGAGTTGAAGCCGAGCAGCTTGACCGCGATGACCTGGAGCCAGAGGTCGAACGGCGGCTTGTCGATCGCCGCGCTGGCCGACGGGTCGAACGCCCCGAAGAAGAAGTTGTGCAGCGACTGCGTCATCGACCGGACCGCCGCGTCGTAGAACGGGTTCTCCGGGACCCGGGCCAGGCCGATCAGGCGCAGGCCCGCCGCCAGCACGGTGACCCCGGCCACCGCGAGCCACCAGCCGCGCGACCCGCTCGACGCCGGCCGGCGGGCGGCGTCGGCCATCAGGTCGGCGTGCCCCCGGCGATCGCCGTATCGCCGCGGTGGGCGAACGACCAGAGCCGGTTGGGCACGAACGTGGCGGCGAAGACGAGCGGCACCACCACCGCCTGGGCGAGGTTCTGCTCGACGCCCAACCAGGCCACGGCCGCGTGGAGCAGACCCAGGTTGACCAGGAAGGCCACGACCTGGATCGCCGCGTAGCGGCCGCCCGAGCTGGCGTGGTCGGCGTTGTGGCCGCGGAAGGTCCAGTAGCGGTTCAGCACGTAGCCGTTGATCGCGCCGATCACGTAGGCGATGGCCAGCGCCACCTCGTACTGGATCCCCAGCAGGTCCAGGCACACCGCGTAGACGCCGTAGCCGATCAGCGTGTTCGACGCGCCCACCACGCCGTACTTGGCCAGCTGGCCGACGATCGGGCCGATGGCGCGCGGCGATGACCGGGGGCGTGGCATCCGGCAACAGGATGAAGCACGCGCCGGCATTTCGTTACGGTCGGTTAGGCGGCGCCAGGAGATCGTCCCCCGCGCTCTACTCTGTGTGGCGCGGGTCGGCCCGCCCGGCCAGCGCCCGACCACAGATCATGCCACCCGACGAGCGCCACGAGCCGAGCAGAACGCGCGAGCGGGCGCTCCGGCTGCTCAGCGTCTGCGCGCCCGTCTACAACGAGGAGGAGCTCGTCGAGGTCTTCTACGAGCGCGCGACCGCCGCCCTCGCCGGCTTCGACTACGAGTTGATCATCGTCAACGACGGCAGCAACGACGCCACCCCGGCGATCCTCGACCGCCTCGCCGACGCCGATCCGCGCCTGCGGGTCGTCCACCTCTCCCGCAACTTCGGCCACCAGGCCGCCCTCACCGCCGGGCTCGAGCACGCCCGGGGCCAGGCGGTGGCCATGCTCGACGCCGACCTCCAGGATCCGCCGGAGCTGATCCGCGACATGGTCGACCTCTGGGCGGCCGGATCCGACGTGGTCTACGCCGTGCGCGAGAAGCGCGAGGGCGAGACCCGCTTCAAGCTCGCCACGGCGACCTGGTTCTACAAGCTGTTCGACAAGCTCGCCCAGATCGACCTCGAGCCGAACTCCGGCGACTTTCGCCTGCTCGACCGCCGCGCCCTCGACGCCCTCCTCGCGCTCGGCGAGCGCAGCCGCTTCCTCCGCGGCATGACCGTCTGGATCGGGTTCACCCAGACGGCGATCAGCTACCAGCGCGACGCCCGCTACGCCGGCGAGACGAAGTACCCCCTGCGCAAGATGCTCCGCTTCTCCCTCGACGCCATCTCGTCCTTCTCCCACCTGCCGCTCCAGCTCGCCACCTACCTCGGCTTTCTCTTCTCCGGCGTCGCCTTCCTCGCCATCCCGGTCGTCGTCGCCCTGCGCATCTTCGGCTCCTACCTCCCCGGCTTCGGCTCGATCACGATCGCCATCCTCATGCTCGGCGGGATCCAGCTGATCGCGATCGGGCTGATCGGCGAGTACGTCGGGAGGATCTACGACGAGGTCAAGCGCCGCCCCCTCTACATCGTCGACGAGATCCGAAACCAACCGGTGCCGCTCGAGACCGCCGTCGTCCGCGCCGAGCACGTCTCGGCCGAGTAGGCCGACGGCCCGCCCCGCGGCGCTCCATCCGTCCGCGCGCCGCTCTCGGCCGGCGGCGGGGCCTGCGCGCCCTGGTCACCGTCGCCGCCACCGGCGTCGGCGGGGCGGCCCGACCGTTCCGGGCCGACTTCCACGTCAGCCGCTGAGACCCGGCCCGCTCCCGACCCCCGCCTTCGCGCCGCTGGCGCCGTCGTCGCCCGGCCCGGCCACCGGCGGCCCCGGGCCTGGCCCGTCCGCCGGCGACCCCGCCGCCGCCGCCGCAGCGGGAGCGGGAGCGGGAGCCGGAGCCGGAGCCGGAGCCGGAGCCGGAGCCGGAGCCGCCAGAGCCGGCGCCGCGGGAGCCGCCGACGCCGCCGGGGTCGCCGGTGCCGCCTGGACCGACCGGGACAACCGGGGCGACCGCGGCGACCGCCGGGCCGGTCGGGCGGGCGACCGGCCTGCGTCGGCCACCTCGGCGTCGCCGGTCCGCTCGACGCGGTGCCAGCCGAGGCGCGAGCCCATCAGGGCGGAGACGACCGAGTCGATCACCACCAGGTACATCAGCTGGCGGTGGACGAACTGCTGGAGCGGGAGGGCCCAGAGGGGCCGCCGGGACTCGCCGTCGAAGCCGAAGGCGCACCAGGCGAGCACGAGCTGGAAGACGTTGAACGCGAGCCAGAAGCCGAGGATCGGCCAGGGGTCGAGGAAGAGGATCGAGTAGATCGCGAACAGGTCGATCAGCGGGGCCGCGAGCGGCAGGAGGACCTGGAACAGCAGCAGGTAGGGGATCGCCCGGGTGCCGATCCGGCCCTGCCCGCGACGCCACATCGCGTCACGGTGCTTCCAGATCGACTGGAACGTCCCGTAGGCCCAGCGGTGGCGCTGCTTGTAGAGGCCGCGCAGGGTGGACGGAGCCTCGGTCCAGGCGCGGGCGTCGCCGGCGTAGACGACGTGCCAGCCGGCGCGGCCGATGTCGAGCGTGATGTCGGTGTCCTCGGCCAGGGTCGCCCCGCTGATGCCGCCGATGTCAGCCAGGGCGCTGCGCCGGAACGCGCCGATCGCTCCGGGGACGGTCGGCGTCGCCCCGAGCACCTCGTACATGCGGCGGTCGAGGTTGAAGCCCATCACGTACTCGATGTGCTGCCAGCGCCCGATCAGGCCGCCGCGGTTGCCGACCTTGGTGTTGCCGGAGATCGCGCCGACGTCCGGGTCGCGAAAGCGCTGGACGAGATGGGTCAGGGTGTCCGGCTCGAAGATCGTGTCCCCGTCGACGGTGACCACGATCGCCCGGCGGCTGGCGGCCAGACCGCGGTTGAGCGCCGCCGCCTTGCCGGCGTTCGCCTGGCGGATCAGGCGGACGTCGGGCAGGTCGAGGTCGGCGACGATCTCCGCCGTCCGGTCGGTCGACCCGTCGTCGATCACGATCAGCTCGAACCGGCCGGCGTAATCGCTGGCGGCGAGCGACCGAACCGCCCGCTCGATCCCGACCTCCTCGTTGTAGGCGGGGACGAGGATCGACACGCCGGGCGCGTAGTCGAGGTCGGTCGGGCGCCGGCGCATGCGGCCGACGTGGACGCGGGCGAGGATCAAGCCGAAGCCCATGCGCAGGGCGACGAGGCCGGTGATCGCGAACACCATCAGCGTCAGGAACCCGGTGACCGCCCCGGCGATGGCCAGCATCGTGTCGAACGCCCGGCCGCGCAGCCGCTCGGCCGCGGTGGCCGGGACCTCCACCGCCCGCGGCGACAGGCCGGCCAGATCGGACACCAGGACGAACGTGTAGTGACGGGCGCGCAGGGCGCCGATCAGCTGGGGCAGGGCGGCGACCGTCTCCTTGCGGACGCCGCCGGCGTCGTGCATGAGGACGATGCCGCCCCGGCCGTGCAGGTTGTCGACGACGTTGGCCACGATCGTCGACACGCCGGGCCGGCTCCAGTCCTCGGTGTCGTAGTCGGAGAGGACGATGTCGTAGCCGTGGCGGGCGATCGACGCCCAGGCCGCCGCCTGCTGGGGGCTCACCGCCCGGGTGGTCGACGAGTAGGGCGGCCGGACCAGGCGCGGGCGCACGCCGGTGATGCCGCTGATCGCGCTCTCGGTCAGCGAGATCTGGAGCTGGCGCTGCCAGTCGGGGAGGACGGTCGGGTCGACGTGGGTGAAGGTGTGGTTGCCGAGCTCGAACCCGTCGCGGTAGAGCTGCGCGACCAGCCGCTGATGGCGGACGACCTGGCTGCCGACGAGGAAGAAGGTCGCCGGGACGTGCGCGGCGAGGAGGATCCGCGCGATCCGCGGCGTGTAGGCGCCGGGCCCGTCGTCGAACGTCAGGGCGATCCGCCGGCCGGGCGGCTGGGGCTCGGCCGAGACGAGGCCGGCCCCACCGGCGGCACCGGCCCCGGCGGCCCCACCGGCCCCACCGGCCCCACCGGCGCCGGCGCGGAGAATCGGCGGGAGGCCGGCGAGGGCGGAGATCGCGCCGGGTCGCGGCGCGGCCGTCGAGCTGGCGCCGACCGTCTTGGTCGTGAAGCCCTCGACCAGGAGGAGGAGGACGAGCATGCCGAGGACGAGACCGAGCAGGAGCCGGCGGCCGAGGGCCGAGGCGGGCTGGGCACTCGGTCGCGGCGGGTCGGGCGGCCTGGCGCTCATCGGCTCCATGTTGACGCGCGGGCGGCCGGTCGGATCGATCGGGCGCGAGCGTTAGGGGGATCTTGACCGATCGCTAACAGAGCCGGGGACCGGCGGCGACGCTGGCCGGACCGACTGACCTATGGTGGGTCGATGGTCAAGCGGCTGGCGATCGCGTGCGTCCTGCTCGTCGCGGGCGGCGCCGGCGGGCGGGCGGCGGCGGCCCCGCCGCTCGGGCCGGGCCCACGCCTGGCGACGGTGTCGATCGACCCGGCACGGGTGCTCAACCGCTTCCGGCCGGACCGGGCGCTCGGCGGCGGGCTCGACGGCCACGGCGCCGGCGACACCGCGCTGATCTACACGCCGGCCAACATCCGGGCGATGGGGGCGGCCGGCCTGGGGGCGGTGTCCTACCGGCTGCGCACGGAGCTCGGCGTCGAGGACTGGCACTGGAACCCGGCGGGCGCGTTCAGCGCGGGGTCGAGCGGCTATTGGACGTCGTCGGCGTCGGCGGCCGGGCCGGCCGCGGCGGCGACCAACGGCTACCGCCTGCCGCGGCGGGGGGACACGATCGACCAGGCCAATGACGACGGCTACTCCCGCCTGGACGACGGCAGCCGGGCGACGTTCTGGAAGAGCAACCCGTACCTCGACCCGCACTTCACGGGCGAGCGCCACCCGCAGTGGGTGCTGGTCGACCTCGGCCGGGGGGCCCACCCGGTCGACGGCGTGCAGATCGACTGGGCGGCGCCGTGGGCGAGGCGCCTGCGCGTCCAGTACTGGGTCGGGCCGAGCGCGATCTACCTCGACGGGAGCCCGGAGGAGCACTGGACCGACTTCCCGCGGGCCGCCTTTCGCGGCCGGCCGCCCGGGGCCGGCGGGGGTGCGCAGACGCTGCGCCTGGCGGCGAGCCCGATTGCCGTCCGCTTCGTCCGGGTCCTCCTCGACGAGAGCTCCCACACGGGGCCGGCGGGCTCGCGCGACGTCCGCGACCGGCTGGGCTTCGCCATCCGCGAGCTCGAGGTCGGCCGGGTGGCGCGGGACGGGCACCTGATCGACCTCGTCCACCACGCGGCGAGCCACGCCCAGACGGTCACCTACGCGTCGTCGACGGACCCGTGGCACACGGCGGCGAACGTCGATCGCCAGACCGAGCAGCCGGGCTTCGCGACCGTGCTGGGCAGCGGCCTGACCCGGCGGCGGCCAATGCTCGTTCCGGTCGGCGTCCTCTACGGGACGCCGGCCAACGCGGTGGCCGAGCTCCGCTACCTGCGCGCCCTCCACATCCCGGTCGGCGGCGTCGAGCTGGGCGAGGAGCCGGATGGCCAGCTGGCCAGCCCCGAGGACTACGGCGCCCTGTACCTGGAGTTCGCGCGAGCGATCCACCGGGCGTTCCCGGGCCTGCCGGTCGGCGGACCGGGCTTCCAATCGACGACCGACGACTGGTGGACGTGGCCCGACCGTCGGGCGGACACGTCGTGGACCGGCCGCTTCGTCGCCTACCTGAGCGCCCACCACGCGCTCGGCGACCTGTCGTTCTTCTCGTTCGAGTGGTACCCGTTCGACAACCCGTGCACGAGCCCGGCGACCGAGCTGGCCGGGGCGAGCGCGACGCTCGACGCGGTCATGGCCGCCCAGACGGCCGACGGCCTGCCGGCGCGCATCCCCCGCGTGATCACCGAGTACGGGTACTCGTCCTTCTCCGCCCAAGCGGAGGTCGACCTGCCGGGAGCGCTCCTGAACGCCGACGTGGTCGGTGGGTTCCTGGCGTCCGGCGGCGCCGCCGCCTACCTCTACGGCTATGAGCCGGCGCCGCTGCAGTCGGGGTCGGCGCGCTGCCACGCCTGGGGCAACCTGACGCTCCTGGTCAGCGACGATGCCCGGCGAATCCGCCAGCCGGCGGCGACCTACTGGGCGACGCGCCTGCTCACGAGGGTGTGGACGCGGCCGGGTGACGGCGTGCACGCGATGCTGGCGACCACGGTCGGCTTCGCCGACGGTGGCGACCCCCAGCTGCTGGGCGCCCACGCGGTGCGCCAGCCGGGCGGGCGGGTGGCGCTGCTGCTGGTCAACAAGGACCCGGCGCGGACGGTCCGCGTCCAGTCGGGGCTCGCCGGCCGGCTCGAGCGGTATGGGTTCGGCCCGGCTCAGTACGCCTGGCGCGCGCGGGGCAGCGTCGGCTACGCCCGACCCGACCGGCCACCCGAGCGGTCGAGGGTGGCGTCGGGGGCGGCGGTCGACCTGCCGCCCTACTCGCTGACCGTGCTCGTCGGCCGGTGAGCCTAATGCCGGCGGCCGGCGGTGCCGAGTAGAGGGTATGGACCAACGTGAAGAGAAAGTCAGATTCGAGACGCCGAACCACACGATCCGCGGCACCGTGACGCTCGCGCGGGAGGGCTATCGCAGCCGGGTCTCGGACATGCTCAACGCGTCGGAGCGGGTGTTCATCCCCCTGACCGACGCGACGATCGAGCCGCTGAGCGGCGGCGAGGTCACCCATCACCCGTTCGTCGCCGTAGCCCGCAGTCACATCGTCTTCGCCGTCGGCATCGAACCGGGACGCTGAGGACTAACATCGCGCCGATGGCGCGGGGTCAGGTCACACCGGTGGGAGCCGTCGTCCGGGGGGCGGTCGCGGGGCTGGCCGGGACCGTGGCCATGGACCTTTTCCTTTGGGAGCGGTATCGCCGCGACGGGGGGGTCGACGGGTTCGTGGCCTGGGAGTCTTCGGCCGGGCTCGACGGCTACGCGGGCGCGCCGGCGCCGGCGGAGGTCGGACGGCGGATCGTCGCCGGCTACCTCCAGCGCGAGCTGCCGGACGGGACGGCGCGGGCGATGAACGGCGCCGTGCACCTGCTGACCGGAATCCAGTGGGGCGTGGTCCACGGCGTCCTCGCCGGCACGTCCGGCCGCAGCGGCCCGGTCTCCGGCGTGCGCACGGGCCTGACGGCGTGGCTGGCCAGCTACGCCCTGCTCGCGCCGGCCGGCCTCTACCAGCCGATCTGGACCTATCCGGCGGCGGTCCTGGCCAAGGACGCCGCCGGCCACATGGTGTACGGGCTGACCACGGCGGCGGCCTTTCGGCTTCTGACCGCGGGCGGCGCGAGGCGCTGACCGGCGCGGCCGGCCGGCCGGTGTGAGCGCACGCGAGCCACGGCGGCTCTCGGCGGCGGGCGCGTGCCGGCGAGCCGCCGGCGTCGCGCCGCCGCGGGCTCGACGTGTCGAACTCGAACACGCCGGGGGCGATCTACCCGACCAACCCGGTCACCGGGCTGCCGTGGGCGACGGTGACGGACGGCCTGCGCAACATCACCGGCCAGGTCCACCGCAACGGGACGGTCACCGTGTTCGGGGTCACCTCGACGGTGAGCGGGAGCGGCGACCAGGGAGCCGACCCCAACCGGGTGCTGTCGATCCGGGACGTCGTGGCGAGCCCGACGCCGCCGGCGGGCGCGCGGTTCCGGCCGGTCCGGTCGGCCGGCTTCGGGCAGGTGCTGCGCGGGGTGTCGTTCACGCCGGGTTCGCGCTAGTGCATCGTTCCGATAGTCCCTCAGGTGGCTGGCGGGCGGCTGGGCGTGATCTGGGGGCGCCCGGTGGCGGCTCGCGTGCTGGTGGCACGGGGGCCGACGCTGGGTGGCGCCAGGCGCGTCCAGACGCCGCCAGACGCCAAGGGCCTTGAGGAACGGTGCACTAGGCCGGACGGGCGCGGCCGCTCGATCGGGACGGCGCCCGCTCGATCGGGACGGCGCCCGCTCGATCGGGACGGCGGCCGCTCGATCGGGGCGCGCTCGCTCGATCGGGGCGGCGGCCGCTCGATCGGGGCGGCGGCCGCTCGATCGGGGCGCGCTCGCTCGATCGGGGCGCGCCCGCCGGTCGGGGCGCGCCCGCCGAGCGGGCGCCCCCGGGAGCGGCGGGCTGTAGCGTCCGGGGCATGTGCCGCCTCTTCGGGATGACCGCCGGCGAGCGGGAGGTCAGGGCGACCTTCTGGCTGCTCGAGGCGCCGGACAGCCTGGCGACGCAGAGTCGGCGGGAGCCCGACGGGACGGGGCTCGGTTGGTTCGACGCTGACGGAACGCCGCACGTCGAGAAGCAGCCGATCGCCGCCTACGAGGACGAGGCGTTCGCGCGGCAGGCGCGGGAGCGGCGGTCGTCGACCTTCGTCGCCCACGTCCGCTTCGCGACCACCGGGGCCCACACCGTGCGCAACACGCACCCGTTCCTCCAGGACGGGCGCCTGTTCGCTCACAACGGCGTGATCGGCGACCTCGACCGGCTCGACCGGGAGCTTGGGCCGGCCGTCGATCTCGTCGAGGGGGAGACCGACTCGGAGCGCTACTTCGCCCTGATCACGCGGGAGACGCGGGCGGCGGGCGGCGATGTCGGGCAGGGGATAACCCGGGCGGCGCGATGGGTGGCCCGTGAGCTGCCGGTGGTCTCGATCAACCTGATCCTCGTGGTGGCGGGCGAGCTGTGGGCGCTGCGCTATCCGGCGACCGACGGCCTGTTCGTGCTCGAGCGGAGGGCGGGCGGGCCGTCGGGGGAGCGCCATCTCGAGCACGCGAGCGCGGCCGGACGGGTCCGCGTGCGGTCGGGCGACCTGGCCGACGCGCCGATCGTCGTGGTGGCCAGCGAGCGCATGGACGAGAACCCCGATTGGCGGGCGGTCGAGCCGGGTCACCTGGTCCACGTCGACCGGGGGCTCGGCGTGCGGTCGACGCGGATCCTCGAGCTGCCGGCGTGAGTACCCGGCGGCGGCGGTCGACGCGACTCCACGAGCCTGCCGCGTGACGATCCCGCTGGCGGTGGCGATCGCGGGGGCGGCCGCGGCGGGCGCGGTGGCGCTCTTGCTCGTCCTGCGTCGCCTGGCCCCCGATCCGGGGTTCTGGGGCGACCGGGAGCCGAACCACAGCGGCAGCGCGGTCGGCGTCCTCGGCTCGGGTTTCGCGATCCTCGTGGGCTTCGTCCTGTCGCTGGCGTTCGGCGGCTTCCAGGCGGCGCAGCAGGGGGCCGAGCGGGAGGCGCAGGCGACGGCGGAGCTCTACCAGGAGGCGAGGCCGCTGCCGGCGGCGGTGCGCGACCCGCTGCGCCGGGCGGTCGCCTGTTACGCGGTGGCCGTCGTGCGCAGCGACTGGGGAACGGCGGGCGACGTGGCCCAGCATTGGCCGGCGGTGATCGCGGCGGTCGAGCAGCGAGCCAACCCGACCGACCCGGCGCAGGCACGGGTGCTCGACCGCCTCGACGCGAGCGAGCGGGACCGAGTGGTCGGCTACCTGGCCCGGGAGGACCACGTCGCGCCGGCGGTGCCGGCGATCCTCTGGGTGGCGATGATCGCGGGCGGCGTGCTCCTCGTCGGCTACCTGTGCGTCTTCGCCCGGCCGCGGACGAGCACGGCGCTCCAGGCCTACATGGTGGCGGCGGTGGCGGCCGTCGGCGCGGTCAACCTCTGTGTCATCGGCTTCCTCGACACGCCGTTCTCGGGGGCGACGGGGAGCGTGAAGCCGACGGCGATGACCTATGCCCTGGCGCACATGGACACCGGCGGGCCGGCGGCGCTGCCGTGCGACGCTCGCGGACGGCCGCGGGTCGGGCCGGCGTAGGGACGGTGCGGCCTGGCGGCGTTCGAACCGTGCTCGAGTGGCGCGGCGACCTGGGGTCTGGTCATGCGGAGGCGGGCCTCGGTGATCTGGAGACGAGGCTCATCGTATGTCAGGAGGGCTACCAGTCGAGTCTGGCCGCGGCGACGCTTCAGCGTCTGGGTCGCGACGCGACCGATGTCATCGGAGGCTTCGTCGCCTGGCGGGCGGACGGGCTCCCGGTCGTCGGCCCGACGCGAGGACGTCGCGCCATGCCACCCCGGATGGCGTCCTCGTGATCCGGCCGATCGTCAGCATCCGGTCGCGTCGCGCAGCGTCCGGCAGGCCGAAGCCATCCGCCGAGCCGATAGCACCGCGACCCTACGGCGGAAGGCCGCCCGCGGAACGGTGTGGACGTTGTCGAAGTTGACCACGCAGTCGGTCGGAACACCGTCCTGCGTCGGAGGAGCGCGAGCTCGGAAACGATTTCCCGGTGGGTGCGCGTCAGCGCCGCGACGACGACGGCGCCGATGCGATCGGCGACCGGGTCGTGGGTGAGCACCAGCACAGGCCGAGCGCCGCCCGGCGTTGCCACGAACCAAATCTCACCGCGCTGCATCGACCCAATCGGCCCAATCCTCGCCCGGGCCCCAGTCGGAGATCTCGCCAGCGACAGCTCGGCCAGGGTTGCCGGCCCTGCGGGCCCACTTCTCGGCGTCGTGCTCGCCTCGTAGACGCACGAGAGGCGTGTGAAGTGCCTCGCGGAGGAGCTCAGAACGATCGACGCCGCGCGCCTGCGCCCATCGCCCGACCTCGGCCGCCTCGGCATCGGCGACGCGGAAGCTCAGCATCGTCATACGTCGGATGGTGTCATGGACGAAACTTGCTCGCCGCCATCTTGAGGATCTCTCCAAGCGCGAAGTCAGACCGCGATACGGCTGACGTCATAGGTCGGCGGATCGGGCACCGGCCGACCGGTCGATCGCAGGAGATCGACGTGGGCTGCCACCGCGGTGAGGGCATTGCGCTCGATCTCGGCACGGTCGTCCTTGGCGGCCGTGCAGCCGGGAAGGTCCGGCACGTACGCCCACCAGCCGTCGTCATTGCGTTCGTAGATAGCCAGGTACTCGGTCATCCCAGCTCATCGATCCCGCTCGCGCGCCTGATCGAGGAAAGGGTACCGGTCGCCACCTGCTTCCCCGGAGCGCCGGGCACCGTCACGACGTTCGGATTCTCCGCGTGCACGTACTGGCGATGGCTCCCAACGCGGCGGGCGAGCTCCCCGCCGTTCGCGCAAAGGATCTCCTCGATCTCGCGGACCGTCTTTGGCACCGCCCGAGAGTTGCGACGCATTGCGGCATCAGGTCACTCGGCCGACCCCGATTCCGATACCAGGAGAGATCGACCGTCAGACGGAGAGGGAGGGATTCGAACCCTCGGACGAGGTTTCCCCCGTCACGCGATTTCCAGTCGCGCCCGTTCAACCGCTCCGGCACCTCTCCAGGTCGGGCGACGCCCCAAGGCTACGCGAAGCGATAATCTGGCGGACGCCACCCTCCCGCCCCGGCCTCGGCAGCCCGCACGAGCCAGACCTACGGAGCCTCCCGTGCTCGCCTTCTCCAAAGCCTTCGGCTTCGACTTCGGTTTGATCGCCACCTTCGGGGGGATCGGCCTCCTCGTCAACGGGATCGTCGTCTACATCTACTTCCAGATCAAGGGCGAGCATCAGCAGAATCAGGATCAGCGGGCCCCCCGCGGGTAGTCCCGCCGATCCCCGGCGACCCGTCCCGCCGATCCGCACCCGCCTCCCGGCCGGACGTCGCCGTCTTCTCCTCCTCGGCGCCGTCACCCTCGTCGGAGCCGCTCTCGCCGCCGTGCTCCTCACCGGAGGGACGGCCGGTCCGCTGGTCGTCCGCTGCCCGGCCATGTCCGCCGTCTCCTCCGCCACCCTCGCCCCGCCGAGCGCCCCGCCGAGCGCCCCGCCGGCTGCGGGAGCCGCGATCGCGATCCGCGTCAACCAGGTCGGCTACGTCGCCGGTTGTCCCAAGCTCGCCCTCGTCATGACCCGCCGGCCCCTCGCCGACCCGACGTTCCTCCTGCTCGACGCCGCCCACCTCCGCGTCCGCCTGCGCGGCCGCGCCGGGCCCTCCACCGGCGCTTGGAGCCCCGCCTGGCCCTACGTCTACCCGCTCGACGTCAGCGCCGTCCGCACGCCCGGCCGCTACGTCCTCGCCGTCGCCGGCGCCCGGTCGCCGACCTTCGCCATCGGCTCCGCCGCCAGCCTCTACGCCCCGGCCGCCGCCGCCGTCGTCGACTTCTTCGCCGCCCAGCGCGACGGGCCCCAGGTCATCCCCGGCCCCCTCCACCGCCTCCCGTCCCACCTGCTCGACCGCCAGGCCCAGGTCTACGCCCAGCCGACCTACCGCGGCCTCACCCTCGCTGCCCCCCTGCGCCCGACCGGCCAGACCGTCGACGCCTCCGGCGGCTGGTTCGACGCCGGCGACTACCTCAAGTTCGTCGAGACGGCCAGCTTCTCGGACGTCCTGCAGCTCGTCGCGCTGCGCGACTACGCCTCCACCCCGGCCCTCCGCCGCGAGGTTCGCTTCGGCCTCGACTGGCTCGCCCGGATGTGGGACTCCCGCCGCCGCGTCCTCTTCTACCAGGTCGGCATCGGCGACGGCAACGGCGGCTCGGTCCTCGGCGACCACGACCTCTGGCGCCTGCCCCAGGCCGACGACCAAAACCACCCCCGCCCCGGCGACCCCGTCTACTACGAGACCTACCGCCCCGTGTTTGCCGCCAACTCCCCCGGCGCCCCGATCAGCCCCAACCTCGCCGGCCGCGTCGCCGCCGCCTTCGGCCTCTGCGCCCAGGTCTTCGCCGCCGACGATCCCCCCCGGGCCGAACGGTGCCTGCGCGACGGGCAGTCGATCTACGCCCTCGCCGACACCCATCGTTCCGGCCCGCTCCTGACCACGAGCCCCCACGACTACTACGGCGAGACCGAGTGGCGCGACGACATGGAGCTCGGCGCCGTCGAGCTCTATCTCGCCGGCCGCGCCCTCGGCCACGGCTATCCGCCCCGAACCGACACCAACCTCTACCTCAACGACGCCGGCCGCTGGGCCGACGCCTACATCTCGAGCAAGGCCGACGGCAACGACTCGCTCAACCTCTACGACGTCTCGGCCATCGCCCACTACGACCTCTACAACGCCCTGACCAGCGAAGCCGGCCGGCACCTCGTCAACATCGACGCGCAGATCAACGTCACCACCGACCCCCAGTCCCTGCTCCAGGACTTCTCCGACCAGCTCGCCCTCGGCGCCCGCCTCGGCGCCCGCCATCCGTTCGGGTTGAGCGACCCGTCGACCAACCTCGACACGGTGCCGCATGCCCTCGGCTACGCGATCCAGGCCCGCCTCTACGACCTCATGGTCCACCGGCCGGCCTATGAGACCCTCGCCGCCACCCAGCTCGACTGGGTCCTCGGCCAGAACCCGTGGGGCACGTCGTTCGTCGTCGGCGTCGGCTCGACGTTCCCGCATTGTCTCGCCCACCAGGACGCCAACCTCGCCGGCTCGCTGACCGGACAACCGCCGCTCCTCATCGGCGCGACGGTCGACGGCCCCAGCGATCCCGGCTCCCTACGCGACCGCGGCGCACCCGATGGCTACCGACCCTGCCCGACCCCGGCCGCCGACCCCTGGGCCCCGTTCGACGGGCCGAACCTCGCCTACCTCGACGACGTCACGTCGTTCACCACCTCCGAGCCGAGCGACGACTTCGCCGCGCTCGCCCTGCTCGCCTTCGCCCAGCAGACCCACCAGCGCTGAAGCGGCTCAGCGCAGCGTCAGCGCCAGCACCCGGCTCTGCGCCCGCCCCGCCCGGTCGGTCCCCCCGGCGACGAGGATCCGGTCGCCCACCGCCGCCACCGCCGCGTCCGACACCCCACTCGGCAGGACGCCGGCGAAGCGGCTGGCGCCGGTCTGCGGATCGATCGCGTAGATCGCCCGCGTCGCGCCCGCCGGTCCGGAGCCGGTGCCGCCGATCACGAACACCAGGCCCCCGAGCGCCGCCGCCCCGGCGTGCGCCAGCGCCACCGGCAGCTGCCCGATCCGCTCGACCGTGCGCCGCGACGGGTCGAAGCGCAGGATGTTCCGCGTCGGACCGCCGGCGGCCGAGCCGCCGACGATGATGATCACCCGGCCGACCGCCGCCGCGGCCGCCCATCGCACCGTCTCGGCCAGGTGGCCGGTCTGGAACACCCGGCCGCCCGGCGTCCACGCCAGCACGCTGTTGACGGCCGTGGTTCCGTCGTAGCCGCCGACGATGTAGGCGACCCCGCCGACGGTGGCCGCCGCCGCGTCGACCAGCGGCCGCGGCAGCCGCGCCGCCGCCCCGATCGCCCCGCCGCGCACCGCCGGGATCCGCAAAACCGACCGGCTCGGGGCCGCGCCGGCGCCCGCCGGCCCGGCGCCGCCGCCTGCCGCCCCCGCGCCGCCGCCCGCGGCCGCGACGGTCGACGACCCGCCGCCCCCGAGGGGACCCGCCGCCGCCGGGGCGCCGCCGAAGACATAGACCGTGTTGGTCACCTCGACCGCCGCCGCCCCCGACAGGCCGCCCGGCAGCTGCCCGACCAAGCTCACCGTCCCGCCGTCGAGCCGCTGGATCGACCGGTCGGGGACGCCGCCCGGATCGACGCCGCCGATCACGAGCATCGAGCCGGCGGCGCCCGCGCCGGCCCCGGCCGCCGCCGTCACGGCACGGCCGAGCCGGCCGACCGATGCGACCCGGACCGGGTGCGCCCGCAGCCCGGCGAGCGTGACCCCGCCGGGCGCCCCCCCGCCGCCGCCCAGCGTGGCGGTGACGACCGCGGCCACCGCCGCCAGCCACGCCGCGAACGCCCCGAGCACGAGCACCCGCCGTCGCAGAATGAGCGAGCGAGGCTGCTGGGCATTGAGCGGTTCGCGCATCGTCGCACCGCGCGCGGCCTGGGCCCCGCGCGAGGACAAGCTAACCGGTTCGCCGCCCGCCGCGTCGCTCGTCTGGCCCCCGCCGGTGGTCGCGGCCGGCCCGGGCGGCTCAGGCCACGTAGACCGGCGTCCCGACCGGCGTCCGCGCGTAGAGCGCGATCACGTCCGGGATCCGCATCCGCACGCAGCCGTGCGACGCCGTGTGACCGATCGACGAGTACTCGCTCGGGTCGATCCCGTGGATGCCGGCCCCCCCGTCGAAGGCCATCCACCGCGCCTTGATCGGGTCCTGCGGTCCCGGCGGGATGACCTTCCCGGCCAGGCTCCCCGCCCAGGCCGAGTTCGGCACGTACCACGACGGGTTGGTCTGCTTCCACTGGATGCTGTACAGACCGGTCGGGGTCTCCAGGCCCTGCATGCCGACCGCGATCGGATAGGTCGCCGACAGGCGCAGGTGGTCGAAGAACTTCAGCTCGAACGCCGACCGGTCGACCACGATGTAACTCGGGTAGCGGGAGGCCAGCGCGGCCTCGGTGACCTTCGGCTGGACGACTCGCGTCGGCACCGTGATCACCCGATTGGCCTGTGGATTGGCGAGAGCCCCCTCGATCCGGCCGGCGAGCACGCGCGCGTCCACGGTGAGGCCGGTCCGGCTCGGGACCGGCTGGAGCCCCGACGCGCTCGGCGCCAGCGACGCGTCCCGGGCCGGCTGGTTCGTCGCCCGGGCGACCTGGGCGATCAGCGACCGGACCGCCGCGTGCGAGTAGCTGACGGCCAGCGGCAGGTTCGTGGCCAGCCGGCTCCCGGTCAGCCCGCGCACGGTTCGCGACAGGAACGACCCGGTCCGGCTCGCCCGCAGCGCCTGCGCGACCAGCGTCCGGGTGTCGATGGCCACGCCGGCGTCCTGGGCCCGCAGCGTGAAGCGTTGGGCCCCGGCGTCGAGGACGATCGGCTGTTGGAGCGGCACGTCGACCGTGGCGCGCAGCCGCGCGAACGCGTCGGCGCTGTGGAGACCGCCGATGTCCACGCCGGCCACGCGCACGCCCGGGGCGATCAGGTCGCTGCGGCTGTGGTCGTAGAGGTAGGCGAACAGTCCGCCGAGGACGAGCACCGCCAGCACGGCGGCCGCCCCGGCGATCATCGGCTTTCGGATCATGTCCCTACCTGCTCCTCTGATCGGCCTCGAGCTCGTCGGCCCCAATATCTACCGCGACCGAACCACAGCGGATCAGCTTGCACACGGATTGTCAAATTCTGGCACCAAGGTGTCGCCGGGGCGCCCGCTACCGTGAACGGTGTGTGCGGCCGCTACACCAACACCGCCGAGCCCCACGCCCTCGAGCAGCGCTTCGGCCTGCGGCTCGCCTCGACCGAGGGCACCCGCCGCTACAACGTCGCCCCGACCGAGCCCGTCCTCGCCGTCATCGCCGGGCCCGACGACGACCCGGGGCCGGTGGCCCGCACCATGCGCTGGGGCCTCGTGCCCCACTGGGCCCGCGACTCGCCCGCCGGCTACACGATGATCAACGCCCGGGCCGAGACCGCCGCGACCAAGCCGGCCTACCGGCGCCTGATCGCCACCGCCGCCCGCCGGGCCCTCCTTCCGGCCGACGGGTTCTACGAATGGCTGCGCCCCGAGGACCGCCGGCAGCCGCGCCAGCCCTTCCGCTTCACCGTCGACGACGGCCGTCCGTTCGCCTTCGCCGGACTGTGGTCGCCGGCCTGGATCGACGGGGAGGAGGTCGCCACGGTGACGATCCTCACCTGTCCGGCCAACCCGGTCGTCGCGCGCCTCCACGACCGCATGCCGGTCATCCTCCCCGATCGGGCCAGCGAGCTCGCGTGGCTCGACCCCGGTGTCGACGCCGAGGCGGCGACCGCGATGTGCAGTCCCCTCCCGGCCGACCGCACCCACGCGGCGCCGGCCAACCCCGCGGTCAACCGGACGGGCCGGGACCTGCCCGAGGGTCCCGAGCTGCTGCGGGTGCCGCCGCCCGCCCAGCCGGCGTTGTTCTAGACGACTCAGCCCCGCAGGGCGGCGGCGAGGATCGCCGGCAGCGCCCGCACCCGCGGCTTGACCGCGAACGCCGTCAGCCGGCGGGCCGTCACCTCGGCCGTGCGGTTGGTGACGAACCACGGCGGCTTGGGGCTCAGGGTGAGCTCGCCCCGCAGCAGGGCCCGCGGCGCCGGCCGGAACGGGCCGCGGACGACCGTCCGCTCGACCCGGTCGAGCAGGAGCGCGTTGTGGACGATGCCCGACCCGCTCTCGATGTCGCTCAGGGGATGCCCGGGGAACGCGCCCCAGGAGGCCCGCGGGGTGAGGAAGCCGACCCCGCTCCAGCAGTTGACGCCGATCGTCCCGTAGCGCAGCGCCGCGATCAGCTCCTCGAACCGCGGCCCGAGCCGGCGGAGCGTCGCCGGCGCGGCGATCACGTTGGCGGTCAGCGTCCCGTAGAGACGCTCGTTGGCGAAGGCGACCGCCGCCTCGAGGAACGCGGCCGGCTCGCTCGGCGCGAGCTCGCAGACGGCCAGCACCGGCGCGAAGTACTCGGTCGCGAACGCGTCGTCCCCGCCGGCCGCGTCGACCCGCACGAGCGTCCGGCGTGACCGGCGGTCGAGGCGCTCGGCCGCCGGGTGCGCCGCCCGCGCTCGATCCTGACGCGCGTCGGCGCCCGGGTAGTAGGCCGGGCGCGCCGGCGCTCCGTCCAGCGCCTCGCGCAGGTACTCGACGAAGCGCTCCTTCTGGGCCCAGCCGTCGGCGAGGACGACGACCTGGCTGGCGTTGCAGTTGAAGCCGCCGTTGTGCAGCCGCTGGGTCGCCACGTGCTCGGCCTGGAAGCGCAGGTCGGCCTCGGCCCAGCGCCCGGGCACGACGATCGCCGGCGCCACCCCGCCGAGCTCGCTGGTGATCGGCTTGTCCAGGCGCGGGGTGGCGGCCGCCTTGCGCCGCGCCGCGTCCGGCCCCGTCCCGAAGACGATGGCGTCGTGAGTCGCCTGGCTGCCGGTCACGTGCACCTCGTCGACCGCCGGATGCCCGGTCAGGTAGGCGCCGACGTCGCCGTGGCCGCGGACGATCCGCAGGTACCCGGCGTCGATGAACGGCGCGTAGGCCCGCTCGAGCACCCCGAGCAGGTAGTCGTTGACGGGGTTGAGCTTCAGCATCACCACGCGGCCGTCGGCGTACAGCTTGTACAGGGCGTCGAGCGGCGCGATCGACGAGATGTTGCCGGCCCCCAGGACGAGCGCTACGCCGCCGCCGTCCGGCTGGCGCGTCCGCAGGCCGGCGGCCGCCGACGCCTCGGCCGCGGTGACGCCCGGCGCGAGCCAGACGTCGGCCCGAAAGCCGTTGAGCAGCAGGCGGTCGTAGCCCTCGAACGGCATCGCCACCCGCACGGCGAGCCGGCCGCCGGGCGCGCGGCCGACGCGCCGCCCAGCCTCGAGTGGGCTGCGGCCGGCGGCGAGGTCGTCGAGCGTACGGCTGAGTGCCGTCGTGTAGACCAGGTGGCCCAGGGGTCCCGACATCCACTCCTCGCCGGCCAGCGGGGACCGCAGCGACAGGCCCTTGGCCGCGCACGCCAGCCGGGCCCACTCGCCGGCCACCGCGGCCACGCCGGTGTGAAGCTCGCGCAGCAGGTCGCGCTTGTCGGCGATCGACAGGGCTGCCCACTTTGGAGCCGCCCCCGCCAGCGCGGCCAGGTCGGCGTCGAGAGCACCGCTGACGGCCGCCGTCGGGGGCGCGGGACCGGGGGGCGACGGGACGGACGACGGGACCGGCGGCGGGACCATCGGACCATCATCGCAAGCGGAGCCCGCCGGGGTCAGTCGCGAGGGGAACATGTGTTCGTCCGACCGGGACTCTACGCTTTTCGACACTGTGCCTGTGACCTCGACCCGCCCGCCGCGACCGCCCTCAGCCGGCGGTCAGCGCGTCGTTGAGCGAGCCCGACCGGAACGGCCGCTCGGCCACGACGCCGCGGGCGTAGCCGGCCGACCGGATCGCCGCCTCGAGCGCCGCCCGCCGCGCCGGGGAGGCCAGCGCCGGGCCGAGCTCGTCGGCGGCCAGCTCGAGGCGGCCGACCGAGCCGAGGTGGCGCACCCGCAGCACGCGGCAGCCGAGCGCCCGGACCGCCTGCTCGGCCCGGTCGATGCGGGCCAGCGTGGCCGCGTCGACCGGCACCCCGTAGGGGATCCGCGACGCCAGGCACGGGCTCGCCGGCTTGTCCGCGCTCGGCACCGCCAAGCGCCCGGCCAGCGCCCGGACCTGCTCCTTGCCGACCGCCGCCTCGAGCAGCGGGTGGATCACGCCGTGGTCGGCGGCCGCGCGCAGCCCCGGTCGCCAGTCGCCGGCGTCGTCGGCGTTGGCCCCCGACAGGACGGCGCCGATCCCCCGCCGCGCGGCCAGCGCCGACAGCTCGCCGTAGAGCTCGCGCTTGCAGTGCAGGCAGCGGAAGCGGTCGTTGCGCCGGTAGTCAGGGCTCGCCAGCTCGTCGGTGGCGATCGTCTCGTGGGCGATCCCGACCGCCGCCGCGACCGCCCGCGCCCCGTCGAGCTCGCCGCGGGCCAGCGCCGGTGAGACCGCCGTCACCGCCAGCGCCCGGTCGCCCAGCGCCCGTCCGGCCAGCGCCGCCACCAGCGACGAGTCGACGCCACCGGAGAAGGCGACGACGACCGAGCCGAGCGCCTCGATCCGCCGCTCGAGCCGGTCCGCAAGCGCCCCGAGCCGGTCGCCGCCGGCCGCGCTGGCGCTCACCGCTCCGCACCCCCCGCCGCGGGACGGTGACCCGGCTCGTAGGCACCGGCCGCCACGGCTGCGGCCAGCGCCTCGGCCCAGATCGCCTTCACCGGCCGCCCGGTCTGGCGCGCCACGGCCACGCAGTCGTCGTGCTCGGGCGCGGCGTTGACCGTCTCCCCGTCGAGCGCGCCGAGCTTGACCCGGATCGCGCGACCGGCGACCTCCACCGCCGTCCAGCGGCGCTCGAGCTCCCAGCGGCGGGCCGGCGTGACGCGCAGGCCGAGCGCGCTCGTCTCGCGCAGCACCGCCCGCGCCACCCGCTCCTCGTCGGCCGGCCGGGCCAGCGCCGAGAAGACCACCCCCGGGCGGCCCTTCTTCATCGCCACCGGCACCACCCAGACGTCGAGCGCCCCGGCCGCGAAGCACCGCTCGGCCGCGTCGGGCACGAGCTCGGGCGAGAGGTCGTCGAGGTTGGTCTCGATCAGGACGGCCTCCTCCCGCCCGCCGCCCACCGCCGTCCGGCGGCCGATCAGGACCCGCACCAGGTTCGGCCGCTCGGGCCGCCGCCGGGCGCCCGCCCCGTAGCCGACCGCCTCCAGGCGCATCGGCGGCAGCGGGCCGAACTCGCCGCACAGCGCGGCGACGACCGCCGCCCCGGTCGGGGTGACGAGCTCCCCCTCGCCGGCGACGCCGTGGACGGCCGCCCCGGCCGCGCGCAGCAGCTCGACCGTCGCCGGCGCCGGCAGCGGCAGCCGTCCGTGGGCGGCGTCGACGAGACCGCCGGCCGCCGGCAGCGACGAGCAGGCAAGCTCACCGACGTCGAGCTCCTCGAGGGCCAGCGCGATCCCGCAGACGTCGCCGATCGCGTCGAGCGCCCCCACCTCGTGGAAATGGACGCTGTCGGCCGGCACGCCGTGGACGCGGGCCTCGGCCGCGGCCAGCGCCGCGAACACCGCCCCCGCCCGCGCCCGCGGCCGGTCGGCCAGCCGAGCGGCGTCGAGGATGGCCCGCACGTCGGCCCAGGTTCGCCGCGGCTGCGACCCGGCGAGGTCGGCCGCGGCCACCGAGACCACCCGGCAGGCCGCGATCCCGTGGCGCGCCTCCGCCGCCGTGACGAGGTCGAGGCCGGGAAGGCCGAGTCCGCCGAGGCCGTCGCGGATCCGCTGCGGGTCGGCGCCGGCGTCGATCAGCGCGCCGAGCAGCATGTCGCCGGCCAGGCCGCCGATCGCCTCGACGTAGGCCAGGCGGCTCATCCGCCGGCCGACCGGGCGATCCGCGCGGCGATCGTCCCCGCCCCGAAGCCGTCGTCGATGTTGACCACCGCGACCCCGGCGGCGCACGAGGTCAGCATGGCCAGCAGGGCGCTGAGCCCGCCGAACGCCGCCCCGTAGCCGACGCTGGTCGGCAGTCCGATGACCGGGGCGGCGACGAGGCCGCCGACCACCGACGCCAGCGCCGCGTCCTGGCCGGCGGCGACGATCACGCAGTCGGCGCGCCGGAGATCCTCGACCGCCGGCGTCAGGCGGTGGAGGCCGGCTACGCCGACGTCCTCATGGACGTCGACGCTCGTGCCCAGGAGCTCGGCCCGGATCCGGGCCTCGTGGACGGCCGGACCGTCGGAGGTCCCGCCGGAGACGATCGTCACCCGTCCGCGCAGCGGCGGTGGGGAGCGGCTGACCCAGGCACACCGGGCCCGCTCGTGCTCGAGCATGTCGGGCGCGGCTCGGCGCGCCGCCTCCCGGGCCGGCCCGTCGGCCCGCGTGACCATCACGCTCGCCGCCCCGCCGGCGAGCAGCGAGGCGACGATCGCCTCGATCTCGTGCGGCACCTTGCCCTCCGCCAGAACCGCCTCCGGCGCGCCCTGGCGGAGCTCGCGGTGGAGGTCGACCCGGGCGAAGCCGAGATCGTCGAACGGGAGCCGGCCGAGGCGCTCGAGGCCGTCGGCCGGGTCGACCGCGCCGGCGGCGACGGCCTCGAGCAGGGCCAGCATCTCGCCGGCCAGGCCCGTCGTGGCCCGGGGGGATGGTCGCGGCGTCATCGCGCCAGGTTACGTCCTGGCCGCACGGGGGGCGTCCCGTGCGGCCAGTCCGCTCGGACCCGGACCGCCGTCGGTCGCCCGCGGGCCCTAACCTCTCGGCGATGGCGCGGGAGCCTCGCTCGGTGCTGCTGATCGGGGACGGGGCGCTGCCGCGGTCGGTCGAGCTCGCCCTGACCCGCGCCGGAGCCTCGGTGCGACGGCTGCGGCACCCGAACGACCGCCAGATCGCCACGGCCGTGGCCGAGGACTTCGACGTCACGATGGTCGTCTCCCGCGACGACATCGACGTCCTGCGCATGGCCCTGGTCGTCGAGCACGCCCGGCCCGGCCGGCGGCTGATCGTCACCGTGTTCAACCGCACGGTCGCCGAGCAGCTCCACCGGGCCGTGCCGACCTGCCAGGTGACCTCGATGGCCGACGCCGTCGCCACCACCCTGGCCGGACCGTGCATCGCCCCGGGACTCGAGTCGCTGGCCCGCGTCTCCGGCCGACTGGTCGGCGTCCGTGAGGCCGGCGACGGCGTCGAGGTCGTTCCCCTGCACGTCCCCCGCCGCCGCCGGATCGCCCGGCTGGCGCACGAGATCCGTGGGGTCGTGCGTCCGTTCGACCTCAACGCCCGCTTCCTCGTCGCCGGGTTCGGCGGCTTCCTGGCCATCCTCGCCCTCGACGCCGCCGTGACCGGACTGAGCTTCCACGAGGGGCCGGTCCAGGCCCTGTACGACGCGACCAAGACGCTGGTCACCGTCTCCTCGAATCCCGCCGTCGACCGGGCCGGCGCCGCGAGCAAGCTGTTCGCGGTGGCCCTGATGCTGGCCGCGGTCGGCTTCGCCGCCGTGCTCACCGCCGGCATCGTCAACCGCCTGCTCGACCCCCGCCTGACCGGCATCGTCGGCCGGCGGGCCATCCCCCGCTCCGATCATGTCGTCGTCGTCGGTCTCGGCCAGGTAGGCCTGCGTCTGTGCCTGCAGCTGCGAAGCCTCGGCATCGGCGTCGTCGCCGTCGAGCGCGACCCGGCGGCCCCGGCCGTCCAGCTCGCCCGCAACTACAGGATCCCGGTCGTCATCGGGCCGGGCGGCGAGCGGACGCTGCTGGCCAAGCTCAGCCTCGACCGCGCCCGCGCCCTGGCCGCGATCACCTCCGACGACGGCGAGAACATCGCGATCACGGTCGCCGCGCTCGCCGTCCGCGACGACCTGCGCGTCGTGCTGCGGGCCGGCGACGGCGACGTCACGACCGAGATCCGGTCGCTCTTCCACATCGGCGTCGTCCGCGACGTCCACCGCATCGCCGGCGATCTGCTCGCCGCCGCCGCCCTCGGTGTCGAGACGGCCGGCGCCGCCGCCCGCGACGGCGAGACCTGGCTGGTCATGCCCGACGGCAGCGCCTGTCACTTCGACGGGGTCGACTGGGCCCGGTCGGGAGCGGGGCGGACACCGGCCACCGGCGCGGACGGGTCCATCGTTCCGATAGTCCCTTAGGCGGCTGGCGAGCGGCCGGGCGTGATCTGGCAACCCCGGCGGGCGCGTCAGCCGCCGCCGTCCTCGTCGCGGCCGCCGCCCAGGCCGCCGAGCTCGACCTGCAGGCGTCGGGCCTGCTCCACGACGTGCCGCATCCCGAGGCTCGCGCCGAGCGCGTCGGCCTCCTCCGCCCGACGGGCGGCGGCGAGAAGGTCGTCGGGGCCGCCGCGGGCTGCGCGGATCCGGGCCTCGTCGAGGGCGAGCAGGGCCAGGCTCGGAGCGGCGTCCGCCTGGCGGGCCGCCCGCCGCGCCGCCGCGAGGTGCTCGAGGCCGTCCTGCGCCCGTCCGATCGCCCCAGCCAGCCGGCCGAGCGATCGGTCGACCGGCCAGAGCGCGGTATCGCTGGCCACGACGACCCAGCGCCCGCCGTAGGGCTCGAGCCACGCGTAGAGCGACTGCGCCCGCTCGGCGTCGGCCAGTTCGACCGCCGCGTCGGCGAGCAGGCACAGGCTCAGGATGTGGGTGTTGTCACACGGGAGCAGCTCGAGGCCCGGCCCGATGACCCGCTCGAACTCCTCCCGGGCCCGGTCAGGGCGGCCGGCCTGGAGCAGGAGCTCGATCAGCGCGCAGCGGATCGGCACGAGGTCGGGGTGAGCGTCGGCGATCCTCCGCACCTGCTCCTCGATCTCGGGGAGCCGGCCCTGTTGGAGGCGGAGCATCACCATCTGGGCGCCGGCCGCCAGCTGGCTGATCGACCCGGCGATACGCCGTCCGATCTCGACCGACTCGGCGTTGCGACGCTCGACCTCGGCGAAGCGCCCGGCCACGAGGGCGAGCATCCCGCGGTGAAGGGGGAGGAAGACCAGCGCCCGCGGCTGGCGCAGCTCGGTGGCCAGGCGCTCCATCTCGGCCAGCTCCCGCTCGAGGGCCGCGAACTCGCCGAGCTCGCCCAGCATCGTGTTGCGCCAGTTGTGCGCGAAGAGCTCGAGCTCGCCGTCGCCCAGCTCGCGGCAGAGCGCCAGCAGCTCATCGGCGAGCCCGAAGTCCCGGATCGCCGTCTGCGGCCCCCACCGGGCGAGGAGGCAGCGGCCGAGCACGTAGACCAGGCTGGCGAGCGACGCGCGGTCCGGCACCGCCGCATGCTCGGCCCGCGCCGCGGCCAGGGCCTCGGTGGCGAGCCGCTCGCGCCGGCCGGCCTCGGTCGCCGGCGCGTAGTAGAGCGCCACCGCCAGCAGGCCTTTGATCTCGGCCACCAGCCGCCGGGCGCCCCAGCTCTCGAGTGAGACGATGGCCTCCTCGGCCAGCCGCACGAGGACCACGTCGACCCCCAGGCTGAGGCCCCAGATCTCGCACGACCGGACGGCCCGGGCCAGCGCCTGCGGATCCTCGTGGCGGCGGGCGGCGTCGGCGGCCTGGCGCAGCGCCCGGCGCGCCCCCTCGGAGTCGCCGGCCCGCATCCGCGCGTCGCCCAGCGCCTGGAGCAACCCGATGCGGCCGCGCCCCCGCTCGCCGCCGCGGACGGCCAGCGCGCCGGCGAACAGCGCCGCCGCCCGGTCGTAGGCGAACTCGGCCATCGCCTGGCGGCCGGCCCGGCCGGCGTAGTCGACGGCCCGCTGGCCGTCCGCCGACGCCAGAAAATGGTGAGCGAGCTCGGCCAGGCGCACCTCGATCTCATCGCCGCACGTCGCCTCGATCGCCTCGCCCACCGCCTGGTGGACGGCGGCCCGCCGCCCCCGTGGCAGACCGTCGTAGAGGGTGGCCTGGACAAGGCCGTGACTGAACGCGTAGCCGTCGGCGACGGCGGCGCCGACGACTGACGCCCGGGTGATCGTCGTCCGTGCCAGGAGCGACGCGTCGACCGCCTCCTCCAGCAGCTCGAGCACCCTCGCCGCCGGCAGGTCCGCCGCCCGCCCGACGAGGACGCGGTCGAACTCGGTGCCGATGACCGCCCCGACCGCCAGCACCCGGCGCGCCTCGCGGCTCAACCGCTGCAGGCGCCGCTCGATCACCTCGCGCACGCTCTGCGGCAGCCGGTGGGCGTCGGCCGGGCTCCCGAACGACCAGCTGCCGTCCGGCCGCCGGCCGATCGCCCCGGTCTCCTGCAGATGACGGAGCACCTCGCCGACGAAGAACGGGTTGCCCGCCGTCTCCCGGTGGACCTCCCGCGCCAGGGCGACCCCGGCCGGGTCGATGGGCGCGCCCGCCATCTCCGCCATCAGGTCGGCGATCTGGCCCGCGTCGAGGCCGACCAGGCTGAGGCTGGCAAACCCGTGCGCCTGGCGGAGGTTGGCGAGCGACGCGGTCAGCAGGTCGTCATGCCCGACGTCGGAGTCGCGGAAGGTGCCGACGAACATGAGCCGCCCGGCGGGCGACGAGCTGACCAGATGCTCGAGCAGGAGCAGGGTCGGCCGGTCGGCCCAATGCAGGTCATCGACGATGGCCAGCACCGGCATCGACTCGGCCGCCGCCGCGAACATCGACTCGACCGCGCTGAACAGCAGGTAGCGCTCGGTGTCGGGGTCGGCCGACGCCGGCGCGGCTATGGCGCCGAGCTTCTGGCTGAGTCCCGGCACCAGCCGCGAAAGCTCGCTGGCGAAGGGCGCCAGCAACCGCCGCGGGGCGATCTCCGCGTAGTCGCGCAGGATCTCGCGCCACGGGTGGTAGGGGATGCCCTGGTCGGGGTCGCAGCGCCCGTAGAGGACCAGCGCGTGATCAGGCAGGCCCGTCTGCGCCAGCTGGGTCACCAGGCGCGTCTTGCCGATGCCGGGCTCGCCGGCGACCACGACCATCTGGCGCTGGCCGTCCACCGCCCGCGCCCACCGGTCGAGCAGCGTCGCGCGCTCCGCCGCCCGGCCGACGTAGGTTCCCTCGGGAGCAGCCCGCAGCCGCGGGGGCAGCGGCGGGCCGCTCGCCTGCGCCAGGGGCGTCCACGCCAGCCGCCAGGCGCCCGCCGGCAGCTCGAGGCCGGCGACCGCCACCGGCCGCGCGTACGCGAGTTGATGCGGCCCGCGATCCCGCAGCACCGACCGCACCGGATCGCCGACGAGGATCTCCCCGGCGCCCGCCACGCCGCACAGGGTTTCGGCCTCGACGACCGGCAGGCCGCGGTAGTCGCCGTCTTCGATCTCGGCGTCGCCCATGCTGATGCCGATCCGCAGCGTCGCGCCGGTCCCCCGGGCGCGTCGCTCGAACATCTGCTGCATCCGGATCGCCCCGGCCAGCGCCCCGCCGGCGCTCGGAAAGGCGGCGAGGAACCCGGCGTTCGTCCTGCGCACCACGCGACCGCCGAGATCCTCGGCCACGTCCGCAAGCAACGCGTCCTGCTCGCGCCGGCCGGCGGCCGCCGCCGCCGGCCCCCTGCCGCTCTCGCTCGCGACGGACTCGACCCGTGCCGCGGCGAGGATGACCACCGTTTCGACGCCGTGGACGCCCGCGCCCCCGGCAAGCATGCGCCGAGGTTCAGCCGGCCCGGCGGGCATCGGGTCGCAACGGCGGCGCCCCGCCGGTGCCCGGGGCATCCCCCGGCCGGGCGGGCGGGCCGAGCCGCGGATGGGGGCGACGGTTCATCGTCGCCGCCAGTCTAGGGGCGCCGGTCCTACCTGCGGGCGAGGAGGCGGCGGATCCGCTGGGCCTGCCGCCGCTGCCGGCGCCGCCGCGTGAGCCCACCGGCGACGATCACACCACCGGTGGCCGCGGCCCCCGCGCCGATGGCCAGCGGCTTGGGCGTGCGCGCGGCCGCGGTCAGGGCCCCGCGGGCCGGCTGGAGCGCCTTGTCGGCCGCCTGGCGCCGCGTCCGAGTGAGCGCCTGCCGGGCCTTGCCCACCACGCTCGACCGCAGCTCGGCCGCCTTCTCCTTCGCCCGCTCCTGGACCTGCGGCTTGAGCTCGGCCACCTTCTCCTGCGCGCGCGCCCGGACCTGCGGCTTGAGCTCGGCCACCTTCTCCTTGGCCCGCTCCTGGACCACCGGCTTGAGCTCGGCCACCTTCTCCTTGGCCCGCTCCTGGACCACCGGCTTGAGCTCGGCCACCTTCTCCTTCGCCCGCTCCTGGACCACCGGCTTGAGCTCAGCCACCTTTTCCTTCGCCCGCTCCTGGACCACCGGCTTGAGCTCAGCCACCTTCTCCTTGGCCCGCGCCTGGACGACCGGCTTGAGCTCGGCCACCTTTTCCTTCGCCCGCGCCTGGACCACCGGCTTGAGCGCCTCGACCCGCTGGCGGGCCTGGGCCTTGACGTCGACCTGGGCGAGCGCGGCGACCGTGTCGCCGAGCTCGCGGCGGGTCTGCTCTAGCTCCGCGCGGACTTGGCGCGCGTCTTCAGCCATGCGATGTCCTCCTTAACGCTCTGAATCGCTTCGGTCGGCGCCAGCGGCATGGCCTTGGCCAGGCGGCCGCGCCCGAGCAGGCCGAGCGTCGCCGCGATGACGAGGTAGGCCGCGGCCACGATCACCGCGGCGAGCCAGCCGGCCAGCGCGGTGGCCAGGGCGAGCACGGCCGCCGCCGTCAGGGTCAGCAGCGCGAAGAGGCCGAAGAGTCCGGCGGCGCCGAACAGGCCGCCGGCCACGCCGGCCGCCTTGGCCTTGACCTTGAGCTCGGTCTTGGCGAGCTGAGCCTCCTGGGCCGCCAGGCGACGAGCCTGATCGGAGAGGCGCTGGACGAGGACGCCTACTGCCTGGTCGCTACCGTTGGGACTCAGCCCACTGCCCGCCTGCATTCGTGCCTCCTTGGCTGCCTGATCACGGAGCAGGTACCCCCCGGCGCGGCCGGGGAAACCGGCGACGGCCCGCTCGGGTCCGCGGCCCGTCCCGGCCGGGCTCGCCCGTGAAGGGATCCGCGTCCCCATCCGCCTGCCGCTCGTCGCGGCCCGGGGTCCGACTGGCGCGGTCCGTTCCGGGCCCGGCGGGCGGGGCCGACCGCTCGCGGCTCAGCCGGCGCGGGCGCCGCCGCTGATGGTGATGGCGTGGCCGGCGGCGTTGATCTGGCCGGCGCTGTCGGTGACGTAGAGGCCGACGCTGCGCACCCCGGGCGTGGCGAACGCGTGCGTCGCGCTCGCGCCGCTCCCGTCGGGCGTGCCGTCGCCCCACTTCCACACGTAGCCCGTGATCGACCCGTCGGCGTCGCCGGCCGCCGCGGTGAACGTCACCGTCTGGCCCACCGACGGCGTAAAGGTGCTCGGCGCGTAGGCCACGCTCGGCAGCTCATCCCCGACGGTGATCCCATGCCCGACCGCCGCCCTCTGCCCGGCGCCCCCGACGGGGCCCAGTAAGACGGTGTAGTTCAGTGTTCGACGCCATCACGGGGCCGCCGCTGTAGTCGAGGTTCAGGAAGCAGGAGTCGAACGGCCGCGGGGTCCCACGCAGCGGCTGGTAGCTCTTGGCCTGCCCGTCGGGCAGCCGCACGATCACCGCTTGGGCAGCCGGAACCGCCGCGATCAGGACGCCGGCCACGGCCGCCATCGCGGCGAGCGCCGCCTTCAGAGCCTTGGTCATCGTCCTGCCTCCTGCTTGGACCCGGCAAACCCGTGCCAGGAGGCTAGGCCACCGGCCGCCCGGGCTGTGTGAGAGCGGTCCCAGAGCGGGGCCTGGAGCTAGGGCAGCTCGACGTGGACGATCTCGATCTGCGGGTGGACCTCGGCGCCGGCTTCGATCTGCTGGGCGGCGACCTCGACGGCGCCGAATTCGATGCCCCGGGTGAAGACCGCGCTGATCAGGTCGCCGAGGTAGTCGAAGTCCTCCTCGGTGCCGACCAGGCCGAGCCCGTCGACGATGCGCTGCATCCGGTCGGGCGGGAACAGCCGTTGGAGCTCGCGGGTGATGTCGTCGTGCATGTCGCCCGGCTCGGGCTCGCTCACTTGGGGCCTTTCTGTCGAGGTGAACCAGGCGTGCGCCGCCGCGAGACGCCCGGCCGGACGAGGCCCGCCGGTCGGGCGCCTGGCGGGCGAGCCGCCATCAGAACGGAGAGCTGAAGCCGTTCACGAGCGGGCTCCGCGCGGTGATCGTGATCCGGCCGCTGCTCGTGCGCAGGCGCACGGTGAGCGGAAACCGCCCGTGGGCGATGAAGCCGAGGCTGTTGGTGATGCCCGACATCGACACGGCGCCGAGCGGAGCGATGCGGCCGCTGCCGCTGAGGGCGAAGGTCGTCCCGACATCCGGATTGTGCCGCGCGGCCAGGGCGGTCCCGGTCACGGTCCCGTGGAGCGACGCGCACCGCCGTGGCGCCTTGAAGTGCTGGGCCGAGCAGGACGGTGCGGAGAGGGTCAGGGTGAAACCGAGCGGCTGCGGGCTGGGTGCGGGTCCGGGCGTCACGGTTGCCGTCGTCGCGGCGTGCAGGACGATCCGAACCGTGCCGTGGAAGTTGGCGAAGCGCCCGCTCGCGGCGGTGATCTGGCCGGAGAAGTGGGTGGTCGGACCGGCGGCGGCGCGCGCCGGAGCGCCGGTGGCGGCCACGGGTCCGAGGAGGCCGGCGGCGCCGACGAGGGCGAGGGCCACGGTCGGGCGCACGCGGGCTCGTGGACGGGTGGGAACGGTCGGGGCGGTGGCCATCCTCTGCATCGTTTCTCCTGATCGTGGGATCGTCGTGCGCTGGCGCACGGCCATCGTACAAACGCGGGACGACGCCCAAGGTTGCACCGGAGCCGGGAGCACCGGCCTCCGCGGCGGCGGCCGCGCGGTGGGTGCCGGCCGGTCGGCGCGGGTCCGGCGCCCGCGCGTCGTGGCGCCGCGCCGGCGAGGGGGCCGTCAGTCGTCGTCGAGGACATTCGCCTCGGCGAGGCGCCGGGGCTCAGGCTGGATGCGCCCATGGCCGGTGAAGCCCCCGTGGTGGAGGAGGGGAGGCCCAAGCCGGGGACCCGGTGACCTCAGGACCCGGCGGGGGTGCGACGTAGTCCTCCGGGTCATTGGAGGCTTATTCTCTGCGGTATGGCTCCAGCTTGGCGACGCTGGTCGCCGGCGGCCGGCGGTGGCCCTCCAGGGGCCGGCCATGCCTTGGTTACACCGCCGACGGACGCGCGGCTTCGAGAGCATTTCTGTTGACTGAGCCCGATCCCTCCATGCGGACGGGGGATGACCTTCGGCCGTCGTCCGGCTGGCTCCCAGGCCAATCCAGAATCGGTGCCTCTGCCTGGAACGACTGCCCTGGCGGCCGCCCTGCGGGCGGTCCGGCGAATTGGCGGGTCATACCGACCGACGGCAGCTCAGGCTGAGCACGATGCCTCCTGCGTGAGAATCGCTTGAGCGATCTCGCTCGGTCGCTCTTCGGGGGCGAGGTGGCCAAGTCCGGAGAGGACCGCGGCGCTGCTGCCGGGGATCGCCTCGGCGAGTTCGGTCACGAGTTCTCGTCCGATCATGCCCGGGCTCTCGGTTCCCGCGAGCAGAACCGTCCGGGCGGCGATCGACGAGAAGCGCTCGGCAGTAGGCGCGTCGAGAGCGGCTTGGATGCGATGCTCCACGAGATTGGCCTCGAGCAGTCGGTCCATCGTCGCCCACCGTCGGGGGCCGATAGCCAGGCGCAGCACGGCTCGGACGTACCACAGCGGCATGACGCCGAGCGGTCGGGGGGCGAAGCCGGCGTGCTTGACCATCCCGGCAAAGGCGCCGCGGCGGTCACCGCGTTCCAGGCGTTCCTGGTAGGCGTCAAGCCAGCGGAGGTCGAACTGCCCGCGGATCGGCACGCCAGGTTCGTAGACGAAGAGCCGCTCGAAGACGGGGTGCCGGCGGGCGGTCTCGAGCGCGACGAGGCCACCGAAGCTGTGGCCGAACACGGCGGTAGCGCCGGTGGCGGCAGCGACGGCGAGCAGGTCAGCGCATTCATCGTCGATCGAGTGCCCTCCACGCATCGGTCCGCTGTCCGGCCGGCCTCTGCGGTCCATGACGTGGACCTCGAAGTTGCCAGCGAGGGCGCGGGCCAGCGCGATGTAGTTGGCGCTGGCGCTCAGGACCCCGCCGACGACGATCAGGCCTGGACCGTCACCCACAGAGGAGTAGCTGATCGGCGTCGCGTCGGCGGAGATCGCCGACGCCACGCGCGGACTCGCCTGCCCGCGCGCCGTCATGCCGCGCCCCCGGGTCTCGCTGGTGCTTCCTGCTCCGCATCGAGCTGATCGAGCAGTCGCCGCGTATCGCGCTGATAGGACGCGTAGGGGACGCCGCTGCGGCGCACCAACTCTTCGAAACGACCTTCGAGCAGGCGGCCGCAACGCTCGACCAGGTCGCTGCCTTCGTCGGTGAGCCGCAGCCGCCGACGATTGCCCATCCCGGCGACCGCGGTCACCTCGAGCAAGCCTTCCGCGGCGAGCACGCCCGCCATCCGACTCGTCGACGGTTCCGTCTGCCCCAGCCATCTGGCCAGCTCGCGCTGGCTGGCCGCCCCCTGCCGGACGGCGAACAAGGAGAGGAACCGCGAGTAGGACACCCCCTCGTGCCTGCGGAGCAGGCCGTCGGCCGCTCGATCGAGCCGGGCGGTCAACTTGTGCAGGTCGTGGCTCAGCGGGCTCGACACAAGAATCATATTAGCATGCTAACTTAGCAGTCTAAGCTAGGTTTCAGTCGAGGCGGCCACTCCCCTGCTCCGTCCTCGTTGCTCGTCCCCGCGGCTCACCAGGAACGGGTGCAGGTGGAGGGCTTCACCCTGATCGGCGCGTCGGCGCCGATCGCCGCCGACGCTCGACCGGCCAGGGCACCGGGGACTCGTGCCCAGTCGATGAGCTCAGTCCCCTGCGGAGGACCCTCCTGAGGCCCCCTCGCCCGGAGGCCCACCGGCCCCGGCCCGCGCTCACGGTCACCCCGGCCAACGAGCTGGAACCCGATCGTCGACCGCCACGGCCGCTACGCCGCCGTGCAGCCCGAAAGCCGCTGCGCTCAGGCTGGCTCGAAGGTGACGCTCCCCAACAATGACCGTCGCGGCCTCGACCCGATCAAAGGTACTTGCGTCCGCAACCACTCCTGGTATAGTTCCTTACGTTTGGTAAGGAGACTTGAGGCCGGGACCGCAGCAGACGCGGGCCGGCGAAGAATGGAGTGGATGCAAGTGGCTTCTTTGAGACTGATTCCGCTGGACGACGCCGTCGTCTTCCCCGGCATGGGGATCACGCTGGCCGTCAAGGTCGGATCTGATGAGCGTGTCGTGCTCGTGCCCCGCCATGACGGCCGCTTCGCCGACATCGGCATCGTCGCCGAGGTCTCCGAGCGCGTCCGCCTCCCCGTCGGCGCCCAGGGCGTCACCCTGACCGGTCTGCACCGGGCGCTGATCGGCGCCGCCGTGTCCGGCCCGGATGGCGAGCTTCGGGCCGAGGTCGACGAGCGGCCGGACAGCGTTCCGGTCGACGGCCACACGCGCGAACTGGCTCGCGAGTACCGGGCCGTGGTCGAGGAGATCCTCGAGATCCGCGGCGACGACGGCCGCGTCGCGGCGTTCCTGCGGGCGATCGTCGAGCCCGGGCCGCTGGCCGACTCGGCCGGCTACTCGCCCGACCTGAGCTACGAGCAGAAGGTCCAGCTGCTCCAGAAGACCGACGTGACCGAGCGCCTCGAGCTGGCCGTCGCCCTCCAGCGCGAGCGCCTGACCGAGCTCTCGGTCCGCAAGCGCATCCGCGAGGACATGGAGGGCGGGGCCCAGAAGCAGCAGCGGGAGTACTTCCTGCGCCAGCAGATGGACTCGATCCGCAAGGAGCTTGGCGACGACGAAGGCTCGGTCGCCGACGAGTACCGCACGAAGATCGAGGCCGCCGACATGCCGGAGGCCGCCAAGGAGCAGGCGCTCAAGGAGCTCGGCCGGCTCGAGCGGATGGGCGAGCAGTCGGGCGAGGCGAGCATGATTCGCAGCTACCTCGACTGGCTGATCGCCGTGCCGTGGAGCAAGCGCTCGGACGAGCGCCTCGACCCGGTCGCCGCGCGTGAGCACCTCGACGCCGACCATTACGGCCTCGAGGACGTCAAGGACCGGATCACCGAGTACCTGGCCGTGCGCAAGCTTCGCCAGGACCGCGGCATCGAGGCCGACCCGCGATCGGGCGCGATCCTGACCCTGGTCGGACCTCCCGGGACGGGCAAGACGTCGATCGGCGAGTCGATCGCCGGGGCGACCGGACGCGAGTTCGTCCGCATGTCCCTCGGCGGCGTCCGCGACGAGGCCGAGATCCGCGGGCATCGGCGGACCTACATCGGCGCCCTTCCCGGTCGCCTGGTGCGGGCCCTGCGCGACGCCGGGACGATGAACCCGGTGATCCTGCTCGACGAGGTCGACAAGGTCGGCGCCGACTGGCGGGGCGACCCGTCGGCCGCGCTGCTCGAGGTGCTGGACCCGGCGCAGAACCACAGCTTCCGCGACCACTACCTCGATGTCGAGCTCGATCTCAGCCAGGTGATCTTCATCGCCACGGCCAACCAGATCGACACCATCCCCGGGCCGCTGCTCGACCGAATGGAGGTCATCCGCTTCGACGGCTACACCAGCCAGGAGAAGCTGGCGATCGCCCGGACCTACCTCTACCCGCGCCAGCGCGACCGCAACGGCCTGGTCGAGGACGAGACGATGATCTCCGACGGCGTGCTCGGCACGATCGTCAGCGAGTACACGCGCGAGGCCGGCGTGCGCAACCTCGAGCGAGAACTGGGTACCGTGCTGCGCAAGACCGCCACGAGGATCGCCTCGGGCCAGGCGCACGCGCCGGTGACGATCGACATCGACACCGTCCGCGACGCTCTCGGCCGGCAGAAGTTCTTCCAGGAGTCGGCCGTGCGGACGGCGATCCCCGGCGTGGCCACCGGCCTGGCCGTAACCGGCGCCGGCGGCGACGTCCTCTTCGTCGAGGCCACCCGGATGAAGGGCAAGGGCGGTCTCGTCCTGACCGGACAGCTCGGCGACGTGATGAAGGAGTCGGCTCGTATCGCCCTCTCCTACGTCCGCGGTCACAGCGACCGGCTGGGGATCGACGAGACGGCATTCGAAGACCAGGAGTTCCACATCCACGTCCCGGCCGGCGCGATTCCCAAGGACGGACCGAGCGCCGGCGTGACGATGGTCACGGCCCTGGCGTCGCTGCTCAGCGGCCGGCCCGTCCGCCACACGGTGGGCATGACCGGTGAGGTCACGCTCCAGGGGCGGGTGCTGCCGATCGGCGGGCTCAAGCAGAAGGTGCTCGCCGCCCACGCCGCCGGCCTGACCGACGTGATCCTGCCGGAGCGCAACCGCGGCGACATCGACGAGATCCCCGCTGATGTCCGCGCCCAGATGGAGTTCCACCCGGTGATGACGGTCGACGAGGTCCTCGACCGGGCCCTCGAGCCGGCGCGGGAGGCCGTCACCTCCTAGTTGTACCGACGGACGTGGTGGGCGGTCGCGTCATCCTTGACGCGGCCGCCCATATGTTCGTTAACGGCACGGTCGGCCGGATCCTGAAGGGCGAGATGGGCCGGGCGCTCCGGTCCCTACTTCCGCTTGAGCACGTGGTGGATCACCGCGCCGGCCGCCACCGACTTCAGCAGGGCGTGGCTGGACCCGCGCTTCTTGAGCACGTGGTGGATCACCAGGGCGCCGCCGACCGACTTGAGCACGGTGTGGCGACTCCCCGAACCGCCGCTCGACCCACAGCCGGAGACGACCGCCAGACACAACGAGACGGCCAGAACGACCGCCACCAATCGACTCCTCATGGAGAGCCTCCCTCGCCGACTTGACCGGTGCCCCCGGCCGCGGACACCGGCCGAGCCCGGGGTCCGAACCGCGACCCCTGCCTGGTGCGCCGTCCACCCTACCCGGGCTGGCCCGCGGCCAATCCGCAGCGCCGACTGAACCGCCCCGGCCCCCCAACCCCCTCGCGCCCGGCCGCAAGCCCGTCCCGCCCCGGCCCCCCCACCCCCTCGCGCCCGGCCGCAAGCCCGTCCCGCCCCGGTCCCTGCCCCCTTGCGCCCCGGCCGCAAGCCCGTCCCGCCCCGGCCCCCGCCCTGGCGTCGCGCCCGGCCCGTCCCCCCCGGCCGCGGAGCGCGCGCCCTGCCGAGCGGCGGCCGGCACACGGATCGGTGCGCCGGCCGCCGACGAGGCGTCCGGGCGGTCAGCCGGCGGCGAGCACCGGCTCGCCGGCGCCGACCAGGCCGACCGCCCGGCTCTTGGTGGTCAGGAGCGCCGCGCAGATGATCGCCCCGCCGGCGTAGAACCCGGCCGCCCAGAAGAAGGCGGTCGTATAGCCGTGGACCGAGGCCCCGGCCAGCGCGAGCTGGCTCGGGCGACCGGCGAGACCGGCAAGCTGGCTGGTGACCGCCGAGGCGGCCAGGGTGCTCAGCAGGGCCGTGCCGATCGACCCGCCGATCTGCTGCATGGTGTTGACCATCGCCGACGCGACGCCGGCATCGGCCGGATCGACCCCGAACGTGGCCGTCGCCATCGCCGAGCTGAAGACGAGGCCGAGGCCGGCCCCCATGATCAGCAGACCGGGGAGGACGTGCGTCGCGTAGGCGGTGCCGACGCCGATGCCGGTCATCGACAGCATGCCGGCCGAGGCGACCAGCATCCCGCCGCCGATCAGCGGCCGCGGGCCGACCCGCGGGAGCAGCCGGGTCGAGCCGAGCGTTGCGCTGAGCACGATCGTGGCCGTCATCGGCAGGAAGGCCAGCCCGGTCTTGACCGGCGTGAAGCCGAGGGTCTGCTGCATGTAGTAGGTCAGGAACAGGAAGATCCCGAACATCCCGGCGCCGGACAGGAACATGGCGAGGAACGAACCGCCGCGGTCGCGGTCGACCGCCACCCGAAGCGGCAGCAGCGGGTGGCTGATGCGGCTCTCGATGACGACGAAGCCGGCGAGGAGAACCGCCCCGGCGGCGAGCATCCCCACCGTGAGCGGGGCGCTCCAGCTGTGGGTCTGGGCGTTGGCCAGGCCGTAGACGATCGCGAACAGACCCGCCGAGGCCGTCACGGTGCCGGGGATGTCGATCCGCGGCCGGTGCGCCGGGACCTCGTTGTGGAGGAGGGCGAACGTGGCGAACGTGGCCGGGATGGCGATCAGGAGGTTCACGTAGAGGCACCAGCGCCAGCTCAGGTACTCGGTCAGCACGCCGCCGAGGATCAGGCCGAGAGCCGCCCCGGCCACGGCCACGGCGCTGAACGCCCCGAACGCCTTGGCCCGCTCGCCGGGGTCGAGGAACGTGGTGGTCAGGATCGACAGGGCGGCCGGTGCCAGCAGCGCGCCGAACACGCCCTGGAGGGCCCGGGCGGCGACGAGGACGTCAAAGCTCTGGGCAAAACCGCCGAGGGCACTGGCCCCGGCGAAGCCGAGCAGCCCGATCATCAGCGTCTTCTTGCGTCCGAAGAGGTCGCCGATCCGCCCGCCGAGGAGGAGCAGGCTGCCGAAGGCGAGGGCGTAGGCGGTGACGATCCACTGCCGCTGGTCGTTGGTGAAGGCGAGCGCCTTCTGAGCCGATGGCAGGGCGATGTTGACCACGGTCGCGTCGAGCACGACCATCAGCTGGGCGACGGCGATCACGAGCAGGATCAGCCAGCGCTTGGCGTGGTGAGGGTTGACGTGGGCTTCCGGCATGGGCACAACCTCGCTTCGGACTAAGTGGAGTGCTACGCTCCAAGTGGAGGACGGTTCTCAGCTTCTGGGCAAACCGTACCACAGAAGTGGAGAGGTTGTCTCCACTTTTCCTGAAGCGCTTGTCATGACGACCCCGACGACCAGCCCCGAGCGCCCGCTGCGCCGCGACGCGGAGCGCAACCGCCAGCGCATCCTCGAGGCCGCGCGCGGCGCCTTCGCCGAGGAGGGCCTGTCGGTCACCCTCGACGAGATCGCCCACCGGGCCGGGGTCGGGGTCGGCACCGTCTACCGGCGCTTCCCGGACAAGGAGCTGCTGATCGAGGCCCTCTTCGAGGACCAGATCAACGCCTTCGTGACCATGGCCGACGAATGCCTCGCCTTCGACGACGCCTGGGCCGGCCTGCTGGCGTGCCTCGAGCTGGCGACCGAGGGCCACGCGCGCGACCGCGGCTTCAAGGAGGTCGCCCTGTCGGGCACCCACGGCCTCGAGCGGTGCGACCGCGCCCGCCAGCTGATGCTGCCGCGGATGGTCGCCTTGGTCGAGCGGGCCCAGGCCCAGGGCAGCCTGCGCGCCGATGTCGAGCCGAGCGACCTGCCGCTGCTCCAGCTGATGCTCGGCTCGCTGAGCGAGTGCACGCGCGACGTCGACCCGGAGCTGTGGCGGCGCTATCTGGGGATCGTCATCGACGGCCTGCGCACGCGGCGCGACGAGCCGACGCCGCTCCCGCGCCCGGCCCTGACGCCGGACCAGACGCAGTGCACGATGCGCGCCTGGCGCCCGCCCGGGCGCTGACGCCGGCCGTCGGGTAGAACTACCGTCGCGATGGACCTTCGTATGCCCACGGCCGCGCCGCAGCGCCTCAGCCACCTCGGCACCGCCTTCCTGCGCAACTCGCTCGAGCGCGCGTTCCCCGAGCGGCCGTTCAACCTCTGCCTGTGGGACGGCAGCACGCTGCCGGCGACCGTCCCCGGCTCGCCCGAGTTCCGGGCGTCCAGCCCGGCCGCCGTCGCCCACTTCCTCCGCGCGCCCGACCAGCTCGGCCTCGGCCGGGCCTACGTCGAGGGCATCCTGACCGTCGACGACCTCGACGCGGCGTTCGTCGTCGTCGACACGTGGGAGCCGCCGCCGGTCGGCCTGACCGACAAGGTCCGCCTGCTCGCGGCCGCCGTCAGCTCGTGCCGGCCGTGGGCGCTGCCGAAGACCCCGGAGCTCGAGCTGATCCTCGAGGGCGAGCGCCACACGGTCGACCGCGACAAAGCGGCGATCCGCTACCACTACGACGTCGGCAACGACTTCTTCGGTCTCTTCCTCGACGCGTCGATGACCTACAGCTGCGCGATCTTCTCGCGCGGGGCCGAGACGCTCGAGGAGGCCCAGCGGACCAAGCTCGACCTGGTGGCGACCAAGCTCGCCCTGAAGCCCGGCGACCGCGTCCTCGACGTCGGCTGCGGCTGGGGCAGCTTCGCCGTCCACGCGGCCCGCGAGTACGGGGCCAACGTGGTCGGGATCACGATCTCCGACGAGCAGGCCGCCCTCGGACGCGAGCGGATCGCCGCCGCCGGGCTGTCGGACCAGATCGAGATCCGCGTGGCCGACTACCGCGAGTGCAGCGACGATCCGTTCGACGCGATCGCCAGCATCGGCATGGTCGAGCACGTGGGTGAGAACCAGATCGACCGCTACGCCGAGACGCTGCGCCGCCTGCTCAAGCCCACCGGCCGGCTCCTCAACCACGGGATCGCCGTGCTCAGCCCGGACGACGATCCGCTCGAGGACATCTTCTCGACGCGCTACGTCTTCCCCGACGGCGAGCCCCTGCCCCTGTCGCGGATCCAGCTCGCCCTCGAGCGGGCCGGTTTCGAGACCCACCACGTCGAGGGCTTCGGCCGCGACTACGCGGTCACCCTGCGCCATTGGCACGACCGCCTCGACGCCCGGCTGGACGAGGCCGAGCGCTACGCCGGGGCCGAGCGGACGCGCATCTGGCGGCTCTACCTGCGGGCCGCCCGGCACGGGTTCGACGTCGGCTTCACCAACGTCTACCAGGTGCTGGCCCGGCCCAAGGCGGAGTGACCGAGCTCGACCGGCTGGTCCTGCTCGACTGGCGCCGGCGGGTGGCTGAGCTCTACGCCGAGGTTCGGGCGGCGGACGACCCGGCGGCCGGCTGGCGGCGCTGGCGGGCGGCGCGCGACGAGCTGTTCGCCGAGCACCCGGCCTCGCCGCTGCCGCCGGCGGCCCGGGCGGCGTTCGCGGGCCTCCCCGTCTACGACTACGACCCGGCGGCCCGCGTCGAGGCGGCGGTGCGCCCGGCCGAGCCGGTGGTCGTCGAGCTGGCCGCGGGCGATGGGGCGCGCTACACGTTCACCCGCTTCGCCCGGGCCGAGTTCCCGCTGGCGGGGGCGCCGCGCACCCTGGACCTCCACTGGCTCCACGGCTACGCCGGCGGCGTCTTCCTGTCCTTCAGCGACCGGACGAGCGGCGAGAGCACCTACGGCGGGGGGCGCTACCTGCTCGACACGATCAAGGGGGCCGACCTCGGCGGCGACCTGACGCTCGACTTCAACTTCGCCTACAACCCGTCGTGCGCCTACGACCCGGCCTGGAGCTGCCCGCTCCCGTCGGGGGTCAACCGCCTCGACTGCCCGATCGCCGCGGGGGAGCTGGCGCCGCCGGGTTGACCTGGGGTGGGCTTTGGAGCGGTCCCCGCCGGTCGACCCGCGTGGGATCGGAAGCGAGCGGGTAGGGCCGCGGCCAGGAGACCCAACGCGGGAGGTGACCCGGATGACCACGGACGAGGAGCGCCCCAAGCGGTCGGACCAGCTGCCGGAGGACGGGCCGGAGTCGGTCGTCCCCGACGACGTGCCCGCCGGCGAGCCCGAGTCGGCCGAGAGCGACGTCGGTGCCGGCGGGGGCGAGACGGACGCCCGCGGCCCGGCGGGCGGGGCGGCGTGAGATCATGAGCGGGTGGCGACCGAGGTCCATCGCGAGCTGATGTCGGCGGCGATCGCCCACGAGGGCGTCGCCCACCGGGCGGCGCTGGCCGGCGACCGGGCGGCGAGCCGCGCCGGCTGGGAGGAGGCGGTGGCGAGCTACCGGGCCTCGTGGGAGGCCGCGTCGCCCACGAGCTTCGGACGCCTGGTCGGCATGCTCAAGGCGGCGATCCTCGCCGGCGGCGGGACGCCGGAGGCCGAGTACGTCGAGCGAACCCTCGAGCACGGCGAGGCCGCGTCGCCGACGGCGGCCTACGCCCAGGCGATCGCCGCGCTCGTGCTCGGCCACGATCGCCGGGCCGAGGCGTGGGCGGCGCTGATGCGCGGCGCGTCGCCCGCCTTCGAGCGCACGGCCACGGCGATCGTTGCCCTGGCCGACGGCGACGCCGGCGGCTACCGCGCGGCGCTCGAGGCCATCGTCGACGACTTCGCGGCCCGCGAGTCCCACCTGACCGGCGTGGCGATCGCCGACACCGCCCTGATGCTCGAGGCACTGGCCGGTCCCCGCGGCCTGCGGGCCGGCCTCGTCGGCCCGCTGATGCCGCGCCTGGACCCGCTGGCGGCGGCGTGATGGCCCCGCTGACGATCACCGAGTTCACCGATCCCGGCTGCCCGTTCGCCTTCTCGGCCGAGCCGATCCGCCTGCGCCTGGACTGGATCTACGGCGACCAGATCGACTGGCGCCCGCGGATGGTGGGGCTGGCCGAGACAACGGACGACTACCTCGACAAGGGCTTCACCCCCGAGAAGCAGGCGCAGACGTTCGCCAAGCTGTCGAGCGAGCACCATATGCCGATCGACACGTCGATCCGCCCGCGGATGGCCGCTACGGTGCCGGCCTGCCGGGCGGTGGTCGCCACCCGGCTGGGCGCGCCCGACCGCGAGCGGAGCCTTCTGCGTCACCTGCGCGTCCGCCACTTCTCCGGCCAACTGCTCGACGCGCCCGAGACGATCGCGGCCGCCGCGGTCGACGCCGGCATCGACCCGTCCGACCTCGACCGGTGGCTCGCGTCGCCGGCGGTGGGCGACGCCCTGGCCGCCGACATGGACGCCGCCCGCCACCCCGCGGCCGCCGGCCTCGCCCAGGACGACAAGCTCGCCGGCTGGTCGGGCGGACGCCGCTACACCTGCCCGTCCTACGAGGTCGCGACCGACGGCGCCGAGCCGGTGGTGATCCCCGGCTTCCAGCCGGCCCCCGTCTACGACGTCGTCCTGGCCAACCTCCTCCCCGCTGCCGAGCGCCGCGAGGCGCCGCAGACGGTCGCCGAGGTCCTGCGCTGGGCCGGCGTGCCCCTGGCCACCCAGGAGGTCGCGATGATCTGCGGCCTGCCGTTCAATCCGGCGCGCGAGGCCCTCGGCCGCGTCGCCGTCGAGCAGCACGTCGGCTGGGACGGGTTCTGGTCGCTGGCCTGACGGCCCGGCTCGGGCCCCGCCGCGGCCGCGGGCCGACCCGGACCTCCTCAGCCGAGCCGGGCGGACGGCAGATTCAGAGCCGCGGCGGCGGCGGCGGCGGCGGGCCGAGGTCGGCTTCGTCGACGTAGCGACGGCCGGCCACCGGCGGCTCGACGGGCACCGTCCGACGCGGTCCTCCGGCCAGGGGAACCTCGGCCGGCCCCCCGCGCGGACGCCGGCCGGGACGCGCTCCGGGGCCACCGAGGGAGACGCTCACCCGCGACTCGGCCAAGAGCGGGCCGGCGGCCATGAGGACGGCCCCCACCAGGCCGATCCAGCCGCCGCTCCCGGTCACGCTGTGGAGCACGGATGGCGGCGGGTCGATGAGCTGCGAGGCGACGATCACGACCGCGGCGACCCCCAGGACGGCGGGACCGATCGATATGGTCGGGCCCCGCCACCAGCCGAGGTCGGTCGCCGCCCCGGCGATCACCGCCAGCGCGAGCGCCGCGAGCACGAGATCCCAGACCTCGAAGGCGGTCCAGGCGGTGACCGTGAAGTTCGCGAGCTTGTACCAGTCGAGGAACAGGCTGACGATCAGGAGGATGCCGCCGGCGACGGCCACCATGCTGCCGGTCTCTGCGCGTCCGCGGGCCACGGCAGCGGTATGCCCGCCCCGCGGCCGACCCAATCCCGATTTTTGCGACACTGGAGCGTGTCGACCGCGTTCTGGCCGCTCCTCCTCGGCACCGCGCTCCTGGCCGCGACCGCCGTCGCCCTCGCCGCCGCCCTCGGCATCACCGGGCGGGCCCCGTTCGTCGCCGCCTGCCTCGTCCTCGCCGCGGCAGTCGTCGTCGGCGAGTCGATCGTCCTGTCGCTGTTCCGGGCGCTGACCGGGCCGGCCCTCCTCGGCGCCCAGGGGCTCGGGCTCCTGGCCGCGCTCGCCGCCTGGGTCGCCTGCGGCCGCCCGCGGCCGCCGTCGTTTCGCCCGCCGCCGCCGCGGGCGCTCCTGCGCCTGGCCCGGGCGCAGCCGCTGCTCGCCCTGCTCGTCGCGCTCGTCGTCGCCGGCCTCGGCCTCCAAGCGGTCCTCGCCGTCGCGGTCGCGCCCAACGAGACCGACAGCATCGCCTACCACCTGCCGCGGGCCGCCTACTGGGTCCAGTACCACACGGCGCTCCAGTACCTCCCGGGCTCGCTCGACGACCCCACCCAGTCGCATCCGCCGAACGCCGAGCTCCTCGTCGCCTGGACGATGGCGCTCTCGCGCTCGGACGCCTACGCGCAGATCGTCCAGTGGCTGGCGATGCTCGGGACGATGGCGATGATCTTCACCGGCGCCCGGATGGTCGGCCTCGCCCGGACGCAGGCCGCCTTCGCGGCCGCCGTCTTCGCCCTGCTGCCCGTCCCGCTGATCCAGTCGGCCACCACCCAGAACGACCTGCTGCTGACCTTCCTCCTGACGGCGGCGCTCGTCTTCGCCGTGACCGGCCTGCGGGCGCGGGCGCGCGCGCCGCTGCTCGTGGCGGCGCTCGCCACCGGCCTGGCCGTGGGCACCAAGCTCGACTTCGTCTTCATCGCGCCGGCCGCCGTGCTGATCCTCGGGGCGACGCTCCGCGCGACGGGGCCGCCGCTGCGCCTCGTCGCCTTCGGCGCCGCCGCCACCGTCGCCGCCGTCCTTGCCCTCGGCAGCTTCAACTACGTCCAGAACGAGCTCAACACGCACACGCTCACCGGCTTCTCGGGCACGCCGAACGGCGACTTCATCAAGGCCGGGCCGCTCCTCGACGCCGCCCGGACGGCCTGGAACATGGTCGAGGCGCCGGACCTGCCCGTGCCCGACTGGGTCTCCGATCCGGCCGAGACGGTCGTCGCATCGCTGTTCAAGGGCCTCCACGGCAGCTACTTCGACGCCCCGTCGCCGGCGATCGCGAGCTTCGCCAACGCCGACTCGAGCGCCTACGGGCTGGTCGGCCTCTTCGTCCTGCTGCCGCTGCTCGCCGTCGCGATCGCCTCGCCCCGCGCCCGGCGGTGGCAGCGGCTGCTCGCGCTCTGCGCCGTCAGCTACTTCGCCGCCTACTCGCTGGCCCTCGGCTACAACCCCGAGTCGGGGCGCTACCTCATGCCGGCGGCCGCCCTGGCCGCGCCCCTGTTCGGCCTCCTGCACGGCCGGCGGCTGGCGGCGCTGGCCACCGTCGCCCTGCTCGCGGCCACGCTGCCCGCCGCGCTCCTGCACGAGAGCTACAAGCCGGTGCTGGCCGGCGGCAGCGTCCCGTCGATCTTCTCACTCGACCGCCTCGGCCAGCAGACGCTCGACGACGACACCCTGCTCGGGCCGCTGCGCCGGCTGGGCGCCATCCTCGGGCCGCACACGGCGCTCGGCTTCATCGCCCAGGACAACCTCGAGGACTACCTGCTCTTCGGCGAGCCGCTCGCCCGCCGCCTGGTCGCCTTCGACGATCCGACCAGGGTCACCCGCCGCGTCCTGCGCGCTCATCACCTGCGCTATCTGTTCGTGGCCTTCGCCGACCAGTCGCCGTGCGTCGGGCGCGTCTGCCTGACCCACCGCGCCGGCCTGCGCTTCACCTCCCTGGGCGACCAGGCCTACCTCGTTGCCATCGGTTGACCGCGCCGTTGCGATCGGGTTAACCGCCCGCCGCCGCCGGCCGGGCGCCCGCGGACCGGGGCCATACTCGGCCGATGCGCCCGGCCGGTCAGCGCGTGGTGATCGTCGGCGCAGGCCCGTGCGGGCTGGCCTGCGCGCGCGAGCTCGGCCGCCTGCAGCACGACGACTGGGTCCTGCTCGAACGCGGCGACCGGGCCGGCGGGCTGGCGTCGTCGGTCGTCGATGGCCAGGGCTTCACCTGGGACCTGGGCGGCCACGTCGTGTTCAGCCACTACGGCGAGTTCGACGCCCTGCTGGCCGAGGTGATGGGCGATGATCTGCTCCACCACGACCGCTCCTCCTACGTCCGCTGCGCCGGCCGGTGGGTCCCCTATCCGTTCCAGAACAACGTCCACCGCCTGCCGGCGGCGATCCGCGACGAGTGCGTCGCCGGCGTGCTGGCCGCGCCGGGCGGCACACCGACGATGGACTTCCAGACGTGGATGGCGGCCACGTTCGGCCCGGGCATCGTCCGCCACTTCATGCGCCCCTACAACTTCAAGGTCTGGGCGACGCCGGCCGAGCTGATGGCCAGCGACTGGATCGCCGAGCGTGTCTCGGTCGTCGACCGGGACCGGGTCCTGCGGGCGATCGCCACGGGCGAGGACGACGTCGCCTGGGGGCCGAACAACACGTTCGCCTTTCCGGCCGCCGGCGGGACGGGCGAGCTCTACCGGCGGATCGCCCAGACCCTCGGCGACGGCCTGCGCTACCGGCGCGAGGTGGTGGCCGTCGACGCCGACGCCCGCGTCGCCCGGTGCGCCGACGGCAGCGCCGAGCCGTACGACGCGCTGGTCTCGACCATGCCCGTCGACCTGCTCGTGGCGTCGCTCGTCGACTGCCCCGATGCCGTGCGCGCGGCCGCGGCGGCGCTCGAGCACAACAGCGTCCACATGGTCGGCGTCGGCTACCGCCGGCCGCTGGTCGACGACCGGTCGTGGATGTACTTCCCCGACCCGGCGGTCCCCTTCTACCGGGCGACCAACTTCGCCAAGTACAGCCCGGCCAACGTCCCCGGCGCCGACACCGGCCGGTTCTGCTCCTACATGACCGAGACCTCATTCTCCGGGTACAAGCCCGAGCCGCGCGCCGGCCTCGAGGAGCGCGTCGAGGCCGCCCTGCGCCGGACCGGCGTCGTGGCCGGCGACGCCGAGGTGGCCTCGGTCCACTGCGAGACCATCCCCTACGCCTACCCCGTGCCGACCCGCGGCCGGGACGCCGCGCTCGCGGTCATTCAGCCCTGGCTCGAGGCCCGCGGCATCTACTCGCGCGGGCGCTTCGGCGCCTGGCGCTACGAGCTCGGCAACATGGACCACGCCACGAAGATGGGCATCGACGTCGCCCGCGCCCTGGTCGGCGGGGCCGAGCGCGAGGAGCTCCATGCCGCCTGAGCCGATCCTGTCGATCGTCCTCCCCGCCTTCAACGAGGGCGCCATCATCGCCCGGGCCGTCGGCGACCTGTGCGCCCAGATCGCCGACCGGCTCCACAGCGCGGAGATCGTCGTCGTCGACGACGCGTCGACCGACGCCACCGGCGCCGTCCTCGACCGCCTGGCGGCCGCCGATCCGCGCTTGGTCGTCATCCACGCCGAGGTCAACCGCGGCCACGGGCCGAGCGTCCGCCGCGGCCTCGACCGGGCCCGGGGGGAGTGGATCCTCCAGGTCGACGCCGACGGCGAGATCGCCCCGGCCGACTTCTGGGCCCTGTGGGCCGAGCGCGAGCGGGCCGCGGTGGTCGCCGGCTATCGCGTCGACCGACGCTCGCCCGGCCACCGGATCGCCCTCAACCGGCTCGCCCGCCGGGCGGTCCGCGCCCTGGCCTCGGGCCGCCCGCTGCGCGACGTCAACGCCCCGTTCAAGCTCCTGCGCCGCGAGGTCTGGGAGGAGCTGCGCCCGGCGTTCCCGGCCGAGCCGGCGGTGCCGTCGATCCTGCTCCTGCTCGGCGCCGCCGTCCGCGGCCGCACGATCGTCGAGGTCCCGGTCCGCCACCTCCCGCGTCTGGGCGGCGAGTCGACGCTGCGCCCGGTCCGCCTGGCCAAGCTCAGCCTGAACGCCGCCGCCGAGCTGCTGGGCTTCCGCCTGCGCCTCGCCCGGACCGCCGCGCCGGCGCCGGGCCTCAGCTCAGCTCGCGAGGCACCACGCGCAGGCTGAGACTGCGGTCCTCGCGCCAGACCGCGACCGTGACGGCCGCGCCGATCAGCTCCGGGCGCAGGGCCCGCTGGATGTCGCTCACGCCGGCGACGGGACGGCCGGCCAGGGCGTGGATGAGGTCGCCGCCGCGCAGACCGCCGTGCTCGGCCGGGCTCGCCGGCGAGACCTCGACGACCTCGACGCAGCTCTCGATCCCCAGCGCGCGGCGGGCGTTCGGCGGTAGCGGGCGGGGGCCGCCGGCGATCCCCAGGTAGGCCCGGCGGACGCGCCCGTCGCGCATCAGCGCGCCGATCACCTCCCGGGTCGCGGCGTTGATCGGCACGGCCAGGCCGAGGCCGATCCCGGCCAGGGCGGTGTTGATCCCGACCACCCGGCCCCGGCTGTCGGCCAGGGCGCCGCCCGAGTTTCCGGGGTTCAGGGCGGCGTCGGTCTGGATCACGTCGTCGATGGTCCGCACCGTGCCGCCCGACCGGGCGGGGAGCGACCGGCCGAGAGCCGAGACCACGCCGGCGGTGACCGACCCGGCGTAGCCGTGGGGGTTGCCGATGGCGACGACGAGCTGGCCGACGCGCAGGCGCTCGGCATCGCCGAGCTCGGCCGGCGTGAGGTCGCCGCCGTCGGTTCGCACCACGGCGAGCTCCGACAGCGGGTCGGTGCCGACGACGGTGAAGTTGAGCTCGCGCCCGTCGACGAAGGACGCCTGCCCGCGGGCGCGCGGCCGGGCGACGACGTGGGCGCAGGTCAGGAGGTAGCCGTCCGGCGTGAGCACGACCGCGCTCCCCGCGCCGGCCGCGGCCTCGCCGCCGTCGCGGGTCCGGCGGGTCAGGCGGAGGTTGGCCACCGACGGAGCCAGGTGCTCGGCCACGCCGGAGACGACGGTCGAGTAGGCGTCGAGCGCCTCGGCCTCCGTCGGCGCCAGCGGACTCACGGCGCGGTGCCGAGCGCGACGGCGACCGTGCGCTCCTCGACGCCGCGGACGATGCCCAGGTCGATCGTCCCGCCCGGAGCGACGCGGTCGAGCGCGGCGTAGAGGGCATCGACGCCATCGACCGGCGCCGGCCCCGCCGCGACGATCAGGTCGCCCTCGAGCAGCCGGGCCCGGTCGGCGGGCGAGCCGGCGGCCACGCCCTGGATCAGGAGGCCGTCGCGCTCGGGCAGCCCGACCGCCCGGCGCAGCCGCCGGGCGACGTCGGGCGAGACGACCGCCACGCCCAGCTGGGGCGTCGGATCGGGGTCGGCGGCGAGCAGGCGGCCGGCGCGGTCGGCCACGGCGGCGCCGGGCAGGGTGAGGATCAGGCCGCCGTGGACGCGGACGGCGTTCAGCCCGAGCAGGCGGCCGGCCAGGTCGAGCAGGGGGCCGCCCCCGGCGCCGCGGGGCAGCGGTGCCGTGTGCTCGAACGCCCCGCCGACCACGCGGCCGCGCGGGCCGCGGTAGCGGCGATCGACGGCCACGACGAAGCCCGGCGCCGCTCGCAGTCCCTGGCCGCCCGGGTTGGCCAGGGCGATCACCGCCCGGCCGAGGCCGAGGCCGAGGCCCGGGCCGGTCGCGGTGGGCGCCCAGGCGAGCGGCACGATCGCGCCGGTGTCGGCTCGGATCACGGCCAGGTCGAGCGCGTCGTCGACGCCGGCCACCGCCCCGGTGACCACGCGGTCGCCGATCACAAGGCCCACGTCGGCCGCCGGATCGCGCAGGTTGCTGGCCAGGGTGATGACCTGTCCATGAGCGACCACCACCGCGGTCCCGCGGCCGCTGCGCCGGTCGATCCCGACCACGGCCGGGCCCTGGTCGCGGGCGACGGCGGCGATCGCCGTCTCCAGCTCGGACAAGAGAGTTGCCATTTGCAAGGCACAAGCTTATCACTACACTGGGCCCGTGCCCCTCGCGTCCGAGCCCTCCGGCGCCCCGCCGGCCCTGACCCAGGCGCTGGCCCGCATCGGCGACCGCTGGAAGCTCGAGATCGCGTCCGCCCTCCTCGACGGCCCGCGCCGGTTCGGCGAGCTGGGGGCGGCGGTCGGCGGCATCGCGCCGAACGTCCTCAGCCAGCGGCTGCGCCAGCTCGAGCAGGACGGCGTGGTGCTCGCCGTCCCCTACTGCGAGCGGCCGGTCCGCTTCCTCTACGAGCTCACCGGCTCCGGACAGGATCTCGCCGGGGTGCTTCGCCTCCTCGCCGGCTGGGGCGCCCGCCACGCCGGCGGCGAGCCGCTGCGCCACGCGAGCTGCGGCACGCCGCTCGAGGCCCGCTGGTACTGCCCGACCTGCCGGGAGCCGGCCGACGACGCCGGCAGCCTCGATCAGGTCTTCTACGCCTGAGCCGCCGCCAACAGGTAGCCTGTCCGCCGATGCGCGTCCGCCTGCCCGCCCTCGCCGCGATCGCCGTCGCCGCGCTCGTCGGTGCCTGCGGCTCGTCGAGCACGTCGACCGGCAACAGCGCGATCCAGCCGGCCCCGTCGGCGGCCCAGACGGACACCGCCCCCGCGACCGCGTCGACGCCGACCCCCACCACCCCGGCGTCTCCGCCCGTCCCGGCGGCGATCTCCAAGAAGCCGACGATCGCCAAGCCGGCCGGACCGGCGCCGAAGACGCTGGTCGTCCGCGACCTGATCAAGGGGACCGGCACGGCGGCGAAGGCCGGGCAGTCGATCACCGCCAACTACGTCGGCGTCCTCTACTCCAACGGCCAGCAGTTCGACGCGTCGTGGGACAACGGCGCGCCGATCACCTTCACCCTGGGCAAGGGAAACGTCATCCCCGGCTGGGACCGCGGCCTCCTCGGGATGAAGGTCGGCGGCCGCCGCGAGCTGATCATTCCCGCGGCGCTGGCCTACGGCGCCGCCGGGCGTCCGCCGAAGATCCCGGCCAACGCCGCGCTCATCTTCGACGTCGACCTGCTCGCGGCCAAGTAGCGCGGCGGGCCCGCGGCGGGCCAGACGTGCTCCTCTCCGACTCGCCGGTCTCCGGCAACTGCTACAAGGTCCGGCTCCTGCTCGCCCACCTGGGCCTCGCCTGCGAGCGGCGCGAGGTCGACGTCGTCGACCGGAGCAACCGAGCCGAGCTCCTCGGCGGCCTGAACCCGGGCCTGCGCGTCCCGGTGCTCGTCCTCGACGACGGCCGGGCCCTGGCCGAGTCGAACCACCGGGCGCTCGACACGATGGAGTCCCACCTCAGCCAGCGTGAGTTCCTCGTCGGCGACGGGTACACCATCGGCGACATCGCCCTCTACGCCTACACCCACGTCGCCGGCGAGGGTGAGTTCGACCTCGGCCTGCGCCCGGCCATCGGCCAGTGGCTGTGCCGCGTCGCCGCCCAGCCGGGCCACGTGCCGATCTCCGCCTAGCCGTGGTCCCGACGACCCCGCCCCCCCGCCGGCCGCGCCCCGCCCCGCCCCCGCCCGGGCGCCGGCGCCTCCGCACGGCGATCGTGCTCCTGATCGTCATGGCGAGCTTCGTCCCCGCCTCGGGGGCCGCCGACCTGAGGCCCCTGGCCCGGACGGTCGGCCTTCACCTCATCGTCGGCTTCGACGGGACCGCGGCGCCGGCCCCGCTGCTGCGGTCGGTCGCCGCCGGCCAGGTCGCCGGGGTGATCCTGTTCGCCCGCAACATCGCCTCCCGCGCCCAGGTGCGCGCGCTGACCGCCTCGCTCCAGGCGGCGCGGCCGCGCGGCGACCCGCCGCTGCTGGTGATGACCGATCAGGAGGGCGGCCTGGTCAAGCGCCTGCCCGGCCCGCCCGCCCACTCGCCGGCCCAGCTCGGGCGGATCGGCGACGCCGGGCTCGCCCGCCGCGAGGGCCTCGCCACCGGGCGCAGCCTGGCCGGGGTCGGCGTCAACGTCGACCTCGCGCCGGTCGTCGACGTCGCCCGGCCCGGGACGATCATGGCCCAGCTCGGGCGCTCGTACTCGTCGGACCCGGCCGTCGTCTCGCGGCTGGCCGTCGCCTTCGCCGGCGGGCTGGTCGCCGGCGGGGCGCAGGCCACGGCCAAGCACTTTCCCGGCCTCGGCCTCGCCCGTGGCAACGAGGACACCGCGATCAACCGGATCGCCGCGCCGGCCGGTGTCCTGCGCGCCGTCGACGAGGCCCCGTTCGCCGCGGTCGCCCGGGCGGGGATCGGCCTGGTGATGGTCTCGACGGCTCGCTACCCGGCGCTCGACACCCGGCCGGCGCTGTTCTCCCGCCGCATCGCCACCGACGAGCTCCGGCGCACCGGGTTCGTCGGCGTCTCGATCAGCGACGACCTCGACACCCCGGCCGCGGCCGCCCTCGGCGGTCCGGGCACCCGCGGGCTGGCGGCGACGCGCGCCGGCGTCGACCTCCTCCTCTTCGCCCAGAGCCAGGCCGACGGCGCGGCGGCCGCCCGGGCGCTGAGCGCCGCCGTGCGGACCGGGCGCCTGAACCGGCGCGCGCTCGAGCGGTCGGCCGACCTCGTGCTCGCCCTGCGCCGACGGCTCTAACGGCCGGGCGGCGACCCGGCCTGCAGCGTGTCGTCGCCGATCTGGCCGGTCCGGATCCGGTAGGCCTGCTCCACGGCCAGCACGAACAGCTTGCCGTCGCCGACGTGGCCGGTCCGGGCGTGCTTGAGCACGGTCTCGACGATCACGTCGACGTCGCGGTCGGCCACCACGCACTCGAAGCGGACCTTCGGGCGCAGGTGCTCGGCCGACGCCGGCTCGACCTCGTGCTCGCTGTGCCCCTGCTGGCGGCCGGAGCCCTTGACGTCGGAGATGGTCAGCGACGGGAATCCCCGCGCGACGAGGTCGGTCCGAATCGGCTCGAACGCCTCGTGGCGGATGTAGGCGACGACCATCTTCATCTCGGCGGCCGCCGTCCGGGCCGGGCTACTGCTTGGGCGTGCCGACGGTGCTGCTGCTCGGGACGACCGTCGTCGCCTGCCACGGGTGCTTGAGCAGCAGGATCGTGTTGATCACGAAGAGCGCGGCGAAGGCGATCGTCCAGCGGTTCAGGTTGCGCTCGACGAGCGAGCCGCCGCCGAGCGGGCCGGCGCCCGAGCCGACGCCGAACGCCCCCGACAGCCCGGCGTCCTTGCCCGAGTGCATCAGCACGAGGAAGACGAGGACCAGGGAGATGACGACCTGGAGGACGGAGAAGATCGTGTCCATCGTGAGCAGAGCTTAGACGTTGGCCGTCCGCGGCGGCCGGGCCGCCGGCGCGAGCTCGTCGAGCTGGCGCAGGATCGCGACCGCCTCGGCCCGGAGCTGGCGGTCGAGCGCCCGGTAGTCCTCGGGCGACAGCTTGCCCGTCCGGCTGTCCATCTCGGCGTCGCGGATCTCCCGGTACTTGGCCTCCTTTGCCGCCTCGAGGCCCGCCCGCCCGGTGTCGGGCGCCTCGTCCGGGCCGCCGGTCGCCCGGCGCAAGCGGCGCCCCGACGAGCCAGACCACGCCGCCGAGCAGGAGGATTATCAGGAGCGCGCCGACCACCTAGACCGGGCTCGGCTCCTCGACCGGCGCCTCGAGCGGTGCGGCCGCGTTCGCGTCCGGCTCGGCCGGCGAGCCGTCGAGCTCCCGCCCGACCCGGGCGAGGTAGCGCGCCCGCCGCGACCGGTCCGCCGCCGGCCACATCGCGATCAGGGCGCCGGCGAAGACGATCAGCCCGCCGAGCCAGATCCAGGTCACCAGCGGCGAGACGATCAGGCGGAAGGTCGCCGGCGGAGGCGCGATCCGGTAGTGCTGGGCGATGGCCGCCAGGACGATGAAGGCGAGCTCCGGATGGGCGGCCGGGACGACGGCGTTGCCCTTGTCGATCAGCGGCTGGAGCGACGTGACGTCGGGTTCGATCGCCGACCAGATGTCCCGCGTGAGGCCGGCCTTCAGGCCGACGTGGCTCGTCGCCTCACCGCCGATCAGACTCCCGACCGGGCCCTGGCTGGTGTCGGGCGCCGGGTAGAGGCCGCGGCTCGGTTGGAGCGTGACCACCCGCTGGCCGCCCTTGGTCACCGCGACGACGGCCCCGAGGTCGAGGATGGCGCCGGTGCTCTTGGGGTCGTTGACGACCGCGGCGGTCGGGCGCACGTAGGTGTAGCGGTAACCGCCGACGGTCGCGCTCTGGCCCGGCGAAAGGCGCACGTCGCGGGCGCTCTGGAACGCCGACGACGCGGCGACGCCGACGAACAACACGGCCATCCCGAGGTGGACGACGTAGCCGCCGTAGCGGCGGCGGTTGCGGCGGACGAGCGAGACGGTGGCGGCGAGCGGCCCCTCGCCGGACATGACCCGCCGGGCGGCGATGCCGCGATAGAACTCCTGGCCGACCGTGCCGGCGACGAAGGCCGCGGCCGCGAACATCGCCAGCGCCCACGGCTTGCGGCCGTCGTGGGTCACGAGCAGGAGCACGGCGACGGTCACCACGGCGGCGAGCGTCGGCGCCCGCAAGTTGCGCTTGGCGTTGGCCGGCGTCGCCCGGCGCCAGGCGATCACCGGGCCGATGCCGGAGAGGAGGACGAGGATCAGCGTCAGCGGCACGGTGTAGCGGTCGAACCACGGCGGGCCGACCGAGGCCTTCTGGCCGGTCACGGCCTCGGAGATGAGCGGGAAGAAGGTGCCCCAGAAGATCACGAAGCAGAGGCCGACGAGGACGAGGTTGTTGAGCAGGAAGACCGCCTCGCGCGACAGGAGCGAGTCGAGGTGGTGCTCGCTGCGCAGGATGGACCGCCGGCTGACCACCAGACCGACCGACCCGGCGACGAGGACGCCGATCAGGATCACGAACGGCGTCCCCAGGGTCGAGGCCCCGAAGGCGTGGATCGACTGGAGGATCCCGGACCGGACGAGAAACGTGCCCAGGATGGCCAGGATCCCCGTTCCGAGCACGAGCGAGGCGTTCCAGATCTTGAGCATCCCCCGCTTCTCCTGGATCATGATCGAGTGGATGAAGGCCGTGCCGACCAGCCACGGCATCAGCGACGCGTTCTCGACCGGGTCCCACGCCCAGTAGCCGCCCCAGCCGAGCTCGGCGTAGGACCAGCGAGCGCCGAGGAGGACGCCGATGCCGAGGAAGAACCAGGCGGCCAGGGCGAAGCGGCGGATCGCCCGGATCCACTCGGCGTCGACCCGGCGGACGATCAGCGCGCCGACGGCGAAGGCGAACGGGATCGTGAACAGCGTGTACCCCGAGTAGAGCATCGGCGGGTGGATCATCATGCTCGGGTGGCGCAGCAGCGGGTTGAGGCCGACCCCCTCGAGCGGGGCCGGGTGGCTGGTGGCGAACGGCGTCGCCAGGAAGGTCAGGAGGCCGGTGAAGAAGGCGCCGAACCCGAGGAGGACCGCCGTCGCGTAGGGCACGACGTCGCGCAGGGCGTGGCGGGTGAGGAAGATCGCCAGGCTCGACCAGAGCGAAAGCAGCCAGACCCAGAGCAGCAGCGAGCCCTCCTGCGAGGACCAGATCGCCGCCGCCTTGTAGAACGTCGGGGTCGTCGTGCTCGAATGGCTGGCGACCGTGTCGAAGCTGAAGTCCGACCGCAGGAACCCGACTTCGAGGATCGCGAAGCAGATCGTCACGATGATGGCCAGCGCATAGACCGACCGGCGGCCGGAGTCGACCCACTCGCGCCGACCGCTCCGGGCCCCGTAGACGGCGGCGCCGATGCCGTAGATGCAGACGCCGAGCGCCAGGACGAGGGCGGCGCGCCCGACCGACGCGCCCATCAGCGCGGCGACGGCGCGCGCGCCGCTGGTTCCGTCTCGCAAACAGCTTGCGTCTCGGGCGGGTGGCGGGGCGTGATCTGGCCGCGCCCGGTGTCCGGATGCGTGCCGGTGGCACGTGCGCGGGCGGCGGGTGGCGCCAGGCGCGTCCGGACGCCAAGGTATTTGCGAGACGGACCCACTAGTAGGGCTTGGTGCCCGTCTTGGCCGGGGTGAACTTCGACGGGCACTTGGTGATCAGCGAGCCGTTCTCGCCGACGAAGGTGGTGCCCTGGCCGTGGACCTGGACGATCACCTCGCGGCCGCCCTTGAACGAGTCGGGCACCCCCCCGGTGTAGTCGACCGCCACGGAGACCTTGCCGGTGGCCCGGTCGGCCACGCGGAAGTCTGTCGCGTCGCCGACGTGCGTGATCGAGTTCGTCACCACCGTCCCGGTCAGCTGGTAGGACTGGCCGGGCTTGGCGATGGCGACGAGCTGGCTCGGGGTGACCGCCGGGCTGGCGGCGGTGAAGCTCGTATAGATCAGCGCGCTGGCCAGGACGACGGCCGCGCCCAGCGCCGTGATCAGCCGGATCTTGCGCTTGCGGGGCGGACTCATCGGTGGTCAAAGTATCTCAGACCACGGGCCGATCCTCGCCGCCAGCGGCCGGGCTGGCCGTCGTGGCGACGCGAACTTGGGGCCGCGGCGAAACCTTCGGCCGTCGGCGGCGTCCTTGCTGATGATGACCGTGCGCGCGCGTCTGAGCTCACTGGCCGCCGGGCGCCCCGGCAGGCGGCCCGATCGGGCGGGCGCCGCCGCCGCCGGCGACGCGGAGCCGGCGTCGCCGCCCGACCGGGCCGAGGCCGACACGTTCGAGTGGCGGATGCGGTCGGCCGACGGGCCGACCGATCGCGGCCTCCACGCCTGCGAATGCGGCTTCCAGTTCGCGGCGCCGGTCGAGACCGGCGTCTGCTGCCCCCACTGCGGGGCCGGCCAGGCCTGGTAGCGGCTTGGGTCAGCCGGCCGGCTTGGGGTCGGGCGGCGGCTCGGTGAAGTCCTTCGGCTGAGGGTTCGAATCGACGAAGTCCTCGGGCTTGCGCCCGAGCAGGATCGGCTCGTGCAGCTTGGGATCCTTGTCCTCGCCGTAGACGAGCGGGTTCAGCTTGTCGGCCTTGAGTTGGCGGCGGATCTCGGCGAGCTCCTCCGCACTGGCGGCCAACTGCTCCTCGAGGGTATCGATCCGCGCCTCGACCTCGTCGCGCGCGAGCGCGGCCGCACGTTGCTCTTGTTCGGTGGTCATGGCACTCTCCGTCTCGGTCGGGTTCCGCCGAGGATTGTTCCACGACGCGGGGCCGTCGGCCACCGGGCCGGGAGGTTGCCCTGTGCTCCGTGGAACTTGGTAGCGGCGGCCCACCGGATGTGTTCAGGCGTGCGCGAGTGGAGCGGCCGGTGCTGACTGCATCGATGAGGAGCCTGGTGAGCTGTCAGCGGTCCCGGAGCGCGTGATGTCGGCCGCGACGACGATTGCGAGCTTTGCGAGATCGTCGGCGCCGATCACGCGCCGGAACTGCTGCTCGGCTTCGAGCATCCCGGCGGCGGTCCAGCGAGGTCCCCCAGCGCCGCCTGCACGCTCGGCGGGAGCGCCCGCTCCGCCCGCTCGTTGCCCTCGCTGCCCGTACGGTCCTGCACGATCGGTACGGTCTTCATGGCGGTTCTCCTGTCCTCGCATGGATGACTTCGCACTCGCCACGCTCCCAGCTGGAGCGGACGAGGCTGGAGGGCCGCCACTACTCAAGTTCTACCGAGACTGGGACATCCTCCCGGCGGGGGTGGTTGGGCCGCTGCCAGGTAGGGTATGCCGCGTTTCAGTTATTGTGGGCATCAGCCGACGAGACACGACAAGGAGAGAGACGAGATGCGTATCGAGATTGCACGCCCAAGGCGACTGGCCGGCGCCTTGAGCATCGCGGCCGTGGCCGCCGCCGGCGGACTCGGGGCCCCGGCGGCGATGGCGGCCACCAAGAACCCGACGGTGACCCGGGTGGTCTGTCCGGCCCATATGCACGTCGGAGTGGCCGCCAGCTGCGGGGTCTCGGTGTCCGACGTGGGCAGCCCGAGCAAGGGAGCGCCGACGGGCTTGGTGACCCTCCAGACCAACCAGGCGACGAACGCGGGGTCGTTCACGACGGCCAACAACACCGGCAACCCGGCGGTCTGCACGCTGGTCCCGACCGGCGACGGGCGGACGTCGCGCTGCACGTTCACCTACACGCCGACGACGAACACCGGCGCGACGCGGGTGTATGCCAACTACGGCGGCGACGCGACGCATCAGCCGAGCTTCGGCTTCAGCGACACGACAGTCAACCCGTAGCGTCACGGCGATCGGCCGCGGCACGCGCCCGACGGCGCCGGCCGCGGCCGACCCGCCTACCTTTCGGCCACGAGTGCCGAGGTCTGGCCGCCACCTCGACGGCCTCGAGTTCGCATGCGGTGACCAGCGCGCCGGCCGGAGAAGTGTCAGCGTCAGCGGCGGGCGGGGTGGTCGGAGGCGACCCAGCGGCGGCCGGCACCGTCACGCGGAACATGAAGTCCCGGTCACGGGCGTTTCCCAGAGCGGGATACGGGAATCGAACCCGTCTCTCGAGCTTGGGAAGCTCGCGTTCTACCAATGAACTAATCCCGCGCGGCTTGCGCCCATCCTATTCCGTCTACCCTTCTGGCGGTGAAGCGCCACCTCGGCCCGGGCCTGGCGGCAGTCGTCGCGGCGGCCGTGGTTGCCCTGCTCGTCTTCGGACTCGGCAGCCAGGGCGCGAGCCGCAGTCTCGACAACGCCGTCGACCAGGGCCGCCGCCCGTCGGCCCCCGACCGCACCCTCCCGATTCTCGGGGCGCCGGACGCCCGGTCGCTGGCCAGCTTTCGCGGCCGGGTCGTCGTGCTCAACTTCTGGGCCTCCTGGTGCACTCCGTGCGCCGCCGAGGCGCCGATGCTCGAGCAGGTCCAGCGCCGGTTGACGGCCACCGGCACGGGCACGGTGCTCGGCGTCACCTTCAAGGATCTCACGCCCGACTCCCTCGGCTTCGTGCGCGCCCAACATCTCACCTACCCGAGCCTGCGTGACAGTGACGGCCGCCTGGCCAGCGCCTACGGCACCGACGCCCTCCCGGAAACGTTCGTGCTCGATCGCCAGTCCCGCGTCGTCGCCATCAGCCGCGGCCAGATCACCCAGCCGGCGTTCCTTACTCAGGCTATCGCCAAGGCCCAGACCGGATGACCCTGCGCCGGCTCGGTCTACTTCTCGCCTGCCTCGGCCTGTGGGCGGCGGCCGCCGGTGCGGCGCCGATCGCCCCGCGGGCCTCGCTGACCGACATCGAGTCGCGCGTCATGTGCGTGACCTGCGGCGTTCCCCTCAGCATCGCCGAGTCGCCGGCGGCCGACAGCGAGCGGGCATACATCCGTCAGCTGATCGCCCAGGGGAAGACCACGACCCAGATCATGCAGGCCCTCGTCGGGCAGCTCGGGCCGGAGGTCCTCGCCCTGCCGCAGAGCCGCGGCTTCAACCTCGCCGTCTACATCGTCCCCGTCGCCCTGATCGGCATCCTCGCCGCGATGCTGGCGGTAGCCCTTCCCCGCTGGCGCCGTCGCGGTGGACCGCCGCCTGGCCAGGATCCACCGGGCGGGGCCGGCGCCGAGCTCACCGACGCCGACGCCGCCCGGCTCGAGGCCGACCTCGCCCGTTACGCCGGCTAGCGGCCGTCGTCTAGCTGGAAGCCGCGTGCGGCAGCAGGCCGCCGAGCTTGCCGGCCGCCGGGGCGAGATGGTCGCCGACCGGCGCCGCCGCCGCCGGCAGCGCCGCCACCGCGGCCGCCGCCACCCCGTACGCACCGGTCGCGGCCGCGGGCAGCGGCCCGGCCGATGTCAGCGGCGCGGCGGACGGCGAAACCGGGCCGGCCGGCGGCAGCGCGGCGGCCGCGGCTCCGGACGCGGCGGCCGGCGCCACCGGCGAACCCGACCCGGCGGCCGCCGCCGTGCCGTCGGCTGCGGTCGAACCGGCCATGGTCGGCGTCGGGTGGGCGCTCGGCACGCCCCCGGCCGGCTCCGGGCCGGACCCGGGCACCACCGCCACGGGGGCGACCGGCTGGCCGGCGGCCGCGGACGGGGTCTGCGACCGGCCACCCGGCGGCGGTCCCGCCGCCGTCTCGAGGGCGGCCGACGTCGGCCGGCCGGTGGGGCTACTCGACGCCGGCGCAAGGTGGCCGCCGACCGTCGCCGCGCCGCCCGCGGCCGTCGGGGCCCTGACCGTCGGCGACGCGGGGACCCCCACCGTGCGGGAGGGCGCTCGGACCGAGGCGGCCGGCGCCTGCGCGGGCGAGCCGCCCCGTTCGAGGACGGCGCCGGTGGCCGCGACCGATGCGACGCTCAGCAGGACGGCGAGCTTGCCGGCGCCGACGATCGCCCCGCCCCCCGATCCGATCGCCCCGGCCGCGGCGAGCGGCGTATCGGCGGCGTGGCCGAACACCGAGCCCAGGAGGCGCCCGATGGCCGCCAGCGGGAAAAGAGTCGGTCCGGGCAGGAGGGCCGCGACCCGCCGGCTGGTGCGCCGGAGCTCGGCCCGGTAGGCACGGCAGGCCGTGCACTCGCGCAGGTGGCGGGCGGCCCGGGCGCTTGTCTTGACGCAGCGGTCATGGGTCGCGGCGAGGTCGTCGCGGATCGTCGCGCACGGGACGCCGCGGGCCTCCTCGGCGTCGACCAGGCCGACCCGGGCGCGCACGAGCAGCGACTTGACCGCCGGCACGGTTGCGCCGAGCGCGTCGGCGAGCTCGGCATGGGACAGACCCTGGAGCTCGCGCATGAGCAGAGCCGACCGCTGGAGCTCCGGCAGCATCCGTAGGTCGCCGAACAGCCGCTCGACGTCGGCGCGCCGCTCGGCAACCGCGGTGGTGTCACCGGCCGCCGGGCGCGTCGCCGCCCACACGTCCGGCGGTGCCGGCGGCCGGCGGCGCAGCTCGTCGATGCAGCGGTTGTGGGCCACGCTGTACAGCCACGGCCGCAGCCCGACCGGCGCGGTGCTCGCCCGGAGCATTCGGGCCGCCCGCTCGAACACGTCTTGGAGCACGTCCTCGACGTCCTCGCTCGCCCGCGCGGCGAGCATCTGGCGCACGTAGGCCCCCAGACGGGCCCGGTAGCGGTCGTGGATCACCCGGAAAGCCTCGTCCCGGCCACCGCGAAAGCGCTCGACCAACACGTCATCCGAGCAGAGCCGCAGGCGCGCCGGCGCGGGGGCCGGGCGTGGCCACGAGTAGAGCATCGACGCGGAAGGCTCCAAGCTGGATCGAGTCTACCCGTACCTACGCACGCCAGTACCTCGTTTCTAAAGTCCTGGCGCGTGGCTGGCAGGCAGACCTTGATCTGGCGCCGCCCGCCGGCGGCCGACGTTCTGGTGGCACGTCGGCCGACGCGGGTGGCGTCAGGCGCGTCGCAGCCGCCGTCAGACGCCCCGGGACTCCTCGAAGACCCGGGCGCTGACCGGGATTGATGGAATCAGCGCAACCTTCGAGGTGCCGGCGCGTCTTGTGCTTTCTGGCAGGGGAGCCACCCTCGTGATGGCACGACGCCACCCGCAGGCGGGCTAGCGGCCGCGGCGCGATCGGCACGACGCCGGCTCGCGCTGCGGTCGGCTCGCCGCCCGCGCCGACCGGGCTTGAGAAGATCGGCCCATGGACTGCCTGACCAGGCTTCACTTCACCGGCGGTACGAGCCTCGCGCTCGACGACTCGCTCGAGGACACGGCTGCCGCGATCCAGGAAGCCCGCCGGGTCGGAGCGCTCGCGCGGCTCCACGCCCACGGCGACGGCGAGCAGGTCGTCGTCTACGTGATCCCCGAGAACGTCCTCTACATCGAGTAGGCCCCCGACTACATCTCCTTCGGCGCGCCGACCCCGAGGAGGCCGAGCGCGCGGGCGATCGCCCGCTGGGTGGCGACCGACACGGCGATCCGCCGCGACTCGGTCGCGGCCGGCTCGGCGCCGACGACTCGACAGTCGCGGTAGAACGCGGTGAAGTCCTGGGCCAGCTCGAGCGCATAGGACGCGATCCGGTGGGGCGCCCGGCGCTCGGATGCCTCGGCCACCTCGCCGGCGAAGCCGAGCAGCCGCTTGAGCAGGGCCCGCTCGGACGGGTGGAGGGGCGAGTCGCTGCTCGGCGCGGTCAGCGCCCCGGCCACCCGCTCGGCGCCGGCCTTGGCCAGCACGCCGGCCAGACGCGCGTGGGCGTACTGGACGTAGTAGACCGGGTTCTCGTTCGTCCGGCGCACGGCCAGGGCCAGATCGATGTCGATGGTCGTGTCGTGCGAGCGCTGGACCAGGAAGTAGCGCGCCGCATCGACGCCGATCTCGTCGATCAGGGCGTCGAGGGTGACGAAGTCCCCGGCCCGCTTGGACATCGCCGACCGCTCGCCCGCGGCGATCAGGTGAACGAACTGCATGATCACGACCTCGAGCATGCCCGGCCGGGCCCCCAGGGCGTCGAGCGCCGCCTGCATCCGCCGGACGTAGCCGTGGTGGTCCGCGCCCCAGACGTCGATCAGGCGGTCAAAGCCTCGGCCGAGCTTCTCCCGGTGGTAGGCGATGTCGGAGGTGAAGTACGTGTGATCGCCGTCGCCGCGCACGAGCACGCGGTCCTTGTCGTCCCCGTGGACGGTCGTCCGCAGCCAGAGCGCGCCGTCGCTGGTGTAGGTGTCGCCCTGGTCGGCCAGGATTCGCAGCGCGTCGGCCACCAGGCCCCGGGTGTGGAGCTCGCGCTCGGAGAACCAGACGTCGAAGCCGACGCCGAACCGATCGAGTGTCGCCCGGACCATCGCCAGGCACGCGGCAACGGCCTCGGCGCAGAGGGCGTCGAGGTGGAGCGACGCCGCCCGCTCCCGCGCCACGAGGCTGGCGATGTAGTCGCCGTGGTAGCCGTCCGCTGGAATCGGCTCGCCCAGCGCCCAGGCGCGGACCGACTCGCCGAGCCGGCGGACCTGGCTGCCGTAGTCGTTGACATAGAACTCCCGCGTCACCGCGTGACCGTGGAACTCCAGAATCCGGGCCAGGGCGTCGCCGTAGGCGGCGTGGCGACCGTGGGCCACGGTCAGCGGACCGGTCGGATTGGCCGAGACGAACTCGACGTCGATCCGCTCGACCGGGTCGGCGCCGCCCCCACCGAAGCCGTCCCCGGCGGCGAGCGCCTCGGCCAGCGCCCGCTCGAACCAGGCGTCGGCGAGGAAGAGGTTGAGGAACCCGGGGCCCGCCACCTCAACGCGGTCGAGGCCGTCGCCCAGCAGCCGGCCCAGCTCCTCGCCGAGGGCGGCGGCCACCTCCCGCGGCGGCCGGCCCAGGCGCGGCGCGAGGAGCAGCGCCGCATTGGTCGAATAGTCGCCGAACTGGGCCTTCGGCGGCCGCTCGAGCTTGGCCTGGGCAACGACACCGGCCTCGGCGCCGGCAAGGGCCGCCGCGGCGCCGCGGACGGCGTCGTGGAGCTGGCCGACCGGCGTCACGAGGCGCGGGAGCGGCGGTCCTTCGCCGGCAGAAAAAGCTTCTCCAGCCGGTCGAGCGTGCGCGGGGTGCCCAGCGCCATCAGGGCGTCGCCGGCCGTGAGGACGGTCTCGGCCGGAGGCTGCGGCTGGAAGGTCCCGTCGCGGCGCCGCAGGCCGACGATGATCGAGCCGCCGCGGACGTCGCCGAGCATCTTCGCCTCGCCCTCGCAGCCCTCCGAGACGACGATCTCCTCGAAGCGGTAGTCGGTGTCGACAGCGACCACACCGGCCAACTGGGGATGGAGCGCCAGGCGGGCCATCTCGCTTCCGCTCGCCTTGTACGGCGAGATCACCCGGTCGGCGCCCGCCCGCTTGAGCTTCTTCTCCGAGTCCTCCACGCTGGCCCGGGCGACGATGGCGATGTCCCCCCGCATCTCCCGGGCGGTCAGGGTGATGAATATGTTCGCGGCGTCCGAGTCGGCGCAGGCGATGATCCCCCGCGCGCGATCGATGCCCGCCCGGCGCAGAATCTCGTCCTCGGCCGCGTCGCCGTCGATGAAGCGCACGCCCATCGTCTGGGCCAGCGACCGGTTGTCGTCGGTGGCGTCGATGACGACGTAGCGGGCCTGCGCCGCCTGGAGGTCTCTCGCCACCTGCCGCCCGACCCGGCCGAAGCCGCAGATGATGTAGTGGTCGGTCAGGGAGTCGATCATCTTCTGCGCCCGCCGCTCCTCCATGAGCTCGCCGAGATGCCCGGCGACGAAGAACTCGGTGACGGTCACCAGCGCGTAGAAGAGCGTACCGACGCCGAAGATGATGAGCATGACCCGCACGATCTGCCCGGCGATGCTCGTCGGCACGTGGAACGACCCGACCGTGGCGACGGTGTCCAGCGCCCATTGAAAGGCGAACCAGGCGTCGACTTGTTCGCTGAGTACGAAGCCGACGGTCCCCGCGCCGAGCACCCCGGCGACGACCACGCCGAGCACGGCCATTCGCCGGACGAAGAGGACGAGCGCCGCCCGGTCGTTGCCCCACGGCCGCGTCGAGCTGCCGGCTCCCGCGGCTCTGGCCGTCGCCGGCTCAGCCATCCGCCGGCCCCGTCTGCCCACCCATCAGTGGTGGTACGGCTCGCCGGCGATGATCTTGTGGGCCCGATACAGCTGCTCGAGCAGGACCACCCGGGCGAGCTGGTGGGGCAGCGTCATCGGCCCGAGCGACAGGCGATGGTCGGTGCGTTCGAGCTCGATCCCGTCGGCGCCGCCGATGACGAACGTGAGGTCGCGGCCGGACGCCCGGCGTGTCTCGATGAAGCCGGCGAACGCCGACGACTCGTAGCTGCTGCCGTCGGCCGACAGCAGGCACGTGAACGCGCCGGCCGGCAGCCGCCCGGCCACCCGCTCGGCGGCGCGGAGCTCGACCAGCTCGAGCCGCACGTATCGCGAGAGGAGCTTGGTGTAATGGGCGACGTCATCGGCATATGGCGGGCGCAGTCGACCTACCGAGACCACGACGCACCGCACGGTGCGATACTAGAGCCATATGACCGAGGAGAGCCAGGGCGAAGAGCGCCACATCAACATACATCTCTCCCCCGAGATCATGGCCGGCGTCTACTCGAACTTCGCCAACGTCAGCCACTCCGACTACGAGTTCACCGTGACGTTCGCCCGCGTCGACCACGAGGTCGAGGCCGGCGAGATCCCTGGCGTGGTGGTCTCCCGCGTGAACCTCTCGCCCCGCTTCATGCGCGAGCTGATCGACGCGATGGAGGACAACTACTCCCGCTGGAAGGCCCGCGAGGGAATCAAGAACCTGCCCGAGTACGGCGGGTCGAACCCCGCGTAGGTTGGGCTGCCGGAGCCGGCCGCAGGCGGCCGGTCAGTGCGCCTGGGCGAAGGCTTCCGCCATCCCGATCCGCTCGACCGTCGGCGGATGGCTGGCGAGCAGAGCGGTGAGCCAGCGCGGCGGGTCGGGATCGGCCAGGTTGGCCAGCACGATCCGCCGCTCGAACGACGTGAACGCCGCCGGCGCGCCCGTCAGCTCGAGGGCGAAGCTGTCGGCCCGCCGCTCCACCGCCCGCGAGAGGCGGTTGCCCGGCACGACCAGCAGGGCTCCGACCAGACCGACGGCGAGGGCCAGGGACGGCACGCTCGGCCCGGCCGCGTCCCCGCTCGGATCCAGCCGCCGCGCCAGCCGGTCGGCCGCCCGCAGGCCGGCCGGCGCCGCCAAGGCCAGGTGCACGAGGCTCCGCACGACGTCGCGGTGGCGGACGTGGGCGAACTCATGCGCGACGACCAGCCGCGTCTCCTCCCGGGTGAAGCGCTCCAGCAGCGTGTCGAACAGGACCACCCGCTTCGTCGCTCCCAGGCCGTTGACGTACGCGTTGGCCGCGCTCGTCCGCCGGCTGGCATCGACCTGGAACACCTTCTCGACGACCAGACCAGCGGCCGCCGCCAGCTCGAGCACGTCCCGCCGCGTGTCGCCGTCGTCGAGCGGCGTGAAGCGGTTGAACAGCGGGTCGAGGACGACCGGACCGGCGAAGGTCAGCCCGGCGGCCGCCGCCGCGCCGACGGCTCCACCCGGCAGCCACCAGCGTTCGCCGTACCGGACGATCAGCGACTCGGCTACCGCCGCCCCCGCCGCGGCCAGGCCGGCCCCGATCGCCGCCCCCTTGGCCACGTCGGCCGCCCAGCCGCGCCACGATTGGGTGGCCAGGCCGGCATCGAGCGCCCGCTTGCGCATGACTGCCGCGACCGGGAGCCCCGCCCCGCTCAGCAGCAGCGACACCGCCGACCCGCTCACGGCCGCCCGGGCCACCGGACGCGTGGGGGACCGGGCGATCACGGCCGGCGGCCGCCGGGCGAGGCGCGCGAGCACAGCGCCGTCGATCACCGCGGCCAGCCCGGCCAATGCCAGCTGCGGCCGGCCGAAGCTGCGCGCCCGGCTGAGCTCCGCCCGGGTGAAGTGCTCCTCGACCACCACCTTGCCGGCCGGGAGAATCCCTCGCCGCGGACGCAGCGCCGCGGTCGCCGCCTCGGCGCAGACGCCGGCGACGCCGAGCGCCCCCAGCCAGCTCGACTGCTGCCGTTCGCCTCGCATGCCGGCCAGCGTATCCCCTGCTCACCGCCGCGCGGGTGAGTACGGTGCAAGACCACGTATCGTGGTGCCTGCGCCGGGTCCCGGGGCTTAGATGAAGGTCGCGATTCTCTCCGACATCCACGGTAACCGGCAGGCCTTCGAGGCCGTGCTCCTCGACGTCTCGACCCACCGCGCCGACGAGATCTGGTGCCTCGGCGACCTCGTCGGCTACGGCGCCGACCCCGACGCGTGCGTCGAGCTCGCCCGCGCCCAGACCCACGTCTGCCTGGCCGGCAACCACGACCTCGCCGTGATCGGCGAGATCCCGCTCGACGAGTTCTCCCGCGGCGCCGGCCTGGCCGCCCGCTGGACGCAGGAGGTGATGGCGGCCGAGAACCTCGAGTTCCTCGCCTCGCTGCGACCCCAGGGCGCCGAGGATGGGATCGGCCTGTATCACGCGAGCCCCCGCGATCCGATCTGGGAGTACGTCCTCTCCGCTCTGCTCGCCGAGCTGTGCCTCGACGTCCAGGACCATCGCGTCTGCCTCGTCGGCCACTCCCACGTCGCCCTCTCCTTCGACCGGCCCGACGGACTCCCGGCGACCGGCGAGCCCCGGCGCGCCGACAGCCATCTCGACATCTCCCGGGGCGAGTGGATCCTCAACCCCGGTAGCGTCGGCCAGCCGCGCGACGGCGACCCCCGCGCCGCCTGGATGATGCTCGACACCGCGGCCTGGACGGCGACCTTCCGACGCACCGAGTACGACATCCCCGGCGCCGCCGCCGCAATCCGCGCCGCCCGGCTGCCCGACTCGCTCGCCGAGCGGCTGGAGTACGGCCAGTGAGCCGCCGTGGCCGCCGGCCCGGCAGACAGCTGACGCTCGGACTCGCCGGCGTGCTCGGCGTCGGCGCCGCGCTCCTCGTCGGCTGCGGCACCAAGTCCAAGCTGATTCCCGCCCAGAACGCCAGCCAGCTCACGACCGACTTCGACCTCGTCGCCTCCGCCGTCGCCGCCGGCAATTGCGGTCCGACCCTGACCACCGCGCTCGACCAGACCCGCACCGACCTGGCCGCCCTCCCGCCGACCATCGACCCCCGCCTGGCCAGCGCGATCCAGGCCGGCGCCGCCAAGCTGACGGCGCGCGCGACGGTCGAGTGCGCCCAGCAGACCACGACCACGAGCACCACGCCGACCAACACCACACCGACCACGACGAACACCACACCCACCAACACCTCACCGACCACGACGAACACCACACCCACCAACACCACGCCGACCACGACGAACACCACACCGACGACGACGCCGACCACCACCACCCCGACGGACACCACCCCGACCACGACTGGACCGGTTCCCGACAACGGCGGCGGCACTCCGGCCCCGGGCGCCGGGTCGACCGGGGCCGCCTCCGGCGGGACGTCCGGCGGCACCAGTGGGGCGTCCGGTGGCACCCCCGGCGGGGGTGGCGCGTGAGCCTGCCGGAGATCGCCGGTCGCTACCGGCTGGAGCGGCGGCTCGGCTCGGGCGGCATGTCCACCGTCCAACTCGCCTTCGACACGCGCCTCGAGCGCTACGTGGCGGTCAAGCTCCTGGCCGAGCACCTGGCCGAGGACCCGACGTTCGTCTCACGCTTCCAGCGCGAGGCGATGGCCGCCGCCCGGCTGATTCACCCCAACATCGTCCAGGTCTTCGACTCCGGTCTCGACCAGCGCAGCGGCCAGCACTACATCGTGATGGAGTACATCGCCGGCCAGTCCTGTGCCGAGATCCTCCGTGAGCGCGGCTGGCTCGGCGTCGACGAGACGCTCGCGATCGTGCTGGGCAGCTGCGAGGGGCTCGACTACGCCCACCGCAAGGGCGTCGTCCACCGTGATGTCAAGCCCGGCAACCTGATGCGCGCCGACGACGGCCGGGTCAAGCTCGCCGATTTCGGCATCGCCAAGGCCACCGAGCAGGTCAGCATCACCCAGACCGGCTCCGTCCTCGGAACCGCCGCCTATCTCGCCCCCGAGCAGGGCCGCGGCGAGGAAGCAGGCCCGCCGGCGGACATCTACGCCCTCGGCGTGGTCACCTATCAGCTCCTCGCCGGCCGCCTCCCCTACGAGGGCGCCTCCCTGACCGAGCTCGCCCTCAAGCAGCAGCAGGAGCGTCCCCCCCGGCTCGACGAGCTCGTCGCCGGCGTCACGCCCGAGCTCGCCGACGCCGTCGCCATCGCGCTGCGGCTCGACCCGGGCCAGCGCTACGCCACGGCGCTCGAGATGGCCCGCGCCCTCGAGCACGGGGCCAACGGCCTCCCGGCCGACCCCAGCCCCGCTCCCGCCGCAGCCGAGGAGACCGAGCCGACGTCGGCGACGCGCGTCCTCCCGAGCGAAGAGTCGGCGACCCGCGTCGTCCGCGCTCCCGCCATCCCGCCCCCGGTCGCTCCGGCCCCCCGCCAGCCGCGCCCCGGCCCGCCGCGCCGGGCCGCGGCCCCGGCGGTCGCCGCCCCGGCTGCCTCCCCGCCCCACCGAGGCGGCCGCATGCTCGCCGTCCTATTCGCCGTCGCCGTCGCCGCCGCCGTGATCGCCGTCCTCCTGCTCTCGGGCGGTGGCGGCGCCCAGACGGTCCGCCTGTCGCCGGTCCCCAGCACCGGCGTGCCGACGATCGTCAGCCACCTGAAGACGCTCGTCCAGATGAATACCGGCTAGCGGCGCCCGCGGCGTCGGGGCCGCCATCGGCGTCGGTCGCCTGTGCCCGGCCGCGCGGTGGTGTGCGCCGCGTTCAGCCCCGCCGCCGTCGCCGGTCGCTTTCGTGATCGTGCGGCGGGCGGGTCGGGAGGAAGCGCGGCCGAACTGCGCCGCGGTGATCTCGCCGCGTTGCAGGGCCAGCGCGATCGCGTGGGGCCGCGTCTGAGCTCCGAGCTTGACCAGGACGTGCTGCAGGTGAGTACGCACCGTGGCCGGCGAGATGAAGAGCTCGGCCGCGATCCGCGGCCCGCTCTCGCCGACCGCGATGCGTCCGAGGATCTCGCGCTCCCGCGGCGAGAGGCTTTTGCCGCCCGTCGTCGCGGGAACCGACAACGGCGCCTCGACCTCCTCCTTCATCAGGATCGAGAGGTGCAGCCCGGGCACGAAGTTCGGCGTCGCGCTGTACTCGACCGTGATGCGCGCGGATTTCGCCGTGCACATCACCCAGGTCCCCTCGCCGCCCGTGTTGCCCGAGACGAACTCGGGCCAGACGGATGTGAGGAGATCGTGGTCCTCGTCCGGTGTGAAGTCGTCGATGCGCTGGCCGATGATCTCCTCGTGGGGGCAGTCCAGCAGGAGGCCGCTGGCCTGATTGCAATCCACGAACACACGCGCGTTGTCGACGATCAGCATCGCGTTGCGGGTGCGCTCGAACACCGCCTCGAGGTGGTCGTGGCGCCAGTCGCGCGCCGAGCGCAACCCCGAATTCCGGCGGAGCGCGGGCCAACCGCTTGTCTGGTCGGGCGCGCCCGGGAGATCCCGGGCTGAAGACTCGGACATCGCTCGCTTCCCCTGGAAGGGCGGCCCCGTGGGTGGTGGTTGGGCCTGGCTCCTGATCGGGAAACGTCACACGCACCCGAGGAGGCTCCTCCACCACCACAACGGCTACCCCGTTACGCGCTCCGCCGGGGCCGTCGAGCAACCCGCGTCGGCGTGGCGCGCGAACGGTGACGTCCAGGCCGGCCGAGGACCGGCCGACCTGGACGTCGAGCTCAGCGGAGGTCGAAGCGGTCGAGGTTCATCACCTTGACCCAGGCCGCCGCGAAGTCGCGTACGAACTTCTCGCCCGCGTCATCGCTCGCGTAGACCTCCGCCAGCGCGCGCAACTCCGAGTTCGAGCCGAACACGAGGTCGACGCGGCTGCCCGTCCACCGGAGCTCGCCGGTCGCGACGTCGCGGCCCTCGAAGGTCGCCGTGTCCGCGGACGAAACCGTCCACGCCGTGCCCAGGTCGAGCAGGTTCACGAAGTAGTCGTTGGTCAGCGATCCGGGCGCCCGGGTGAAGACCCCCACCGGTGACTGCCTGTGGTTGGCGTCCAGAACGCGGAGGCCGCCCACGAGCACGGTCATCTCCGGGGCGCTCAGGGTCAGCAGGTTCGCCCGGTCGAGCAGAAGGTACTCGGCCGGCAGCCGGTGCCCGTTTCCGAGGTAGTTGCGGAACCCGTCCGCCGTCGGCTCGAGCGCGGCGAACGACTCGACGTCGGTCTGGGCCTGGGAAGCGTCCGTGCGCCCGAGCGTGACCGGCACCTCGATGTCGTGGCCCCCGTTCGCGGCGGCCCGCTCGATGGCGGCGGAGCCGCCGAGCACGATCAGGTCGGCGAGTGAGATCTGCCTGCCCCCGACCTGTGATCGGTTGAACGCCTCCTGAATCGCCTCCAACGTGCGCAGCACCGTGGCCAGATCCTCCGGCTCGTTGACCTCCCATCCCTTCTGCGGCTCGAGGCGGACCCGTGCCCCGTTGGCGCCGCCGCGCTTGTCGCTCCCCCGGAACGTCGACGCCGACGCCCACGCGGTGGAGACCAACTGGGAGACGGACAGTCCCGAATCGAGGATCTGGGCCTTGAGGGCGGGGATGTCATCCGCCCCGATGAGCTCATGCGACACCGCCGGGACGGGATCCTGCCAAAGCAGCGTCTCGGTCGGGACCTCGGGGCCCAGGTAGCGCGTGACCGGCCCCATGTCGCGGTGCGTCAGCTTGAACCACGCCCGGGCGAAGGCGTCCGCCAGCTCGTCCGGGTGCTCGAGGAACCGGCGCGATATCGGCTCGTAGACGGGGTCGAACCGGAGCGCGAGATCGGTGGTCAGCATCGTCGGGGCGTGCGTCACGGTCGCGACATGGGCGTCGGGCACCGTGCCCGCTCCGGCGCCGTCCTTCGGCTTCCACTGATGGGCTCCGGCCGGGCTCTTCGTCAGCTCCCACTCGTTGCCGAACAGGATCTCGAAGAAGCTGTCGTCCCATGCCGTGGGCGTGTTGGTCCACGCCCCCTCGAGTCCGCTGGTGATCGTGTCCGCCCCCGTGCCGCTGCCGTAGCTGTTCCTCCAGCCCAGCGCCTGCTCCTCGAGCGGCGCGCCCTCCGGCTCGGGGCCGACGTACTCGTCCGGATCGGCCGCACCGTGGGTCTTGCCGAAGGTGTGCCCACCGGCGATCAGCGCCACCGTCTCCTCATCGTTCATAGCCATGCGGTGAAACGTCTCGCGGATGTCCGTCGCCGCGGCGAGCGGGTCCGGGGTGCCGTTCGGGCCCTCCGGGTTGACGTAGATCAAGCCCATCTGGACCGCGCCCAGCGGCTTCTCGAGCTCCCGGTCGCCGGTGTAGCGCTCGTCACCCAGCCAGGTGGTCTCGGGACCCCAGTAGACGTCCTCGTCCGGCTCCCATACGTCCTCGCGACCGCCGGCGAAGCCGAACGTCTCAAAGCCCATCGACTCCAGGGCGACGTTGCCGGTGAGGACGATGAGGTCCGCCCACGACAGCTTCTGGCCGTACTTCTTCTTCACCGGCCACAACAGCCGACGCGCCTTGTCGAGGTTGGCGTTGTCCGGCCAGCTGTTGAGCGGCGCGAAGCGCTGCTGGCCCGACCCGGCGCCGCCGCGGCCGTCGCTGATGCGGTAGGTCCCCGCGCTGTGCCACGCCATCCGGATCATGAACGGGCCGTAGTGCCCATAGTCGGCCGGCCACCAGGCCTGCGAGGTCGTCAGCGCGTCCGCGATGTCCCGCTTGACCGCGGCGTAGTCGAGGGTCTCGAACGCCTCGGCGTAGTTGAACCCCTCCCCCAGCGGATTGGCCACGGCGGGGTCCTTGGCGAGGATCTTCAGGTTGAGCCGGTCCGGCCACCAGCCTCGGTTGCCGCCACCCTCGGTCGGGTGCGCCGCGCGCTCGTGCGCAACCGGGCAGCCGCCCCCGCTCTCCTCGTTCATCTCTCCAACAACGGCGTCAGGACTATCAGACAAGGCAAACCCTTTCCGGGATCAGAGGTGAGTACTCAGGCACTGCGGGCGGTCGCGCATCCCGGGCACAAGCCCCGGTAGATGACCTCGGTCTCGTCGATCGCGTAGCCCTGGTGGTCGGCTGCGGTCAAGCAGGCCGCCGGGCCGGCGGCGCAATCGACATCGGCGATGGCGCCGCACGATCGGCACACGACGTGGTGATGGTTGTCCCCGACCCGCGACTCGTAGCGGGCCACCGAGCCCGGCGGGTGGATGCGCCGCACGAGACCCGCGGCGGTCAGCGCTCGCAGCACGTCGTAGACGGCCTGCTGGGACACCTCACCGAGATCTTCGCGCGCCCGACCGATGATCGAGTTCGTGTCGGCGTGCGGATGCTCGTGCACCGCGGCGAGCACCGCCAGTCGAGGACGCGTCACGCGCAGGGACGCCCCGCGCAGCATGCGTTCGAGTTCCGAGGGCGCCGGCACGCTCCGAAGTGTCCCACAGATTCTGGAATGGCTCCGGATTAGCCGGCCGCCCCCGGCGTCGCTCCGCCGCGCAGCGCCCCCGCGGTCGCGGCCAGCGTGCCCGTCACCACGGCCGCCCGCAGGTCCGCCATCAGCTGGGCCATGAACGTGAGGTTGTGCAACGTGAGCAGGCGCGCGCCGGTCAGGTCGCGGCTGCGCGCCAGGTGGTGCAGGTAGGCCCGCGAGAGCCCCGACGCACAGGCCGGGCACGGACAGCCGGCCAGCAGCGGCTCGTCGGATTCCCGCCACGGCGACCGGTCGAGGGCGACCCGCCAGCGCGCCTGCGGCTCGGCCACCAGCGCCACCCCGTGGCGCGCCAGGCGCGTCGGCATCGCGCAGTCGAACGTGTCGATCCCGAGCTCCACCCCGCGAATCAAGTCGTCGACATCGCCGATCCCCAGCAGGTGGCGCGGCCGGTCCGGCGCCGTCCGCTCGAGCTCCTCCGTGCTCCAGGCGACCACCTCGTACATCTGCGCCTTCTCGGCGCCCAGCGAGCCGCCGATCGCCACCCCGTCACACGGCCGGGCAGCCACCGCCCGCGTCGACGCCCGTCGGAGATCCTCATGCACCCCGCCCTGGGAGATCCCGTAGAACAGCGACCCGTCCGGCGCCCGCGCGGCCCGCCACGCCAGGCACCGGTCGAGCCAGCGGTGCGTCCGTTCCGTCGAGCGCGCCGTGTAGTCGCGGTCGACGTTGAACGGCGTGCACTCGTCGAAGGCGAGCACGATGTCCGACCCGAGCGCGGCCTGGACCTCCATCGACGTCTCCGGGCCCATGAAGTGCTCATCGCCGCTCCCCGGCGCCCGGAACCGCACGCCGGCCTCGGCGATCGACATGATCGTCCCCTGCTCCCCCGCCGCCCCTCCGCTCCCCCGGGCCGGCGGCCGCCGGCCCTTGATCTCGTCGGCCACGTTCCCGTGGCCCATCGAGAAGACCTGGAAGCCGCCCGAGTCGGTGATGATCGGGCCGTTCCAACCCATGAACCGGTGCAGCCCGCCCCGCCGAGCGATCAACTCGTGCCCCGGTTGCAGGCGCAGGTGGAAGGTGTTGCCCAGGACGATGTCGTAGCCCAGGTCCGCCACCTCCCCCGCCGCCAACCCCCGCACGCTCCCCTTGGTCGCCAGCGGGACGAATGCCGGCGTGCGCACCACCCCGTGGGCGGTGTCGAGCCGACCGGCGCGCGCCTGCGATCCCGGGTCGCGCGCGATAATGGTCAGCGCGGGCACCGCGGGATCCTAGACGGCGGCGGCGGGCCGGCCCCGTGGACCATGCTCGCCTTCCTCATCTCAATCCCGCAGAACCTCGGCTATCCGGTGCTCTTCCTGCTGGTGATGGTCGAGTCGATGGGCGTGCCCGTCCCCGGCGAGACGGGGCTGATCCTCGCCGGCCTCGCTGCCAACCAGGGCAGGCTGTCGATCGTGCTCGTGATCGCCATCGCCGCGACCGCCGCCATCATCGGCGACAACATCGGCTTCGAGTTCGGCCGCCGCGGCGGCCGGGCGATGCTCGAGAAGCCCGAGGGCCGCTTGGTGCGCCAGCGCCAACGGGTGCTTGCGATAGCCGACCCGTTCTTCGAGAAGCACGGCGCCAAGGCCGTGTTTCTCGGCCGCTGGGTGACCGGGCTGCGTTTCTGGGCCGCGCTCTTCGCCGGCGCCAGCGACATGCGCCGCCGGACGTTCTTCGTCTGGAACGCCGCCGGCGGCGTCTGCTGGGCCACCTCGGTCGGGTTGGCGGCCTACTTCGGCGGCAAGGCCGTCGAGCAGGTGATTCAGACCGCCGGCCTCTACGGCGCCATCGCCGTCGCCGTCGTCCTCCTGGTCCTCCTCGTTCTCCACCGCCGCCGGTCCCACGCCGGCTGACCGCCTGGCTCAGCTCCCGCCGCAGCTCCCGTTGCCCGGCGCCGCCGCTCCCGGCGACACCCGCTCCCAGTAGCCGGCCAGCAGGTCGAGCTCCGCCGCCTCGAAATGCGCGAGGAAGTGCCGGCGCACGCCCGCGAGGTGAGTCGGCCGCACGGCAGCCAGCTTGCGGTGGCCCGCCTCGGTCAGCCGAGCGTAGGCGCCCCGCGCATCCTGCTCGCAGCTGTGCCGCGCGACGAGGCCCTCCCGCTCCAGGCGGTCGATCAGCCGCGTCAAGCCGCTGCGGCTGAGGAGGACGCAGGCCGCGAGGTCGCACATCCGCATCCGCCCGTCCGGCGCCCCGTCGAGGTAGAGCAGCACCTCGTAGGAGGTGAGCTGGAGGCCGTGCGCCTGCTCGAGCTCGCTGTCGAGTGCCTTGACCAGGTGCGCGTGCACCCGCAGCAGACCGCGCCAGGCGCCGAGCTCCTGCCGACTCAGGCACGCGCCGGCATCCGGCCCGATCCCGGTCGCCTCGGATCCGCCCGGCGGCTCGGGACGCTGGGTGATCGTGCTCATCGCCGGCGCACGCTACCAGCGCGCCCGGCGTCGGTGCGGTTCGCTCTCATACCAATATGATTGCACAGACAACGGCACCGCGGGCCGGCCGTCAATTCGCCGGCACCGGCCCGACCGCCTGCGGCCGCCGCGTGATGCGCCAGATCCACCAGATCAGGAGAGGCTGGAGCGGCAGCCGCGCCCACAGCAGCCATCCCGGCAGGCTCTCCCCACCCGTCCGCGCCGGCTCGAGCGCCATGTAGACGTTGGCCGGGAAGACGGCCACCAGCAGGGCGACCAGCCACCACCGCGTCGCCCGCAGGCCGACCGAGCTCGCCAGGGCCACGCCGCCGACGACCTCCGCCGCGCCGCTCAGCATCACCACCATCGCCGGATCGCCGAACCCGGGCGGGACGATCTGCTCGTACATCCGCGGCCGGACGAAGTGGAGGATGCCGGCGCCGACGAAGAACGCCCCGCCCATCCCGCGCGCCCGGCGCCTCATGCCAGCAGCGACCGGCCGGACATCGCCGCCGGGCGGTCCATCCCCAGCAGCTCGAGCGCCGTCGGCGCGACGTCGGCCAGGATCCCGCCCGACCGCACCGCCCGGGCCGTCGAGGTCACGATCACGGGCACGGGGTTGGTCGTGTGGGCGGTGTTCGGGCTGCCATCGGCTTCGAGCATGTAGTCCGCGTTCCCGTGGTCGGCGGTGACGATGCAGACGCCGCCGGCCTCGTGCACGGCGGCGACCACCTCGCCCAGGCAGGCGTCGACCGTTTCTACGGCTGCGACCGCCGCCGGGATCACCCCGGTATGGCCGACCATGTCGGCGTTGGCGAAGTTGATCACCGCGAACCGCGGCCGATCCTCCCGCCAGGCGGCGACGAAGGCCGCCGCGACCTCCCGGGCGCTCATCTGCGGCTTGTGGTCGTAGGTCGGCACGTCGCGCGGCGACGGCACCAGCTCCCGCCGCTCCCCGACCGGCGGCCGCTCGTCGCCGCCGTTGAAGAAGTACGTCACGTGCGGATACTTCTCGGTCTCGGCGACGTGGAGCTGGCGCCCGCCGCTCGCCGCGATCACCCCCGCGATCGTCACCGCCGGCCGCCCGGCGTGGTAGGCGACGGCGAACGGCCAGCCCTCCTCGTACTCGGTCAGGGTCGTGTAACGCTCGACCGGTCCGACCCCGCCCCGGTCGAGCGGGATCGCTTCCGTCATGGCCAGCGCCCGCGTCAGCTCACGCATCCGATCCGGGCGGAAGTTGAAGCAGATCACGCTGTCCGCCCGCCCGATCGGCGCGGGCTCGCCCACGATCGTCGGCGCGATGAACTCGTCGGTCTCCCCCCGCGCGTAGGCCGCCCGCGCCGCCGCCTCGGCGCTCGGCGCCCGATGCGGCGCTCGCCCGTGGACCAGCAGGTCGTAGGCGAGCTGGACGCGGTCCCACCGCTCGTCGCGGTCCATCGCGTAGTAGCGCCCGACGACCGAGCCAATCCGGATCCCCGCCCGCTCGAGCCCCGCCAGCTCGTCCGCCCCGGCCCGCGGCGGCGCGTCGCGTCCGTCGGTGAACGCGTGGACGATCACCTCCCGTCCCTCCCCCATGCCGACCAGCGCCCGCAGGTGCCCGACCGCGGCGTGGACGCCCCCGTCCGACACCAGGCCGATCAAGTGGACGCGCCCGGCCCCGGCGAACGCCGCCCGGAGCACCTCGTTGGCGGCGATCGACCCGTCGGCGACCGCGTCGTCGATCACCGTCCGGACCTGGTGGACGATCGACCCGGCGCCCAGGTTGAGGTGGCCGACCTCCGAGTTGCCGACCTGTCCGTCCGGGAGGCCGACCGCCCGCCCGCAGGTCGTCAGCTCGCTGTGCGGGTAGGTCCGCCAGAGCTCGTCGAAGACCGGCGTCCGCGCCAGCGAAACCGCGTTCCCCGGCCCCGGCTCGGCCCGCCCCCAGCCGTCCAGCACCACGAGGCACGTCGAGTCGACCGGCAGCGCTGCCGGGCCGGCCGCGACCGCCGCCCGGCTCATCGCGCGGCGACGACCATCGCGGCGAACGACTCGGGGTCGAGCGACGCACCGCCGACCAGGGCGCCGTCGACATCCTCCAGCGCCAGGAGCGCCGCCGCGTTCGATTGATCCACCGACCCTCCGTAGAGGACGCGGACCAGATCGGCCGCCTCCCGCGACCGGTCGCCGACCAGGGCCCGGACGAACCCAACCGCCTCCTGCACCTGCTCCGTCGTGGCGACGAGGCCGGTGCCGATCGCCCAGATCGGCTCGTAGGCGATGACGACCTCGGCCAGGCGCTCCGGAGGCACGCGGTCGAGGCCCTCACGCACCTGGTGGCGAAGCTTGCGTACGGTGTCGCCATCCTCCCGCTCCTGCTCGGTCTCGCCGACGCAGAGGATCGGCTTGAGGCCGGCGGCGAGCGCGGCCGGCACCTTCTTGGACAGCGCCCGGTCGGTCTCGCCGAAGTACTGGCGCCGCTCCGAGTGGCCCAGCACCACCCCGTCGACGTCGAGCTCGGTCAGCATCGGCGCCGAGATCTCGCCGGTGAACGGCCCCCGCTCGGCCTCGTGCATGTTCTGGGCGTAGATCGCGACCCGCGAGCCGCGGGCGCTGTCGACCATCGCCGCCAGATCGGTGTACGGCACGCACAGGGCGATGTCCACGCCGTCGACTCCGGACACGCGGGGCAGCAGGCCCTGGATGTATTCCTCCGCCTCGGCGATCGTCTTGTTGAGCTTCCAGTTGCCGGCGATCAGCGGCGTGCGGCTCACGTCGCGCCCGTCGTGCCGTCATCGGAGGACGAGGCGACCGCCGCGCCGTCGACCCCGCCGAGCACCGCGAGCGCCGGCATCGGGCGTCCCTCGATCATCTCGAGCGTCGCCCCCCCGCCGGTCGACAGGTGCGTGACCCCGTCCTCGAGGCCGAACTTGACAAGCGCCGCGGCCGAGTCGCCGCCCCCCACCACCGTCGTCGCCCGACTCGAAACGATCGCCTCCGCCACCGCCCGCGTGCCGGCGGCGAACGGCTCGAGCTCGAAGGCCCCCATCGGACCGTTCCAGAACACGGTGCCCGCCTTGGCGATCTCCCCGGCGTAGCGCTCGGCCGTGGCCGGCCCGACATCCAGACCCATCCAGCCCTCCGGCACGTCGACGCCGTCGATCGTCCGCCGCTCCGCATCCGCGGTGAAGCGGTCGGCGATCACCAGATCGGTCGGCAGCAGGAGCTCGCAGCCGCTCGCCTCGGCGTCGGCCAGCGTCCGTCGCGCCGCGTCGACGCCCGCCTGCTCGCACAGCGACGCGCCGACATCGTGGCCCTGGGCCCGGAAGAAGGGGAAGCACATCGCGCCGCCGATCAGGATCACGTCGGCCAGCTCGAGGAAGCGCGCGAGCACGCCGAGCTTGTCGGTGACCTTCGCGCCCCCGACCACCGCCACCAGCGGCCGGCCTGGGTCGGCGAGGATTCCCCCGAGCACGCTGACCTCCCGCTCGAGCAGGCGCCCGGCCGCCGACTGCTCGACGTGGTGGGCCACCCCCTCGGTCGACGCATGCGCCCGGTGGGCCGCGCCGAAGGCGTCGTTGACGTAGACGTCGGCCAGCGCCGCCAGCTCCCGCGCCAGGCCCTCGTCGTTCTCGGTCTCCCCCGCCTCGTAGCGGATGTTCTCGAGCATCGCGACCCCGCCCGGCTCCAGGCCGTCGACCAGCGCCCGCACCGCCTCGCCCGTCACCCCCGGCGCCAGCGCGACCGGCGCGCCCAGCAGCTCGGACAGCCGCTCCGCGCACGGCCGCAGCGAGAGCGCGGGGTCGCGGTCCTTCGGCCGGCCGAGATGCGACACGAGCACGATCCGCGCCCCCCGCTCGCGGAGCTCCTCGATCGTCGGCAGCGCCTGGCGGATCCGCGTGTCGTCGGTGATGCGCCCGCCCTCGAGGGGGACGTTGAAGTCCACGCGGACGAGGACCCGCCGGCCGTCGACGTCGACGTCGTCTAGCGTCCTCACAGCAGCATCTGGGCGACGTCGACGATCCGGCAGGAGTAGCCCCACTCGTTGTCGTACCAGGACACGACCTTGACCAGCGTGCCCTTCATGACCGCGGTCAGGCCGCCGTCGACGACCGACGAGAACGAGCTCTGGACGATGTCGCTGGAGACGATCGGATCCTCCGTGTAGTCAAGGACCCCTTCGAGCACGCCTGTGTTCGCCGCCGCGGCGATCGCCGCGTTCAGCTCCTCGACGCTTGTCTCGCGCTCGGCGACGAAGGTCAGGTCGACCAGCGATCCGGTCGGGACCGGCGCGCGGACGGCGAAGCCGTGGAGGCGGCCGTTGAGCTCGGGGATGACCAGGCCGACGGCCTTCGCCGCGCCGGTCGTGGTCGGTACGAGGTTGATGGCGGCCGCCCGCGCCCGGCGCAGATCGGAGTGGGGCATGTCCTGGAGACTCTGATCGGCGGTGTAGGCGTGGATCGTCGTCATCAGGCCGTGCTCGATGCCGACCAACTCGTGGACCAGCTTGGCGACGGGAGCCAGGCAGTTGGTCGTGCACGAGGCGTTCGAGACGACGTGGTGGACCGCCTTGTCGTACTTGTCGAAGTTGACGCCCAGGGCGACGGTGATGTCCTCGCCGGAGCCCGGCGCCGTGATCAGGACCTTCTTCGCGCCGCTGGCCAGGTGCTTGGCCGCGTCGTCGCGCTCGGTGAAGAATCCCGTCGACTCGATCACGACGTCGACGCCGAGGTCGCCCCACGGGAGCGCGGCGGGATCGCGCTCGGCGAAGACGCGCAGCTCCTTGCCGTCGACGAGGAGGCCGGTGTCAGTCAGCTCGACGGTGCCCGGGTAGCGGCCGAGGACCGAGTCGTACTTGAGCAGGTGGGCGAGCGTGTTCGAGTCGGTCAGATCGTTCACGGCGATCCAGTCGATGTCGGCTCCCGCGGCCTGGGCGGCGCGGAACACGTTGCGGCCGATGCGGCCGAAGCCGTTTATCCCCACTCGTACCGGCATTCCCACGTCCTTCCCGTTCGCTGACCCTGGGCAGCCAGCCGATCTTCTCCCCAGGCGGACGCGAAGGCTATCAACGGCCCGGAAATCAGCGGGTTCCGCTCACGATCTCCACCCGCAGGCCGTCCGGGTCGCGCAAATAGCCCGCGTAGTAGCGCGATCCGTAGCTCGGACGCGGCCCCGGCAGGCCATCGTCGGCGCCCCCGTGGGCCAGTCCCGCGGCGTGGGCCGCATCGACCGCCGCCCGACCCGACGCCCGCAGGGCGATGTGGCCGTAGCCGGGCGCGACCCCCCGGCCCCGCACCACGATCCACAGGCTCGGGCCGACCGTGCCGTAGGCGATGGCCCGCGGCGCGTTGTGGACCCGCCGGCCCCCGAGAGCGAAGAACACGGCGTCGTAGAAGGCGGCCGACCTGACGATGTCCGAGACCTCGAAGCCGGCGTGATCGATCACCCGACCATTATCGGCCACCGCGACGCGGGCGGCCGGACGCGACCGCCGCACCGCAGGAGGCGGACGAGGTCGCCGAACCGCCGGCCCGCCCGGCCACCGCCCACCCCGCCCGTCCGCCCGCGCGCCCACCCCGCCCGTCCGCCCGCCCGCCCGCCTCAGGTATAGCGGACCTTGTCGATGTCGCGATGGGTGACGGCGACGATCAGATCGTCCTCGCCCCGGTAGCGGTCGGCCAGGTGCTCGGCGATCGCCACCGACCGGTGGCGCCCGCCGGTACAGCCGATGGCGACGACCAGGTAGGACTTTCCCTCGGCCACGTACTGCGGCAGGAGGAAGTCGAGCAGTGGCTCGAGCCGGTCGTACAGGGCGGCCAGCTTGCCGCCGCGACCGACGAACTCGACGACCCGCTCGTCGCACCCGGTCAGCGGCCGCAGCTCCGGCTCGTAATGGGGGTTGGGCAGGAAGCGCACGTCGAAGAGGAGGTCGGCCTCGCGGGACGGCCCGTGCTTGAAGCCGAAGCTCGAGAAGTTGACGGCCAGCCGGCCGGTCGCATGCAGCGAGAGAAAGGCCTCGGCGATCTTGCGCCGGAGCATCGCCGCCGACAGGTCGGTGGTGTCGATCACCAGGTCGGCGCGAAGCTTGAGCGGCTCGAGCAGCGCCCGCTCCGCGGCCACGCCCTCGGCGATCTGGCCCTGCGGCGCCAGCGGATGCCGCCGCCGGGTCTCCTGGTAGCGGTTGATCACCGTCTGGTCGTCGGCGTCCAGGAACAGCACGCGGTGACGCAGGCGACCGGCTTCGAGGTCGCCGAGCACGGCCTGCAGGGCCTCGAAGTAGTCGCCGCCCCGCACGTCGGAGACGACCGCCGCCCGCTCGACCTTCGACCCCTCGTGGACGAACAGCTCGACGAGCGCGCCGATCATCCGGGGCGGGAGGTTGTCGACGCAGAAGTAGCCGCCATCCTCGAACACGTTCATCGCCGTCGACTTGCCGGCGCCTGACAGGCCCGTGATCACCATCAGGTCCCGCAGGTGGGTCCCGCCGTTGCCGTCCGGCTCGTTCACGGCGCGAATCCTCCCGCAATCCGCGTCGCGGCGGACCCGCCGGTCAGACCCGGTGCAGGTAGGCGTGGAGGTCGCGGCCCACCTTGGCCGGGACGCCGGGCACCGCCTGGAGCTCGTCGGAGCTCGCCGCGACGACCGCGTCGGGCGACCCGAAGCGAGCGATCAGGGCCAGCTTGCGCGCCGGCCCGATCCCCGGCATCCCGTCCAGCACCGACGCCGTCATCGCCCGGTCGCGCCGCGTGCGGTGGTGGGTGATCGCGAAGCGGTGGGCCTCGTCGCGGATGCGCTGGAGCAGCTGGAGCTCGGCCGTGTCGTGGGCGAGCACCAGCGGCCGGCCCACCCCGGGCAGAAACACCTCCTCCAGGCGCTTGGCCAGCGAGATCACCGCCACCCCCCGGTCGCGGAAGCCCCGCAGCGCCTCGACGCCCGCCCCGAGCTGGCCCTTGCCGCCGTCGATGACCATCAGGTTGGGCAGCGCGGCGAAGCTCGCGTCGTGGGCCGGGTCGTGCGGCGAGATGTCGACCTGACGCTCCCAGTTGGCGAAGCGGCGGCCGAGGATCTCTCCGAGCGAGGCGAAGTCGTCGGACCCTTCGACCGTCCGGATGCGAAAGCGCCGGTAGTCCGCCTTCTTGGGGACGCCGCCCTCGAAGACCACCATCGACGCCACCGTGTGCGTGCCCTGGAGGTTGGAGACGTCGAAGCACTCGATCCGCATCGGCACCGCATCGAGGCCGAGCGCCCGCTGGAGCCCGTCGAGCGCCTCCGCCCGCCGGGCCCGCCGATGCTGGTCGGCGATCTTGTCCTCCTCGAGGGCGAGCTCGGCGTTGCGCTGGGCCAGCTCGAGGATCCGCCGCTTCTCGCCCCGCTCCGGCGCCCGCAGCTCGACCCGGGCCCCCCGCCGCAGGCCGAGGGCCTCGGCCAGGACCGGCCGCACCGGCACCTGGACCATCACCTGGGCCGGGATCGCCACGCCGCCCTCGTAGTACTGGAGCAGGAACTCCTCGAGCACCTCCTCGAGCGGCCGCTCGGCCTCGTTGGTCAGGTAGAACGACTGGCGGTCTGACAGGACCCCGTCGCGGACCTGGAAGACCTGGGCGTTGGCCTCGGCACCGACGAGCGCCACGGCCACCGCGTCGAGCGTGCCCACCGACTCGTTGGACACGCGCTGGCGCTCGAGCAACGAGTTGACCGCTCGCAGCCGGTTGCGCTCGATGGCCGCCTGCTCGAAGTCCAGGACCCCGGCCGCGGCCTCCATCCGGTCGGTCAGATCCCGCGCGATGTCCTTGTATCTACCGCTCAAAAAGTCAACCACTCCGTCGATCCCGCGGCGATACTGCTCCGCCGAGACGTAGCCGACGCACGGCGCCTCGCACCGCTTGATGTGGAAGTCGAGGCACGGCGAGCCCGACCGCCGCCCCGGCGCCGGCCCCGTGCACGACCGCAGCATGAACACCTTCGACAGCAGGCCCAACGTCCCCCGTACCCGCTTGGCGCTCGAGTACGGCCCGAAGTAGATCCGGTCCCGCCGGTGCTTCTCGCGCGTGAAGTAGACCCGCGGGAACTCCTCGTCCATCGAGATGGCGATGAACGGGTAGGACTTGTCGTCGCGCAGGCGGATGTTGAACCGCGGCCGGTACTGCTTGATGAAGCTCTGCTCCGCCAGCAGCGCCTCCGCCTCACTGCCGACCACCACGCACTCGACCGCCGCGACCTCGCCGATCATCGTCCCCGGTCCGAAGCCGTTGGCGCTGCGCCCGGAGAAGTGGGAGGCCACGCGCTTGCGCACCGAGTTGGCCTTGCCCACGTAGATCACCTTGCCCGCGGCGTTGCGCAGCAGGTAGACGCCCGGCTGGTCGGGCAGCTTGCGGCGCTGCTCCTCGAGGGCGGTCGTCGTCGTGGCCATGAGATCGAGGATACGCGGCGCTCCGTCGGCCTCCCCGCCCGTGTTCGCTCTCACCGGGAGCGGGTAGGTGGATCGGTATGACCTCCGCCCGCCTCGCCCTCGCCGCCCTTGCCGCCCTCGCCGTCATCGTCCTGACGTCGCCCGCCGCGCCCCCGGCGCCGGCTCCGGTCGGCGTCCAACTCGTCCGCGGCTTCCACTTCGGCGGCGGCTTCGGCTCGCGGCCGTCGACCGCCTTCGCCCGCCGGACGCCCAGCCGCACCCGCACGATCCTGCGCCACGTGGCTCGCGCCGCCGCCTTCGCCGCCTTCTTCCACTTCCTCTTCGCCGGCAGCCACGGCCTCGGCTTCCTCTTCCTGCTGATCCTCGTCGTCGGCCTGGTCGTGCTCGTCGCCCGCGGCCGGCGCCGCCGCGGCTACGCGCCGCCGCGCTGGTGAGCGCCGCCGCTCAGTAGCGGCGCCAGACCTGGTAGACGTAGAACAGGCCGTAGACGCAGAGGCCGAGCAGGGCGAGCAGGGTGAAGACGCCGGGGCCGGTCGTCTGCAGGCGCGACGCCGCGGCCAAGGTCACGAGCAGGCCGGCGATCGCCCCGTAGAGCAGCGCCCGATGCTTGTCCTCGAGGCCGTAGAGCTCGACCCGGCGCTCGAGGTAGGTCCGTCCGGCGAAGAAGGCGATCGCCGCGGCGAAGACGATCGACAGCACGGCGCCGATCAGCGCCGCCACCTGGCCGCCGCCCGGGAGGGCGACCACGGCCGCGGCGATCACCAGCAGGATGAGGACGTTGCGGGCGGTCGGGTTCACGGTCTGGCGCCCATCTTAGTGGCGGCGACCGGCCTGCCACCTCAAGTCCCGACCCGCGGCTGCCGAAGCCAAACCCGAGGCCCACAATGCTCCGCGGCCTACTCCCCGCCCGGTCCCAGCCGGGATCGGCATGAACCCGCCCGGCACCCGGCGCGACGCGCTCACCGCCGCCCTGCGCGCGTCGGCCCGGCCGGCGGCGAAGCGCCCCGGGCCGGCGCCGCCGCCGAGCCACCTGCGGGCGACCGGCATCACCGCCCACTGCCCGCTCTACCACCACGAGCAGCTGGGAATGCGCCGCGCTCGTGGTGCGGTGAGCTCGCCCGACGGTCACTCGATCAGCGCCTCGAGCCGGTCGTAGGCGGCCTCGACCGCCCGGCGGGCGGCGGTGTGGCGGGCCTCGGACTTGCCGGACTCGTACTTGGTCGCCCAGGCGGACGGATCGGCCAGCTCCGCCTCGAGCGCGCGCATCGCCGCCTCGGCCTCCTCGACCGTTCGCTCGGCCTTGGCCTGCTCGCGCAGCCGGTTCTTGGCGGCGGCCGCCGCGGCCATGGCCGCCTTGTCGGCGGGCGGACGCCGGGCCTTGGTCCCGTTGACCGCCGCCGGCCGGGCGGCGGCGACGCCGCGGGCGCGGGCGCCGGCGCGGCCGTCGGCGGCCACCACGATGGCGGGCTCCCCTTCGCCGGCGGTCATCCGTCGCCGGGCCGGCCCCGGCGGCGGCGGCAGCGGCCCGCCGGCGGCCCGGCGCTCTTCGCGCCGGCGGACGTACTCGGGCCAGCCGCCCTCGTAGCTGTGGACGGTGCCGTCCTCGACGGCGACCGTCCGGGTGCCGACGGCGTCGAGCAGGGCGCGGTCGTGGGAGACGAGGAGCAGCGACCCCTTGAAGGCGCTGAGCGCGTCCTCGAGGGCCTCACGACTCTCGAGGTCGAGATGGTTGGTCGGCTCGTCGAGGATCAGGACGTTGGCCGCCGAGTTGACGAGAACGGCCAGGGCGAGGCGGCGGCGCTCGCCGCCGGACAGGCCGCTGACCGGCTTCTCGGCCTCCTCGCCTGAGAAGAGGAAGCGTCCGAGCAGGGCGCGGGCCTTGTTCGGCGTCAGGCCGGTCGCCGCCTGGACAGCCCCGAGGACGGAGCCGGTCTCGTCGAGCTCGTCGGTGTGCTGGGACAGGTAGCCGACCTGGACGTTGTGGCCGCGCCGGAGCTTGCCGGCCCCGAGCTCGCGGCGACCGCCGAGCGCCTCGATCAGCGTGGTCTTGCCGGCGCCGTTGGGGCCGACCAGGGCGACGTGCTCGCCCCGCTCGAGCCAGAGCTCGACGTCGTCGAGAAGGGTGAACGGCGGGTCGCCGATGTCGATCCGGCCGTCCTCGAGCTCGAACACGACCCGCCCGCTCCGCTCGGGCGAGCCGAAGGCGAAGGACAGCGCCTGGCCGTCGGTCGGGGCCCGCTCGATCCGGTCGAGCTTGTCGAGCTTCTTGACCCGAGCCTGGGCCTGGCGGGCGCGGGTTCCGGCGCTGAAGCGCTCGACGAAGCGCTCGAGGCGGGCGATCTCGGCCCGCTGGCGCTCGATCGCCCGGCCGAGCGCCAGGTCGCGGGCCGCCTGCTCCTGGCGCCAGGCGTGCCACGTCCCGGCGAAGAAGCGCGACCGGCCGGCCTCGAGCTCGAGCACGGCGGTGCCGACGGTCTCGAGGAACCAGCGGTCGTGGGCGACGAGGGCGATCGCCGCGTCCAGGCCGATCAGCGTCTGCTCGAGCCACTCGAGCGACTCGATGTCCAGATGGTTGGTCGGCTCGTCGAGGAGCAGCAGGTCCGGCTTGGCCGCGAGCGCCCGGGCGAGCGACGCCCGGGTGAGCTCGCCGCCGGAGAAGGTCGCGAGCTGGCGATCGAGCTCGTCCCCGCCGAAGCCGAGGCCCCGAGCCATCGCCGTCGCCCGGTCGCGCCAGAGGTAGCCGCCCCGGGCCTCGAGCTCGGCCTGGGTGCGGGCGTAGGCGCCGAGCGTGGCCGTTCCGGTCGCCCCGGCGGCCATCGCCTGCTCGAGCTCGGCCAGGCGGCGCTCGAGCGCGAGCTCCTGGGCGCAGCCGGAGAGGATGTAGTCGCGCAGGTGCAGGCCGCTGCGCCGCGGCGGCCGCTGGTCGTGGAGGGCGATGCGGACGTGCTTGCTCAGCGACAACTCGCCGCCGTCGATCGACGCCTCGCCGGCCAGCATCCGCAGCAGCGTGGTCTTGCCGCTGCCGTTGCGTCCGGCGATGGTCAGCCGGTCGCGGCGCTCGAGCTTGAACGAGACGCCCCGCAGGAGCGGCGCCCCGGCGATGTCCTTGGCGAGATTGGAGGCGATGACGACGGCCACGTGCTCATGGTAGGAGGGCCGGCGGCCGATCGGGTGTGACAGGATGGCCCGCGCCGTGACCTCCACCTGCCCACGCTGAGCTCGGGCGCCCCCGGCCGTGCTTTTCCCGACCGCCCAGTTCGCGATCTTCTTCGCCGTGGTCCTACCCCTGTCGTGGGCGCTGATGAGCCGCCCGCGCCTGTGGAAGCCGTTCATCCTCTTCGCGAGCTACGTCTTCTACGCGGCCGCCAACTGGCGCTTCTGCCTGCTGCTCGGCGCGATCACGATCTGGAACCAGGGTGCGGCCCAGCTGATCCACCGCACCGAGGACGACCGCCGGCGCGGGCAACTCTGCGCCGCCGCGGTCGCCGGCGACCTGCTGGCGCTCGCGGTGTTCAAGTACTACGGCTTCTTCACCCAGGACATAGACCGCCTGCTCAGCGGAGCCGGGCTCGGCCTGCCGCTGCCGCTGCTGACCATCGCCCTGCCGGTCGGCGTCAGCTTCTTCACCTTCCAGGCGATCTCCTACACCGTCGACGTCAAGCGGCGGCTGATCACCCCGGCGACCACCCTCGACGCGGCGATCTACCTGAGCTTCTTCCCCCACCTCGTCGCCGGGCCGATCGTCCGGGCGCGGGAGTTCCTCCCCCAGCTGGCCACGCCGCGGGACCCGACGCGCGTGGCCGTCAGCTCCGGCCTGGCGCTGATCGCCCTCGGCCTGGTCAAGAAGGTCGTCCTCGCCGACTTCCTCGCCCGCTCGATCGTCGACCCGGTCTTCGCCGTACCCCAGGCCTACGGCGCCGGCGACGCCCTGCTCGCCACCTACGCCTACTCGGCGCAGATCTACTGCGACTTCTCCGGCTACACCGACATGGCCATCGGCCTGGCGCTGCTGATGGGCTTCGTCTTCCCGCAGAACTTCCGCAGCCCCTACCGGGCGACCGGGCTGCGCGACTTCTGGCGCCGCTGGCACATGAGCCTGTCGCGCTTCCTGCGGGACTTCCTCTACATCCCGCTGGGCGGCAACCGCGGCGGGCGGCTGTTCACCTACCGCAACCTCTTCCTGACCATGGTGCTCGGCGGGCTCTGGCACGGTGCCGCGTGGACGTTCGTGATTTGGGGCGCGCTCCACGGGGGCGGCCTGGTGGTCGAGCACGCATGGCACGGGCGGATCAAGACGCCGGTCTGGCTGCGCTGGTTCCTCACGTTCAACTTCATCTGCCTCGGCTGGATCCTCTTCCGCTCGCAGGATCTCGCCGTGGCCGGCGCCTTCCTCGGCCGCTTCGGCGACCTCAGCGCACCGACGCTGTGGACGGCGCCGGTGCTGGCCGCGGTGATCGTCGTGATCGGCCTCCAACTGCTCCCCGCCCGGGGGGCGTTCAGCTTCGAGGTCAGGATCGGCCGCGTGCGCCCGATCCTGCTCGGCGTCGGCTTCGCCGTGCTCGTGCTGTTCGTGGCGGCGACGGTGCCGAGCCAAGGTGTGCCACCGTTCATCTACTTCCGCTTCTGACCCCACGACGCCGCCCCGGAGCCGATGCCCAACGACGACAGCCTGATGAGCCGTTTCGACGAGGAGGGCCTGCGCCGCTTCAGCGCCCGCGACGCGATCGTCGCCGTCGCCGTCGCCATGCTCGTGCTCGTGCTCTTCGCCGGCGCCTCGGTCCGCCGGGTCGGCCAGGGGCTGAGCCCGGGGATCGGGCGGACGCTCGTGCTCGCCGTCGGCGACCCGGCCGGCTGGATCGCCGACCGTCTGCCGCTGGCCACCGTGGCCCACGACGCGACCCACTGGCTCTCGGCCGACACCAACCTCTCGAGCTCGGGCGGCGGCTTCGCCTACGTGAGCTCGACCACCACGGCGACCGGCGCCGTCAGCCCGGTCACCCCCGACGCCTTCGACCCGGCGAGCCTCGGCCAGGCGGGGCCGCCGCCGCGACCGCTGCACACCCTGCTCGTGACCGGCGACTCGATGTCCCAGCCGCTCGACCAGGACCTGGCCCAGCGGCTGAGCCCGAAGGGAATCCGGGTAGTCCGTGACGCCCACATCGGCACCGGCGTCTCGACGACCTTCGTCCTCGATTGGGGCAAGGAGGCGGCCGTCCAGGTGCGCCAGTTCCACCCGGATGCGGTGGTCATGTTCCTCGGCGCCAACGACGGGTTCTCGATGCACGGGCCCGGCGGCGGCCAAGTTCAGTGCTGCGGTCCCGACTGGGCGGCGATCTACGCCAACCGGGTCCGAGCGATGATGGACCTCTACCGTCAGGCGGGGGCCGCCCGCGTCTACTGGCTGACCCTGCCGGCCCCCCGCTCTGCCCCGCGCCAGGCGATCTCGCGGGTGGTGAACGCGGCGATTGGCGTCGCCGCCCAGCCGTGGGCCAGCCAGATCCGCATCCTCGACACGGTGCCGATCTTCACGCCCGGGTTCGTCTACCGCGACGCGATGACGGTCGCCGGCCAGCCGACGATCGTCCGCCAGCCCGACGGCATCCACCTCAACGACGCCGGCGCCAACGTGGCCGCCGACGCCGTGCTGTCGATCGTCGCCAAGGACTTCAAGGTCAGGTAGGCCGGAGCGCCTAGACCAGGTTCTGCTGGTAGGTGTAGCCGACCCGCTTGTGGCCGTTCGTGCAGGCGACCTTGCCGGTGACCTGGGTGCTGTCGGACTGGCGCTGCTCCTTGCACTTGTAACCGAGGACCTTGGCGGCGCACCGGCCCGCCCGGCCGTGCTTGAGGCGGCAGTTCTGGAAGGCGACCTGGACCTTCTGGCCGGTCGAGCAGCCGGTGCCCGAGACCGCGAGCCCGAGGTAGTAGCCGCCACGGAGGCTGGCCGTGTTCGACGTCGAGGCACAGTTCTTGGCCGCGTGGGCGACCGGGCTCGCGCCGGCGCTCGCACCGGTCGCGGCCAGGCCGCCGGTGAGCGCCAGGGCGCAGAGGGCGACGGGCAGACGAGTCGGGCGTGACATCAGGCGGATCTCCTTGTCGACGGGTTCACAGACGAGACTGACGCGCCTGCTCAGAGCCCCAACACACCGGGTGCCCTCGGGTTGCGGAGCTAGCGGTTCTGCGTGTAGCTATGGACGACGGTTGCCGTCGGGCGCCGGCAGGTCACGGTCGCGTTGTAGACGAAGGCGATTCCCTGGCGCTGCTCGCGGCAGCTGAAGCCCAGGACCGGGCGGTGGCAGCGACCGTAGAACGGCCCGCCGGCCCGGACCCGGCAGACGTAGTAGGCCTTGATCAGGCTGACGCCGGTCGCGCAGGGGACGCCGGCGACGGTCAGCGACGTCACGTACTCCGGGTAGCCGGGCTTCTGGTAGAGGCTCTTGACGTTGCACGCCGGCCTGCGCGCCGCGCCGGCGGCCCCAGCGGTCAGCGCGAGCCCGCCGACGGCCAGAGCGACGACGACCGCGACGAGGAGCCGGGCGGCGATCAGCCGGCCCCGCTCGGCAGGCCGTCGCCCTCGCGCTGGAAGTCGAGCAGGATCTGGTTCTCCCGCTCGACGCGGGCCCGGCTGTTCTCGAACTCACGGAAGATCGCCTTGTAGCGGCGAACGCTCTCGGCCGAGTGGGAGGCGATCTCCCGGGCCAGGCGGATGGCCACCGCCTCGGCGTCCTCGGGCTCGGCGATGCGAGCGAGCAGGCCGAGCGTCCGCGCCTCGTCGGCGCGGATGACATGCCCGCTGAAGACGAGCTCCTTGGCCCGGCTGAGGCCGACCAGGGGGACGAGCCGAGCCACGCCGATCGGGACGCCGAGGCGCGCGCCGACGAATCGCAGGCCGAGGTTGGTGGCCCCGACGCGCAGGTCGGCGCTCGTCACGAGCTCGGCCCCGCCGCCGACGCAGTGGCCGACGCAGACGCAGATCAGCGGCATCGGCAGCGCCTCGATCGCCGCGTACATGGCGACGAAGGTCTCCATCCGCCGGATGCCGCCGGCCCGGTCGAGCGGCTCGCCGACATCGATGCCGGCGCACAGGGCGAGGATGCTCGTGCTCGAGAGGACCACGACGCGGACCGACCGGTCGCCGGCCAGGTCGCGCAGGGCGCTGACCAGGAGCTTGAGCGTCGCCGAGTCGAGGGCATTGCGCCGTTCCGGCCGGTTGAGCCGCAGAACCTCGATCCCGGGCTCCAAGCGCTCGCGCAGGACAGTTTCCACCCCCCCTTCCTATAGGATCACGCCGAGATGCGCAGTCTCCTCGCCGCCGCCTACGCCGTCGCCGCCATTCTCGCTCTCGCGCCGGCCGCCCTGGCCCATGACGGCGGACAGGGGTTCTACGGGGAGACCAACGACAAAGTCGTCACCAACGCCGGCTTCCTGCTGATCATCTTCTTCCCGGTGTTCATCCTCCTGATGAGCCTCGCCCAGGGCCAGCTCGACAAGCGCAAAGAGGCCCGCAAGGCCGCCCACAAGGCGGCCGAGGCGAGCGGCGAGCCGCGCGGCGGCTGGTAGCCGCGGCTCGGTAGGCACGGTCGGCGCCGGGCGGTAGGCTCGCCCAGCGCCGGACACACGCGCTCCGCCGGGGCGCGTGGTCGAGATCGAGAGGAAAGTGGATGGCCTATTTCGTGACGGGGGCGACCGGCTTCATCGGCCGCCATCTCCTCGAGGCGCTGCTCGAGCGTCAAGCCGGCGACATCCACGTCCTCGTGCGCGACGGCTCGGTCGCCCGCCTTGAGGCGCTCGTCGCCCGCCTCGGCGCCTCCGGCCGGGTCCGGCCGGTGATCGGCGACCTCCTTGCCCCGCGGCTCGGCCTCGACGACGCCGCGGTCGAGGCGCTCCGCGGCGAGATCGACCACTTCTTCCACCTGGCGGCGATCTACGACATGACGGCCGCGGCGGAGCGCAACGACGCGGTCAACGTCGGCGGCACCGGCCGGGCGCTCGAGCTGGCGGCGGCGATCGGCGCCCGGCGCTTCCACCACGTCTCGTCGGTCGCCGTGGCCGGCCTCCACCCGGGCATGTTCCGCGAGGACATGTTCGACGAGGGGCAGAAGCTGCCGTCGGCCTACCACCGGACGAAGTTCGAGTCCGAGCGGCTCGTCCGCGAGCAGACCGCCGTGCCCTGGCGCGTCTACCGGCCGAGCATCGTCGTCGGCCACTCGCAGACCGGCGAGATGGACAAGATCGACGGTCCCTACTACTTCTTCAAGGCGATCCAGAAGATCCGCCACTGGATCCCCGAGTGGCTGCCGCTGATCGGCATCGAGCTCGGCCACACCAACATCGTGCCGGTCGACTACGTCGCCCGGGCGCTCGACCACATCGGCCATCTGCCCGACCTCGACGGCCAGGCGTTCCACCTGACCAACCCGAAGTCGCAGCGCTCGGGCGAGGTCCTCAACACCTTCGCCCGGGCCGCCCACGCCCCGCAGATGGCGATCCGGATCGACAAGCGGCTGACCGACGCGCTGCCCAAGGGCGTCGGTTCGCTGCTGCTCAAGGTGCCCCAGCTCAAGCAGATCCGCCGGCAGGTGCTGCTCGACCTGGGCATCCCCGAGGCGGTGATCGGCCACGTCGGCTTCTCGAGCCCCTTCGACAACCGCGACGCCGAGCGGGCGCTCGCCGGCACCGGCATCGTCGTGCCGCCCTTGGAGACCTACGCCGCCCGGCTGTGGGACCACTGGGAGCGCAAGCTCGATCCCGACCTCTACCGCGACCGAACGCTCCGGGCCGCCCTGAACGGCCGCACCGTCCTGATCACCGGGGCCTCGTCGGGGATCGGACGGGCGACCGCCGTGAAGGTCGCCGCCGCCGGGGGCACGCCCCTGCTCGTGGCCCGCACGCGGGAGAAGCTCGAGGAGACCAAGGCCGAGATCGAGGCGGCCGGCGGAACCGCCCACGTCTACGACGCTGACCTCTCCGACATGGACGCGATCGCCGGCGTGGTCGCCCGGGCGCTGGCCGACCACCCGCGGATCGACTTCCTCGTCAACAACGCCGGCCGGTCGATCCGCCGGTCGGTCAGGCTCAGCTACGACCGCTTCCACGACTACGAGCGCACGATGCAGCTGAACTATTTCGGGGCGATCAAGCTGATCATGGCCGTCCTCCCGCACATGCAGGAGCAGAACGCCGGCCACATCGTCAACGTCTCGTCGATCGGCGTGCAGACCAACCCGCCCCGGTTCTCGGCCTACGTCGCCTCCAAGGCCGCCCTCGACGCCTTCACCCGCGTGGTCTCGAGCGAGGTGGTCGGCGACGGCGTGACCTTCACGACGATCCACATGCCGCTCGTCCGCACGCCGATGATCGCGCCGACCAAGATGTACGACGCCTTCCCGGCGATCACGCCGGGCGAGGCCGCCGACATCATCTGCGAGGCGATGCGCGCGAAGCCCAAGCAGATCAACACCAAGCTCGGCACCTTCGGCGAGGTCGCCTACGCCCTGATGCCCAAGGCGGTCGACCAGATCCTCCACATGGCCTACAAGGTGTTCCCCGACTCGGCCGCGGCCCGGGGCCAAACCGACCCGACCGAGCACGCGTCGATGGAGCAGGTCGCCCTGGCCAACGTGATGAAGGGTGTGCACTGGTAGCCGGCTTGCGGATTCTCGAGGACGATCGCGACGCTCTGACGGGAGCCGCCGGGACATTCTGCGGGGCGCCGTGAGTTCGCAGGGCACCCGACGGGCCGGTCAGATGTGCGTTCCGAGCAGCTCGCGGATGCCGTTGGCGTCCGGGATCACGTGGGTCAACCCCGCGATGCCGGCGAACGCGGTGTCGGCCGACACGAGCTCGGCCGGCGAACCGAGGGCGGCGGCGGCGAGGACGGCGTCGAACGCGCCGAGGGTCTCGACGCGCTGAAAGAGCGCGAGGCCGGTTCGGAGATCGGCGGCGGTCACGGCGAGGAGCGGCGTGAGAAGCTCGACGAAGTCGTTGGCCAGGCTGGCGGCGTCGGCCCGTCCGCGTCGCCTGGCACGTACGTGCGCGAACTCTTGGATGACTTCGACCGTGGTGGTCGCCGCGACTCGCCCCTCGGCGATCGCTGAGACGAGCTCGCGGCACGGGTCACGGAGCGGATGAGCGGCGCCTTTCGCGTAGACAAGGACGGTGGTGTCGATCACGATCATGCCCGGCGGCCGCGAAGCGCATCGAGCTCTTCCCGGAGTTCTCTCAGCTCCGGGACGGGCATGTCCGGTGCGTCGAGGAGGCGTTGGGCGGCGGCGCGGCGGTGGCCGTCTCGTGCCGGGAGGCCGCGGTCGATCGCCTCGCGAACGACCGCCGCGACCGATACCCCTCGCTCGGCCGCCAGGGCGAGCAGTCGCTGGTGGCGTTCGTCGTCGAGCAGAATCTGAAGCCGGTGGGCAAACATGCACATACAGTAGCATGTGCAGGATCTGCTCGCTGGGCCCCGGCGACCGGGTGGTACCGCCGATCACGTAGTTGCGCAGACGGCGACGAGGATGGCCCCGCTACCGCCGGCCACGACCGCCCCGCCCTGCGGCTCCCAACCGGTCACGCCGGCATACCCGGCGGCGTGCGCCGCCGCCCCGAGCTGGCTCTGGCCCGGCGTCGTCGTGACCTGGCCGGCGCTCATGTCCAGGAGCCGGATGCTGGCGTTGCTCACGTCGGCGACGTAGGCGAGCGAGCCCGCCGCGTTGCTCAGGATCCCGGCTGCCCAGCCACGCGAGCACGACGATCACGGTGAACTAAAGCTACTTCCGAGACCGACCACTAGCCCCGGCGAGCAGCTCGAGCACCACCCCCTCCCGCAGGCCGCCCCGGGCGATCCGCAGCGGGACGGCCAAGGCCACGCTGGCCCGAGCGAGGAGGGTGATGCCGGCCGGCAGCACCCGGACCCGCTCGGGCGCAATGCCCAGGCGCAGCGCGGTGGCCGCCACCGAGTCGGCGGCCACCGCGGCCAGGGCGGCGCGGAGGGCCCGGTCGTCGAGCAGCCCCGTCCGGGCCGGTCCGGCCTCGGCGTCGGCGTCGGCGTCGGCGTCGGCGTCGAGGAATACGAGCGAGGTCGCCGAGCCGCCGACGGCCAGCGCCAGCCCGACCGGCGGCGGGGAGACGGTGAGGAACGCCGCGGCCGCGGCCGCCTCCAGGGCGGCCAGGCACGCCCGGCTCGGCGGGTCGCAGCCTACGCAGCTCACCGTCAGGCTGCTCGACCCGACCGGCAGCGACGTCCACCAGGCGGGCTCCCCACCCGGCCGCCCGACGACCACCTCCGTGGATCCGCCGCCCACGTCGATCACGGCGATCGCGCTCCCCACCCCACCCCCACGCAACGACGCCACGGCCCCGGCGAAGGCGAGCCGCGCCTCGCGCTCGGCGCTCAGGATCTCGAGCTCGACCCCGGCGCGCCCGAGCGCCGCGACCAGCGACGCCCGGTTCGGCGCCCGGCGGACGGCCGCCGTCGCCACCACCCGGATCGACTCGGCCCCGTGCCGGCGGGCCGACGCGACCTGGGCGGCGACGACGTCGGCCACCTCGGCGAGCAACGCCTGCGGCAGCGCCCCGTCCGGGCAGGCCGCCGCGCCGATCGCCGTGAACACCCGCTCGGCCGCCAGCTCCCGCAGACCGCCGCCCTCGGGGTCGGGCTCGGCCACCAGCAGCCGCGTCGTGTTCGACCCGATGTCTATGCAGGCGCAGCGCATGGCAGGCCAGTCGATCTTGGCATGATGGAGGCAATGGCAGAAGACACCCCGGCGATCGAGGTCCGCGACCTGCGCAAGGTCTACGGCTCACTCGAAGCGGTCCGGGGCATCGACTTCACCGTCGCCAGGGGCGAGGTCTTCGGCCTGCTCGGTCCCAACGGCGCCGGCAAGACGACCACGGTGGAGATCCTCGAGGGCTACCGCGACCGGACCGGCGGCGAGGTCACCGTGCTCGGCCGCGACCCCGGCCTCCCGTCGCGCGAGCTGCGCCAGCGGGTCGGCATCGTCCTCCAGAGCTGCGGCATGTACCGGCACATCACCGTCCGCGAGGCCCTCGCCCACTGGGCCGGCTTCTACCCCGCGCCGCGCGACGTCGACGAGGTGCATCGAGCTGGCCGGGCTCGCGGCCAAGCAGGACGAGCGGACCCGCCGCCTGTCCGGCGGCCAACTCCGCCGGCTCGACTTCGCTCTGGCCCTCGTCGGCGATCCGGAGCTGATCTTCCTCGACGAGCCGACCACCGGCTTCGACCCGGCCGCCCGGCGGGCCGCCTGGGAGACCATCCGCTCGCTCAAGGGGCTCGGCAAGACGGTGCTGCTGACCACCCACTACCTCGACGAGGCCCAGGCCCTGGCCGACCGGGTGGCGATCATCAAGGACGGGGCGATCCTCGCCGTCGGCTCGCCGGGCGAGCTCGGCGTCGGCGGGGCCGCCCCCTACCGGGTCACCTACCGCAACGGCGGCGGCGGCCTGATCGCCCAGGAGACCGACGACCCGACGACGCTGCTCAACCGCCTGACCTCCGACGCCCTCGCCCGCGGCGAGCGGCTGGCCGACCTGACGGTCAGCCGGCCGAGCCTCGAGGACGTCTACCTCGATCTGACCGCCGATGCCTGACGCCGCCGGCCTCCTCTGGCGCCAGTACCGCCTCGAGCGCCGGATGTTCTGGCGCAACCCGAGCGCCGCCTTCTTCAACTTCCTCCTGCCCCTGCTCTTCCTCGGCCTGTTCGGGGCCATCTTCTCCGGCAACCAGCACGACCTCAACGTGATCGTCCCCGGCATCGCCGGGATGAGCGTGATGTCGACGACGTTCTCCGCCCTGGCCATGAACATGACCTTTCTGCGGGAGACCGGCGTGCTCAAGCGGATGCGCGGCACCCCCCTCCCCGGCGGCACCTATCTCGGCGGCGTGGCCCTCAACGCCGTGACCAACACGGTGATCCAGATCGCCATCATCGTCGTCGCCGGCCGCGTCTTCTTCGGGGTCGGCTGGCCGCGCAACGCCGCCCTCCTCGTGGCCTTCGTCGTCCTCGGCGTCGTCTGCTTCGCCTCGCTCGGCGTCGCCCTCTCCCACGTGATCCCGAACTTCGACTCGGCTCCGGCCTACGTCAACGCCGTGTTCCTGCCCGTCATCTTCGTCTCCGGGGTCTTCTTCGACGCCCGGCACGACCCGACTTTCCTGCGCGACATCGCTCAGATCCTCCCGCTCAAGCACCTGATCGACGGGCTGACCGGGGCAATGGTGACCGGCCGCGGGCTGGCCCAGACCGCCTCCGCCCTCGCCGTCCTCGCCGTCTGGGCGCTCGGCGGGATCCTCCTCGCCGTCCGCGGTTTCTCCTGGGACCAGACGCGGGCATAGACAAGTCGTTGATCGGCGTCCTCTACGACATCCACGGCAACCTTCCGGCCCTCGAGGCCGTGCTCGCCGACGCGCCGCCGGTCGAGCGGTGGCTGCTCGGCGGCGACTACGCCCTCTTCGGGGCATGGCCGGCCGAGACCGTGGCCCGCCTGCGCCAGCTCGACGGCGCGATGTGGCTGCGCGGCAACGGCGAGCGCTGGACCGCCCACCCGACGACGCCCCCGAGGCCGCAGGCGAGGCCATCGCCGCCTGCCGGGCCGCCATCGGCAACGCCGACGTCGCCGCGCTCGACGCCCTCCCCACGGAGCTCGACCTTCCGGCCCGCGGCGGGATCGGCACCGTTCTCGCCTGCCACGCCTCGCCCGCGTCCGACGTCCGGTCGTTCTCGCCGGACGCCGGCGACGATGACGACGAGCTCCTGGCCGGCGTCGAGGCCGGCCGGCTGATCTTCGGCCACACCCACCTGCCGTTCCAGCGGACGGCGAGCAGCGGCATCCAGCTTGTCAACCCCGGCAGCGTCGGGATGCCGTTCGACGGCGACCCGCGCGCCGCCTACGCGGTGATCCACGACGACGACATCGTCGAGCACCGGCGCGTCGCCTACGACCACACCGCCAGCGCCCGGGCCGTCGCCGACCGGTTCGGGCCAGCCGCCTGGGCCGACACCGTCGCCCGGCGGATCGAGCTCAGCCGCCCCGACGTCTGAGGCGGCGGTCGGAGGCGGAGGCGCGAGGCGCCACCCGGCTCGCGCGGGCCGGTCAGCCGCGGAAGGCGCTGGGCGGGAGCACGTAGAACGTCTCGCCACCCGGCAGGTCGGGCGTCTTGCCGTTGTGCACCGTGAACAGCGGGACCCGGTGGATGTGGCCGCCGTGGGACTCGACCCAGGCATCGGCCGTCGGCCGGTCCGCGTCGGGCACATCGGCCCGGCGGAGCGCGAGCATGCCCTCCGGGCGGTCGGCCATGGCGGCCAGCGGCAGGTCGGCCAGCAGCTCGCGGATCGGGTCGGTCATCGCCCCATGCATATTGCCAGCCGCGCCGCCCGGCCGGGCTCCCGGCCCGGCCGCGGCGGTCAGCCGCCGGCGGGCGCCCCGCCGTCGGGATCGGCCGCCGCCCGACGTTGGCGCTGGGCGATCAGCAGCCGCCGCTGATCGCGCAGCTCGCCCGCCCGGTCGAGATCCTGGGCGCCGGTGGCCGCGTGCATCTCCCGCCCGACGCGGGCGATCTCGCGGTCGAGCAGCCGCAGGTGCTCGGCGGTTGCCCGCAGGCCGGCGGCGTCGACGCCGAGCTCGGCGAGCACCCAGCCGGCCGGGCTCTGGCCGTCGCCGGCCATGGCGACGAGGAAGTCGGTCACCTCGATCGAGCGGCCGTCGGCCGTCGCCTCGGCCGACGCCGCGGTCAGGGCGGCGCCGAGCCAGGCGCTGAACGACGGCGGCGTCGACCCGGCCTCGCCCTCGACGTCGTGCGGACCATCGTCGCCGCCGCCGCCGACCATCCGCCACGGCCGCCAGGGCGGCCCCGTCGCCGCCCGGGCGGCCGGCGAGATAGAGGCCGGCGCTGAGGCCGAGGGCGCCGCCGGCGGCGACGACCTCGCGGCGGGTCAGGCGCCCGGTGTCATCGCTACCGCTCATGGTCGGTCGGTCTCCGGTCGGATTGGTCACGGCTGTGGTCCGGGTCGCGGCTGTCGCGCTCACGACTGCCGGGTGGTCACCGGCGTCGCCGCCGGCGCCGCCGCGACCGCCGGGGTCGGCGACCCAGACCCGGACCCGGACCCGCTCCCGCCCGACGCGGCGGTCGACGTCGCACTGGAGTTGCTGGTCGTGCTCGAGCCCGAGCCCGAGCCCGAGCCCGGGCCGCTGCTCGTGGACGGGCTCGACGTCGACGATGTCGTCGGCGTGGCGGTCGTCGGCGCGGCGGCCGATGTCGGCGTCGTCGCGGCGACGCTCACCGCGGCCCCCGAGCCGGCGGTCGTGCTCGTCGGGGACGCGGCGGCAGCCGCGGCGGCGGCGGCGGCGGCGGCAGCAGCAGCGGCGGCGGCCGTCCGGGCGCGAGCCGCGGCGCGGGCGCGAGCCGCAGCCCGGGCGCGGCGGGCCACCGCCTCGCGGTGACGGGCAGCGTGGAGGGCCCGGGCGGCGGCGCTGGACGTCGTCGACGTGGTCGCGACGGGCACGGCCGCGGTCGCCGCGAGGCCGGGGTCGTGGCCGGAGGCGAGCTGGACGTAGATCACGAGCCAGACGGCGACGAAGGTGGAGGCCGAGCCGCCGGCGATCGTCCGCCGCAGCCGGCGGGCGCGCCGCTCGCGGGCGGCGAGACGCTCGCGGACGAGCACCTGGGGATCGGGGGCCGGGGCGGCGGCGGGGCCGGCATAGCGCGGGTAGAAGTCAGGCGGGACGTCGGGACGATGGCCGGCGATGTTGGATAGGGGCTCCATGACGAGCGTCAGCATTCCCGACCAACCCGAGACGAGCCTGGCACGAGACTGAGAGGAGCCTGAGTCCCGAAGAGGCTCAGGCGATTCCCAGCTTGGCGGGCCACAATGCGTCCATGATCGATTCCTCCGGAGCACCGAATGCGCTGCGCGTCCTGGTCGTCGACGACGAGCCGAACATCGTCGACGTCATCTCGATGGCCCTGCGCTACGAGGGCTTCGCGGTGGCATCGGCCGGCAGCGGGGCGGAGGCCCTGGCGAGTGTGGCCGACTTCCGGCCACACCTGATCGTCCTCGACATCATGCTGCCGGACATGGAGGGCTTCGACGTCGCCGAGCGGCTGTCGGCCAAGCGGATCGACGTGCCGATCATCTTCCTCACGGCGCGCGACGCCACCGAGGACAAGGTCCGGGGCCTGACGATCGGCGGCGACGACTACGTGACCAAGCCGTTCAGCCTCGAGGAGCTGGTGGCCCGGATCCGGACCATCCTCCGGCGCAGCGGCCTGGCCGAGGAGGATTCCAACCGGCTGGTGTTCGAGAACCTCGAGCTCGACGAGGACACGCGCGAGGTGACGCGCGGCGGCCGGCCGATCGAGCTGACGGCGACCGAGTACCGGCTCCTGCGCTACCTGATGCTCAACGGCCGGCGGGTGCTGACCCGGTCGCAGATCCTCGACCACGTCTGGGAATACGACTTCGGCGGCGACGCCCGCGTGCTGGAGACGTACATCAGCTACCTGCGCAAGAAGGTCGACACCGAGGATCCCCCGCTGATCCACACGGTGCGCGGGGTCGGCTACGCCCTGCGCGCCCCCCGCTAGTGTCCCTCCGGGCGCGGCTCCTGATCGGCCTGGTCGGCCTCGTGGCGGCCGGCCTGGTCACGGTCGGGGCGGTCACCTACACCGAGCAGCGGTCGTTCCTGCTCCAGCGGATCGACCAGGAGGCGCAGGCGGCGACGCGGCAGGTGTCGCGCTACCTGGACAGCCGGGGCGTGAATGTTCAGAGCTCCCCGACCACTGCGCCGACGGCCGACGGCTCGGGGCCGCTGCCGTTCGCCGGCCCGGGCGGCTTCGGCCACGGCGGACCGACCGGGGGCGAGGACCCGTCGCCGACGCTGCCGTCGAGCACCTTCGCCGAGCGCCTCGACGCCGGCGGCCGGCGGGTCGGCTACGCCTGGTACGGCGGCCCGCCGCTGGCGATGCCCAAGCTGCCAAGGTCGATCCCGATCAGCGACCAGCTCCACCCGCGGTCGATCACCGTCGGGGCGGTCGGCTCGGGCCTCCAGTACCGGGTGCTGGCCGTGCTCACCGGCGACCAGCCGGGAACCACGGTGATCGCCGTACCGCTGGGCGAGGTCAACCAGACGTTGGACAGCCTGATCGAGATCGAGGCCCTGGTCGGGGGCGGGGTGCTCCTCGCCCTGATCGCCCTGGCCTGGTGGATGATCCGCCTGGGCCTGCGGCCGCTCGACCTTTTCGGGGAGACGGCGGCGGCGATCGCCGCGGGCGACCTGTCGCGGCGCGTCGACGAGACGACCCCGCGGACGGAGGTCGGCCGGTTGGGGGTGGCGCTGAACGCGATGCTCCACCAGATCGAGAAGGCGTTCGCCGAGCGGGAGGCGAGCGCCGAGCGGCTGCGTCGGTTCCTGGCCGACGCGTCGCACGAGCTGCGCACGCCGCTGGCGTCGATCCGCGGCTACGCCGAGCTGATGCGGATCGGGGCGGCGTCGAGCCCGCAGGACACCGAGAAGGCGGTGAGTCGGATCGAGGGCGAGGCCGCGCGGATGGGCGTGCTCGTCGAGGATCTGCTCACCCTGGCCCGGCTCGACGAGATGCCCGAGCTGCGTCGGGGACGGGTCGACCTGTCCGAGCTGGCCCGCGACGCCGTGGGTGACGCCCTGGCCATCGCCGCCGACCGGGAGATCTCGCTGGCGGCCGACGCGCCGGCCATCGTCGTCGGCGACCCCCACCAGCTGCGTCAGGTGATCGCCAACCTGATGCGCAACGCCGTGGTCCACACGCCGGCCGGCACGCCGATCGAGGTCGCGGTGTCGGGCGACGGCCGGACGACGTCGGTCTCCGTCCGCGACCACGGGCCGGGGATCCCGCCGGACGCCGGCCAGGCGATCTTCCAGCGCTTCTGGCGGGCCGACCCGGGCCGGGGCCGCGGCCGCGGCAAGGCGGGCGCCGGGCTCGGCCTGTCGATCGTCGCCGAGATCGTCGCCGCCCACGGGGGGAGCGCCGAAGCGGCGAACGCCCCGGGCGGGGGCGCGGTGTTCACCATCCACCTGCCGGCCGCCGGCCGGGAGGCCGCGCCGGCGGAGGCGCCCGCCGCCGCCCCGGCCGAGCGGGCCCCGGCCGGCTGACGGCGCCAAGCGACCATCGGACGATGCACTAGCGTCCCGAGCATCCTGCCCGTCCCGTCCATCCGCGAGCCGGTCCGCTCGGTCGCGGCGACGCGCTACGTGTCGCCGCTGCGGGAGGGCGGGTCGCTCCCGGGCCTCGTCGAGGCCGACGACGACGGGATCTACGTGGTCAAGTGGACGGCGGCCGGGCAGGGGCGGCTGGCCCTGGTGGCCGAGGTGATCGGAATCGAGCTGGCCCGGGCGCTCGGCCTGCGCGTGCCCGAGCTCGCCTTCGTCGACGTCGACGCCCGCCTGGCCGAAGCCGAGCCGGACCCGGAGATCCAGGAGCTGCTGCGGGCGAGCGCCGGGCGCAACCTCGGCGTCGACTTCCTGCCGGGGGCGGTCCCCCTGACGGGGCCGGTCGACCCGGAGCTCGCGGCCGACGTGGTCTGGCTCGACGGGTGGCTGCTGAACGTCGACCGGACGCCGCGCAACCCGAACCTCCTGCGGTGGCACGAACGGATGTGGCTGATCGACTTCGGGGCGGCGCTCTACCCGCAGCACGCGGCCGCCGCCCTGCCGGCGCAGGCCGGCCGCGCATTCCCGGGATTGGCCGACCACGTTCTCGCCGGCCAGGCCGAGCCGCTGGCCCGGGCCGACGCCAGGCTGCGGGAGCCGGCGGCGGAGGCGATCGACGGGGTGGTGGCGATGGTGCCCGAGGACTGGCTCGTGCGCCACCGGCGGGAGGACTACGCCGCGTTCCTGCGCGCGCGCCTGGCGGCGGCGCCGTGGGTCGAGCGCTGATGGAGGCCTACCAGTACGCGCTGTGGCGGTGCACGCCGGACGCCGAGCGGGGCGAGGAGCTCAACGTCGGGGTGGTCGTGTATGCGCCGCGGCTGCGCTTCCTCGGGGCGCGCGCCGAGGTCGACGGGGCGCGGCTGAGGGCGGCGTTCGGCCCGACCGACGTCACGGCGATCGAGACGGACGTCGCCCACCGGCTGGCGGTCGCCGCGGGCGATCCGTCCGGCGGAAGCCTTGCCACCTTGGAGCAGGGGGACAGGTTCGGCCTCCTCACCGCGCCGAGTTCCACCGTCGTTCGGCCGGGTCCGGTGCACACCGGGCTGTGCGACGACGCAGCGGAGACGCTCGAGCGGCTGTTTGCCCGCCTGGTCCGCCGGCGCGGCTGAGCGGGCGCGGGCGCGGGCGGGCGCGTCAGCGAGCGCGGGCGCGGGCGGGGCGGGGCGGCGGCGGGGCGGGGACGGGGGCGGTCGAGACCCGGCGGACGAGGAGGACGAGCGCCGGGAGGACGACGATCGCGGTCATGGCCAGGAACCAGGTCTGACCGGCGTCGGTGCCCTCGCCGAGGGAGTGGACGACGCCGAGGATCCAGGCCAGGGCGGTGAAGCGATGGAGGGAGCGCCAGCGCGCCTGACCGATGCGGGCGCGGGCGTAGAAGGAGAGGCCGAGCAGGATCAGCGACCAGCCGGCCACGATGCCGATCGCCCCCCAGACGGTCTTGTAGGACGAGGCGAAGGGTACGGTCACGTCGAGGACGCTCGGGTGGAGGTAGCCGTCGCCGAGAAGTGCGGCGGCGTGGACGACGATTGCCGTGATCGTGGCCAGCGACAGGGCCTCGTGGACGATGCGCAGGTCGGCCGACCGCCGGCGCAGGAGCTTGCCGCCCATCAGCAGACCGAGGCAGAGCGAGACGCTCGACAGGAGGAGCGCGGCGGTGCCGGCGGCCCGGCTGGTGATCCAGAAGAGGTGGGGGGTTACGGCGACGGCGGTGGAGAGCATGGGTCAAGTCTCGGGCGCCGGGCTGCGGCGGGCCTGGGAGAAAGCTGGGAGGGTCCTGAGTCGCGGAGGCCCGACCTCGCCGCCAGCGGCCCCGGGTTCCGGGCCCGGGCCGGCCCGCGGCGCGGGCCGACCCGGGCGGGCCCGGGCCGGCCCGGGCGTCGGGCCCGGGCCGGCGGGGGGCGGGAGACAGCGGGAGGCGGACGCTCAGTGCACTCCGAACATCGGGGGCCCGCCCGTTCCGGGTCTGCCGCGGCCTTCGGGGCCGCCGGGCCCGGGTCCGGGTCCGCCGGCCGTGACCGACAGCACCTTGAAGGCGGCGTTCTCGAGCACGGTGGCCTCGGCGCCGCCGGCCTTGGTCACGTGGACCTCGTAGGCGGCGCCTGTCGTCTCGGCCTTGTCCTCGGCGGTGGCCCGGTCGACGGTGGCTCCGGGTACGGCGGCGATGGCCGCCGCCGTGACCGCGCTGAGGGTTGCGCCGGTCAGGGCCGCCTCGTTGGGGTTGCCGCCGGGGCCGCCCGGACCGTGGCCATGACCGGGGCCGGGGCCGCCGGCGGTCGTCGAGAGCACCTTGAAGCTGGCGTCCTCGAGCACCTGGACCTGACTGCCGTCGGCCTTGGCGACGTGGACCTCGTAGGCCGCCTTCGACGCGTCGGTCGGATCCTCGATCGAGGCGCGCTCGACGGCACCGCCGGGGACGGCGGCGATCGCGGCGGCCGATGCCGACTGGAGCGCGGATCCGGTCAGGACCGTCTCGGCGGGGTTGGCGCCGTGGGTCCCGGGGGCGCGGCTGGTGCTCGAGGCGGCGTCGGCCAGGCCGGCGCCGCCGGCGGCGAGCGCGGAGATGGCGACGACGGCGAGGCCGGCCCGCTTTGCGCTTGTGCCCATGGTGATTCCTTTCGCTTGCTGAAGCCCAGACTGGCGAGGGTGGGCGGGGGCCCTGAGGTGGCCCTAGCAAATCGCTGAGAGAACCCTGAGACTTCGCCCATGACCTCCCTGCTCCCGACCGACTGGATGGCGGCGCTCGACGGCGAGCTCGACCTGGCCCTGCTCACGATCCCCGGCACGCATGACAGCTGCTCGCGCCTGGGCGGGCCGGGCAAGCAGACCCAGACGCTCGACATCGCCGGCCAGCTGGCGGCGGGTATCCGCTTCCTGGACATCCGCCTCAAGGACGAGGCCGGGGTCTTCCGGGCCTTCCACGACGACGTCGACCAGCAACTCGAGTTCGAGGCCGACGTGCTCGCGGCGATGCGCGCCTTCCTGTCCGACCACCCGGGGGAGACGGTGGTCGCGTCGGTCAAGCGGGAGGGCGCCGGCGGGGACGACGCCACGTTCGCCCGCGACTTCGAGGCCCTGACCGCCGGCCGGGCCGGCGACTTCCACCTCGGGCCGGACTTGCCGCGGCTGGGCGACGTGCGTGGGAAGATCGTCCTCGTGCGCCGCTACGGCGGCGGGTCGGCCGGCATCGCCGCCGATCCGGCCCACTGGCCGGGCAACGGAACCGCCACGATCGCCACCGACGCCGGCAGCCTGACGGTCGAGGATCGCTGGGACCTCGGCCACTCGGTCAGCGGGCTCGAGGACAAGTGGTCGGCGGTGAGCGCCAACCTCGAGGCAGCGGCCGGGTCGGTGTTCGGCTGGTACCTCACGTTCACGAGCGCCGTCCACGACCTGATGAACCCGCGGTGGATCGCGGCCGGCCCGCCCGTCCTGCCGGTCGCAGGGATCAACCAGCGGCTGGTCGACTACCTGGCCGCCCACCCGGGCCACCGGCGGCTCGGGACCGTGGTCATGGACTTCCCGGAGCTGCCCGACCATCGCCTCCTCCAGGGGCTCCTCGACGCGAATCTGTAGCGCCGGGCCGGCGGCGGCGAGACCCGGCGCCTGGGTAAGCTCCAGCGTCATGAATCCGCCGCCGCCCGCCGCCGTCGAGGAGGTCGTCTGGGACCTCGACCACCTGGTCGACGGCGAGGCCGGGGTCGACGCCGCCCTCGACGAGGCCACCGAGCGGGCGGACCGCTTCGCCGAGCGGTATCGGGGCGCACTCGCGGAGATCGACGCGTCGGACCTGCGCGAGGCGATGGACGAGCTGGCGCGGATCAACGAGTTGGTCGGCCGGGCCGGTTCGTACGCCCAGCTGCGCTTCAGCACCGACACCGCCGATCCGAGCCGGGGGGCCTTGATGCAGCGGGTCGAGGAGCGGGGCACGGCGCTCGAGACGACGCTGCTCTTCTTCGAGCTCGAGTGGGCCGCCGTCGACGACGACCGGGCCGAGGAGCTCCTGGCCGCGGACGGCCTCGACTTCTGCCGCCACTATCTGCGCAACGCCCGCCGCTACCGGCCGCACCTGCTGAGCGAGCCGGAGGAGCGGGTCTTCGCGGAGAAGGCGCTGACCGGGCGCAGCGCCTGGGGGCGGCTGTTCGAGGAGCTGACCTCGGCGATCGAGGTCGAGCTCGAGCAGACGGTGACCCTCGACGAGGCGCTGAGCCGGCTGGCCGCGCCCGACCGCGAGGTGCGCCGGGAGTCGGCCGAGGCGGTGACCCGGGCGCTGGCCCCGGGGCTGCGAACCCGAGCCTTCGTCTTCAACACCCTGCTCGCCGACAAGGCGACCGACGACCGGCTGCGCGCCTACCCCCACTGGCTGGCCAGCCGCAACCTGGCCAACGAGGCGAGCGACGAGTCGGTCGCCGCGCTGATCGAGGCGGTGCGCAACCGCTACGAGCTGCCGCGCCGGTGGTACCGGCTGAAGGCCGAGCTCCTGGGCATCGACCAGCTGGCCGACTACGACCGCTACGCGCCGGTGGCGACCGAGGATCTCCGGATCGACTGGCCGCAGGCGAGCGGGCTCGTGCTCGACGCCTACCGGTCGTTCTCCCCGCGCCTGGGCGACCTGGCGGAGCGCTTCTTCGACGAGCACTGGATCGACGCACCGCCGCGGGCCGGCAAGCGCGGCGGCGCCTTCTGCGCCTACACCGTGCCGTCGGTCCATCCGTATGTGATGCTCAACTTCACCGGCCGGCGGCGCGATGTGCTGACCCTCGCCCACGAGCTCGGTCACGGCGTGCACGCGGCGCTGGCCGCCGGGCAGGGCGTGTTCCACCAGCACACGCCGCTGACGCTGGCCGAGACGGCGTCGGTGTTCGGTGAGGCGCTGACCTTCGGTCGCCTGCTGGAGGCGGCGCCGACGGCGGCGTCGCGGCTGGCCCTGCTGGCGGAGGACATCGAGGGCACCATCGCCACCGTGTTCCGCCAGGTCGCGATGAACCGGTTCGAGAGCCTCGTCCACACCGAGCGGCGCGAGCGGGGCGAGCTGGCGGTCGAGCGGTTCGCCGAGCTGTGGACCGAGACCCAGGGCGAGCTGCTCGGCGACGCCGTCGAATTGACCGACGGCTACCGCGGCTGGTGGTCCTACGTGCCGCACTTCGTCAACGTCCCCGGCTACGTCTACGCCTACGCCTACGGCCAGCTGCTCGCCCTGTCGGTCTACCAGCGCTACCGCGAGGAGGGCGACGGCTTCGCCGAGAGCTATCTCGACCTGCTGTCGGCCGGTGGGTCGCGCAGCCCGCACGAGCTCGGCGCGATGGTCGGCATCGACCTCGCCGACCCTGGCTTCTGGGACAGCGGTCTCGACCTGGTCGAGGGCCAGCTCCAGGCGGCCGAGGCGGCGGCGCGGGACCTCGGCTAGACGTGACGGCCGGGCTGCCGGCCGACGCGCCGGAGATCCCGCCGATCGGGCCGCTGCTCCTCCGAGCGCTCGTCCCCGGCCGCCGGCGGGCCCCGGTCGACTGCGGACCGCCGGTTGACCCGCCGCCGGGCCGGACGATCGACGTCCCCGGGCGGGGCGAGCTCTTCGTGCGCGACTCGGGCGGCGACGGGCCATCGGTCCTCCTCCTGCACGGCTGGATGGCGAGCGCGGACATCAACTGGCTCTACTGCTACCAGCCGCTGATCGACGCCGGCTACCGGGTGCTGGCGATCGACCACCGCGGCCACGGGCGGGGCCTGCGGTCGCTGCGGGCGTTCCGGCTCGACGACTGCGCCGACGACGCGGCGGCCGCGCTCGACGCCGTCGGCGGCGGGCCGGCGATCGCCGTCGGCTACTCGATGGGCGGCCCGATCGCCCAGCTCCTCGCCCGCCGCCACCCTCACCTCGTGGGCGGGCTCGTCCTGTGCGCGACGACCCGGGAGTGGCGGGGCGCCGAGTTCGAGCGCCTCTGGCGGATGATGGGCCTGGTGCGCCTGGTCGTCGCCGTGTCTCCGTTCGGCTTCTGGACCACGCTGCTGCGGGTGAGCGGGGTCCCGGACGACGAGCGGGCGGCCTGGCTGGTGGCCGAGCTGGGGCGGGGGGCGCCGGCGGCGCTGGCCGAGGCCGGCCGGGAGCTCGGCCGCTTCGACAGCCGCGGCTGGGTCGAGGAGCTGCGGATGCCGGCGGCGGTCGTGGTCACGACGCTCGATCGCAGCGTGCCGCCGTCCAAGCAGCGGGCGCTGGCCGAGCAGCTGGGCGCGGCGACGTTCGAGGTCGCCGGCGACCATCTGGTCGTCGCCGAGGCGGGCAGCCCGTTCAACGCCGGCCTGCTCGCGGCGCTCGCCCACGTGGCCTGACGCGGCGGCCGCCGGTCCGCCGGCCAGCCGCGCGGCGAGCGCGAGACCGCCCGCGGCGGCCGCCGGTCAGCCGGCCAGCCGCGCGGCGAGCGCGAGACCGCCTGCGGCGGCCGCCGGCCAGCCGGCCAGCCGCGCGGCGAGCGCGAGACCGCCTGCGGCGGCCACCGGTCAGCCGGCCAGCCGCGCGGCGAGCGCGAGGCCGCCGGCGGGGTGGCCGGGAGCGGTGGCGCGAAAGGCGGGGACGAGCTCGCTGGTGACCAGGCCGGCTTCGTCGGTCAGCCGGTCGATCACGTCGAACCAGTCGCGGCTGCGTTCGGGGGTGTCGACGACGACGGTCACGACCGGCACGCGCCGCCGCAGCGCCCAGAAGCTGTCGCCGTGGGGTGGGTGGTCGCCGTGGTAGCCCCAGACGCCGCGCAGGCAGGTGGCGCCGGGGGCGCCGGCGGCGCGGAGCGCGCGGACGAGGTCGGGGGCCAGCGGCCGGCCGTCGTGGCGCGACTGCTCGCCGGCGTAGACGGTCAGCTTCTGCCCGCGACCGAGGCCGGCGCTGCTGTCGGTCGCCGGCGGATGGGGCGGCTCGGCGAGGTTCGCGCCGTCGCGCTTGCAGACGTGGACCCGCTCGAGCGTGATCACGGGCCGGGCGAGCATCGCCTCGAGCTCGGGCAGCAGACGGGCGATGCGGTCGGCGTCGCCGACGGCGGCGACCATCATCGGAACCTCGGCGTTGCGGGCGAAGAAGCGCGCCCGGCGGCGCACGCCATGGGCGGTGCCGTCGACGCCGAGGAGGACGGTCGCCCCGGCGACCTGGCGGTCGTGGAGGAGCGCGACGATCGCCTCGTGGGCCGGTGTCCCACCCACCTTCTCCTGGCGGCCGAGGTAGACGGTGAGCTTCGCCTGGGCGCCCGGGTCGGCCAGCGGCAGTTGGGCGCGCTCGTTGTGGCGGGTGTAGAGGCGAGCGCGCTCGAGGGTGACCAGGCCGCTGAAGCGGAGGGCCTCGACCTCGTCCAGGACGGCCTCGATCCGCGGGCGGGCGTCGACGGCTACGGCGACGAGCGGGAGATCCTCGGACAGCGTGAGCAGCCGGTCGGTGCGCGGCCGCTGCCGGGCGCCGAAGCCTTCGGCTCCCCGCAGGAGGAGGCTGGTGGCGACCTCGTGGCGGGCGTGGATGTCGATCAGGGCGTCGGCCAGGAAGCCGCGGTCGAGGCGGGCGCGCTCGCCGAAGTAGACGGTCAGCTCGAGGCAGTCGTCGTTCACAGTTGGCCGCCGAGCCGACGGCCGAGCAGGGCGGCGACGACGCCGAGGGCGAGGCTGACGGCGAAGTTCAGCGCGCCGCGGCCGAGCTGGCCGTCCTCGCCGAGGCGATGACTCTCGAAGGCCCAGGTGCTGAACGTCGTGTAGCCGCCGCAGAGGCCGGTCCCGAGGATGCGTTCGGCGTCGCCGTCGAGCGCCGCGCCGACGATCACGCCGAGGAGGAGGGCGCCGCTGAGGTTGACGGCGAGGGTCCCGAACGGGAAGGCGCGGCCGACGCGGCGGGAGACGGCGCCGTCGAGGAGGAAGCGTCCGACGGCGCCGAGGCCGCCGATCAGGCCGACGGCGAGGACCAGCGGCAGGCTCACCGGGCGGCGACCGGCACGCGTCGGACGAGGTTGGTGGCCAGGGCGACGGCGAGGAAGCCGCCGCCGACGCTGACCAGGGCGTAGCCGGCGGCCAGGCCGTAGCGGTCGTGGTCGAGCATCTGGAGCAGCTCGACCTGCATCGTCGAGAACGTGGTCAGGCCACCGCAGAGGCCGGTCCCGAGCAGCGGTCGGCGGTAGGCGGAGAGGGGCAGGCGCTCGTGGAGGCGAGTGGCGAAGTAGCCGAGCAGGAACGCGCCGGCGAGGTTCACGATCAGGGTCGCCCACGGCCAGCGGCCGGGGTGGTCGGCGAGAGCCTGGCCGAGCTCGGCCCGGGCGATCGTCCCGACGCTGCCGCCGGCGAAGATCGCCGCCAGCTCGCGCCCGTCAAGGGCCAAGTCGGCGGGGAGGTCGGGGCGCCGCAGGCGGCCGCGGAGGCACGGCAGGGACCGTAGCCGACGTCCCGGCGGGTGAGGGCACCCGCGGTGCCCTATAAGCTGCGCACGCGATGACCGCCGGGTTCTGGAGCGGCTGATGGAGCGCAAGTGGTGGACGCTGATCGCCGTCTGCATCGGCATCTTCATGCTGCTGCTCGACATCACGGTCGTCAACGTCGCGCTGCCTGACATCCAGCGCGCCCTGCACGCCAACTTCGCCGACCTCCAGTGGGTGGTCAACGCCTATGCGCTGACCCTGGCCGCCCTCCTCCTGACCGCCGGGGCGATCGCCGACCTCATCGGCCGGCGGCGGGTGTTCGCCGCCGGTCTCGTCGTCTTCACGGTTTCGTCGCTGGTGTGCGGCCTGTCGACGAGCGCGCTCATGCTGAACCTGGCGCGGGCAGTCCAGGGCGTGGGCGGAGCGATCATGTTCGCGACCTCGCTCGCCCTGATCGCCCAAGCCTTCCAGGGCCGCGACCGGGGGACGGCGTTCGGCGTCTTCGGCGCCGTCACCGGCGGCGCTGTGGCGGTCGGGCCGCTCGTCGGCGGGGCGCTGACCTCGGGCATCGGCTGGGAATGGATCTTCTTCGTCAACGTGCCGATCGGCATCGTCGCCGTGGTCATCACCCTGACCCAGCTCGAGGAGTCGCGCGACCCGGAGGCCACGGGCATCGACTGGCCGGGCCTGATCACGTTCTCGGCCGCTCTCTTCCTCCTCATCCTGGGGCTCGTCCAGGGCAACGACAAGGGTTGGGGGAGCACGCGGATCGTGGCGTGCCTCGCCGGTGCGGCGGTCCTGCTCGTCGCCTTCATCCTCGTCGAGCGGGCCCAGCGGCGGCCGATGCTCGACCTCGAGCTCTTCCGCCGGCCGGCGTTCGCCGGCGCGTCGATCGTGGCCTTCGCCCTGTCGGCGTCGATGTTCGCGATGTTCCTCTACCTGACCCTGTTCATCCAGAACGTTCTCGGCTACGGGCCGTTCGACGCCGGCCTGCGCTTCCTCCCGGTCACGCTGCTCGCGTTCTTCGTCGCCCCGATCGCCGGGCGCCTGACCGTGCGAGTCCCGGTCCGGGCCATGCTGGGCACGGGCCTCGTGCTGGTCGGCGCGGGGCTCCTCCTGATGAGCGGGCTCGACGCCACCTCGGGCTGGACGCACCTGCTCGCCGGGTCGATTCTGGCCGGCGCCGGCATCGGCATGATCAACCCACCGCTGGCCTCGACGGCGATCAGCGTGGTCCCCCCCGCGCGGGCGGGCATGGCCTCGGGGATCAACAGCACGTTCCGCCAGGTCGGAATCGCCACCGGTATCGCCGGTCTGGGCGCGGTCTTCCAGCACGAGCTGACCACCCGGGCCATGGCGTCGCTGCACCAGAGCGGCCAGGAGCCGGCGGTCCTGGCCGCCACCCACGGCGCCCTGCAGAGCGGGCTGGCCTCGGGGACCGCCGGGCGGCTCGCGGCGGCCCTGCCGCCGGCGCCGCGGGCGGCGCTCGTCCACGCCTTCCGCGCGGGCTTCGCCGGGGCGCTCAACGAGATCCTCGTGATCGCCGCGGCCGTCGCCTTCGTCGGTGCGCTCGCCGGCTTCGCCCTGGTCCGCAGCCGCGACTTCGCGACCGCCGGAGCGCCGGGCGGCGCGCCGGCGCCCGGTCGGCCGCCGGCCGCGGCCCCGGGCGGCGCGCCGGCTCCGGCCGGGCCGCCCGCCGCGGCAGCGGCCGCGGCGGCGGCGGTCCCCGCGGCCGCGCCGGCGCCCGCGCCGCGACCGGTGGCGCCGACCACCGCCCGGGCGCGGGCCGCACCGGCGCCGCCCGCCGCCCGGCCGCCAGACCCGGCAGACCCGGCAGCGCCGGCAGCACCGGCCGCGACCAACGGCAGACCGCCGTCGCTCGCCCGCTTGGCGGCCGCCTTCCTCGGCGGCGTCGCCGTGGTCGTCGTCGCCTCGCGCCGGCGGACCGGCGGAGACTGACCGGCGGCCGGGTTCAAACCTTGGCCGCGGCCTTTGCGCCGGGCGCGGTCGCCCGCTCGCCGCGCCCGGCGGCCGCGGTCTAGGGCTTGGCCGCGGCCTTGCGCCGAGCCCGGTCGGCCGCTCGCCGCGCGGCGGCGGCCAGCTCGAGCTCGGCCAGCACCGGCGCCCCGTAGGCGGCGTGGACGGCCGCGACCATCCCGGGGTCGAGCGGGCAGTTGATGCAGAAGCCGGTCTGCGACCAGCTGATCGCCCGGGCGAGCACCTGGTCGGCGTAGGTGACGCCGGTCGCGTCGTGGCCGTAGTAGCCGTAGGCCGCCTGCCAGGCGCCGGCGTCGAGGGCGGTGGTCGCGCCGTCGGCGGCGAGCAGGCGGGCGGCGGCCATGATCGCGTCGTAGTCGTCGTAGATCGACGGGTGGCCGGCGGTCGGGTGCGGGTAGCCGGACGGCCGGGCGGCGGCCCGGTAGGCGTCGCTGACGCGGGCCCAGGTGGTCGGCGGGCCGTCGGTCACGTTGAACTGCATCGGCCCGCCGCAGCAGCGGGCGAAGTTGAGCCCGTGGTAGGTGTCGGGGGCGGTCGAGAACGAGGTCTCCTCGCGGTGGACGGAGGCCAGGAGGAGCCAGTTGACGGCGAAGCTCCGGCCGGCGAGGTCATAGAGGGGATAGAAGCCGGCGACCCAGCGGGCGGGGACGTGGGTCGGCAGGTGGCGCCGGAAGCGGGCGAGGTCGCGCCGCTGCTCGGCGCGGGGCCGGTCGGCCACGATGGCCGCGGCGGCGGCCGGGGCGGCCGCGCCGACGGCGACGGTCGGCGCCGGCGCGGCGACGACGAGCGGGATCGGCGGAGCCGCGGCGAGTCGGGTCGGGCGGGCGGAGAGGGCGAGGAGGAGGGCGCCGGCGCCGACGGCGAGCAGGGCCAGCGCGAGGACGAGCGCGCGGACCGGGCGACCCCGGGCGGGCGGGGGGGCAAGGTGGGCAGGGGTGTCCACGGCGCCGTCAGGATATGAGCTCGCGGCGCATGGCCACGTGCTCGATTCCCTCCTCGAGGAACGGGTCGCCGCACCGGACGAAGCCCTCGCGCCGGTAGAACCCCTCGCTGTCGAGCTGGGCGTGGAGGCTGAGCACCGAGGCGCCGCGGCGGCGGGCCTCGGTCCGGGCGGCGGCGATCAGCCGCCGGCCGATGCCGTGGCGGCGGCGGTCGGCGCGGACGGCGACGCGTTGCAGGACGACGTCGCCGGCAGCGCCGAGGAGACGACATGTCCCGACCAGCTCACCGCCGGCGAAGGCCCCGAGATGGAGCGCCGCGCCGTCGCGGCCATCCTGCTCGGCGGCCAGGCTGACCCCCTGCTCGCCGCAGAAGACGGCCTCCCGCAGGGCGAGCGCGGCGGCCAGCTCCGACCCGTCGGTCAGCCGCCGGACGACCACCGGCCCGCCGCCCACGTTCGCCTCCTGTCCACCGTCGGGCGCCACCGCCCGACATCCTGACGACCGGGCGGGGTCCAGGGGCAGTGGTACCGTAGGGCCGAGCCCCCGACCCTGAGGAAGTCCGCCGATGACCGACCTTCCCGCCGACTACTTCGAGCGACCGCTGGCCGAGGTCGACCCCGAGATCGCCGAGGCGATCGGAGCCGAGGTGCGCCGCCAGCAGCGGACGCTGGAGATGATCGCCTCGGAGAACAGCGTGCCGCGCGCCGTGCTGGAGTGCCAGGGCTCGGTGCTGACCAACAAGTACGCGGAGGGGTACCCGGGCCGGCGCTACTACGGCGGGTGCGAGCATGTCGACGTCGTCGAGCGCCTGGCGATCGCCCGGGCGAAGGAGGTCTTCGGCGGCGACCACGTCAACGTCCAGCCGCACGCCGGGGCGCAGGCGAACACGGCCGTCTACCACGCGCTGCTCAAGCCGGGCGACACGATCATGGGCCTGGCCCTCGCCCACGGCGGCCACCTCAGCCACGGGATGAAGGGCAACGTGTCGGGGCGCCTGTACGAGATCGCGCCGTACGAGGTCTCGCCGGAGACCTACCGGATCGACATGGACGAGGTGGCGCGGATCGCCCGCGAGCGCCGGCCGAACCTCCTGATCGCCGGCTGGTCGGCCTACCCGCGGACCCTCGACTTCGCCCGCTTCCGGGAGATCGCCGACGAGGTCGGCGCCCTGTTCATGGTCGACATGGCCCACTTCGCCGGCCTCGTGGCCGCGGGCCTGCACCCGAGCCCGGTCCCGTACGCCGACGTGGTGACGACGACGATCCACAAGACGATCGGCGGATCGCGCGGCGGCATGATCATCTGCCGGGAGGAACACGCCAAGAAGATCGACTCGGCCGTCTTCCCCGGCCAGCAGGGTGGGCCGCTCGAGCACATCATCGCCGGCAAGGCGGTCTCGCTGCGGATCGCCGGGACCGAGCTCTTCCGTGAGCGCCAGGAGCGGACGGTGGCCGGGGCCAAGGCGCTGGCCAGTGAGCTGCTCGGGACGGGCCACGGCGTCGGCGTGCTCACCGGCGGCACCGACGTCCACCTCGTGCTCGTCGACCTGCGGGCCTCGGAGCTCGACGGTCAGCAGGCCGAGGACCGCCTCGACGAGATCGGGATCACCGTGAACCGCAATGCCGTGCCCTTCGACCCGCGCCCGCCGATGGTCTCGAGCGGCCTGCGGATCGGGACCCCGGCGCTGGCCACGCGCGGCCTCCAGGCCGACGACTTCGAGGAGATCGGCCGGATCATCTCGGCCGCGCTGCAGCCGGGATTCGACCGGGCGGAGCTCACCGAGCGGGTGGCCGCCATCGCCGACCGGTACCCGCTCTACGCCTACCTGGGGGCACCGGCCGCGGTCTGAGTGGGGCGCGGGGTCGGGCGGGGAGGTCGTCCTCGGCCTCGGCCCCATATCGTTCCCGTCTCCGACCGCGTCCAGGCCCACCCGGCCGGCGGAGTGCAACCGACCTCGCCCCAGAAAGCAAAGGTGACCTGACAGCATGACTTCAGCGTCCGACAACGAGTTCCTCTTCACGTCCGAGTCGGTCACCGAGGGTCACCCGGACAAGATGGCCGACCAGATCTCCGACGGTGTCCTCGACGCCGTGCTCGCCGAGGATCCGTACGGCCGCGTCGCCTGCGAGGTGCTTGTGAACACGGGCCTGATCGTGGTCGCCGGGGAGATCTCGACCGACACCTACGTCGACATCCAGGAGATCGCCCGGGACACCGTCAACCGGATCGGCTACAACAACGCCCTCCACGGCTTCGACTGCAAGACGTGCGCGGTGATCAACGCGATCGACAAGCAGTCGCCGGACATCGCCCAGGGCGTGGACAAGGCCTACGAGGCGCGGACCGACGCCAGCGACGACGACGAGCTCGACATCGCCGGGGCCGGCGACCAGGGAATGATGTTCGGCTACGCGTCCAACGAGACCGAGGCGCTGATGCCGATGCCGATCTCGCTCGCCCACCGGCTGGCCAAGCAGCTCGCGGCGGTGCGCAAGGACGGGACGCTCGGCTACCTGCGCCCGGACGGGAAGACCCAGGTCACCGTCCGCTACCTCGACGGACGGCCGGTCGAGATCGAGAAGGTGCTGATCTCGACCCAGCATGCCGAGGAGTACGACTCGCAGACGCAGATCAAGCCCGATCTGTGGGAGAACGTGATCAAGCCCGTGCTGCCGGCCGACCTCTACGACGAGGACAAGCTGCGGCGGAACTTCCTTGTCAACCCGACGGGCCGCTTCGTCATCGGCGGCCCGATGGGCGACTGCGGCCTGACCGGGCGCAAGATCATCGTCGACACCTACGGGGGCATGGCCCGGCACGGGGGCGGCGCGTTCAGTGGCAAGGACCCGTCGAAGGTCGACCGGTCGGCGGCCTACGCGGCGCGCTGGGTGGCGAAGAACATCGTCGCCGCCGGCCTGGCCGACCGCTGCGAGGTCCAGGTCGCCTACGCGATCGGCGTGGCCCACCCGGTGTCGCTGATGGTCGAGACCTTCGGGACCGAGAAGATCGGGCGGGCGACGATCGCGGCGCTGGTGGCCGAGCACTTCGACATGCGGCCGGGGGCGTTCCGCGAGGAGCTGCGCCTGCACCGGCCGATCTACCAGAAGACGGCGGCCTACGGCCACTTCGGCCGCCAGGACGATGACTTCACCTGGGAGCTGACGAACAAGGCGGCGGCGCTCCGGGCGGCGGCCGGGCTGCCCGTGGCCGACACGGTGGCCGTCTGAGGGCGCGGCGACCGAGGTGCGACTGAGCGAGATCTACGCCCGGCCGGGCCCGACCTTCTCGGTCGAGTTCTGGCCGCCGAAGACGGCGGAGGCCGAGGCCGAGCTGTTTCGGGAGATCGAGGTTCTGCGGACGGTCGAGCCGGCCTTCTGCTCGATGACCTACGGCGCGGGCGGGAGCACGCGCGAGCGGACCGTCGACCTGGTGATCAGGATCGCCAGCGAGTGTCAGCTCGAGATGATGTGTCATCTGACCGTGGTCGGACAGCCGAAGGCTCATGTGCGCTCGGTGCTCGAGCGGCTGAAGACGCACGGCCTGGGCAACATCATCGCCCTGGCCGGGGATCCGGCGGAGGGCGCCGCGGCCGAGTGGAAGGCCCATCCGGAGGGTTTCGCCCACTCCCGCGAGCTGGTCGAGGAGGCGATCGCCGAGGGGTTCTCGGTGGCGGTGGCCGGGTTCCCGGAGATCCATCCGCGGGCCGCGAGCCGGGAGGCCGACCTCGGCTACCTGAAGGACAAGGTCGAGGCCGGGGCCGACGTCGTGATCACGCAGCTGTTCTTCGACAACGACGACTACCACCGCTACGTCGAGGCGGCGCGCGAGCTCGGGGTGGCGGCGCCGATCGTCCCCGGCCTCCTGCCGATCCGCTCGGCCCCCCAGGTGCGGCGGTTCACGGCGATGTGCGGGGCGCGGATCCCACCCCGGCTGGACGCGCTTCTCGCCCGGGTCGAGGACGACCCGGAGGCGGCGACGCTGATGGGGATCGACTACGCGACCGAGCAGGCCGAGGCGCTCCTGGCCGCCGGGGCCCCGGGAATCCACTTCTACTCGCTGAACAAGTCCCGCAGCGTGATGGCGATCCTCGAGAACCTGTCGCTGCCGGCCAGCACCGCTTAGACGAGCTCCGGCGCCAGGCGACCGGCGACGGGGCCGGCGCCGGCGAGCTCGACTCCGTCGACGGCCACGACCGGCTCGATCCCGCCGAGGGATCCGGTGACGAAGGCCTCACCGGCCGCCAGGAGCCGGCGGCGGCTGATCGGGGCGCAGCGGGCCTCGAGGCCGAGCCGGCGGGCGAGGGCGAGCACCCGGGCCCGGGTCACGCCGGGGAGGAGCCGGCCGGCTACCGGCGGCGTCAGCAGGACGCCGTCCTCGACGATGAACAGGTTCGCGCGGGCCGCCTCCAGCAGATGGCCGTCGAGGTCGCAGATCAGCGGCTGGTCGGGGGCGACGGCGTCGGCGAGGCGGTCGAGCAGTTGACGATCGGTCCACTTGTGGGCGCCGAGCCCGCCGGGAACCGTGGTCCGCACCAGCCGCACCGGGGACCGGGGGCCGGGTAGCGGGGTGGCGAGGACGACGAGCTCGAGCTGCCCGCCGGAGCCGGGGCGCCCGGCGATGCGCAGGCGCCGGCAGGCGGGGTCGGCGGCGGCGGCGTGGAGGCGGTCCGCGGCGTCGGGGGGAAGCGTCTGCCCGTAGAGGACGGCGGCGCTGGCGGCGAGGCGGGCGAGGTGGAGGCGGCCGGCGACGGGACGGCCGTCGCGGGCCGGCAGCGTTTCGAACACTCCGGCCCGGGGGTCGGGGCGGGGCGTGGGGCGGGCGGCGAGGCGGCGGGGCCGCGGTGGGGCTTCGGCGCCCGGGGCAGGGGCCAGCCGGCCGCCGATCGCGGCGAGCAGGGGCCCGGCCTTGACCGCGCACTCGGCGACCTCGGCCCGGGGGTCGGAGTCGGCCACGATGCCGCCGCCGACGCCGAGCCAGGCGTCGCGACCGCAGAACTCGAAGGTGCGGATGGCCACGCTCAGCTCCAGGCCGGCCACCGGACTGGCGAAGCCGATCGCCCCGGTGTAGACCTCGCGGGGGGAGCTCTCGAGCTCGGCGATGACGTCGATCGCCGCGATCTTGGGCGCGCCGGTGACCGAGCCGGGAGGGAACGCCGCCCGGACGAGCTCGCCGTCGCCGACCCCGGGGCGCAAGCGGCCGGCGACCTCGGAGACGAGGTGCCAGACCCCGGTGTGAGCCTGCTCGTCGGCGAGCCGGGGGACGCGGATCGAGCCGGGGCGGCAGACGCGGCCGAGGTCGTTGCGGACGAGGTCGACGATCATCACGTTCTCCGCGCGATCCTTGGCCGAGGCGCCGAGCGCGGGCTGATCGCCGGTCCCCTTGATCGGGGCGCTGCGCACACGCCGGCCGTGCCGGGCGAGGAACAGCTCGGGCGAGAGGCTCGCGACCGCGCCCCACGGACCGGCGAGGAAGGCGGCCCGGTCGGGCTCGAGGCGGCGCGCGCCGGCGGCGAACAGGTCGAGCGGGTCGCCGGTCAGCCGCGAGCTCAGACGGCGGCAGACATTGGCCTGGAAGATGTCTCCGGCGTGGATCCGCGCGCGAGCGGCCGCGACGGCAAGGGCATGCCCATCGTCTGCCGGCTGGGGGGTCCAGGGAGCGGTGGTGAAGGGCCGCGGCCGCGGCGTCGAGTCGGCGCGGTGCTGGAGCGCGGCCAGGCGTCGGCGCAGGGCGGCCGCGCGCGGCGGGCTCCACAGCGCCTCGAACCACCACCGGCCGTCGGCGTCGGCATGGAGCAGGTGGTCGTAGTAGGCGAGGGCGAAGTCGGGCAGGCGGCGCACGGGCGGCGGGCTGGGGGCGGCGACCTCGACGCGGTCGCGCAGGGCGTAGCCGAGGTAGCCGAACCAGCCGCCGCCGACCGCCCCGGCGGGGGCGGGGCCGACGGGTGGCTGATCGTCGAGCAGGGCGAAGGGGTCATCGCCGGCGGCGGCGATCCGGACGGGATTGGATCCGATCAGCGCGCCGCCGCCGGCCCAGTCGCCGATCAGCGCGAACGGGTGGTCGTCGTCGCGGACGAGGAGCGCCGCCGCGTGCGGCGACAGGCGCCAGGGGAGCCGCCGGCGGACCACGGCGGTGGGGGCGGCGGGCATCGACCCAGACTAGTTCCCGCCGGCGCCTATGATCGGCCGCCGTGATGGTCGGCTCAGGGCCCAACCCGATGCGGTCGTTCGACCCGCGGCGGGTCGGCGAGCTCGAGTGCACGACGTGGGTCGCCTACTACCGGCGCGACTGGCCGGTGTTCCTGCGCGCGGCGATCGGCCTCACCCGCCACTGCTTCGGCTTCTCCTGGCCGGACGCGCTCCGCGGGGCGTGGCTCGTCCTGCGAGCCAACCAGGCGTGGGCGCCGCACCCGGCGAACGACCCGGAGCGGGCGCGGCGCGCGATGGCGCGCTTCTATCGCCTCGTCGCCGACCGGCACGGCGAGTCGTTCGATGTCGAGGAGGCCGCCCGCCTGGAGGTCGACTGGTGGCGCATCCACCGCGAGCACCAGCGCGACGGGGGCGACGAGCGGCCGCTGGTGAACGCCCTGGTGGCCCTCTACGCCCACGTCTACGGGACGGCGCCCGACGCGAGGCTCGAGGCGGCGGCGGCCGAGCGGGCCCTGGCCATGCGCTGGTCCGACGACTGGGTGGCCGCCGGCTGCGAGCCCGAGCACCCGCTGATCGCCGGCGAGCGGGCGGCGCTCGTGCGCTCCTACAGCGCCCTTCTGGCCGCCGTCCACCGTATCTGAGGCCTCTCGATCCTGGTCGGCGCAGGATTGAGAATCTGGGCGGCCGGGTAGCCTGGATCCAGGGCCGAGAGGGGATTGACCACCGCGCCGCAGCACCGCGCGCGGCGACGCCGTATCCCGAAGCGCCAGCGCCGCGGCGCATGCCCATTTGACTGCCAGCAACAAAAGGAGCCCGACTCTATGAGTCAGTCCGAACGGAAGATCGTCCAGTACCTCAACGAGGCGCACGCGTCGGAGGTCGGTCTGGTCCGGGTGCTCGGCGCCCAGATCTCCATCACCCCGAGCGGCCGCTTTCGCAGCCTGCTGGAGAAGCACCTAGGCGAGACGCGGCGCCACGCCGACCGCCTGCGCACCCGCCTCGACGAGCTCGACGGCGGCGGCGGCTTCAAGCCGGTGGCCATCGGGATCGGGGTGGCCGAGAGCGTCCTCAGCCAGGTGCTGGCGATCACCAAGACGCCGTTCGACCTCGTCCGCGGGTCGAGCGGCGAAGAGAAGCTGCTCAAGAACGCCAAGGACGACTGCGCGGCCGAGGCCCTCGAGATCGCCACCTACACGGCGCTGCGGGAGCTGGCCGAGGCGGCCGGCGACGAGCAGACGGCGAAGCTCGCCGAGACGATCCTGGCCGAGGAGGAGCACATGCTCGAGCGCCTCCTCACCGAGATCCCGCGCCTGACCCAGGCCGTGGCCGACGCCGCCTTCCGCGGCGATCCGACCTACGACCTCACCAAGACGGGGGCGGCCGACGCGGTCCGCGCGGCGGCGCGCACGGTCGAGGACACGGTGGAGAGCGCCGTCAAGGAGACGAAGAAGACCGCCCGGCAGGCGCGCAAGGTCCCGGGCGTCGCCGTGGTCGAGGGCGAGGTCAAGGGCGCGTTGGCCGATGCCGACGACCTGCCGATCGCCGGCTACGACGACCTGACGGCGGCGGAGATCGTCGAGAAGCTGCCGTCCCTGTCGCAGATCGACCTGGCCAAGGTCGATGCCTACGAGCGCAAGCAGCAGAACCGCACGACGGTGCTCAGCAAGATCTCCACCCTGCGCGGGCAGGAGCCGTGGCCGGGCTACGACGAGCAGACGGCCGACGCGATCGAGAAGGCGCTCGGCCGGATCGACGACGAAGCCGAGCTCAAGGCCGTCCGCAATTACGAGCAGTCGCACAAGAACCGCAGCACGGTCGTTCGGGCCAGCGAGCGTGAGCTGGCCCACGCCGGCGGCTGACGCTTCACTGCACAGACGCAGCGAACGGGCGCCCGCGGGCGCCCGTTCCGCGTCAGGGGCGGGCGTCAGTCGTCGGCGGCACGCACATCGACGAGCACGCCGCCCTGAAGGAAGCGGACGCGTAAATCGGGATCACAGCGACCGCCGGCGAACGCACCGGCGTGGATCATGAAGCCGATCGAGCGGTCGTCGGCCTCATTGTCGGTGACATAGAAGAACTGGGCCTCGGCCTCGGCGATGCCCTTGATGACGGTGACGTCGGCCGCTCGGCGCAGGACGCCCTCCAGCCGGGTGACGATCACGGGGCGACCGTCTCGATCGGATGTCGTGACCGACACCGGTCGACCGACGAGGCCGAGCAGCGCGGCCAGCGTCCCGGCGTAGTCGAGCTCCGCCTTCGGTGCGTCCATCCACGATCCCCAAGCGCTCACCGGGCGGGAACGAGGACGGGGGCGAGCATCGGATGAGGTTAGCGCCGGGTCGCGGCCGGCGCCGGACGACCTTTTTGCGGAAGCTGACAGCTTACGGTGTATAGTAACTCTCGTTGCCGCCTTTCTGCCCGCTGCCAGGAGAAGAAGCTTGACTGACATACAGACAATCCAGGATCAGATCCGCGCGCGCCTCGCCGAGGTGCAGAAGCTGCTCGAGCCGCTGCGCCTCGAGGCCGAGCAGCTGACAAAGATGGTGGCCACCTTCGACGCTCAGCGTGCGTCGGCCGCGCCTCGGAGCAGCACCCGCAAGGCGGCGCCGCGGCGCGCCCCGGCCAAGCCCGGTGGCGGTGCCAAGCGCGGCCGTCCGCTCGGCAGCGGCAACCGCGCGCAGCAGGCGATCGCGAAGATAATGGAGCAGCCGGGGATCACCGCGTCGGAGCTGGCCAAGTCGATGGGCATCAGCCCGAATTACCTCTACCGCGTGTTGCCGCGGCTGGAGCGCGAGGCCAAGGTCACCAAGCAGGGCCGCGGCTATCACCCGGCGGGTGACGCCGAGGCGTCGGCTCCGACTAACGGTCAGCCCGTCAGCGCCTGAGGCTTTCACCACCGGCGGCGGGCCCGACGCCCGCCGCCGGCGTCGTGGGTGGCGCGATGTAACCGTCACACGGCGGGGTCAGCGGTCCAGGTCCATGGCGGCGGGGGTCGCGAGGCGTCCTGCGCCTGGGCCATCGCCGCGAGATCCCAGGTCGCCGGGGTCGGTTCGGCGAGCGCGGCGAGCACGGCGTCGAGGTCGCCGCGAAACGCGGCGTGGACGTCGTGCGCGTCGGGGCGCCCGGCGACGGTCAGCCGGTACTCGAGGAGGATGCCGTCGCCATCGCCGGCGACGTTCACCTGGGCCTGGAGATCGAACTGGTTCCAGCGCCGCCGCACCGAGTCCAGCCGATCGTCGACGGCGTCGGCGTCCCAGGCGGCGGGCAGGCGCGTCCGGGCCGTGAAGTCGCGCGGCGTCATCGGGCCGGCGGGGGGTGCGGTCGGTGTGCGATGCTCGCCTGGTGGCCGCCGAGTCCTCGACTGCCGACGCCGTCGCCGGCCTGCTGGTGCGACTCGTCGCCGGTGTGGTGTTCGTCTCCTTCGGCGTCGGTAAGTTCACCAGCCACGCGAGCGAGGTGGCGTCGTTTCGCACGTACGGGCTTCCGGCGCCGGGTGCCTTCGTCTACGCAATCGGTGTGGTGGAGTTCGTCGGTGGCTGGCTGCTGCTGGGCGGAGTCGCGACGCGGGCGGCGAGCCTCGTGCTCGCCGCCAACATGGTCGGGGCGATCCTCGTCTCGGGCCTGGGCCGGGGCGAGATGGTCAGCCTGACGCTGGCGCCGGCGATGCTCCTGGCCGTGCTCTTCCTCCTGTGGCGCGGTCCCGGCCGGTGGTCGCTGCGGCCGGGCGGTCACTCGGGCACGTAGTGCCGGGCGGCGTCGGTCGGGTCGACCCAGACCCGCATCAGGCGTCGGGTGGAGGGATCCCGGAAGCGCTCGGCGGTCGGAATCCAGCCGGGTAGAGGCCCGGGCGCCTCGCCGTGGCGGTGGCGCGACGGGCGCTTCGCCGGCGGCGCGGGGGTCAGCGGCGGCAGGTCGGCGAGCGCCGCGGCGGCCTGCTCGCGCGACTGGGCGGCAAAGACGGCGTCGAGCCGGGCGCTCAGACCGTCGGCGTCGAGGCGGCCGTCGGCGTAGTGGCGGCCGAGCGCCTCGGCCAGCACGTCGCGGTCGGCGTCACCGAGGCGGAGCCCGACCGACGGGTCAGCCGTCACGCTCGACCACGACGGCGGTGCCGTAGGCGACGATCTCGGTCAGCTGCTGACCCATCTCCGAGGAGTCGAATCTCATCGCGATGATCGCGGTGGCGCCGAGCAGGCGCGCGTTCTCGATCATTCGGTCGACGGCGTGACGGCGGCTGTCCTCGAGCAGCTCGGTGTACTGTGACACCTCGCCCTGGCGCAGCGCCGAAAAGCCGGCGGTGAAGCTCTTGGCCAGCCCCATGCTGCGCACCACCAGGCCGAAGCAGATGCCGAGGTTCTCCCGTACCACCAGACCGGGGAGCCCGAGGCCGGTGGTGATCGGCATGTCAGTAGTTGGGGCCACCGGGTCGAGCTTACTCGGCCCGTATTGTCCGGTGGGTGGATGCCACCGAACTGCGCCCGCTCGGCGTCGGGGAGATCCTCGACGCCGCGATCAAGGCCTACTCCAGGAACGCTCGCACGCTGATCACGATCGCCGCGATCGTCGGCATCCCGTTCGAGCTGCTCAACGGCGTCATCCAGCTGTCGACCGCATCCTCCGCCGACCAGGTCGGGTCGTTCGGTGTCAGCCCGGGGGGGAGCACGTCCCCGACCATCTCGCACGCCCAGCTCGCCGGGTTCGTCCTGACCACGGGCGTGGGCTTCCTGGTCACCCTGGTGGTCACGGCGGCGACGGTCAAGGCGGTCGGCGACGCCTACCTGGGTGGGACGCCCGGCGTCGGCGACTCCCTGCGCTTCGCCCTGCGCCGGACGCGTTCCCTGATCTGGCTCTATCTGCTCGAGGTGATCGCGTTGACCTTCGCCCTGGTCTTTCTGGTCGTCCCGGCCGTGTGGCTGGGCGTGGCCTGGGCGCTCGCGACGCCGGCGCTCCTGATCGAGGACGTGCGCGGCACGCAGGCGCTGCGACGGTCGTTCCGGCTCGTGCGCGGGCGGTGGTGGCCGGTGTTCGGCGTCGAGGTGATGGCGCTCGTCATCGTCGGCGTCGCCTCGCTGGTGGTCTCGGGCGTCCTGACGGCGATCCCGCTGGCGGTCGACGGGTCGTCGGTCCTGCTGCGGGTGATCGCCTCTACCGTGTCGTCGGCGTTCGCCGTCGCGCTCGTCCAGCCGCTCGAAGGGGCGATCACCACGATCCTCTACTTCGACCTGCGGGTGCGCAAGGAGGGCCTCGACGTCGCGCTCCTGGCCAGCCGCCTCGGCTTTCCGGCGGCGGCGGCGGCGCCCGAGAAGCCGGAGGCGTTCGCCGCCCGCGACCCGTTCGGCCGGTGATGGCCGCCCCGCCGGCCGACTACCGTCAACTGGCCCACCAGATCCTGGCCGAGGATCGCTTCCGAGCGCCGCCGCTGCCACGGCCTCTCCACGGCCTGCTCGACGCCCTGGGCGGAGCGCTGGCCCCGATCGGCCGCGCGGTCGGCCGGGCGTTCGCCGCGGTCGCCGGCATCCTGCCGGGTGGGACGGCGACCGAGTCGGTCCTCCTCGGGGTGGTGGTGGTCGCGGCCGCGGCGGGGGCGACGGCCCGACTCACCGGCCGGACCCTGAGCGACCGGGTGGCGGCGGAGCGGCGGCGGCCGGGCCGGCCGGAGGCGTTGGACGGGGCGGCGCTCGAGGCGGCGGCCGATGCCGCCGAGCGGGACGGTCGCTACGACCAGGCGGTGCGCCTGCGCTTTCGCGCCGGCCTCCTGCGCCTGGACGAGCTCGGCCTGGTCGTCTACCGCCCGTCGCTGGCCACGGCCGCCGTGTCCCGGCGGCTGCGCTCGCCGATCTTCGACGCGCTCGCCCGCCGCTTCGAGGAGATCGCCTACGGCGGCCAGCCGGCCGAGGCCGCGGACGCCGGCCGGGCACGCGAGGCCTGGCCGCGCGTGCTCACCGAGGCCCCCGGCCCGCACGAGGGCTCACCGCAGACGCCGGCCGACGCGGGCCCCCGGTGAGCCCGCACGAGGGCTCACCGCAGACGCCGGCCGACGCGGACCCCCGGTGAGCCCGGCGGACGCCGACCCCGAGCCCGCCGCCGCCCTCCCGGTGCGGCGAACCCCGGGCGCCCGCGCTGGGCGGGCGGGGGCCGGGGTGGTGGCCGTGCTCGCGGCCCTGAGCCTCCTCAGCGCCGCCGGGAACGCCCTCTTCCCCGGCCAGCACGGGCCGCCGTCGTCCTCCTACGCGACGAGCCCCGCCGGGCTCGCCGCCTACGCCGAGCTGCTCGTCCGCACCGGGCACCCGGTGACTCAGCTGCGGCGCGCTCCCGCCGACGGCCGGCTGGGGCCCGGGCAGACGATCATCCTGCTCGACCCCGACACCCTGCTCCCGGCCGACGGCCGCGCGCTGGCCGCGTTCGTCGCCGCCGGGGGCCACCTCGTCACCGGCGGCAGCAGCGGCGACCGCTTCCTCGCCCGCATCCTCCCCCATCCGCCGCGCCTGGTCGGCGCCGCGCCGACGACGGCCACTGCCCTCGGGTCGCCCGGCGTGCCCGAGCCGGCCGGCGTGGCCGCCGTCCCCACCGGCGCGCCGGAGACGGCCGGCGTCGCCGACGTCGCCAGCGTGGGCCGCGGCGGCTGGTCACCGTCCTCCCTACCTCCCGACCTGCGCCCGGCCCTCGGCTCACCGGATGGGCCCCCGCTCCTCCTCCTCGGCACGGTCGGCCGCGGTCGGATCGCTCTCCTGGCCGACGCCTCGCCGCTCCAGAACCAGCTCCTGGCCCGCGCCGACGACGCCCGCCTCGGCGTCGACCTCGCCGGAGCGCCCGGCCGTCCGGTGACCTTCGTCGAATCGGTCCACGGCTACGGTCCCGCCCAGGGCCTCGCCGCCCTGCCGTCCCGCTGGTGGTGGGCGTTCGCCGGCCTCAGCCTGGCCGCGGTCGCCTGGGTGGCCGCGCGCTGGCGGCGACTCGGGCCGCCGAGCGTCGCCGGCCGGGCGCTGCCCCCGGCCCGCAGCGCCTATCTTGACGCGATGGCGACGATCCTCCGGCGGCGCGGCGAGCCGGTCGAGGCCGCCGGCCTGGCCCGAGCCAGCGCCCGGCGGCTCGTGACCCGCGGCGGCGGGCTCACCGCTGACGCCGGGGCCGACGAGGTGCGGGTCGTCGCCCGGCGGCTCGGGCTCGACGCCGAGCAGGCGCGCCTGGTCGCCGACGACGGCGCCCTCGCGGCCGCCGACCTGCTCGTCCTCGGCGCCGCTCTCGCCCGCCTCCAGCGCGTGCGCCGCCTCGAGGCCGGGCGGCGGACGTGAGCCCGCCGGATGCCGCCGGCCTCACGGACGTGGGCCCGCCGGATGCCGCCGGCCTCCCGGCCCTCCGCGACCGCCTGCTCGAACAGGTGGGACGCGTGGTCGTCGGCCAGGACGAGGTGGCCGAGCTCGTCCTCGCCGCCCTCGTCGTCGGCGGCCACGTCCTCCTCGAGGGCGTCCCCGGCGTGGCCAAGTCGCTGCTCGCCGAGACCGTCGCCCGGACCCTGACGCTCGGCTTCGCCCGCGTCCAGTTCACGCCCGACATGCTGCCGTCGGACATCACCGGGACGATGACCCTCCGCGCCGGGGAGCTGTCCTTCCGACCGGGGCCGATCTTCACCAACGTGCTCCTCGCCGACGAGATCAACCGCACGCCGCCGAAGACCCAGGCCGCGCTCCTCGAGGCCATGCAGGAGCGCCAGGTCTCGGTCGAGGGCGCGGCCCACCCGCTGCCCGACCCGTTCCTGGTGCTGGCCACGCAGAACCCGATCGACTACGAGGGCACCTACCCGCTGCCCGAGGCCCAGCTCGACCGCTTCGTGGCCAAGCTCGCCGTCGGCTACCCCGACGAGGGCCAGGAGCGGGCGATGCTCTCCCTCGGCCATCGTGGCCTGGTGCCCTCCCGCCTGGCCGACGTGCGCTCGATCGCCGGGCCGGCCGAGCTCATGCGGGCGCGCGCCGAGGTCGAGGCCGTCGCCCTGTCGGACCCGGTCCGCGATTACATCGTCGCCCTCGTGCGCCGCACCCGCGAGCTGCCGAGCGTGGCGCTCGGGGCCTCCCCACGCGCGGCCGTTCACCTCCTGGCCCTGGCCCGGGCGACCGCCGCCCTGGCCGGGCGTGCGTTCGTGATCCCCGACGATGCCGCCGCGGTCGCGCTCGCCGTGCTCGGCCACCGGATCGTGATGTCGCCCGAGGCCGAGCTCGAGCAGTACACGAGCGACGACGCGGTCCGGGCCGCGCTCGCCGAGGTTCCCGTCCCCCGATGACGCCGACGACGCGGGCGGCGGCGCTGCTCGCCGGCGTCGGCCTGCTCGGCTTGGTCGTCCCCCCGGTCGTCGCCGTCGTCGCCGCGGCGGCGCTCCTCGCCGCGGTCGCCGTCGACGCCGGTCGCGTGCGCCGGGCGCCGGCGGTCGAGCGCCGAGTCGGACGGATCGTCGCCCGCGGCGTTCCGGTCCCGCTGCGTCTGTCGGCCGACGAGGGCGACGGCCGCAGCGTGCGCCTGCGCCAGGCGGCTCCGGCCGACGTGCAGATCGTGCCCGAGGTCGGTACGGGGACGGTCGAGGCCACGTTGACCGGCGTGCGCCGCGGCCGCCACCTCCTCCCGGGGGCGGCCAGCGCCAGCCTCGGCCCGCTCGGGCTCGCCCGCTGGCACCACCCGGACGGGCCGCCGGCCGAGCTCCTCGTCTACCCCGACCTCCCGACCGCCCGCCGGCTGGCCCTGCTGGTGCGCCGCGGGGCGCTCGCCGGCAGCCAGGCCACCCGCGGGCCGCTGGGGCTGGGCACGGAGTTCGAGTCGGTCCGCGACTACCTCCCCGACGACGACGTCCGCCAGCTCAACTGGCGAGCCACGGCCCGGCTCGACCGTCCGATGAGCAACCAGTACCGGATCGAGCAGGACCGGGAGATCATCTGCCTCGTCGATGCCGGCCGCCTGATGGCCACGCCGCTGGGCGATCGCACCCGGCTCGACGCCGCGCTCGACGCCGTGACCGCCGTGGCTCTCGTCGCCGACGAGCTCGGCGACCGCTGCGGCGCGATCGCCTTCGACCATGCGATCCGGGTCGAGGTGCGCCCGAGCCGCCGCGGCGGCCGGCGGGTCATCCGCGCTCTCTTCGACCTCGAGCCGACGACGTTCGACAGCGACTTCGAGCTCGCCGGCGCCCGCGTCGGCGCCTCGCGGCGGGCGCTGGTCCTGATCTTCTGCGACCTCGTCGACCTCGCCGCGGCCCGTTCGCTCCTGGCCGCCGCGCCCCTCCTCACCCGTCGCCACGCCGTGGTCGTGGTCAGCGCCGAGGATCCCGACCTGCGACGGGCGGCGGTGCGGGCACCGACCGACGCGGCCGAGGCCTACGCGACGGTCGCCGCGGTCGACGTCCTCGAGACCCGCCTCGCCGTCGCCGCCCAGTTGCGCCGGCGGGGCGCCGAGGTGATCGAGGCGCCCGCCGAGCGGCTGGCGCTCAGCTGCGTGCAGGCGTACCTCGGCGCCAAGGCCCGGGCCCGCCTATGAGGCCGGCGGGCGCCCGCGCCAGGCGACGAGCGTCCAGTAGCCGCCGGCCAGGCCGACGCCGACGGCGATCGCCGTGGCCTCGTCGACTCCGCGCGGCGTCAGGAACCCCTCGGTGAGCCCGGCGACGACCAGCCAGCCGGCGGTGCCGAGGACGACGAGAACGGCGTCGCGCGACGCCCGGCGCAGCGAGTCGAGCCGGCCGAGCGCCCCCGGGTCGATCACCGCCCAGGCGACCCGCAGGCCGGCGGCGGCGCTGACCGCGATGCACGAGAGCTCGAGCAGGCCGTGGGGCGCGACGTAGCGGACGAACGTTGCGAAGTTGCCGTCGTCGATGGTCAGGCCGGCCAGCGCGCCGACGAGCACGCCGTTGTAGGCGACGATGGCCAACGTGCCCGCCCCGAGCGTCAGCCCGCCGGCGAAGGCGAGGAGGCTGACGCGGATGTTGTTGGTGAAGATGTCGCTCGCCAGCGATGCCTGCATGGCAGCCGAGAGCGGGGCATGGTGGATCGGGGAGCCGACGGCGTCGCGGAACTGGCCGGGGACGAGGCCGATGGCCGCCCCGGGGTCGGCCAGGGCCCAGCCGGCGGCGAGGAGGGCCGGTCCGATCAGCGCCAGCCAGGCCAGGGCCAGGGCGCCGGGCCGGCGGCGAACCTCGCGCCAGTAGCCGGTGGCGAGGAAGGCGCCGAGACCGCGGCGGCGCGCGCGGCGCCCGTACACCGCCTGGCGTCCGTCGCCGACGAGGGCCTCGAGCCGGGCGACCACGGTCTCGCCGGGAAAGCGCCGGCGGGCGAGCGCGAGGTCGGCCGCGGCGCTGCGGTAGAGGGCCCCGAGCTCGAGCGCGCCGGCTGCGCCGAGGCGCTCGGGCCGGCCGCGGGCCCGCGCCAGCGCCTGGCCCAGGCGCTGCCAGTCCGGCTCGCGCGCGGTTAGGAATCCGTCTAGCGTCATCGTCGTGGAGCTCGAGGATTTCATCACGCTGGCCACCCCGGAGGGGGTCGAGCTCGCCCTGCCCCTCGCCGGCCTCGGCTCGCGGATCGTCGCCCGGGCGCTCGATGTGGCGATCCGGCTCGTCGTGGCTCTCGCGGTGGCCGTCGTCCTGAGCGCCGCCGGCGACCTCGGCCTGGCCCTCCTCTCGGTCGCCGTCTTCCTCCTCCTCTTCGCCTACGACGTCCTGTTCGAGGTCCGCGGCCGGGGCCGCACACCAGGCAAGCGCCTGGCCGGGCTTCGCGTCGTGCGCAGCGACGGCGGTCCGGTCGACCTCCAGGCCAGCGCCGTGCGCAACGTCGCCCGCCTCCTCGACGGGCTGACATTGGCCTACCTGCCGACCGTGATCGGCATCCTGGCGACGCGCAACAACCAGCGGCCGGGCGACCTCGCCGCCGACACCGTGGTCATCCGCTCACCCCGGGCCCGCCGTCCGGCCGTCGCCGCCGCCCGTGCCGGCCCGACGGCAGCGCCGGCACTCGACTGGGACGTGAGCGCGGTCACGGCCGACGAGGTCGCCGTGGTGCGCCGCTTCCTCGAGCGCCGTGACGCCCTCGAGCCCGAGGCCCGCGGCGTCCTGGCCACGCGCCTGACCGAGCGGCTGCGCCCGCGCGTTTCGAGCGCCGCCCCCGACCTCGCGTCCGAGCTCTTCCTGGAGACGCTCCTGGCCACCAAGGCGGCGCGCGCCGGCCTCCTCGCGCCGCCAGACCCACTGGCGTAGCCCGGGTGGCCGGGGGAACCGGCGCGGCCGCCCCACCCGGGCCGTCTACAGATCCGGGATCGCCGGCGCGGCCGGCCCACCCGGGCCGTCTGTCATCGTCCGGGCCATGCCCGCGCGCCCGCTCGTCGCCCTGGTCACCGGGGCGTCGAGCGGGATCGGCGAGGCCACGGCGCGGCGGCTGGCGCGGGAGCCAGGCATCCGCTTGGTCCTCGTGGCGCGGCGCGAGGAGCGGTTGGCGGCGTTGGCCGCCGAGCTCGCGGTGCCGGCCACGTTCCTCGCCGTCGACCTGACCGCCCCCGACGCCCCAGCCGACGTCCTCGCGCACGTCCGTGAGCAGCACGACCGCCTCGACCTGCTGGTCAACAACGCCGGCGCCGCCTGGCGGGCCAACTTCGCCGACGGCGGCTACGCCAACGTCCGCCGGACCATGGACCTCAACTTCGACGCCGTCGTCCGGCTCACCGAGGCGCTCCTTCCCGTCCTGCGCGCGTCGGCGCCGAGCGCGATCGTCAACGTGGCCAGCACCGCCGCCCGGGTGGCGCGCGCCGGGAGCGGCGCCTACTCGGCCAGCAAGTACGCCCTCGCCGGGTGGTCGGACTCGCTCTACGCCGAGGAGCGCCCGCACGGCGTCCACGTCGGGCTCGTGCTCCCCGGCTTCATCGCCACCGAGGGCTTCCCTGCGCGCGAGCTCGTTGACCGGCGGCTGACCCGGTGGCTGGTGGCGGACACGGCGCCGGTCGCCGAGGCGATCGTCGACACCGGCCTGCGCGGCCGGGCCGAGCGCTACGTGCCCCGGCCCTACGCCCTGGTAGGCGTCCTGCGCCTGCTCGCCCCCGGGCTCCTGCGGCGATTCCTGACCAGCGGCGGAGCCACGGTGCTCGCGACCCGGACGGCCGCCGACGACGACCCGCCCGGCTATTCCGCCTGACGGCCGAGCAGGGCGACGAAGCGGTCGATCCGCCGCCGCTCCTCCGCGGAGAGGGCGGTGTCGACCTCGACGAGCAGCGTCATCGGCCCCCGCTCTCGTGCCCACCGGCGGGCCGGCTGGCTGAATTCGCTCGCGATCCAGATCAGCGGCAGCGAGGTCGCGTGGGCGATCACCGTCCCCTCCTGGAGCTCGACCGTCGGCTCGCGGCGCAGGACGCGAACGGCGGTCACCTCGAGCGCGTGGGCGACCGCATTGACCGCCTCGAGGCCGCCGTCGTCGACCAGCAGGGCCACCTCACCGTCGCGGAGCATCTCCGCTGCCCACCCGCTCGGCGCGCCGTCGAGCGCACCGGGCACGCAGACCAGGCGGAAGATCGGCGTGGCCATGCCGGCTCAGCCGAGCGTGAGGATCTGGATCGCCTCGGTCGAGGTCTTCGCCTTGTCGGGCCGGACATGGATGACCAGGAAGGCGATCAGGCTCTGGTTGTGGCCGAGGGCGTAGTCGCGCAGCGCCTGGCCGTTCGCGTTCAGGCTGAAGGTGAGCGGCGGCCCGCCCGGGGCGACGTGGGTGAGGATGTTGCTCATCGTCGTGAACCCGTCGCGCCGCGGGAAGCCCGGGTTGCCGGGGCGGATCTCCTTGGCCCGCAGCACTATCCGCAGGCCCGCGCTGCAGTCGTTGCGGAAGACCTGTCCCGGCTGGCCGGTCAGGCTCGCCGCCAGCCCGGTGAGGACGGCGTTGGCCGTCGCGACCGGGTTGCAGGCCGCCCCACCCGCGATCGATCCCGGCGAACCGCCCGGCGGCTTGGGCCCGGACCCGGGGGGCGGCGGCGGACCGGGGGTGACCGCCACCGACTCGTTCGGGTCGTCGCACTTGGACGCGACGGCGCCGTTGAGATGGTCGCCGGTGTAGAACGCCTTCCACTTGAAGGTGCCGGCGATCGGCGGGTTGTAGGGCTGGGAGACCGTTGCCGCCGGGTCGGTGATCGCCACCGTCGAACCACCGACCGCCGGGCCGGCGCACGTGGTGTCGCTCGGCTGATAGATGCGGAAGACGATCGACCCGGTCGGGTTCATGCCGCCGGTGAGCGTCGCCGTGTCGGTGACCGCTCCGCCGACCGCGACCGAAGGGGAGGCCATCGTCGTGATCTTGGGCGTCACCGCCGTGACCAGCACCGACTCGTTGGCGTCGTTGCACTTGCCGGCCTGCGGCAGGTAGAAGCCGTCGCCGCTGTAGCTGGCCACCCAGCGATAGGTGCCGGGCAGGGTCGGCGTGAACGGACCCGACGCGAAGCTCGTATGCGTCGGGGTCCCGGCGACGGCGTTGACCGGCACCGGGCCGGCGGTGAAGACCGGCGGGTTCGCGCACGTGGCGTCGTCCGGTCCGTAGAGGGCGAACGACACGCTCCCCGTCGGTCGCGGCGACGGCGGCGAGGTGATCGCGCCGACGACGATCGCCGTGTCGCTGATCGTCCCGCCGATCGACACGGACGGCGACGCCTGGGTGCCGAAGAACGGCTTGACCGACGGAGCGGCGGCCGACGTTGCCAGCCCCGGCCCCAACACCAACCCCAACGCACAGACAAGGCCCGGTATGAAACGGCGTGCTCGCAAAGCTCTCTCTCCTTAGCCGTGGGCCCGACACGGCCGGCCCATCCCGAGGCCAAATATAGCCGGTGCGCCGGCGGCCGCGGCGCAGCAGTCAGGCCCCGGTGCCCAGGGCCGACCAGACCTCGAGCTTGGTCGCCACACGCGCGCAGACGTCGCTCGTGACGTCCGTGGTGCTCGCCTGGCCTCCGAGATCCGGCGTCCGCACCCCCGACGCGGTCCCCTCGAGCACCGACTCGTAGACCGCGCGCGAAGCGAGTCCGGCCCCCTCGTGGCCGGCCGCTCCGGCGTGGTGGAGGATCGCCGCGCACGCCAGCAGCATCGCCATGGGGTTGGCCAGGTTCGTTCCGAACAGCGCCGGCGCCGTCCCGTGCGGCGCCTCGGCCATCGCCACCTCGGTCGCGTAGTCGTCGTCGAACGCGAGCAGGACCGACTCCGCCCCGGCGATCGAGCCGAACATCGGCAGCACGAGATCCGAGAGGCAGTCGCCGTCGCGGTTGAGCGCCGGGATCACCAGCGGCGTCTCGGCGGCGCCGCTGATCAGGCCGGCGTAGGTCGCGTCGATCAGGACCGGCGAATACGACGTCTCGGGGTGGCGCGCGGCGGCCGCGTCGAGCTCCTCCTTGAACATCCCCTCGTAGACCGGTGAGACCGTCCACTTCGGGCCGCCGTAGACCCGCCCGCGGATCGCCGCCGCCGTGCGGAACGCGTACTCGGCGACCGCATGGCACGTCGACCGCGTGATCTTCTCCGTCCGGTAGGCGATCTCCCCGGCGCCCTCGACCTCGCGCCACTCCATGGCCCCGTAGGCGTCGTCGACCGCCATCCGCACGACGGCGATCGGGAAGTGGACGCCGGCGATCGGCGTGACGCCGGGAATCCGCCGCCCGGTCCGGATGATCACCTTGCCGTCGATGTCCTCCCGCAGGATCCGGTTGGGCGAGCCGACGTCGCCGACCCCCTCCGGGGTGATCGTCGCCGCCTTGATCCCGAATCCGGCCTGCCGCATCGCCTCGGCCGCCTCGTGGACGATCGCGTTGCCACTGGCCCGCCGCGACGGGAGCGAGAGGTCGTAGGGCACGAGCTCGACCTCGAGGCCGCAGACCTCGGGCGAGAGCACGGGGATCGCCGCGTCCAGCAGCTCCTGACCGGTCTCATCCCCCTCGAGGACGACGATGCGCAACATGGGGCGCCACCTTAGCGGCGGCCCGCCGGCCCCATGGCGAGGCCGCCCGGCCCGGTGGGCCAGGGGGCCTCGGCGGGCCCAAGCGGCGCTCGGCCAGGCCCGGCTGGGCGCCGTCAGGAGGCCGGGAGGAGCGGCTCGGCTCGCTGCCGCGCGTCGGCCCCCGGCCCTGGCCGGAGCCTGAGGTCGCCGCGGCCGATGGCCTCGCCGCAGTGCGAGCACCGGAGCTCCGGATGGGCGTCGTGGCCACAGCCGGCGTGGACCAATACGCGCGGCGGCCCCTTCGCCGGCGTCGCGTGGCGATCGCCCCAGGCCAGGATCGCGGCCAGCACCGGGCCGACGTCGTGGCCGCTCGGCGTCAGCACGTACTCGTGGGTCTCCGGGCGCTCGCGGTGTGGCCGCCTGACCAGCAGGCCATGCTCGACGAGCACGCGCAGGCGATCGCTGAGGATGTTCGGCGCCGCCCCAATGTTGCGCTGGATCTCGCTGAACCGCCGGCGCCCGAGCAGCAGCTCGCGCAGGACGAGCAGGGTCCAGCGGTCGCCGAAGATGGCGGCGGCCCCGGCGATCGAGCAGTTCTGGTCGGCGAACGGCCGGAAGGGCACACGCAGATCATAGGCGGCTGTTGCTTGCATTTCAATAGTGACTCCTCTACCGTCGGGGTCGTGTCCGGCGAATCCGAGGTCAAGCGCCAGCAGCGGGCGATGTGGACGCTCGGTGACTACGCCGCGGTCGCTCGGACGCTCCAGAGCGCCGCCGACTCCGTGGTCGCCCGCGTCGGTGTCGGCGCCGGCGACGACGTGCTCGACGTCGCCACCGGGACCGGCAACGCCGCGGTGGCCGCCGCCGCCCGCGGAGCCACCGTCACCGGGCTCGACCTGACCCCGGAGCTGTTCGACGTCGCCCGCCGGCGCGCCGCCGACGGCAACTGGCCGATCGAGTGGATCGAGGGCGACGCCGAGCAACTGCCGTTCGCCGACGGATCGTTCGACCGCGTGATCTCGGTGTTCGGCGCCATGTTCGCCCCCGACCACCGCCGCACCGCCGAGGAGCTCGTCCGCGTCTGTCGGGCCGGCGGCGGGACGATCGGCGTCTGCGCCTGGACGCCGGAGGGGGTCTTCGGCCGGATGATCCGGCTCCTGATGTCGCGGATGCCGCCGCCGCCCGGCTTCAAGCCGCCCGCCCTCTGGGGCAACGAGGAGTACGTCGAGCGGCTGTTCGACGGCCTCGGCGTCCGGCTGGCCTTTGCCCGCGAGAACGTCGTCCTCGAGCACGACTCGCCCGACGCCTGGGTGACCGAGCTCGAGCGCACCTTCGGCCCCATCGTCATGGCCGCGGCCGCCCTCGCGCCGCGCGGCGAGTGGACCAGCCTCCGCGCCGAGCTCGTCGACCTCTACGCATCGCTCGACAGCGGCGGCGACGGCCGCTTCGTCGTCGCGGCCCAGTATCTGACCAGCGTCGCCTTCAGGTAGACGGCGTGGCGGTCACGGCGTAGACGGGCGGCAGCATGCTCGCCGCCCGCGACCAGCTGGCTCCGGCGTCCGCCGAGGCGAAGACGTCGCCCGAGGTCGCTCCGAAGTACAGCTCGAGCTGAGGGCCCTGGCCGAGGCCGGCGAACGCCCGCCGCAGCACGGTCAGGTAGGCGTCGCGCTCGGGCAGCCCCGTACCCCGCGCCATCCAGCTGGCGCCGGCGTCGCGCGTCTCGTAGACCCGCAGGCACCCGCCCGGCGGCACCCGGTCGGCGTCGGCGGCCAGGGGGATCACGTAGGCGCTGTCGGGGTCGGCCGGATCGACGACGAGCGGAAAGCCGAAGTCCGACGGCAGGCCGGCGCCGATGCCCGTCCACGTGGCGCCGGCGTCGTCAGACCGGTAGACGCCGCCGTGGAACTGCATGAAGAGGCGCTCCGGCCGGTTCGGCGCCCGGTGGAGGCTGTGGACGCAGAGCTGGTCGGACCCGGCCCGCACGTCCGCGGGCAGGTAGCGGGCGACGAGACCCTCGTTGCCCCGCCTCCAGCTCGCCCCACCATCGTCGGTCAGCCAGACGCCGGCCGCCGAGACGCCGACCGCCAGCCGGTCCGGGTCGCCTGGCCAGGGGACGATCGAATGCAGGCACAGACCGCCGCCACCCGGCTGCCACGACGGACGCGACGGGTGCTCCCATAGGCCGCGGTTGACCTCCCAGGTCGCGCCGCCGTCGCGGCTCTCGAAGAGCACCCCTGGGTCGCCGCCGGCGTAGAGGAGACCATCCGCCTCGCCCGCCACGATCAGCCAGATCCGCTCGAGCGCCGCCGCCTCGCCGTCGGGCAGGGTGAGCCCGGCGGCCTGCCGCCACTCGCCGTCGGCGTCGTCGGCCCACCAGATCTTCGGGCCGTAGAACGCGTTGGTGACCGAGGCGAGCAGACGGCCGCTGCGCGGGTCGCGCATGGCGTACTCGACCGGCTCGCCGGGGAAGGCCCGGACCGTCGCGGCGAAGGCGCCGTCGCCGTCGCCGGTGAGGACGAACAGGCCCTTCTTGGTGGCGACGAGCAGCTCGGTCATGGTGCGGGTGGCCGCGGCCGCTTTGCGGGCGCCCCCGGCGTGCACTCTACGTCGGCGCGGCCCCGAGCGCCCGCGTCGGGCCGATCGTCGCGCGAGCCAGACCGAACGTTCTCCCGCGGCCACGGCGCGTGCGACCGGCGCCCGGGGGGACGGTTGCTATCGTCGGGAACGATGACGGCTGACGGCCGTCCAGCCAGGTACGGGGGTCGGGCATGACGATGGCGGGAGCTACTTCCAGCTCGGCGGGGCTGCCGAAGGACGCGCGGGACCGGATCCTCGAGGCGGCGTACGAGCTGTTCTCCCGCCGCGGGATCCAGGCCGTCGGCATCGATGCGGTGATCGAGCGGTCGGGCGTGGCCCGCCAGACCCTCTACCGCCACTTCGCCTCCAAGCAGGACCTGGTCCTCGCCTTCCTCGAGCGCCGCGACGAGGTGTGGACGCGGAGTTGGCTCCAGGCCGAGGTCGAGCGCCGGGCGTCTGACCCGGCCGAGCGACTGCTGGCCATCTTCGACGTCTTCGACGGCTGGTTCCGGCGGGCGGAGTTCGAGGGCTGCACGTTCATCAATGTAATGCTCGAGCACACCGACGCCGGCCACGCGGTGCGGCGGGCCGGCGTCGCCTACCTGGCCGGCATCCGCAGCTTCCTCGAGGGCCTGGCCCGGCAGGCGGGCATCCACGACGCGGAGGGCTTCGCCCGGAAGTGGCACATCCTGATGAAGGGCGCGATCGTCGCCGCCGGCGAGGGCGATCCGGACGCGGCGCGCCGGGCTCAGGCGATCGCCGGCCTGGTCCTCCGGGACGAGCTCGACGGGCGCCGCTGAGCCGCCGCGGAGGGCCGTCCCGGCGTCCGCAGGCGGCCGGCCGGCCGGATCGTCGGCGGCTTGACACCGGGCGCGGGCCAGGGATATGGTGGCCCTCGTTTCCGAGGGAGACCGATCCGTCTCATTTCGCCGGCTCCCTGAAGCAGCAACGCGTGAGGAGAGCTGGAGATGCCGATTCCTACTGAGCTGGTGGGTTCGTTGCCGCGGCCGATGAAGTTGCAGGAAGCCTACGCGGACTACGACGAAGGGAAGATCACGTTCGAGGAGCTTCAGGCCGAGCAGGACGTCGCGGCCGAGGACTCGATCAAGCGACTGGAGGCGACGGGTGAGCCGATCGTCACCGACGGCGAGCAGCGGGAGTCGAGCTTTGCGACCTACCCGATCACCGACACGCTGGCCGGCACGGGCCTGGCCGACAACCTCGCCGGGGACGGCCAGTTCTTCGCGATCTTCGACGACGGGCACCACCGGCAGCTGCCGCGGCTGACCGGCGGGCCGTTCCGCTACAAGACGTTCGCGTCGGAGTTCGTCGAGAAGAACAAGGCGATCGCTTCCCACCCGGTCAAGCAGGCCGTCATCTCGCCGTCGATGATGATGCTCCTCTACCCGCTCGAGGGCGAGATCGAGGGCTACTCGCGCGACCAGTTCCTCTCCGACTGCGTCGATGAGTGCGAGCGCGACATCCGCCAGTGCTTCGACGCCGGCGCGGTCCGCGTGTCGATCGACTTCACCGAGGGGCGCCTGGCCAACAAGAACGACGCCCGCAACCCGTGGACGGGCAAGGACATGCTCCAGGAGTTCATCGACATCAACAACCGGGTGCTCGAGCGCTTCAGCGCCGAGGAGCGCAAGAACATCGGGATCCACACCTGTCCGGGCGGCGACTGCGACTCCGTGCACAGCAAGGAAGTCCCCTACGAGCAGCTCCTGAACCACATGTTCAAGATCAACGCCGGGTACTTCCTGATCCAGTGTGCCAGCGAGGAGGACAAGGAGAAGGTCTACAAGCTGTGCGGCGAGAACAGCCGTGAGGACGCCGACGGCGTCGCCCAGGTCTGCTTCATCGGCGTGATCAACCCCCTCACCCCCGAGGTCGAGACGGCGGAACAGGTCAAGAACGACCTCGTGGCCGCCGCCAAGCACATCCCGGTCGAGCGGCTCGGCGCGACCGACGACTGCGGCTTCAGCCCGTTCAGCCGCGACGTGAAGCCGAAGCACGGGTCGCCCGACTTCGCGCGCGATATCGCGATGCAGAAGATCGCCGCCCGGATCGAGGGCGCCCGACTCGCGTCGGAGGAGCTCGGCGTCTAGCCGGATCCACGCGGCACCCGGCCGGCCGCCTCCGTGGCGGCCGGCCGACGCCGGCGCTCGGCCTGGGCCGGGGGGCGGGGGGCGGGCGCGGGCCGGCCGGGCGATTGCAGGACCGACGGTCGGTGCCCGCCGCCCGGTGACTGACACACTCACCTGTGGCGAAAATGAGAATATGCTCATAATCGGCTGAGGGAGTCACTTCATTTCAGGGATTCTTACTCCCGACTTAGGCTCCGATTAGGCGTATCACGAGCATCAACGTGACCGATGTCGGCCGCCGCCACCGCCTCCCCGCCGCCGCTCGCGTCCCTCCGCCCGGTGGCCGCCCGGCGCGGCATCGCTGCGGCGCTGTGGCTCGCGTTCGCCGCCAACGCCGCCGCCGTCGTCTGGCTGTGGGTGCACGGCGGCGGGGTCAGCGCCGTGCACGGGACCGGCGACCTGCTCACCAGCGTCGGCCGGGTCACCGGGCTGGTCGGCACCTACCTCGCCCTCGTGCAACTCCTCCTCCTGGCCCGGATTCCGTGGCTGGAGCGGCTCGTCGGCTTCGACCGGCTGACCGTCTGGCACCGGCGCAACGGCAAGGCCTGCCTGCTGCTCCTGCTCGTCCACACCGTCCTCATCACCGTGGGCTACGCCCTGGTCGACGGCGTCTCGGTCGGGAGCGAGACGACGCGGCTGCTCGACAGCTACCCGGGCATCGTGACGGCGACGATCGGGACGGCAGTGCTCGTGATCGTCGTGATCAGCAGCCTGATCATCGTCCGGCGCCGGCTGCCCTACGAAGGCTGGTACGCGCTGCATCTGGCGACCTACGCCGGGATTGCCCTGGCCTACGCCCACCAGCTGCCGACGGGCAACGAGTTCGCGGCCAACCCGGCCCAGCGCGACTACTGGATCGCGCTCTACGTGGCCACGCTCGTCCTGCTCGGCGCCTACCGAGTCGCGCGTCCAGCCATCCGGGGGCTCCGCCACCGGCTGCGCGTGGAGAGCGTGACCGTCGAGGGGCCGGGCGTGGTCTCGGTGCGGATCGTCGGCCGCCAGCTCGATCGCCTCGGGGCCCGGGCGGGGCAGTTCCTGATGTGGCGCTTCCTCACGCCCGGCCGCTGGTGGCAGTCGCATCCGTTCTCGCTCTCGGCCGCTCCCGACGAGCAGTCGCTGCGGATCACGGTCAAGGACGTCGGGAGCTTCACCCACGGCCTCGCCGGTCTGACGCCGGGCGCCCGGGTGTTCGCCGAAGGTCCGTTCGGGACGTTCGCGGCGGCGAGCCGCCGGCGACCGCGAGTCGCGCTGATCGCGGGCGGGATCGGCATCACCCCGTTGCGCGCGCTCTACGAGGAGCTCGAGGGCGGTCCGGGCGACGTGGCGCTGATCTACCGGGTGATCAGCGACGAGGACCTCGTCTTCCGGGACGAGCTCGAGCGCCTGGCCGCGGCCCGGGAGTGGGAGCTGTTCTTCGCCGTCGGCGATCACCGGGCTCCGGAGGGCGCGTCCCTGCTCTCGCCCGAGCACCTGCTCGGCCTGGTGCCCGATCTCGCCGCCCGGGACGTCTACCTGTGCGGTCCGGTGGGCATGATGGAGACCGTCAGGCGGAGCCTGCGGCAGGCGGGCGTGCCCGGCCGGCAGGTTCGCACCGAGCGCTTCGCCCTAGCCGGATGACCAGGAGGATCACCATGCGCCGACCAGTCCAGGCCTTGCTGTCGACGATCGCGGCCGTCAGTCCGACGGCGACGGCGACCGCCGCAGGGCTCGAGAGCCAGCCCGAAGCCGGGGCGGCGGCAGCCGCCAAGGTCTACCACGGGTCGAAGGCGAGCATGCGCTGGGGCGTCGTGCAGGTGACGATCGCGGTCGTCGGGCGGCGGGTCATCCGGGTCACCGACTCGCTGCCGGAGGTCAAGCCTCGGTCGAAGTTCATCAACCAGCGCGCCGAGCCGGTCCTCCGGCGGGAGACGCTCCAGGCCCAGAGCGCCAACGTCCGGGTGGTCTCGGGCGCGACGCTGACGAGCCGGGCGTGGGCCCAGTCCCTGCAATATGCCCTCGGCAAGGCTCACCTCTGACCGCCCGCCGGGGTCAGCCGGCGGGTATCGGCGGATCGAGCACGTGATGGGCATGCCGATCGTGGTCGAGGTCGGCGACGACGGGAGCTGGAGCGCCGCGGTCGACGAGGTCTTCCGGTGGTTCGAGTTCGTCGACGAGACGTTCAGCCTGTACCGGGCCGACAGCCAAGTCAGCCGGCTGAACCGCGGCGAGCTCGAGTTGGAGGACTGCCATCTGGCGGTCCGGTCGGTGCTGGGCCGATGCGAGCGGCTGCGCGTGGAGACCGGCGGCTACTTCGACGCCCGCGCGGCGGGCTCGGCCTTCGCGTCGGGCGGTCGCCTGCCGGCCCGCGCGGTGGATCCGTCCGGGTTGGTCAAAGGCTGGTCGGTCGAGGGCGCGAGCCGGATCCTCGGTCGGGCCGGGGCGCGGAACTACAGCGTCAACGCCGGCGGCGACATCCGCCTGCGGGGCGGGCCGCGACCGGGCGAGAGTTGGCGGATCGGCATCCAGCACCCCAAGGAGCGCGACCGCTTGGCGGCGGTGCTCGTGGCCGACGACTTGGCGATCGCCACGTCGGGCGAGTACGAGCGGGGCGAGCACATCGTCGACCCGCATACGGGTCGGCGGCCGCAGGACGTGCTGTCGGTGACCATCGTCGGCCCGGATCTGGCGCTGGCCGACGCCTACGCCACGGCGGCGTTCGCGATGGGCGCCGGTGGGCCCGAGTGGACGGCGCGGCTGCCGGGCTATGGTGCAATGACGATCATGGCCGACGACACCGTCCTCCTCACGCCGGCGTTCCTAGCGTGGCGGGAGTCCTGATCGCCGGTCGGAGACGGAGGCGGCTGGCCGGCCTGGCGTCGGCGGCGAGCCTGTTGGTGAGCGCGTGCGCGCAGGGCCGGGCGACGACCGTCGTGTCGGGGGCGACGCCGGCGCCGACGACCGCGGGGAAAGCCGCGGGGATGCGGACGATCAACGGCGCGCTCGTGTCGACCCGGTACGGCGACATCCAGGTCGCGGTCACCCTGACGAACGGAAAGCTGACCGATGTCGAGCCGCTGACGCTGCCGATGGACCGGCCGCGGTCGGCCGAGATCAGCCAGCAGGCCGGACCGCTCCTGCGCGAGGAGTCGCTCCAGGCCCAGAGCGGGAACATCAACATCCTCTCGGGGGCGACCTACACGAGCGAGGCGTGGGCGCAGTCGCTGGGCGCGGCGCTCGCAGCGGTGCAGTGAGCGTCGGCTAGAAGAGCTTGAAGTTGAGAGCGGCGAGCGAGCCGGCGGCCGCGTTGCCGCCGCCGTCGGTGATCGTGGCGGCCGGCGTGAACCCGAGGTTCCCGGAGGAGGCAAGAGGGGTGTCGCCGGTCAGGCTCGTGACCGTCACGGTCACCGTCGTCGACGTGCCGCTGTTGACCAGGGCGACAGTCGCGTTGAAGGTCGCCTTAAGCTGCGGGCACAGCGCCAGGCAAGCTACGAAGTAGCCGGGAGTACCGGCGTCGAGAGCCCCTTGGGTGATACCGGGAACCGTGAGGAAGACATTCGGCGCAGCGATGAAAATCAGGGAGCTGCCGCGGGCTTCCGTCGCGTTGGCGACGGTCGTCGGCACGCTCGCGGTGGCGAGAGACTGGTTGAACGTGATGATCAACTTGCTCCCGACTTGCAGCAGCCCGGTTCCAGCCACTCCGCCTGGATCCTTAGAGACGATCGCCGTGACCTGGGGCCCGCTCGTGTCGACCTGCGCCACGTTGGCCGACGTATAGGTCGCCTGGTTGCCGACGTTGTCGGAGACCAAGTACTCGTACTTGTAGCAATTCCCGGTCGCGACGCTGGTGTCATTGCCGCCGACGAGCGTCACCGTCGTGGCGAAGGTCCCAGCGAAAGTACCGCAGGTTTCGGTCAATGGCGTCAGCGTGGCCACGTCGCGCTTGATCACGCCACTTGCGGCGTTGACCCCTGACTGGCCGTCGGTTCCGTTCGCCGTCGTGACCGGCACCGACAGGGTGTCGTAGACGCCGTTCGTGTAGCCGACACTTCCTCCCGTAGGGGCCGCCGTGTCGCTGGTGAAGGTCACGCTCGACGGGCCGCTGTTGCCCGCGGCGTCCAACCCGCCGACTGCGTAGCCGGCCGGGTTGGTGGGATTGGCGGTCCAGTTGAAGATCGTCGAGGTGAACGGCCCGCCGCCTGATTGGGTCTCGGCGTTGTGGGTCCAGCCGGTGGTGGCGATGCTCGGGAAGGTGGCGGAGGCAACGCCCGAATCCGCGTCGGTCAGCGTGTCGACGAGCTTGAACGAACCCGTCGCGTTGCTCTTGTAGTAGAGCGTCGAGCCCGTCAGGAAGGCTCCGATCGGGCTCGTGAGACTCAACACCTGCGTCGGGGCCACGGTGTCCAGCTTCACGACGCCCGCGCTGGTGTACGTCGCCTGGTTGCCGACGCCGTCCGAGATCAGGTACTGGTACTCGTAGCAGTGGCCGGTCGTCCCGCTCGTGTCGGTGTAGGGCGAGGTCGGGCTGGTGGCGATCGTGGTGAATCCGCCGTAGGTTCCACAGGCGCCGGCGGCCAGCGGCGCGACCGCCTGCTGGAGCAGCGCGGAGGCGGGGTTGAGGCCGGACCCGCCGTCGGTCCCGGCGGTGAAGCTGACGCTGACCGATGCGGAGGTCACATAGCCCCCGGTGTAGGTGACGCTGCCGCCGGCCGGCGCTGTCGAGTCGGGCACGACCGTGAAGGCGCCCGCCGTCGACACGAGGCCGGCGTTGTTGGTCGCGGTGACGTTCTGGTTGCCGCTCGGCGGCGTCGGCACCGACGTGTAGCTGTAGGTCTCCACGCCCAGGGCGCCCGGCGTCGCCGTCCAGCCGGATCCGAGGGTCGGGAAGGCGTAGCTCGCGATGCCGGAGAACCCGTCCGCGGCGGTCGCCGTCACCGTCACCGCTCCGGTCCCGGCCCCCGGGCGGTAGTAGACGGCCGTTCCGGTGTTCGACGCACTGGTGAAGGCCGAGAAGCCGAGCGTCGGCGCGGCCGGCGCCGTGGTATCGACCTTGATGTCCGGGCTCGTGGAGGTCGTCGAGTTGCCGACGTTGTCGGCGACGACGTACTCGTAGCGGTAGCAGGTGTGGTCGGACGGGACGGTGTCGGCCTTGGGCGAGGACGGATCGTTGGCCCCGACCTGAACGAAGGCGCCGTAGGTCCCGCACGTGCCGTTGGTGCCCGCCGTCGAGGTGAGGGCGGCCGAGGCGCGCAGCAGCTGAGCCCCGGTGGCGGCGAGTCCCGATCCACCGTCGGTTCCCTTGGTGAAGGCGACGCTCAGCGCCGTCGACGTCGCGTAGCGACCGCCGGTCCCGGCGAGCCCGCTCGCGTCGACGGTTCCGGCGGACGGGCCGGTCGAGTCGCTGATGACCGAGAAGGCTGACCCCGTGGTCGCCGTGCGTCCGGCGTTGTCGGTCGCCGTCAGCGACTGCGCCCCCGGCGACGGGCTCGCCCCGTTGGCCGACCAGGAGTAGGTCGTGCGGAACGTCGTACCCGTGTTCGGCGTCGTCACGTTCCCACCGCCGGCGAAGCCGCCGAGGGTCGGGAAGGCGAGCTGGGCGATCCCCGAGCGGGTGTCGCTGGTGTTCGAGTCGACCGTGAAGCTGCCCGCCTGCGCGGGGTTGTAGTAGACGGTCGAGCCAGAGTCGAACTGGGCTCCGGCCCCGGTGACGGCCGTGACCACGCCGGTCGTCGGGGTCAGCGAGCCGGGCGCGGCGGTCTCGACCTTTATGTCCGGACTCGTGTACGTGGCGAGGTTGCCGACGTTGTCCGGCACGACGTACTCGTAGCGGTAGCACTGGTTGTCGGTGGGGACGACGTCGGTGACCAGCGACGCCGGATCGTTGCTCCCCATCTGGGCGTAGGAGCCATAGCTGCCGCAGGCGCCGTCGCTGGTCCCGGCGGAGGCCAGCGCCGCCGTCGCTCGGAGCAGCTGGGCGCCGGTCGCGGCGAGGCCGGAGCCCGAGTCGGTGCCCTTGCTGAATCCGAGGTGGAGGGTCAGCGACGATGAGTACCGGCCGGCCGTGCCGCCGAGTCCGGTCGCGTCGACCGACCCGCCGGTCGGGGCCGCGCTGTCGTTGGTCAGCGTCAGCACCGTCGTCGCGCTGTTGGCGGCCACGTCGCTTCCGGTCACCGTCTCGGTCGGCGAGCTCGTCGTCCCGGCCGACCAGCTGAACGCGTTCGAGACGTAGGGGCCGCCGGCCGGTGTCGCGACCAGCGACGAGGTGTGCGCGAAGCCGGTCGACGTCCCGGCCAACGCGGCGGTCCCGCTCGAGGCGGCTCCCGAGCCGCCGGTGTCGGTGAGGGCGTTGGTCAGCGCAAAGGACCCGACGCTCGACCCGCGGTAGTAGACGGTGCCCGCGCTCAGGAACGCTCCGGTCACGCTCGAGAGCGAGATGGCGTTGGCCGGCACGAGCGAGTCGATCTTCACGAGCTGCGCCTGAACCCCGGATGCGTTCCCGGCGCTGTCGGTCGCGAAGTACCGGATCGTGGTGTTGGCGGCGATCGACAGGGCCGTCGCGTAGACCACCGCGGTGCCCGAGGTCGTCGGGTCGGTCCCGTCGGTCGTGTACTTGATCTGTGCCACGCCCGAACCGCTGCCGTCGGTCGCGCTCAGCGCCACCGCAACCGGCGCGCTGTTGTTCCAGCCGGCGGCGTTGGCCGCCGGCGTGAGCTGCGCGCTCACGGTCGGAGCGGTCGTGTCGGTGACGATCCCGACGCTCGCCTGCGATGCGAACGGGGAGGCATTGCCCAGCGCGTAGACGGTGTGGGCACCGTCGCCGGCGCTGGGAATCGTCAGCGAGCTGATCGTCGCCGTCCCAGTCGAGCCGACGCTCGACGGTGAGCCGGCGGTCGACGTGCTGGAGTCGAGCCGGTAGGTGACGCCCTCGAGGGCCGCGAATCCCGCGATGGATCCGGTCGTGTTCTGGGGCAGCGGTGCGCCGAACAGGGTCTTGGCGAGCGTCAGGGTCGCTGCCGCGACCGTGACGGCGCCGCTCTTCAGGCTCTCCGCGCCGCGCCAGTTCGTCGCGATCACCGGCGTCACCGTGTACTTCCACTGGCCCGGCGGGACGCCGGTCTCGGTGCAGCCGGTCGCGCCGATCGTCCCCGAGCATCCGGCGAGGGTCGTCTGGGCGATGCCGCTGGTCGCGTCGTAGCGGGTCACGGCGTAGCCGTCGACCGCCACCCCGTTGGACAGCGTGCTCGCCCCCCAGGTCACGGCAACCGAGCGGCCGGGTGAGGCGCTGGCGGTGGGCGTGGCGCCCTGGTTAACGGTGGCGGCAGTGGACGCCCCGTGGCTCGTCGCGGTCGAGCCGGCGCTCCAGATCGCCCAGGCGGAGACCGCGGCGGCGACGAGCAGGCCGGCCGCGATCAGCGAGGCCCGCCGCCAGACGCGGGCGCGCCAGACCGGCATCTACGGACCGGCGGCCAGGTAGACGTCGAAGCTCGCGCCCTGACAGGCGGCGACGGCGGACGCGCTCATGGCCAGGGCGCTGGCCAGGTCGACCGACAGCGCGCCGTCGGTCGAGCCGACCTTCGGGGGCACCGTCCAGCCGACGCCACTGTTGGTCTGCGCGGCGAAGCTGAGCGTCGAGAGGGCGCAGGCCGAGTGGCCGGCGTCGACGTGAAAGCCGCCGGTTCCCTGGCCGGTGGCCAGCGAGAGCGAACCGACGTGCACCCGGAAGGGGTTGGGGTTGTCGATCGTGACCGCGACGTCGCCGTGGCCGCCAGGGTAGATCGGTGCCGTCGGGGCGCCCGGGCTGAGGACGATGGTCTGGACGGCGGTCGTTCCCACCGTGCCGCTGCCCGCGCCCGTCGGCCGGAAGTAGCCCCACGCGACCGAGACTCCGGCCAGCATGATCGCCAGCACGATGCCGGTTCGGGCGCTGCGTCTGCGGAGGCTTGCGACCATCCTGCCACTCGATTCCTTCGTCGGTGCGTGCTGACCGGGCAAACCGGCGGTGGGGAGGCCGCCGCGGCGGCCTCCCCGGGAGCTGCTGCCTAGCTGGTGGTGAACGTCAGGGTCAGCGCGGCGCCCTGGCACGGGTCCTGGCTCACGCCGGTGTCGGCCATCGTGACGGTTCCGGTCGGGGTCACGGTCTGTCCCGAGCCGGCGGCGAAGTCGTGCGCCACGGTCACGTCAGGCATCGAGAAATCGGTGTTCAGGACGACGGCGCAGGTGGGATGACCGGCGTCCGCCGCGACGCTGGCGAGATGGATCTTGTTCACGAACTGCGCGCCGGGCGAGCCGTTGTCGAGCGTGAAGCTGACGACCGAGCTCGTGCCCGGGTAGAGGGTCGACGCGGACGTTCCGTGGATGACGATGGCCGTGCTGGTGCCGACGGTGGCGGCACTGGTGCCGCCACCGGTGTTGGTGAAGTACGCGTAGGCCCCGCCGGCGGCCACGAGGAGCGCCACCCCGGCCACCGCCGCCAGTACCCGCCTCCGCTTGATGAAATCGCGCATGCCGTCTCCTTGAAGTTGACTCTCATGAGGTGTCGAGCCGAAGACCGTGCGCCTCCGGGCACTCTGCCCAGCGGGGGTACACGGCCTTTAGGAGTAGCGGCGCGCTCGGGCCGACGCTTCCGGGGCCTCGCTCAGACGGCCATGACTTGCATGGTCCGATCGAATGGGTCGTCCGGCTCCACAGCCGATTTCGGCGACCCACGCCACCGGCTTGAGCCTTTTGCCGGTTTCTGGACGAATTGGCAGCGCACGCCACCAGCTCGAGTGCTTTCAGTCGCCGGAGCGAAAGGCGGGATGCTCACCGGCCGGATCGCGAGCCGGGGAGGCTCGACCCCGACGGGTCTGGGCTCCGTCAGCGTTGGAGGCGGTGCTGGTGCACGTAGCGCATCGCTGCCGACACGTACACCGTGACGGCGACCACGAACACGGCGATGGCGGCAGCCACCGACCACCAGAGCCGCGCGGCGATGACCGGGATCCCGACGAGCAGCCAGGCTCCGACCATGCGGGTGAGCAGCCCCCGGGCGCTCCGCTCGGCAAACCAATCGGCAATCTTCATCACGCGAAGGATCGTTTCACAGCCGCGAGCGCCGCGGGTCCGTAGATCGCCGCAGACCGCCCCGGCGCACTCGTCCGCCGCGACTCGACGAGTCCTGAGAACCTCGTTGCCGGCGTCGCGATCCCAGCTGTAGCCGGCAACGGAGCAGAGTTTTCCGGCCGTGAAAGGCTCCGGTGCCCCGCTCGGCGCTCGCTGCTCGTCACAGTCCTCCGACGAGACGGAGCGAGGCCGCTGCCAGGTAGATGCTCGCTGAGCCGAGGATCAAGCAGGTTCGTCCCGGGCGACAGGCGCGAGAGGGCGTAGGAGAGCTGGAAGGGCGCCTCGGTGAGCCAGTGGCGCCGCTCGACAATGTCGCTGTGGAGCGTGGCGATCGTGGCGCTGCCGCCGCCGTAGGTGAAGTTGCCCTTCACGACGAACGCCGCGGCGAGCTCGTCGAGTCGAACCTCGTCCGCCGGTGGCCGCGGCTCGGGCGCGCCTGCGCCCGTCGGGCTGGTGGCCACGGCGTCTGCCGATCGCGGTCGATCCTGCCGGCGGCGGCGTTTGTGCAGCCATGCTCGGGCCGCCGTGCTCATGCCGGCCGCGAAACTGGCGAGTGCGTGGTTTGGATCACCGGCGCGGAGGACCTGGCGGTCGAGCCGAGCGCGTCGACTGGTGCTGGTCAGTGCGTCGCGCAGCCGCAGGTGGCCGGCTGATCCGCGGGCGTCGGGGTGCCGCAGCAGGCGCCTTTGCCGGATGCTGCGCAGCAGGTGGCCAACGTGTCGGGATCGCAGCATGCCCGCGGGTCGGGCTTGTGGGCGCGGATGATCGCGGCGCTCGCGGAGGAGTGCACGCGGTGCGTCTCGCGGATCTCGATCTGCTCGAGTCCGGCGCTCTCGAGGGCCGAGCGGAACTCGGCTTCGGTGAGCGCGCCGGCGATGCAGCCGGTCCAGGCGGCCATGTCGGCGCGCGTCGCGTCGTCCATGCCGGGGTCGGCGATCACATCGGAGACGGCGAGGCGGCCGCCGGCGCGCAGCACGCGCGCCGCTTCGCGGATGACCTGCGGTTTATCGCCGGAGAGGTTGATCACGCAGTTTGAGATCACGACGTCGATGCTGTCGTCGGCGATCGGCAAGCGCTCGAGGTAGCCCTTGACGAACTCGGCGTTCTCGACGCCCGCGGCGGCCGCGTTGGCGCGGGCGAGCGCGAGCATCTCGTCGGTCATATCGAGGCCGATTGCCTTCCCGGTGGGGGCGACGCGCCGCGCGGAGATGAGGACGTCGGCGCCGGCGCCCGATCCGAGGTCGAGCACGATCTCGCCGGGCCGCAGGTCCGCCACGGCCGTCGGGACGCCGCAGCCGAGGGACGCTTGTACCGCCGCTGCGGCTACGCCCGTGGCCTCATGCTGATAGAGGACCGAGCCGAACGCGACGCCTTCCGCCGCCGGGGTCTCGCCGCAGCGGCCGGCGGGCCCGCAGCAGCCGGCTTCGGCCTCGAGCGCGCCGGCTTCGGTGAAGGCGGCGTGGGTGGCGGCGCGGGCGTAACGCTGACGCACGGTTTCGCGGATGTCGCTCAGGTCAGCCATGCGGAGAGCTCGCTCAGCGCGTCGGGGATGACGTAGTAGTAGGCCCAGAGCCCCTCGCGTTCGGAGCCGACGATGCCGGCCTGGCGCAGCACCTTGAGATGGTGGGAGACCGTGGGCTGCGCGAGGTCGAACAGCGGGACGAGCTCGCACACGCAGACCTTGCCGGCGTGCTTGCGCAGGACGTCGACGAGCTGCAAGCGGACCGGGTCGCCGAGTGCCTTCGCGACCTTGGCGAGCTGCTCCGCTTGCTGGCGCTCGACATCGGGATAGACGACGGGCTCACAGCACGGCTCGCCCGGCGCGCGCTTCGTCTTCGGCGTCAGTTCCAGATCGACAGTCATCAATACACGTATATCGCTTGAACTGACGATTGTCAATGGATACAGTCCTCGCCGAGTCGGCCACCAGCGAGCACGCCCCGGGCTCGGCGGCCGCGGAGGAGCGCCCATGCACGTCCTGTTCGTCTGTCTGCACAACGCCGGACGCTCCCAGATCAGCCAGGCGCTGTTCGAGCGTGCCGCGGGCGAGCGCCACCAGGCGCGGTCAGCCGGCACGACGCCCGGCGCTGGCGTTCACCCCGAGGTTCTCGCCGTCATGGCCGAGGAGAACATCGACCTGTCCGGCCGCGCGCCGCGTCTGCTCACCGACGAGCTCGCGCAGTGGGCGGACATCGTCGTCACGATGGGCTGCGGTGACAGCTGCCCGTATATCCCGGGGAGGCGCTACGTCGACTGGCAGCTCGAGGATCCCAAGGGCCGCCCGGTCGACGAGGTTCGCGCGATCCGCGACGACATCAGGCAACGCGTTCTCGTGCTCGTCGACGAGCTCGACGCGCCGCTGCCCGCGACCCGGTGAGCAGCGCCGCCGCGAGTCGGGCCCGTCTGCCGCCGGCGTTGGCGTGGCGTCCGCTGCTGGCGGAGTGGATGGGTAGCGCGTTTCTTGCCGCCATCGTCATCGGGTCCGGGATCGCCGCTGCGCAGCTGTCGCCCGGCAACGTCGGCCTCGAGCTGCTCGAGAACGCGGCGGCGACCGCCGCCGGGCTCTACGCGATCATCCTCATCTTCGGCCCGGTCTCCGGCGGCCACTTCAACCCCGTCGTCTCCTGCGTTGACGCCGCGTTCGGCGGGCTGCGCTGGAGCACGGCGGCCGCCTACCTGCCGGCGCAGGTCGCCGGGTGCGTGACGGGCGCGATCCTCGCCAACGTGATGTACGGGGACGCGGCGGTCAGCGTGTCGACCCATCATCGCGTCACCGGCGGCCATCTCCTGTCCGAGGTGATCGCGACGCTCGGCCTGCTGCTGGTGATCTTCGCCCTCACCCGCTCGCGCCGCGGAGCGTCCGCCGCGTCCGCGGTCGGCGCCTACATCGGCGCCGCGTACTTCTTCACCAGCTCCGCCAGCTTCGCGAACCCGGCGATCACGATTGGCCGCATGTTCTCCAACAGCTTTGCCGGCATCGCTCCCGCCTCGGCCCCCGCGTACATCGTTGCCCAGGTTGTCGGCGGGGTACTCGCCATCGCCGCGATCAAGGCGCTCTACCCAACGCTCACGCCGGCTGACGCGGCCGAGGCCATCCTCCCCCATCCAGGAGACTGAACGAGACAAGTCGTCGGCATGCGTCTGACGTAGGTCGACCCCCGCCCGCAGCGGCCACGCGCGCGTCTGAAGGCGATCGTCGCGGGTTCTCCTGCCGGCGCTCAGCCGAGTTCCTCGGCGAGCCCGATGAGGAGTCCTCCCGGTCCGCGGATGTAGCAGAGCCGATACGCGTCCTTGAACCTGACCACCTCGCTGCCGACCAGCTGCGCGCCGTGCTTGCGGAGCCGGGCGAGCGTCTCGTCGATGTCGTCGAGCGTGAACATGACGCGTAGGTAGCCCAGAGCGTTCACCGGGGCGTTTCGGTGATCAGCGACCACCGGCGGCTCGAGAAACCGCGACAGCTCAAGCCGGCTGTGGCCGTCCGGCGTGCGCATCATGGCGATCTCCACGCGCTGATCGCCCAGTCCAGTGACGCGTCCGGCCCAGTCTCCTTCGACCGTGGCTTGTCCTTCGAGCTCGAGACCGAGCTCGCGAAAGAAAGCGATCGTCGCCGGTAGGTCGTCGACGACGATGCCCACATTGTCCATCCGCTGAATCGTCATATCCCCGGCTGCCTACGATTGCCATCCTGATCGGGTTGCTGCTTGTACGTATATAGCGGTTCGACTTTGTCCCGTCCTCCTATGCTCAACGGCCCGGCTATTGCAGGCATTCATCGGTGGAGGGACCGATGGACGACTATCGAACCCCTGAAGCCCGTTGGGATCGCCTTCAGTCCTGACAGCGCTCGCCAAGAAGACGCGGCCGGTAACCGTTCATCGACGAGGACGGGGCCGACCTCTCGGGGCGCTACAGCAAGATCCGCGCAGAACGACCTCGGCCTGATCGAAGCGAACCCCGAGCCGCTTTGGCTGGGGAGTGCAGTGGACGGACGGTGGGTCCGACTGCTGCGAAATGTCCCGCAGAAGCTGGGCGCTCACGATCCCGTGTCTCCCATCTGTCTCCCGCCCCGCGGTTTGCGCAGCGGCGCGACGTTCGCGCCCTAGGCGCGCTTGAGTCGCTCGCGGGCGCTGTCCTCGGCCGGATGGCCGTAGGTCGACATGACCAGTGCGCCGCCGTCGCGGTGCCCCAGCTGGACGGCGACGTCCGACGGTGACACGCCGAGCTCGAGGAGATGCGTTGCGCAGAAGTGCCGGAGCTCGTAGAAGTCCATCTCGGGTCGACCCGCCGCGGCGCGGACCGGGCGCCAGTAGTAGAGGAGGGTGCCCTTGGAGAAGCGTCGGCCGCGAGGCGTTAGGAACAGCGAGGGCTCGTCGATCCGCGCGGTGACATCGTCGAGCGCGGCACGCGCCGGCGGCGGCAGGATGACGACGCGCTCGTGCCCGTTCTTAGGCGCCTTGAGCTGCCCGGTCCCGTCAAGGTTGCGCCTGATCAGAACCTCGTCGCCAACGACGTCCTTGCGCTCGAGCGCGTACAGCTCGCCTGGGCGAAGGCCGACGTACGCGGCGAACAGGATCACCGCGCGGAAGGTCGGTCCGAAGTCGCCGTGGCAGTCCAGCGCACGGTCCGCGAGGTCGACGACCTGCGGCTCCGTTAGTGCGGTCAGGTCTTTGCGGCCGCGAGGCTGCTCCATGCGTAGGTTCCCGAAGGGGTTCGGGCCGGGGTGGAGCCCGTCGTTGATCGCGTCCGTGAACAGCGCGCGGACCACCCGGACGTTACCGGGAGGCTGCTGGCGCGCCCACGCCCGCGCGGTCGGCTTGTCTACGTCGCGGAGACGCACCCGCGCGAAGTCGCGCGAGAAGCCCTGAAGCGCATAGCGGTACGTCCGCTGAGAAGCCGGCGCCGGCCGTGCGTGGTTGGTCAGCCAGCGCTCCGCCACCGCCGCGCACGTGTCGCTTCCACGAGCCGCTGGCGAGGCCGACGCCTGGCGTTCCGCCTCTCGCGCTTCGCGAAGGGTTGGGAAGGTCCCAACCCAACGCTTCTGCTTGGAAGCGCCGTCGTACACCGCAACGCCGTAGCCGCCGGAGCGCTTGCGGATCATGCATACCTCGCTTCGATCCACGTGTCGACCTCGGACAGCCGGAACGCGCGCTTTCCGCCGAGCATGCGGGAGGGTAGCCCCTCTCGAACCCGCAGCTCGATCCAGCGCGTCGAACGACCGTAGTGGGCGGCGATCTGCCGTTTGCTTAGCCAAGGCTCAAGGCGAGCGCCTCGCCGGACGGGTAGGGCTACGACCGCGCTCAAGGCTCGCCGGCCCCGTCGTCACCCTCGAACCGGTATTCCTCGAGCGCCCTGAACCCCGCCTCAGTCAGCCAGTACTCCATCGCCGGGTCGTCGGGGTTGTCGTTGAAGTCCTCGTCCAGCAAGCCTTGGTCAAGGAATCCCTTTCGGACCTTCTCGATCTCATCTACCTGGCGTCCAAGGTTTTCCGCGAGTGAGGCGTCGGTGGCACGGCCAACGTTGGCGATGGTCTGGAACACGCCGAGCACGACGTCGCGGTCGTCGTCGCTGTACCGCGCCTTGAGCTGGTAGAGCGTCGGTCGACTGAGACCCGTCACTCTCGCTACCTCAGAAAGGGTGATGCCAGCCCCGAGCGCGTTGGGAAGAATCCTCGCGATGCGCTCTAGCTGGAGGTCGGCCTCGCGGATCGCTAGCTCGCGCGCGGCCCTCGCCGCCCGAAGCTCGCTCAGATGGAGCGCCCGCACGACTCCGCGACCCTTCTCCCTCTGCATCGTCGCCCACCGGTCCTCGTCGTTCATCGGCGTATCGTAGCAGCGCGAACGCCTACTGTCAACTAGCTTGACATATGGCGTCCAGGGTTGATAACGGGGTGAACTACACGATCAAGTCGTCGTCCCGCGTCCGAGGGGGCTGTGTGAATACACTCGGCCGGGGACCCGTCCCGCGTCGAGTTTCGTTGCGGATTCAAGGAGAGGGCCGGCCTGCGGCCGGCCGGCAGCGGCGCCGAGACTGGCCATTCGGCGAAGGCCGCGCGCTCCTCACCGCAACGCACCGACCTCATCCCAGAGCACCCCCGACGCAACGCGTAGCCGACGAGGGGACGCCCGCCCAGCTCGCTACGCTCGCTCCCCCGGGCGGGAGTCCGGAATCAGTCAGCCCGAACTATGGCTGAAGGTAGTCGCACACCGCCAGCAACACCGCGAGCAGAAACCCCGCCGTAGCTCGCGTTGAACGCCTCCCGAATCGCAGTACACGTGGTAGGCCTGAGCGGCGTCAATCCAGCGCCGGCAAGCTTCGCGTCCCGCGGGGTAGGGCAGTTCTGTTCGAACCACTCGCGGATCAGGTCAGCCTGTGGGCCTTCAACTACGAGCAGATCGGTGTCGGCCGCTGCGGTGAGGTCCACGGACTCCGACGCCACTAGGCCGCGCAGATCGAGGCTCTCGGCCGTCCTCGAGCTGCCGAGGATCTGGTCGGCGATCCCCGGGAACGCGAACGCTGCTTGGTAGGGCCAACCGATGGTGGCGACGGCGTTGGCGGGAATTGTGCTGCCGAGGATCTGCTGGGCGAACATGGTGCTGCCGAGGATCTGGTCGGGGAGCTTGGTGGTGCCGAGGGCGAGCTTGGTGGTCCCGAGGATCTGGTCGAGGTACTTGGTGGTGCCGAGGATCTGGTCGGGGAGCTTGGTGATGCCGAGGGCGAGCTTGGTGGTCCCGAGGATCTGGTCGGGGAGCTTGGCGGTGCCGAGGGCGAGCTTGGTGGTCCCGAGGATCTGGTCGAGGTACTTGGTGGTGCCGAGGATCTGGTCGGGGAGCCTGGTGGTGCCGAGGGCGAGCTTGGTGGTCCCGAGGATCTGGTCGGGGAGCTGGGTGGTGCCGAGCGCGAATTTGGTGGTCCCGAGGATCTGGTCGGGGAGCTGGGTGGTGCCGAGGGCGAGTTTGGTGGTCCGGAGGGGGAGCTTGTGGGAGCCGAGGATCTGGTCGAGGAGCTTGGTGGTCCCGAGAGGGAGCTTGGTGATCCCGAGAGGGAGCTTGGTGGTACCGACAGGGAGCTTGGTGGTCCCCACGATCTGGTCGGCGAAGTTGGCCTGCCCGAGGATCTGGTCGGCGACTGTCGGTAGAGCGAATATCGCCTTGGAGGAACGGCTGTTTTCGGGCATCGAGACCTCATGAGCACGACGAAATGAGCAACCCTTCATTCTAGGTGGCGCCCCGGACGACCCCGCCAGGCTCTCCGTCCCATCAAGGGACATTCACCCGCGCTGGCTCACCGCAGGCTGCTGCTCCTCGATCGGTTCCAAACTCTGATCGACGAAACCCGTCTCTCCGTTCTTCAAAAGATGCTGTCGCCGCTCGGCGATAGCCTTGCGGCAACAGGGCGCCCGCAGCCTGCGGGGCCGACGACTAGGGAGCAGCATGACCGCGCAGGGCGAGAACGCCGGCAAGGGGCGAGACAAGAACAGCCACCTCGGAGCGGCGAAGGCTGCCAAGAACGACGAGTTCTACACGCAATGGGCCAGTGATCGAGCGGGAGATGAACGCTTATCTGGAGTTCGACCCCGACGCATTTCGCGACAAGGTCGTCCTCCTCCCGTGTGATGACCCCGAGTGGAGCAACTTCACGAAGTTCTTCGCGCTGCACTTCAGCGACCTGGGGCTGAAGAAGCTGATATCGACATCCTACGCGCCGGACAGCAACCCAGCTGTTAGAGACGCTTTTCAGCCGACACTGTTTGAACTTGAGAGTCCGTCCTTCGACGAGGCGAAGACGCACGCGAACGGCAAGAAGTTCGTCCTCACCACACAAGACGTTAGCGACGATGGGGTCATCAACATCGACGATCTCGAGTGGGACTACCTCCAGGGTGACGGCGACTTCCGGAGCGCCGAGGTGACAGCCCTTCGCGACGAGGCCGACATCGTCATCACCAATCCGCCGTTCTCACTCTTCCGCCAGTTCATCGGGTGGCTCGTCGAGGGTCAGAAGAAGTTTTCGATCATCGGCAACAGCAATGCGACGACCTACAAGGAGGTCTTCCCGCTCATCCAGGAGAACCTTCTCTGGAAGGGCGCTACCGGCAACGCAACCGATATGGTCTTCGGTGTGCCCAAGGGCTTCGAGGTCGCGGAGGCTGACCGCCTGAAGGCCGCGAAGCTTGGCTATCCGTCGGACGAACAGTACGACTACACACGCCTCGGTAACAGCTGCTGGTTCACGAACATCGACCATGGACGCCGTCACGAACCGCTCCAGCTGATGACGATGGCCGACAACCTTCGCTTAAACAAAAAGCTCGCTAAGGCGCTCGAAGGGCACAACGCGTATCTGCGGTTCGACAACTATGACGCGATCGAAGTACCGTTCACGGACGCGATCCCGTCCGACTACGAGGGTGTGATGGGCGTACCGATCACGCTGGCTCGACAAGTACAACCCGGACCAGTTCGAGGTCGTAGGCACCAATGACAACGGTCTCGTGTCGGACGATGTAAAAGTTACGCCGGGATTGACGGAGGCATTCGTGGCGGACTATTACGCGGCTGGTGGTACCGGTGCTTACAAGGCGGGGAACCCGACAGCCGGCTATTACGACGCGGGAGGCACCGCACGGATGGCTTACAAACGGATCTTCATCCGCCAGCGCAGGGCCGCTCCGTGAAGACAAAGCTCAAGCAGTACGCTGTCGCTGACATCTGCCAGGGGTTCGTCTACAACGAGCTCGAGGGCAAAGGTCTGTACGGCCTCGCCGGCTCGCTGACGATTCAGCCGGAATATCAGCGCAACTACATCTACAACGACGGCAAGAAGGATGTCGCGTGCATCGACTCGTTGCTCAAGGGCTACCCACTCGGTCTGATCTACTTCAACGTCAATGGCGACGTGCTAGAGGTCCTCGACGGCCAGCAGCGCATCACGAGCGTCGGACGGTTCGTCACCGGCAAGTTCGCGATCAAGGTCAACGGAAAGGAGCAGACGTTCTCCTCATTGCCGCCTGAGGCGCAGTCGAAGATCAACAACACCGAACTCGCTTGTCTACGAGTGCCAGGGCACCGAGTCCGAGATTAAGAATTGGTTCCAGACCATCAACATCGCTGGCGTCCCGCTGAACAAGCAGGAACTGCTAAACGCGATTTATTCGGGCCCGTTCGTCACCGCCGCCAAGGCCGAATTCTCGAACTCCCAGAACGCCAACATGCAGAAGTGGTCGGCTTATGTAAAGGGCGACCCGAAGCGGCAGGAGATCTTGGCTGTGGCCCTGGGATGGGTTGCCGCCAAGCATGGCCATACGATCGACGCCTACCTGGCCGGTCACCGACAGGACAAGACGATCGACGAACTGAGGACGTACTTCACCACCATCATCGACTGGGTCGGCGCGGTGTTCACACGCACGCCTGACCCGCAGATGCGCGGCGTGGAGTGGGGTCGCCTCTACGAGACCTACCACTCGAACGCCTACAACGCTGCTGCGATCGACAAGGCAGATCGACAAGCTCCGAGCGGACGAGGCCGTCAAGAATGCCAAGGGCATCTACGAGTACCTGCTCAGCGGCAAGATCTCTCCACAGCTGCTCGACATTCGTCTGTTCGACGAGAGGACCAAGCGCGTCGGGTATGAACAGCAGACCCAGAAGGCCAAGGCCGCGGGGGTTTCGAACTGCCCGCTGTGTGCGCTGGGGTCCGACAGTAACAAGACCCGGATCTACAAGCAGAACGAGATGGAAGCCGATCACGTGACCGCCTGGTCGAAGGGCGGCGGCAGTGAGCTGGAGAATCTGACGATGCTTTGCCAGCCGCACAACCGGGCCAAGGGGAACAAGTAGGCGACGACCGACGACCAGAAGCCTCCCGCTCGGCTGTCTGCCTTCCCGCTTGGGCTAAAAGCAGCAGCAAACCTGTGGGGATGATCGGGGAACATTTCTGAACGCTGGCCCAAGGGAGAGCGCTGTCGCCTGCGCGACCGCAGCCTCCCTCGGTCGGGCGAGGCCGTCCGCCGGTGGTGCATCGCGCCCGTCGGACCACCGACCAGGATGTCGCGGCTACGGTCCCCGAGAGGCGCGCTCGCATGCCGCCAGACATCGCTGCTCGACCTTAGCCTGGAAGCGCCGATAGCGGGCTGACTGGGGAGGTGGGAACGTCCTCCCGGGCCGTGAGAATGCGGGTTCCTGACGCCTGCAGTCTCGACCCAGGAGGACACCCAGTTGGTGAAGCCAGTGGCTCGTCTCAGAACAGTAGAAGTGACGGCGGACGGCGAGGGTTTGGTGTCGCATGCGGGGGTGGCGCTGCTGGTCGAGTTGGCCGACCGGGCCGGGCTGACTGAGGCCCTGTCGGATGCGTTGGCGGACACCCGGGAGCGGCGCTCCGCGCACGATCCCAGGCCGGGTGCTGCGCGACGTGGCGGTGATGCTCGCCGATGGTGGTGATTGCGTCACGGACATGGCCGCGTTCGAGGGGCAGCAGCGGCTGTTCGGCGCCCGCGCGTCGGAGACGACGACGCACCGGGTCCTGAAGTCCGTCGACGAGCGGCTGCTCGCTCGGGTTCGGGCCGCGCGGGCGCAACGCCAGGTCGCGGGTGTGGGACGCGGGCGTCAGGCCGGAGACGCTCACGCTGAACATCGACGCGACGCTGCTGACCGCGCATTCGGAGAAGGAGCTGGCGGCCGGCAACTACAAGCACGGGTACGGGTTTCACCCGCTCGGCTGCTGGCTGGATGAGACCGGCGAAGCGCTCGCGGCGATCCTGCGGCCGGGGAACGCCGGCTCGAACACCGCTGCCGATCACTTCACGGTGCTGGACATGGCGCTCGCGCAGCTGCCCGCCGAGGACATCGACCGGGAGATCCTGGCCAGGGCGGATATCGGTGGGTGCACGCACGCGTTCACCAGCGACTGCCGCGACGCTGGGATCCGGTTCTCGGTCGGCTACGAGCTGACCGCGACGGTCCGCCAGACGATCCTCGAGCTGCCGGAATCGGCGTGGGCGCAGGCGATCGACGCTGGCGGAGAGGATCGCAAGGGTGCGTGGGTCGCCGAGCTGACCGACCGCCTGGACCTGTCCGCCTGGCCCGAGGGCTCCGGTTGATCGTGCCGGCGCGAGCGCCCGCACCCCGGCGCGCAATTCACGATCTTCGACGAGCACGGCTACCGGCACACGTGCTTTCTCACCGACCAGACCGGCGAGGACATCGCCGGCGTGGAGGTGCGCCACCGTGGCCGCGCCCGGGTCGAGGACTCGATCCGCGCCGGCAAGGACACCGGCATGCGCAACCTCCCGCACCACGCTTTCGAGCACAACCAGACCTGGCTCGAGCTCTCGCTGATCGCCCAGGACCTGCTCCATGGAGAGGCTGATCTGCCTCGACGGCGAGCTCGCCACCGCGGAGCCCAAGCGCCTGCGCCAGCGGCTGCTGCACATCGCGGCAAGATCGTCCACACGGCCGGCGCACCCGGCTCAAGCTCGACCGCGACTGGCCGTGGTCCCACAGCGCTCGCCGCCGCGTTCGCGTGTCTGCGCACGAACCCCGCGCTCGGCTGAGCGACCTCCGCGCTCGCGGCTCCCGATCAAGACGACTAGCCCGCCGCACCAACATCGCCTACCCGCAAACGACCGCCCCAGGGGCCGAACATGCACCGGCCTCGCTCTCGGACAGCCTCGCCGGGACTACGCCAGCACGCGCGCCCGGATCACACCCGCGGCACCGAACAGGGTCACCATCACGCCGATAACGGCGGTTCGAGGTTAGTGAGATTCCGTCGCAGGTCGCGCTCAAGCTCCGCGCAAGCGCGAGCCGTGGCGACCAAGCACGGGTCGCCGCTTCGCATCATGCCCGGCCGGCGAGCCCACACGAAGCGGCGGAACCGGAGCTCGCGCATCGTGACGCCCGTGCGCTGCGCGGCACCGTCGAGACGTGGACGATGGACCGCGGCATGTCCGGGGTCGTGACCGACTCGCGGAGCGTCATCTTCTCGCGCTTCCCGTGGCAGAAGTAGGCTCGAGAGATAAGCTCGCCGCGCCGCGCGCCGGCTGAGGCCGGAACTTGCGCGACACGAACCCGAACCCGAACTCGCCGCCCCACATCTCGAGCCGATCGCGGTAGTGCTCCGCCGCGGCCTTCTGGCGCGGCGTCGCGTAGGCGACGACCGGGTGGACGTGGAGCACGCCGCGGGCCTGCTTCTCCCAGACGCGGCACAGCATCCACAGCGCGTCGTCCGCCCCGTAGGCCCTGGCCGTCGCAATGTAGGCCCGACGATGGAGGGCCCGCCACCGGGCCGGTGCGCTCGCGTTCCACTCTCGGGCCGCCCGCCGCTGGACCCGGCAGCCGAGATCGCCCGAGCATCGATGCGGGCCGAGGCGCCGGCAGTAGTTCTGATCCCACGGGAGGACGTCAGCGCCGGGCGCAGTCACCGCGAACATGACGACCAGGGCGTCCTTCACCCGCACGAAGTCAGCGAAGGCGACCAAGTTGTCGAAGAGCTTGCGCCGCTGGTCGCCGGCCCACACCGGTCCGTACCCAGGACAGCGACGAGCCCGACAGGTCTCCGAGCCGTTGAAGGTCGAACGGCCGCAATGACGGCAACGACCGGTTGGGCGGCGCCTCCCCGAGGCGACGGAGTCAGCCGCGAGCATCGGGCGCGCCCCCGCCGGGTGACATGTCACCCAAACACCGCCCCCGTGCTACCGGCGTGTCACCCAGGCGTCCCGGGCTCGCCGCAAATCGACGGTTTTTCCTTCGCGGTCCTTCGCCCCTGTTCGCAGCCGGTTTCCGGGGCCGTTGCAGCGTTTCGCAGTTCTGCGCTGCTGACCAAACAGATGGAGACGGTGGGAATCGAACCCACGTCCGCGATCGCGTGAAGATGGCGTCTACGAGCGTAGCCGGCGCTCTGATCTCATCCTCCGCTCGCCTCGCCGGCGGGGTTGCGGAAGACCAGCCTCCTGAGGTTTTCCCGGATCGGCGGAGGCGGACCTCACCGGGTGAGCCTGCTATCTGATCCCGGTGATCCTCGCCGCAGGCTGCGGGGGCCGAGACCTCGCTTGGCTAGGTTATCTAGGCAGCGAGGGCAAACTCGTGAGAGTCCGCACTTATTGTTTTTCCCGGGTGTTTAACGAGGCCGCCCGGGACCTCGACTCGCGACCATCCCCACGAGACGACCACGTCGAAGCCTGTCGTCCCCAGGAATGTTCCTACCCTGCCATCGTAGCCGATCGGCCACGCACGAAAGACGACGCGGACCGAGCCGCTTGAGGAACCCGCCGATCGGTCGCCCGGAGGCTTCCGTTCCTTGGGTGGCAGGGCCTTGCACCTCGGTGGCCTCGCTCTTTGCGTCTCAGGTCCGCGTCGTTCGAGCAAGGTACGCCCAGCCGGCCGTCCGATCAAGAGGCATTCGTCACAATCGCCGCATTTTGCGAGGAAATCGCCGACGCTCGCCCTTTACCGCCCGCCAAGCCCCGCCTGCCACAATCCGTGCACCATGGAGAACCAGCCGACGTTCGTCGTCCCGCCTCCCCTCGACCCCCCCGCGGTCGACCCCTTCGGCCGGCCCCAGCCCAAGCAATCCCGCCTGCGCGAGCGCTCCGGCGCCGCCGGCGCCGCCCTACTCGCCCTGCTCGCCAAGGGCAAGGCCCTCCTTCTCCTCCTGCCGAAGATCAAGGTCCTCAGCACCTCGGCCACCGCCCTGGTCTCCGTCGCCGCCTACAGCCTCTTCTTCGGCTGGCAGTTCGCCGTCGGCTTCGTCCTCCTTCTCTTCGTCCACGAGATGGGCCACGTCATCGCCCTGCGCCGTGAGGGAATTCCGGCCAGCGCACCGATGTTCATCCCCTTCCTCGGCGCCGTCATCACCGCCAAGTCCCTCGGCCAGAACGCCCTCGCCGAGGCCCGCGTCGGTCTCGCCGGCCCCATCCTCGGCTCGCTCGGCGCCCTCGCCGTGGCCATCGCCGGCGCGATCACCGGCAGTCCCCTCCTCCAGGCCCTCGCCTACACCGGGTTCCTCCTGAACCTGTTCAATCTCCTCCCCGTCGTCCCCCTCGACGGTGGCCGCGCCATGGCCGCCATGGCCCCGTCGATGTGGTTCCTCGGCTTCGCCGCCCTCGTCGGCCTCTTCTTCCTCGCCCCCAACGGCATCCTCCTGATCATCATTCTGTTCGGCGGCCTCGAGACCTGGCGGCGCTGGAAGCAGCGCAAGTCGCGCACGCTCGAGTCGGCCGCCTACTACCGCGTCGCTCCGCGCAACCGCCTCATCGTCGGCGTCGTCTACCTCGGCCTGATCGGCCTCCTCGTGCTCGGCATGGAGGCCACCTACGTGCAGCACGCGATCGGCTTCCGGAGCTTCTGAGGCTCAGCGCCCGACGTCGCGCAGCGCCCGCTGCATCTCCCGCTCGGAGTCGCGTTTCTTCATCGTCTCCCGCTTGTCATGGACGTCCTTGCCCCGCGCCAGCGCGATCTCGACCTTCGCCCGCGGACCTGAGAAGTAGATCCGCGTCGGCACCAGTGTCAGCCCCCGCTCGGCCACCCGCGCCTCGATCCGGTCGAGCTCCCGCCGGTTGACCAGCAGCTTGCGCTCCCGCTCCGGCTCGTGGTTTTCCCGGCTGGCCGGCGCATACGGCGGAATGTGGACGTTGCGCAGCCACAGCTCCCCGCCCCGGATGGCCGCGAACCCGTCCTTCAGCTGCGCTCCGTGCGTCCGCAGCGACTTGACCTCCGTTCCCTGGAGCACGACCCCGCACTCGACCCGCTCGAGCAGGTTGTAGCGGTAGGACGCGTACCGGTTCGACGCGACGTCGCCCGCTCCGATCTTGCGCTTGCCCTTGGCCATCGTCTCTCCAGACTACGCAAGCACGAGGTCGACCCGTCCCCGCGGCGCGTCGATGCTCTCGACCCGGACCTCGACCTCGTCCCCCAGCCGCAGCGTCGCGCCGGTCCGCGTTCCGCAGAGGATCGTCCCCTCCTCGTTCAGTTCCCACCACCCGCCCGCCCGCATCCTGCGCACCGCCAGCATGCCCTCGTAGCGACCGCCGAAGGCCACGAACGCTCCGGCGCCGATCACCCCGACGACTTCCCCCGCCCACGTCCGGTCGCGATCCTCTCGGCTCAGCGCGAAGCACCGCGCCACGTCGTCGGCCGCCCGCTCGATCTCCATCGCTTCCCGCTCTCGCGCCGAGCACCACGCCGCCAGGTCGCTCAGCCCGCTCGCCTCCGGCGCCGCCTCGCCGCCCGCCCCGATCGCCGCGAGCAGCGCCCGGTGACACACCAGGTCCGGATAGCGCCGGATCGGCGAGGTGAAGTGGCAGTACGCCGTCGAGCGCAGCCCGGCATGGCCGAGGTTCCGCGGCGAGTAGTACGCCTGCTTGAGCGACCGCAGGACGAGCGACGTCAACGCCAGCCGACCGCGACCCGTCGCCCGCACGTGGCGATCGACCGCCTGCGAGATCTCCCCCACCAGCTCGCCCGCCTCCGACGGCCCCATCGTCCGGCCCACCGGCGGCGTCGGCACCTCCAGCGACGTCAGCTGGGCCACCAGCCGCTCGACCCGCGCCGGGTCCGGCTGCTCGTGGACCCGGTAGACGCCCGGCACCTTGCCCCGTTCGAGCAGGTTGGCCACCGCCTCGTTCGCCGCGATCATCAGGTGCTCGATCAGCCGATGCGACTCGGTCTGCTCGCCGAGCTCCACCTCGATCACGTGACCCTCGCGGTCGAACGCGAACTCCGGCTCGCCGCTCACGATCGCCAGCGCCCCCCGCCGCTCACGCTCCCGGGCCAGTTCTCGCGCGGCCGCCCTGGCCGCCTCGAGCGGCGTCGCCCACGGCGCCCGCGCCGGCTCCGCTCCCGCGAAGATCCGGTCGACCCGCTCGTAGTCCAGGCGCTCATCCGACCGGATCACCGCCCGATGGAACGCCGTGCGCACCACCCGCGGCCCGTCGAACTCCAGCTCCACCGTCACCACCCGCCGGTCGGCCCCCGGCACCAGCGAGCACGCCTCGTTCGACAGCGCCCCCGGCAGCATCGGCTCGACCGCGCCCGGAACGTAGACGCTCGTCCCCCGCCGCCGCGCCTCCCGGTCCACCGGCGACCCCTCGGCCACGAACGACGCCACGTCGGCGATGTGGACCCACACGCGGATCCGTCCCTCGCCGATCCGCTCCGCCGAGATCGCGTCGTCGTAGTCCCGCGCCCCCGTCGGGTCGATCGTGAACGTGTCGAGCTCCCGCAGGTCGCGACGCCCGCCGTCGACCCCGCCGTCGCCCGCCGCCCCCGCCGCCTCCCGCGCCTCGGCCTCGATCCCGTCGCTGAAGCGCCGCCGCAGCCCCCGCTCGAGCATCAGCGCCTCGATCACGTCGCGCGCCACGTCCGGCCGCCCGATCCGCCGCACCACCGTCGCCCGCGCCCCCCGACGCCCGGCCCGCACCCCGACCAGCACGAGCTCGCCCGCCCGCGCCTTCCCCGGGTCCACCGACATCTGGCCGCTCCCCCACCCGTCCTCCCTCCGACCGCGGCCGAACACCGGCCGCGCGACCAGGAACTTGCCCCGCCGCTCGAGGACCGCCGCCCGCTGGCTCACCGAAGCTTCGCCGCGACCAGGCCCGCCGCCGTGACCAGCGACGGATCGCCGGGAGCGCTCAATGGCGCCGACGTGGCCACGTCCGGGGTGATCCCCGCCCCCTCCTTGATCCCCCCGCCGCCCAGGTTGCGCCCGCTCGGCAGGTAGTACTGACCGACGGTGATATCGAGCGCCCCGCCGTTCGACAACGGCCTCACCTCCTGGAACACGCCCTTGCCGAAGGTGTGCGTCCCGACGATCGTCGCCCGATGGCGGTCCTGGAGCGCTCCGGCCACGATCTCCGACGCCGACGCCGTCTCCCGATCCACGAGCACCGCCACCGGGACCGACGCCGGGATCGCCCCGCCGTCCGCCGTCAAGGTGACCGTCGGCTGCGTCCGCCCCCGCGTCGTGACGATCGGCCCGTCGGCCAGGAATATGCTGGCCACCAGCCGCGCCTCCTCGACCAGACCGCCCCCGTTGTGGCGCAGATCGAGCACGATCGCCCGCGCCCCCGCCGCCCGCAGCCGGTCGACCGCCGCCCGCACCTCCCCGTGCGCCCCGTCGCTGAACGTCGACAGCCGCACGTAGGCCACCCTCTTGCCCCCCGCGCTCACCAGCTTCGACGCCACCACCGGCACCGACACCACCGCCCGGGTGACGCTGACCGTGCGCGCATGGCCATGGTGGACGATCTCCAGCCGCACCTGCGTGCCCGGGGCCCCCTTGACCAGGGCCGTCGCCGCCGCGTCCGGCCGGCCCGCCAGCGACACGCCGTCGGCCTTGGAGATCGTGTCCCCGGCGACGATCCCCGCCCGCGCCGCCGGCGACGCGTCGAACACGTCGAGCACGATGAGCCCCCGCTTGCCCTCCCGGACCTCGGTGCCGATGCCCGAGTCCTGCTGGGCGGCCGAGGTGACGAAGTCGTTGTACTCCTGCGGCGTCAGGTAGTTCGAGAAGCGGTCGTGCAGGCTGGCCACGATGCCGCTGATCGACGCGTTGATCAGGTCCGACCGCTTCAGCTTGACGTAGTAGTCGTCGAGCACCTGCTGCACCGACTCGTCGAGCACGGCGGTGTCGCTCCCGCCCACCGAGTCGCGCAGGAACCCCGGCAGGTCGCGCGGATGCGCCCCCCACCAGACGCCGAAGACCAGGACGGCGACGACCACCAAGCCGGCGACCGCCCCCACCACCGACGTCCGCAGGCGCCCCGCCATCAGGCGCTGCCGATCGCCGGCCGCGTCCCGGCCCGCAAGGTTCTCGCCCGCATGCGAGGAGCCTACCGGCCGCCCCCCGACCCACGCCCCGGGACCCGTGCCCGCGGCGACTCCGTCCGTGGGCGGCTCAGACGCGCAGAAAGCGGCGCAGCGAGAGTCCCGACCCGGCGGCCGACACGGCGACCGCGCACACCATCAGGACCAGGGTGAGGGCCGGGAAGTTGATCGTCGCCGGCCGGCCGATGACCGAGAACTCCGACACCAGGCTGTCGACGACCGTGATCTTGGCCAGCACCAGCATCGTGATGGCGAGCACCCCGCCGAACGCCCCCAGCAGGACCCCCTCGATCACGAACGGCCAGCGGATGAACCAGTCGGTCGCCCCGACGAGCTTCATGACCTCGACCTCCCGCCGTCGGGCGAACAGCGACAGGCGGATCGTGTTCGAGATCAGGAGCACCGACGCGATCACCAGCAGCACCGCCAGCACCGCCATCGTCACCTTGACCAGGCTCGTCGCCGTCAGGATCTTCTGGGCGTCGTCGCGCCGGTTGTTGACCGTGGCGATCGCCGAGTCGATCGGCGCCGATCCCTTCATCAGCGCCAGACGGACGACGTTGACGTTGTCCGGCACGTCCGGCGTCACCCGGAAGCTGTCCGGCAGCGGATTCGAGTCGACGATCGCGTAGGCCGCCGGGTCGGCCTTGCTCTGCTCCTTGAACGCCTGCGCCTTGGAGATGAACTGGACTGCCTTGACGTGCGGCGTGCGCTGGCGCAGCAGCTGGCTCACCCGCGCGATGTCCGAGCCGGTCGACCCGTCCTTGAGATAGACGCCGACGAGGATGCGCTTGCGCACGTCGTTGGCCGCTCCGCTCGTCACCTGGGCCACCGGAATGAACACCCCGAGGACGAGCACGGTGACCAGGACCGTGGCCAGGGCGGCGAAGCTCGGCACCGCGTTGCGGCGCATCGACCGCATCGACTCCCGCACGAAGAAGCCCAGCCTCACGACCCCGCCCCCCCGCCTGCGGTGCTCACCAGGGGATCCGCGTGTTCTCGTCGCGGAGCATCGCCGTGAACTCGTCGGTGCTCTGCTCGCGCTGGCGGTACATGCCCTCGTCCTCGTCGCGGACGACCCGGCCCCGGACGAGCTCGATCACCCGGCGCCGCATCTTGTCGACCATCGTCGAGTCGTGGGTCGCCACGAGGACCGTCGTGCCCGCCCGGTTGATCCGGTAAAGCAGCTGCATGATCCCGATCGACGTCTCCGGGTCGAGGTTCCCGGTCGGCTCGTCGGCCAGGAGCAGCGCCGGGTGGTTGATGAAGGCCCGGGCGATCGACACCCGCTGCTGCTCGCCGCCCGACAGCTGGTCGGGATAGTTGTGGAGCTTGGTCGACAGGCCGGTCAGTCGCAGGATGTCCGGGACCTGCTCGCGGATCTGACGCCGGCCGGCCCCCGTCACCTGGAGCGCGTACGCCACGTTCGCGTAGACCGTCCGGTTCGGCAGCAGCTTGAAGTCCTGGAAGACGACGCCGAGGTTGCGCCGGTAGGACGGCACCTTCTTGCGATCGATGTCGACCAGGTCGCGTCCGGCGACGACGATCGACCCCGATGTCGGCTCGAGCTCCTTGATCAGCAGGCGCATGATCGTCGACTTGCCCGACCCCGTCGACCCGACGATGAAGACCCACTCGCCCCGCTCGATCGAGAACGTCGCCCCGTCGAGGCCGGCGTGGCCGCCGTCGTAGTGCTTGCACACGTCGCGGAACTCGATCACCGATTCGCCGCCCGGCGCCCGCGCCGGTCGGCGGATGGGAGCAGCCGCCGGCCGCGCTGGCCGGCCGCGGCGAAGAGTCTCCCTTTCCGTGGCGGCCATCGGTGCGAGGGTAGACCAAGCCATTACTCAATGTGGCGTTTGGCGAATCCTGCAAGAGCATTTGCACGCCACCAGATACGGTTCACCGATGACCGAGATCTCCACGACCACCGCGCCCAACGGCCTGCCGATCCACCGGATCGCCGTCCCCGGGACCCGCGCCCTGACCATCCTCGTCGCCTTCGACGCCGGCGCCCGCAGCGAGCGCCCCGACGAGAACGGCATGGCCCACTTCCTCGAGCACCTCGTGTTCAAGGGCGGCCAGACCTATCCGACCTACCGCGACGTCAACGAGACGGCTGAGCGGATGGGCGCGATGCTCAACGCCTACACCAGCCACGACCTCGTCGCCTTCCACATCACCGCCCGCGCCGAGGTCGCCCCCGAGGCGATCGACCTGCTCTCGGACTTCGTCGGCCGCCCCCGCCTCGACGCCGACGAGCTCGATCGCGAGCGCGGCGTGGTGATCCAGGAGATCAACCGCGCCTACGACCAGCCGTCGATGGTCGCCGAGTACCTGATCGACCGCGCCGCCTTCGGCGAGCATCCGCTCGGCCGGACCGTGCTCGGACCCGCCGACCACCTGCGCACGTTCAGCCGCGACGCGATCGTCGCCTTCCGCGAGCGCCGCTGGTCGGGCGAGCGCGGCGGGGTCTTCCTGGTCGGGAACACCGACCACCTCCCCGCCGACGCCGAGCTCGGCGAGCGCTTCGGACGCTTCCCCACCCTCCCTGCCCCCGCGCCCTACGAGCCCGCCCCCGCCTTCGTCCCGGACACCCTGGTCGAGGCGCGCGACACCAACCAGTCCCACCTGCGCATGATCTACCGGCCCCAGATCGACGTCAGCGACCGCCGCCAGCGGACCGCCCTGTCGATCTACTCCACCCTCCTCGGCGGGTCGATGGGCTCGCGCCTGTTCGACGAGATCCGCGAGCAGCGCGGCCTCTGCTACTCGGTCTCGGCCGTCGACCACGCCTTCGCCGACGCGCCGATCCTCCAGCTCTCCTCCGGCCTGGACTCGAGCAAGACGATCGAGGCCTACACCCGGATGCGGGAGATCGTCGACGAGCTCCGGACCGACGGCCCGACCGAGGCCGAGGTCGAGCGCGCCCGCGCCTACACCGCCGGCCGGCGGGTGCTCGCCTTCGAGAACTCCGGCGCCGTCGCCCGCTTCGCCGCCCACCAGGCGATCGTCTACGGCGAGGACATCGACCCCGACGCGGCGATCGACGCCGTCGACGACGTCACCTTCGCCGAGGTCCGCGACGTCGCCGCCGGCATCAGCGAGCAACTCGCCGTGGCCTGCGTCGGCCCCCACGCGGCCGCCGACTTCTGAGCCCGCCAGCCGGCCCGCCCGCGCCGGGGTGGGCCGGGCCGGCCAAGGCCGCCCACCCGGCCTCGGCCGCCTCACGGCCGGATGGCCACCATCCGCTCGATCGCCGGCCAAGGCCGCCCACCCGGCCTCGGCCACCTCACGGCCGGATGGCCACCATCCGCTCGATCGCCGTCCGCGCCCGCGCCGCCGTCGGCGCCGCCACCGTCACCGCAAAGCGCCCGTCGCGCAGCGCGTCGCGGAGCTTGGGCAGGGTGATCATCTTCATGTACCGGCAGCTCGCCTCGGCGTTGGCGGCGATGAAGTCGGTCTCCGGCGCCGCCCGGCGCAGCGGGTGGAGCATCCCGATCTCGGTGGCCACGATCGCGCTCGACCCCGGCGCCGCCCGCTCCGCGTAGCTCAGCATGCCCCCGGTCGACAGCATGTGCACGCCCTCGGCCGCCACGTCCCCCGCCGCCACGTACTCCATCACCGAGGTCGAGCAGCCGCACTCCGGGTGGATCAGGAAGTCGGCCTGCGGGTGCGCGGCCCGGGTCGCGGCGATGTCGCTCGGCCGGATCCCGGCGTGGACGTGGCACTCCCCGTCCCACACGTGCATCCGCCGGCCGACCGTCCGCTCGACGTAGGCGCCGAGGAACATGTCCGGCCCGAACAGGATCTCCGTCTGCGGCCCGTGCGTCGCATAGATGTGGCGCACCACGGCGACCGCGTTCGACGACGTACAGCAGTAGTCGGTCAGCGCCTTGACGGCCGCCGACGTGTTGACGTACATCACCACCACCGCCCCCGGATGCTCCGCCTTCCACGCCGCGAGCTGGTCGGCGTCGATCGAGTCCGACAGCGAACAGCCGGCGTCACGGTCGGGGATCAGGACCGTCTTCTCCGGGCAGAGGATCGCCGCCGTCTCGGCCATGAAGTGGACGCCGCAGAAGACGATCGTCTGCTCGGCGGCGGCCGCCGCCTGCTGGGAGAGGCCGAGCGAGTCCCCGACGAAATGGGCGACGTCCTGGATCTCCGGGAGCTGGTAGTTGTGGGCCAGGATCACCGCATCCCCAGCCGCGGCCAGCCGCCGGATCTCGTCCTGAAGGCCGGCGATCTCCTCCGCCGCCAGAGCCGGCTCGGGCGCCGCCGGGGCCATCGGCAGCTCGATCATGGTCCGGGCGGGGGTCAGAGCGGCTCCAGTGTCAACGACAGGTCGAGGGCGGCGGCGGAGTGCGTCATTGCGCCGATGGACACGAATTCTACCCCCGTCGCCGCGACGTCCCCGAGGTTGGCCAGCGTCACCCCGCCGCTCGCCTCGAGCACCGCCCGCCCGGCCACGCGGGCCACGGCCGCCCGCAACTGCTCGACCGAGAAGTTGTCGAGCAGCAGCCGCCTCACCCCCGCGCCGAGCGCCTCGTCGATCTCCGCCCGGTTGCGGCACTCGACCTCGAGCGGCAGGTCCGGCGCGTAGGCCCGGGCCGCGGCCACCGCCGCCGCCACCCCGCCGGCCAGGGCGATGTGATTCTCCTTGATCAGGATCGCGTCGTAGAGCCCCGCCCGGTGGTTGCTCGCTCCGCCCGCGGCCACCGCCGCCTTCTCGAGCGTCCGCAGGCCCGGCGTCGTCTTGCGCGTGTCGAGCACCCGCGCCGACGTCCCGGCGACCGCGGCCGCGCACCGGGCGGCCGCCGTGGCCACGCCCGACAGGCGGCCGAGGAAGTTGAGCGCCGTGCGCTCCGCGCTGACCAGCGCCCGCGCCGACCCCTCGAGCGCCAGCACCGGCCCCGCCTCCCGCCACGCGCCCTCCTCCGCCAGCCGCTCGACCCGGACCTCGGGGTCGAGCTCGCGGAAGACCGCGACCGCCACCGCGACGCCGAAGATCACGCCCGGCTCCTTCTGGGCGATCGTCGCCCGCGCCCGGGCCTGCGCCGGAACGGTGGCCGCCGCCGTCACGTCGCCGGCCCCGAGATCCTCCTCGAGCGCCCGCCGCACCAGCGCTTGGTCGACCTCGGTCATCACGCCAGGAGGATAGGGTGCCCGAAATGCGCAGACTGGCGGGACACTTCGCCGGCCGCGGCGGCCTCGAGATCTACTGGCAGTCCTGGCGCCCGCCCGCGGCCGCCCGCGCCGCCCTGGTGATCGCCCACGGCGCCGCCGAGCACAGCGGCCGCTACGCCCCCCTGGCCGAGCGCCTCGTCGCCGCCGGCTTCGCCGTCCACGCCCTCGACCACCGCGGCCACGGCCACTCCGGCGGCCCCCGCTCGCTGATCGACCGGCTCGACCGGGCGGTCGCCGACCTCGACCACCTCGTCGACCAGACGGCCGCCGACGACGACGGCCGCGCGCCCTTCCTCCTCGGCCACAGCATGGGCGCCTGCCTGGCCCTCGACTGCGCCCTGGCCAGCCCGACCGGCCGTCTCGCCGGGCTGATCCTCTCCGGGCCGCTCGTCGCCCTCGACACCCCGCGACCCCTGCTCGCCCTCAGCCGCCAGCTCGCCCGCGTCGTCCCCCGCCTCGGCGTCTACGGCGTCGACGCCGCCGCCATCAGCCGCGACCCCGAGCAGGTCCGCCGCTACGACGAGGATCCGCTCGTCCACCGCGGCCGACTCCCCGTCCGCACGGTCGCCGAGCTCGCCGCCGCGATCGCCACCTTCCCCCGGCGGACCCCCGACCTCGCGCTCCCGCTCCTCATCATGCAAGGCCTGGCCGACCGGATCGTCCCCCCCGCCGGAGCCAAGGCGCTGGCCGGGCGAGCGGGCTCCCAGGACAAGACCCTCAAGCTTTACCCCGGCCTCTACCACGAGATCTTCAACGAGGCCGAGCCCGAGCGCACCGCCGTTCTCGACGACCTCGTCGGCTGGCTCCAGGCGCGCGCCCCGGTCGCCTGACGCGTCTACGCCAGCTCGGTCACGTCCCCCGGCTCGAGCATCAGCCGACTCACCTCCACCAGGGCGGGGCCCCTCGGGTTCGCGCTCGAGAGCAACCGGAGCCTGAAGCCCAGGGCGCCCGGGCCGGGCCTGACGGCCGCCCACCAGTCCAGGATCTGGCCGCTGATCGCGGCCGCCAGGGGGCCGCAGCCCACCCGTGACAGCGACTCCCCCGGCCGGCGCAGGATGGGGAGGACCGCCCCCGGGCGGTCTGGTCCCAGCGACTCGTGGAATTCGGCGTCGAGGCCGAGCACCAGCTCGGTGCCCGGCTCCGTGCCCGCGAAGAGCAGGTCGAGGATGCCCTGGACATGGGCGATCAGGGGCGACGGCCAGGTCCCGGGCAGCCGGCCCCGGTCGAAGACCCGATCGCTCCGAAGCTCGGGCGCCACCGGCGCCGCGAACCCGCGCCCCGGGCTGACGAAGACGAAGTCGGCCGCCGTCGCGACCCCGGGCAGGACGTCGCGGTTGCGGAACACGCGGAACGCCGCCGAGGCATTCTGGTAGGCGGCCACGTCGAGGCCCTCGCCGGGCCGGCCAGCGAAGGTCGACGTCCGCGGCAGACTCGACCCCCGCGCGCGGGTCAGCAGGTTCCCGAGCCGGTCGGCGAAGTGGAACGCCCCCGCCCCCGGGCTCACCGGCTCGGCCGCCCACACCGTGTCGCCATCGTCGATCTCGAGGTCGGGCGGCGCCAGCGCCGTGCGGGTCCCCGTCGCTCGGTCCCACACCCCGGCGGTGCTCGCCCCCAGCCGCCGGGTCGCCACCAGGACGCCCCGGCGGTCTGCGCGCTCCCCGACCGCGTAGCGGAACTCCGACCTGCCCGGGGATGCCGCTGCGGATCGGACGGGGCCTTCCGCCGCCTCGCTGGCGGGCGGACGCCACGCCCTCCACGCCTGCGGCAGCGGCGCCAGGAGGTCGTGGAAGTCGCCGACGAGTCGGCGCGCCCGGCGGTAGCCGGGGCTCGACGGGTCGAGATCGAGCGCGCCGGCCACGAGCGTCTCGACCAGCGCCTCCTCCAGGGCCGGCCAGGCGCGGACGAAGCGCGCGAGGTGATCGAAGAGGTCGAGCTCGCTCGGGGCGACGGCGACGGCGGCGGCGGGGCTCGGCTCGGGCTCGGCGCCGCCGCGGTTGAACTCGACGACCACCTCGACCTCGTCCTGCGCGAAGGCCTCCGCGACGTAGGTGACCGCGTAGCGCCAGGACATGGCGCGCTCGAGCGCCGCAGCCGGATCGACGCCCGAGTCCTCGCCCGGCTGCGCCACCTGCGCGACCGGCACCGCCGGCGCCGGGATCTCCCGCACGACGACGGGGATGTCGACGGCGCCGATCGCCACGGAGAAGGGGATCACGAGCGAGAGCCACGGCGCGGCGATCGACTCGCCGCCGGCCGTGCGCTCGACTCCGGGCTCGATCGTGCTGACGGTGAAGTCGAGCTCGAGCGGGAGGTGCGATTGCGCCGGCGGATCGACGATCGTGATCGCGCTCGTCACGAACGATCTCTCGGGGACCAGTCTCGGGCGGGCGGGGGTGAACGCCCACACGCCGGGCTGCGCCCGGTAGCCGGCCGCCGCGCTCGCGGGCCCATGCGCGGACACCGGCCCGCGGAAGCGCGGGCTCCCGGCCGGATCCCCGGCGAAACGCGCCGAGACCGTGGCCGCGAACTGGCAGACCGCCGACACCGCGTAGGCGTTCTCGGCCCGGGCGAGGATCAGCTCGCGCATGACCTCGCGCGCGTCCTCCCCCGCTGCACCGTCGGCCGGGTCGAGCCCGGGCTCGACCAGGACGGGGACGACGGTGGCGGCGATCGCCTCGGCGAGCGCCTCCTTGAGGGCGAGGATCCCGCCCAGGTGGCCCGAGCCGTCCGGGTCGACTTCGTCGATCCGGAACGCCGCCCCGGCCAGGTCGGCCTCGAGGAAGCGGTCGACGGCGGCGAGCGCGTGCCGCCCCCAGAGGTCGAGCGCGCCGGTGAGCGCCGCCAGAGTCGGGTGCGCCCAGTCGAGGCCCTGGTCGCGATCGAAGTCGACGACCGGCACCGCCGGGCGGGCGATGACCACGCCGGCCAGCGGCCGCGGCGCGTAGTAACGCCCGGGACCCTCGACCGCGAACCCGACGCCCTCCGGCTCACCCGGAGCCCCGGCGGCGCTCCGCAGGCGGAGGATCCACGCGGCGCCGCCGCCCCCGCCGTCCGGTGACGGGCCCACGGCCACCTTGAGGTGGACGGTCGGCGTCGCGTACGCCGCCTCGAGATCCGCCGCGAACCGGCCCAGCGTCGGCGGCTCGCGCCCCACCCGGCTGCGAAGCGGCGCGATCGGTGTGACGACCTGCTCCTCCGCGGCGCGGACGTCGGCGCCGCCGCCGCCGGCGATCCGCAGCTCGACCACCAGCGCGAAGAGGTCTTCGGGGTTCGCCGCCGCCACCGGGATCTCGATCGCCGAGCCGGGCACGGAGGCGGTCGCGCCCTGGGCGACCGCCTCGAGATAGGCCGCCACGTCCTGCGCGAAGGCGACGAAAACGCCGGCGTCGAGCGCGTGCGGCCGGCGTCCGTCGAGCGTCGTCGCCAGGCTCATCCTGATCTCGGGAGCGGCGAGCTCGGCCGCGAGAGCCCGGTAGACCTGCCGGTCGGTCAGCGCGCGCTGCTGCCACGGCGCGATGTCCCCGGCGTCGCCTGGCGCCGACGACTCGGGCGGGGCGTAGGCGGACGCCTCCAACGCGACCGACAGCACGAGGCACGGGCCGGCCTCGCCCGTCGCGAACCGGTAGTGGGCGGCGGCGTTCGGCCAGCCGGCGGGATCGATCAGCGAGTCGCCGTCGGGGGGAAGACTCAGGAGCCGGCGGCCTTCAGCAGGTAGGCGCGGACGAAGCCGTCGAGGTCCCCGTCGAGGACGGCCTTGGCGTCGCCCATCTCGTGACCCGTCCGGTGGTCCTTGACCATCGTGTACGGATGCAGCACATAGGAGCGGATCTGCGAGCCGAAGTTCACGTCCTGGGCCTCGCCCTTCTCCTGGGCGATCTCCGCCTCCCGCCGGAGCTCCTCGGCCGCCGCCAGCTTGGCCCGGAGCATGGTCATCGCCGTCGCCTTGTTCGACGACTGCGACCGCTCGTTCTGGCACTGGACGACGATGCCCGACGGCCGGTGGGTGATGCGCACGGCCGAGTCGGTCTTGTTGACGTGCTGGCCCCCGGCCCCGCTCGCCCGGTAGGTGTCGATCTGGAGGTCGTCGTCGTTGATCTCGATCTCGCCGTCGTCCTCGACGACCGGCGCGACCTCGAGGCCGGCGAAGCTCGTCTGGCGGCGATTGGCCGAGTCGAACGGCGACAGCCGGACGAGCCGATGGACGCCCTTCTCGGCCCCGTAAAGGCCGTAGGCGTTCTCGCCGGTGGCCTGGAACGTCGCCGACTTGATCCCCGCCTCCTCGCCCGGGCTGACCTCGAGAAGCTCGGTCTGGAAGCCGCGCTTCTCGGCCCAGCGCATCTCCATCCGCAGCACCATCTCCGCCCAGTCCTGGGCGTCGGTGCCGCCGGCCCCGGCGTTGATCGTCACCAGGGCCGGACCGCCGTCGTAGCGGCCGGAGAAGAGGCGGGCCTCCTCGAGCGCGACCAGGCGCTCCTCGACCGAGGCGATGCTCGCCTCCACCTCGGCGGCCAGAGCCGGCTCCTCCTCGGCCAGCTCGACGAGCTCGGCGAGCTCGGCGGCGTCCGCCTCGAGCGACCGGAAGGCGTCGAGCCGGCGCCTCGTCCGCGCGTGCTCGGCCGTGACCTTGGCCGCCCGGTCGGAGTCGTCCCAGAACCCCGGCTCGCCCATCTGGTCCTCGAGCCCGGCCAGGCGCTCGTCCAGTGCCGGCGGGTCAAAGATAGTCCGCGAGCAGCGTCAGCTGGTCACGGACGGCAGCGAGACGCTGCGGGGTCGGCTCGGTGGTCGGGGCGTTGGCCATCTCCCCTCCAGGGTACTCGACCCTCCGCGGCCCCGGCCCGCGCCGTCAGGACCCGGAGAGCGCCCGCTCGAGGCGGCCGTAGGCGATCCCGTTCGGGCGGCTCTCCAGCGTGTCGAGCCGGCGACTAGGACGGCGACAGGACCCAGACGCTCAACTGCTCGCCCCCGAAGCCGGGCCGGGACAGGAAGCTCACGGTGTAGCGCCGGCGGCCGACAGCCACCGGCCCCCGGGTCGGCAGGGTCCCGGCCAGGGCGGCCGGGAGCGAGGTCTCCGCGTGGCCGCCGAAGCTCCCCCGCACGACCAGCTGCGCCCCGGTCAGCCGCTCGACGAGGCGCACGAAGCCGATCACGTCCTGGATCGAGATCTCGATCTGCCCGAGGCGGCGACCGTCCGGGGCGCGCAGCGGACGCGGCCGGCCGGCGATCACGAAGGGCAGGCCGACGTCGACGAGCACACGGCCGCCCCGGACCACCCGGGCCCGGACGGCGTGCCGGACGGGCTGATTCTCGAGCGCCCGGCGCGCCAGCGCGTAGTCGCCCGTCTCGAGGCCGCGGATCAGTCCCGGCAGCGGGGCGATCGCCGCGAAGGCCGCGCCGTTCGGCGTGCCCGTCACCTCCTGGCGGTAGATCCGGTCGGCGACCGACGCGAACGTGTCAGCGCGGACCTGGGCCAGCGTGGCCGCGCACGTCGGGCACGGCGCGGACGCCGACGGCTTCGGGGACGAGCCGCAGCCGGCCGCTGCGAGAAGGCTCAGGCCGGCGAGCGCGCCCGCCGCGGCCCGGACCGGGCGCGACCGGGCGCGCGACCGGAACCAGGGCCGCCGGCGGCCCGGCCGGTCAGGCGCCGTGACAGCGCTTGAACTTCTTGCCCGACCCGCACCAGCACGGATCATTGCGCCCGACCTGCTCGTCGGTGGCGACGCGCCGCTGCTCGACGTGCGGCGTGACCTCGGCGGCTTCGGCGGCCTCGGCATCGACGACCGCGGCGCCGGCGGCCGCGGCTGCTCCGAGCGCGCTCGGGGCGGCGGCCGCGCCGGAGGAGTAGGACACGCTGGCCGGGCGGGTCGAGCTCCCGCCGGGCGAGTACGGCGGCAGAGCCGGCGGCGGGGGCGGCGGCTGGCCGCCGTTCTCGCCGTCGATCTGGACCTCGACGTGGAAGATCATCCGGGCGAAGTCCGACCAGATCGTGACCATCAGGTCGGTGAACAGGTCGAACGCCTCGTTCTGGTAGGCGACCAGCGGATCGATCTGGGCGAAGCCGCGCAGGTGGATCCCCTCGCGCAGGTAGTCCATGTCGTAGAGGTGCTCGCGCCAGCGCTCGTCGATGATCTGGAGGAGCAGGTACCGCTCGAGGGCCCGCATCAGCTCCTCGCCGAGCTCGGTCTCGCGGCCGGCATATAGCTTGGCCGCGTCCTCGACGAACAGGGCAGCCAGCCCGTCGCGATCGATGCGGTCGCGCTCGATGTCGTCGGGCCCGAAGCTGACCGGATAGATCTGCTCGAGCACGACGAAGAGGCCATCGAGATCCCATTCCTCGATGAAGTCGCCGATCGTGTGCTCGGCCACCGTCCGCTCGATCACCGCGGCGATCTCGTCGCGTGCCGCCTGGGCCATGTCGCCGCCCTCGAGCACCTGGTCGCGCAGGGCGTAGACCACGCGGCGCTGCTCGTTCATCACGTCGTCGTACTCGAGCACGCGCTTGCGGATGAGGAAGTTCTGCTCCTCGACCTTGCGCTGGGCCTTCTCGATCTGCTTGGAGAGCATGCCGGCCTCGATCGGCTCCTCGTTGCCCTCCTTGTCGACGCTGCCCAGCCGTTCGAGGATCCGGTAGATCCGGTCGCCGGCGAAGAGGCGGATCAGGTCGTCCTGGGCCGACAGGAAGAAGCGCGACTCGCCCGGGTCGCCCTGGCGGCCGGCCCGGCCGCGGAGCTGGTTGTCGATCCGGCGGGACTCGTGGCGCTCGGTGCCGATGATGAAGAGGCCGCCGGCGGCGAGGACCTTCTCCCGATCGTCGGCGATCTGCTCCTCGAGCTTGGGCAGCAAGCCGGCGAAGTGCTCGTCGTAGTCCGGGTCGCCCGGCTTGAGGCCGAGCTTGATCAGCGCGACGCGCGTCTGGTGGGGCGCGTTGCCGCCGAGCTGGATGTCGACGCCGCGTCCGGCCATGTTGGTGGCGATCGTGACCGCCCCCGGCCGGCCCGCCTCGGCGATCGTCTCGCCCTCCCGCTCGGCGAACTCCGGCTTGGCGTTCAGCACGCTGTGGGGGATCCCGCGCGAGCTCAGCCGCTCCGACAGGAGCTCTGAGACCTCGACCGAGATCGTCCCGACCAGGACCGGCTGGTCGGCGCCGTGGCGCTCGACGATCTCCCGCTCGACGGCCGACCACTTGCCCTCGCGCGTCTTGTAGACCTGGTCGTTCTTGTCGGCCCGGACCATCGGCCGGTTGGTCGGGACCTGGACGACCGGCAGCTTGTAGATCTTCATGAACTCGGTGGCCTCGGTCAGCGCCGTACCGGTCATGCCCGCCAGCTTCTCGTAGAGGCGGAAGTAGTTCTGGAGGGTGATGGTGGCCAGGGTCTGGTTCTCCTCCTGAACGCGCACCCCCTCCTTGGCCTCGACGGCCTGGTGGAGGCCCTCCGACCAGCGGCGGCCTTCGAGGATGCGCCCGGTGAACTCGTCGATGATCTTGACCTCGCCGTCGATCACCGCGTAGTCGACGTCGCGCTTGTAGAGCGACTCGGCCTTGAGCGACTGCATCAGGTGGTTGACGAGCGGTCCGTTCTCGGCCCGGTAGAGGTGGTCGATGCCGAGGAACCGCTCGGCCTTGGCCACGCCCTGCTCGGTCACCGCGACCGTCTTGTGCTTCTCCTCGAACTCGTAGTCGAAATCCGCGACGAACTCCTTCTTCGTCCGCGGGTCGAGCCCCTCCGGGGTCTTTCCGGCCACCAGGCGCCGGGCCAGCCGGGCGAACTGGGCGTACATGTCGGCGGCCTGCTCGGGCGCGCCGGAGATGATCAGCGGCGTGCGCGCCTCGTCGATCAGGATGTTGTCGACCTCGTCGACGACCGCGAAGTAGTGGCTGGTCAGCGGGTGGCCCGCCTCGTCGAAGCGGCCGCCGTGCTGGACCTTCTCCTCGAGGCTCGAGGCCATGTTGTCGCGCAGGTAGTCGAAGCCGAATTCCGAGTTCGTCCCGTAGGTCACGTCGCAGGCGTAGGCGTGGCGCTTGTCCTCGTAGGCCTGCATCGTCTGGAGCACGCCGACGCTGACGCCGAGCGCCGCGTAGATGCCGTTCATCCACTCGGCGTCCCGGCGGGCCAGGTAGTCGTTGACCGTGACCACGTGGACGCCCTTGCCGGCCAGGGAGTTGAGCACCACGGCCAGCGTCGCCGTCAGCGTCTTGCCCTCGCCGGTGCGCATCTCGGCGATCGTCCCGGCGTCGAGGACCATGCCGCCGATGAGCTGGACGTCGAAGTGACGCATGCCCATCCGCCGCCGGCCGGTCTCGCGGACGATGGCGAAGCACTCGTCGAGGAGCCGGTCCAACGGCTCGCCGGCCCGGCCCCGCTCGCGCAGGGCGTCCATGCGGGCGCGGAGCTCGTCGTCGGTCTCGAGCTCCAGCTCGGGCTCGAAGGCGCCGATCAGCTTGACCCGCTTCTCGTACTGCTTGAACTGCTTGGCCTCACCCAGGTTCAGGGCGCGATCGAAGAGAGACATGTGAATTCAGACTACCAGCGCCACCGTGCCCCGCCCGCCACTCTGCCGGGCGGACGGGGCGGCGGTGACAGGGCGGTTCAGATGGCGGCGGGGGCGTCGCCGGCCACCGGGGCCTCGCGCGCCTCCCGGCGGCGGCGGACCTTGTCGCGGTGGCGCTTGACCTGACGCGTCAGCTCGTGCGAGCAGAGGTTGAGCGCATGCTCGCAGTCGCGCATCGACGCGTCCCGCGCGCGGAGCGTGACGCCCTTGAGGTAGAGCGTCGCCTCGGCCACGTAGGCCTCGGCGATGGCCGGGTTGCGCTCCTCGGAGAACTCGACCTCGAGGCGGGCGAACATCGAGACCTGCTTGTCGACGGTGGCGAAGCGCTTGCGCACGTGCTCGCGAAGCTCATCGGTCACCGGAACGTTGCGGCCCTTGACGTCGATCTGCATCGAACACCTCTCACACTGGAAGGCTATGTCGCGCATTGCGCCCCTCTGATCGTACGCCTAGCCCCCGTCATTGTCACGCGGCTGGACGAACGGCGCAGATGCGCGACAATCGGCCCGTATGAGCCCGGCCGCGTCGTGGACGTTCGAGCCCGCCGTGCTCGTCGGCGTCGCCGCGGCCGCCTGGCTCTACCTCCGTCGCTGGCGCGCCGTGGCCGCCGAGGTCGGCCCCGGCCGGGCCGGGCGCCTGCGGGCGGCCGCCTTCCTCGCCGGCCTCGCGTTCATCCTCGTCGCCCTGGTCTCGCCCCTGGACCGCCTGGCCGACCAGCTCTTCTTCATCCACATGATCCAGCACGTCCTGCTGCTCGACGTCGTCCCCATCCTCCTGATCTGCGGCCTGACCAAGCTCATCCTGCGGCCGGTCACCCGGCGCCTCCAGCGCCTCGAGCGCGCGGCCGGAGGCCTCGGCGACCCGATCTTCGCCATCGTCCTCTACGTCGGCACGGTCTGGAGCTGGCACGTCCCGGCGATGTACGACGCCGCCCTCCAGCACCCGCTCGTCCACGTGCTCGAGCACACGACCTACGCCGTCGCCGGCAGCCTCTACTGGTGGCACCTGCTCGCGCCGATCCGCAGCCGCCGGCGCCTGCACGGGATGGGACCGGCCCTCTACATGGCGGCGACCAAGCTTTTCGTCGGCCTGCTCGGGATCACCCTCGTCTTCTCGAGCGGATCGCTCTACCCGTTCTACGCCCGCCACGCCGGCTACTGGGGCCTCTCGGCCCACGCCGACCAGGCTCTGGCCGGCGGCGTCATGGCCCTCGAGCAGTCGCTCGTCATGGGCGTCGCCCTGGCCGTGCTCTTCGCCCGCATGCTCGGCGAGTCCGAGCGCGAGGCCCAGCGGGTCGAGCGGCTCGAGGAGCGGGCCGAGCCGGCGGTCTCGAGGGGCGAGGGCGGCCAGGTGGCAGAGGTCGGTGAGGTCGGTGAGGTCGGTGAGCCCGGCGAGGTCGGCGAGGTCGGCGAGGTCGGCGAGCTGGGATCGGCAATCGACCGCGCCTCCGGGGCGTGAAGCCGGCCCGGAGTCAGCGCGGACGCGCGGCCTCCTGCCCGGGTGCGAGGGCGCTCGCGTTCCCGGCGCACGCCCGGCGCGCCGGCGGCGAGCCGCGGCACGTCCACAGTCCCCCATGACCGGCGCCGTCCTCAGCGGAACGACCGCAGGTACCGCTCCTGCTCGGGGCTCAACACGTCGAGCTCGACGCCGAGCGTGGCCAGCTTGATGCGGGCGACCTCGCGATCGATCTCGACCGGCACGGGGTGGACGCCGACCGGCAGCCGCTGCGAGCCGCGGTCGAGCCGGACGAGGTGCTCGACGGCGAGCGCCTGCCCGGCGAAGGAGAGGTCCATCACCGCCGCCGGGTGTCCGGCGGCCGCGGCGAGGTTGACCACCCGCCCCTTGGCCAGGAGGTTCAGCCGCCGGCCGCCGAGGTCGTACTCGTCGACGAGCGGCAGAACCTCGCGCGGAGGGCCGACGGCGGCGGCGGCGAGGTCGGGCAGGCTGATCTCGACGTCGAAGTGGCCGGCGTTGGCCAGGACGGCGCCGTCCTTCATCCGCTCGAAGTGCTCGCGGCGCAGGACGTCGGGGGCGCCGGTGACGGTGACGAAGACGTCGCCCCGCTCGGCCGCGGCGAGCGCCGGCATGACCTCGAAGCCGTCCATCCGCGCCTCGAGGGCGTGGATCGGGTCGACCTCGCAGACGATGACCGACGCACCGGCGCCGTGGGCGCGCAGGGCCACCCCCTTGCCGGCGTAGCCGTAGCCGAGGACGACGAACGTCCGCCCGGCGAAGAGCAGGTCGGTCGCCCGGAGGATCCCGTCGAGCGTCGACTGGCCGGTCCCGTAGCGGTCGTTGAACGCGCGCTCGGTCAGCGCCTCGTTGACCGCGAGGACGCCGCAGGCGAGCTCCTGCCGGGCGTGCAGCGAGCGCAGCCGCACGAGGCCGGTCGTCGTCTCCTCGGTGGCGCCGAGCATGTCCGCCGCGACCGGGTCCCGACCGGCGTGGGCGGCGGCGATGAGGTCGCCGCCGTCGTCGACGGCGATCGCCGGGCGGCGGGCGACGAGGCCGGCGAGGTGGGCCGCGTAGTCGCGCGGCGCCTCGCCCCGCCGGGCGTGGACCTCGGCCCCGTGGCAGGCGACGAGGGCCGCCGCGACGTCGTCCTGGGTCGAGAACGGGTTGGCCGCGCAGAGCGCCGTCTCGGCGCCGCCGGCGATCAGGGTCCGGATCAGGTTGGCCGTCTCGGCGGTGACGTGAAGGCAGACGGCGACGCGAATCCCGGCCAGCGGCCGGGCGGCGGCGAACCGCCGGCGGATCGCCGCCAGCACCGGCATCTGCCCGTCGGCCCAGCCGATCCGCGCCTGGCCGGCCTCGGCGAGGCCGAGGTCGGCCACATCGTGCGGCGGCGGGTGCGCGCCGGCGATCGCCGGACCCCGGTCAGCCGCCGGCCGCGGGCCGCGGGCCGCGGGCTAGTAGCGGTAGTGGTCGGACTTGTACGGGCCGTCGACGGGCACGCCGATGTAGGCCGCCTGCTCGGGCCGCAGGGCGGTCAGCTTGACGCCGAGGGCGTCGAGGTGCAGGCGGGCGACCTTCTCGTCGAGCAGCTTCGGCAGCACGTAGACCCGCTTCTCGTAGTCGTCGTTCTTCGTCCACAGCTCGATCTGGGCGATCGTCTGGTTGGTGAACGAGTTGCTCATCACGAAGCTCGGATGCCCCGTCGCGTTGCCGAGGTTCATCAGCCGGCCCTCGGACAGCACGATGATCGAGTGGCCGTCGGGGAACTGCCACTCGTCGACCTGGGGCTTGACGGTCACCCGGACGATGCCGGGAGTCGCCGCCAGGCCGGCCATGTCGAGCTCGTTGTCGAAGTGGCCGATGTTGGCGACGATCGCCTGGTGCTTCATCCGCGCCATCTGCGCGGCGGTGATGATGTTCACGTTGCCGGTGGTGGTGATGAAGATGTCCGCCGTCTCGACGACGTCCTCGAGCGTGGTCACCTGGTAGCCCTGCATCGCGGCCTGGAGCGCGCAGATCGGGTCGATCTCGGTGATGATCACCCGGGCGCCCTGGCCGCGCAGCGACTCGGCGCAGCCCTTGCCGACGTCACCGAAGCCGCAGACGACGCCCACCTTGCCGCCGATCATCACGTCGGTCGCCCGGTTGAGCCCGTCGATCAGCGAGTGGCGGCAGCCGTAGAGGTTGTCGAACTTCGACTTCGTCACCGAGTCGTTGACGTTGATCGCCGGGAACAGCAGCGTCCCGGCCTCCTGCATCTGGTAGAGGCGGTGGACGCCGGTGGTCGTCTCCTCGGTCACGCCCTTGATCTCGGCGGCGATCTTCGTCCACCGTTGTGAGTCCTCGGTCAGCGAACGCTGGAGCAGGGTGAGGAAGACGCGGAACTCGTCCGACTCGGCGCCGGCCGGGTCGGGGACGGCGCCGGCCGCCTCGTACTCGACGCCCTTGTGGACGAGCATCGTCACGTCGCCGCCGTCGTCGAGGATCATGTTCGGCCCGCCGCCGTCCGGCCAGCGGGCGGCCTGCTCGCTGGCCCACCAGTATTCCTCGAGCGTCTCGCCCTTCCAGGCGAAGACGGGCACGCCCCGCGGATCCTCGGGCGTCCCGTCGCGCCCGACGACGACGGCCGCGGCCGCGTGGTCCTGGGTCGAGAAGATGTTGCAGCTGCACCAGCGGACCTCGGCCCCGAGGGCGGTCAGGGTCTCGATCAGCACCGCCGTCTGGATCGTCATGTGCAGCGAGCCGGTGATCCGGGCGCCCTTGAGCGGCTGGGCGGCGGCGAACTCCCGGCGCGTGGACATCAGGCCCGGCATCTCGTGCTCGGCCAGATCGATCTCCTTGCGCCCGAACTCGTACAGCGCGAGGTCGGCCACCTTGTAGTCGGTCTGGGTCAGGACGGCGGTCGGGGTCATGTGACCTCCAGGGGTGTCGAGTGGGTGGCGGCGATCAGCTTCTGATGCTTGTCCTGCTCCCAGCGGAGCCATTCGTCGGCCGGGACGTCCTGCGGTCGGCGGGCCTCGGCCTCGAACCAGGCGTCGACCGCGCGGCCGAGCTCGGGCTCGCGCCGCAGGCGCAGGGCGAAGCCGATGTCGCCGAGCCCGACGCCGAAGCGCTGGAGGAGTTCGCGCAGGGTGCGCAGGCGCTGGAGCTCGCCGGGACCGTAGAGGCGGTAGCCGGCCTCCGAGCGGCGCAGCTCGAGCAGGCCGATGCGCTCGATGTAGCGGAGCATACGCGCCGACCAGCCGGTCGTCTCGGCCGCCTCGTGGATCGTCAGCGCCTCGCTCACCGCCCTACCTTACCAAACCCGTGTCAAGGTTCGGCAGGACCGGACGAAGAGGGCCGGCGGGGTCGCTAGTCGTGCCGGGCCAAGGCCGCCTTGAACGCGTCGATCGCCGGCACCGGCGACGGGTCGAGGTCGCGGAGGATGGCCATGTACAGGGAGACGAGGTCGCCGAGGAGCACGAGCGAGACGACCCGCTCGACCGTGGTCTCACCGCGGGTCTCGACGCGGAAGGTGTGGCGCGCGGTGCGGGCCACCGCCTCCTGGGTCAGCGTGATCCGGGCCTTCACCCGCGGGTGGATGTCGCAGTCGTCGAGGAAGACGGCGCTGAAGTCGCCGACCTCGGCCGCCCCGCCCCAGCCGACGAGCTCGTTGTGGTCGAGCTCGGGCAGCTCGTGCGAGAAGGCCGGGAGCTTGGCGTTCTCGTTGATCTGCGTCTTCCAGCGGTAGGCGATCGGGGCGGTCAGGGCCGAGCCGGCGATCACCGGGATCGTGCCCTCGAGCGCCCGGGCGATCGTCTTGGCCAGCGAGTCCTCCGGCGCGTCGGGCCCCCACTCGCGGATCAGCGTGCCGGTGTGGGCCGCGGCCACGTCGATCTCGGCCGCCACCCGGGGGCCGGCGCCGCAGAGGGCGGCCACCTCGAGCGCCGAGACGAGCATGTAGGCGACGGCGCAACGCGGCTGGAAGCCGCCGGGCAGGGGGATCACGGGGACGCGGTCGGCGCGCGCGAGGGCGGCGAGCTTGCCGCCGGTGGTGACGACGACCCGGCGGGCGCCGACCGCCCCGGCGGCCTCGTAGCAGGCGAGGGTCTCCTCGGTGTCGCCGGAGTAGCTGGCGCACAGCACGGTCGTGTCCGGCGTCGTCCACGGCGGGAGGCCGTAGCTGCGGGCGGCGAGGATCGGGCGGGAGGCGTGGTCGCCGAGGGCCGCCCGGGCGAGGACGCCGCCGATCGCCGACCCGCCCATGCCGGCGACGACGAGGCCGCCGGGGGTGTCGACCGGCGCGATCCCGGCCGATTCCACCCGCCAGAGGGCGTCGCCGAGGTGCTCGGGCATGGCCAGCACGTCGGCGAGTTGGGCGGAAGCGTCGAGCTGGGCGATCGTCTCCCAGGTCAGGTCGGCGGCCATCAGAACGTCATCGCCCCGTCGGGGAGGCAGACGCCCGCGGAGACGCGGGCGCCGTTGGTGAGGACGTTGTCGGCGCCGACGACGACGCCCTGGCCGAGCACGGCGCCGCCGGTGACCCGTGTTCGCGGTCCGAGGCTGACGCCGGGGCCGAGGATGCAGTCGCGCAGGACGCAGTCCTCGCCGATCCGCGCGCCGGCCATCACGACGGCCCGCTCGACCACGGCGCCGGCGCCGATGCGGACGTCACGGCCGAGCACGGCGAGGCCGCCGACCTGGGCGCCGGCGGCGATCAGGCCGCCGGCTTCGACCAGGGCCGGGGGAACGAGCCGGCCGGCGCAGGCGGTCGCGGCGAGCGCGCCGTTGCCCATCCGATCGGCCACCTTGGTCTTCATCCTGCCCTCGATGATGTCGAAAGTGGCCTGGAGGTAGCGGTCCGGGGTGCCCACGTCGAGCCAGTAGGCGTCGCACGGGTAGCCGTGGAGGCCGTGGCCGACGAGCTGGGGCCAGACCTCGCGCTCGATCGAGACGTTGCGCCCGGGGGGGATCCGGTCGAGCACCGAGCGCTCGAGGACGTAGGCGCCGGCGCTGATCAGGTTGGTGTCGACCTCGTCCGGCCCCGGCTTCTCGACGAACTCGGTGACCGCCCGGTCGGCGGCCAGGCGGACGAGCCCGTAGGCCGTCGGGTCGTCGACGGCGACCAGGGCAAGCGTGGCCGTGGCCCCGGTGCGCTCGTGCTGGGCGATCTGGCCGGTCAGGTCGAGGTCGGTCAGGACGTCGCCGTTGAGCATCAGGAAGCGCTCGTCGAGGTGGGCCTCGGCGAACTTGAGCGCCCCGCCGGTGCCGAGCGGCTCGGGTTCGGCGATGCAGCGGATCCGCAGGCCGAGCGAGGAGCCGTCGCCGAGCGCCGCCTCGACCGCCGTCGGCAGGAAGCCGCAGCAGAGGACGACATCGTCGACGCCGTGGTCGCGCAGCCACTCGAGCATGAACACGATGAGCGGGCGGTCGACCAGGGTCATGACCGGCTTGGGCACGGTCTGGGTCAGCGGGCGCATGCGGGTGCCCTCGCCGCCGACGAGGATCACGGCCTGCATCAGGCGGAGACCACCACCGGTCGGCCGATTCCCTCGTAGACCAGTCCGGCGGCCCGGACGGCGGCCGGGTCGAGGGCGTTACGCCCGTCGACCACGAGCCGGCCGGTCATCGCCGCGGCCAGCTCCGGCCAGTCGAGGTCGTCGAACTCGGCCCACTCGGTGACGAGGACGGCGGCCTCGGCCCCGGCGACGGCTTCGAGCGCCGAGCCGAAGGTGACGACGCCGGGCATCAGCGCCCGGGCCTCGTCGGCGGCGATCGGATCGTAGGCGCGCACGCGGGCCCCCTCGGCCTGGAGCCGGGCGGAGAGGACGAGCGAGGAGGCCTCGCGCATGTCGTCGGTGTTCGGCTTGAACGCGAGCCCGAGCAGGGCCACGGTCTGGCCGACGAGCGAGCCGAGGTGCTTCTGGAGCTTGGCCACCACGCGGCGCTTCTGGAGCTCGTTGACCTCGATCACGGCGTTGAGGAGCTGGAAGTGGTAGCCGGAGTTGCCGGCCAGCTGCTTGAGCGCGGAGACGTCCTTGGGGAAGCAGGAGCCGCCGTAGCCGATCCCCGGGCGCAGGAAGGCGTGGCCGATCCGCGTGTCCAGGCCCATGCCGCGGGCGACCTCGACCACGTCGGCGCCGGTCTCCTCGCAGACGTTGGCGATCTCGTTGATGAACGAGATCTTCGTGGCCAGGAAGGCGTTCGACGCGAGCTTGACCATCTCGGCGCTGGCGATGTCGGTGCGGACGATCGGCGCGCCGAGGGGGGCGTAGAGCTCGATCACGGCGTCGCCGGCCCAGTCGCCGTCGTCGCCGACCACGATCCGGTCGGGGTGGGCGAAGTCGGCCACGGCCGAGCCCTCCTTGAGGAACTCCGGGCAGCTGACGTAGGCCAGGCCGGCGCGGCCATCGGCGCGCAGGCCGCGCTTGATCGCGGCACCCGTCCCCGACGGCACCGTCGACTTCATCACCAGGGCGTGGCGGTCGGAGCGGGGCATGGCGTCGACCACGGCCTGGACGGCCGAGAGGTCGGCGTCGCCGCTGTAGGTCGGCGGCGTGCCGACGGCGACGAACAGCAGGCGGGCGTGCTCGACGGCGTCGTCGAGCACGGTGGCGAAGTGGAGCCGTGCGCGGTTGCGCTCGATCAGCTCGGTCAGCCCCGGCTCGTAGATCGGAACCTCGCCGCGGCGCAGCCGGGCGACCTTCTCGGCGTCGACGTCGACGCAGTAGACGTCGTTGCCGAGCTCGGCGAAGCCCGCCGCCGTGACCAGGCCGACGTAGCCGGTCCCGATCACCCCGACCGGCTCGCGAGTCGCGCCCATGGCCGCGGAGGCTATCGAGGGCCCGCGCGCGGTGCCCGACCGCCTTCGATGGCCCGCAACGGCGCGCCGGAGCTGCGGTCGAGCTGGCGGGCGAGGCTCGACACGAACTCGCGCAGGGCGCGGCGGTAGTGCTGGAGCGAGGAGAGGGAGACCCATTCGCCGGGGCCGTGGTGGCCCTCGCCGACCGGCCCGAACTCGACGGCGGGAACGCCGGCGGCGAGGAACGAGATCGCGTCGGAGGCGCCGTCGCGCCCGACGGTCAGGACGTCGGCTCCGCCGGTGCGCCCGGCGGCGTCGCCGAGGGCCAGGACGTAGGGGTTCAACCGCGAGACGGTCGCCGGCATCCGGTGCAGGCGGCGGGTGATCTCGAGATCGGGAATGCCGAGGATCTCGGCGGCGATCGCGTCCGGATCCTGGCCGGGGATGTAGCGGATGTCGATATCCATCCAGCAGGTGTCGGGCACCTTGTTGAAGGCGTCGCCGCCGCCGATCCGGGCCAGGTTGATCGACGGCCGATCGAAGAGCTCGGAGGAGACGCGGCTGAACGGAAGCGTCTCGACCGCTCGGAAGGCGTCGAGGGCCTTGAGGATCGCGTTGTCGCCGAGCCACGGCGTCGAGCCGTGGGCGGCAGTCCCGGCGAGCTCGACCCGGATGGCGAGCACCCCCTTGGCCTCGACACCGATCTGGAGGTCGGTGGGCTCGCCGGTGATGGCGAAATCGGCGCGCAGGCCGGCGGCGACCATGGCGTCGGTGGCGCGGTCGCCGACGTCCTCGGACTCCTCGTCGGGGACGCAGAGCAGGCGCAGGCGGACCTGGTCCTGGGCGGCGGCGTCGCGCAGGGCGAAGAGCATCCCGGCCAGGCCGCCCTTCATGTCGTAGGCCCCGCGGCCGATCAGCCGGTCGCCCTCGATCCGCGGCTCGAACTGGCCGGGGCGGGCGCGGACGACGTCGAGATGGCCGTGGAGGATCACCGACAGCCCGTCGGCCGGGCCGACCTCGGCCAGGAGCACGGGCAGCCCGTTGTGGATGCGCTCGTCGACGGCGATGTCGTTGGTCTCGAGCCAGCCCTTGACGAAGGCGGCGGCCTCGCGCAGCCCTTCGTCGCACGAGGTGTCGTAGGCGATCAGGCGGGCCGCGAGTTGACGCTCGTCCATCCCGGGAGACTAGTGGTCCGTCTCCCGCCGGGGCCAGGCGAAGCGCCGGGCGGCGGGGAGCGCGGCGTCGCCGGCCAGCTGCTGGATCGAGACGGCGACCGTCGGGTAGGCGTGGACGACGCCGGCCAGGTCGGCGAGGCGCAGGCGGCGCTCGACCGCCAGCGTCAGCTCGCCGGTCAGCTCGCCCGCCGCCGGCGCCAGGACGTGGGCGCCGACCACGCGGCCGCGGTCGGTGACGATCGCGACCGCGCCCGGCGGGTAGGCCTCGGCCCGGGCGCGGTCGTTGGCCTCGAGTCCGCGTCGCCAGACCGCCACGTCGGGCCGCCGCCGTCCCGGCGCGCGGCCGCGGGCGTGGGCCTGGGCCTCGGTCAGCCCGACGTGGGCCAGCTCGGGGTCGGTGAACGTCGCCCAGGGCACGGTCGCCGGGCGGCGGTCGCGCCCGAGCACGAACATGTTGCGCACCGCCCGGGCGGCGGCGTGGCCGGCGGCGTGGGTGAACCGGTCGCGCCCGGTCAGGTCGCCGACGGCGTAGATGCTGGGCACGCTGGTCCGGTAACCGCCGTCGACCTCGACCCCGTCCGGGCCGAACCGGATGCCGAGGTCCTCGAGCCCGAGCCCAGCGACGTTGGCCGTGCGACCCGCGGCGATGAGGAGCTCGTCCGCCCGCCAGGTGCGCTCGCCGGCGTGCACGACCTTTCGCCCGCCGGCCATGCTCACGCGGTCGACGGCCACGCCGAGCTCGATGCCGACGCCCTCGGCGCGCAGGACGCCGAGCAGGATGTCGACGAGCGCGGGCTCGTCGCGGGGCAGGGCCTGGGCGCCCCGGCCGAGCAGGTCGACGGCCACGCCGAGCCGGCGCAGCCCCTGCCCGAGCTCGAGCGCGACCGGGCCGGCGCCGATGACCACCAGGCTGGACGGTGCCCGGTCGAGGTCCCAGAGCGTCTCGGAGGTGACGAAGCCGGCCTCGGCCAGGCCGGGGATGTCGGGTACCAGGGGACGGCTGCCGGTGGCCAGGAGGATGTAGCGGCCGTCCAGGCGGCGGCCGTCGACCTCGACGGCGTGCGGCCCGCAGACGCGGGCGCGGCCGGCGTGGACGGCGCACCCGCGGGCCGCGAAGCGATCCGGGCTGTCCGCGCCGGCGGCGATCGTCCGCTGGACTCCACGGATGCGGGCGAAGACCCGCGCGGTGTCGATCGCCGGCTCGCCGGCCGGCAGGCCGAAGCGATCGGCGGTGCGGATGGTGTGGGCGGCCTTGGCCGCGGCGAGGAGCGCCTTGCTCGGCACGCACCCGGTCCACAGGCAGTCGCCGCCGAACCGATCCTGCTCGACGCAGGCCACGCGGAGGCCGAGCGAGGCGGCGAAGTCGGCGGCCACCATCCCGCCCGACCCCATCCCCACGACGATCAGGTCGTAGGGCAAGGGACGCTAACGCAAGGGCAGAGCGTGGGCCGGCGGACGTCCGGCCGCGGCCGCCGACGCGCCGGCGCCGCCGCCGCCCGCGGGCGGGAGCCCGTTCACGCGGATCCGCCGAGCTTGAGGAAGGCCTCGGCCCGCCGGGCGTCCCGCTCGGCCCGGGCGCGCTCCTCGCTGCCCTCCGGGGCGGCGTCGACGTCGGCGCGGGCCCGCTCGAGGCGCTGCTCGAGCTCGGCCCGGTCGAGCTGCTTGGGGTCGACCGCCTCCTCGACGAGGACGAGCGCCCGGTTGTCGGACATCTGCAGGTAGCCCTCGGCCTGGGCGAAGCGGACGATGTCGGACTCCGAGCGGTAGAGGCGCAGCTCGGTCGGCTCGAGCGTGGCCAGCACCGGCGAGTGGTGGGCGAGCATGCCGATCGAGCCGACGGTCGTGACGGTCGAGACCATCTCGACCTCGTCGTTGAACACCTCACCCTCCGGCGTCAACACCTCGACCTGGAACTTGGTCCGGGCCATCAGGCGGCGGCGACCACGTCGTCGATCGTGCCCTTGAGGAGGAAGACGCGCTCGGGGAGGTCGTCGTGCTTGCCCTCGATGATCTCCTTGAAGCCGCGGATCGTCTCGGCGATCGGCACGTAGGCGCCCGGCGTCCCGGTGAACTGCTCGGCCACGAAGAACGGCTGCGAGAGGAAGCGCTCGACCTTGCGGGCCCGCTGGACGATGATCTTGTCCTCGTCGGAGAGCTCGTCGATGCCGAGGATGGCGATGATGTCCTGGAGCTCCTTGTAGCGCTGGAGGATCTCCTTGACCTCGTTGGCCACGGCGAAGTGCTCCTCGCCGAGGACGTCCGGCTTGAGGATCGTCGAGGTCGAGTCGAGCGGGTCGACGGCCGGGTAGATGCCCTTCTCGGAGATCGCCCGGTTGAGCACCGTGGTCGCGTTGAGGTGGGCGAACACCGACGCCGGGGCCGGGTCGGTGAGGTCGTCGGCCGGGACGTAGATGGCCTGGACCGAGGTGACCGAGCCGGTCCGGGTCGAGGTGATCCGCTCCTGGAGCTGACCCATCTCGGTTTCGAGGGTCGGCTGGTAGCCGACCTGCGAGGGCATCCGCCCGAGCAGGGCCGAGACCTCGGAGCCGGCCTGGACGAAGCGGAAGATGTTGTCGATGAAGAGGAGCACGTCCTGCCCCTGGTCGCGGAAGTACTCGGCCATGGTCAGGCCGGACAGGGCGACCCGCATGCGGGCGCCCGGGGGCTCGTTCATCTGGCCGAAGACGAGCATCGTCTTGTCGATGACGCCCGACTCCTTCATCTCCAGCCAGAGGTCGTTGCCCTCGCGCGAGCGCTCGCCGACGCCGCAGAAGGCCGACAGTCCGCCGTGCTCCTTGGCCAGGTTGTTGATCAGCTCCTGGATCAGCACCGTCTTGCCGACGCCGGCGCCGCCGAACAGGCCGACCTTGCCGCCCTTGGCGTAGGGGGCGAGCAGGTCGATGACCTTGATCCCGGTCTCGAACATCTCGGTCGTCGGGGTGAGGTCCTCGACGCGAGGCGCGGACTGGTGGATCTGGCGGCGCTCGACGTCGGCGGGCAGCGGCTCGCCCTCGTCGATCAGCTCGCCGAGGACGTTGAAGATCCGCCCGAGCGTGATCTCGCCGACGGGGACGGTGATCGGGCCGCCGGTGTCGACCACGGTCATGCCGCGGGCGAGACCGTCGGTCGAGTCCATGGCGACGGCGCGGACGCGGTCGTCGCCGAGGTGCTGCTGGACCTCGCAGACGAGGATCCCGCCGTCGGGGCGCTCGATCGTGATCGCGCTGTTGATCTCCGGCAGTTGATCGGCGAACACGGCGTCGATCACGACGCCCTGGATCTCGTCGATGCGTCCGGTGTTGGTGGCGTCGGCGTCGACGTCCTTGGGGGTGGGGGCGGTGGCTGCTTCCATCAGATGGTGGCTCCTTGGTCTTGAGTCGCGGCCGCTAGACCAGCGACTCTGCGCCGGCGACTACTTCCATTATCTCCGCGGTTATGTCCGCCTGGCGGGCGCGGTTCAGCTCGAGCGTGAGATCCTCGATCAGCTCTCCGGCGTTCTCCGAGGCGCTGCGCATCGCGGTCATCCGCGCGCCATGCTCGGAGGCCGTCGAGTCGAGCAGCGCCCGGTAGATCGAGACCTCGACGTAGTCGGGCACCAGCCGGCGGAGGATCTCCTGGGGGTCGGGCTCGTACTCGACGAGCGCGCGATGGCGGGGCTCCTCCGCGGCCGGCGTGTCGGCTTCTTCGTGCTCGGCGTCCTCGCCGAGGATCGTCGCCTCGGCGATCGGCAGCAGCGTCTCGCGGGTCAGGCGCTGGGTCAGGGCCGAGACGTAGCTGTTGTAGAAGATGTCGACGCGGTCGACCTTGCCGTCGACGTAGGCGCTGATCACGTCGCCGGCGATGTTCCGGGCGTCGGCGTAGGTCGGCCGGTCGGTGAAGCCGGTGTAGGCGCCGGTGACCTCCTTGTTGCGGAAGCGCAGGGAGGACACGCCGCGGCGGCCGGAGGCGAACCAGACCGGGGTCTGCCCAGCCGCCTCGACGTCGGCGCCGGCGCGGACGCCGGCCCGCAGGACCTGGGAGTTGAAGGCGCCGGCGAGGCCGCGGTCGGCGGTGATGAGGAGCAGGCCGACCTTCTGCTGGCGGTCGTGGGGGGCGAGCAGGGGCAGCCGCGAGGTCTCGCCGCTGCCGGCCGCCTCGGCGGCCTGCCGGGTCATCCGGCGCAGCGCCCCGGCGTAGGGACGCAGGGCGACGATCCGCTGCTCGGCCCGTCGCAGGCGGGCGGCGGAGACGGCCTCCATGGCCCGCGTGATCTTCTGGACGTTCTTGAAGCTGGCGATGCGGTTCTTGACGTCGCGCTGGGACATCAGCGGCTACCGCCGGGGACGGTCGCCACGGCTAGGCCGCCGCTCCGCTGCCGGCGGCGGCGGCCTCGAGCTCGGCCTCCTGCTCGTCGTCGGCGTCGCCGGCCTCGGCACCGTCATCGTCGCTCGAGTGGCTGCCCGCCGGGGGGGGCGCCGCGGCGTCGTCGGTCGGCAGACCCTCCTCGTCGAGGTCGTAGCCGAACTCCTCGGCGAAGCGGCCGACGCCCTTCTTGACGGCCTCCTGGGTGTCGTCCTTCCAGTCGCCGCCGGCGATCTTCTGTCGCAGGTCGTCGTGCTCGTCGCGCATGAAGGCGACCAGGCGGTCGAGGAACTCGGGGACCCGGTCGACGGCGATGCGGTCGAGGAAGCCGTTGGTCGCGGCGAAGACCTGGAGCACCTGGTCCTCGACCGGCAGCGGCGAGCGCTCGTTCTGGTTGAGCGCCTTGACCAGGCGGGCGCCGCGGGCCAGCGTGCGCTGGGTGTCGGCGTCGAGGTCGGAGCCGAACTGGGAGAAGGCCTCGAGCTCGCGGTACTGGGAGAGCTCGAGCTTCAGCCGGCCGGCGACCTTCTTCATCGGGCCGATCTGGGCGTTGCCGCCGACGCGGGAGACCGAGATGCCGACGTTGATGGCCGGGCGGACGCCCGAGTAGAAGAGCTTCGGCTCGAGGAAGATCTGGCCGTCGGTGATCGAGATGACGTTCGTCGGGATGTAGGCCGAGACGTCGCCGGCCTGGGTCTCGATGATCGGCAGGGCGGTCAGCGAGCCGCCGTCGAGCTCGTCGGAGAGCTTGACCGCGCGCTCGAGCAGCCGCGAGTGGAGGTAGAAGACGTCGCCCGGGTAGGCCTCGCGGCCGGGCGGGCGGCGCAGGAGCAGCGACATCTGGCGGTAGGCGTAGGCGTGCTTGGTCAGGTCGTCGTAGACGCAGAGGGCGGCGCCGCCCTTGTAGAGGAAGTACTCGGCCATCGCGCAGCCGGCGTAGGGCGCGAGGAACTTGATCGGCGCGGCCTCGTCGGCGGCGGCGGCGACGATGATCGTGTTGTCGAGGGCGCCGGCCTCGCGCAGGGTCTCGGCGATGGCCACGACGGTGGCCATGCGCTGACCGATGGCCACGTAGACGGAGATGACGCCGCTGTCCTTGTTGTTGATGATCGTGTCGATGCCGATCGTCGTCTTGCCCGTCTGGCGGTCGCCGATGATCAGCTCGCGCTGGCCGCGGCCGATCGGGATCATCGAGTCGATCGCCTTGATCCCGGTCTGCATCGGCTCGGTCACCGGCTGGCGCTGGACGACGCCCGGGGCCTTGAACTCGGCCGGCCGGGTCTCGGTCGTCTCGATCTCGCCCTTGCCGTCGAGCGGCGCGCCGAGCGGGGAGACGATCCGCCCGAGGAGGGCCTCGCCGACCGGGATCTCGAGCAGGCGGCCGGTGCGCTTGACGGTGTCGCCTTCGGCGATCTTGTCCCAGTCGCCGAAGAGCACGGTGCCGACGTTGTCGGACTCGAGGTTGAGGGCGAGGCCGGTGACGTCATGGGGAAGCTCGAGCATCTCGAACGACATGGCGTTCTCGAGGCCGTGGATGCGGGCGATGCCGTCGCCGACCGACAGGACGGTCCCGACCTCGGTCAGCGAGGCGCCCTCGGTGTCGAGGCCTTCGATGCGGCTCTTGAGGATGCTGGTGATTTCGTCCGGCTTGATGCGCATATCGGTTTCAGGCTCCTTGCGTCGCGGGACGGCCCGCCGAGTGGTCCATGGGTGGGTGCACTAGCCCCGGGCGACTTGCTTGCGTAGTTGTTCGAGTCGGTTGGCGATCGATGCGTCGAGGATCGAGTTGCCGACCTGGACGACGAGCCCGCCGAGGATGTCGGGCTCGACGCGGGATGTGAGCTCCACCCGGCGTCCGGTCTGTTCGCCGATCCGGTCGCCGATCTGGGCGATCGTCTTCTCGTCGAGCGGAGTGGCGCTCGTGATCTGGACCGGGAGCAGCCGGTTCTCCTCCTCCCAGAGGCGGTCGAGCTGGCGCTTGATGCGGAAGATGGCCGGCATCCGGTGCTTCTCGAGCAGGAGCTCGAGGAAGTTGGTCAGCGTCGGCTCGGCGTCGTCGAGCATCGCGCCGAGCCCGTCCTTCTTCTCCTGGGTGGAGAAATACGGCGAGAAGAAGAAGACCTGGAGATCGCGGTTCTCGTCGACGGCCGCGGCGAACTGCGTGAGCTGGTCGCGCACCGCGTCGAGGTCGCCGTGCTCGCGGGCGACCTCGAACAGCGAGCGGGCGTAGACGATCGCGATCTCCTCCATGCTAGTTGTGCTCGGACCCGGCGGCCAGGGCGGAGAAGTCGAGCTCGGAGAGCGCCTCCTCGACGAGCCGCTTCTGGTCCTCGTCGGTCAGGTGCTTGCGCGTCACCTTCTCGGTGGCCAGGATCGTCAGGTTCGCGACCTCGGAGCGGATCTCGAGGATCGCCCGCCGGGTCTCGGCCTCGACGTCGCGGCGCGTCTGCTCGAGCAATTCCTCGCGGCGGGCCTTGGCCTCCTCGAGCGCCCGGCTCTGGGCGGCCTCGGCGGACTTGTGGGCCCGGGCGAGGATCTCGTCCGCCTGCTGGCGGGCCTCCTGGAGGCGCTCCCGGTACTCGGCGAGCACCTCCTCGGCCTCGGTCTTGACCCGGGCGGCCGTGTCGATCGATTCCTCGATCGCGGCCTGACGCTTGTCGAGGGCGTCACGGATGCGGGGGAAGACCGCCCGGTTGAGGATGAAGAGCGAGATCCCGAAGACGAGCAGGGTCCAGAACATGATCCCGACGTCGGGGGTGATCAGCCATGAGCCGCTGGCGGCGATGAGCGTCGGCATCGGCTTAGAGGAAGAAGGCGATGAACCCGCCCACCAGGCCGTAGAAGAAGCACGCCTCGGTCAGGGCGAAGCCCAGCCACTGGATGGAGGCGATCTCGTCGCGCATCTCCGGCTGGCGGGTGACCGACTCGATGACCTTGCCGAACAGCATGCCGATACCGGCGCCGGCTCCCGCCGCGCCGCCACCCGCGCCGACGCCGAGGGCGATCGCGCGACCGGCCTTCACGCCGTACATGTCGGGCGTAGCCGCGGCGGCTGAGAGGATCGGGTTCAAGACGTCAGTGAGCATGGCTCGGGGCTCCTTTGAGTGCTGGGCGGGAAATGGGCTAATGCTTGGTCACGGCGCCACCGAGATAGATGGCCGCGAGGATGGCGAAGATGAAGGCCTGGAGACCGGCGATCAACACGGCCTCGAACAGGAAGATGGCGATCCCGAAGGGGAGCGTGAACCAGCCGAGGAGCTGGAGGCCGAGGAGCACGGCGAGGTCGCCGGCCATGAACGCGATCAGCAGGTGTCCGGCAAGCAGGTTGGCCCAGAGCCGGATCGTCAGCGACAGGAGCCGCAGGAAGTTCGAGAGGATCTCGAGGGGGAAGATGAAGGCCAGCATGCCCCCGGACACGCCCTGGGGGACGAGGCTCTTGAGATATCCGAAGAACCCGTGGGCGCGGATGCCCTCGACGTTGTAGGCGATGAAGACGAGCAGCGCCAGCATCAGCGGGAAGCCGACGTTGGTGTCGGCCGCATAGATCTGGAACGACGGGATCTTCGCCCCGAACAGGCTGAAGCTCTCTCCGGAGTTGACGGGGAGCGGGATGTAGCCGATCAGGTTCGAGAAGAGGATGAAGATGAAGAGCGTGCAGATGACCGGGAACCACTTCTTGGCCATCCGCTTGTCCATGTTCTCGCGCGTCATGCTCAGCGACAGGTTGTAGAAGATCTCGACCGCGGTCTGGACCCGGTTGGGGCGCATGGTCATGCGCTTGGAGACCCAGGTCATCGTGCCGACGGTCAGGGCGGCGGCGATCACCAGGTAGAGGACGCCCTTGTTGAGGACGATCGGCCCGACGATGTGGACCCAGGTCAGGAGGTGGAACTCCTCCTGCGGGAGGAAGGAGTCGTTCTTGTGCCCCTTGATCCCGAAGAGGACCCCGAAGACGACGAGGCCGAGGATGTAGGCCCCGACGATCCCGTAGGTGATCTTCTTGCGCTTGGTCATCGCGTCCGCCTGGTCATCGAGTGGACGTACCCGGCGGCGGCCCGCTGGCCAGCCGGATCACGAAGGCGACCGAGTAGGCGCCGATGATCACGAGGGCGGCGGTAAGTCCGTCGGCGCGCCCGCCGGCGACTCCGGCGACGATGATCGCCCCGGCCAGGAGCCAGATCCGGCCGAACGCCTCGATCAGGTTGACGCCGAGCTGCTTGCGGGGGTCGGTCCCCTTCTTGGCCATGAGGCGCCGGTCGGTCACCGCGATGATCCGCTGCAGGATCCACGTCGCCGCGCCGAGCGCGTAGCCGAACGCCGGTGCGCCGAGCGCGAGCGCCGGGCCGGCGGCGATGGCCACGAGGGCGACGTCGAGATACCGCAGCACGACCATGGACAGCTCCGCGGGCGCCGCACCGACGCCTACCGCCAACGGAGGCTCCCCGGACGTCGCCGAGCCGTCGCGCACGCGACGTGGCGGACGAGCCGGAAAGCAGCCGCGGTACGACCCTGGCCGCACGGGCCGGCGGCCGACCGCTGTCCTGATTCGCGACGGGCACAGCCTCGTTCGCGGTCGCTGCGGTGGTGGATGGGGGTCAAATCGGGGGCTCGGTTGCGGCTGGACAGGGAAGGGAGCGCATGCTATAGCGGATGGCGGAAGGATGACGGCCCCTGACGCGGGGCTCGTCGGCCCGGCGGCCAGGCGCCAAGCGCTCGCAGCGGGTGGTCCCACTCTACCGGGAAGGGGACTTAGTAACAAGTTTGTGACGCTTGCCACGCGGGCTGTCGGCGACCGCCGCGGCCCGGCCGCTCTGGGACGCGACCGGCCGAGGCCCAGACCAGCGGCGGCGTCGATCCAGTACCTTGGCCGAGATGGTTGCGCAGACACCCGATGCCAGGGGGACCCGGTCGGTGGTAGCGCGAATCGGCCGCTGCCTGCCGCACGGGTGGCCGGACGCGCTGCGCCAGCTCGCCCTCTGGGGCCTGGCCGACCTCCTCTACGAGGGCGTCCGCGGGCTGGTGGCCGGCAACACCGATCTGGCCCTGGCCAACGGCGAGTGGCTGATCTCCCTCGAGCGGACGACCGGGACCTTCTGGGAGCCGCACCTCCAGTCGCTGGTGGTCGGCCACCACGAGTTGATCGAGGCGGCCAACTGGATCTACCTGAACGCCCAGTTCACGGTCAACCTCGTCTTCCTGGCGCTCCTCTACGCGTTCCGCAACGAGATCTTCTACTTCGTGCGCAACATGTTCTTCGTGGCCATGGGCGTCGCCCTCGTCGTTCACCTGGCGCTGCCGGTCGCCCCGCCGCGCCTCTTCCCGCAGTACGGCTTTGTCGACACGATCCACGCGATCGCCCACATCGATCAGGACACGGGGGCGGTGTCGTTGTTCGTCAACCCGTACGCCGCGGTGCCGAGCATGCACATGTGCTTCTCCCTGCTCGTCGGGGTCAGCGCCATGCGGCTGACCCACCGCAAGTGGCTGCGCCTGCTCGCCGGGCTCTACCCGCTGGTCGTGCTGACGGTGATCCTGGTCACGGCCAATCACTTCGTGTTCGACGCGTTGACCGGAGCCGTGGTCGCCATCCTGGCCGCCCTCGTCGCCCACTGGGTGATGGCCCGCGCCCGCCCGAGCGCCTGGTCGTGGGGCCAGTGCGAGGCCGTCGGCGGTCCGGCCGCCTGAGCGGGCCGAGCGGCCGAGCGGGCCCGGCGGACTGAGCGGGCCCGGCCGGCTGAGCGGGCCCGGCCGGCGGGGCCGGCCGGTCAGACCGCGGTCGTCGGCTCGAGGCCGCGCCGGTCGAGCTCGTCGAGGACGAGGGGGAGGGCGGCGAGGGTCCGCCGCCAGGAGCCGGGGGCGCTGTAGTCGTCGGCGTCGTGGGCGAGGAGGACCGACCCGGGGCCGAGGCCGGGACCGGTGAGGCGGGCGGCGATCGACGCCGGCGTGGCGCTGGCCTCCCAGTCGCGGCCCCAGTGGGTCCAGAGCAGGGGCCGCCAGCCGCGGGCGTGGGCGATGGCCAGGGCGGCGGCGTTGAACACGCCATAGGGCGGGCGGTAGAGCTCGATCGGCGCCGCGGTCGCGTCCTCGATGCGGGCGCGGGCGCGGGCGATGTCCTCCCAGACGGCGCGTGGCCCGAGGCGCAGGAGGTTGCGATGGCGGTCGCAGTGGAGGCCGATCCGGTGGCCGGCGGCGACGATCTCGGCGGCGAGGGCCGGGTCGCGGGCGACCTGCTCGCCGACGAGGAAGAACGTCGCCCGGACGCCGCGGTCGCCGAGCAGGGCGAGCACGGCCGGCGTGCCCTGGGGATGGGGGCCGTCGTCGAAGGTCAGGGCCACGCCGGTGCCGTCGCGGGTGCGCTGGCCGATGGCGAGGGCGCGGCGCAGCGGGGCGAGGTGGTGGGCGGCGCCGGGCAGGAGGTAGGCGCCGGCGAGCGCGGCGGTCGCGGCGGCGAGGGCCGAACCGGGTCGGGGGCTGCGATGATCGGTGGACAACATGATCTCCCTGCTCCTCGGCATCGCCGCGGCCGCCGCCGCCTCCACGCTCTACAGCCTAGGGATCGCCGTCCAGGCGCTCGACGCCCGGGAGACCGACGTCGCCGACGGGCTGCGGGTGAAGCTGCTGGGCGTCCTCCTGCGCCGGCGGCGCTGGGTGGCCGGGACGGGCATGACCGTGCTCGGCTGGCCGCTCCAGCTCCTGGCCCTGTCGTTCGCCCCCCTGGTCGTCGTCCAGCCGGCGCTGGCCGCCGGCCTGATCGCCCTGCTCCTCGTCGCGCAGGGAATGCTCGGCGAGGCCGCCGGGCGCCGGGAGATCCTGGCCGTGGGGGCGATCGTCGCCGGCGTCGCCGGGATGGCGATCGTCGCGCCGGGGCGCAGCACCCACCACAGCAGCCAGACGACGCTGACCATCTGCCTGGTCCTGCTCGGCGTGGCGGCGGCGGCGCCGTACCTGCTGAACATGACCGGCCGGTCGCTGCCCGGCCTGACCATGCTCGGCGCCGGGTTCTGCTTCGCCTGGAGCGGCCTGGCCACCAAGCTCGTGTCCGACGCGATCGCCAACCACCAGTGGACGGTGGCCGTGGCCTGGGCGGTGCCGGTCGCGATCGCCTCGGGGATCGGCCTGCTCAGCGAGATGAGCGCGCTCCAGGTACGCCCGGCGATCCAGGTCGCCCCGGTCGTCTTCGTCGTCCAGACCGTCGTCCCGGTCGGCCTGGCGGCCCTCCTGCTCCACGAGGGCTTCTTCTCGACCGCCTACCACGGGGTGCCGCTGATCGTCTGCCTGTGCGTGCTGCTCGGCGGGGCGACGGTGCTGGCCCGTTCGCGGCTGCTCCTGGCCATCACCGGCGAGCGCAAGCCGGCCTGACTTCCGGGCGGAGGCCGGCCGGCCGAGCCTGGTCGGGGGCCGGGCCGGGGCCGGCGGGGAGCGCCGGTCAGCCGGCGAGCGCGGAGAAGCTGACCCCGGCCAGGCGCTCGGCCGCCAGCTGGGCGGCGAAGCGGTCGAACGAGCGCAGGGAGGCGGCCGACCCGTCGAGGGTGATCACCACGACGTCGCCGCGGCGCAGCGGCCGGGCGGCGATCGGGCGGTTGGCGGCGAGCTGGACCGACCCCTCGACCGGGCGGGCGCCCGCCGAATTGGCCAGGATCAGCTGGCCGACGCTCGGGCCGGTGACCGGCGCCAGGTAGAAGAAGTGGCGGCGCAGGTGGAGGGCGCTGGCCTCGCGCCGGAGCTTGCCGCGGGTCTGCGTCCACAGGAGCAGACGCGCGCGGGTGACCTCGCAGATCGGGGCGTCGCCGGCGGCGCGCAGCGCCTGCACGGTGGCGGGCGACGGGACGGCGGAGAGGGCGAAGGACGCGTGGAGGCCGAGGCGGGCGAGATGGCCGGCGACGGCGGGGATGGCGGCGGCCGGCGTACGCACGACGACTCCGACCAGCGGCTTGGTCGTGTGGACGGTGTGGATGGGCTGGACGCCGAGGACCTTGGCGAAGGCGCCGGTGACCTCGTCGGTCGAGAGCGTCCACGTGCCGGCGCTCAGCGCCAGCGTCAGCGTCGCCGCCGCCCGCGTCAGGCGCAGCCGCCAGACGGGGATGGGCGCGACCCGGCGGGGCGAGCCGAGGACGAGCTCGGAGGCCGTCGGCGCGGCGTCGGCGGCGCCGGCGGCCAGCCGCCGGCCCGTGCAGCAGGCGATCACGTGGTCGAGGAGCTCGTCGGTCGAGTGGGCCAGGCGGACGATGTCGAGGTCGGCCATGGCCTGGGTGTTGATCTTGGCGTGGCCGACCGGCAGGCCGTAGGAGACGACCGGACAGCCGCGGGCCATCGCCTCGAGGCAGGTGACGCCGCCGGTCGAGTGGACGAGGACGTCGGCGGCGGCCAGGAGCTCGGGCATCTGGTCGGTGAAGCCGAGCACCCGGACGCGGGCGTTGCCGGCGAAGCGGGCGGTCAGCTTGTCGCGGACGAGGTCGTTCTTGCCGGCCAGGCAGACGAGCGTGGCGTCGGGGACGCGGGCGAGCTCGTCGACGGCACCGGTCAGGTCCCCCACCCCCCAGCCGCCGCCGGAGACGATGATCACCTTGCCGTCGGCCGGCAGGTCGAGCGCGGCGCGGGCGGCGTCGCGGCCGCGGGGCTCGAGGAACTCGGCGGCGATCAGCGGGCGGACGAGGCGGACGCTGCCGGCGCCGGCGATCCGCTCGACCGAGGCGAGCGAGGCGTCGTACATCACCAGGTGCATGTCGATGCCCTTCTGCGCCCAGAAGAACAGCCCGGTCATGTCGGTGATGGTGGCCACCGTCGTCGCCCGGACGCAGCCGAGCTGGCGCAGCCGCCCGAGGACGACGGTCACCGCCGGGTAGGTGGAGACGACCACGTCGGGGGCGTACTCGGCGATCCGCGCGCGCAGGCGCCGGGCGCCGAGCCGGTAGAGCAGCTTCTTGGTCACGAACCGGGCCGGGGCGAAGTGCTCGAGCACCCAGTACATCAGCGAGTAGGACCAGGGCATGATCCGCAGCTGGGTCCGGTAGCCGTCCTCGACGACGTAGTGGAGGATCCGCCCCATCGCCCGCAGGCCGTCGATCACGGTGACCTCGACGTCGTCGGGACCGTGGTCGAGCTGCTGCTTGAGCGCGCGGGCGGCGGCGGCGTGGCCCTCGCCGACGTTGGCCGAGAGGATCAGCACGCGTCGCGGACCGTCGGCCCGCTCGGGGGCGGTCACATGTTGGCGTCGAGAGCGCAAGAGTTTCAGGTGGCGCGTGGTGGTGCGCCGAGTGCCGAGACCGACTGAGAGGACTCCCCCGTCCCGACTGCTCGGTAACTGTAGCGGGACTTGTGCCCGCGCGGGAGGAATCTATACGCCGTGCCGGCGGCAGCCGCGGGGGGCGAGAATGCGTCGATGGCGACCACGACGAGCGTACCCCCGGCGCGGGCCGCGGTTGCACGGGCGGCGGCCGGCCCGGTCGGCGCGGCCGGCCTCGTGGGGCTGGTGGCGGCGCTCGTCGGGCTGGGCGCGGTGGCCGCCGCCGGGGGCACGAGCCTCGTCCCGGCCGCCCGGGCCGGCCTCCCGGGCTGGCTGGCCGGCCCGCTGCGCGGCCTCGGCGTCGCCGGGGGATCGTCGAGCTACCAACTGCTCCTCCTGACCATCTGTGGCACGTATGCGATCGTGCTGGCGTGTGCCCCCGCGCTGAGCCGGCGGGTGCTGTGGAGCGGCATCGTCCTTGCCCATGTGGCCGCGCTGGCGGCGCCGCCCCTCCTCTCGGCCGACGTCTTCGGCTACGTCGACTTCGCCCGTCTGGGCGTGCTCCACGGGCTCGACCCGTACACCCACACGGCGGCGGCGGCCGCCGGCGACGCGATCTACCCGTATCTGGGCTGGCACGACGTGCGCTCGCCGTACGGGCCGGTGTTCACCCTGCTCACCTACGCCCTGGTCCCGCTCGGCATCGCCGGGGGCATCTGGGCGCTGAAGGTGATGGCCGCGGCGGCGAGCCTGGCCACGGTCGTCCTCGTCTGGCGCTCGGCCGCCCGGCGGGGGCTCTCGCCCCAGCGGGCGGCGGCGCTGATCGGCCTGAACCCGGTGGTGCTCGTATTCGCGGTCGCCGGCGCCCACAACGACACCCTGGTCGGGCTGATCCTGACCGCCGGTCTCGTGCTCTGTCTCGAGCGGCGCGAGGCGGGCGGGGCGGCGACGCTGGTCGGGGCGAGCGCCGTCAAGCTGTCGGCCGGCCTCGCCCTGCCGTTCGCCCTCCTCGGGGCGCGGGCGGGCGGGCGCGGGCGGATGGCGCTGGCGGCGGCGGCCGGCGCCCTGGTGGGGGTGGCGGCGATCGCCGTGATCGGCTTCGGGCCCCATGCGGCGGCGATCGCCGACGCCGTGCGCGGCCAGCAGCAGACCGTCGCGACCCACAGCCTGCCGTCGGAGGTCTCGCGCCTCCTGGGCTACGGGCGGCTGGGCGGCAGCGTGCGGGCCGTCTTCACCGCCGGCCTCGTCGGGGCCCTCCTCGCCGCCCTGGTCCACGCCGGGCGGCGGGCCGACCGCTGGCTGGAGGCCTACGGCTGGGCGACGGTGGCGGTGCTCGCGACGACCGCCTGGCTCCTGCCGTGGTACGGCCTGTGGGCCCTCGTGCCCGCCGCCCTGAGCGGCGAGCGCCGGCTACGCGGGGCGGCGCTCGTGCTCTGCGCCTACCTCGTGGCCACCCGCCTGCCCCTGGCCGACCCCGTGCTCGGCTGACGGCGGCGCGAGCGCGGCGGCGTCCTCGGCGACGGCGGCGGCGGGGGCGGTGGCGGCGGCGGCGGGGGGGATGACGATCTCGAACTCGCCGGTCTCGAACTCCGAGGCGACCTCGGCGGCGATCTCCTCGTCGGTGGCGTCGGGGGCCAGGCGCCGCAGGCGCATCGTCGCCAGGCGCTTGAACTTGAGGATCTCGAGCACGTAGACGAGGTAGATGCTGGCCGCGGCGACGACCAGGCCGAGGGCGACCATGACCAGCGACCAGCCGGTGTAGAGGTGGCCGCGGTGGTCGGAGTAGGGCACGTAGGCCAGGGCCAGGGCGAGGCCGGCGAGGAGGAGCGTCCAGCCGTAGAGGTAGAACACCGTCCGGCGGGGGCTGAAGCCGATCCGGGCCATGCGGTGATGGAAGTGCTCGCTGTCAGGCTTGTAGACCGGCTGGTGGTACTTCAGGCGCTTGAGCACGACGAACGTCGTGTCGAGGAACGGCACGGCGAGGAGGACGAGGGGAACGGCGAAGGAGACGACGACGCCGGTCTTGACCGTCCCCTCGACGGCGAGGACGCCCATCAGCAGGCCGAGGAGGTTCGAGCCGCAGTCGCCCATGAAGCTCGACGCGGGCGGGAAGTTGTGGAGCAGGAAGCCGAGCGCGGCGCCGGCGGTCAGGGCGGCGAGGACGCCGGCCGGGTAGCTGTGGATGCGCGGGTCGAAGGCGATCACGGCCAGGGCGAGGGCGATGATCGTGCAGACGCCGGCGGCGAGGCCGTCGACGCCGTCGGAGAAGTTGACGATGTTCATCAGGGCGACGAGGCCGACCACGGTGAGCGTGCCGCCGGCGTTCGGGAAGGTGAGGGCGCCGATGAACGGCAGCGTGACCGAGTGGACGACGACGCCGGCGTCGACGGCGATCACGGCGGCGCCGACCTGGCCGGCGAGCTTGAGCAGCGGCGGCAGGTCGAAGCGGTCGTCGAGCGCGCCGACCAGGGTGATCACCGCGGCGGCGCGGAACACGCCGTGCCAGAGGGGGGTCGACGGGAGGAAGATCAGGCCGGCGAGGAGAGCCCCTGCGAAGATGGCCAGGCCGCCGAGGAGGGGCGTGGCCCGGGCGGCGAGACCGCGCTGGCGCGGCTGGTCGACGGCGCCGACGCGCGTGGCGAAGCGCATCGTGATCGGCGTCAGCGCCGCCGCGACGGCCGTGGCCACCATGAACGCGTAGAGCGCGTCGAGCTCGGTGATCTTCATACCGCGGGCGTAGCATCGCAGGGACCGACGGCGGCCGGGGCATCGCGCGGCCGACCACGGCGGAGCCGGGGGGACCGGTCGCCGGGAACTCGCACCTGATCGTGCCGGCGGTCGGGCTCGGCCCGGCCGGCCGGGGGGGTGCGATCCGTTCGCGGGCAGCTCGCCGCCCGGGCGGCGGCTGCCGCGCGACGTCGCGCCGGGCGCACGGCGGGCCGGCGGCGCTCGGAGTCCTCGGTCCCGCGCGCGGCCGGCGGCGGTCCGGACAGGCCGGGGCACCCGGCGCAGGCCGGGACGGTCAGGGCGCCGAGGTAGCGCAGCGACCAGCGCTGCGCGCTGCGGTCGTGGGCGTCGTTGACGTCGGCCCGGCCGCCGGGATTGGGCGGGGTGGCGTGGTAGTCGCTGCGGTAGGCGCCGTGCCCGGCGAAGGCGACGGTGAAGCGGGCCGCCCGGGCGGCTGGGGCCGGGACGGCGGCGAGGAGAGGGCGAGGAGGAGGACGCGCCGGCGCCGCACGGTCAGGCGGCCGGGGCGAGGTAACTCTGGCCGGCGTGGATGACGACCTGGCGGTGGCGGCGGAAGTCGCTGACGAGGACGACGCCGGCGAAGACGCGGGTCAGGGTGCCGTCGCAGCGGTCGACCGTGTCCCAGCGGGTGCCGCGGACGGTGGCCGAGCTGTAGCGCCCGCGCGTGCGGAAGCGGCCGGCGACCGAGGCGTGCAGGAGGGCAAGGACCTTGGGGCTGAGCTTGCGGGCGGCGGCGATCCGGGCGGCCCCGGCCGTCTTGGCCGCGGTGCACGACCGAACGGCGGCCGGGGCGACGACGAGACCGAGCTCGGTGACGCCGCGCTCGCGCGGGTTCTGGCGGATCTGGAAGACGCCGCCGCCGAAGACGCCGGACTGCGGGTGGGCGCCGGCCACCGCGCTCGTGATCCGGGCGTCGCCGTGGGTGGCGTCGACGACGGTCCCCACCGGCAGGCTGCCGGCCTGGGCGAGGGGGACCGACTGGTTGCTGCCGGGTAGGCGGACGCTGACCTGGCCCGCCTGGAGCTGGGCGCCGACCGACTTGCCGAGCACGGGCGGCGGCGGCCCGGCCGGGGCGCCGCCGCCGCGGCCGAGGGCGGCGACCTCGACCGGGCTGAGCGGCCCGTTCCACAGGCGGAGGCGGGCGACGGCGCCGGCGCTGTGCTCGCTGTTGGCGCCGGTCTCGTTGTCGCGGAAGAAGCGCAGGACGGCGTCGGGCGAGATCACCCCGTCGCCGGCGGCGGCGTCGTCGAAGGCGAACTGCTGGACGCCGTCGACGTAGCCGACGAGCTGGCCGGCCGGCGAGCGGGTGAGGACGACGAGGGCGTAGACGTCGGGCCTGATCGGGGCGAGGGTGCCGCTGCCGTAGCTGTAGAAGTCGAGCGCCCCGTCCCGCTCGTAGAGGCCGGTGTCGGCGGTCCCGTTCTTGACGTCGACGTAGCGGCGATAGCCGGAGGTCGTGCTCAGGCGGGCGAGCACGGCGATCGTGTAGCTGTCGCTCGGGATGACGCCGGTGGTCGGCGTGAGGCTGACGCCGTTGCCCTCGGGGAAGCGCAGCACCTGCTGCCTGGTCCCGGCCACGGTCTCCGCGGCGAAGGCGTCGACGCCGGGGCCGAGCGGCGCGAGGGCCGGGGCCCCGGCGACGCTCGAGGCGTAGTTGCCGGCGAAGCGGTAGTCGGCGGTCAGGCTGGCGGCGCGGGCGGCGGACGCCCCGACCAGGACGAGGAGGACGGCGAGAAGCGCGGCGCGGAAGACCATCGCGCGACCATACCGGCCTCAGGCGACGCCGGCGAGTCGGGCGGCGAGCGTCTCCTCGGTCAGAGCGCCGGCCCGCAGGACGCGCCAGCCGCCGGCGGCCTCGTAGGCGGTCAGGTCGACGACGGTCGACGCCGTGCCGGGGAGCTCGCCGCCGTCGAGCACGAGATCGGCACCGGCCCGGATCGCGGCGGGGACGTCGGCCAGCCGGCGGGGGTCGGGTCCGCCGGCGGCGTTGGCGCTCGACTGGAGCATCGGTCGGCCGGGGTCGAGGTCGGTCGCCGGGACGCGCAGGCCGAGGGCGACCCCCCCGGCCAGCGGGTAGCGGCGGCGCGGGTTGGGGAGCAGCAGCGTGACCGGGCCGGGCAGGAGGGCCTCGAGGGCGGCGCGGGTGCGGGGGCCGAGGTCGTCGAGGTCGGCGACGGCGGCGTCGACGCTGCCCCAGAGGACGGCGGCCGGCTTGTCGGGGCGGCGGCCCTTGAGGGCGTAGAGGCGGCGGACGGCGGCCGGGTCGGCGGCGTCGCAGCCGAGGCCGTAGACGGTGTCGGTGGGGAAGACGGCGACGCCGCCGGCGGCCAGGCAGTCGGCGAGCCGGGCGGTCACCGGCGGCCGAGGACCACCCGGTCGATGCCGGCGAGGTCGCGGCGGCGCTCGACGGCGGCGAAGCCGGCGTCGCCGAGGAGGCGCTCGACGGCGGCGGCCTGGCCGTCGCCGATCTCGAGCGCGAGGACGGGGATCGCGGCCGACGAGGCGACGAGGCGGCGGATCAGGTCGAGGCCGTCGGCGCCGCCGTCGAGGGCGAGGCGCGGTTCGTGGCGGGCGACCTCCGGCTCGAGCCGGGCGAGCTCGGCGGTCGGGATGTAGGGGAGGTTGGCGAGCACGGCGTCGAACGGACCCGGCGGTCCGTCGAGGAGGTCGCCGGCCTGGAAGGCGACGGCCAGGCCGAGGCGGGCGGCGTTGGCCCGGGCGACGGCGAGGGCGGCGGAGCTGAGGTCGCTGCCGCTGACGCGGAGGTCGGGGCGCTCGGAGGCGAGGGCGAGGGCGACGGCGCCGCTGCCGGTGGCCAGATCGAGGACGCGGGCGCCCGGCGGGAGCTCGAGTCCGACCTCGACCAGGAGCTCGGTCTCCGGACGGGGGATGAGGACGGCGGGGTCGACGGCGAGGTCGAGGTGGCGAAAGCCGCGGCGGCCGAGGATGTAGGCGATCGGCTCGCGTTCGACGGCGCGGCGGCGGACGAACCCCTGGAGGGCGCGGACGGCCGGGCCGGCGACGGCGAGGTCGCGGTCGACGTAGAGGCGGTCGCGGGCGACGCCGAGGGCGGCGGCGACGAGGAGCTCGGCGTCGAGGCGCGGGCTGGGCGACCCGCCGGCGGCGATCGCCGTCCGGGCGCCGTCGACGGCGTCGCGGGCGCTGACGGCGGCGGCGGGGGCGGGGGCGGGGGTGGCGGCGGGCGGGGTCACGGGAGCTCGGTCTGGGCTTCGAGGCGGCGGCGCTTCTCGTCGCCGACGAGGCCGGCGGTGAGGGCGTCGAGGTCGCCCTCGAGCACGTCGTCGAGGTTGTGGACGGTGAGCTTGATCCGGTGGTCGGTGACCCGCCGCTCGCCGTAGTTGTAGGTGCGGATCTTCTCGGCCCGCTCGCCGCTGCCGACCTGGGAGCGGCGGTCGGCGGCGACCTCGGCCTGCTGCTCGTTGAGCGCGCGCTCGTAGAGGCGGGCGCGCAGGACGCGCATCGCCTTCTCCCGGTTCTGGAGCTGGGACTTCTCGTCCTGCATCGAGACGACGATGCCGCTCGGCCGGTGGGTGACGCGGACGGCGGAGTCGGTCGTGTTGACCGACTGGCCGCCGGGTCCGCTCGACCGGTAGACGTCGACCTGGAGGTCGTTGGGGTCGACCTGGACGTCGACGTCCTCGGCCTCGGGGAGAACGGCGACCGTGGCGGTCGACGTATGGATGCGGCCCTGGGACTCGGTGGCGGGGACGCGCTGGACACGGTGGGTGCCGCCCTCGAACTTGAACACCGAATAGGCGGCGTCGCCCTTGACGGCGAACGTGTACTTGCCGTCGCCGGCGTCGAGAGGCTCGATCTGGAAGCCGCGGCGCTCGGCGTACTTGGTCAGCATCCGGTAGACGTCGCCGGCCCAGAGGCCGGCCTCGTCGCCGCCGGTGGCGCCCTGGATCTCGACGATGACGTTCTTGTCGTCGTTGGGGTCGCGCTCGACCATGGCCAGGCGGATCTCCTCCTCGAGCTCGTCGATCCGCGCGCGCGAGCTGTCGAGGACGTCGCGGAGCTCGGGGTCCTCACCCTCGATGAGGAGTTCCTCGGCGCCGGCGAGGTCGTCGCGGGCGTGGCGCCACTGCTCGGCCAGGCTGGCGGCGGCCTCGAGCTGGCGGTAGGCGCGGCCGACCTCGGCCCGCCGGCGCCGGTCGCCGGTGACCTCGGGGTCGGAGATCTGGCGGCCGAGCTCGGCGAAGCGGACCTCGATCTGCTCGACGAGCGACTCGATCATGGGGCCGAGGGTAGCGGTCGGATGCCCGGCGGCCGGGTCTGACGGGTCAGGCGACGACCTCGAGCCCGATCAGGGCGGCGGCGTCGTGGAGGTCATCCGCCTCCTCGCGCAGGACGGCGGCGAGGGCGGCGATGGCGACGGCCAGCTGGTCGAGGTCGGGCTCGCGGGTGGTCAGACGCTGGAGGGCGAGACCGGGGCTCATCAGGACCTGGACCCAGCGGCGGCGCCGATGGCGGGCGGCGAGGCGGATCACCTCGTAGGCGAGGCCGGCGATGAGGGGGACGCCGAGGATGCGGGTGGCCACCAGCCAGTACCAGGCGGGGAGGCCGAGGGGGGCGAACACGAAGATGGCGATGATCATCACGATCAGGAGGAAGCTCGTCCCACAGCGGGGATGCAGGCGCGACTGGCGCTGGGCGTTCTCGGGCGTCAGGAGGTCGCCGGCCTCGTAGCAGGCGATCGTCTTGTGCTCGGCGCCGTGGTACTCGAAGACGCGGCGCAGCTCGCGCAGCCGCGAGAGGAGGAGGAGATAGCCGAGGAAGATCGCCGTGCGGACGAGGCCTTCGATCAGCCAGAACAGGGTGGCGGAGGAGAGCTGGTCCTTGATCAGGCTGGTCAGGCCGACCGGGGCGACGAAGAAGAGGCCGACGGCGAACGCCAGGGCGAGGGCGACCGTCCCGGCCCAGACGCCGCCGCCGATCTCCTGCTCGGAAGGCGGGAGCTGGGCCGAGGCGGCGATGCCGAGGGCGCGGACGCCGATGCGCAGGGACTCGCCGAGGGCGACGACGCCGCGGACGATCGGCAGGCGCAGAACCCGGCGGCGGCGCAGGGGCGAGTCGAGGGCGAAGGTCTTGACGTCGATCGGGCCGGCGGGAACGGCGGATCGGGCGGAGCGGACGGCCAGCTGGGCCGGGGTGGGCGTGCGGACGGCGACGGCCCAGGTGCGGACGCCGCGCATCATCACGCCCTCGAGCACCGCCTGGCCGCCGACCGGGGCGTCGCGGGGCGCGCCGGGACGGCGGGCGGGCCGGGTCACCGCCGCCACCCCGAGCCCCGTCGGGCAGGCCCGGGCACCGGGGGCGAGTCGGTCTCGTGAGCCTGCTGGGAAGGACCCGTCGGGTCCACGCCGCTACCGGGAAGCGGCGGCGCGGGCGCGGCTCTTGGCGACCCGGCGCTGGAAGCGCTCGACGCGGCCGCCGGTGTCGACGAGCTTCTGGCGTCCCGTGTAGAACGGGTGGCAGTTCGAGCAGATCTCGACGTGGAGGTCGGACTTGGTCGAGCGGGTCATGAAGTCGTTCCCGCACGTGCAGGTGACATGGGCTTCGACGTAATTGGGATGGATCTCGGTCTTCATAGGACAACACAGTGTAGCGGGCGCCCGGGTGCCTCCGGCCGCGCCGTCACCCGCACAGGACGGGCTTGCCGGCGTCGGCCGGGCAGAGCGTGCCGACCACGGTGGCCTCGGGCTTCGGCGGAGCCGCCCCGGCGACCGGGCCCACCGGGGGCAGCGCCTCCAGGCAGGCCGGGGTCGTCCGCCGGGCCCGCTTGATCACGCGATGCCTCGGGCCGAGCCAGCGGAACATCACCGTGACCCGGAAGGTGGCCGGCGCCGTGAGGCTCGAGACCTCCTGGCTGTAGCCGAAGATGCCGACGCCGGGCGCCGAGTTGGTCCACATGCCGAAGCCGGGAGCGTCGGCGACCGGGTGGAAGCCCGGCGCGGCGGGCGTGCGCTCGTCGAGCTCGAACCGGATCGACATCTCGGCGGTCCCCGCCACGGCGGTCATCTGGGCCCCGAAGGTGGCGTAGCGGCCGGCCAGGGCGGCCGCCTGGTGGCAGGCGTCGAGGGTCGCCGTGACGCGGCCGGCAGGCGCCGGCGGGGCCGGCGACAGGGCCGACGCGCTGCCCGCCCCGGCCGCGAGGACCCCGAGGACGATGGCGACGGTGAGCTTGGGCGGCGAGGACATCGGACAGGGAACACCGCCGGTCGGCCGAGGTTGCGCCCGACGTCGATCGCCGACCGGATCGCACCGGTGCACGCCGGGGCGCCGCACCCCGGCGGTCACGCCAGGGCAATCGTTTCGTGGCGGGTGCGGCCGCGAGTGGTGACCGCGACGCAGCGCCGCCGGTCAGGTCACCTGGTAGAGCGGCCCGTCGCCCCCCTCGGGCGCCGTGAGCCGGCCGCCCTTGGCGGTGATCGCCCCGCACTGGACGCAGTTGGTGTAGTTGACGATCACGTTGACCGTCCCCCCGCGCGGCGCCTCGTCCGGCAGCTCGTAGACCCCGGCCGGGCACATCCAGCGCCAGGTCTCGGCGATCTCGACCGGGACGTTGCGCCGGACGCGGATGTGGTTGGGCGCGTCGTCGCGAGTCGCGTTGCCGGTGATGAACACGCTCGACAGCTTGTCGAACGTGTACTTGTTGTCCGGCTTGGGATACGACCGCTGCCGACGGCCGACGAACATCTCCTGGTCGGCGTCCGGATGGTTCGACCACCGGCCGCCGGGGAAGCGGCCCTTGGAGACCATCATCGCGTTGACCAGCGCCGCCCCGGCGAACACCCCCCGGTAGAACGGCTGCTTCATGTTCCGCGTCCGGTAGAGGTCCGCGCCGATGATGCCGCCGTCCACCGCCGCCTCGTAGGCCGACAGGTCGCGCGAGCCGATCTTCAGCGCGGCGACGATCGCCTCGGCCGCGAGGATGCCCGACTCGATCGCGTAGTGGATGCCCTTCAGCTCCGGGACGTTGACCATGCCGGCGCCGTCGCCGAGGATGGCCAGGCCGGGGACGGTCAGCTTCGGCATCGCCCAGTAACCGCCCTCGGGGATGGCCTTCGCCCCCCAGGCGACCCGCTGGCCGCCGTCGAGGATCTCCCGCACCAGCGGGTGGAGCTTGAACTCCTGGAGGACGTCGTGGACCGAGAAGGTCGCGTCGGCGTAGTCGAGGCCGGCGACGAAGCCGAGCGACACCCGGTCGGGGCCCATCGGGTAGATCCACGACCCGCCGAACTCGTGGTACTTCGTCCGCAGGCGCAGCGGCCAGCCCAGGGTGTGGATCACCCGGTCCAGCGGCTTGGCCACCTCCCAGACCTCCTTGACCCCGAGCGACCAGACCTGCGGCTCGGAGTACTCGGCCAGGGCAAAGCGCCTGATCGCCGCCCCGGTCAGGTGGCCCCAGACGCCCTCGGCCAGGACCGTCGCCTGGGCCGTCACGTCCGACCCGGGCTCGAAGTTGCGCAGGGGCGCCCCGTCGCGGCCGCGGCCCTTGTCGCCCGAGCGCACGCCGACCACGGCGCCGCCGTCCACGAGCAGCTGGGTGGCCGACGTCTCGGTCAGGACGTAGGCGCCGGCCTCCTCCGCCCGGGCGGCCATCCACCGGCAGAGCTCGGCCACGGACACGACGTGGTTGCCGTGGTTGCGGAAGTTCGGCGGCACCGGCCGCAGCCGGATCGCCCGCTTGGATCCGGCCATGAAATAGACCGCCTCGCCCGGCACCTCGCCGTAGCTCGGCCAGTCGGCCGGATCGACGTCGGGAAACAGCCGGGCCAGCGGGCCAGGCCGCATCACGGCGCCCGAGAGGTTGTGGGCCCCGCAGGCCTTGGCCTTCTCGATCACCGCGACCGGCACCTCGCCGAGGCGGTCGCGCAGCGCCGGCTCGTCCTCGAGCAGCTGGAGCAGCCGGTTGGCGCAGGCCAGGCCGGCCGGTCCGCCGCCGACGATGACCACGCCGACCTCGATCCGATCGTCGGGCGGGTCGAGCGTCTCGCGGATGAACTCGCCGGCCGGATCGACCGGCGGCGGGTACTGGCTGGGGGCGACCCCGCCCGGCCCGGCCACGTCAGCCGGCCCGCTTGGCCTTCACGGCCTCGGTCAGCTTGGGCAGGATCTTGTTGAGGTCGCCGACCACCCCGAGATCCGAGTACTCGAAGATCGGGGCGTTGGCGTCCTTGTTGATGGCGACGATGTTCTCGGCCGCCTGCATCCCCACCTTGTGCTGGATGGCCCCGCTGATCCCGGCGGCCAGGTAGAGCTTCGGCGCCACGGTCTTGCCGGTCTGGCCGATCTGCGCGGCGTAGGGGTACCAGCCGGCGTCGACCACGGCCCGGGTCGCCGCGACGGCGCTGCTCGAGCCGAGGGCCGCGGCCAGCGCCTCGCACAGGGCGAAGCCCTCGGCCTTGCCGAGGCCCCGGCCGCCGGCGACGAGGAGGTCGGCGCCCTCGATGTCGACGTCGGCGCCGCGCTGCTCGCCCCGCTTGATCATCGTCGCCCGGCCGGAGAACGGCGAGAACTCGACGGCGAAGTCCTCGACCTCGGCCGAGCCCTCCCCGGGGACGGCGATCTCGAAGGCGTTCAGGCGGCCGATGACGATGCCGACGGCGCTGCGGTACTCGATCTCCGAGATCGCCGAGTCACCGAGGATCGGCCGCTCGGCCACGAGCTTGCCGTCGACCACCCGGACGGCGGTGACCTCCATGGCCACGCCCGCGCCCAGCCGGGCGGCCAGGCCGGCGCCGATCTCGAAGCCGAGCAGGCCGCCGCCGAACACGGCGTAGCCGATTCCCCGGTCGCCGATCACGGCGGCCATCGCGTCGACCACGGGCTGGGCCAGCCCCTCCGGGCCGTCGACCCGGTAGACCTTGGTCGCCCCGTAGGCGCCGAGCGTCGCGCACAGCTCCGCCGACGCCGACTCCGGGTCGCCGACGACGATCGCGTGGGCCTCCCCGCCGAGCTCGGCCGCCAGCCGCGCCGCCTCGCTGACCGCGCCGAGCGAGTTCTTGTTGAAGGCGCCCTCGTAGTGGAGCGCGTAGACCAGGATGTCGGACACTAGATCAGCTTCCTCTCGGCCAGCCAGTCGACGATCTTGGCGACCGTCTCGTCGGTGTTCTCGTCCTCGATGATCTCCCCCGGCGCCTTGGTCGGCGGGGCCTTGGCCCCGGTCCAGCGGGCCGCCGAGTGCTCGCCGCCGACCCGCGCCCCGTCGATCTCGACGTCGGCGGCCGACAGCGTGTCGAGCTGCTTCTTCTTGGCCCCCATGATCGCCTTGAGCGACGGGTAGCGCGGCTCGTTGATCGCGTCGCCGACGGCGATCACCGCCGGCAGCTCGACCGCCACCGTGTCGTAGCCGTACTCGGCCTGGCGCTCGCAGAGCAGCCGCGGCCCGTGCCCGTCGCCGGCGTCCTCGACGTCGAGCTTGATCACCTGGGTCAGCGTCGGCATCTCCAGGTGGTCGGCGACGACCGCGCCGATCGTGTAGCACTCGCCGTCGTCGGACTGCTGGCCGAGGAGGACGAGGTCGGGCGCCTCGCGCCGCAGCGCCTGGGCCAGGGCGTAGCCGGTGGCGGCCACGTCGGACCCGGCCAGGGCCGGATCGCTCAGGTGGACCGACCGGTCGGCTCCGAGGGAGACCGCCTTGTGCAGGGCCCGGACCGCCGTCTCGGGGCCCATGGTCACGGCGACGATCTCCTCGACCGGGAGGACTCCGCCCTCCTTGATCTGCATGGCCGCCTCGATCGCGTGCGTGTCGTACGGGTTGAGATTCCTCTCACCGCTTCGGTCCATCCGCCCGGTCGACGGGTCGATCCGCTTCCGGACGGCGGCGTCCGGCACCTCTTTGACCAGGACGCAGATTTTCATTCAGTGACGCTCCTCGCTGACAAGGGAAAGCCAGATCGTATCGTGCTCGTTGACTGACCAGTCAGTCGGGGGTTCGGCGGCGGGCTCAGGCGGCGGCGGCAACCGCCCCGCGGATGAAGTCGATGATCGACTGGGTCGACGCCCCCGGCGTGAACACCTCGGCCACGCCGAGCCGCTTGAGCTCGGGGATGTCGTCGGCCGGGATCGTCCCGCCGACGGTGATCACCACGTCGTCGATCCCCTGGGCGTGGAGCAGGTCGACGATCCGCGGCACGAGCGTCATGTGGGCGCCCGAGAGGATCGACAGCCCGACCGCGTCGGCGTCCTCCTGGATCACGGTCTCGACGATCTGCTCGGGCGTCTGGTGGAGACCCGTGTAGATGACCTCCATGCCGGCGTCGCGCAGCGCCCGGGCGATGATCTTGGCCCCGCGGTCGTGCCCGTCGAGGCCGGGCTTGGCCACGACGACGCGAATCTTGTTCTGGGAGTCGGTGGCGGGCATGCGCGGGGTGCCGGGCCGGGGCGCGGCCGATTGTAGTCGACCCTGGCCGCCCGACCGTCGACCCCTCCTGCCGGCGGCGGCCCGGCCGGACGATCCGGCTCCCAGGCCACCGCCGCGAGCCCGGCCGGCGCGGCTTGGGATGATCAGCCGATGAGCGATGGCATCGATCCGGCGGAGCTCGACCTCGCGCTGCGCGTGCTCGCCGCGGCCGAGACGCTGCCGATCGAGCATCCCGACGCCCTCGCCGTCCAGCGGGCGACGGCCCGGCTCTACAAGCAGGTCAAGCGCCGCCGGCGGACCGAGCGGCGGGGGGCGCTGGCCGCCCACGACGCGGCGGTGACCGCGGCCACGGCGACCGGGGCGGCCGGGCGGATCGACGACGAGACGCAGGGGCTCGAGCTGCGAGCGCAGGCCGGCGGGACGCTCCGCCGCGCCCGGGCGTGTTACGTCTGCAAGGCCCGCTATACCAGGGTCGATGCCTTCTATCACCAGCTCTGCCCCGCGTGCGCCGCCGGCCACCACGCCCGCCGCGACGCCCGCGCCGACCTGACCGGCCGGCGGGCGCTGCTGACCGGCGGGCGGGCCAAGATCGGCATGTACATCGCCCTGCGCCTGCTGCGCGACGGCGCCCATACGACGATCACCACGCGCTTCGCCCGCGACGCCGCCCGCCGGTTCGCGGCGATGCCCGACAGCGGCGACTGGCTCCACCGCCTGCGGATCGTCGGCCTCGACCTGCGCAACCCGGCCCTCGTCGACGAGCTGGCCGCGTCGGTCGCCGCCGCCGGACCGCTCGACATCCTGATCAACAACGCCGCCCAGACCGTCCGCCGCTCGCCCGGCGCCTACGCCGCCCTCGTGGCCGCCGAGTCGGCTCCCGTCGAGGCGGGCGACCGACCCGAGATCTTGAGCTTGGGAGCGGTCCCCGCCCATCCGGCCGCCCTCGCTGCCGCCGGGGCCGGTGGGCCCGCGGCCGCCCACGAGCTGACGGCTCTGGCCCTCGTCGCCGGGTCGGCCTCGCCGGCGCGGATCGCCGCCCGCACGGCGATCGACGCCGGCGGCCTCGTGCCCGACCTGGCGGCGTCCAACAGCTGGGTCCAGCGGGTCGACGAGGTCGACCCGCTCGAGCTGCTCGAGGTCCAGCTGTGCAACGTCAGCGCCCCGTTCATCCTCCTCAGCCGGCTGCGTCCGGCCCTGGCCGCGTCGGCCGCCCGGCGCAAGTACGTCGTCAACGTCACGGCCATGGAGGGGCAGTTCAGCCGCGGCTACAAGGGCCCGGGCCACCCGCACACGAACATGGCCAAGGCCGCCCTGAACATGCTCACCCGGACGAGCGCCCAGGAGCTCTTCGAGACCGACGGGATCCTGATGACCAGCGTCGACACCGGCTGGATCACCGACGAGCGGCCGCACCCGACGAAGATGCGCCTGGCCGACGACGGCTTCCACGCTCCGCTCGACCTCGTCGACGGCGCCGCCCGCGTCTATGACCCGATCGTCCGCGGCGAGGCCGGCGAGGATCTCCACGGCTGCGTGCTCAAGGACTACGAGCCGTCGGCCTGGTGATCGCGCCGGCGTCGGTCTGGCCCCACGGTCCATAGGCGCCGGCCGGGCGATCGGTCACACTCAGGCGATGGGGACCGACCGACTCACATCGCTCGACGGCTCGTTCCTGCGGGTCGAGAGCCCGGCCGCCCACATGCACATCGCCTGGAAGGGATTCTTCTCCGCCCGGCCCGACGGCCGACCGGTGACCGTCGGGCGGCTGCGCGCGTCGATCGCCGGGCGCCTGCGCCACGCCCCCCGCTTCCGCCAGCGGCTCGCCTTCCCGCCCGGCGGGATCGCCGAGCCGGTCTGGGTCGACGACGAGCGGTTCGACGTCGCCCACCACGTGCTCGGGCTGGCCGAGCCCGGCGAGACGCTGACCCGAGCCCACTTCGACGAGCTCGGCGACCGGGCACTCTCCCAGCAGCTCCCCCGCGGCCGCGCGCTCTGGCGGGTGCTCCTGGCGCCGCGCCTGGACGACGGGACGATCGGCCTGGTGATGCAGGTCCACCACGCGATGGTCGACGGCAAGTCGGCGGTCGAGCTCGCCCTGCTCCTGCTCGACATCTCGCCCGACCAGCCGCCGCCGCCGCCCGAGCACTGGCGGGCCGCCCCCGGGCCCAGCTCGACCCGCCTCGCCCTCGACGCCCTGGCCGACCGCGGCGGCGAGTCCCTGCGCCTGGCCGGCGGATTGGCCCGGATGGCGGTCAGCCCGGCCCGCGGCGTCCGCCTCGCCGACAGCCTGCGCCGCGCGGCCCTCGCCGTCGGTGAGGACGTCCTGCGCCCGGCGCCGGCCTCGTTCGTCAACGTCCCGATCGGCCCGCGCCGGACCCTCGTTCACCACGCGGCCGAGCTCGCTCCCCTGCTCGCGGTCAAGAAGCGGTTCGCGGCCACGCTCAACGACGTCGCCCTGACCGTCGTCGCCGGCGCCCTGCGCCGCCAGATCATGGACGCCGGCGGCCGCCCCCACCCGCTGCGGGCGATGGTCCCGGTCAGCGTCCGCGCCGACGCCGAGGCCGGCAGCCTCGGCAACCGCGTCTCCTGCGTGTTCGTCGACCTCCCCATCGACCGCCCCCACGCCGTCGACCGCCTGCTGGCCATCCGCGCGGCCAGCGCCGACTTCAAGCGCGACCAGACGGCCGAGGCCCACGAGAGGCTGATCGACGCGATGGCCCTCCTGCCCGGGCTGCTGAAGGGGCCGGCCGCCCGCCTGGCCGTCAGCGCGAAGGTGTTCAACCTGACCGTGTCGAACGTCGCCGGCCCGCGCGTCCCCGTCTACCTCCTCGGCGCCGAGATGCTCGAGGCCGTGCCCGTCGTCCCCCTCCCCGACGGCCACGCCCTGTCGGTCGGCATGTTCAGCTACGGCGGCCGGCTCGTCTTCGGCTGCTACGCCGACCCCGTCGCCCTGCCGGCGGTCGCCTCGCTCCCGGCCGCCCTGGCCGCCAGCGTGGCCGAGATCGTCCGCCTCGCGCCCCGGCCCGAGCTCCGCGAGGGCGGCCACCGGCGCCGGCGCCGGCCGGCGGTCATTCCCGCCCAGGGCTACATGCCGTCGGCGTAGTGGCCTGTCTCGCTGGCGAGACCGACCACCTGGGGGCCGGGCGCCGCGGCCGCGGTCTCAGAAGACGGGCGACTCGGTGTAGGTCCCGAAGACCTGCTGGAGCGACTCGACGATCTCGCCCTCGCTGGCATGGACCCGGGCGCAGGCCATCAGCGCCGGCATCAGGTTGGCGTCGGTGGCCGCCTCGGTCCGCAGGGCGGCCAGCGCGCGCTCGACGGCGGCGCCGTCGCGGCGGGCGCGGACGGCGGCCAGGCGGTCGATCTGCTTGCGCTCGAGCAGGGGGTCGATCCGCAGCAGCTCGGTGTCGTCGGCGCCGGCCTCGGTGTGGGCGTTGACGCCGACGACGATCCGCTCGCCGGCGTCGATCTGGCATTGGAGCTCGAACGCCGCGTCGGCGATCTCCCGCTGGGGGAAGTTGCGCTTGACCGCCTCGACCATCCCGCCGAGCTCGTCGATCCGGGCGAAGTAAGCGTAGGCCTGGCGTTCGAGCTCGTCGGTCAGCGCCTCGACGAAGTAGGCCCCGCCGAGCGGGTCGACGGTGCTGGTCACGCCGGTCTCGTGGGCGATGATCTGCTGGGTGCGCAGCGCGACCCGCACGGCCTGCTCGGTCGGTAGGGCCATGGCCTCGTCGTAGCTGTTGGTGTGCAGCGACTGCGTGCCGCCCAGCACGCCGGCCAGCGCCTCGATCGCCGTGCGGATGATGTTGTTGAGCGGCTGCTGGGCGGTGAGCGAGACGCCGGCCGTCTGGGTGTGGAAGCGCATCTGCCACGACCGCGGGCTCTTGGCGCCGTAGGTCTCCCGCAGCTCCCGCGCCCAGATCCGCCGGGCCGCCCGGTACTTGGCGATCTCCTCGAAGAAGTCGATCTGCGCGTTGAAGAAGAACGACAGCCGCGGCGCGAAGTCGTCGACGTCGAGGCCCCGGTCGATCGCCTGCTCGACGTAGGTCAGGCCGTCCTTGAGCGTGAACGCCAGCTCCTGGGCCGCCGTCGACCCGGCCTCGCGGATGTGGTAGCCGCTGATCGAGATCGGGTGCCACCGGGGCATGTTCTGCGTGCACCACTCGATCATGTCCCCGCACAGGCGCATCGCCGGGTCGACCGGGAAGCACCATTCCTTCTGGGCGATGTACTCCTTGAGGATGTCGGCCTGGATCGTTCCCGACAGGCGGTCGGCCGGGACGCCGGCCGCCTCGGCGGCGACGACGTAGAAGGCGAGCATGATCGCCGCCGGCGCGTTGATCGTCATCGACACGCTGACCTCGCCGAGGTCGATGCCGCCGAACAGGGTGGCCATGTCGTCGAGCGTGTCGACCGCCACCCCCTCGCGGCCGACCTCGCCCAGCGCCTTGGCGTGGTCGGAGTCGTGCCCCATCAGGCTCGGCATGTCGAACGCCGTCGACAGGCCGGTCTGGCCCTGGCCGAGCAGGTAGTGGAAGCGCTCGTTGGTCTCCTCGGCCGTGCCGAAGCCGGCGAACTGGCGCATCGTCCACAGCCGCCCGCGGTACATCGTCTCGTGGATGCCCCGCGTGTACGGGTACTCGCCCGGCCGGCCGATCGCCGCCCCGGCGTCGGCCGGGAGGTCGCCCTCGGTGTAGACCGGGGCGATCGGCACGCCCGACATCGTCCGGCGCGGAGCCGGCCCGGCGTCCGGGACCGCGGTCGTCGCTGGTGCCTGCGCCTCGCTCGCCATGACCTCAGGGTAACGGGCCGGGTCGGGCGCGGCCAGGGCCCGGCGGTCCGGATGTCGGGCGGCCCACCCTCAAGCCGGTCCGCCGCCGCACCGATACTGCTCGGGTCATGCCAACTCGACGCCCGCGATCGCGCACGGCTCTCCGCGCGGCGCTCCGACCCCTCGGGACGATCGCCGTGCTCCTCGCCGTCACCGCGCCCGCATCGGCTCGGCCGGCCCGGCCGGTCACGGTCGCGGTCGCGGCCAAGGCGTGCGGAGGCGAGATCCCCGCCGGCCGGCCCGGCGGCGGCGCCTGGACCTGCACCTTCGACGACGAGTTCGCCGCCGTGACGGGCGACGCCACGGCGCTCAACCGGTCGTGGTGGACGCCCCAGGTGACGGCGACGAGCGGGTTCGCCACCGGTCCCGCCGGGTCGGAGGCCTGCTACGTCGACTCGGCGCGCAACATCTCCGTATCGGGCGGCGCCCTCCACCTGACGGCCCGCCGGGAGGCGGCACCCTTCACCTGCAGCGCGTTCCGGACCCAGTACACGAGCGGGATGGTGAGCACCTACACCGGCTTCCACCAGGCCTACGGACGTTTCGAGGTCCGGGCGCTGCTGCCGCAGACGACGGCGGCCGGCCTCCAGGAGACGTTGTGGCTGTGGCCGGTCGACGACACCCGCTACGGGCCGAGCTGGCCCGACTCGGGCGAGGTCGACTTCTCCGAGTTCTACAGCCGCTACTCCTGGCTGGACGTTCCCTACCTCCACTACAACTACGACCCGGCGACGATCGACCCGGCGACGAGCACCAACACGGTGACCGCGACGAACTGCCGGATCGCCCTCTCGAGCTACAACGACTATGCCGTCGTCTGGGCGCCCGGGAGCTTCACGATCACGATCAACGGGACGCCGTGCCTCGTCGACCGCTATCTCGCCGCCGGCGGGCTGACCGGAGCCCAGCCGTTCGACCAGCCGTTCTTCGTCGCCCTGACCCAGGCCCTCGGCGTCGCCGGCAACGCGTTCGACCCGGCGAGGACCCCGCTGCCGGCGACGACGTCGGTCGACTACGTCCGCGTCTGGAAGTAGCCGCGGCGGCCCCCGCCGCCGGTTGACGAGCGCCGCCCGGCGGGGGTGATCGCGCCGGCGGGTGCCGACTCGACGCAGCGCCCATCCGGGTCGACTCCCACCGATAGGGCGACCTCTACGGAGGTAGCGCCGGCCGCCAGCCGGCTAGACGTCGGCATGCCCGCCGTCGTCGATCGCCCCTATGTTGGCCAGCCTCGGGGCCGCGCTGGTCACGCCGTCGGCCACCGCCGGCCTCGAGCTCGCGGCCTTCGCGCCTGCTCTACGGACGCGGCCGCTAGGCCACCCTGACGATCACGGCGTCGCCCTGGCCGCCGCCCGAGCAGATCGCCGCGCAGCCGACGCCGCCGCCGCGGCGGCGCAGCTCGTGGACCAGGGTGCCGATGATCCGGGCGCCGGACGCGCCGATCGGGTGGCCGAGGGCGACCGCCCCGCCGTTGACGTTGACCCGGTCCTCGTCGAGGCCGAGCAGGCGGATCGAGTTGAGGGTGACCGAGGCGAATGCCTCGTTGATCTCCCACAGGTCGACGTCCTCCGGTTCGAGGCCGGCCTTGGCGAGCGCCTTGCGTGCCGCCCCGGCCGGCGTGCGGGCCAGGTAGGCGTAGTCGTCGGCGACCTGGGCCTGGGCGAGGATCTCGGCCAGCACCTCCTTGTCGTGGGCGGCGGCCCAGGCGTCGCTGGCCACGACGATGGCTCCGGCGCCGTCGTTGACCCCCGGGGCATTGCCGGCGGTGTGGGATCCGTCCTTGGTGAAGATCGGCGGCAGCCGGGCGAGGGTCTCGAGCGTGGTGTCCCGGCGCGGCGACTCGTCGACCTCGACCACCTTGTCGCCCTTGCGACTCTTGATCGTGACGCTGACCATCTCCTCCGGCAGCCGCCCGTCGTCGGTGGCCCGGATCGCCAGCTCGTGCGAGCGCAGGGCCCAGCGATCCATGTCGGCCCGCGTCATCTCGAGCTCCGCCGAGACCTCGCTCGCCTCCTGGGCCATGTGCTTGCCGGAGAACGGGTTGGTCAGACCGTCCTTGATCATCGCGTCGAGGACCTGGGCGTCGCCCATGCGCAGCCCGAACCGGGCCCCCGGGAGGAGGTAGGGGGCGTTCGACATCGACTCCATGCCACCGCCCACGCCGACCTCGACCTCGCCGGAGCGGATCGCCAGGTCGAGGATGGCCACCGCCCGCACGCCCGAGGCGCAGACCTTGTTGATCGTCTCCGAGGAGACCTCCTTGGGGATGCCGCCCTTGATCTGGGCCTGACGCGACGGGATCTGGCCCTGGCCGGCCTGGAGCACCTGACCCATGACGACGTGGTCGACCTGGTCGGGGTCGACGCCGGCCCGATCGAGCGCCGCCTCGATCGCGATCCCTCCGAGATCGGTGGCGTCGAGCGAGGCGAGGCCGCCACCGAGCTTCCCAATCGGGGTGCGGGCGGTGCCGAGAATCACGGTCTTGGGCATACGGCGGCCTCTCCAGGCTCGGGGTCGGGCGGAGAATCCTAGGTCACGCGCGCCGTCCTGACCAGGAGACCGGCCGCTATGCTCGCCGGGATGAACGTCACGGCGACGACCGACGCTCCGGGCCAGACCGACGCCGACACCGTCGTCGTCGGCGTCTTCGACGGCAAGGACGTCGCCCACGACACCGACGACGGGGCACTCCAGGCCCTGCTCGACAGCGGCGAGGCCAAGCGCGCCTACCGCAAGCTGGCCCTGACCCATGCCGCCGGCAAGCGCTGGCTGCTCGCCGGGCTCGGCTCGCGCGAGGACTTCACCGCCGAGCGGGCCCGCGTGGTCGCGGCGCTGGCGGCCCAGCGCGCCGCCGACCTCGGGGCTCGCCGTCTGTGCTGGGAGGTACCCCACCACGTCGGCGACGACGTGGTCGGCGCCCTCGTCGAGGGGACCGGCCTGGCCGAGTTCCGCTTCGAGCAGTACAAGTCTCAGCCCGAGGGCGAGGAGGACCGCCCGCCGCCGCCGCTGGCCGCCTTGATCGTCTCCGCCCACCACGACGTGAGCGAGCCCGTCGCCCGGGCGGACACGATCGCCCGGGCCGTCAACGCGGCCCGGGTGCTCCAGAATACGCCGGCCAACGACATGACGCCGACCCACCTGGCCGAGCGGGCCCAGAGCCTGGCCGACGAGCTCGACGGCCTGGCCGTCGCCGTCGAGGGGCGCCAGCAGATCATGGCCCGCGGAATGGGCGCGTTCGCCGCCGTCGCCCAGGGCACCTACCAGGAGCCGGCCCTGATCACGCTCCACTACGAAGGCCCCGACGCCGCCGGTCCGGTGCTCGGCTTCGTCGGCAAGGCCGTCACCTTCGACAGCGGCGGGATCTCGATCAAGCCGGGGGCCGCGATGAGCGAGATGAAGTTCGACATGTCGGGCGGCGCCGCCGTGCTCGAGGCGGTCGGCGCGATCGCGCGCCTGCGCCTTCCGGTCAAGCTCGTTGCCGTGATCGGGGCGACCGAGAACCTGCCCAGCGGCCGGGCGGTCAAACCCGGCGACATCGTCCGGGCGATGAACGGCACGACGATCGAGGTCAACAACACTGACGCCGAGGGGCGCCTGGTGCTCTCCGACTGCCTGGCCCACGCGATCGCCGAGGGCGCCGAGCGGGTGGTCGACCTGGCGACGTTGACCGGCGCGATCATCGTCAGCTTGGGTTCGACCCATGCCGGCCTGGTCAGCAACGACGACGACTGGGCGGCGGCGGTGACGGCGGCGGCCACGGCCACCGGCGAGCTCGTCTGGCGCCTGCCCCTCCACGAGGAGTACGCCGACCTGGTCAAGGGCAAATACGCCGATCTCGACAACGCCCCGGAGGTGCGCAAGGCCGGCTCGATCACCGCGGCCGAGTTCCTCAAGCGCTTCGTCGGGGACACCCCCTGGGCGCATCTGGACATCGCCGGGACGGCCTGGAACCTCGGCCGGGCCTACGCCGAGAAGGGCGGCTCCGGCTTCGGCGTGCGGCTCCTGGTCGAGCTCGCCCGGTCCCACGCCACCTGAGGGCGGCGGCGCCGGCGGGCGAATCACCCTTCAGGCTCAGCGCGCATAGTGCCGATGCACTCGAAGGTGACCGCGGCCGCGCCACTCCCGCACGAGCCGCAAGCCGCCGTCGGGGGGGACGGAATGGTGCTCGTGGCGGCGAGTTCGGGCGCGTGTCGATGGACCGCCAGAGCCGGACCTCGACGGGTACGGAGCGACCGCCGAGATCCGCCGCCGAGAGGGCGCCGCCGGCCACACGCCGATCGTCGCGATGACCGCCAACGCGCTGACGGGCGACCGCGAACGTTGCCTGGCGGCCGGAATGGATGACTACCTCGGCAAGCCCCTGCGGCCGCGCGAACTGGCGCTCTTCATCGGCCGGTCGTGGACGACGGTCGAGGCGCTCGGCGGTGCCCTCGCCGCCGGGGGCGCCGCCGCCGCCGGCCGCCTCGCCCACGCCCTGAAGGGGAGCGCCGGCGTGGTCGGCGCCGATCGCGTCGCCGCCCTCGCCGGCGAGCTGGGGGCCGTCCGCGTGTCCGGGCGGCTGGCCGACGCCGCCGCCATCCACACCGAGCTCGAGCTCTCGCTGGGGCTGACGGATCGTCCTGGACGTCGAGATGCCCGAACTCGACGGCTACGAGGTAACCCGCCGGCTGCGGGCCGACGCGCGGACGAGCGCGATCCCCGTGCTCCTGCTCACCGCCCGGTCGGAGGGCTCCGACGTGGCGCGCGGCTTCGAGGCGGGGAGCGACGACTACCTGCGCAAGCCGTTCAACAACGAGGAGCTCGCCGTCCGCGTCGGGGCGCTGATCGAGCGCCGCAAGCTCATCGCCCGCCTGACCACGCAGTCGCGGACCGATGCCCTCACCGGCATGAGCAACCGCCGGGCCTGGGAGGAGGAGGTTCCGCGCGAGCTGGCCCGGGCGCGGCGCTACGGCTACCCAGTCGCTTTGGCCATGCTCGACCTCGACCGCTTCAAGGAGTTCAACGACCGCCGCGGCCATCCGGCCGGCGACGCCCTCCTGGGCGACCTCGGCCGCGCCTGGCTCCCGCTCCTGCGGGAGGTTGACCTGATGGCCCGCTACGGCGGCGAGGAGTTCGCGCTGCTGCTCCCGAACTGCCCGGTCGACCGCGCGGTCGTCGTGGTGGAGCGCCTGCGCGCCGTCGTCCCGCTCGCGCAGACCTGCTCGGCCGGGATCGCCACGTGGAACGGCGAGCGGGCGCAGGAACTGGTCGCCCGCGCCGACGCGGCGCTCTACGCGGCCAAGGGCCGCGGCCGCGACCAGACCGTCCACAGCTCGGCGACGCCGGTGGTCGTCGGCGGCGACCGCTGAGCGACCGCCTGCCTACACTCGGCCGGTGCTCGTGCTCGTCGTGGACGATGACGCCCCGGTCCGCCGGATGCTCGAGCGGACGCTCGGAGCCGAGGGCAACGAGGTCCGCAGCGTGGCCGACGGCCCGCAGGCCCTGGTCGAGATCGAGCGGCGGGCGCCGGATCTCGTGATCCTCGACGTGTCGATGCCCGGCATGGACGGGCTGGCCGTATGCCGCCGGCTGCGGAGCAAGGGCGTCGGCACGCCGATCCTCCTGCTGACGGCGCGCGACGCGATCGCCGACCGCGTGGCCGGCCTCGACGCCGGGGCCGACGACTACCTGGTCAAGCCGTTCGCCCCGGACGAGCTCGCCGCCCGGGTGCGGGCCCTGACCCGGCGCCACGCCACCTCGACGCTCGCCTACGAGGACCTGGCGCTCGACCCGGAGACCCGGATCGCCACCCGCCGCGGAGCGCCGATCGAGCTCACCGCCCGCGAGACCCAGCTGCTCGAGCTGCTGCTGCGCAACGCCCGGACCGTGGTCTCGCGGGAGTTGGCGATCGAGGAGGTGTGGCGGGGCGCCGCCGTCGAAAACGTCGTCGACCGCTACGTCGGCTACCTGCGTCGCAAGCTCGGCGACCCGCCGCTGATCCGCACCGTGCGCGGTGTCGGCTTCACGCTGGGCCGATGAGACGCGCGACGCTGCGGGGACGGCTGATCGCCGCCGCCGCGGCCGCGACCGTCGGCGCGGTCGCCGTGCTCGGGGCCACGGTGCGCGTCCTGGTCGACCACCAGCTCGCCAGCTCCCTCGACACGACGCTGCGCACGGGGGCGACCGACGTCGCCCGCGTGGCCGCCGAGACCCCGGGCGTGCTGAGCGCCCCGGGGGCGCTCGAGGCGCCGTTCGGGGGGCGACAGCTCTCGGTCGAGGTCGTCGACCGACAGGGGCGGATCTACGCCCGGTCGCCGTCGCTCGGCGGGCGCCTGCTCCCAGCCGGGGCGGCGCTCGCCGCGGCGCTGAGCGCCGGACGCAGCACCTACGTCGACGCCCGTCTGTCGGGCGAGCCGATCCGTGAGTACGTGGCGCCGCTGGCCGAGGCCGGCGGCCCGGTGGCCGGCGGCGCCGTCCTCGTCGCGTCGAGCACGGCCGAGATCGAGGACGCGCTGGGCAAGGTGCGGGGCCTCGTCGCCTTCAGCGCCCTGGCCGCCGGGCTGCTCGGGGCGGCCGGAGCGGCACTCCTCACCCAGCGCGGCCTGCGACCGCTGCGCCGGCTGGCCGACGGGGCGCGCGACATCGCCGACACCCAGGACGCCTCGCGGCGCCTGCCGGTCGGCCAGACCGGCGGCGAGCTGGCCGAGCTGGCCGAGACGCTCAACCGGATGCTCGACTCGCTCGAACGCGCGCAGGCCACCGAGCGACGCTTCCTGGCCGACGCGTCGCACGAGCTCCGCACGCCGCTCACCTCGCTGCGAGGCAACGCCGCCTACGTGGCCCGCCACGGCGCCGACGCCGACGCCCTCCACGACATCGAAGCCGACGCCGCCCGCCTGGCCCGCCTGCTCGATGACCTGCTCGCGCTCGAGCGCGAGGACGGGGCGGCCCGGCCCGTCGAGCCGGTCGACCTGCGGGCGATCGTCGACGCCGTCTGCGCGACGCAGCCGGACGTCACCGTCGAGATCGACGCGGAGGCGACCGTCCGCGGCGAGCGGGGCGCGCTCGAGCGAGCGTTGGGCAACCTCGTCGAGAACGCCCGCGTCCACGGTCCACCCGGCGAGCCGATCACGGTGCGGCTGGCGCGTGCCGGTGACACCGCCCTGCTGTCGGTCAGCGACCGGGGGGCGGGCATCGCCCCCGCCGACGTCGACCTGGCGCTCCAGCGCTTCTGGCGAGGCGGGGCGAGCGGGCAGCCGGGCTCGGGCCTCGGGCTGTCGATCGTCGCGGCCACCGCTGTGCGCCACGGTGGTCGCATCAGGATCGACGGCGCCCGCTTCACGCTCGAGCTGCCGGCTGTCAGGGGTTTCTCAGAGGCTCGGCCTACGCTGGTTGAGCACCCGGATCAGGAAGGCCCACCGTGAACCCACTTCGTCGTCTCCCCACTCGCAAGCTGCTGGCGATGATCGCCGGCGTCTTCATCCTCGCCGGTACGGTCACCGCCGTGGCCGTCGCCGTCGGCGGCGGCGGCGGGCTCCCGGCGGCCAAGACGCTCGCCGCGGCGATTCACGACGCCCTCCTGGGCAAGAAGATCGACGGCATCACCGCGGACATCCAGTTCACCAACAACCTCATCGACTCGTCGAGCATCCCGGCCGCGACGCCGCTGCTCAAGGGTGCGAGCGGGCGCCTGTGGGCGAGCAACGACGGCCATCTGCGGCTCGAGCTCCAGTCGAGCCGCGGCGACACCCAGATCATGGTCGCCCCCGGGTCGCTGACCGTGTTCGACAGCGCGAGCAACACCGTCTACCACGCGACGCTCCCGGTCCGCAAGGCGACGGCCGCCGAGCCGGCGCACCAGCCGCCGACGCTCCAGACGATCACCGACGCGATCAACGCGGTGATGACCAAGGTCGGCGTCGCCGGACCGGTCCCGACCAACGTCGGCGGCGCCCCGGCCTACACGGTCAGGTTCACCCCGAAGCACGCGGGCGGCCTGCTCGGAGACGTCGAGCTGGCCTTCGCCGCGGAGAACGGAGCGCCGCTGCGGTTCGCCGTCTACGCCCAGAACGACTCCTCGCCGGTGCTCGAGCTGGCCGCCAGCAACGTCTCCTTCGGGGCGGTGGCCCCGGCTGACCTGACGGTCAAGCCGCCGGCCAACGCCAAGACGGTCGAGCTCGGCTCGGCGTCCGCGGCCGGCGCACCCGCCGCGGCGGCGGCGGCGGCCAAGGCGGCCAAGGTGGCCAAGGCCGGCGCCAGCACCGGCCACGGCCGGCTGGCCGCCCTCCCGGCCGGCACCGCCCTCCCGTTCGCCCTCGACGCCCCGGCCTCGCTGGCCACGCTGCCGAAGACCGCGGTCAAGCTGATCTCCATCGGCAAGCAGCCGGCGGCGATCGTGACCTACGGGCAGCACCTCGGCGCGATCGTGGTCATCGAGCGCAAGAGCGACGCCAAGGCAGCGGCCAAGCCGGCGGGGGCGGCGGATTCGTCCTCTGGGCTTCCGAGCGTCTCGATCAAGGGCGCGACGGGAACCGAGATCGCGACGGCGCTCGGGACGCTGATCAAGTTCGACCGCAACGGCGTCTCCTACGTGGTCGTCGGTTCGGTCGGGCCCGCGGCGGCCGAGCTCGCGGCCAGCGGGTTGTGAGCGCCGGACGGCCAGCGCCAGCGGACGGGGGGTCCTCGCCCCCCGTCCGGGCCACCGGCCTGGTCAAGCGCTACGGAGAGCTCGTCGCCGTCGACCACGTCGGCCTGAACGTCAGCGCCGGCGACGTCTACGGCTATCTCGGGCCCAACGGAGCCGGCAAGACGACGTCGCTGCGGATGCTGCTCGGGTTGATCAGACCCGACGAGGGCGCGGTCGAGCTGTTCGGTCGCGACCCGCTGATCGACGGGGCGCGGGCGCTCGAGGGGGTGGCCGGGTTCGTCGAGGCGCCGCGCTTCTACCCGTACATGAGCGGCCGGCGCAACCTCGACCTGCTGGCCGCGTTCGACGGCGACGGCGCGGGCGGGCGGATCGACGAGGCGCTGCGGATCGTCGATCTCGACCAGCGCGACCACGACAAGGTCGGCGGCTACTCCCACGGCATGCGCCAGCGCCTGGGGATCGCCGCCTCCCTGTTGCGCGCCCCGCGCCTGCTGCTGCTCGACGAGCCGGCGACCGGCCTCGACCCGGCCGGGATGCGCGACATGCGCGCCCTGATCCGGCGTCTGGCCGGCGAGGGGATCACGGTCATGCTCTCGAGCCATCAGCTCGCCGAGGTCGAGGAGCTATGCAACCGCGTGGCGATCATCCGCTCCGGCCGCGTGGCCTACGAGGGCGAGCTGGCCGAGCTCAAGCGAACGGCCACGACCGAGTACCGGCTGCGGACGACCGACGACGAGCGGGCCGTCCGGGTCAGCCGGGCCCAGCCGGGCGTCGTCGACGTCCGCCGCGGCGAGGACGACATCCGCCTGCGGGCCGAGGAGCCGACGATCGCCGAGCTGTCGATCGCCCTCGCCGAGGCCGGCGTCGGGCTGAAGCTGCTGGCCAGCGAGCAGGCGACGCTCGAGGATCTCTTCTTCCGCCTGACCGAGGGCGACGCCGTGCCCGAGCAGGCGCTCGCGTGAGGCGACCCGGCACCCTCACCGTCTACCGCTGGGAGATGCTCAAGCTCCGCGCCCAGAAGCGCACGTACCTCGGCCTGGGGATCGTCACCGCCGTCCCCCTGATCTTCGTGATCTCGCTGAGCCTGCGCAACGGCGGCCCCAACGACGTCGCCTTCGGGCGCTACGTCCACCAGTCGGGGCTGGCGGTCCCGCTGGTGATCCTGATCTTCGCCTCGGCCTTCCTGCTGCCGCTGGCCACGGCGCTCGTGGCCGGGGACATCGTCGCCGCCGAGGACAACAACGGCACGCTGAAGACGATCCTCACCCGGTCGCTCGACCGCGGCCAGATCTTCGCCGGCAAGCTCCTCGCCGCCGTGACCTACGCGCTGATCGCCCTGCTCCTGATGGGCACGGTCGCGACCGTCGCCGGATCGCTCGAGTCCGGCTTCAACGGCCTCGTCTCGCTGTCGGGAACGCCGGTCTCGGCGGCCAAGGCGCTCGGGCTGGTCTACGCCAGCTTCGGCGTCTACTTCCTGCCGATGATCGCCATCGTCGCCATCGGCGTGCTCCTGTCGACCACCACCCACAACAGCGCCGGCGCCGTGGTGGGCACCGTGATGGTCGTGCTCATGCTCAACCTCATCGACATCGTCCCGGGACTCGAGTTCCTGCGCCCGTACCTGCTGCCCCACCAGTTCGACGCCTGGATGGGCTTCCTGCGCGACCCGATCGACTGGTCGCCGATCGTGCGAGCCGCGTGGGTCAGCGCCGTCTACGCCGTGCCCTGCGCGTTCGCGGCCTACGTCGTGTTCCTGCGCCGCGACGTCGCCGGCGGCTGAGGCACGGCGCCGCCCGTTCCACGGTGCACCCGGCCATCAGCACCCGTGCCGGGCCACGACGCGGGCGGGCCCGCACTCGTGCGGACCCGCCTGGTCAGGGCTGCTACGGCAGGCGGCGCGGGCCCCCTGCCGTTCCGGCTACTGGAAGCACGCCGGCCTGTCGGACAGGATGTCGGCCTGGATCTGCTCCTCGAGCACCCGGTTGCCGGCCCTCGCGGCGGCCGCCAGCTCGGCGTTGTCCTCGCGGACGTCCCCGAGGCAGCTGAGCCCCTCATCATCCGGGTCGACCACCGGCGGCGGCGGCGGGGGCGGGGGCGGGGGCGGGCCGACTACGGGCGTGAAGTTGATGTTCGTATGCCCGTGGCTCGGCGCGTGCGTGGCGTCGCCGGAGTAGTTCCCGTAGATCCGGGTCGGCTGCATGAAGCGCGGGGTATAGGTGAACGAGCACCGCGACGTGCGCGTGCTGCCCGGCACCGGCACGAGCGTGCACGTGGTCGGGTTGAGCGTGCCGCGATTCGCTCCGACGTTCGTCCTCAGCGCCACCGTGCCGGTGGGGGGCGTGGGATTACGACCCACGTCGGTCACCGACACCCCGCAGATCACCGTGTGCCCGGCCGCCACGTTGGGATTGCAGACGACGTTCGTCTTCGTCGGGTGGGTCGCCGCCACCAGCGCTTGGGCCGGGGCGACGGCGAGCGCGCCGCCGGCGACCACGGACGCGAGTACCGAGGCTGAACGCAGGCATCTGCGCGTGCGGATGCTATGAGGCATGTTGATCCCCTCTCCGTAAGTTTGACCGCCCGCGCACGCCGATCGGCGAGCCGGGACTGGTCAAGGCCTACCCACTATTGCGCGATCGACCCTTTGGCGTCAGGGCCCGTTGACGGGATGCCTCGTGATCGGCGCGAAAAGGAGGAACCCGGCCGCCGGCGGGTGCCTAGCTTCCTCGCCAGTCGAGGGTCGTGACGCTGCCGCCCCGGATCACCACCTCGGTCTCCCGGATCACGTCGTCGGTGAGCAGCGTGTAGGGGCCCTGGGCCGGCGAGTAGAAGACCGCCGCGTACATCGTGCGCCGTTGACCGGCCGCTCGAGGATGTGCTGGTGCTCGCGCTTACCCGCCTCCTGGCCCGACCGGCAGATCTCGATCTGGGGGTCGTGGTCGGCGGCGTCGGCCTGGACGACGAGGGCGCCGATGTCGCCGCCGACGTCGAGGACGGCGTGCTCGGGATGGGGTCGCGCGATCGGCTCCTCGGAGGACATCGTCGGATCAGCTCGGCACGTCGTAGCCGCTGAGGGCAACCCGAGGTAGGGGAAGGAGGACAGGTAGCTCGTGTGCTCGACGCCGTCGGTCACCACGAGGGCCGCGCCGTCCGGGCTGAACGTCGGGTCGACCAGGGGGATGGTCGCGCCGGCGATCGCGCGCAGCTCGATCGTGAACACGTCGTCGAACACCCGCCGCCCGTTGGGGAAGCCGGCGAGGCCGCCACCGAGCACCCCGAGCACGCTCGGCTTGACCGTCGGCTTCACCGGCGGGATCGCCACCTTCAGGCGCAGGAGGTCGGCCTGGACGCTGCCGGTGTAGGTGGTGAACGTCGGCGAGACGACGCCGGCGGGATCCCGGTCAGGAGGATCGCCAGCAGGTCGGCCCGCGGCTTGGTGTAGGCGCCCAGGTGGGGGAAGACGCCCGGGTAGAGGCCCGGCAGGAGCTTCGCCAGCTCCGGCTGGGCGACACCGGCCGCGTAGGCCGAGTCTCCGGACGGCGCGCTGGCGTTCCACTCGTCCTTTCGGCCGAGCGGCACGAGGACCTCGTTGAACAGCGGGTTGCCCAGGCGCGAGACCTGGACCCACGGACCGGTCTCCACCGTCGGCACGCCGGCCAGCGAACCCGGTTGCGGCTCGCCGTCGCCCAGACGCCGACCGTCGCCGCCGCGCTCGTCGGGTCCTTCGGGATCGACCCGTCGCGCGTGAGCATGGCGATCGGCAGCTGGAGGGCGATCGTGTGGACGTTCGACTGGAGCAGGCCGTCGACGCCGGGGCGGGCCGGCAGGGCGCCGAACGCGTGGAGGTTCTCGAACGGCCGCAGGTCACCGAGGTCGAAGACGGCACCGAGGTCGACGTAGAAGCCGTCCGCCCGCTGGCCGGCGAACACGGTCTCGCCGCCCGGCAGCCTCGGTCGCCACCCCGCCGACGGTACGGGTCACGCTGTAGAACTGCCGCTTGTTGAAGTGCGGGTCGTCGAGGCTGGCGATCGGGCCCGTGTTGTAGAGGAACGTGTCCGGGTTGCCGATCCGCGTCTCGAAGCGGAAGTCGTAGGTGATGTCGGCGGCCGCGCGGCCCTGGTTGGCGATGTGCAGCGAGTAGAGGACGTCGTCGTCGAACTCGTAGAAGTTGGGCCCGCCCGACGGCAGCTCGAACGGGCTTGCCAGGTTGCGCTCGACTATGCTCGCGCGGATCACACGCCCGCGCCGCCCCGGCGAACCTGACCGCCGGTTTCGCCGCCCGGGCGACCCGGACTCGCCTGAGATGGCCGGATACTCCGCCACCCCGCTCGAGCAGAAGCTCGGCCTCAAGCCCGGCCAGCGCGTCGCCATCCTCGGCGCGCCGGCGGACTTCGTCCTCGCCGGGGTCGATCCCTTCCGCCGCCTCGCCGCCGACCTCGACCTGATCCTCTGCTTCGTCCGCTGGGAGGCCGAGCTCCGGCGGCGCCTGCCCCGGCTCGAGTCCGCCCTCGTCCCGGCCGGGAGCCTGTGGATCGCCTGGCCGAAGCGGAGCTCCGGCGAGCCGACCGACCTCGGCGAGCAACAGCTGCGGGCGCTGATCCTGCCCGGCGGGCTCGTCGACAACAAGGTCTGCGCGATCGACGCCACCTGGTCGGGGCTGCGCTTCGTCGTCCGGCTCGAGCACCGGGCGGCCTGGGGCGCGGCCCCGGCACCGTCGCGGCCCGGACCCGGACCGGCCGCGGCTTCGGCTTCGGCTTCGACGTCGACTTCAGCTCCGCGGCCGGCGGGGCGGGGGCGGCGGGGGACTCCGTCTCAGGCGGGCGGGTGAGCGTCGCGGTAGGCCTCGACGATGCCGGCGGCCAGGCGGCCGCGCCGGGCGACGGGCAGGCCGCGGGCCGCGGCCCAGAGCCTGACCTCGGCCGCGTCGACGGCGGTCGCGGCACTCGGGGCGCTCGGGCGCGTGCGGGCTGCGCTCGGGCGCCTGGGGGCCGCGGTCGAGCGCGGGGCGGTCGGCGTCCGGCCGGCGCCCAAGGGCGGGGCGTCGCCGCCGGCCACAGCCAGGGGACCGTCGGCATCGGTCCCGGCGGCGGCGTGGCCGTCGAGCTCGGCGAGGGCGGCACCGAGGAACCGGTAGGTCCACTCCTCGGCGAGTGGACGCGTCTCGGCGAACATCACCGGGATCGACGGGAAGCGGGCCTGGGCCTCGGCGAGGGCGTCGGCGACGCGGCCGCCGGCGACATGCTCGAGCTTGAACAGGGCGCTGTAGCGATCCTCGACGACCAGGGCCGCTCGGGGCAGGGCGGTCAGCTCAGCCAGGGCGTAGGTCAGCCGGCCGGAGAGCAGGCTGCCGGCGAGATCGGAGAGCGATTTCCGCTCGACCGCCGCGACGACGACGTCGTCGAGCTCGACCGCGTAGTCGCCGGCCGGGAGCCGGCGGCGCACGGTGGTGGCCTGCTGGTGGCGGAAGTTGTAGGCGTACTTCTCCGCTGAGTCGACGACGACCTCGAGGACGCCGGCGGCGGCCCGCCGCGTCGGCAGGCGCACGTTGGGCCGGGCCTGCTTGGCCGTGCGAGGCGACTGCCAGAAGATCATCTCCCGGCCGCGGGCCTGCGTGATGACGATCTGCGAGCGGTTCTCACGGGCGCGGTCGAGCACGAGGTCGATCGCCGGCCCGCGGCGGCGGCATGTGCGGACGGCGAGGCGCTCGACGATCTCGGCATCCTCGGGCCAGGCGTCGGCGCGGTGGCAGTAGACCTTGCTCGTCCGCGGCCAGGTGTCACGCGTCTTCAGCACCAGGCCGCCCGGTCCGAGCGGCACGCGGACGAGGAAGGGCAGGCTCGAGTCGGGGTCGGGGTTGCGGGCGATCAGGAGCTCGACGCCCACGCCGCTACACCGTCCGCTCGACGATCAGCCGCGCGGCGCTGGCCGGGTCGAGCCGGCGGGCGACGACGTCGTCGAGCATGCGCTGGAAGTCGGCGTCGTCGTGGAGGCGGGCCTCGAGGGCGCGGCGCAGACGGGCGGTCGCGAGGGCGAGGACCTCGGCGCGGAGGTTGCGGCGGCGGCGCTCGCTCAGGGTGCCCTCCGCCTCGATCCAGGCGCGGTGGTCGTCGAGCTTGCCGATCAGGGCTTCGACGCCGTCGCCGGTGATCGCCTCGGTCTTGACGATCGGCACCCGCCAGCCGTGCTGCGGGGCGAGCGACAGGACGCCGCGGATCTCGCGGACCATCGTGTCGGCCAGCGGGTGGTCGGCCTTGTTGACGACGATGATGTCGGGGATCTCCATCACCCCGGCCTTGAGCGCCTGGATCGAGTCGCCGGACCCGGGAATGAGGACGAGCACGACGGTGTCGGCGTGGTCGATGATGTCGACCTCGGCCTGGCCGACGCCGACGGTCTCGACGAAGACGTCGTCGTGGCCGGCGGCGTCCATCAGCAGCGCGGCCTGGAGGGCGGCCTCCGAGAGCCCGCCCAGGGCGCCGCGGCTGGCCATCGAGCGGATGAACACGCCGGGGTCGAGGAAGTGGTCGGTCAGGCGGATGCGGTCGCCGAGGACGGCGCCGCCGCTGAACGGCGACGACGGGTCGATCGACAGGACGGCGACGCGGCGGTCGGCCGCCCGCCGCCGGGCGACGAGCGAACCGATCAGCGTCGACTTGCCGCTGCCCGGGGGTCCGGTGAGCCCAAAGATCGCCGCCTGGCCGGTGTGGGGGAAGACCTCGCGAACGAGGTCCCAGCCAGCGGGGTCGTCGTTCTGGACGAGCGTGATCGCGCGGGCGAGGGCCCGGCGGTCGCCGTCGAGCAGGCGTCGGGCGAGGGAGGGAGCTGACATCGGTCGGCAATCATCCCATCGGTGAGCGCCGCCACGGATTACGATAGGCCGGCGATGGAGCAGCGGGACACGGCGGCGGTGCGCAAGCGGGTCGCCGAGCCGCCGATCGAGGCCGCGGCGACCGTCGTCCACCGACCGCCGCCGCCCCTTCAGGGCGGACCGCGGACGCTGTGGCGGTTCATGCGGTCGCACTACATGGCCAACCGCCGCTATGCCGTCCTCCTCGGCCGCCTGGCCTGGGCCAAGCTGCGTCTGGGTGACCGGCTCCAGCTCGACGGGATCGCCTTCATCTGCTCGGGCGTCCACCTCGAGGTCGCGCCGGGCGCCCGGCTCGTGCTCGGGCGCTGGTCGTGGCTGGGCGACGACACCAAGATCCGTGTGCACGAGGGCGTCGTCGAGATCGGCGCCAAGAGCGTGCTCGGCCAGGAGTGCACGCTGACGTGCTTTCGGCGGATCAAGATCGGCCGGGAGTGCATCATCGCCGACAAGGTGATGATGCTCGACTTCGACCACGGCGTCGTCGACGTGGAGCGACCGATCCGCGAGCAGGGCATCTACAAGCGGCCGGTGGAGGTCGGCCACAACTGCTGGATCGGCTACGGCGCGTGCATCCTACGGGGGGTGCGGGTGGGCGAGAACTGCGTGATCGGGACGAACTCCGTGGTGACCAAGGACGTCCCGGACAACGCCGTCGTCGGCGGCATCCCGGCCAAGGTCCTGCGGGTCCGGGATGCCCCGCGGCGGATGCGCTACCAGTAGGCGCCGAGCCAGCCGCGGCGCCGTCGCCGGCGCGGTGGGCTCAGGTCGAGGGCGAGGCGTGGGCGAGCAGGTAGTCGATGTAGAGCGGCCGCAGCGCCTCGTCGAGGCGGCCGCGTTTGCGCAGGTCGAGGAGAAGGCTCGAGGCGTGCTGGACGTCGGCCTCCATCCCGCCGAGCTGGCCGGCGGCCGCCCTGGCCTCGGGCAGCGACTCGAGGAGCTTCCAGAAGAACCGGATGTCGAGGCGGCGCCGGGCGAGATCGACCGCCCGGTCGTGGAGCTCGTCCGAGGTCAAGCGGTCGAGGTCGTCGAAGGTGGTCATGGCGCGACACAATATTCGCCGGCGGCGATCGGGTGGCCGGTATCGTGGGCGGCGGATGCGTCCGTCGCGGCTCCTCACCGCCGTCGCCACCGCGGGGTTGGTGCTCGCGAGCGTGGTCAGCGCGACCGGGGGAGCGGCGACGCCGCCGGCCGCCAGCGGCAAGCCGCTCGTCGTCTGGGCGGTCGGCGACGGACCGAACCCGAGTAACAAGCGGGCGGCCGAGGTGGCGGCGATGATCGCCGCGGCCAAGCCGACCGACCTCCTCTACCTCGGCGACGTCTACCAGACGGGCTCGAAGTCGGATTTCAGTCACTACTACGACCCGACGTTCGGAAAGCTCGCGTCGATCACCTACCCGACGCCGGGCAACCACGAGCTCGACTCGACCCCGCCGCTGTCGGGCTACGACGCCTATTGGAAGCACAAGCGGTCGGCGGTCATGGGCAAGGGCAAGCTGAACCTGTACGCCACGGACCTGGGCATGGGCTGGCGCCTGCTCGACCTCACATCGTCATTCGTCACCGAGGGCAGCGGCCCGAACGCCGACGACGCGAGCCCGGGGCCGCAGGAGGCCGACGTGGTGAGGTTCGTGGCGGCGGACCTGGCGGCCCACCAGGGCACGTGCTACATCGCCATGATGCACCGGCCGCGGTTCAGCCCGGGCGCCCACCACGATCAGGTCGACCTGGCTCCGATCTGGAACCTGCTGAGCGCGCGGACGATCCTTCTGCTCCAGGGCCACGAGCACGAGTACTTCCGCTTGAACCTCGACCTGGTGGCCGGCCTCAGCGGGGTCATCGACAGCCGGCCCCTCCCGGGGGCCGAGTCGTTCGTGGTGGGGACCGGCGGCGTCCAGCTCTCGAAGACGATCGACCCGAGCTACCCGGGGCTCGCGGCCTACCTGGTGGCGCCGTCGTCGAAGGACAAGACGAAGAAGAAGTACTACGGCGCGCTGCGTCTGGCGCTTTCGCCGGGCCACGCCGATACGGCGTTCATCAACCTCGACGGCACGACGATCGACACGAGCAGCGTGTCGTGCACGCCGGTCACGGGCTGACCGGTGACGCGGAGGTCGCCGTTCCCCGGCCGTCGGCGGGCGGCTGATAGGGGGCGGCGGCGCCGGTGCCGGCTGGTGGCGAGGGGCGGCGCGGCGATCGCCGGCGGGGCGTCGATCGCCCTCCTCGCCGGTTGCGGGGGGGCCGGCAAGGCAGCGGCGGTGGCCGAACCGGCCACGACCGTGGCCGCCGTGCCGGGCTCGGGGACCGGGCCCTACTGGTACACGCGGACGACGACGACGCTCCGGGTCCCGGTGCCCCTGATCAAGCCGCCTCGTCCGGCGGCGCCGGCGGCATCCCGCCTGGTCTGGCTCAGCGTGCGGGAGAGCACCGAGACCTGGGTCGGCCGCGACGGGACGCTGCGGACCCGGACGATCGAGCTGTCGCAGCGGTTCGCGTCGCCGGCCGACCGGGCGCGGTGGCTGGCGTCCAAGCAGCCGGTGCTCCCGCGCCCGGTCTCAGTCGACGGGATCGTCGCCGGCGACGGCCGGCTGCCGCCGCAGCTGAGCACCGGCGGGCCGGATGCCGGGGACGGACTCTTCAGCTCGGCCGAGGTGGGCTCGCTGCCGACCGACGTGGCGGGACTGAGGCGGCGGGTCGACCAGGCGGTGGCGGCGCTGGGGCGGCGGGCGACGGCGGCGTTCAGCCAGGCCGAGGGGAACCCGGTGGCCGGGGTGGCGAGCGCCAGCATCCGCCTGGGCGGGACGGGGTCGGCGTCGGCCGTGCGGGCGACGGGCGACGCGACGGCGATCGTCGCCCTGCTGGCGACGCCGGTGGCGGCGCGGGTGCGCGCGGCGCTCGTGGGCGTGGTGGAGACGCTCCCGGGAGCGGTGACGGAGCGGGCTGGGGCGCGCGACCCACTGGGCCGGCCGGGCGTCGCGGTCCGGCTCGGAAGCGGCCGGCTGGCCGAGCGCCTGATCCTCGACCGGCGAGCGGGCGTCGTCCTGTCCGACAGCCTCGGTCGGAGCGTGACGCGAACGATCGTCGACCAGGGAGAGGTCCCCTCGATCCGGGCGCTGCCGATCGGCCTGCGGCCGATCCCGGGTCCGGCCCCGCCGCTGACGATCGCGGTGTCCCCTGGCGTCGGCGGGCCGCAGACGACCTTCACGGCGACGGTGCCGGCAACGGCGGGAGGCGGCCGGGTCCCGGGCTTCGTCGCCGTCTCAGGCCCGAGCGGTCCCCGCTGCGAGGCGTCGCTGCCCCGGCCGGTGCTGACGGCGAGCAGCGCGGCGGCCGGCGGCCGGGTGTATCGGATTGGGCCGGCGGTGACGGGCCGCACCCGTTGGTGTCGCGGCCGCTATCAGGTGGCGGGGCCGGGGTCAGGGGCCTATTTCGAGGTGCGGTAGACCCGGAGGCGGCCGGGTTGACGTCGTTCGGGATGCTGGCGCGTCGGGCTGACGCGGCCGAGCGGCGCAGGGACGCTTGTCGGGGCTGAGCGCGGGGGGTGATAGAAGATGCGGCGTCGCGCGCCGCGCCACCTGAATCCGAGGAGTCGATTTGCAGTACGCACGGGTTTTCCTAGGCCTGATCATCTTGATCGCCGTCGTCTTCTTCCTGCTCAAGGTGGCGATCGTCGCCGCCGTCTTCGGCGTCTTTGCCCTGATCGTGCTGGTCATCGTGATCAAGGAGGGGCTCTAGCTGCTAGCCCTCTTTACGGAGCGCCACTGATGATGAACGGAGTACCGGTGATGAGACCGAAGACCAGCACGACGAGCAGTGCCGCGATGAACGACGACGCGATAATCCACAGGGCGCCGGAGACTGCCCCGATGCCCGCCGTGACCGGCCGGGCCCCCGAGCGTCGGATCATGCGGTAGCTGAGCACTGCCCAGGCAACGAACGCGAGAATTTCCGCGGCCGGCCACCCAGGTCGCACCGTACTGAGGGCCGCCCGGGGCGACCACGAAGCCTCCGAACAGCGCCAATGCCAGTGACCACCGGCGCGACGACCAAGATCATTACCCAGAGCCGATTGCCCTCCAGTGGTCGCGACCTCCACCGGAACGCCCCACGTCTCAGCGTGGTTCCTTCCTTGCCCTGCCTGGTCTCTTCCGCGGCTTCCTCGGCGGCCCTCTTCTTGGCGTACCAGTCTTCTTCAGCACGGAAGCGCTCCTCGGTGACCCGGGTCCGCTCGGCATCCTCAAGACGGTGCGCTCGGCTGCGTCCGAAACTGGGCCAGCCCATGGTGGGGGCTCCTCCTCGATCTGAGTGGCAAGACATCCGAGGTAGACGTCCGGCTCGGCTGAAGTCTGCTGGTTCGCGATCGTCGATGGTGGGAGCCCGTGTCAACGGCCATCGGGTCTCCCCAAGGGCAGCGATCGGTTCGCCCACCGGCGGCCCTCGGTTCTCCCCATCGGCGGCCGTGATTATCTTCACCGGTGGCCACGTTGGTACCCCGGTGGACCAGGGTTCGCTTCGCATCTCCCAGGTGAGGGGCATCACTTCTTGCCCGCAAACTCGCCGTTTCAAATGCTCTCGCGACGTCCCGGGGTCGAACTCGCGGGCGCGTTGGCCACAGAACCGGCTCCGCCGCTGGAGTTCCGTGCCCGACGATGCGGTCGGTCTGGGCCTTGCGGCGGTGGTACGGATCAGGCGGCTGGGGCGGCCGCGGCCCGACGCCGGACAGCGTCGTCGACGCGACGGCCGAGGTTGGCGCGGACGTCGGGCCAGTCAGAGGCGAGCACCGAATAGATGGCCGAGCTGCGGCGGCGCCCGTCGGCCAGGAGCTTAAGGTCACGGAGGACGCCCTCATGCTGTGCCGGCAGGGCGGCGAGGGCCCGGCGCGAGCGGCCATTCTGCTCGTCGGTTTCGAACTCGACCCGCTGGCAGCCGAGCTCGTCGAACGCCCGCCCGAGCAGAAGGAGCTTCGCCTCGGGGTTGGCACCGGTGCCCCAGGCTGACGGGGTGAGCCAGGTCCAGCCGATCTCAAGGCCACGGTGCTCGGGGCGAAGCGTGCAGTAGGCGGTGCTGCCGAGCGGCTGCCCCGTCTCGGCGTCGAGCGTGGCAAACCGCGCTTCGCGGCCGTCGGCCACCGCTTCGAGCGCGCGGTCGATCCATTCGCCGAAGCTGGCCCGATCCGCGGCCGGGTTGAACGGCCACCAGTCCCAGATCTCGGTTGGGCGTCCGACCTCGTAGAGGGCGTCAGCGTGGTGGCGTCCCAACGGTTCGAGCACCACGAGCCGGCCTTGGAGGCGGCTGGCGAGGTTGTCCCACATGCTCAGACCCCGGCGAGGCGGACGTGCCGCGTGGCGTGCGTGCCGAGCCCGGAGAGGGCGACGGTGAGCCGGGTCGCCCGCGGCGGGACGCCGACAAGCACGGCGGCGACGCCGGCGTGGAGGTGGAGCGCCCGGTGCTGGGCCCGGTGACCGGCGAACGTAAGCCGCAACTGGAGGCGGCCGGACCTCCTGGGCCGCGTGCGGACGTCGACCTCGAGCCGACCGTGGTTGCGGCGATGAACACTCAGCAGGAGCCGCACGCCGCCGCGACCAACAACCGGCGACAGGCTCGCGCCGGCGTTGGCCCCGGCCGGAAGCGTGACCGCCGCGCCGGAGCCAGCCCGCTCGACGTCGAGCGACCCGGTGACGAGCGACGAGCGATGTCCGGCGGCGTCGACTGCATACGCCTTGAGCGTATACGCGCCGTCGGCCGGGGCGGTGACCGTGAAGGCGGCGGTCGCGGCGCCGGACGGAACGGTCACGACCTGGGCCGGGCCGCAGGCCACGCCGCACAGCATCCACCCGACGGCGGTGATCGGCACGCCGACGGCCCTGAGCCCGGCGGTGACGTCGACCGAGGCGTGGGCCGTCGGCCCGTCAGGCAGGCCGGCCAGCAGCGGCGGGGGCGGCGGGTTGTTGGCGACCATCACGGCGATCGTCGTGGCCGACGTGTTCTGCGCGGCGTCGGTCGCGGTGATCGTCACGGGGTCGATGCCGTCGGGAAGTCGACGGGTGTCGACGACGAGAGGCACGGCCACCGCCTGCGGGCAGGGCGTCGTGTAGGTGTAGTCGCAGGGCTGGTCGGTGCTGGCCAGGACATGGGCCGCCGGCCCGACCACCTGCAGCCGGCTGATCCCTACGGTGTCGGCGCTCGAAACGGCAAGGGCAGCCGAGCCGGAATGCCACGCGCTCTGGGCCAGAGAGCCGGCAGCCGTGGGGGCGGTCGGCGGCACCGGGTCGGAGATCGTCACGACGGCGCTGTCGAGATCGGCCCGCACGTCGTGGGCTGAGAAACCGGCTACGCAGCCGGTCGTGCAGAGCACGCCGATGGAGAGTGCGGTGTCGTTCAAGCCGGTCATGTTCAAGGTGCCTGACACCTCGCACTGGTAGGCCATGGACGGATCGATCGCGCAGTCCTCCCTGTTGAGTTGCTGGCCCGATTGATCGTCAACGAATAGTCGCCACGCATTGTCATTGCGCTTATACAGGTCGCGACCGAGCGATAAGGCGACTATCGTCGTGCCTGTCGGTGCCAGGAATGTCCATCCTGCCGACGCTCCCTTAGGAACCCCGGTCTCATTTCCCAATGCATCCGACGCAGATAGACCCGACGTGTAAGGCAGTGGCCCGCCGATCACTGGCGGCCTCAGAGGGTCGCAATTGGCTTCAGTTTGGAGAGACGAAGCACTATTGTTAAACGCAGCCCAGGAGTGATTCACGTACCCGACGGAACCGGCACACGCGCCAACTTGTAACAGTCCGCCTCGAGTTACAGGACTAAAGCACAGCAAGGCTATCGCACTAAGGCTCAGGGCCGCCGAGCCCCGAACGGCTTGCCCGCGTTCAACTAACCGACGACCTTGAAAATCCATGGCGACGCTCGCATCGGCGGTCCCAAGAGCACAAATCGCACCTTAACCGACGTGGCGACCCGCACGGCCAAGAAGATCTTACTTGACGTAACAATGCGCCTCGCGATTTCGACAGTGTGTTGCCCCCGCTTGGCGAGCACCCTTACATCGATCGACAGACCCCGCCTCCAATTCAAGACATGAAGCGTTAGCCTACCGCGGCGCAGGCGTACGGTACCGAGTCGAGGCTTGGCAAGAATGGAGGTGGTCGGAACGACGACCGTCGCGGTCTGGCCAGCCGTAGGCGGAGTAACGTTGGAGGCGGCCATCGGCCGAGCTGCCGCCGCGAGACCTGCTTGCACGATGCTGCCAAGTCCGCAGAACGTAAAGGCCTTGGCGACGTCAATGTTGCCTCCCTGAAGCTCGGAGTTCGAGACGCAAAACTCCGCCTCTGTGACACTAATCCCGGGGTCGTAGGCGCGTATCGCGGCCAGCACGGCCGAGGTGAGAGCAGCTGCCTGACTCGAGCCGTAGCCGAAGGCTGGTGAGCCGTCATCCTCAAATACTTGATCAATGCCTCCAGTTACGGAGTCGCAGCCCGGAGCGAGACGTCGACTACTTGGAGCGCCGAGAAGCCGCAGCGAGCGGCCTCATCTGACGCGTCACATCGCGCCCACGGCGAATACCGAAGGGTAAGCCGCAGGGTATGAGGCCACCGCCCCGCCGCCGTTACCAGCAGCCGCTACGACGTTGACGCCGTGCTGCCTAGCCGTGTCCACCGAATCCGCGAGATCGGCGAGATCGGCGGTCGTTGGCATCGTCGGGCCAGCGAGCGACAGATTAACAACGGCGACGGCAGAACCTCGCGATCCGAATGTGGAGGCACGCATTGATCCCATAGCTATAGGCGGAAAACGAAAATGTGCTTCCCCCCGCCGGGCACCACCCGAATCGAGTACACCCGCACCGACGTCGGCGCGATCCCGACCATCCCCCATCCGTTCTGCGGAGCGGCCATCAGCATGGCCATCTCGGTGCCATGACCAGCCGGATGGCCCTCGACCGTCGGTAGGACCTGCGCCAGCCCGTCCGCCGGTGCCCCAGCTGGGGATCTCCGCCTCCGCCCCGACCAGCGCCCCAACCGTATCCGGATTCGGATCGACCCCCGAGTCGACCAGGCACACGATCCCCGGCTGGGCCGGCGGCGGCGCGTACTCGAGGAACTGGGCGTCTGCCGCGATCGCCTGCGACGTCGGGTACGCACCGGCCCCGACCTCGGCCCCGGCCGGACCGGCCACGACCCAACCGGCCACGACGGCCACGAGCGCCAAGCAGACCGCGCGGACCACGGGCCTGCCTATACCCGGAAGGCCACTGCCGTAGCACCGAATCAATGCTCCGAGTCTGCCCACCGAAGGAAGGAAATCACCTTGCGCTGTCGGGCGGCCACGGCCGCCGCCGACGCCCGATCACCCCCGCTCGCTGAAGACGACCTCCCGGTCGGCGTCGATCGACCACACTCCCCGCCGCCATCGGATCCGCGTCCCGTCGGCCAGCCTCACTCCCGCCTGTCCGACCGGCGGCTCGCCCCACAGGCTGACCTCCAGCGGCCGCGCCGCCTCCTCCACGTCGCCCAGCCCTTCGGCCACGTGATCGGCCGGGTAGCTGACGACGATCGAGCCCGACCGCACCCAGACAGGGATCCGCTCCAGCGGGGCCGGCGCCACCGTCTCGCCCCCGCCCCGAACGTGCTCGCCCGACCACGTCTCGATCCAGTCGCCCCGCGGCAGCCCGACCTCCCGCTCCCGGGCCCCGTCGTCGAGGACCGGCGCCACCCACAGAGCCGGCCCGTAGCCGAACGCGTCGCCGATCGTCCACGCCCGCGGGTCCGTCGGGTCGGTCAGGCACAGCGGCCGGACGATCGGCAGGCCCGTCCGCGCCGCCGTCGCCGCCGCCGCCCGCACGTACGGAACCAGCCGCTCGTGCAGGACGACGTACGCCCGGTAGACGTCGAGCACCCGGGCGTCGTAGGTCCACGGCTCCTGCGGCTTCGTCCCGTGGGCGTGCATCAGCGGCGTGAAGCACCCGAACTGCGCCCACCGGACCAGCAGCTCCGGCGGGCACCGATCGACCAGGCGGTGGCCAAGGTAGCCGCCGACGTCGTGCGACCAGTTCGAGATGCCCGAGCACGCCGCCGACAGCGTTGCCACCACCAACACCCGCAGCGACCAGAAGTCCGACGCCTGGTCGCCGCCCCAGACCATCCCCGTCGCCTGCTGGCCCGACCAGCCGCTGCGCCCGAACAGCACGCCTCGCCCCGGGTGGACCTCGTCGAGCGCCCGCTGCATCGACCGCCGGTACATCCCCCCCGACGCCCACGCCGCCTGCGCCCCCGTGCGCCCGTCGAAGAAGCCGACGTCGTCCGGCAGGTAGTAGCCCTCGCCGTCGTCGGCCTTGATCCCCTCGACCCCCAGCCGCAGCAGCCGCTTCGTCTGCTCCCGCCACCACAGCTCGGCGGCCGGGTTGGTGAAGTCGATCGGCGAGCCCGTCCCCATCCACCACTGCGTCACGAACGGCTCGCCGTCCGCCCCCCGGATGAAGTACCCGGCCTGCGCCCCGGCCGCGTAGTTCGCCGCCGGCTCCCGATGGAGCCGCTCCGACTCCGCCTGCGGCGGGATCTGCCCGTCGGTCGAGTCGAGGTTCGTCCACGGCGTCGTCCAGACCACCGTCCGCACCCCGGCCCGCCGCAGCTCCGCCACCATCCCCTCGGCGTCCGGAAACTGATGGGGGTTGAACTCCCACGTGTTGTACTGCGTCTCCCACGGCGAGTCGAGCACGATCGCGTCGAGCGGGATCCCGTGCAACCGACAGCCGTCGAAGTCGTCGTAGACGTCGTCGCGATGCTCATGGAAGTCCCGGCTCTTCCAGAAGCCGTAGCCCCACTCCGGCAGCACCGGGGCGAAGCCGGTGAGCCGGCAGTAGGCCCGCAGCCTGGCCGCCGGGCTCGGCCCGCACAGCAGGTGCAGCCGCAGCGGTCCCGACTTCGCCCGCGTCGACACCGAGACCCGCTCCGCCCCCAGCTCGAATCGTGTCCCGTTCGCCTCGGTCTCCGCCCAGACCGAGTATCCCCGGCTCGACACGAGCCACGGCACCGGTGCGCAATCGCCCTGCGGGATGCCCCCCTCGGCCCGGAACTCCGGCGGGCAGTCCGGGCCGGTGTAGCGCCGATCGGCCCCCAGCTGGACCTTCCGCCCGGCCTGGTCGAACGACACGCAGTGGCGCACCCCCAGCCCGACGAACGATTCCCGCGCTCGCGTGTCCCAGTCGCAGGCCAGCCGTAGCGGCTCGCCCGCGCATTCGAGCTCCAGCATGACATGGTCGGTCCCGAGCACCCGAACCCCGAGCAGCGCCTGCCGGCCGCCCCGCATCCGGACGGCCAGGCTCACCCCGTTCGGCCGCCGGCCGACCAGCCGCGCCCGCACCGCCTGCTCCGGCACGGCCAGGTCCTCGTGCGCGATGACGCCCTCGGTGAGCTGGATGAACACGTCGTGGCAGACGCCGTCGGCGACCCAGAAGCCAACGTTCGCCGCCAGCCGCCGGCCACCCCGGCGGACGGTCATCCCGAACGGCCGCAGCTCGAGCTCGACCCGCACGAGCCCGTGCTCGAGCACCACCCGGTCGGCGGTCGCGGAGATGGCGATCGGCATCCTCGCCATCGTCGTCCCCCGCCGCGCCCGGCCACCCGGTCTTCACCGAAACGTCACCGACTGACCCCGCCATGTTCACGAACCCGCGCCTTTGCAGCGGAATCCTGACCCGACACGAATAGACGAGAGACGGGGGACAACGATGACCGCCAAGCCCACCAGAGCCGACCTGCACGTCCACTCGACCGCCTCGCAGCACTCGAAGCTCGGCGTCCAGCGGTCGCTCGGCCTCCCCGAGTGCGCCACGCCTCCCGAGGAGGTCTACGAGCTGGCCAAGCGCCGCAACATGGACTTCGTCACCATCACCGACCACGACACGATCGTCGGCGCCCTCGAGCTCGCCGACCGCAGCGACACGTTCATCTCCGAGGAGTTGACCGTCCACTTCAAGGACGAGCCGCAAGCCGTTCACGTCCTCTGCTACGGCATCACGCCCGACGACCACGACTGGCTCCAGGCCCACAACACCGACGTCGAGGCCTGCGCCGCCCACCTCCACGACCAGGAGATCACCTGCGCCCTGGCCCACCCGTTCTATGCCGTCGAGGCCCCGCTCACCCCCCGCCACCGCCGGCGCCTGGCCCAGCTCTTCCCGATCTGGGAGACCCGCAACGGCGCCCGAGCCAAGGAGCTGAACCTTCCGGCCTTCATCTACATCGAGACCCACGGCGGCACCGGGATCGGCGGGACCGACGACCACGCCGGGATCGACATCGGCCGCACCTACACCCAGACCCCACCGGCCGCCACCCCCGCCGAGTTCCTCGCCCACGTCCGCGCCGGCCGGGCCGCCGGCCACGGCGAGCAGGGCAGCGCCGCCAAGTGGACCCATTCGGCCATGGCCCTCGCCATCCGCGCCCTCGGCCGCGGCGACGGCCAGGCGGCCAGCGACCCGCGCGCCGTGCTGAAGATGGTCGAGCGTCTCCTCCGCGAGGGCGACGCCCGCCGGGGAACGGCCGCCGGCGACCTCGGCCCCGACGACGCCCGCAGCCTCCTCTGCGCCTGGCTGGAAGGCGTCGAGCTCGACGTAGCCGGCCCCACCGAGCTCCTCGCCCTCCTCCAGGGCCCGGACTTCAGCCACGCCGACCTCGCCCGCCGCGCCCGCCGCATCCACGAGCGCAAGCTCGCCGCCACGGTCGACGCCGTCGTCGCCATGACCGCCCCCGGCGCCGCGATCGACCTGCCCGGCGCCGCGCTGAGCCTGTTCACGGCCGGCGTCCCGGCGATCCCCTACGCCGCCGCCCAGGCCTTCCTCGGCCGCGAGAAGGCCAAGCTCGTGACCCGGGAGGGCGACCGGCCGCGCGTCGCCCTGATCGCCGACGGCCTCGGCGGGATGCACGGCGTGACCCACACCCTCGACGAGATCCGCGACCGCGGCATCCCCGGCTTCGAGGTCGAGGTGATCGGCACCGACGCCAACGTCGACCGCCGCCTCCCGGCCGTGGCCGACGTCGCGATCCCCTACTACCCCGACCTCCACGTCGGCGTTCCCAGCCTTCCGGCGATCACCGACGCCCTGGCCGAGGGCCGCTACGACATCGTCCACCTCTGCTCGCCCGGCCCGTCCGGACTCGCCGCCCTGATGCTCGCCCGGGTGATGGAGCTGCCCGTCATCGGCTCTTACCACACCGAGCTGGCCGCCTATGCCGGCCTGCGCTCCAAAAATCCCACCCTCGAGCTGATGACCAGCATGGCGCTGGCGAAGTTCTACGGCGCCTGCCAGATCGTCCTCTCCCCCAGCCCGACCTCCGACGCCCGGCTCGCCGGCCTCGGCATCCCCGCCGGCCGGATCTGCCGCTGGGACCGCGGCGTCGACACCGGCCGCTTCGACCCGGCCAAGCGCATCGACGGCCTCTTCGCCGGCGAGCTCAACGTGCTCTACGCCGGCCGGCTGACCAGGGAGAAGGGGGCCGAGCTCCTGGCCGACGCCTTCCTCACCGCCCGTGCCCGCGACCCGCGGCTGCACCTGGTGCTGGCCGGCGGCGGCCCCGAGGAGGGCTACCTCCGCGCCCGCCTCGGCGACCAGGCGACGTTCCTCGGCTGGCTGGACGGCGACGCGCTCGCGACGGCCTACGCGAGTGCCGATGTCTTCCTCTTTGGGAGCCGTACCGACACGTTCGGCCAGGTGATTCTCGAAGCTCAGGCCAGCGGCTTGGCGGCCGTCGCCGTGGCCGAGGGCGGCCCGACCGGCCTGATCCGCGACGGCCTGACCGGGCTCCTGCGCCCGGCCGACGCCGACGCCCTCGCCGAGGCCGTGCTCACCCTCGCCGCCAGCCCGCTGACCCGCGCCCGCCTCGCCCGCGCCGCCCTGGCCGACGTCCGCAGCCGGACCTGGGAGGCGGCGCTCGGCCGCCTGGCCGACGGCTACCGGCTCGTGCTCGAGCACCGCACCGGCCTCCCCGGCCAGCGCGTCGCCGCCTAGCCCGCCGTCAGCCCGCGCTGACCACGGCGAAGAAGTCGCGTCCGTACGGCGAGAGGAACGCTCCCGGGATCCCGAGCTGTCCCGCGACGACCGGCACCGCCGTCAACCCCGCCCGGCTGTGCCCGTACACGTAGCCGGCCACCCACGACGGGTTGATGTCGAGCTCGACCGCGCTCTGCGCCCCGTGCTCGACCAGGACCGCCGCCAGCGCCGTCGGCGTCAGATGCTCCCCCGCTGCCCACAGCAGGCTCCCGTCCGCGGTCACGGCCAGGGCCGCCCGGGCCACGGCGTCGCCGCCGCCGAGCGTCGCGCCCCAGCAGATCCGGCACCCGAGCGTCCCGGCCGGCGCCCCGTGGGCGATCAGCAGCATCAGGTTCTGGCGGACCGACGCGACCCGCGTGCCCGGGGCCGGCACGTCGGAGCCCCAGGTTCCGATCTCGGTCCGTCCGTCCGCGTAGGTGACGATCGACCCCAACCCCGCCTGGATCGGCGCCCCCACCCGCTGCCCCTCGCGGAAGCCGCCCGACCCGGTCGACAGGCGAAACCCGCCGTTGAAGGCGGCGACCAGCTTGCGCGCCTCGCCGCGGCCGATCGCCGGCCCGTGGAGCCAGCCCGTCCCCCCCGGGTCGATCGACCCCGCGTGGAGGACGAGATGGACCCGCTGCTGATCGAAGCTCAGCAGCGTCACCGTGGACCCCGACCCGTCCGGCGCGGCGATGCGGGCGATCGACGCCGCCACGCGCCCGCCGACGCTCACCACCGGGAGCAAGCCGGACAGGCCGCTCGACCGGGCCGCCGGCCGCAGGATCGGGACCGGCCGGGGCGCCGGCCGCGCCACCGGGGCCGGGGCCGCGGTGGTGGCCGTCGGCGCCGCGGTCGGGACGGTCGCGGTACTCGGCGCGGTCGCGGCCGGGCGGGCCGGACCGGACTGCGACCCGCCGCCGCAGGCCGCCAGCAGCCCGGCCGTGACGGCCGCGGCCGCGACGGCGGCGATGCGGCCGCGGGTGGGAGGGGTCCCGGTCACCGCTAGCCGGCCGCCGGGTCGGCGACCAGCCGCCGCCGGGCGCGGATCGTCCTCCAGCCGCCGTAGCGGGTGAGCAGGACGATCACGCCGACCAGCGTGATCGGGACGAAGAGGACGAAGCGCAGCAGCAGCAGGTAGGCCAGCCCGGCCCCGCCGCGCGCCCCGAAGGCCCGCACGGCGACGAGGACGGCGCCGTCGAAGGTGCCGATGTAGCCCGGACCGGCCGGGAGGATGCCGGCGAAGTTGGTGAACGCCATCACGCCGATCGCCGCGCCGAAGCCGAGGTTCAGGCCGATCGCCGAGGCCACGGCCAGGTAGACGGTGGCCTCGAGCAACCACAGCGCGAGCGACAGGCCGAAGAGGAGCGCGCCGGTCCGGCCGCGGACCGCCGCCGCCGCCGCCCACACCGGCCGGGCCAGGTCGATCGCCCGCCGCACGCGCGGGTCCTCGCGCCGGCGCCGCCCGACCACCGCCGCCAGCATCGCCCCGAGCCCGAGTCCGCCGGCGAGCACCACGACCTCCGGCGTGCTCGCCGCCGGCAGCGACGAGCCCAGGCGGGCCACCGAGAACCCGAGGAAGAGGATCCCGAGGGCGGCGCCGTCCAGCGCCCGCTCGACCACGAGCGTCCCGAGGACCCGGCGGCGCTCGGTGCCCAGCCGCGGCGCCAGGAGGAGCACCCGCAGGACCTCGCCGCCCCGGGCCGGGAGGACGTTGTTGCCCATGTAGCCGACCGTGACCAGCGCGTAGGCGTCGACCCGTCCGGCCGGCAGGGCGCAGGCGCGGAGGATCCGGTACCAGCGCTCGGCTCGCATCAGCGTGACCGCCGCGTAGAGCAGGACGCCCACCCCGACCCAGCGGCCGGCGGCGCTGCCATCGGGAAAGGCGGGCGCACCCTGGCGCAACGACCACCAGACGCCGGCACCGAGGCAGGCGATCGACGTGACCGTCGGCGCCCAGCGCCAGGCCGCCGCGACGCCCCCCGGTCGTCGTGGGCGTGGTCACGAGCCGGCGGGGGTCGGGCACCGGGGCTCCGTGGGCCTCAGCGCAGGATGCCGGTGTGGCCGAGCGAGTAGCGCCCCGGCTGGGGCCAGACGCTCAGCCCGTGCGGGCCGGAGCCGACGTTGATGCGCGCCCGCAGGCGCCCGGTCAGGGTGTTGATCGCGTACACCTCGGAGTTGTAGCGCCCGCTCAGCCACAGGGTCCGTCCGTCGGCCGAGACGCCGCCCATGTCCGGGCTCGACGGACCCAGGTTCCAGGTGCCGACGATCTGGCGCGTCTTGAAGTCCACCACCGAGATCGTGCCGGCGAGCCGGTTGGTCACGTAGAGGAGACGCGCGCTCCGGCTCGGGTAGAGGCCGTGGGCTCCCTGACCGGTGTGCAGGAAGCCGATCACCGTGAAGCTGACCGGGTCGACCTCCCAGATGCCGCCGCGGTCCTGGTCGGCCACGTAGAGGACCGTGCCGTCCGGCGAGAGCTTGACGTCCTGCGGGCTCGCCGGCTTCGGACTGAGGTTGAGCGTCTTGACCACCCGCTGCTGGGTCAGGTCGATCTCGATCATCGCCCCGAGGTACTCGCAGCTCACGTACATGAACCGGCCGTCGGCCGAGAAGTCGGCATGGTCGACCCCCGGGCAGGTCGGGACCGCCAGCGAATGGACGATGGCCATCGTGTGCGGGTCGCGGAAGTCGAGCCGCAGCAGCAACTCGGCCACGGTGATCGCGTAGCGGCCGTCCGGCGTGAAGTACAGGTTGTACGGGTCGGCCACCGGGATCGGGCCGCCACTCGGCCGCCCCGTCGTCGGATCGATCGCCTGCAGGCTGTTGCCGAGGTCGCTGTCGACGTAGAGCGTCTTCAGGTCGTAGGACGGCGTCACATGCTGCGGCCGGCGGCCGACCTTGAAGTGCCCGACGATCTTGAACGTCCGCTGGTCGATCACGTCGACGGTGTTGCTCAGGCTGTTGGGCACGTAGACGAGCGCCGGGTCGTTGGCCACGACCGGGCTGAGGCGGCCGACCGCGTCGCCGGCGTAGACGTTCGTCGGGTCGACCAGGGGCGGCACCGCCGGCGCCGTGGCCACCTTGGCCCGTGGCCGGGCCCCGCCGCCCCCGCACGCGGCGAGGGCGCCGGCGAGGAGCGTGACGAGGAATGTGCGCAAGCGCAGGTGCAGGTGCATGGCGGCCACGGCCACGGCCGGGCCGCGCCCGGACCCCGTCCGGCGGCGGAGTCTTCCAGGCCAACTTCAAGGGAAGCTGAAGCCAACCGAAGCCCAACAACCGGCTCACTAACGTCCGACCGGTGCACCCACCCGCCCGGATTCGGCGCGCCGCCGTCGTCGCCGCCGCCCTTCTCCTCGCCGGCTGCGGGACCCCCGCCGGCGGGCCGCAACGGGCGCCGTCACCGGCGGCCATCGCCCAGGCCCGGGCCGACACGCTGGCGGCCGTCGCCCAGCGCATCTACTTCCAGGAGGTCTTCGGCTCGCCGAACTCGTCCGCCTTCCGGGCGATCAGCCGGATGCCCGGCCTGATCGTCGGCCTCGAGACCGGCGACCTGCCGCTGGCCCGGCGAACGTTGAACCGGGTGATCCTCCGCCACGTCGTCCACGATCGCGTGACTCGTGGCGCGCGGACGCTCGTCGACGTCGGCCTCAAGTTCGTGATCGCCGGCCAGCCGCACCCGCTTTACGCGCCGGACGGCACCTATCTCGGGCGGATCGAGGTCTCGATCCAGGACGTGATCGGCTACGTCAAGCTCTTTCGCCGGCTGACGGGCGCCGAGATACTCGTGCGCGGGCGTACCGGCCACGCCAAGGCCTCGCTCGCGGGGCTCCGCACGGTCACGCCGCCGTCCGCCGGCCCCTTCACCTTCGCCGGGCGCACCTTCGTGGTCAGCTCGTTCACCCGGACCGGCTTCGCCGGCGAGCCGCTTCGCGTCTGGATCCTCGCTCCGACCGGCGCGACGGCCTCGCATTAGCATTCGGGCCGCCGCCCCGCCGGAGGAGAACGGCGTCCGAGCACGAAATTCCTGCCGATGGCCCTACGCGACTCATGGAGAAAGGCGCTGACCCTGTCGGGCCTCGTCGACGACAGCCAACCGACCAACACCGACTACCTCCTGCGGCCGGCGCCCGATCCGCCGGACCCCTCGATCCTCGCCGCCGCCGCCACCGCCCCGACCGCGCCACCACCGCCGCCGTCGATGCCGCCGGCCGCCGGGTGGCCGGCGGGCCCGGCCGGGACCACCGAGGATCCGACCGCCGACTACCGCTATGACGATGCCGGCCAGATCGTCGTGCGCCGGATCGGCGCCCCGGCCGACGCCGCCCCGGCGGCCGGCCGCGACGAGATCGTCGAGGTCTTCGGCGGCGTCGAGCTGGCGCCGCCCCCCGCCCCGGCGGCCGCGCCGCCGTCCCCGCCTTTTCCGCCTTCCGCGCCGGCCCCGCCGCGCGACGTCGCCGTCCAGCGGATCACGCCGCGGTCGTTCAACGACGCCCAGACGGTGGCCGACCGCTACAAGTCCGGCACGCCGGTGATCCTCGACCTCCAGGGCGTCGAGACCGATCTGGCCAAGCGGCTGATCGGCTTCGCCAGCGGGCTGACCTACGGCCTCGAGGGGGGCATGGAGCGCCTCGACGACCGCGTCTTCCTGCTCACCCCCCGCGGCGTCGAGGTTCCCGCCGCGCAGCGCGCCCGCCTCGCGGCCCAGGGCTCGCTGAACCGGGCCTAGCGCGTCTGGGCGACGGCGTCCGGCGGCCAGCATACGGTGGGACCCACGATGCCCTCGCGCGCACCCTCGACCCAGCAGATCGTGCGGATCTTCGTCACGGTCGCGGGCCTGTGCGCGGTGGTGTACGTCGCCTACCTCGTCCGCAGCGTCCTCTTCCTCGTCGCGATCTCCATCTTCCTGGCCATGGCCCTGGGGCCGCCCGTCGACCTCATCTGCCGGGCCAGGATCCCCCGGGCCCTGTCGATCCTCCTCGTCTACCTGGCGATCGCCGCCAGCTTCGTCGGCATCGGGACGCTGTTCGTCCCGCCGCTCGTCTCCGGCGTCCAGTCGATCGCCAACAACGCGCCCCACTACCTGGCCGAGCTGCGCAAGAACCCGACGCTGCGCCAGTACGACAACCGCTACCACATCACCCAGAAGGTCCAGGCCGAGGCGGCGAAGCTGCCCCAGCAACTCGGCCAGCAGGCCGGTGCTCTGAGCAACGTCACGGTCGGCGTGTTCAGCGCCATCTTCCAGCTGATCACGGTGCTGACGATCGCCTTCTTCTTCCTCCTCGACGGCGAGCGACTGTTCACCTCCGCCCTCGCCGTCGCCCGACCCCACCAGGCGGCCCGTCTGGCCGCGATCTCGGCCGAGATCTACCGCTCGGTGGCCGGCTATGTGGCGGGGAACCTCGCGATCAGCGTGATCGCCGGGGTCGTCTCCCTCGTCACCCTGCTGATCCTCGGCGTCCCGTTCGCCGTCCCGCTCGCCGTGCTGATGGCCTTCTTCGACCTGATCCCGCTCGTCGGGGCGACGATCGGGGCGATCATCGTCGGCCTGGTCACCCTGTTCACCGACTTCCCGACCGCGACGATCGTCTGGGCGATCGTCCAGCTCATCTACCAGCAGATCGAGAGCAGCGTCCTCGTCCCGATCGTCTACCGCCGGACGGTCAACGTCAGCCCGCTGCTGACCGTCATCGCCGTCCTGATGGGCGCCCAGCTCCTGGGCATCCTCGGCGCGCTGATGGCGATCCCCGTGGCCGGCGCGATCCAGATCATCGCCCAGGAGATCTGGCAGGCCCGCGCCGCCGGGGCCGAGGCCCGGGCCGCCGTCACGTCGACCTCCACGGCCTAGCGCATCGCACTAGCGCCCGCGGCGCTCGAGCTCGGCCAGCGTGTCGAGCAGCATGTCCGCGAGGCGCTCGTCGTCGAGCTCGAGCGCGAGCTGGCCCCTCCCCTGGCGCAGCTCGGCCCCGTCGATCAGCCGCAGCAGCGCCCAGGCCGCCCGGTACTCGTCGGCGTCGTTGGCGCGGTTGGCGTCGACGATCTCGAGGTCGCGATCGAGCTCGGCCCCGGCGATGTAGGTCGTCGAGAGGTAGCGGCGGACGTCGGCGAGGAGCTCGCCGCCCAGGGCGATCCTCATTCGTCCTCGAGCTCCTCGACCCGCATCTCCGGCAGCTCCCCGTTGCGGCTGCACCGAATCAGCAGGGCGTACTCCCGGCCGAGCTCGTCCGGGTCGACCGGCCACTCGTGCGGCGGGATCGGCGGCCAGCCGGCGAAGCCCCGCCAGGCCTCGAGGTCCCCGCAGGCCGGGCAGATCGGCAGCGGATGCATGAAGCTGGCCATGCGGCTGTTGGTGTAGATCCGCTCGGGGTACGGCCGTCCGCACCGCCGACACGCGACGTAGTCGGCGAACTCGACCATCAGTTCAGGGTCGCCCGCAGCGCCTGGAGCTCGGCCCCGAGCGTGGCCGCGGCGCCGGCGTCCAGCGGCAGCACGAGACGCAGCTCGGCGGCCCGGATCGCCCGGGTCAGATCGTGGCGGCGCTGGTAGGAGCCGACGAGGTTGTTGAGCATCCGCAGCGCCGTCTGGTGGGCGCCCGCCTGGGCGAGCTCGACGGAGTCGGGGCTGGCCAGCGGCGCCCCGCGGTCGAACGGGTCGAGCAGGAGCGGCGGCCGGCGGCCGAAGTGGCCGACCACGTAGTGCCCGGGCAACCCGACGCCGATGAGCTCGATCCCGGCCCGCCGCGCCGCCTCGATGTACACCACCGACAGGAGGATGGGCAGGCCGGTGCGGCGGACGAGCACCCGGTCGAGCATCGAGTTGCGCGGATGGTCGTAGTCGTCGCGGTCGCCGACGAAGCCGTGGCGGCGGCCGAGGATCTCGCGCACGACCTCGACCTCGACCTCGGGCGCGTCGCTGACCTCGGCCGCCGCGGCGATCTCCTCCCCCAGGCGGTCGAGTTGCTCGAGCGCCGCCTCCCGGTCGACGTCGCCGAACTCGCCGGCCATGGCCAGGGCCAGCTCGTCGAGCGGCGGCGAGCTCCGGGCGGCCATCGCGGCGAAGGATTCCGGCGGCATCGCCCTATTGTCCCGCTCCGAGCCCCACCGCTGGCCGCGCCGGGCAGAGCTCCTGATAGACGGCCGCCGTCCGGGCGGCGATCGCCGCCCAGTCAAAGCGCGCCACGTGCTCTCGGGCCGCGGCGACCATGCCCTCGCGCCGCCGGCGGTCGCCGAGGATCCGCTCGACCATCGCCGCCAGGGACGACGCGTCGCGGGCGGTGAAGCGCAGGCCGACCTCGCCGTGGGGCACGACCTCGCGCAGGCCGCCGGTGTCGGCCGCCACGCATGGGCAGCCGCCGGCCATCGCCTCGAGCGCGACGAGCCCGAACGGCTCGTAGATCGACGGGACGACGCAGACGTCGGCCACGGCGTAAAGGTCGGCGAGCCGGCCGGCCCCGACCCAGCCGAGGAAGGCCACCCGATCCGCGAGCCCCCGCTCACCGACCGCCCGCCGCAGCGGCGGCTCGTGGATCCCCGCGCCGGCGATCACCAGCCGCAGCGGCCCCAGCCGGTCGAGCAGGCCGGGCAACGCCTCGACCGCGAGCTGAAAGCCCTTCTCGTACACGAGGCGCCCGGCCAGGAGGATCAGTCGCTCCGCCGGCGCCGCCAGGCCGGCCCGCACGGCGGCGAGGTCCTCCGGCCGCCGCGCCGCGATCGCGTCGACGCCGTTGGGAATCACGGTGATCCGCCGCTCGTCGGCCCCGAACACGTCGGCCAGGTGTCCGCGCATGTACTCCGAGCAGGCGATCAGCCGCTGGGCCGCGTGGACCGCCTGAACCTCGGCGGCGTGGATCTGCGCCTGGGGCTCGCCGGCGACCCAGCCCCGGTGGCGGCCGTGCTCGGTGGCGTGGATCGTCATCACCAGCGGGCAGCCGAAGCGGCCAGCCAGCCGGTCGGCCGCCTCGGCCACGATCCAGTCGTGCCCGTGGACGACGTCGAAGGCCGCGTCGAGACCGGCGCCGGCGGCCAGCATGTCGTCGTTCATCCGCTCGACCCAGGTCACGAAGCGGGCGATGTCGTCCGGCCGCGGCGGCTCGGCCACCCGGTGGACGACGACGCCGTCGGCCGTCTCTACGGTCGCCGGCGCCCGGGCGCCGCGGCGGGTCAGGACGTGGACGTCCACCTCGCAGGCCGCAAGCCCCGGCGCCAGGCGCCCGACGTGGCGTCCGAGGCCGCCCTCGACGACGGGCGGGTACTCCCAGCTGAGCATCAGGCAGCGCAGGCTCACGGCTCGAGCAGCGCTCCGGCGCGGGCGTGGACGGCGAGGTTGCGCGCCCGGCGCGCCGCCGCCCCGGGACCGGCGGCCAGGGCGCGGTCGAGCGCGTCCGCGTGGGCCCGGGCCCGTTCCTGCGGGTAGGTGCCCGCCCAGGCGCGGTCCATCAGGAAGGCCCAGTCGCTGGCCTGGACGGCGAGGAGCTCTCGCGCCGCGGCCGTGCCCGCTTGCCGGCCGGCGGCGAGCGCCCGCAGCTCGGCCGCCCGAGCCGCGAAGGCCAGGTCGGCGACCGCCGGGCCGCTCCAGCTCGACAGGTCGCCGCCCGCCCCCCACGTGCTCACCGGGAGCTCCTCGCCGACCTCGAGCCGGGCCGGCGGATGGCGGGGCAGGGCGTCGTCGAGGCGCACGACCGGCAGGCCCTGGACGGCCGCCTCGGCGAGCACGGCCTCGAGCCAGACGACGCCCTCGTACCACCAGTGGCCGAGGAGCTCGGTGTCCAGGGCGCACACGGCCAGCCCCGGCGTGCGCCCGAGCCGCTCCCGCGTCCGGGCCACGAAGTCGGCGGCGTCCGCCCGGGCCAGGGCGAGGGCGCGGTCGCGGTCGTAGGGGCTCCCGTCGTTGGCCCACGGCCGGTGGTGGAAGGTGGTGTGTCGATGGTGATCGCGGTAGGCGCCGCCCGCCGGGTAGCCGCCGTCGCGCCAGACGAGGTCCATCGTCGCCCGGTCGATCGGCACGAGCAGCGGGCCGTCCGGCGGCTGGACCGGGCGCAGGTTCGCCGCCGCGCCGAGCCCGAGGTGGCCGGTCAGCTCCACGCAGCACGCCGTGACCCCGGCGCCGGCGAGCACCGGGTGCAGCCACGGCGCGTAGCCGCACTCCGGCAGCCAGAAGCCGCCGTGCCAGCGGCCGAAGCGGGCCCGGTGCGCGGCGATGCCCGTGGCGACCTGGAGGCGCAGGCCGGCGTCGGTGGCGCACAGCGGGAGCAGGCCGTGGGTCGCCGCCGACGTCCAGGCGACATGCGGGGCCAGGGCCGCGAGCAGATCGCCGCCGATCGCCTCGAAGCGGCCCCGCGCCCACTCGTAGTCGCCGGCCGCCCGGTCGACCTCGGCGGCGAGGGCCGGGCTCCCGGCCGCCCGCAGGGCGGCGGCGTCCCGCCGGTGGGTCTCCCGGCGGACATCGGTCAAGAAGGCCCGAAAGCGGTCGGCCAGGCCGTCGGCCTCGAGCTGGTCAGCCAGCACCGGCGTCAGCGACAACGTCAGCGGGGCCCCGGCGTCGAGCAGATCGAGCAGCGGCAGGTAGGACCCGGCCATGGCCTCCCACAGCCACTCCTCGCCGAACGGCCAGACGCCGAAGCCCTCGACGTAGGGCATGTGGGTGTGGAGGACGATCGCCAGCTCCCCGCCCGCCGGTCGCGTCCGCGCGGTCACGCGTGCAGCACGGCGAGGAAGTCGAGCGCGCGGTCGAGCGGCGCGTCCGCCTCCGGGCGCAGCCGGAAGTCGCGGGCCGAGATCGCCGGCGTGAAGCGGTCGTAGAAGGCCCGCGTCAGACCCAGGCGCGCATGCACGCGGTCCCAGCCCAGCCCGAGCGCGGCGGCGTGGGCCCGGAGCTTGCGGGCGTGGAAGAGGCCGTAGAGCTCGACGGCGGGGAAGTGCCACCGGCAGAGGGCCGCGAACTCGGACGCCCGGTACTCGCGCACGTGCCACGGGTTGTCGGACTTGGCCGCCCCGGGCGGGGCGATGGTCAGCAGGTTGGGCGTGGTCACGAAGACGGTGCCGCCCGGCCCGACGAGGACCCGGAAGCGGTCGAGCACGGCCCCCGGGTCCTCGACGTGCTCGATCGTCTGGAGGAAGACGACGACGTCGCACGGGGCCGCGTACGTCTCGATCATGCCCCGCTCGAAGCCGAGGTTGGCGGCCGTGTAGCGCCGGCGGGCGTGGTCGTGGGCCTCGGGGTTGGCGTCGACCCCGATCACCGCGGCCGCCCGCCGGGCGAGGACGGCCGACCCGTAGCCCTCGCCGCAGGCCATGTCGATGACCCGCAGGCCGGCCACCCGATCGGCCACCCACTCGTACACGGCGAGATGCCGGCGATACCAGTAGTTCTCGGCCGGGACGTCGGGCAGCGTCCGCTCGCCGGTCAGCGCCAGCGGCGGGACCCCGGGTGGCTGGTCACGCTGGAGATGATGCTCGGCGGCGGCCACGGCACGGCGAGTCTAGGGGGGCGCTGCCCGACTAAGGTTCCGCGCCCGTGGACGTCCTATCGCCGACCGAGATCCGCGACGTCAACACCCGCTACCACGACGTCGCCGCCGGCACCTACGACTCCAAGTGGGGCATCGACTTCGGCGCGGTCGGCCAGGCGCAGACGACGGGGAAGCTCGAGAAGGCGCTCGGCCGGCCGCCGCCCGGGCGCTACGCCGAGGCCTTGGAGATCGGCGCCGGGACCGGCTACTTCTCGCTCAACCTGCTCCAGCGCGGCGTCATCGGCGCCGCCCTGGCGACCGACATCTCCCCGGGCATGCTCGCCACCCTGCGGGCCAACGCCGACCGGCTCGGCCTGGCCGTCGAGACCGTGGCCACCGACGCCGAGGATCTCCCGTTCGAGGACGAGCGCTTCGACCTCGTCTTCGGCCACGCCGTGCTCCATCACATCCCGAACCTCGACCGGGCGTTCGCCGAGTTCCGCCGCGTGCTGCGACCGGGCGGGACCGTCGTCTTCGCCGGCGAGCCGTCCCGCTACGGCGACCGGCTGGCCCGGATCCCCAAGCGGGCGGCCACCGCCGTCGCGCCGCTCTGGCGCCGGGCGATCGGCGCCGCGCCGCTGGCCGAGACGCCGGGCGGCGGCGATCCGCACGCCGCGGCCGACCACGCCCTCGAGAGCAAGGTCGACATCCATGCCTTCGCCCCGGCCGAGCTCGCCGCCTTCGCCGCCCGGGCCGGCCTGGTCGGCGTCCGGGTCAGCGGCGAGGAGCTCCTGGCCAACTGGTTCGGCTGGGTCAACCGCGTGCTCGAGTCGACGGCCGAGCCCGACGACATCCCGATGGCCTGGCGCCAGTACGCCTTCCGTGGCTACCTCGCCCTCCAGCGGCTCGACACCCGCCTGCTCGAGCCGCGGCTGCCGGCCGAGATCTTCTACAACCTGATGCTGAGCGCCCGCCGACCCGGCTGAACCGCCTCGCCGGGTCAGAGGCTGGACACGGCCACCACGACGAAGAAGGCCGCCGCGCAGACCAGCTCGACGCGGAGCAGGCGGTAGCCCCACTTCGTCTGCGTCGACTCGTGGTTGAGGATGTCGGCGAGCTTCAACACCTCGGCGGCCAGTTCGTCGCGCACACCGACCTCCCCCATTCCGTCGAGCCGCCGGCACATCTCCCCATGCGGGTTGGCCGCGTCGAGGAGGTCACCGACCGGGAAGAACACCCGAAGGTAGCGTCCCTCGAGCCGGGCATCGAGCTTCCTCGGCCGATAGGGGCTCACCGCGGCCACGAGAAAGAGAGCCGAACCCAGGAACGACGCGAACGTCGCCCCGAGCGCGCCCAGGGCGATGACCCGCTCGAGGGTGCTCGCGTGCTCGTAGGCGCCGGTGAGCTTGGTCAGCAGCGTCGTGATGCCGGCGAAGACGAGGCCGTGGAGGACGAGCGCCGCTGAGGCCTTGGCGTCGTTGGCCCGGACCGACTCGCCGACATCCGCGATCGCCGCGTAGAGCAGGCGCTCCTGGCGCGCGACCACCCGGCCTTGCGGCCTAGGGGTCGCGCAGGAGCCGGAGCGCGCTTTCCGACGCCCGAGCAAAGTCGATGACCCCCTCCGCACCGAGCGACGCGTCGAGGCGGGCCCGGCTGGCGGCGAACCGATCCAGCAGCTCCTGGCGCAACTGCGGCGGCAGGAACGTCTCGATGCTGTCCGGTTCGGTCGACTGACAGAACGTGACGGCGAGGCCGCCCGCCGCCGCGAGCTCCGGCCAGACCGGCGGCAACCGGGCCAGCCGGCCGGCCTCGAGGGTGCCCGACGGCGGATCGGCCGCCCCGACGACCACGCGCCCGACCCCGGCGTTGATCAGGCAGACGGTGCACATCGGACACGGCTCGAGCGTCGTGTACAGCACGCTTTCCGCCCGCCCGCCCGGTCGGTCGTAGTGGCGCAGGGCTCCCTGTCGGCGAGCGTGCTCGACGACCGGCACGCTGCGCGGGTCCGGAAGCGTCGCGACGGCATGGGCGAGGCGAATCGCGTTCATCTCGGCGTGCCCGCTCGGATCGTGCTCGGCGAAGAGCGTGTTCCATCCCTCGAAGACGACCTCGCGCCCGTCCGCGCGGATGGCCAGCGCCGCGGCGATCGCGTAGTTGCCCTGCTCTCCGGCGACCCGGGCGCGGTCGGCCAGGAGCCGGAAGTAGTCCTCGGTCGCCGCCGGTGCCCCGGGCTGGGCATGGAGGCTCATCGACACCGCGACCACCGTCCCGAACAACCGCTGCCCATGCGCCAAGGCTACCGGTCGGAAGCGACGTTATCCGGGCCTACACTGGGTCGATGCCCGATCGCGTCCGGCGTAACTTCCCGCTCTTTCCGCTGGGCCTGGTGACGCTCCCGTCGGAGTACGTCCCGCTCCACGTCTTCGAGGCCCGCTACAAGACGATGATCTCCGAGTGCCTCGAGCGCGATCAGGAGTTCGGCATCATCTGGCTGGCCGACGACGAGCTCAAGCCGGTCGGCTGCGCCTGCGCGATCGAGCGGGTGCTCGAGCGCATGGACGACGGCCGGATGAACATCCTCACCCGCGGCACGCGGCCGTTCCGCCTCGTCGAGCGTCAGGACGAGCTGCCGTATCCGGCGGGCACGATCGAGTTCCTCGAGGACCGGGCCGATGAGCCCGACCCCGAGGCGCAGCGACGGGCGCGGGCCGCCTACGCCGACCTGGTCGCCCAGGCCACCGACGCCGAGCCGAACGTCGCGCCGATCGCGGCGATGAGCGCCTACGAGATGGCGGCCACCGTCGACTTCGGCCTCGACGCCAAGCAGGGGCTGCTCGAGCTGCGCTCGGAGAACGCCCGGCTGCGCTTCGTCACCCGCCTCTTCCAGGCCGCGGTCAAGCGCCTCGAGTTCGTCGACCGGGCCCAGGCGCGCGCCCGGTCCAACGGCAAGGTCCGCTTCGGCTGAGGCCGCCGGCCGCCGGCCGCGGCCCCGACCGCGGCCGCCCCCTGGCCGCGCCCGCCCCCGGGCCTATCCCGGCCGGCCGGCTGGTCGGACGGCGGCCGCCCCACCCCCTCAGCACTTGTTCTTGTAGGTCCTCGTCGTGCTGATCGCGTGGTGGTTCTTGAGCTTGCCCTTGATCTTCACGACGATCGACTTGACCCGCGGGTACTGGGCGAAGTTGACCGTCACGGTCAGCTTCTTGGACACCGTGACCTTCTTGCCGTTCACCGTCGCCGTGGCCGAGCGCAGGTTGCGCGACACCGTGGTCAGGAGGTGGATCGTGATCGTCCGGTGACACGCCTTGGTGGCGCCCGGCTTGGTCGGCGTCGTGGGCGTGGTCGCCGGCGGCGGGGTGATGGTCACCGGCGGGACGGTCGGGCCGGTCGGGCCGGTGGGCGCGGTCGGGGTGACCCCGAGCGACGCCAGCGGGTTGACGGCGCTCGTCGCGGCGTCGGAGACCGCGCCCTCGTCGACGGTCACGCCGACCGTCCGCATGACGTTCGAGACGTCGGGCGGCCCGGCCAGGAGGCTCAGCAGGCAGGTCGGAATCGAGTAGTTGACGTTGACCTGGTTGGCGGCGGGACCGAGCGTGAACTGCGGGGCCGCCGTCGCGCCGAGCGCCAGGCACGGGAAGGCCTGGTTCGGCGCCGGGGTCAGCCCGCCGGAGTTGTCGACGAGGTGGAACCGCGTCACGTCGACGCTCGAGGCGAGCGGCGCGTCGAACACGAAGGACACGATCGCCGTCGACTTGTTGATCGTGAAGCTCTGGAGGTCGGGGCCGCTGGTCAGGCCGGCCGGGGCGGCCACGCCCGGCAGCCTGGCCACGCCATCGCTGGCCAGCGGCGCCGTGGCCGTGGCGCAGCTCGACGCGTCGAGGGCGCCGGCCGCGACCGTGGCCAGCGTGATCTGGGCCGGGTCTCCGCCGGCGACGTCGGGGGCGAAGGTCAGGCTCACGCTGCGCCGGTCGACGGAGATCGTCGGCGTGCTCCCGGTCGCCGGCCCGTAGCGGACGCCGCTCGCGTCGAAGAGGGCGAACCCGGCCGGGCAGACGGCGGCGGTCAGCGGGATCGTCTTGTCGAAGTCGAAGTGGTAGCTCAGGCCGCCGGCCGCCGACTGGCCGGTGCTCGTCGCGAGGTCGAGCAGGTTGGTCGCGGCGCCGACCGCCCCGGTCGGGTTGGTCTCGCCGTAGGCGTCGCCGACCGCGCCCTCCCTGACCACGTAGCGGGTGGCGGTGGCCAGCAGCGCGGCGTCGGGCGCGGCGAAGCTGACGTTGACCGTCTGACCGGGCGCGAAGCCCGTGACCGTTCCGGCGTGGAAGGCGGAGTCGGCCGACGTGTAGAAGCCGAAGCTCGTCGTGCCGGGAGCGGTGGTGAGCGGCTCGTTGAAGGCATAGGCGACGGCGGCGGCGCCCGGCGTCGCCGCGGTCAGCTGCGGCCGGACGGTGGCGCCGACCCCGTTGGGGAGCAGATCGCCGACCAGGGGCACCGAGCCCTGAACGTTGGACGCGCCGATCCCGCCGGGGACCGAGGCGCTGACCGTGCCGGCGCGGACGACGAGCGTCGAGAAGCTGCGCGCGTCACCGGGGCCGGTGAACGCCGCGACCACGCACTTGCCGCCGCTGGCCGGGGCCTCGCTGGCCAGGGTGAGCCCCGGAGCGCCCGTCTTGCGCGGCTCGGTGTAGCCCTGGAGGAAGAAGTTGGCGTCGGCGAAGGAGAGCGGCGCGGCGAGGATCTGGTCGAAGCAGGCGATCACCGTCTTCGGGTTGACGGCGGCGGCGGCGACGAGGTCGGGGTGGCCGGTCAGGAGGGGCGAGGAATCGGCCATGGCACCCGGGGCAGCGCCGAGGCCGATCGCCACGGCGGTGACCGCTCCGGCGACCCGGACGGCCGTCCGCTTGCATCTCGACATCGGAAGCTCCCGCGTTGACATCATCCGTTATGCACTCCCACGCGCGGCACGATCCCGGCCGCGACGGGTGATGTTAGTGCGTTTGCTCATCGCGGGAGATGGCATACCTGGCGCGCCACCTGGGTGGTCAGGAGCGCCAGGTGGTAGAAGACGGCCGGCGGATGGGGCGACTCGTCGGAGAAGCTGACCCGCCCGGCGGGAGCCAGGACGACGAAGGTGAAGACCGGGCGCGGCCCCGACGGCAGGGCGACGCCGGCGGTCGCCGGCGCCTGCAGGTCGTCGGCGATCCCGCGGGCGGTGATCAGGAGGTCGTCCGGCAGCGGGCGGCGCACGCCGTCGCAGGTCACGGTCCCGTCGTCGCGGACGATCATCGCGAAGGTGGCGCCCGGGACGGTGCCGCTGCGGGTGACCGCGAAGAGGTCGGCCGACGTGTCGCCGCACCCGGCCAGGACGGCCGCCACCGCGGCGGCCGCGGCGGCGGCGCGGGCCCGCCCACCGGTCATGCGCCGACCGCCCCGCCGCCCCGGCGCGGGTCGCCCCACCGCGGCCCGAACCCGCCCACCGGTCATGCGCCGACCGCCACGCCGCCCCGGCGCGGGTCGCCGGCGCCGACGATCGTCGCGCCGGCACGCTCGACGGCCTGGACCCCGCCGAAGAAGAGGTTGGGACCGCGGAAGCTGGTCAACGCGTAGCCGGCCCGCTCGAGCGCGCCGCTGTCGATGCCCGGCTCGACGTAGACGCGCCCGTCCTCGAAGTGCATCCGCGGGGCGCGGACGGCGGCGTCGGCCGAGCGGCCGTGGTCGAGGACGCCGACGATCGTCTGGAGGATGGCCGAGCGGATCCGGTTGGAGCCGGCGCTGCCGAGCACCAGCTCGACGCGGTCGCCGTCGAGGACGACGGTCGGCGCCATCATGCTCGGCATCCGCCGGCCGGGCGGGTGGCGGTGGAAGCCGAGCGGGTTGAGATCGGCCTCGCCCATGATGTTGTTGACGTGGATCCCCGTCCCGGGCACGACCATCGCCGAGCCCTGGCCGAGGGTCGTCGTCACGCTGCAGGCCAGGCCGCTCTTGTCGAGCACCGAGATGTGGGTGGTCGACCCGAGGCGGGTGGCGAGGAACCGGTCGAGGAAGCCGTCCTCGATCAGGCCGGCCATGAACTCCGGGGTCCGCTCGTCCTGGGCGCAGGCCATGGCCTCGACGAGCTCGGTCGGGCTCGGCGGCGACGGGCCGCGGTCGAGCAGCGACAGCGAATAGGCGAGCAGGGTGCCGCCGGCCGACGGCGGCGGGTTGGTGAGGACGTCGCGCCCGCGATAGGCGACGGAGACCGGCGCCCGGACGATCGCCTCGTAGGCGGCGAGGTCGGCTCGGCCGAGCGTGCCGCCGCGGGCGGTGACCCAGTCGGCGACGGCCGCCGCGATGTCGCCCCGGTAGAAGGGCTCGGCGCCGTCGCGGCCGAGCCGCTCGAGCGCGTCGGCGAGCTCGGCGTTGCGCATCACGTCGCCCTCCACGAGGCGCCGGCCGCCGGGGGCGAACAGGGCGGCGCCCTCCGGCGTGCTGGCGACCAGGCCCTCGAGGATCTTCAGCACGTAGGCCTGCTCGAGGTTGAGCGGGACGCCGTCGCGAGCCAGCCGGGCGGCCGGGGCGGCGAGCTCGGCCAGCGGCCGGGTGCCGAAGCGGGCGTTGGCGGCACAGACGCCGGCCGGGGCGCCGTATACGCCGCAGGAGGCGGCGCCGACGTGGAAGGTCTGGACGGCGTCGCCGAAGTCGACGTCGTAGGGCGTCATCGGCCGCGTCGGCTCGGGGCCCGCCGGCCGCCCGGGCGCCTCGACGAAGAAGTCGAGCAGCGCCGGCTCGGTGCCGGCGCCGGCGACGAGCATGTAGCCGCCGGCGCCGAGCCCGGTGAGCAGCGGCTCGGCCACGAAGGACACGAGCATGGCCGCGACGGCGGCGTCGACGGCGTTGCCGCCGTCGCGCAGGACGCCGGCGCCGATCTCGGCGGCCAGCGGGTGTCCGGCGGCGACGACGCCGTGCTCAGAGCCGATCATCGACGTCCTCGATAGCACAGCGACCGCCGGCGAGGCGGCGGCCCGGCCGCGGCCGGGGGCTCAGCGACGGGGGATGAACTCGGGAACGTCGAGCTCGGTCACCGACACGCCGCCGCGGGGGCGGCGCTCGGTTCGCGGCGCGGCGGCCACCGGCGCGCGGCGGAGGACCCGCGGCTCGCCCGCCGGCTCCTCGAGGCGGCGGCGGGGGGCGGGGACGCGCTCGCTGAAGCCGGTGGCGACGACGGTCACCCAGACCTGGTCGTCGAGGTTCTCGTCGACCATCGCCCCGAAGATGATGTTCGCCTCGGGGTGGGCGGCCTCGCTGACCGCCTTGGCCGCCTCGTTGACCTCCCAGAGCGACAGGTCGAGGCCGCCGGTGATCGACAGCAGGATCGAGTGGGCGCCGTCCATCGAGGTCTCCAGCAGCGGCGAGGAGACGGCGGCCATCGCCGCCTCGGTGGCCCGGTTCTCGCCGTGGCCCATGCCGATGCCGAGCAGGGCGTTGCCGGCGTCGGACATCACCGTGCGAACGTCGGCGAAGTCGAGGTTGATCAGCCCGGGGAGGGTGACCAGGTCCGAGACGCCCTGGACGCCCTGACGCAGGACGTCGTCGGCGACGCGGAAGGCCTCGACCATCGAGGTCTTCTTGTCGAGCACCGAGAGCAGGCGGTTGTTGGGGACGACGATCAGCGTGTCGACCTCGTCGGCCAGCTGCTGGACCCCCTGCTCGGCCTGCTCGGCCCGGCGGGTGCCCTCGAAGCCGAACGGCTTGGTGACGATGCCGACGGTCAGGGCGCCGATCTCGCGGGCGATGCGGGCGACGACCGGCGCGGCGCCGGTGCCCGTCCCGCCGCCGGCGCCGGCGGCGATGAAGATCATGTCCGACCCCTTGAGGAGGGCCTTGATGCGGTCGTACTCCTCCATCGCCGAGCGCCGGCCGAGGTCGGTGTTGGCGCCCGAGCCGAGGCCGCGGGTGATCTGGGCGCCGATGTGGAGCGTCACATCGGCGGTCGACTGCTGCAGCGACTGGAGGTCGGTGTTGATCGCGATGAACTCGACCCCGGCCACCTGGGCCTCGACCATCCGGTTGACGGCGTTGACGCCGGCGCCGCCGACGCCGACGACCCGCAGCACGGGCTGACCGACCGAGCGGGCCTGGGCGCTGCGGGCCTCGAGGTCGGCGCGGGCGTAGACGTCGCGGTCGTCGCGAGCGTAGACGTCGCCGATCTCCTCCTCGAGGCGCACGGGCGCGCGGTCGAGGATGTCGTCGGGCAGCTCGGAGGAGAAGGCCTGGCGCAGGCGGTCCTGCGGCGTCGGCGACGGCACGCGGGCCGCCTCGGTCACCGGCTGGTTGGCGGCGAGGGCCGGGTGGGGCAGGCCGGTGTCGCGGGGATGCGGCGGCGGGGCCGCGGGCGGGGGGGCGTCGGCGGCGGGCGCGATCGGGTCGTCGGTCTTGCGGAACAGCGCGGCCAGTGGGCCTTCACGCATGCTCGCCCGCTTATTTCCTGCCATGGAGAACCTCCCTCGCCAGCGCTCTGTAGGACTCTGCGGCCATCCCGTCGGGTTCGTACTTGAGAACCGACATGCCCCGGACCGGCGCCTCGGCAAAACGGATCGTCTTGCGGATCCTCGAGGCGAAGACGCGGTCGCCGAAGTTCTCCTCGAGGATCGCGATCGCCTCCTGGGCGTGGATCGTGCGGGCGTCGACGAGCGTGGGCAGGATGCCCTCGATGTCGATGTCGGGATTCAGGTTCTCGCGGATCATGGCCAGGGTGTTCTGGAGCTGGATCAGCCCCCGCATGGACAGATACTCGCACTGCACGGGGACGATCACCTTGTCGGCGGCCGTCAGGGCGTTGATCGTCAGCAGGCCGAGGCTCGGCGGCGTGTCGATGCAGATGAAGTCGTAGTCGTCGAGGATCGGCTTGAACGCCTTGGCCAGCGACCGCTCGCGGCCGATCTGGGTCGACATGGCGATCTCGGCGCCGGCGAGGTCGATCGAGGCGCAGGCGATGTCGACCTCGCGCTTGCGGATGACCTCGCGGATCGAGGTGTGGTGGACGAGCACGTCGTACATCGACAGCTCGAGGGTGTCGGGGTCGATGCCCTGGGACATGGTCAGGTTCCCCTGGGGGTCCATGTCGACGCACAGCACGCGATGCCCCTCCTCGGCGAAGGCCGCGGCGAGGTTGAGCGTCGTCGTCGTCTTGGCCACGCCGCCCTTCTGATTGGCGAATGCGATGACCTTGGCCTTGCCGTCCACCGGAGCGGCTCCTTGCGAGAGGTAACTGAGTACGCGCCGTTATTCGCAGGCGCCCGGACGATTCCTTCCCCTAGCATCGCGGTCGGATGCCCGCACCCGACCTGCTCGACCAACGCCTCGTCTTCGTGACCGGCAAGGGCGGCGTCGGCAAGTCGACGGTGGCCGCGGCCCTGGGGCTCCGGGCGGCCCGGCAGGGACGGCGGACGATCGTCGCCGAGATCGGCGCCCGCGGCGACGTAGGGCGGATGTTTGGAGCGCGTTCGGCAGCGGCGGCCGGCGAGCGGGAGCTCGCGCCGGGGTTGTTCACGATCGCCATCGACCCGCGGCGGGCGCTCGAGGAGTATCTGGCCGACCAGCTGCCGACCCGGGCGCTGGCCGAGCTGCTCGGGGCGAGCCGGACGTTCGCCTACCTGACGGCGGCGACGCCGGGCCTGTCGGAGCTGCTCTGCATCGGCAAGGTCTGGGAGCTCGCCCAGCCGCAGCGGCGGGCGGCCGGGGCCGAGCCGTACGACCTGGTCGTGCTCGACGCGCCGGCCAGCGGGCACGGCGTGGCCCTGCTCGCGGCGCCGGGGACCTTCGCGCGGGCGGCCCACGTCGGGCCGATCGCCCGGCAGGGAGCGAGGATCCAGGCGACGCTGGCCGACCGGCTGGCCACCGGCGTGGTGGCCGTGAGCACGCCGCAGGAGGCGGCGGTGACCGAGGCGCTCGAGACGCGGCACCGGCTCGCCGATCAGCTCGGCCTCGATCCGGGCCGGGTGGTGGTCAACGCCGTCCACCCGCGCCGCTTCGGCCGGCGGGACCTGGCGCCGTTGCGGGCGGCGCTGGCCGGCGAGCCGACGGCGGCCGAGCGCCAGGCGCTCGAGCTGGCGCTGACCGACGCCCGCCGGGTCGGGCGCGAGCGGGCGCAGGTGCGGCGCCTGACCGCGGCGCTCGGCGAGCCGCCGCTCGAGCTTCCGTTCGTCTACGCGGCGGAGCTCGGCCCGGACGAGCTCGATCGGCTCGGCGACGAGCTCGAGCGGGCGGCATGAACGGTCGCGGCGGCGGCGGCGGCGGTGGCGGCGGCGGGGGCGGGGGCGGGGGCGGTGGCGGGGGCGGGGGCGGGGGCGGGGGCGGTCTGGGTCGGCCCCTGGCCGGTCAGCGCATCTGCATCTGTGTGGGGGCCGGCGGCGTGGGCAAGACGACGAGCGCCGCGGCGATCGCCCTGCGGCTGGCGGCCGACGGCGGGCGGGTCGCCCTGGTGACGATCGATCCGGCCCACCGGCTGGCCGGCGCGCTCGGCGTCGGCGAGCTCGGCAACGAGCCGCAGCGGGTCCCGGCGCGGCGCCTGAGGGGAGCGGGCCTCGAGGTCCGAGGCGAGCTCTGGGCGATGATGCTCGACCCGAAGCGGACGTTCGACGAGCTGATCGGCCGGCTGGCCCCGGACCCGCGGACGCGGGACGAGATCCTGGGCAACCGGATCTACCGGGAGCTGTCGAGCGCGGTGGCCGGGTCCCAGGAGTTCACGGCGATCGCCAAGCTCTACGAGCTCGATCGGGACGGTGACTTCGACGCGATCGTGCTGGACACGCCGCCGTCGCGCAACGCGCTCGACTTCATCAACGCGCCGGCGCGGCTGTCGCAGTTCTTCGAGGGCCGGGCGCTGCGGGCGCTGCGAGGGCCGACCGGCTTCGCCTCGCGCCTGGTCGGGCGCGGGACGAACGCCGGGTTCGCAGTCCTGCGCCGGGTCACCGGCGTCGACCTCCTGCGCGAGATCCGGACGTTCTTCGGTGCGCTCGGCGGGCTGGTCGAGGGCTTCGAGGAGCGGGCGGCCGGGGTCGAGGCGCTGCTGCGCGACCCGGCGACGACCGTGGTCCTGGTCAGCTCGGCCGAGCGCGAGCCGGTCGACGAGGCGATCGCCTTCGCCGCCGAGCTCGACCGAGCGGGGATGCCGGTGGGGGCGGTCGTGATCAACCGGGTCCACGTCGACCGCCAGCCGCCGAGCGATCCGGCGGCGGTGGCGGCGGCGCTCGAGGCCCGTCTGGGCGGGCGTCTGGCCCGCCTGGTGGCGGCCAACCTCCGCGACCACCAGGTGCTGGCCGACCGCGACCGGCGCGGCGTCGAGCGGCTGGAGGCGGCGCTGGGCGGGCCGCCGTTCGTCCGGGTGCCGCAGCTCGCGGACGAGGTCATCGACATCCGCGGGCTCGGCGCGATCGCCGCCCATCTGTTCGCCGGCTGACCGGGCCGGCGGGGCCGGCGGGGCCGGGCTCGGTCAGGGAAAGAGCTCGCCGCGGACGGTGGCGGGCTCGCCGCGGGTCTCGCGCCCCGGGTAGGGCGCGGTGCCCGCCGGACGGACGGGCGGCTGATCGTCGTCGGCGGCGCCGGGCGACGGGCCGCCGCCGATGAGCTCGTCGGCCAGGTCGGCCAGGTCGAGGGCGAGGTGGCCGCAGATCACGTCGCGCAGGAGCGCCCGCAGGTGACCCTCGATCTCGCGGGCGAGCTCGACGGCGCCGACGGGGATCGGCTCGAGGCCGGCGACGATCGCCTGCTCGAGGGTGAGGGCGAGGTTGACGCGGTCGGCGAGGGTGTCGCGGTCGGCGGCCACGGCGCACAGGGCGGCGAGGCGCCCGGCCAGGCGGCCGTCCTCGGGGCCGTCGGGCTCGAGCAGGGCACGGAGGGCGAGGAGGTGGTCGCTCAGCGCGACGAGGGCGTTCTCGCGCTCGCAGCCGAGCTCGAACCGCTCGAGGGCCCAGGCCAGCTCGCCCTGGATCGGGCGCCGGCGGGCGACGAGGTTGCAAAAGGCGCGCAGCTCGTCCTCCTGGTCGGGGGCGATCACGACGGCGCCGCCGCCGCGGCCGCTGACCGGGCCGACGAGCGGCCGCCAGGAGAGGCCGGCGCTGCGCATCCAGACCAGCGGCGAGAAGCCGATGCCGGGGGCGAAGAGGCGCATCGCCGTCTGCATGTCGCGGAGGCGCTCCAGCGTCCGGTCGATCGCGTCGGGCCCGTCGCCGGGGGCGATGGCCACGACGACCGACGGCGAGTCGTCGCTCGACCAGGCGGGATCCGGCGGCAGGTCCTCGAGGCACTGGGGCGGGGCGAGGAGGGCGCCGTCGCCGAGCGGGACCTGCTCGGCCTCGGTGGTCATGCCGCGCAGGAGGGCGACGACGACGGTCTCGGCGCGCCCCTCGACCGCGGCCTGCTCGAGCTCGCGGTAGGCCGGCTCGAAGCGCTCGGGAGTGACGGTGAAGGTGGCGCCGTCGTAGACCCGCTCGAGGAAGCGGCGCAGCGCGGCCTCGGCCAGGGTCCGCTGGCCGCCGGGCGGCCGGGCGACGCCGCGGGCGTCGAGGTAGGCGCCGACGCCGTCGAGGCCGGCGAGGGCGTCGAGGGCCGGGGCGTAGGCCGGAACGCGGCGGACGGCGTCGCGGTGGCGCTCGATGAACTCGCCGGTCAGAGCGCGGTAGCAGTAGAGCGGCGGGCGGGTGCCGCGGCCGCCCTCCTCGATCACGTCGAAGCGGACCTCGGAGCCGCCGTCGCTGGCGGCGGCGAGGATGACGGCGGCCTGCTCGGCCAGGGCGAGCAGGGAGGCGTGGAGCGCAGGGGAGGGCATCGCCTGGCGATTCGCCCGCGACGGGCGCGATCCTGCCGGCGCAGGGCGCCTTGCACCCGAAACGGGGCCGGACGACCGGGGGCCAGGCGGCGACGGTCGGCTGGTCGTCGACCGGAGCCGGGGCGTCAGGCGGCGACGACGGCGGGCTGGTCGTCGACCGGGGCCGGGGCGTCCGCGGACAGCCAGCGGCTGCCGTAGGAGCGCATGTCGTCGATCAGCGGCAGGAGGGCCCGCCCCTTCTCGGTCAGGGCGTACTCGACCCGCGGCGGGACCTCTGGGTAGGTGTGGCGCTCGACGATGCCCTCCTCCTCGAGGCCGCGCAGGCGCAGCGACAGGGTGCGCGGGCTGATCCCGGCGAGCGACCGTTCCAGCTCGCAGAAGCGGGTGCGTCCTTCGGCCAGATCTCGCACCAGCAGGAGCGTCCACTTGCCGCAGACGATCTCGGCCGTGCGGCAGACCGGACAGGTCTCGTCGAACGCCATCTCGCCTAAGACTTTACCAAATGAAGTAGGGGGGGCGAGCGGAGTCCGAGCGAAGCCGCCTGACTCGCTGGCGCTCGGGCCGGCTGCCGCTCGGCGCGTCCGCTGCCACGCCGGCCCGACCCCGTCGTCCCCCGCGGCGGCGACGGGTCCGCCCCAACACGGACGGTATTAGCTCTTGCTTATATCAGCGCCAGCCTATACATTGGCCTGCATGCACGCATTCGAGATCCTCGGCGACCCGGTCCGCCGGCGCATCGTCGAGCTGCTCGCCGACGGCGAGCAGGCCGCCGGCGAGGTCGGCGCCGTCATCCAGGCGGAGTTCGGGATCTCGCAGCCGGCGGTCTCCCAGCACCTGCGGATCCTGCGGGAGAGCGGGTTGGCCACCGTGCGCGCCGCCGGCGCCCGACGGCTGTACGCGGTCGACGTGGCCCCGCTGGAAGCGGTCGACCGGTGGCTCGATCCGTATCGCCACTTCTGGAACCCCCGACTCGACGCGCTCGGCGTCGAGGTCGCACGCGGGGCGAAGGCGCGCCGAGCATCCTCACCCAAACCCGAACGACAAGGCGGCACGACATGACGATCGACACCACCAGCTACGAGGCGCCGGCCACCGAACTGCGGCACCGGACGATTCCGGCGGGCGAGGCCCGGGTCGCCGTGTTCACCCGCACCTACCAGACGACGATCGAGGACCTGTGGGACGCGTGCACCGATCCGGAGCGCCTGGCGCGGTGGTACACGTCGGTCACGGGTGACCTGAGGCTGGGCGGCCGCTTCCAGCAGGTCAACATGGGATCGGGCACGATCGTGCGCTGCGACCCGCCGCGGATGCTCAAGGTGTCGCTCGGGGGCGGTGCCGACGAGATCGAGCTGCGCCTGACGCCCGGCCCGGGAGAGCAGGCGACGACGCTCGAGGTCCAGCACGCGACGACAGCGGACGCGCACGAGATCGGCGGGCAGACCTACGACGCGATCTTCTGCATGGGCGGTGGCTACTTCCCCCGGCTGCTGGCGCTCGACCTGCATCTGCGCGGGGTGCTGCCCGCCGCCTACGACGCGACGGCCTTCCACCTCGATCCGGACATGCGCAGCACGATCGAACGGGGCAGCTCCGCGATGGAGGCCCTCCTCGAGGCCGATGCGCACCGCTGACGGGTAGGCTCGGCTCGGCTTGCGATGAGCGTGACCTCCACACGGACCTGGGCGTGGTTCGCTGCCTGGCTGGCGGTGGGCGGCGGCTTTGCCTTCGGGTTGATCGGAATCCTGTCGATCGGGGTGTTCATGCTGCCGGTCGCGGCGCTCGGCCTCGTGGTGCTGGTCGGCCGCCCCGGCGCCGGCCGTGGGCTCCCCGGCCTGATCTGCGGCCTCGGGCTGGCCCCGCTCTTCGTCGCCTACCTCAACCGCGACGGACCCGGGGACGTCTGCCGCGCGATCGCCGGCGGCGTCGCCTGCGAGCAGGAGTGGAGTCCGTGGCCGTGGCTGGCGGTCGGCGTGGGTTTGATGAGCGCCGGCATCGCCTGGTGCGCCGCCGGCCGGCGGTCGGGCGGCGCCGGCGGATAGCGATGCAGGCCGATCTCGGTCGCGGCGCCTACCGGCTGGATCAGCTCGGCTGGCTGCAGTTCGAGCACCTGGCCTCGCTCGTCCTCGCGGCCGAGGCCGGCGTGGTCGACGTGCGCTGGCACGGGCGGACCGCCGGCGGGCGAGCGGCATGGGTCGAGGACGCCGTCGAGCTGGCTCACGCCGGAGTCAGGCTGCCGGGGCCGGTCGCGGTGATCGTGGCTTGGGTGGGGACTCCCGCCTCGCCGGTCAGTCGGAGCTCGCGGCTCGGCACCTGGCTGCGGGGGTTCGCGCGGGAACTCGAGCTGCAAGCGACGGACCGGATACTGGTCGTCACCGACCTCGACGGCCATCTGGCGCGACGGACGGCCGCGGAGGTCCTCGGCCGTGCCGCGCCTGTGGTCGTGCTCGGCGCCGTCGAGCTGGGCCAGGCCATCGACCGCCGGGCCGGGCTGCGCGCCGCGATGCCGTCGCTCCTCGGCCTGCGCGACCTCGCGCCGCTGATCCCCGCCGAGCTCGGGGCGCGGTCGTCGCTCGACCTCGAGCGGGCCCGGCGGAGCCGCCCCCGAGCCTTGCCCCGAGCGAGCCAGGGGCGCCGGCAGTCGGGCCGCCGCGAGCGTCCGTCAGGCGGCCCCGACCGGGACGGACCGAACGTCGTCCATCGTCGTCCCGCGGCGCCCGTCGGCAGCGAGCAGCAGCTTGAAGTCGTGGGGGCTCGACGCCGACCGCAGGGCGTCGTCGACCGTCACGCGGCCGGCCTTGACGTGGGCGAAGAGAGCCTGGTCGAAGGTCTGCATGCCGTAGTAGCTGCCATCGGCGATGACCTCGCTCAGGCCGCCCTGCTGCTTGGGGTCGACGATCAGGTCGCGGACGCGGCCGGTCATGCGCAGGACCTCGCACGCGGCGACGCGGCCGCCATCGGCCGACGGGACCAGACGCTGTGAGACGACGCCCTTGAGCGTACCGGCGATCATCGACCGGACCTGGGTGTGCTGGTGGGGCGGGAAGAAGTCGAGCATCCGGTTGATCGACTCGCTCGCATCGACCGTGTGGACGGTCGAGAGCACGAGGTGGCCGGTCTCCGCCGCCGAGAGCGCCGTCTGGACCGTCTCCTCGTCGCGCATCTCGCCGACCAGGATCACGTCCGGGTCCTGGCGCAGGACCCGGCGCAGAGCACGCTTGAACGACTTCGTGTCGGAGCCGATCTCCCGCTGGTTGATCACCGACCGCTTGTCCTGGTGGAGGAACTCGATCGGATCCTCGATGGTTACGATGTGGCACGCCCGGGTCTCGTTGATCTGGTTGATCATCGCGGCCAGGGTCGTCGACTTGCCCGAGCCGGTCGTCCCCGTGAGGAGGATGATGCCCCGCTGCTCGTTGGCCAGCTCGCCGATCACCGGCGGCAGGTTCAGCTCCTCGATCGTCCGCACGGCATGGGGAATCGCTCGGGCGACGATCGAGATCAGGCCGCGCTGGCGAAAGGCGTTGACCCGGAAGCGGGCGACGCCGGCGATCTCGTAGGAGAAGTCGACCTCGTACTCGGCGGCGAACTCGGCCAGGCGATCCTTGTCGTGGAGGATCGAGTGGAGCGCCGTCTCGGTGTCGCTCGCCGTCAGCATGTGGGCGCCCTCGGCCAGCGGCCCGAGCTCCCCGTCGACCCGGGCCAGGGGCGGCGCCCCCACCTTGAGATGGAGGTCCGAGCCGTCGAGGGCGACGACTTCCTTGAGCGCGAGGTCGATGTTGAACATGCTGGCCCTATCGGCGTTCGGCCGGCCCGCCTTGAGCGGCCCGACGGCGCCGTCTGGCCGGACGTTCGACGCGCCGCCGCCCGTCTCAGCCGGGCGGCTCGTACGGAGCGGCGTGCTCGATCCCCTCGATCACCAGCTCCCGGACGAAGCGCAGGTGGAGTGCCTGGAGGTCGAGCGCCGGCGAGAGCTCCGAGGTCACCGAGTCGATCGTCAACACCACCTTCATGTAGAGGACGACCGCCGGGTCGATCGCCATCCGGTGGGCCCGAGTCGCCGCGAGCAGGTCGACCTGGTACCGGGCCATGATCTCGCGCTTGCCCGACCCCGCCCGGTCGAGCTCCCAGACCAACCGCTGCGTCCGGCGGAGGATCTCCGACCGGGCGGCGGCGACATCGGTGGCCGGCGACGGCGCCGCCCAGCGCAGGTACTCACCCACCGCGGCGTCGACCTCCCCGGCGAAGAGGCTGCCGGCGTAGCGGGCCAGCGACCGCCGGACCGGCTCGTCCAGCCGGCCGATGATCCCGAAGTCGACGTAGCCGATCCGGTTGCCCGGGAGGAGCAGCAGGTTGGCCGGGTGCAGGTCGCCGTGGAAGACGCCGACCGCGTAGACCTGGTTGAGGAAGTTCCAGACGATGTTCGCCGCCGCCCGGTCGAGGTCGTAGCCCGCCGCCGCCAGCCGCCCGACGCAGTCCTCACGGTCGCGCCGCAGGTCACGGATCACGTCGACCAGGAGGATGCCGTGGAGGCGCTCGGCGGTCAGCACCCGGCTGGTCGTGTACTCGCGGTAGACGACCGGGTTGTGCTCGGTCTCGGTGTCGCGGGCGTTGGCCCGCATCGTGCTGGCGTGCGCCGCCTCGACCGTGTAGTCGAGCTCGTCCCGCGTCCAGCGGGCGAACTCGTCGATCACGTCCCGGGTCCGGGTGCCGCCGAAGACATGGGTCAGATCGAGCAGCCCGGCGACCCGGTACATCAGGGCGATGTCGGTCGCGAACAGGAGCTCGACCCCCGGCCGCTGGACCTTCACGGCGACCGCCGCCCCCGACGGCAGGACGGCGTCGTGGACCTGGCCGATCGACGCGGCGCCGAACGGCTCGGGCTCGAACGACAGGAAGACATCGGCGATCTCGCCGCCCAGCTCCCGGCGGATGATCCGCTCGACCTCGGCGTAGGGAAACGGCGCGACCTGGTTGAGCAGGCCGAACAGCTCGTAGCAGTAGTCCGGCGGCAGGAGGTCGAGGCGGAGGGCCAGCGTCTGGCCGAGCTTGACCCACGTCCCGCCGAGCTCCTCGAGCGCGATGCGCAGACGGACGGGCCCCGGCCGCGCCCGGCGACGGGCGGGCAGGAGGACGTCGATCACGCCGTGGACGGCGACGACCCGGACCAGGTGGGCGACCCGCAGCAGGCTTCTGACGTGCGGGCCCCGGCTGCTCACAGGCGCAACAGGCTACGCCACGCCCGGCGCCCCGCCGCGGAGCGCCGGCCCGCGGGCCGCGCCGGCCGGCCGACCGGCGACGCCGACTCAGGCGACGTCGCGGAGCTTCTGCGCTTCGGCGAGGCTCTGGAGCTTCTTCAGCGACTGGTTCTCGATCTGGCGGATCCGCTCGCGCGTCACGTTGAACGTCCGGCCCACCTCATCCAACGTCCGCGGATGCTCGCCCCCCAACCCATAGCGCAACTCGAGCACCCGACGCTCCCGATAGCTCAGGTTCTCCAGCGCCTCGCGCAACGCCTCCTTGGTCAGGATCTCCGCCGCCCGCTCGTACGGCGACTCGGCGCGCTCGTCGGCGATGAACTGGCCGAACTCCGACTCCTCCTCGTCGCCCACCGGCTTCTCCAGGGACACCGGTGCCTGGGCCGAGCGCTTGATCGAGTCGACCTCGTCCGGGTCGATGCCCGTCACCGCGGCGATCTCCTCCGGCGTCGGCTCCCGCCCCAACTCCGTCACCAGCTTGCGCTCCGCCCGACCGATCTTGTTCAGCTTCTCCACCACATGCACCGGAATCCGGATCGTCCGCGCCTTGTCGGCCAACGCCCGCGCGATCGCCTGGCGAATCCACCACGTCGCATAGGTCGAGAACTTGAAGCCCTTGCGATAGTCGAACTTCTCCGCCGCCCGCACCAACCCCAGCGTCCCCTCCTGAATCAGATCCAGGAACGGCAGACCCTGGTTGCGGTAGTTCTTGGCGATCGACACCACCAGCCGCAGGTTCGACTCGACCATCTTCTGCTTGGCATCCAGATCGCCCCGCTCGATCCGCTTGGCCAGATCCACCTCCTCCTGGGCGGTGAGCAGGCGCACCTTGCCGATGTCCTTGAGGAACAGCTGCAGCGAGTCGGTGGTCATGTCCGGCTTGAGGTCGAGGCCGGTCTTGGCCTTGCGCCGGCCCCGCTTGTCCGGCGCCCGCTCGACCTCGCTGCCCGCCGCCGTCGCCGGGTCGATCTCCTCGACCAGCTCGATCTCCGACCGCTCGAAGAACCCGTGCAGCTCCTCGAGATCCGCCTCGTCGAGGTCGAGCTCGGAGACCGCGCCCTGGATCTCGGCGTAGGTGAGCACGCCGACCTGCTGACCGCGCGCGATCAGTCCCTTGACCTCTTCAAGCTCTTGAAGTTCCGCTACTGACATTTCGTTCCGTTTCCGTCGCGCAGCCGGGGTTCCGTTCGTGGAGGGGGAAGCCGACTGAGGTGGCCGCTGAGCGCCGTCTGAGCGCGCGAAAGGCGGCGGCTGGCCGCACGCTACAGCTCAAACGTATGTTCTCAAATCGTAGGCGCTTTACTTTCTGTAGTCAAACCGCTGGGATGTCGCCGCCGAGGCCCGGCGGCCCTGCGAGATGCTCCGACCGGGAGCCTCAGACCGGGCGCATTCCCGGCCGTCCTTGATCAATACGTACGAGATGTCCCGGCGTTTCAATCTTTCCGCGAATTCTCCCCGCGCGGTGGCGGCGGCCATCGACCTGCGCGATGATGGCCACATGACCAAGCCCGAAGAGACCGAGACCGGCGGAGTGCTCGCGAGCCTGCCGAGCACGCGACCCCAGCGGCGCAGCGCCAAGCGCCCGCCGGCCCCCAGCCGCTCCGAGGAGCCGACGGCGGCCGCGAGGCCGAGCGCGAAGCCGGCCAAGCCGAGGGCCGGAGCCACGAAGGTTCGGCCGGCGAAGACGGCGGCCCCGGCGCCGGGCGCCGCCCGCGGTCGCCGGGCCACCGCCGCGTCCCCGCCCACGCCCAGAGCCCGGCCGCGGCCGCAACCGCCGGCGGCCGCGACCGGCGCCGTGCGGCGCCCGCCGCCCACCGCGGCCCAGGGCTTCGGGCCGGACACGGCCCGAGGCGCGGTCGAGCCACCCAGCCGGACCGATGTCCTCGGCTCGGTCGCCCAGGGCGCCGGCGACCTGGTGCACGTCGGCCTCGACCTCGGCCGGGTGCTGCTCCGGTCGGTCGTTCGCCGCCTGCCCGGCCGATAGCTTTTCGCCCGCCGAACGGCGGGTTACGTATACTCGCGACGCCAGCCGAACCCCCCGGCGTCGGCGTCGGGAGGGCGGGGGAACCATTGCGGACCTCGGTCCGCGGGGGCGAATCGGCCGTACCCAGGCCGTAGCGCGATGCGCGAGCCCGTCAGCTCACCCCGTAGGCGGCGAACGGTAGCCCCCGACCCGATGACGATCTCCTTCGCCCCCCTCCACTGGGCCGCGGCCTGCTTGGCCGTCGCCCTCGCGGCTCCGGCTGGCGCCCTGGCCATGACCGGCGGCGGCGCCACGGCGCCGACGAGCGCACGGCCGCCGTCCATCGCGGGCGGGGCGGCGCCGGCGGCAGCGAGCAGCCCCGACACGCTAGCGCCGCCGCCGGTGCTGCTGGGGAGCGTCGGGCTCGTACGCGGCCGTCTGACCGCCGGCGCGGCCGGGCGACCGGTGAGCCTGACGATGTTCGACGCCCACCACGGCTGGGTCGCGATCGCCGCCGGCCGGGCCGACGCCGGCGGCGGCTTCGTCATCGGCTGGCGCCCCCGGCACGTCGGACGGTTCCTCCTGCGGGCTTCGCTGGCCGGCCGGCCGGCGAGCAGCGACCCGGTGGCGGCGATCGAGATCTACCGCCCGGTCATCGCCACCTGGTTCGGTCCGGGCTCCTACGGGTCGCGTACCGCGTGCGGGCAGATCCTCACCCCCGAGCTGATCGGCGTCGCCCACCGGAGCCTCCCGTGCGGGACGATGATCGACATCGTCTACAACGGCCAGACGATCAGCGTGCCGGTCGTCGACCGCGGGCCCTACGCCGACGGGGTCTCCTACGACCTCACGACGGCCACCGCCGCGGCCCTCGGGGTCAGCGACACCGTCCGGATCGGGGTCCTGGCCATCCGGCCCGTCGCGCCGGCCGCCCCCTGACCGGTCGGGACGGCTCGAACCGGCGCAGCCGGGATGATGGACGGCGATGGCGATCCCCCTGGAACGGGCGCGCGAGCTCGTGCGCGCGGCGGCCACCCCGCTCGCGGCCGAGACCGTGGCCGTCGCCCTGGCCGCCGGCCAGGTGCTCGCCGGCGACCTCCACGCCCGGGCCGACTCACCGGCCGCCGCCAGCAGCGCGATGGACGGCTTCGCGGTCACGGCGGGCCCGGCCGGACGGACGCTGCGCCTGGTCGGCGAGTCGCGGGCCGGCCGGCCGAGCCCCGTCGGCGTCGACCGGGAGACGGCGGTCCGGATCGCCACCGGCGGTGTCCTGCCGCCCGGGGCCGAGGCCGTCGTCCCCGAGGAGCGGGCGAGCCTCGCCGACGGCCTGGTCGCGCTGGGCGCGCCGGCGCCCGACGGCTGGAACGTCCGCCGAGCCGGCGAGGACATGCGGGCCGGCGCCCTGGTCCTGCCCGCCGGGACCCGGCTCGGCCCGGTCGAGCTGGCGGCGGCCGTCGCCTCCGGCCACGGCGAGCTCGCCTGCCACCGCCGGCCGCGGGTCACGCTCCTGAGCACCGGCGACGAGCTGCGCGACCCGGGCTCCGACCTGGGGCCCGGCCAGATCCACGACGCCAACGCCGTCGCCCTCGCCGCCCTGAGCGCCGCCGCCGGGGCCGCGATCGTCGGCCGCGCGCGCGTGGCGGACGAGCCGGCGGCGATCGACCGGACGCTCGAGCGGGCCTTGGCCACGTCCGACGTGGTGATCGTCAGCGGCGGCATGTCGGTCGGACGCCACGATCACCTCAAGGCGGCGCTCGCCCGACTCGGCGCCGAGGAGTCCTTCTGGGGGGTCAAGATCCGCCCCGGCCGCCCGACGTGGTTCGGACGACGGGGTGAGGTCCTCGTGCTCGGCCTGCCCGGCAATCCCGTGGCGGCGATGGTCGCGTTCATCCTCCTCGGCCGCCCGCTCCTCGCCGGTCTCGAAGGCGCCCCGGCGCCGGCCGCGGCCCGCGAGCGCGCGCGGCTGGTCGCCGGCGTCGCCCGCCATCCCGACCGAACCGACGTCGTCCGGGTACGACTACGGTCCGGCGGCGACGGAGCGCAGCTCGCGGCGCTGACCGCCGGGTCGCCGCCGTCGCACCTCACCACCGCCCTGCTCGACTGCGACGGGCTCGCCGTGATCCCCCCCGGCGTCGGCGAGCTCGCCGCGGGCAGCGACGTCGAGATCGAGCGGGTGCGGTGAGGGCCCGGGCGATCGGCGTCGCCGCGGCGGCTGCGGTGAGGGCCCGGGCGATCGCCGTCGCCGCGAGGTCCCGGGCGATCGCCGTCGCCGCGGCCGCCGGCGCGGCGACGCTCCTGGCCGCCCGCCGCCGGACGGGGGGTCGCCCGGCGGCCGCCGTGCGGATCGTCGACCCCGAGGGTCCGCCGCGCTTCGACCCTCGGGGCGGCGCCCGGTCGGTCCAGGCCGCCGTCCTCACGCTGAGTCCGGCCCAGCTCACCGCGCTCTGGTCGCCCGTCGGCCTCGAGCGTCTGGCCCGAACCTACTGGCGCTTCCTGACGCGGATCTCACTCGGCCTGATCCGGGTCCGCTACCGCGACCGCGAGCGCCTGCTCGTGCTCGGCGGCCGGCCGCTGGTGCTCCTGGCCTTCGACCCGCCGGAGTACGAGCTCGACGACGACCGGGCCGCCGTCGGCTGGACGATCCGCGGCGGCCTGCTCCTGGCCGCCGGCGGCCGGCCGGGCCGCGGGTCGCTGCACATCGACGTGCGCCGGCTGGGGACGGCGCCCGACGGGTCGACCGACGTGCGCTGCGAGGTCGCGGTGACCGACTTCCTCCCGTCGATCGCCCGCTTCCTCGGTCGCCGGGTCTACGTGGCGACGCAGTCGCGGATCCACGTGGTCATCACCCACGCCTTCCTGCGCTCGCTCGCCCGGGTCGACCTGGCCCGCGCCGCGCGCGGCCGCCAGACCGGCGGCTGAGCCGGGACTCGACCTGGCCCGCACCCCGCGCGGCCGGCAGACCGGCGGCTGAGCCGGGACTCGGGCGGCAGCGGACCCCGCTCCCGACCCGAGCCCGACCCGACCGCCCCGGGCCTCGGGCGGCAGCGGACCCCGCTCCCGACCCGAGCCCGACCCGACCGCCCCGGGACTCGGACGGCAGCGCAGCGGACCCCGCTCCCGACCCGACGCCCGCCGCCCGACCTACTTGACGACGACCTTCATCGTCATCGCGTTCCCGTGGATCTTGCAGTAGATGTTGTAGGTCCCGGCCCGCGTGAACGTGTGGGCGTAGCTCTTGCCGGCGCCCGTGAGGACGGCCGAGCCGAACTTCACCGGCCCGCTGCGCACGGTGACCGTGTGCGGATGCATGCCCGTCCACTTCCAGGTCAGCTTCGTCCCCTTCTTGATCGTGACCGTGGCGTGGCCGGCGTCGCGGACGAAGTAGTTGTCGCCGACCTCGACCGACCTGCCGGCCCCAAGCGCCGCGGCGGCGAGCGCCGCGGTGACGACGACGGCTCCGGCGGTGGCTACGAGCAACCTGCGCATGGCGTACCTCCCGTTCGGTGGTTTCCCACCCAGACCCCGTCCGGGTCGGTTCCTTCCCAGACGAGCCCGCGGTCCCCCGCGGTCGGTCAGTCGTCGAGCAGCTGGCGCACGGCGGCGGCGACGTGGGCCGGGGTGATGCCGAACTTCTCGAGCAGGACGGCGCCGGGCGCCGAGGCGCCGAAGCGCTCGATCGAGACGACGTCGTCGGCGTAACGCTCCCAGCCCATGGCGATGCCGGCCTCGACGGCGAGCGTCGGCAGCTCCTCGGGGAGCACCTCGTCGCGGTAGTCGTCGTCCTGCTCCTCGAAGAGCTCCCACGACGGCATCGAGACGACGCGGACCGGGAAGTCGAGCTCGTCGCGCGCGGCGAGGGCGACCCAGACCTCGCTGCCGGTGGCGATGATCGTCGCCTCGGCCCCGTCGGCGTCGGCCAGGACATAGGCGCCGCGCCCGACCCCGTCGGCCGAGGCGTAGTTGCCGGGCGTGCGGTCGAGCACGGGCAGATCCTGCCGGGAGAGCGCCATCGCCGCCGGACCGTCGAGATCCTCGAGGATCACGCGCCAGGCCTCGGCCGTCTCGGCGGCGTCGGCCGGACGCAGGACGACCAGCCCGGGAATGGCGCGCAGGGCGGCGACATGCTCGATCGGCTGATGGGTCGGCCCGTCCTCGCCGAGGGCGACCGAGTCGTGGGTGAACACCCAGGCGACCTTGAGGCCCATCAGGGCCGACAGGCGGATCGACCCGCGCATGTAGTCGGCGAACTGGAGGAACGTCGACCCGTAGGGCCGGACGATCCCGCCGTGGGCGGCCATGCCGTTGACCGCCCCGCCCATCGCATGCTCGCGGACCCCGAAGAACACGTTGCGTCCGGCGCGCTCCCGGGTGAAGCGGTCGCTCGCGGGGAAGACGGTCATCGTCGACGCGGTGAGGTCGGCGGCCCCGCCGATCATCGTCGGGGTGAACGGCTCGAAGGCGGCCATCGCCTTGCCGCCGGCCACGCGGGTCGACAGCTTCTCCTTCTCCCAGTCGGTCGGCAGGGCGTCGGCGAGACCGGGGAGCGGACGGCCCTCCCAGGCCAGGTCCCACTCGTCGGCCCGCTCGGCGTCGGCGGCCCGCCACGTCTCGAAGCGCTCGGTCCACTCGGCGTGCAGGCGAGCGCCCTCCTCGACCATGCTGAAGGTCTCATAGACGCCGTCGGGCACGAAGAACGTCTTGTCCGGGTCCCAGCCCATGACCTTCTTGGTCAGCGCGACCTCCTCGTCGCCGAGCGCCGCGCCGTGGGCCTTGCTGGTGCCCGACTTGTTGGGCGACGGGTAGCCGATGACCGACTTGACCCGGATCAGCGACGGCTTGTCCTCGACCTTCTGCGCCGCCTTGATCGCCGTCTCCAGGGCGAGGACGTCGTTGGCGTCGTGGACGTCCTGCACGTGCCAGCCGTAGGCCTCGAAGCGCTGGTCGACGTTCTCGCGGTCGAAGCTCAAGGACGTCGGACCGTCGAGGGAGATGTCGTTGTCGTCGTAGAGGTAGACGATCCGGCCGAGACCGAGCTGACCGGCGAGCGACGCCGCCTCGGAGGCGATGCCCTCCATCAGGTCGCCGTCGGAGACGATCGCGTAGATGCGGTGGTCCTGGACCTCGGCGCCGTAGCGCTCGCGGAGGTACTTCTCGGCGATGGCCATGCCGACGCCGTTGGCGAAGCCCTGGCCGAGCGGGCCGGTGGTGAGCTCGACGCCGGGGGTGACGTTGGTCCGGTCGAGCTCCGGGTGCCCCGGGGTGATCGACTCCCACTGGCGGAACTCCTTGAGCTGATCCATCGGCAGGTCGTAGCCGGTGAGGTGCAGGACGGCGTAGAGGAGCATCGATCCATGGCCGGCGCTCAGCACGAAGCGGTCGCGGTCCGGCCACGACGGGTCGCTCGGATCGTGGCGCATGATCTTGCGGAAGAGGACGAAGGCGGTCGGGGCCATGGCCATCGGCAGGCCGGGGTGCCCGGAGTTGGCCTTCTGGATCGCGTCCATGGCCAGGGTGCGGATCGTCTCGATCGAGAGCTGCTCGGTATCGGTGGTCGTGGCCACGGGGTCTCGCCTGCCTCTGCTTATCTGTTCGTCGTCAGGTCGGTGGAGGGCGGAGCAGACCCGACGCCGCGCGGCAGCCCCATCCCCCCCAACTGTATCCCGACACGGCGGCCCGCGCGGTTACGCGAACGGGTCCAGGTCGATCCGGACGGTCCCCCACCGGCGGTCGACCCTGGCCGCGCGCCGGTCGCCTCGCTGCCCAGCCGACGGCGCCCGCCCGGCGACCACCGCTCCAAACCCTCAGCCCTCGCGCAGCTCCGCCATCTTCTGGCGATCGTGGGTGGCTCGGATGCGCCGGACGGTCCCCGAACGGGAGCGCATCACGAGCGACTCGGTGGTGGCCGACCCGCTGCCGGGGAAGCGGACGCCCTGGAGGACGTCGCCGTCGGTGACGCCGGTGGCCGAGAAGAAGGCGTCGTTGCCGGCGATCAGGTCGTCGTGGCTGAGGACCCGGTCGACGTCGTAGCCGGCGTCGATCGCCGCCTGGCGCTCGTCGTCGTCGCGGGGCCACAGGCGGCCGAGCATGCCGCCGCCGATGCACTTGATCGCCGCCGCCGACAGCACGCCCTCCGGCGTGCCGCCGTAGCCCCAGAGGAGGTCGACCGGAGCGTCCTCGGTGACGGCGAGCAGCGCCCCGGCGACGTCGCCGTCGGTGATGAAGCGCACGCGGGCCCCGGCCTCGCGGATCGCCCGGACCGACTCGTCGTGGCGCGGGCGGTCGAGCACGACGACCATCACGTCGCCGATGTCGGTCTTCTTGCGCTTGGCGATCAGCTTCAGCGTCTCGCCGAGCGGCCGGTCGAGGTCGAGCAGGTCGGCGATCGCGGCGGCGCCGGCGATCTTGTGCATGTAGAAGACCGGGCCCGGGTCGAACATCGTCCCCCGGGGCGAGAGGGCGATCACGGCCAGGGCGTTCGGCATCCCCCGCGCCGCGAGCGTCGTCCCCTCCAGCGGGTCGACGGCGATGTCCACCGCGGGCGGCGAGCCGTCGCCGATGTGCTCGCCGTTGTAGAGCATCGGCGCCTCGTCCTTCTCCCCCTCGCCGATCACCACGACCCCGTCCATGGCGACCGACCGCAGGGCGTGGCGCATCCCGTCGACCGCGGCCTGGTCGGCGGCCTCCTTGTCGCCGCGCCCGACGAGACGAGCGCAGCCGAGCGCCGCGGCCTCGGTCACGCGGACGAGCTCGAGGGCCAGGTTGCGGTCGGTGCCGATGCCGCTGAGGCTGCTGCTTCTGTCTGGAATGCTCAAAGAATCGTCCCCGGTGGTTGCGGGCGCGAGAACGTCTCGCCCGATGCGGATTGCGACGCCGCCGCGCGCGAGAGGTCACGGCGATCGGAACGCACATGCTGGGTCGTGCGCGCGCCAGCCTATCGACCCCACCGGCACGGTGCCGGACGACGTCCTGACCGTGTCTGGCGGTGATAGTTTGCGTGGCCGTGCACGCGTCGACGACCAGGCGGCCGTGGCCGTGGCCGTGGCCCCGGCTCCGCCCCCGCGCCGCCGGGATCGCGGCCGCCCCGCGCGGCCGGCCGGCACGACCGGCTCGATGAGCGGCCTGGTCATCGGCGTGGACGTCGGGGGAACCAAGGTGTCGGTCGCCGCGCTCGGCGAGGAGCCGACGCTCGTGCCGACCGACTGCGACGGCCCGCAGGAGCTGATCGCCCAGATCGTCCGCCAGGTTCGGCTCGCGGCCGGCGGCCGGGAGATCGCCGCCGTCGGGGTCGGCATCCCGTCGGTGATCGAGTTCGCGACCGGCCGGGTCCGGTCGAGCGTCAACATCCCGCTCGAGGACGTGCCGCTGCGGGAGGAGCTGACCGCGCGCCTGGGCGTACCGGTCTTCGTCGACAACGACGCGACCGTGGCCGCCCTGGCCGAGGCCCACGACGAGGCGGGCAACCTCGACGCGCCGAACCTGATCATGCTGACCGTCGGGACCGGCGTCGGCGGCGGCATCGTCATCGACGGGCGGGTCTACCGCGGGGCGACGGGGGCGGCCGGCGAGCTCGGCCACACCCTGCTCGCCGTCGACCCCGACGGCCCCGTCGCGGCCGGCCTGCCCAAGCCCGGCTCGCTCGAGGCCCTGGCCGCCGGCCACGTCCTCGACGGCCTCGCCCGGGACGCGGCGACGCGCCACCCGGACTCGGCCCTCGGCCGGCTCGGGCGCCGGGCGTCGGGCCCGGACGCGGTGGCCGCGGCCCGGGACGGGGACGCCGTGGCGATCGAGATCGTCGCCGTCCTCGGCCGCCGGCTGGGGATCGGCATCGCCAACGCGATCAACACCTTCGACCCCGACGTGGTCGCCATCGGCGGCGGCGTCTCGGCCGCCGGCGACCTGCTGCTCGGGCCGGCCCGCCAGACGGCGGCGACCTACGTGCTGCCGGGCGTCGGCACCCGGACCGAGACCCGCATCGCCCGGTCGGGCCCGCAGGCCGGGGTCCGCGGGGCCGGCCTCCTGGCCCGCATCGAGCTCAGCCGCGACAAATCTGGAGAGGCGACCCGCGCATGACCGACGAGAACCCCCTGGCCGCCGGCCTCGACCGGCTGCCCGTCGCCCCGACCAACCTGGTCATCTTCGGCGCCACCGGCGACCTGGCCCGGCGCAAGCTGCTGCCGGCGATCTACAACCTCGCCCACGAGGGCGCCCTGCCCGAGCGCTTCAACCTGGTCGGCTCGTCGCGCAGCGAGATGTCCCACGACGAGTATCGCCAGGCGGCGGCCGAGGCGATCCGGGCCTTCTCCCGCCGGACGCCGGACGACGCCGTGCTCGACGGGCTGCTGGCCAGCGTCCGCTACATCGCCGGGACCTTCGACGACCCGGCCGTCTACACGCAGCTGAAGGCGACGCTCGACGAGCTCGACGCCGCGGCCGGCGAGCCGGCGGCCCGGTGCTTCTACGTCTCGACGGCGCCGGCCTTCTTCCCGGTGATCGTCGGCGCGCTGGGCGAGCACGGCCTCAACCGGTCCGAGGACGCCGAGGTGCGGATCGTCATCGAGAAGCCGTTCGGGACCTCGCTGGCCGAGGCGCTCGAGCTCAACCGGCGGGTGCTCGAGGTCTTCGCGGAGCGCCAGGTCTTCCGCATCGACCACTACCTGGGCAAGGAGACGGTCCAGAACATGCTGGCGATCCGCTTCGCCAACGGGATGTTCGAGCCGTTATGGAACCGCAACTACATCGACCACGTCCAGATCACGGCGGCCGAGGACATCGGCATCGGCAGCCGGGCCGGCTACTACGACAACGCCGGCGCGCTGCGCGACCTGGTCCAGAACCACATGCTCCAGCTGCTGACGCTGCTGTGCATGGAGCCGCCGGTCGTCTTCTCGGCCGACGAGGTCCGCGACGAGAAGGTCAAGGTGCTGCACGCGATCAAGACGCCGCAGGACATCGAGGCGATGGCCGTCCGCGCCCAGTACGACCGGGGCGTGGTCGCCGGCGTCGAGGTCCCCGGCTACCTCGAGGAGGACGGCGTGCCGGCGAACTCGAGCACCGAGACGTTCGCGGCGCTGCGCCTGGAGGTCGACAACTGGCGCTGGGCCGGGGTGCCCTTCTACCTGCGCACGGCCAAGCGCCTCGCCCGCCGGGTGACCGAGATCGCGGTGATTCTCAAGCCGGTCCCCCACATGGCGTTCGGTGGCCAGGACGTCCCGCCGAACGTGCTCGTGCTGACGATGCAGCCGAACGAGGGCGTCACCCTGTCGCTCGGAGCCAAGATCCCCGGAACGCGGATGAGCATCCGGCCGGTGAACATGGAGTTCCTCTACGGCACGGCCTTCATCTCCCAGTCGCCCGAGGCCTACGAGCGCCTCATCCTCGACGCCATGCGCGGCGATGCGACCCTGTTCACCCGCAACGACGAGGTCGAGGCGCAGTGGCGGATCTGCGATCCGATCGTCCAGTACTGGGCCGCCCATCCGACCGAGCTCCCCAAGTACCCGGCCGGCAGCCAGGGTCCACCCGAGGCCGAGGAGATCCTGCTCGAGGGGCACAAGTGGCGCGCGATCTAGACCGGGTCGTCTGATGCCGCTCGACGTCCCCCTGGGCGGGAGCGCGTTTCCGCCGATCGCCGACTACGCCTTCCTGTCGGACTGCGAGGTCACGGCGCTGGTCGCGCCGAGCGGGAACATCGAGTGGATGTGCCTGCCGCGGATGGACGGGCCGAGCGTGTTCGGGTCGATGCTCGACCGCGACGCCGGCGGCTTTCGCCTGGGCCCGATCGACGTCAACGTGCCGGCGGCGCGCCGCTACCTGCCGGGGACGATGGTGCTGGAGACGAGCTGGGGGACGCGCGGCGGCTGGGTCGTCGTGCGCGACGTCCTGCTGATCGGGCCGTGGCACCACGAGAAGGAGCGGTCGGGCACCCACCGGCGGGCGCCGACCGACTACGACGCCGACCACGTCCTGCTGCGGACGGTGCGCTGCGTCAACGGGCAGGTCCAGATCGGCCTGGAGTGCGACCCGGCCTTCGACTACGGGCGGGCCCGGGGGCGGTGGGAGTACACGGGCGACGGCTATTACGACGCCGTCTGCCGGGCCCGGGGCTCGGACGTGGAGCTGCGCCTGTGCTCGGACATGCGCCTGGGCTTCGAGGGACCGCGGGCGACCGCGCGGACGCTGATGAAGCAGGGCGAAGCCCGCTTCTGCGCGCTGGCCTGGAGCGAGCACGCCGGGCCGAAAACCTACGAGGAGGCGCGCGGCCGCCTCGTCCACACCGCCCACCATTGGCAGCACTGGCTCGACCAGGGGCAGTTCCCCGACCATCCGTGGCGGGCCAAGCTCCAGCGGAGCGCGCTGACCCTGAAGGGACTGACCTACGCGCCGACCGGGGCGATGGTCGCGGCGGCGACGACCTCGCTGCCGGAGACGCCGGGCGGCGAGCGCAACTGGGACTATCGCTTCAGCTGGATGCGGGACTCGACGTGGATGCTGTGGGGCCTGTACACGCTGGGCTTCGACTGGGAGGCCGACGACTTCTTCTGCTTCGTGGCCGACGTGGCCGAGCAGAACACCGAGGACGGCATGCAGGTCATGTACTCGATCGCCGGCGACCGGGAGATGGAGGAGCGGTCGCTCGACCACCTGGGCGGCTACGAGGGGGCGCGGCCGGTGCGGGTGGGCAACGGCGCCTACCACCAGCGCCAGCACGACGTCTGGGGGGCGGTGCTCGACTCGGTCTGGCTGCACACCCGCTCGCGCGACCACCTCGACGACCGGGTCTGGCAGATCCTCAAGCGCCAGGTCGAGTGCGCCCTGAAGTACTGGCGCGAGCCGGACCGGGGGATCTGGGAGGTCCGGGGCGCGGCCAAGCACTTCACGTCGTCGAAGATCTTCTGCTGGGTGGCGGCCGACCGGGGCGCCCGGCTGGCGCTGCTGCGCGAGGACCGGGCCTGCGCCGAGCGCTGGCAGGCGGCGGCCGACGAGATCCACGCCGACGTCTGCGCCCACGGCGTCGACGAGCGGGGGGTGTTCACCCAGCACTACGACACCACCACGCTCGACGCGTCGCTGCTGCTGATCCCCCTGCTGCGCTTCCTGCCGGCGCAGGACCCGCGGACGGTGGCCACCGTCCTGGCCATCGCCGACGAGCTGACCGTCGACGGACTGGTCCTCCGCTACCGGGTGCAGGAGACCGACGACGGGATGGCGGGCGAGGAGGGGAGCTTCACGATCTGCTCGTTCTGGCTCGTCTCGGCGTTGAGCGAGATCGGCGAGACCGTCCGGGCGCGGGGCCTGTGCGAGAAGCTCCTGGCCTACGCCAGCCCGCTCGACCTCTACGCCGAGGAGATCGACCCGAGCTCGGGCCGGCATCTGGGCAACTTCCCGCAGGCGTTCACCCACCTGGCGCTGATCAACGCCGTGATGCACGTGATCCGGGCCGACGAGGAGCTGGTCACCAGGCAGGCGGCGTTCGCGGCCAACGGGCGGGCGCCGGCCCCCAAGCGGCGGGAGACGCCGTCGCGGCGCCAGCCATGAGCCCGGCGGTCGACGACACCCCCGTCGCGAGCCAGCCATGACCCCGGCCGTCGACGACACCGTCTGGAGCGAGCAGGACACGAGCCCGGCGGCGATCGAGGCGGCGCTGCGGCGGCTCCTGGTCGAGCGTCACGCCGCCAGCGACCGCTACGTCCCGGCGCGGGTGCTCAACCTGGTCTGCATCGTCGACCGGGAGTGGAGCGGCGAGATCGCCAACCGGCTGCGGGCGGTCGGGCGCAACCACCCGTCGCGGACGATCGTCTGCCAGATCAGCCGGGGGCGGCGGACGCTGGACGCGGTCGCCAGCGTCGCCGCGACGGCCAACCCCCAGCCGGGGACCTTCGCGCTGACGCGGGAGACGGTGGTGATCGACGTCGGCCCCCACCACGTCCCCTACCTCGACTCGATCGTCGACCCGCTCGTGGTGACCGACCTGCCGACGATGGTCTGGGCCCCGCACGAGCACTGGGCGGCGGTGGCCGCGCTCGAGCGGCTCGCCCAGATCGTCCTGCTCGACTCGAGCGCCGACCCCGACGTCGGGGGGGCGCTGCGCCGGGCGACCGACCTGCTGACGCGGATGGAGGTCGTCGACCTGGCCTGGATCCGGTCGGCGCCGTGGCGCGAGCGGGTGGCGGCGAGCTTCGATCCGCCGCGGCGCCGGGCGCGCCTGCAGGAGATCGCCGGCCTGGAGATCCGCCATCACTACGCGTCGGGGGCGGGCGCGCTGCTGCTGTGTGGCTGGCTTGCCTCGCGTCTGGCTTGGGAGCCGCGCCCGCTGGAAGTGCCGGGGGACGGGACGGCGACCGGATGGGTGCGCGGCCGGGGGGGCCGGGTGTCGATTCGCCTGCAGAGCGTGCCCCAGGAGGCGCCCGGCCTGGCCGGGGTGACCCTGCGGCTGCGCGACGGCAGCTCGCTGCAGCTCGACCGCGGCCGGGGCGGCCTGCGGGCGGCGCGCGTCGAGCCGGGGCGGCCCCAGCAGGTGTGGACGCTGCTCGGCGCCTCGCGCGGCGAGGGCGGGATCCTGGGCGAGGGGATCAGCCACGGGCTGATGCGCGACCGCATCTACGGCGAGGCGCTGCGCGCCACCGCCGGCCTCCTCGCCTAGGGGGTTCGTGGCTGCGGGCGCGTCGCGCCGGCCGTGTAGGCTCGGGCCGGCACGTTGCCAGTGTGAACATCCGGCGAATGGGTAGGGCAGATCCGATCGTCGGCCGGGTGCGCAATAGGGTCTTGTGGCACGGTCTCCCCAGGCAGAGATGGCACAACTCGATACCACCAGGCTGGAAGCGGCCCGCGAGCAGACGCGCCGGCTGGTGGCCGGGCTCGACGACGAGGATCTCGAGCGTGTCCACTCGCCGCTGATGAGCCCGCTGGTCTGGGACCTCGGCCATATCGCCGCGTTCGAGGATCTCTGGCTGGCCCACCGCCACGGCGGCCTCGAGCTGCTGCGCCCGGATCTGATGGAGGTCTACGACGCGTTCGAGACGCCGCGCGCCGGGCGCGGCAGCCTGCCCTACCTGCGCCGGGCCGAGGCCGAGGAGTTCCTCGACGACGTCCGCCGCCGGGTGCGGGAGCTGCCGGTCGGCGACGGCTACCGGCACGAGCTGGTCGCCCGGCACGAGCGCCAGCACGCCGAGACGATGCTCCAGACGCTCAACCTCGCCCGGATCGCCCGCCCCGCCGCCGACGAGCCGCCGGTGGCGGCGGTGCCGACGGGGTCGGCCGGGGGGGCCGGGCCGTCGGGGTTGGCGGGGGCGGCGGGTCCGGCCAGCGGCCTCGACCTGGTCGACATCGCCGGCGGCCGCGTCGCGATCGGGGCCGGACCGGACGGCTTCAGCTACGACAACGAGCGGCCGCGCCACACCGTCCGCGTCGCCCCCTTCCGCCTCGGCCGGATCCCGGTGACCAACGGCGATTGGCTGCACTTCGTGCACGACGGGGGCTACGCCCGGCGCGAGTGGTGGAGCGAGGCGGGCTGGGCCTGGCGGACGGCTGAGCGGATCGAGCGGCCGCTCAACTGGCTGAGCGACGAGCTGGAATGGCGTCTGGCGGGCGGGGCCGGGCCGATCGCGCTCGAGCGGCCGGTGGTCCACGTGTCGTGGTACGAGGCCGACGCGTTCGCCCGGTCGCGGCGGCTGCGGCTGCCGACCGAGGCCGAGTGGGAGGCGGCCGCCACCGCCGGCGATGGGGGCGGCCACGACGGCGACGGCAACGGGGCCGGCCGCCGCGACGGCGACGACGATGGCGACGGCGACGGCCGGGCCGGCGCGGCCTGGTCGCGGCCGGGCGCGGCGAACCTGATCGAGGCGGGCCTCTTCGGTCCGGCGCCGGCCGGGGCCTTCGCCGACGGGGCGGCCGGCGGCGGCGCGCTCGGCATGATCGGCGACGTGTGGGAGTGGACGTCGAGCGAGTTCCGCGGGTATCCGGGCTTTGTCGCCGAGCCGTACCGCGAGTACTCGGAGGTGTTCTTCGGGCCCGACCACCGGGTCCTGCGGGGCGGATCGTTCGCGACCAGCGCCGCGGTCATCTCGCCGAGCTTCCGCAACTGGGACTACCCGCAGCGGCGGCAGATCTTCGCCGGCGTGCGGGTCGCGGCCGACTCATGATCGAGCCGACGCTCGACGCGAGCGACGCGATCCGGATCGACTGCTGGGTGGAGGACGAGCGGTCCTTGGCCGACGACGTGCTCGACGGGCTGACCAAGCCGTTCAAGGAGCTGCCGCCGAAACACAACTACGACGAGCGCGGGGCGGAGCTGTTCGACCGGATCTGCGAGCTGCCGGAGTACTACCAGACGCGGACCGAGCGGGCGATCCTGGAGCACCATGCCGAGCAGATCGTGGCGGCGAACGGGGCGGTCGAGCTGGTCGAGCTGGGCTCGGGCATGGCGACCAAGACGCGGGTCCTGCTCGACGCGATGGACCGGGCGGGGACGCTGACCCGCTACGTGCCGCTCGACGTGACCGAGACCGTGGTGCGCGACTGCGCGCAGGAGCTCGTCGCCGAGTACCCGGGTCTGCGCGTCCACGGCGTGATCGGCGACTTCGAGCGCCACCTCGACCGGGTGCCGCCGGCCGCCGGTCCGCGGATCGTCGCCTTCCTGGGCGGCACGGTCGGCAACTTCCTGCCCGGCAGCCGCCGGCGCTTCCTGCGTGAGGTGGGCGGCCTCCTCGGCGGCGACGACCGCCTCCTGATCGGCATCGACCTCGTCAAGGACCCGGCCGTCCTCCAGGCGGCCTACGACGACGCCGAGGGGGTAACGGCGGAGTTCAACCTCAACCTCCTCCACGTCCTGAACCGCGAGCTCGACGCCGACTTCGACCCCGACCGGTTTCGCCACGTCGCCCTGTTCGACCGCCGCCACGAGTGGATCGAGATGCGGCTGCGGGCGACCGAGCCGCAGAGCGTCGCCATCGCGGCCCTGGGGTTGGAGATCGAGTTCGCCGAGGGAGAGGAGCTGCGGACGGAGATCAGCGCCAAGTTCACCCGGGCCCGGCTCGAGGCCGACCTGGCGGCGGCCGGCCTGGCGGTGGCCGACTGGCTGACCGACGACGACGAGCAGTTCGCGCTCGTCCTCGCCCGGCCGGCCGGCGCCGACGCGTAGGCGGCGCCGCGCCAGCCCGGCCGTCTGCGACCGCCGCCACGCGTTGACGCAGGTTCGACGACGGAACCGCGGTACTAAGCGGGGCAGGGCAGGCGGCCGAGTCACAACGCACGACACGTTGTCCTCTTCAGTGCCCGTGGCTCCTGCGTCGCTTCCGCTCTGCGATCTTGATAGCGAGGAGCGAGGCCGGTCGCGCCACCACGGAGATCCCGATTAGTCCGAGCAACGCGTAGGCGGCGACCGCGCCGTGTCCGGAGACAACCGCCCATGCGAGAAACCCGACGAGAGCGATGCAGAACGCCAGCGCGACGTAGACCGTGAGGCGGCGGCCCGGCGGGAGTCGCGCGATCTCGCGCCACGGCTCCTTCCAGCCGCCAGACGGAAACCACCAGCTGATATCGCGCGGAGCGGCCGAGCCGGCCATGACCGCCAGCGCCGCCCGTCGCATCTCATCCTCGGTAGGGGGGACGGTGCTTCGCCGGCGTCGTCGTCCATCGGCCCAGCGTAGCCAGGAGGGCGCTGCGTACGCCGGTTGGTACAGCCGTGACCTCCGCGATAACGAACCCAGCGGCGGCGAAACCTGCGACAGCGATCCACGCTCTCATCTGACGAGGACGCATACGATTTGGGATCGGCGTTTGCCGAGCGCTGCCTATGGGGGCGTTCGCGCGAGGAACCCTACGGCGGGAATGAGCGTGCTCGCATTCGGGTAGTGCTCAGGGCCGGATGGCCCCTAGTGACTCAGGGCCGGATGGCCCCTAGTGACTCGTAGTTTGGTTTAGGAGGCGCACGACTGTCGTCTCGGTATGGGCCGGATCCGGCGTTGGGTCGCCGTAGATCTCCCACGCCTGCCCGGCAGACTTCCTCCCGTTCGCCGCCATCCATACCTCGATCGCGCGGTACGCCTCGTTCATGCGATCGTACGGTCCGCGGAGAACGGCTACAGCAGCTTCGCCCCCTGGCGTTTCGGTCGCGTACACGTCGCCGGCGGCTTCGAATGTTCGCGTAACCTCGACCCCGAACTCGCACAGTATCGGCCCGCCCGGCTGCTTCGAGTCGTGGTAGACGAAGATGTTGTGGCCGTCTGTCCAAAGGCCCGGCTGGCTGCGAATGAAGGCCCACACCTTGCCCACCGCAGGCCCCCACGCCGAGGCAACCTCGCCCGGCGCGACCTCGCTGCGCACAGCGGCCAACTTGCGGGGGTGAACCGTCTGTACGTTGACGGAGACCGGCATTTCTCTCGCGCCTGGCTCCTGAGCTGGCCTACGGGCCGGCGAGCGTCACGCGCTCGCCCGGGCAGTGGGTCCACGTCGGGCGATGGCTCGCCGCCACGACATCGAGGCTGGGCAGCTCAACGACCGCGTGTTGAGCCTGCTGCTCACCGATCACGTGGACCGGCACGGGCGCCTGCCGTCGGCGGGTGTGATCCCGCTTTCGCCTGTCCCGTCCGGGGATGTCGGTGAGCATCCGCATCGAGCCGTCGCCGCAAAAACTCGTCGCGACCGAGCCCCGCCGCCGATCAGTCGCCGAGCCGCTCGACCAGCATCGCCTGGCCCATGCCGCCGGCGACGCACATCGACTCGATCCCGTAGCGACCGCCGGTCGTCTCGAGGCCGTTGAGCAGCGCGGTCATGATCCGGGCGCCGGTCATGCCGAATGGGTGGCCGAGGGCGATCGCCCCGCCGAACGGGTTGAGCTTCTCCGCTGGGATGTCGAGCTCGTCGCGGCAGGGGACGACCTGGGCGGCGAACGCCTCGTTGATCTCGACGATGTCGATGTCGTCGATGGTCAGGCCGGTGCTGGCCAGGAGGGACGTGATCGCGGGGATCGGGCCGACGCCCATGTACTCGGGCTCGATCGCCGCGACCGTGGAGGCGACGATCCGGGCCCGGGGGGTGAACCCGAGCTCGGCCGCGCGGGTCTCGCTCATCACGAGCACGGCCGCCGCGCCGTCGTTGAGGGGGCAGGCGTTGCCGGCGGTCACCGTGCCGTCGGGCTTGAAGACGGGCTTCAGTTCGGCCAGCTTCTCGAGCGTCGTGCCCGGCCGCGGGCCGTCGTCGCGGGTGACGACCGTCCCGTCGGGCGTCGTCACCGGAGTGATCTCCCGGTCGAAGTGGCCGGACTCGCGGGCGGCGACCGCGCGGTTCTGGGAGATCACGGCCCAGGCGTCCTGCGCCTCGCGGGAGACGCCGTAGCGCTCAGCCACGTTCTCGGCGGTCAGGCCCATCGGGATGTAGACGTTGCAGATCGCCCCGTCGGAGCCGTCGAGCAGCGGGTGGAACTGGAAGTCGGGGCCGCCGGCCGCCCGGGAGACGGCCTCGACGCCGGCGGCGACGTAGACGTCGCCCTCGCCGGCGGCGATCGCATGGAAGGCCATGCGGATCGTCTGGAGCGAGGAGGCGCAGAAGCGGTTGACGGTGCAGCCGGGGACGTGGACGTCGATCCCGGCCAGGAGGGCGGCGTTGCGCCCGATGTTGTAGCCCTGCTCGCCGGCGCCGAAGGCCGCGCCCATCATCACGTCCTCGATCGTCGCCGGGTCGAGGTCGGGGTTGCGCGCGAGCAGCGCCCGCAGGGCGACGGCGGCGAGATCCTCCGCCCGGACCTGGGTCAGCGAGCCCTTGAACGCCCGTCCGATCGGCGTGCGGACAGCGTCGACGATGACTGCTTGCGGCATCCGGAGATCTCCTTGATCGGGGCGGGTCGCCGGGGACGAGCGACCGGAGGATCGATTCTAGGCGGACGCGAACGCGGGCCCGGGCCCTCGCTCAGCTTCCGGCTGACCGCCCCGCAGCCGACCGATCGGCACGGCGCTTCAGGTCAGGGCACCGGGCAGACCGTGTCGGCGGTCGTCGTCTGGCCGGCGCCTACGGACGCCGATCCCCGGCAGTAGCCGGAGCTCAACGTGTAGGTCCCGGCGGGAACGACGAAGCTGTAGCTCTGGCCGGCGGCGACCTCCTGCATCGCCACCGGAGCTCCGCCGGCGCGCGACAGGGTGACCGCGTTCGCCTGGCCCTGACAGACGTAGATCCCCGGGGCGGGCCCGCCCTCGTTGTAGACGCCCCCGACGATCCGCCCGGCGCCGGGCGGGAGCGCCACCGGACCCGCGGGCGCGGCGCAGTACACGGGTGCCGCCCCGACGAGGACCGGCCGCACGCCGGTCCTCGCCAGCAGCGCACCGTGGCGGACGACGACGACGCGGACGTCGAAGAACCCCGGGAGCGTCGGTGTCCAGCGCAAGGTGAAGCGGCCGGCGCGCACGCCCGTGGCGGCCAGCACCGCCCACCGTCGTGGCGCCGTCTGGCGCTCGAGCTCCGCCACCGAGCCGGCTGGCGCCCCGGCCGCGCGACCGGCGACCGGGCTGGGGGTTCCGGCGCGGGCGACGCTCGGAACGGTGGCGGTCAGGCGCACCCGGCCAGGGCGCGCCGCCCCGACTACCGGCGCCGCTGCCCACAGGACGGCGACCGCGACGGCCAGGAGAAGGCGACTCACCGGCGGACGCGCTCCCTCAAAGCCCGAGCCCCTTGACCCCCATCTCGTCGAAGCCGACGTGGTGGGCCAGCTCGTGGCGGACGGTGCGGGTGACCTGGTCGCGCAGGGCCTCCGGGTCGGCGCCGAAGTCGCGGCGCAGGGTGTCGCGGAAGATCACGATCCGGTCCGGATAGTCGTCGCGGTGGACCCCGTCGCCCTGGTAGAGGCCGTAGGCCCGGTGGCGGCGGCCCTGGTCGGAGATGACCACCGGAACGTGCTTGAGGGCGTTCTGGAGCAGGTCCGGCAGGTCGTCGAGGGCGTCGCGGACGAGCTCGGCGAAGTCGTCGTCGGACAGCGGGTCGAGCTCCATGAAATCGACCTCGTCCGGATCGGCGGCCAGGCCGTCGTGGGCCAGGCGCTCGGACCGCTGGACGAGCAGCTCGAACTCCTCCTCCGAGGCCGGGTTGCGGTAGCCGCCGAGTCGGGCCGAGACCAGGGCGACGACGACGCCGAGGATGGCGACCCCGGCGACCACGGTGGCCAGGAACTCGAGCAGCCGGACCGGCCCCGACGGGCTCGGCCCGTTGAGCACCCAGACGGCGGTCAGGCCGACGCACAGGGCCCCGACGGCGGAGCGCAGGATCCTTCCGAGGGGCGGCGGCGCGGGCATCCGACTAGAGCATGGCCCGGGCGATCACGAGACGCTGGATCTCGTTCGTACCCTCGTAGATCTGCGTGATCTTCGCGTCGCGCATCATCCGCTCGACCGGATACTCCTTGACGTAGCCGTAGCCGCCGAGGATCTGGATCGCCTCGATGGTCACCGCCATCGCCGTGTCCGAGCAGAAGACCTTGGCCATCGACGCGTACTTGCCCGCGCCCGGCTCGCCCCGGTCGGCCATCGCGCACGCCCGGTACAGGAGCTCGCGCCCGGCTGCCGTGCGCAGCTCCATGTCCGCCAGCTTGAACTGGATCGCCTGGAACTCGCTGATCGGCCGGCGGAACTGCCGCCGCTCGCGGGCGTAGCCGATGGCGTAGTCGGTCGCCCCCTGGGCCAGGCCGATCGCCTGGGCCGCGGCCCCCAGGCGCGTGCGCTCGAGCGCGGTCAGCGCCACCCTCAGGCCCCTGCCCACCTCGCCCAGGACGTTCTCCGGCCCGACGCGGACGTCGTCGAAGATCGGCTGGCCGGTCGGCGACCCGCGGATGCCGAGCTTGTGCTCGAGCTTGCCGATGCCGAAGCCCGGCCGGTCGGCCTCGACGATGAAGGCCGTGATCCGCCGGCTCTCACGGTCGGTGACCGCGAACACGACGTAGAAGTCGGCGACCCCGAGGTTGGTGATCCAGTTCTTGGTGCCGTTGATCACCCAGTCGTCGCCGTCGCGCACCGCGCCGGTGGTCATCCCGCTCGGGTCCGATCCGGCCTCGGGCTCCGACAGGGCGAAGGCCGGCGACCACTCGCCGCTCGCGCAGCGCGGCAGGAAGCGCTGCTTCTGCTCGGCGGTCCCGAACAACTGGATCGGCAGCGTCCCCAACTCGTGGACCATCAGGATCAGCGCACTCGACGCGCACGACTTGGCGATCTCCTCGATCGCCACGTTGAGCATCAGCGTCCCCGTCCCCGTCCCGCCGTACTCGACCGGGAAGGGCAGACCGAGGATGTCCTGCTCGGCAAAGAGCCGCCGCACGTCCCACGGGTACTCCGCCCGCTCGTCGATCGCCGCCGCCCGCGGGGCGACGCGCTCGACGCAGATCTGGCTGATGGCCGCCCGGAAGTCGATGATCTCCTCCGGCAGGGCGTAGACGTCGGCGACGGTCTGCATCGTCAGCTGATGCTAGATGCTCTGGACGCCCGGGGGCAGCGGCGCGCCCGGCGGCCGCGAGCCGCGGGCGCCGTCGCCCGGCTCGTCGGGGATCCTCCGCCAGACGGCGATCTTCCCGGCCCGGATCAGGAAGGCCACGCGCGCGGTCGCGCCCACCCCGCTCCCGCACGCGCCCCCCGGGCGGCTCGTGAGCACGAACAGGGCGTCGATGTAGCCCGACACCGGCCGGGCCTCGAGCAGCCGCGCGCCGCACGGCAGCCTCAGGTTGGCCGCCCGGACCTCGCCCGGGCCGCGGACGGTCGCCACCGGCTGGTCGGGCGACAGCTGGAAGGCGCTCGGCGTCGCGAAGTAGCCGCTGGCCCCGCCGATGTCTCCGCGGGCGAGCGCCTGCGCCCAGCCGCGGATCACCGCCACCGCCCCCTCCGGCGGACCGGACGCCGCCGGCTTCGTCGCCGCCGTCGGGCCGGCGCCCCCACACGCGGCGAGTCCGCCGGCGCAGGCCGCGGCCGCGATCGATCGGCTGACCCGGCGGCGCATGCCCCCATGATCGCAGCCGGTAGCCTTCGCCCCATGAACTCCGCCGACCACGCCCAGATCGAGATCCCCCCGGAGATCGCGGCCGAGCTCCTCGCCCGCGGCGCCCAGCTGATCGACGTCCGCGAGCCCTACGAGCGGGGCGCCGGCTACATCGCCGGCAGCCGCCACATCGAGCTCGAGCGGCTCGCCTCCCAGGCGGCGACGATCGACCGCGACCGCCCCGTGGTCTTCCAGTGCCGGCTCGGCGCCCGCTCGGCGATGGCGGCCCAGGCGTTCCGGACCGACGGCTACGACGCCTACACGCTGACCGGCGGCCTGTTGGCCTGGGTTGCCGCCGGCCTGCCGCTCGAGCCCGACGACGGCTACGTCGCCGACCACTGACGCTGCGGACGTCCGACTAATGCAGCAGCGTCAGGGTCTTGACCTGGCGCATCTTGCCCAGCAGGGTCAGGCTCGGCTTGTAGCCGATCGAGTGGATCAGGTCGGTCATCAGCGGCATCCACGCCAGCAGCAGGTAGAAGCTGACGAGCAGGGCGGCGACCCGTAGCGGCCGCCGCCGGGCGAGCGCGGCGAACGGGAGCAGCCAGAGCACGTACCACGGGAGCTCCCAGGTCAGCGTGAGCAGGAGCCCGAGCGTCGCGTAGCCGGCGGCGACGATCCACTCGCCGGTGCGCCAGCCCCACACGGCGGCGGCGACGACCGAGACCACGAGACCGACGTCGAGGATCAGCTTCATCGTGTCGGTCACGCCGCCGAAGCCGAGGATGTAGCCGATCACGTTGGGCAGGCCGACCAGGGTGATCAGCGTGCTCTGCTGGGCGAGGTTCGGCACGTGCAGGCCGAAGGCGTAGACGGTGGCGCCGCCGAGGATCACGGCGCCGATCGCCATCCCCGCGACCACGCGCACGCGCCGACCGACTCCGAGCACGACGACCGGCAGCAGGAGCCCGGCCGATGCCTTGACCGCCACGGCGGCCATGAGCAGGAAGCCGGCGGCCACCTCGCGCCCCGGGCCCAAGCCCGGTCGGGCGTCCCGCAGCGCCGGCGGGTCGCCGCCGGCGGCGTCGGCGCCGGCCGGACCACGGGCCCGGGCCTCAAGCAACAGGTAGACGGCGAGCAGGACGAGGAAGACGAGCATGAAGTCGTTGTGGTCGCCGCCCAGCCCCCAGACGAGGACGAGCGGGTTCAGCCCGACGAAGAGGACGGCCGCCAACGGGTCGCGGCCGAGCAACTCGGCGCACCGCCAGACCAGCCACAGCGAGCCGAGGCTCGCCGCCAGGATCGTCGCCTTGAGCGCCCAGAACGACGCCGCGATCCCGAGCGGGACGAGGGCGAAGCTGAACAGGGTGAAGAGCGGGCCGTACGGGCTCAGCAGCGAATGCCAGTTGCTGAGCTGGTAGCTCAGGTCGTCGTGCGGACCCAGGGCCGGGATCGTCGTGTACGGGTTGAGGTCGTGGAGCACCTGCATGCGCCCGTAGTTGATGTAGTTGAAGACGTCGGTCAGCGACAGCGGCGGCGAGAGGAAGAAGATCAGCTCGAGCACGACCACGGCCCCGATCGCCCACCGCGCCCGCAGCCGTGGCGCGCAGGCCAGGACCACGAGGTAGCAGCCGAACATCCCCCCGACGAGCGCCGTCAGCAGCACCCGGCGCCCGTAATCGGTCGGGTGGTACCAGGCGCCCAGCGGGCCGAGCGGTCCGCTCATCCACGCCGGGAAGGCGACGTGGCTCGACGGCGAGAGGATCGACCGCCGCGACGCGACGACCGCGACGTAGAAGAAACTCCCCAGGACCATCAGCAGCAGGGCGACCGTCCCCGCCGCCGTGGCCAGCGCCGCCCGGTCGCGCTCGCCGCGCGACGCCGTCTCGCCACCGCTCCTGGCCACCGGATGACCCCGCCGTGCGGCCGAGGCGTCGGGGCTGAAGACCGAGCCGGCGGGGCTGGCTGTTGTCCGCTCGCTTGACAATGTCCGAAGGGCGCGGCGCGGGTCGCACGGCGCCGGCCGGCCGCGAGGAGGGCGCGCCACGAGGATAGCGGCCGCGCGGCGGCCGCTCGCCGTCAGCGGTTTGCGGCGTCCCCCGGCCCCGGACGCAACGGAGCCCGCGTTGGCCGCGGGCTCCGGTCGCACCCCTGCGTCAGTTCAGTCGCTAGATCGCGACCACGTTGACCGCCTTGGGCCCCTTGTCACCGGCCTCGGCGTCATAGGAGACCTTTGCGCCCTCCTGTAGCGAGCGATAGCCCTCCCCGACGATCCCGGTGTGATGGACGAAGAGATCCTTCTCGCCGTCGTCCGGCGTGATGAAGCCGAATCCCTTGTCATCGCTGAACCACTTCACGGTGCCCGTAGGCATACGTCCCTCCACTGTCTTGGTCTTGCTAGCGACGCGGAGGACGCTTCATGAAAAGCTTCGACTGCGAGCGCTCGCACTGCTTTACGCCGGCTGTCCGGCAGATTTCGCGCAGGACGGTAGCAGTTCTCGGCGCAGCGCTCCGGCCGCCGCTCACCGGCGCCGGACGAGCAGCGCCTGGACCGCCATCCCGATCGGTCCCCGCTCGTCGTGCAGGACGCTGACCGCGGTCGCCCCGCCACCCGGCTCGATCTCGGTCCGGGCGTCGAGCAGGACCCACTCCCCGTCCGGCGGCCGGCGTACGTAAACGACGAGATCGGGGTTGACGAACGTCGTCGCCGCGAAGTCGAGCTCGGCGCTGACGCCGTTGCCGAAGTCGGCTGCCGCCGCCACCCGCACCAGCGGCGACGCCTCCTCTCCGCCGACCACCGGCCGGCGCAGGCGCAGCCAGACCGCCACCGGCCCGGCGGCCGGCACCCCCCGGGCGAAGCGCATCTCGACTCCGGTCGCGGCGAAGCTCGCGCCGCCCCCCGCCTGCCCCCCGCCGCGCGGGGCACCCAGCGCGAACGGCGTGGTCTCGAGCGTCTGCGGCCCCGGCACCTCGAGCCGGTCCCGCGGGCCCGCGGCCAGGTCCGCCTCGTCGGGGACGCGGGCCACGCGCAGCGCGGTCAGCCGGCAGACCTCGACCCCCCCGGCCCGCAGGCTCGCCCCGACGAGCTGGACCCGCCGCCCCGGCCGCAGCAGCACGACCTCGACCTCGAGCGGCGCCACCGGCACCGGTCGCAGGAACTCGTAGGACAGGCGCACGACCACCAGGTCGCCCTGCGGCTCGAAGCCCTCGACCGCCCAAGCCAGGAGCCCGGCCGCCGGGCCGCCGTGGAGGGCGCCCTCGTCCCACGGCCCCCGGGCGTGGACGGTCGGCAGGAACCGCCGGCCGGAGCGCTCGAAGATCGGCTCGTCCACCGGCCAATGCTTACACCATCGGAAACGCCCCCCGCGACCCGCTCGGCGGACGCTAAGCTTGGACCATGTCCAACAAGGTGAGCAAGACCGAAGAGGAATGGCAGCGGGAGCTGACGCCGGAGCAGTACCAGGTGCTGCGCAAGAAGGGCACCGAGCGTCCCTTCACCGGCGAGTACGACGCGGCCAAGACGCCGGGCACCTACCGCTGCGCCGGCTGCGGGACCGAGCTCTTCCGCTCGGACGCGAAGTTCGACTCCGGCACCGGCTGGCCGAGCTTCTACGAGCCGGCCGACGGCGAGAACGTCAAGACCGAGAGCGACCGCGCGTTCTTCATGCGCCGGACCGAGGTCCTCTGCGCGACGTGCGACGGCCATCTCGGCCACGTCTTCGAGGACGGCCCCAACCCGACCGGCCTGCGCTACTGCATCAACTCGGCCGCGCTCAAGCTCGACCCGGCAACCGGGGAGTAGCCCCACTGGCGGGCAGCCGGTTCGGGCGCCGCCGATGGTGAAGTTCCGCCGGCTCCTGCCCGCCGGCCCGCCCGTCGACGCCGCCGAGCTCCTCGACGGCCTCGCCGTCGCCCGGCGCGCGCCCGAGGGCCGACCGCACGTCGCGGCCAACATGATCGCCACCGTCGACGGCCGCGGCGCTCTCGACGGCCGCACCCGCGGCCTCGGGAGTCCCGGCGACCGCGAGCTCTTCCACCGCCTCCGGGCCCAGGCCGACGCCGTGCTCGCCGGGGCGACCACCATTCGTACCGAGCGCTACGGGCCGATCCTGCGGGACCCCGCGCTTCGGGCCCTGCGCGCCGCCCGCGGCGAGCCGGTCCAACCGCTCGCGGTCACCGTCAGCCGCACGCTCGACTTCGACCCGGCGCTGCCGCTCCTGGCCGACCCCGACTCGCACCTCGTCGTGCTGACCCCCTCCCCCGGCGAGCTTCCCCCGTGCGCCGCGCGCGTGTCCTACCTGCGCGGCGACTCGCTCACCGGCCTCCTGGCCGATCTGCGCCGCGAGCACGGCGTCCGCTCGGTGATCTGCGAGGGCGGCCCAGCCCTCAACGGCGAGCTCCTGGCCGCCGGGCTCATCGACGAGCTCTTCCTCTCGACCTCTCCCGTCCTCCTCGGCGGCCGCGACCCCCTCACCATCGTCGACGGCCCACCCATACGGACCGGGCTCGATCTGATCTGGCTGCTCGAGCACTCCGGGCTCCTCCACGCCCGCTATCGCGTGCGGGTCTGACGGCTCAGGCCGTCCGCGCCGGCGCCCCCGGCGGGGCCGGCGGCGGGTCGGCGTCGACCTCGGCGGGGCCACCATCCGCCGGCGCCGGCGTCTCGCGGGCGACGACGTCGAGGAGCTCGGCCGCCAGCTGGGCGCCGTCGGCGCCGCTCTGCGGCGTGGCGCTGATCTCGACCACCACCTCGTCGCCGTCGAGCTCGACCAGCGAGACCTGCGGGCGCGCGCGAATCGGCGTCGTCAGCCCCGCCTCGATCAGCTCCGCCAGGTCGGCCGGCGTGACCCCGGCTCGCAGCCGCGCCCGCAGGTTGACGGCGGCCGGCTCGCGCAGCGGGGTGACGGCCGAGTTGAGCACGACGCTGTTGGGGATCATCACGTTGTCGTCCCCGTCGGCGAAGGTCGTGTAGAGAAGGCCGAGGGAGCTGACCACGCCCTCGATCCGTCCCGGCGCCCCCTGCAGGCGCACCCGCTCGCCGACCCGGAACGGCCGCGCGCTCAAGAGCACCGTCCCGGCGATCAGGTTGCCCAGCGTCTGCTGCGCGGCGAGACCGAAGATCACCGCGGTGAACGCGCCGCCCACGGCCACCGTGCCCGGCGGGACACCGGCGAAGGTCGACGCGACGATGATCGTCATCGCCACCGTGAACAGGCGGATGACGAAGCCGGCCGTCCCCGCCGCGGCCGGGTCCATGCGGCGCAGCAGCGCCGGCCCCAGGCCGCGCCCGATGTCGCGCGCCAGCCACCAGCCGACGATCACCAGGGCGAGCACGGTCAGCCCGCGGATCGACCCGTCGTAGCGGCCGCTCGGCCCGGCCGCACGGCCGAACACGGCCACGCGCTGGTCGAAGATCACGATGATGGCGGCGAAAAGCGCTCCCAGGACAACCACCTCCGTGCGGGCCCGACGGACCGCGCGGGCCGAGAGCTCGCGCGCGAGGCCCAGCTCGCGCGAGTAGTGGCTGGGTACGGCGAAGATGCCCCGCCGCTCAGGTTCGTGGCTCATCGTCCTGCACATTGTTACCCGGTCGTGATCGCCGCCGCGAATCCCGGCCTTCTCGGGATTCCCGCCTGCTACGGTCGGTGGTGAACAGAAACGCGAATGGTTGGCGGACAGCGAAGATCCGCCGCACAGAAAGGATTTCGACATGTCCTACGTGGACCTGCACCTGCACCTGCTCCCGGGAGTCGACGACGGGGCCCAGGACGACGCCGAAGCGCTCGTCTACGCCCGCCGGCTCGCCCAGGAGGGGGTCCGTGAGGTGGCCGTCAGCCCCCACATCAGTCCGAGCTGGGCACTCGACATCGCCACCATCCCCGCCCGCGTCGACGCCCTCCAGGACCTGATCGACGCTCAGCGGCTCGGCGTCCGCCTCCACGCCGGCGGCGAGCTTCATCCGTCCATGGCCGCCGGCCTGACCGACACCGAGCTCGAGGTCATCGCCCACGGCCCCCCCGGCAGCCGCTGGGTCCTGCTCGAGGCCCCGTTCGCCGGCATCGGCGACGACTTCCTCGGCGTCTGCGCGCACCTGCGCGCCCGCGGCTACGGCCTCGTCATCGCCCACCCCGAGCGCGCCGGCGACCTGCTCGTCGACGGCGGCCTGCGCCGCCTGCGCCAGGAGCTGACGGCCGGTGCCGTGCTCCAGGTCAACGTCTGCTCGCTCCTGGGCAACCATGGTCTCGGCGTCCAGGAGGCGGCCGTCCACCTGCTCCGCAACGGGCTGGCCTACGCGATCGCCTCCGACGCCCACCCGGGCACCCGCGAGCACACGCTCCGCCTCGGCCTCGATCTCGCCATCCGGGCCGGAGCCTCCTCGGTGCAGGCCTGGCACCTGACCCAGGCCAACCCCCGCTTCCTGCTGCGGATGGGGATCCCGCGCGCGCCGTCGCCGGCGACGACCGCCGCGCTCGAGCTCCTGCTCGACTGACGGCGGGCAGCGGGCGGCGGCGGCGCTCAGCTTCGCCGCGTCGCGCGCGGCGCGTCCTCCACCGCCTCGGCGTCGGCCACCGCCCAGCCGAGGCGCTCGATCAGCTGGCCGGCGAAGTGCGCGCTCTCGAGGTCGCTGGGGAGCACGCGCTCGGCCATCATCCGGACCGGCTCGTCCCGGTCGCCGGGCATGGCCTCGACGATGATTCGCGGCATTTCCACCTCCTGTCGCTCGGTGTCCATCGGAAATGATGGGGACGGCGCCTTAACCCCGTGTGAAGATCCGGTGCCAATAGACTTCGGCGCCATGACCAACTCTCGCCTGCTGATCATCCTCGCCGCCCTCGCCGGCGTCGCCCTGCTCGTCGTCGCCGGCGTCTATTTCGCCGAGCCCGCGAAGTCGCTGCCGTCGTTCTTCCCCGGCCACGACCCGGCCATGGCCGGCCACCACACCAAGCACGGCATCGCCGCGCTCGTGGTCGCCCTCGGCTGCTTCGCCTTCGCCTGGTTCCAGAGCGGGCCCAAGACGCGCGCCGCCTGACCCGGGCGGCTCAGCCGCCGAGGCCGAAGACCAGCAGGCAGGTCGCTCCGGCGCCGATGCAGTAGAAGCCGAACGGTGTCAGCCGGTTGGTCTCGAAGAAGCGCAGGAGGAACTTGACGGCCAGGAAGGTCGTCACCGCCGCCGCCAGCGACGCGACCAGCGCCGGTCCGCGGACGCCGTTGCCGGTCGGTCCCAGGAGCTCCGGCAGCTTCAGGGCCGCCGCCGCGCCGATGATCGGCGTCGCCAGCAGGAAGCCGTAGCGGGCGGCGTCCTCGTTGGACAGGCCGGCCAGGAGGCCGCCGCCCATCGAGAAGCCCGACCGCGACAGACCCGGCAGGAGCCCCGCCGCCTGCGCGGTCCCGATGAACACCGCCTGGCGCCAGGACAGTCGCCCGGCGATGCGCGCGTCGACATCGCCGGCCGAATCCTCCACCTCCGACGGCGGCCGGGCCCGCAGGCGCTCGAAGACGAGCAGGGCCACGCCGTTGACGACCAGGAAGGCGGCCGCCGACACCGGCGAGGCGAACAGCTTGCGCAGCGCATCCTCGCTCAGCAGGCCGATGATCCCCACCGGGATCGTGCCCACCACCAGCAGCCAGCCCAGCCGGGCGTCGTGGTCCTCGGGCCCGATCACCCGGTCGCGCAGCGACCGGCCCATGCCCCGGAAGATGCGCAGCCAGTCCTTGAGGAAGAAGGCGAAGAGGACGATCGCCGTGGCCAGGTGGGTCGCGACCAGGAAGGTGATGAAGAACTTGTCGTTCTGGTGGATGTTCCACCCGGCCAGCCGCGGCAGGATCACGCCGTGGCCGAGGCTCGAGACCGGGAACGGCTCGGCCACGCCCTGCACGAGCCCGAGCACCACGGCCTGAAAGTAGGAGATCGGGTCGGTCAAGGCGGCCAAGCTTATTCAGCCGCCGCCGGACGCGGCCGCCGACGCATGGAGCCGCACGCCGGCGACGGGCCGGCCCGACCGGTCGCGCCGCGCCGGTCGGGTCGGGCCGGGCGCGGCCGGGCGCGGGCTCCCTAGCGCCCCGGGCGCTCGGCCCGGGGCGTTGGTCTGGGAGGGCCCCCGGGGCGACCCGGCGGGGCCGCCATGTGTGCGAGGGCTCGCTGGCGAGGTGGTCAGGCTCGCACGACCACTCCATCACCCGGCACCCGCCCCGACGTCAAGATCCTGATAAGTCACCGGCCGTTCACCGCCTCGTCACAGAGACGCGCCGCCCAGACGCGAGTCTGGCCACATGGCGTTCTCGAACCATGTGACACAAGACGCCCCACGGCGGGCAGCCCTCGCCGCGACCACCCGCTCCCGCCGGGCGCCGCGCACGCTCGCCGTCGCCCTTCACGACATCGAGCCGGCCACCTATGACCGCTGCGCCCTGATCCGCGACTGGCTGACCGACCACGGCGTCGAGCGCGTCACGCTCCTCGTCATCCCCGCCCGCGACCTCCATCCCCTGTCAGACCGCCGGCCCGAGATGGCGGCCTGGCTGCGCGAGTGCGAGCTGCGCGGCGACGCCGTCGCCCAGCACGGCTTCCGCCACGTCAACTCCGTCCGCGCCGGCCGCCGATCCCGGCTGCGCGGCGACGGCGCCGAGTTCGTCGGGCTCGGCGTCGAGGACACCGGCCGCGCCGTCGACGCCGGCCACCGCGTGCTCAAGCTCGCCGGCGTCGATCCCCACGGGTTCGTCGCTCCCGCCTACGCCTACACGCACGCCCTGCGCGAGGTCGTCGGCACCCGCTTCGACTGGTGGGCCGGCCTGCTCGGCCTCCACGGGCGCGCCGACGGCGACCGCCGGCGGCTCGGTCCACCCCTGCGGCCCCTCCCCCCGGCGCTGCTGGCGCTCGGCGGCCTGGCCGCCGGACGGACCCTCCGCCTCGACCTCCATCCGACCGATCTCGCCCGCCCGAGCCGGATGCTCGCGCTCGAGTCGCTGCTGCTCCGGTCCTCCGGCCGGGCGGCGATCACCTACGACGAGCTGGCCGGCGGCGCTGCTTGAGCGCGATCCCCTCGAGCAGGTGGGCGACCGTCTCGCACGCATCCACCGCCGCCTCGAGCGATTCGAAGATGTCGCGCCAGCGGATCACCACCATGGGGTCGATCCCGCTCGCGAACAACGACGCCACCGCATCCCGGCGGATCCGGTCGCCCTCGTTCTCGAGCCGGTGGATCTCGACCAGGTGGGAGGCCGGCTCGCGACCGTCGCGCAGGCAGCCCAGCGCCTGCGCCACCTGCTCGGCCGCTCCGACGAGCACGTCGGCCAGGTCCACCGCCGACTCCATCGTCGCCTCGACGGCGTAGATGCCCAGGGTGTCGGCGACCTGCTCGGCGTGGTCGACGATGTCGTCGAGCGCCGTCGCCAGCGCGTAGCCGTCGCCGGCGTCGAACGGCGCCCGCATCCGCCGGCTGCCGCCGATCCAGTGGATCACATCGTGTGTGATGCGGTCGCCCTCGTGCTCACACCGCAATATCTCGGCGGCCAGCGGCGTCCGTTCCGGGTAGTCGCTGAGCAGGTCGCGCAGCAGGACGCACGCCCGCCGCACGTTGTGCCCCGACGCCTCGATCAATGTGAGCACGCCGTCGTCAGTGCGCCCGAGGCCGAGGAGGAGGGTCATCGCCCCAGCCTGACGCCCCCCGCCGGCCCGCGACCCAGCTCTCACGCCTTATTCACGAGTCGATCACCGTCTGATAACACGGTCCGACCGACGGGGCGCGAGCCTTGACGCGGATGGAGACCGACGGCGGCCACGACGACGACGGCGGCCACGAGCAGGTGCTCCACGCCGGCGAGCTCGAAATCCGCATCGGCGAGGGGCTCGTGCGGGCCGGCGGCGGCGTCCTGACGCTGTCGGTCCGGGAGTTCCAGTTGCTCGTCGCGCTCGCCCGCCACTGCGGCGGGATCCTCCGCCGCGACGAGCTCTACCGCTCCGTCTGGGGCAGCGACCTGCGGGCCGGCGACCGGTCCGTCGACGTCTACGTCAGCAAGCTCCGCTCCAAGCTCGACGCGGTCATGCCCGGGCGCAGCTTCATCCACACGCATCCCGGCTTCGGCTACCGCTTCCAGCCGCAGCCTTCACGAAATCTTGACAACCCGGGGGCGGAACGCCTCCAGACTGGACCGGGCGAACGGCGCTAGGCCGCGCGTCTGCCAGCGCGCGCCCGGTCGACAGCCCCGCGCGATCGCCGCCAGGTCATGACAACCAAGGAGCTCCACGTGCATCCACGCAATCTGGCCGCGCTCTCGGCGGCCGCCCTCCTCTCGCTCGGCCTCGCCGCCTGCGGCAGCTCTTCGAGCTCGTCGAGCTCCACCTCGACCTCGACCTCCTCGCCCGCCCCTGCGGCGTCCGGAGCGATCACCGGCGCCGGCTCGACCTTCGCCGCCCCCGTCTACTCCCAGTGGGGCTCCCAGGGCGGTCCGTCGGGCGTGACCGTCAACTACCAGGCCGTCGGCTCGGGCGCCGGGCTCACGGCGATCGAGACGAAGACCGCCAACTTCGGCGCCAGCGATCCGCCACTCAAGCCGGCCGACGCCACGACGATCGCCAAGAACGGCAGCCCGGCCGTCCAGATCCCGATGTTCCTCGGCGCCATCACCGCGTCCTACAACGTCCCCGGCGTCAAGACCGGGCTCAAGCTCGACGGCAAGACGCTGGCCGACATCTACCTCGGCAAGGTCAAGGCCTGGAGCGACAAGGAGATCAAGGCGCTCAACCCGGGCCTGACGCTGCCGAGCACGGCGATCACCACCATCCATCGCTCCGACTCCTCGGGGACGACCGCCGGCTTCACCGGCTTCCTCGCCGCCGTCGACCCCGAGTTCAAGACCAAGGTCGGCTCGGGCAAGGACGTCAACTGGCCGGGCGGCACCGGCGCCAAGGGCAACGCCGGCGTGGCCGGCGCCGTCCAGCAGACGCCGGGCGCGATCGGCTATGTCGAGCAGGCCTATGCCCTCCAGCACGGCTTCACCTACGCCTCGGTCAAGAACCAGGCCGGCAACTTCATCGCTCCGAGCCTGGCCTCGGCGACGGCGGCCGCCCAGGGCGTCAAGGTCCCGGCCGACCTCGGCTTCGCCATCAGCAACCCGTCCGGTGCCGCCGCCTATCCGATCACCTCGCAGACGTTCATCGTCGTCAACAAGGATCTCTGCAAGGCGGGCGAGTCGCCGGCCACGGCCAAGGACGTCGTCAAGTTCCTCGCCTACGGCCTCGGCGCCGGCCAGGCGATCCTCAGCCAGGCCGACTACGCCGCCCTGCCCGCCGGTATCCTCGCCAAGGCCAAGGCCGCGGCGAGCGGCCTGTTGTGCAACGGCGCCCCGATCAGCGCCGCCTAGCCCCCGGTCGCGCAGGCCGGGCCTGCCCCGACCATGACCACGGCCTCCCCTCCCACCGGCGACCGCTCTCTGCTCGAGCGGTCGCCGGCGGCCCGGCTGCCCGATCGCGCCCTGCGCTACGGCCTGACGACGCTGGCCGCGCTGATCCTCGTCCTCATCGTCTTCTTCTTCGTCCGCCTCGTCGGTGAGTCGGGCCCCGCCCTCTCCCGCTTCGGCGTCTTCGGCTTCACCTTCACCAACGACTGGAACGTCAGCCTGGACCACTACGGCGCCCTGCCGCTCGTGGTGGGGACGCTGGTCACGTCGTTCCTGGCCCTGATCATCGGCGTCCCCGTCGCCGTGGCCACGGCGCTCTACATCACCGAGCTCTGCCCGCCGCGCCTGCGCACCCCGGTCACGATCCTCGTCGAGCTCCTCGCCGCCGTCCCGTCGGTCGTCTACGGCCTCTGGGGCATCTTCTTCCTCGCCCCCAAGCTCTTCGGTGCCGAGAAGTGGGTGGCGGCCAAGCTCTCCTTCCTGCCCTACGTCGGCGGCGGCACGGTGACCATCCCCAACCAGTTCGTCACCGGGCTCGTCCTCGCGATCATGATCCTCCCGATCGTCAGCGCGATCTCGCGTGAGGTCATGGCCACCGTCCCCGCCGACCAGCGGGAAGCCGCCCTCGGCCTCGGCGCCACCCGCTGGGAGATGATCCGCCTCGCCGTCCTGCCCTACTGCCGCTCGGGCATCGTCGGCGGCGCCATGCTCGGCCTCGGCCGGGCGCTCGGGGAGACGATCGCCGTGACCATCCTGATCGGCGACTCGCCCGTCCTCGGCCACAACCTGTTCGGCCAGGGCTACACCCTGGCCGCGGTGGTCGCCAACGAGTTCGGCGAGGCCAGCGGCCTGCACCGCTCGGCCCTGTTCGCCGCCGGCCTCGTCCTCTTCGTGCTGACCCTGCTCGTCAACGGCGTCGCCCGGTACTTCGTCGTGCGCGCCGCCGGCGGCCGCGGCGGGCGCGGCGGCCGCGGCGGTCGCGGCGCCGTCCAGCCGGCCGGACCCGATGCCGGCGCCGCCGCGGCGGTGGGCGCGTGAACGGCGCCGCGCCCGACCTCCTCACCGCGTTCGCCCCGAGCGCGGCGCGCCGGCGCCGGGACCGGCTCGCCCGCGCCGCCGTCACGGCGCTGACCGTGCTCGCCCTGATCCCGCTCGTGCTGATCGTCTACTACCTCCTGCGCAAGGGGCTCGGCTCCTGGAGCCCGAGCTTCTTCACCACCGACCCGACGGGCGCCAGCTTCTTTCGCAACGTCGCGATCGGCGGCATCAAGAGCGCGATCCTCGGGACGATCGAGATCGTCGCCCTGGCCTCGGCGATCGCGATCCCGATCGGCGTGGCCATCGCCCTCTGGCTCGTCGAGTACGGCCGGGCGAGCCTGTTCGCCACCGTGGTGCGCTTCTTCGTCGACGTGCTCACCGGCGTCCCGTCGATCGTCTTCGGGCTCTTCATCTACATCACGCTCGTCATCACCGACGTCCTCGGCCGCGGGCTCGCCGGCTACAAGGGCGCGCTCGCCCTCTCCCTGCTGATGCTGCCGGTCGTGATCCGCGCGTCGGAGGTCGTGCTCGAGCTCGTGCCGAACTCCCTGCGCGAGGCCGCGCTCGCCCTCGGCGCCCCCCGCTGGAGGGTGATCTTCCGCATCGTCGTGCCCACCGCCCTACCGGGGATGATCACCGGCGTGCTCCTGGCCATCGCCCGCGCCGCCGGCGAGACGGCGCCGCTCCTCTTCACCGATGCCGGCGCCAATCGCACGACGGCGAACCTCGGCACGCAGATGAACGCGCTGCCGCTCCAGATCTACAACGACATCATCTCCCCGACCACCGCGGTGATCGATCGCGCCTGGGGCGCCGCTCTGGCGTTGGTGGTAATGATCCTCCTGCTCAACCTCATCGCCCGCCTGATATCGCGAAGGAGCCGTCTCGCATGACACCCGACGGATCGAGCCAGCCCGCCCGCGCCCTGGCCGGCCGTCCGCCGCGGCCGCGCTCGAGCGCCCCGGCCGTCGCGCCCAAGGCCAAGGTCGCCCCGACCAAGCAGGCCCACGCCGTCCGGCTCGAGCAGCTGCGCGCCTTCTACGGCAAGGCCGAGCAGGTCAAGGGCGTCGACCTGGACTTCCCGGCCAACGAGGTGACGGCGATCATCGGGCCGTCGGGGTGCGGCAAGTCGACGCTCGTGCGCTGCGTCAACCGCATGCACGAGGAGATTCCCGGCGCCCACGCCGAGGGCCGCGTGCTGCTCGACGACGCCGACATCTACGATCCGGCGGTCGACGTCGTCGCCGTGCGCCGGGCGGTCGGGATGATCTTCCAGAAGCCCAACCCGTTCCCGACGATGTCGATCTTCGACAACGTCGCCTCCGGGCTGCGCCTGTCGGGCGGACGGCGCGGCGACGTCTCCGAGCGCGTCGAGGGCGCCCTGGTCGCCGCCGGTCTCTGGGAGGAGGTCAAGGACCGCCTCGGCCAGGCCGGGGTCGGCCTCTCCGGCGGCCAGCAGCAGCGGCTCTGCATCGCCCGGTCGCTCGCCGTCGATCCGGCGGTTCTCCTGATGGACGAGCCGTGCTCGGCGCTCGACCCGATCGCCACGCTGAAGATCGAGGATCTGATCGAGGAGCTCAAGCTCGAGGTGACGATCGTGATCGTCACCCACAACATGCAGCAGGCCGCTCGCGTGGCTGACCGCACGGCGTTCATGCTCGCCGGCCAGGTGGTCGAGGTCGGGTCGACCCAGACCATCTTCACCAACCCGTCCGACCCGCGAACCGAGGAATATGTCACCGGCAAGTTTGGATAGCCCGTCCGCCGGGCGCCCTCACTTCCAGGAGGAGCTCCACCACCTCGAGGGGCAGACGCTCTCCGGCGTCGAACTCCTCCTCGACCAGCTCGACCGCACGAGCGAGGCCCTGCGCCACCAGGACGTCGAGCTGGCCACGCTGGTCATCGACGACGACGACCGCGTCGACGGCCGCTACCTCGAGGTCCATCAGGGGATCCTCTCGCTGCTCGCCCGCCAGGCCCCGGTCGCCGGCGACCTGCGCCTGGTCGCCGCCCTGCTCCACGTGATCAAGCACATCGAGCGCATGGGCGACCAGTGCGTGAACATCTGCAAGCTGATCCCCCTCTCCGGGCACGAGCCGCCCGCCGAGCCGAACGTGCTCGAGCTCGTGCTGCACATGGCGGCCCTCGCCCGCTCGGAGGTCGTCCAGGCCAGGCTGGCGTTCGCCGAGCGCAACGTCGAGCTGGCCGAAGACCTCGTCCGTCAGGACCGCGAGATCAACGCCATCCAGCGCGACATCTTCCGCCGGGCAATCGAGATCGGCGACGACGCCGACGTCCGCGAGTGGGCGATGACGATGATCCTCGTCGCCCGCTGCATCGAGCGAATCGGCGACAACGCCGTCGACATCGGCGAGCAGACCGCCTTCGTGGTCACCGGCCTCTTCCGCGAGTTCTCCGACTCCTCGCACCCCAGCCCCTGACCCGCCTGTGAAGATCGAGTGATCCGGCCGTGCGGACGCCCCGGGCGTCCACCGGACGGCTAGACTGCGCCGCGATGACGGACTACGCTTCCGCCCCCGAAGGGGTCGCCGGGCCCGAGGCATTCGGCGCCGTAGCCCCTCCGTCCGGGCTTCGCATCGCGGTCCTCGACCGCGACTCCGGCTTCCTCACCGTCCTCGGCAAGCGGCTCGAGCGCGCCGGCTGGGAGCAGCGGGCACTGGCCTCGACCGTGGCCCCCGAGTCGATCGCGGCGATGCGTCTGAACGCCGTCGTCGTCGACCTCGCCGTCCTCGGGCCCCAGTGCTGGGACTGGCTCTCGCGCCTGTGCGACGCCCTGCCCGAGCTCGGTGTGGTCGTCTGCACCGGCTCCTCGACCGTGGCCCAGCGGGTTCGCGGCCTGCGCCTGGGCGCCGACGACTGGCTCTCCAAGCCGTGTCACCCGGAGGAGCTGATCGCGCGGATCGAGGCGGTGGTGCGCCGCCGCCGGCGCATGGAGGCGCCGCGGAACGTCGCGCCCATCCTGGCCGGCGAGGTCGAGGTCCGCAGCGACCAGTACCAGGCGTTCGTCGCCGGGCACGGCATCGACCTGACCCGCCGCGAGTTCGAGCTGATCGAGCTCCTCGCCGGCTCCGACGGACGCGTTCTCGAGCGCGAGTTCATCTACCAACGCCTGTGGGGCTACTCCATGGTCCGCGGCGACCGCTCGGTCGACGTCTTCGTGCGCAAGGTGCGCCAGAAGCTCGAGCGGGCGTCGCCCGGCTGGCGCTACATCCACACCCACTTCGGCATCGGCTACCGCTTCGCGGCCGAGCCGGCCGAGACCGAGCTCGGAGCGGGTCCGCCGTCCCCCGGACCGCAGGCGGCGCGTCCGGCGGAGGCCGGGGCCGGGGCCGGGCTACCCGCCGCCGGCGAGCGCCTGTATCTCACGCGGTCGTAGCAGCACCAGGAGCTCTCCCTCGCCGGTGCGGATGGCGGCGATGCCGCCCTTCTTGAAGTCGACCCGTCCGGCGGTGAAGTCGTACACCAGCCGCGAGAAGTCGGGCTCGTGACCGACGAGCAGCAGGCGGGCATCCGGCCCGCAGGGCGCGAGGAGATCCTCGGCCTGGGTCCGGGCGAAGCCACCGTGGAGCGGCTGGTGGACGTGGTGGCGCAGGCCGAGCTCGGCCCCCGCGAGCCGAGCGGTGTCCAGGGCGCGCAGGCGCGGGCTGGCGTAGACGGCGTCGAACTCGACCCCCAGGCGCACCAGCGCCCGGCCGGCCGCCTGCGCCTGGGCGCGACCGCGCTCGGTCAGCGGGCGCTCGGCGTCGGGGCGCGCGCCGGCGGGCTCGGCGTCGCCGTGGCGCAGCAGCCAGAGTTGCCTCATGGCCGACAGCCTATTCGGAGCCGCGTCCGGCCCGTGATTGAATCCCCGGGATGAAGGACACCGCGAAGTCCGGGGCGCGCGCATCCGAACTCGACGATCCCGGTCTCTTCTTCAACCGCGAGCTGTCCTGGCTGGAGTTCAACGAGCGGGTGCTCGAGCTGGCCGAGGACGCGTCGCTGCCGCTGCTCGAGCGCGTCAAGTTCGCGGCGATCTACTCGTCGAACCTCGACGAATTCTTCATGGTCCGGGTCGCCGGCCTCAAGGACCAGATCGAGGCCGGCGTCGAGACGCCGGCGATCAACGGCTTCACCGCCCGCGAGACCCTCGACGGCATCCGAGCCCGCACGCTCGAGCTCGCCGAGCGCCAGACCGGCTGCGTCAAGGGCGACCTGCTGCCGGCGCTCGCCGAGCACGGCATCCATGTGACGCGGATGGCCGACATCGGCGCCGAAGAGCGTGCCGCGCTCGACGAGCGCTTTCGACGGGTCATCTTCCCGGCGCTGACGCCGCTGGCCGTCGGGCCCGGCCAGCCCTTCCCCTATATCTCGAACCTGTCGCTCTCCCTTGGAGTGATGGTCCGCGACCCGAGCAGCGGACACACGACGTTCGCCCGCGTCAAGGTCCCGATCGAGATCCTCCCGCGCTTCGTGGCCATCGGCCAGGCCAATACCTTCGTGCTGCTCGAGGACGTCATCGCCCACAACCTCGACTCGCTCTTCCAGGGCATGGAGATCGTCGACTCCGATGTCTTCCGCGTCTCCCGCGACGCCGACCTCAGCGTCTCCGACGAGGCGGAGGATCTCCTGCGCGCCGTCGAGGACGAGCTGCGCCGGCGCCGCTTCGGTGAGGTCGTGCGCGTCGAGGTCGGCGCCAGGATGTCGGCCGCGCTGCTCGACGAGCTGATCTCTGCCCTCGGCGTCGACGCCGGCGACGTCTACCCAATCGACGGACCCCTCGACCTCACCGGCCTCTGGGAGATCGTCCGGCTGCCCGGCCACAGCGAGCTGCGCGAGACCCCCTGGGCGCCGGTGATCCATCCCCGCTTCCGGGCCGACGACGAGGGACGGGCCGACGTGATGAGCGCGATGCGCGACGGCGACATCCTCGTCCACCACCCGTACGACTCCTTCACCAACTCGGTCGAGCGCTTCGTCGAGCAGGCGGTCGCCGACCCCAACGTCCTGGCCATCAAGCAGACCGTCTACCGCACGAGCGACGACTCGCCGCTCGTCCCGGCCCTGATCCGCGCCGCCGAGCGCGGCAAGCAGGCCGTCTGCCTGGTCGAGCTCCAGGCCCGCTTCGACGAGCGGACGAACATCGCCTGGGCGAAGTCGCTCGAGCAGGCCGGCGTCCACGTCGTCTACGGCCACCCGGCGCTCAAGACCCACGCCAAGTGCGTCCTCGTCGTGCGGCGGGAGGGCGACGGCGTGCGCAACTACGTCCACATCGGGACCGGCAACTACCACTCGACGACCGCCCGCCTCTATACCGACTACGGCCTCTTCACCACCGATCCCGAGATCGGCCGCGACGTCGCCGAGCTCTTCAACTACCTCACCGGCTTTGGGCGCCCGTCGAGCTACCGCAAGGTGCTGGTCGCTCCCAGCCACCTGCGCGACGGGATCGCCGAGCAGATCGAGCGCACGGTGGCGGCGCATTCGGCCGAGACGCCGGCCCGGATCGTGATGAAGATGAACGCCCTCGTCGACCGGCGCTGCATCGTCGCCCTCTACCGCGCCTCCCAGGCCGGGGTCCGCGTCGACCTCAATGTCCGCGGGATCTGCTGCCTGCGCCCGGGCATGCCCGGCATCTCGGAGAACATCACCGTCGTCTCGGTGGTCGGCCGCTTCCTCGAGCACTCGCGCGTCTACGCGTTCGAGCGCCGCGGTGAGCACACGGTCTACATCGCCTCGGCCGACCTCATGCCCCGCAACCTCGACACCCGCGTCGAGCTCGCCGTGCCGCTCGAGGACGACGACATCCGCGCCGAGGTCCTCGACACGCTCGAGCTGTACTTCGCCGACACGCGCAACGCCTGGGTCCTCCACGCCGACGGCAGCTGGGAGCGGCGCGAGCCCGACGGCGATCGGGCCCACGACGCCCAAGCCGAGCTCATGGGCCGCCATGCCGCGCGGGCGCTCGAGCCCGCCCCGGCCAGGTAGCTCAGAGGCCGTACTTCTCGAGCAGCTTGAGCCAGACCTCACTGCGGGTCGGGAAGGCCGGCACGGCGTGCCAGAGCCGGGCGAGCGGCACCCGGCCGACCACGGCGATCGTCGCCGCGTGGAGGAACTCGGCCACCCCCGGCCCGGTGAACGTGGCCCCGACGATGAGCTGCTCGGTCTCGTCGATGACGAGCCGCGCCGTGCCCGCGGCGTTGCGCCCGTAGAAGCTCGCGCCGGCGCTGGCCGCCATCGGATGGTCGACGGCCCGAGCCTCGATGCCCTGCTCGATCGCCGCGGCCAGGGTGAGGCCGACGGCGGCGACGTGGGGGTCGGTGAAGACGACGCGCGGCGCGCCGGGGCCGTCCTCGGTGGCCTGGGCCTCGCGGCCGAGGATCACGTCGGCGGCGATCCGGCCCTGATACTTGCCCATGTGGGTCAGGAGTGACCGCCCGTTGACGTCGCCGACCGCGTAGAGCCAGCGATGGCCGCGCACGCGCATGTGGTCGTTGACGCCGATCGGCCGGCCCGGCTCGAGGCCGAACGCCTCGACGCCGAGGTCGTCGGTCAATGGGCGGCGCCCGACGGCCACGAGCAGCCGCTGCGCCTCGATCACCGCGCCGTCCTCGAGCGTGACCTTCAGCCCGGACGGCGTCCGCTCGACGGCGGTCGCCTTGACGTCCACGCGCACGTCGACCCCCCGCTCACGCAGGGCCGCCTCGACCTGCTCGCCGGCAAACGGCTCCTCACGCGCGAGCAGGCGGGGAAGCGCCTCGAGCAGGGTGACCCGCGACCCGAGGCTCGACCAGGCCTGAGCCAGCTCGACCCCGACGACGCCGCCGCCGATCACCACCAGGCTCTCCGGCACCTCCCGGGCCGTCGTGCCCTCGCGGTTGGTCCACGGCGCGGCCTCGCGCAGCCCCGGGATCGGCGGCAGCGCGGCGCCGGTGCCGGTGGCGACCACGACGGCCAGGCGGGCGGTCAGCCGCTGACCCTCGACATCCACGCCGCGCTCGCCGGCCAGCCGCGCGTGGCCCCGCAGGAGCGTGATGCCGAGGTTCTCGAGCCACGGCACCTGAGCGCCGTCGTCGAGGTCGTGGATCACCTCGTCGCGGCGGGCGAGGACGTCGGCCGGGTCGAGCGCGCGCGTGACCGTCTGGCTGGCGCCGGGCACGCGCGCCACCTCGGCGAGGAGCTCAGCCGGCCGCAGCAGCGCCTTCGACGGCATGCAGGCGTAGAACGAGCACTCGCCGCCGACGAGGTCCTGCTCGACGATGGCCACCGACAAGCCTGCTTCGGCGAGGCGCCCGGCGGTCACCTCGCCCGCCGGACCCGCCCCGATCACGATCACGTCGAACTCGGTCATCGCCCGCGCAGCCTAGCGATCCCCATGCCACCTGTGTGACCGGCCGGTGGCAGACCTCGCTATCGTCGGCCGCGAGCGTGCGCTTGCGTCGGAAACCGATACTCGCCGTCGCCGCGACCGCTCTCGCGGTTGGGGCCTGCGGCGCGAGCACCACGGCCGGGAGCCCGCCGTCGGCGCCGATCGCCCCGCACGCCACGGCCGCCGCGGCGCCCGCGGCGATCGACTGGCCCGAGTTCGGCCGCACCCCCCAGCGGTCGAACGCCTCGGACGCCTCGACCGGGATCGGCCCGGCCGAGCTCGCGCGCCTGCAGCGGCGGCGGGTGGCCCTCCCCGGGACGGTCGACTCGTCGCCGATCTACCTGCATGGCGTCGAGGTCGGCGGCACGGCCCACGACGTCTTCGTCGTGACCACGACCTACGGCCGGACCCTCGCGCTCGACGCCGCGGCCGGTCAGATCCTCTGGCGGTTCGACCCGCCGGGGATCGCCGGCTGGGACGGGAGCGCCCAGATCACCAACGCCAGCCCGATCGCCGACCCCGATCGCCGCTACGTCTATGCCGCCTCCCCCGACGGGCGGATCCACAAGCTGGCGCTGCGCGACGGCCGCGAGCAGGCCGGCTGGCCGGTCGCGGTGACCCGGGACCCCCGGCACGAGAAGCTGGCCGGTGCGCTGAACATCGCCGGCGGCGCCGTCATCGCCGTGACCGGCGGCTACTTCGGCGACCAGCCGCCCTATCAGGGTCACGCCGTCGGCATCGCTCGCTCGACCGGCCGCGTCCTGGCCGTGTTCAACTCCCTCTGCGCCCAGCGGCGGCGGCTCCTCGCCCCGGCGACGTGCCCGGCCAGCGACTCGGCCATCTGGGCCCGCGCCGGCGCCGTGGTCGAGCCGGGCGCGCGGCGCCTGCTCGTCGCCACCGGCAACGGGCCCTACGACGGACGGACCGACTTCGGCGACAGCGTGCTCGAGCTCGCCGCCGGCAGCCTCCACCTGCTCCAGGCCTACACCCCGACCGAGCAGGCCCAGCTCGACGCCAGCGACACCGACCTCGGATCGAGCGCTCCGGCCCTGCTCCCGGGCGGCCTGGCGGTGACCGGGGGCAAGGACGGGATCCTGCGCCTACTCGCGCTCGACCGCCTCGACGGGCGCCCGTCGGCGCACCCGCGCGCCACCGGCGGCGAGATCCAGCGGCTGCGCACCCCCGGCGGAGCCCAGCTCTTCAGCACGCCGGCCGTCTGGCACCGGATGGTGTTCGTGGCCTGCGGCGGCGGCACCGCCGCCTACGCGCTGAGCGGACGCCGGCTGCGGCTGCGCTGGAGCGCCGCCGGCCACGGCTCGAGCCCGATCGTCGCCGGCGGCCTGCTCTGGGTCTACGACGTCGACGCCGCCCAGCTCGACGTGTACCTGCCCGCCTCCGGGCAACTCCTGGCCAGCCTGGACGCCGGCCCCGGGCATTGGAACAGCCCCGTCGTCGCCGGCGGCCGGGTCGCGCTGCCCGAAGGCAACGCGAACGACCACCGCACGACCGGCGTGCTCGACCTCTATGGGGTCGCCTGACGCCGGCCGGGGGCCCGGGGTACCGGGCACCGGGGCCCCTACGGTGCGGTGAGCTGGAAGCTCTCCCGAGAGTCGATCGTCTGAGCCCATTGGCCGAGCTTGTCGAGACCGTCGAGGAGTTCGGGAGCCTTCTCCCGGCAGTTCGCCACCTGGGGCGCGAGGTAGAGGTCGGCGAGCGAGAGCAGCCGACCGGCCAGGTACGGGCTGTCGGGGACGAGCGAGTGCGCGCGCTCGAGGGCCGTCCGGGCCGTCGTCAGCTCCGCGTCCGTCGGCGTCCGGGCGCGTGGGATCGTCCGGACCACGTCGCGGAACAGATAGTCGCCGCAGACCGCCATCCACGTCCGCATGCTCGCCCGGTCGGCCGCGTCGGCGGGGGTAAGACGCGGGCCGGGGAACTCCTCGTCGAGGTAGCCCGTGATCGCGAGCGACTCGATGACCAGCCGGCCGTCGACCTCGAGGATCGGCATTCGGCGGAACGGATGCAGCTCGCCGTGCTGAGGGCTGCCGTAGGCGACGGGCACGAGCTCGTAGTCGATGCCCTTCTCGACGCAGGTCATGCACACCGTCCGGGTCCAGGTCGAGATCAGGTATCCGTGGATCCGAACGGTCATCGGCGGTGGGCGACGATGTCGATGTACCTCGCCGGCGCGGCCAGAGCCTGCTCGCCGGGGCGGTTGCGACGGCGCATCATGTCCGTCAGGTCCGCGGTGAGCGCCTGCTCGCCGGCGCCGACCCGGGCGTAAGCGACCTTGAGCGGTCCGAGGTTCTCGCGGAAGAACCCCAACCAGCGCTCGATCGAACTGGCTCGCATCACGAAGTCCCGTGTCGTGACATCCATCGAGCTGATTCCGTCACCGAACAGCTTCCGCACGTACTCCTCGACACCCCAGAGGCCGGGCGGATCGATCTTGATCGGCGGCGGCGCGTGCTTGACGATCGTTTGGAACAGCTCTCCCATCAACCCGTCCGGCGTCCAATTGGACATCCCGATACGCCCGCCCGACCGGCAGACGCGGAGCATCTCCTGCGCCGCGCGGGCGTGATCGGGGGCGAACATCGAGCCGAACGTGCTCAGCACGATGTCGAACGACCCGTCGTCGAACGGCAGTGCCTCGGCGTCGCCTTCCACCCAGTCGACCGCGAGCCGCTCGGCGGCGGCACGCTCGCGTCCCCGCTCCAGGAGCGCTGGGACGTAGTCGATCCCGGTCGTCTTCGCCCCCCGCCTGGCCGCAGCCAGAGCGGCGGTCCCGCTGCCGCAGGCGACGTCCAGCACGCGGTCGCCGGGCATCACGTCGACCACCTCGCAGAGCTCCTCACCCACGATCACGATCCCGGTCGCCAAGGTCGCGAAGTCACCCTCCGACCACATGTACCGCTGAGCCCCTTTGACCACCTCGAGGCTGATCTCGCCATCCATCGCGTTCTCCCATCGGTTGTCGGTCACTCCAACCACGACTCGCCGGCCGGCGTGGCCGTCAGCCTCAGGTCGCCGGCGACCACCTCGTGCCCGCCGGCGCAGCGCAGCTCGACGCCGACACGGGCGCCGCATTCGCCGTGGACCAGCGCGACCGGACCCTCAAGGCCGTCCGCTCGCCAGCGGTCGCCCCATTGCATCAGGGCGACGAGTACCGGGAACAGGTCGGCGCCCTTCGCCGTCAGCCGGTAGCCGCTGCGGGTCCGCTGTCCCGGGTCGCGGTAGGGCTCACGCTGGAGCAGACCATCGTCGAGCAGCTCCCCCAGGCGGGCGGCCGCGACCGCCTCGCTGATTCCGACTCGCGCGACGAACTCGTCAAACCGAGTCGCCCCGTAGAACGCCTCCCGCAGGATCAGGAACGCCGAGCGGGTTCTGAGCACCTCGAGTGCCGCGGCCACCGAGCACGGCTCGGCCGACCACTCGTCTCGCGCCTGGAGCCGCCCCGCCAGACTGACGGTTCGCGCGGTCGGCTTGGTCCCCATGGCTGACTATGGTAGACCAAAGGCAGGCTCGGCGTCCCGCGGCTGACCGAGGGGGCCGGGTCGACGGGGTCGCCGTTCGCGGTGGCGGGGTGACCCAGCCCAGGGGTCCCTGCGAGCGGCCTTACAGGCCCGACGAGCCGGGTGGCAACCTCCCCCAGAGCTCCGAAGACAGGGGGCACTGAGCCCGGCCCGGACCCGCCGAGCCCTACAGACAAGTTGCTACTCGACGACCTCGACGCCCTTCCAGAAGGCGTAGTGGTCCTTGATCTCCGCCGCGGCCTCCTTGGGCGCGGGGTAGTACCAGGCGGCGTCCGCGTTGGCCTCGCCGGCGACCTCGACCGTCTTGTAGCTCGCCTCGCCCTTCCACGGACACGTCGAGTGGGTCGCCGAGTCGCTGAAGTACTCGCTGCTGATCGACTCCGGCGGGAAGTAGTGGTTGCCCTCGACGACCACCGTCGCGTCGCTCTCGGCGAGGGTCACGCCATGCCATATCGCTTTCATACGGGCGCCTCCTAAGGTTGGTTGCCGCTGCAACCAGCTTACAGGGCGCCCGGCGGCCAAATCTGCGAGGGTGGCCAGCAGAGCGACGCTTTCAAGGAGAGAACATGGGCAACCTCGCCAACCTGCTGAGCGCGGCGGTCGCGCGCAACGGCGACGGCATCGCCGTCCGCCTCGACGACATCGCCGTCAACTACGCGACGCTCGAGGCCGGCGCGGCCCGGGTGGCGGGAATGCTCGCGGCGGCCGGGATCGGTCCGGGCGACCGCGTCGGCGTGATGCTGCCCAACGTCCCCTACTTCCCGATCGTCTACTTCGGCATCCTGCGCCTCGGGGCGGTCGTCGTGCCGATGAACGTCCTGCTCAAGCAGCGCGAGGTCGCCTTCTACCTCGGCGACTCGCAGGCCAAGGCCCTGTTCGCCTGGCACGGGTTCGCCGCCGACGCCGAGGCGGGGGCGGCGGCGGCCGGGACGGCGTGCACGCTGGTCGTGCCCGGCGAGTTCGAGCAGCTCGTGTTCGCCGCCGCGCCCGTCGACGCCATCGCCGAGGTAGGTCCGCAGGACACCGCGGTGATCCTCTACACCTCGGGTACGACCGGGACGCCGAAGGGCGCCGAGCTGACCCACGCCAACCTGCTGCGCAACACCGAGATCGCCGCCAGCCTGTTCGCCCTCGACGGGGCCGCCGTCACCCTCGGCGCCCTGCCCCTGTTCCACTCCTTCGGCCAGACCTGTGCGATGAACGCCACGATCTTCGCCGCCGGGTGCCTCACCCTGATCCCCCGCTTCGACCCGGTCAAGGCGCTCGAGGTGATCCAGCGCGACGGGGTCAACGTCTTCGAGGGCGTCCCGACGATGTACTCGGCGATCCTGAACGTCCCCGACCACGCCGACTATGACACCTCGACCCTGCGGGTCTGCGCCTCGGGCGGCGCCTCGCTCCCGGTCGAGCTCATGCGGGGCTTCGAGGCCGCCTTCGACTGCAAGATCCTCGAGGGCTACGGGCTGTCGGAGACCTCGCCGATCGCCTCGTTCAACCAGCCCGACCGCGAGCGCAAGGCCGGTTCGATCGGGACTCCGATCCCCGGCGTCGAGATGAAGCTCGTCGACGAGGCCGGTGCGGCGGTGCCGGTCGGCGAGGTCGGCGAGATCCTGATCCGCGGCCACAACGTGATGAAGGGCTACTGGCGAAAGCCCGAGGACACCGCCGCGGCGATCGACGCCGACGGCTGGTTTCGCAGCGGCGACATGGCGATCGTCGACGACGACGGCTACTTCTTCATCGTCGACCGCAAGAAGGACATGATCATCCGCGGCGGCTACAACGTCTATCCGCGCGAGATCGAAGAGGTCCTCTACGAGCACCCGGCCGTCCGCGAGGCGGCCGTCGTCGCCGTGCCCGACGCCGAGCTCGGCGAGGAGGTCGGCGCCGCGGTGGCATTGCGGGCGGGCGCCGAGGCCGATGCCCACGAGCTGCGAGACTTCGTCCGCGACCGCGTCGCCGCCTACAAGTACCCCCGCCGGGTGTGGTTCGTCGACGACCTGCCGAAGGGGCCGACCGGCAAGATCCTCAAGCGCGAGATCGACATCCCCGCGCCGGACTCGGACTGAGCGGGGCGCGTCAGGCGACCGCGGCCGCCAGGCCGAACGGCGTGCCCTCGCAGTCGCGGCACACGGCGAACGCGTCGCCGGGATGGATCACCGCGCCGCCGAGCTCCACCACCCGGCCGAGCGCGGCGGGCAGGTCGTCGACGGCGAAGTACGGCAGCGAGAAGGAGTCGCCCGGGCCGCGGCCGCGCTCGTGCACGCCCACCGCGGGCCCGTCGCACGCGAGCTCGTAGCCCTGGCCCTGTCCAGCGACCCGCGGCTCCAGCGGCGCTCCCAGCAGCCCGCCCCAGAAGCGCAGCGCCCGCTCGACGTCGTCGGCGGGGAACTCGACCAGGGCGAGCGGCGATGGCGCCATGCCGACAGGGTAATCGCCCGCGCCGGTTGACGAACGCCGGGGCGGCCGCGACCATGGGCGGCGTGGACGGCGCGACCATCGCCATCGTCGCCGACGTGCCCGAGCTCACCCGGGCGGTGCTCGACCCGGTCGTCGCCGCGCTCCAGACCCAGGTCGACCGCGACTTCGGCCCGTGCTGGCAGGTCGCGGCCCAGCTGATCGGCGTCGCCCCCGGCGAGCCCATTCCGGCCGGTGCGTGGACGGTCACCATCACCCGGCACGCCGGCAGCGACCAGCAATCGGGCTTCCATCTCGACCACGACGGCCTCCCCTTCGCGACGATCGAGTTCGCCGACGACTGGTCGCTCGCGGCCAGCCACGAGCTGCTGGAGATGCTGGTCGACCCGCTCGGCGAGCACCTGCGCCCCGGACCGGCGCCGACCGACCAGGCCGACGTGCACTTCCTGGTCGAGGTGTGCGATCCCTGCCAGGAGCGGACGCACGCCTACACGATCGACGGCGTCACCGTCTCGGACTTCCTGACCCCGGCCTACTACGAGCCGGGGACGGCCTCGCCCTGCTCCTTCACCGGCAGCGTCAAGCACCCGTTCGAGGTGCTTCCGGGCGGCTACGTGACCTGGCAGGTTCCCGGCACGGGCTACCTCTGGCAGGGCCACTGGCCGCTCGGCGACGGCAAGCCCGCGCTGCGCCGCCTCGGCCCCCTGCCCGACCTCTCGGCCCAGAACAAGTCCCTGCGCGGATGGGTCGACGCCGAGACCCTCCGCCAGGGCATGCCCGGCTCACCCCACGCCGGTCCGGCCTGACCCGGGGTCGGCGGCGGCGCTCACGCCTCGGGCAGACCGAGCGTCCCGGAGACGAAGCCGCACAGCGCGTCCGCGTCCCACCCGCCCATCCAGAACCGCAGGGGCCAGGGCGCCCGCAGGTCGATGGCCGGGCCGGGCGGGAGCCCGTCGAGCCGGCCGGCGCCCCCGCGACCGCCGAGCTCGAGCCGATAGGAGACCAGCAGGCGGGCAACCGACGAGAGCGCCGCCCGACGACGGCGCAGCCCCGCCGCGCGCACCGGATCGCCCGTCTCGGTCAGGGCCGACTCGATCGCCTCGGCCCGGGCACGGCGATAGGCGAGGAAGTCGTCGATCGCGGTCGCCCGACCGATCGTCGCGGCCACCTCGCCGCCGCGCTCGATCCCGCCTCCCGATCGCCGGGCCACGGCCTGCGGCGACGCGTCGAGCAGGCCGGGGTCGTCTGCGTCGAGCCAGTCCCGCCGGCGCAGGCCGACCCCATCGCCCGACACCGCCAGCTCCAGCGGGTGGATGGGCTCGGTCCCGGGGATCCCCAACAGCCCGTTGCGCCCCTCGAAGCGCGCGTCGCCGACGAGCTCGACCCGACCGCCCCGCCAGGGATGGTCAGCCGCCTCCTCACCCCGCGAGGTCACGCGCCTGATCCGGACCCCGACGGTCGGTCCCGGCGACCGGTTCGTGCTGGCGGGCTGGAAGCGGATGACCCGGTCGAGGTCGGGCTCGCCCGGGCAGGCGAACGTCGTCCCGCTGACGCCGCGCGGCTCGTCGGCCGGGTCGGGATCGGTCGCCAGCCGGCACTCGAACCAACCGGAGAACTCGAGCTCGAGCATCAGTCCTCCGCGCCCACCAGGCGCGCCGCCAGCCGGAGGTTCTCGCCGATCAGGACCAGCCGCGGCACGTCGGGCCGCACCCCCGCGAGGCTCGCCCCGGCGGCGGCCAGCATGTCCGCGAGCGCGGCCCCGCTGGCCGTCCGGTCGATCCGCCGATCCCAGGCGTACGTCGGCCCGCAGGCCGAGCCCGGGGCCGAGGCGCCGATCGGCAGCCCGGTGAGGATCTCGCCCAGCGGGCGCAGGACCCCGCTCATCAGGCCCTGGGCCACGCGACGGGTTCGGGCCGCGGCGGCAGATCCGGCCTGGCTGGCCGCGTAGTAGCGATCGAGCAGCAGGGCCATCGCCTGGTAGGCGGCGGCGAACGCGGCGGCGACGCGGGCGGTCGCCGGGTCGGCGATCGACGTCCCGGCGTCCGCGCCCAGGGCCGGATTGGCCGCGACCGCTCGCGCCGGGTCGAAGCCGGCGCGGGCGAGCTCGGCGGCGATCCTCAGCAGCCGCTCGAGGTGCGACTCCTCGCCGCCGGCCCCCTGGCCGACGATCGCGTCGATCACCTCCAGCGCCGCCGCGACGTCGGTGACCTGGCGGAAGCGAGCGCCGCCGCTGATGCCCCAGCCGTCGACCCGGTCGACGGGCGGTTCCCGGACGACGCGCGCGCCGGCGGCGTCGAGCCGGACGAGCTCGCCCCGGATCCAGGCGTAGTGGCCGGAGATCGTCTGCGACTCCTCCCGCTCGAGCTCGATGAACCGGCCGAGCGACCGGGGGCCGAAACGCTCGAGCTTCAGCGCCGGCTCCCGCGCCTCGAGGCGCCCACCCGGCAGTCCCGGCCGCACGAGCCACGGGACGGACCCGACCGCGATCAGGAGCCCGCTGACCGCCGCCAGGTGGGCCATCTCCTCGCGGGCGATGCCGAGCAACGTGGCCTCCCAGCCGCGAATCCGCACGAGGTCGAGCTCGTCCACCCCGCCGTCGCCCGACCGCTTGAGCGACGCGGCGGCGAACAGGTACTGGAGGAGCACGGCGTGCTCGAGCTCGGCCGCCCGCTCGAGAGCCCGGACGAGGTCCGCCGGGACCTCATCCATCCTCGCGATCCGCGCCTCCGGCGGCGCGGTAGTCGCTGGCCACCGCGTCCATCAGCAGCTCGTCCTCGCGGCCGCCCATCGAAGCCGCCGAGTTGCGACGCCGACCGACCACCTTGAAGCCGGCCCGCTCGTAGGCCCGGATGCCGCCGCCGTTGGACGGCAGCACGGTGAGCATGACGTTCTCCAGCCCGATCACGTCGAAGGCCCACTCGAGGGTCAGCCGCGTGGCCGCCGTCCCGATCCCCTCGCCGCGGCGCTCGCCGATGAGAACGCCGAAGTCGGCGGTCCGGTGGCGGTGGTCGATCTGCATCAGGGCCAGCGTCCCGACGGGGGCGACGCCGGGCATCGCGTAGATCGTGAAATGCGCCGCCGGCGGCGCCTGGCGGGCCGACGCCTCCCCCGCCTCGTTGACCCACTTCTCCGCCGCGGCCGGCGTCCAGATGTCAACCGACGAGAGACCGCGGCGCACCGCGAGATCGTTCCACCAGCGGGCGTACTGCTCGACCAGGTCCACCCGCAGCGGACCGAGCGCGGCGCGGGCGCCTGCGAGCAGCAGGTTCACATCGCCGTCAGGCCGGGCCATGGCCGGTCACGCTACCGAGTTCACGCGATTTTGGGGTGGTGACCGGGCGTATGATGCGCCGGTCAACCGCTCCCGACAGGAGGACGTTATGTCAGCAGCCGATACCAGCCAGGGCGGCGCCTCATGGGAGGACGGACTCAGCGCGATCGAGGACGAGGACGAGGCGCGGGAGTACGCACAGGGCGCCGTCCACGAGCCGCTGGCCGAAGCGCACAGGCGAGCCCAGAAGGTGCTCGAGTTGGAGCAGGCCCGGCCGGCACCCCGGCCGACCGTGGTGGCCCATGCGCAGAAGTCGGTCGACATCATGGAGCAGGCGATGGGGATGTGGCGCCACTGATCACGCCCGCCTGAGGCAGGCCGACCGGCGGCGCGGGAGCGCCGCTGTGGAGCCCCCGCTGCTGCGCCAGCCGGTCCGCCTCGTCCAGCAGCGCCTGCAGGTCGCCGAGCTGACCGGGCAGGATCTCGCGGCACGTGCGCGCCCCGTGTACGAACCACAGCACGGCGCCCCGATCGCGGTCGTCGGCCAGCGCTTGCGCCAGGTGGGCGGCCGCCGCCTCGTCCTCGCCCAGGGTGTGGGCGAGCAGGCCGAGCGAACGTGACACCGAGCCCCAGGCCGCCCAGCCCGTCTCCGTCGTCGCCGTGCGGTCGGCGTAGGGCGCGAGCAGGTCCACGAGGATCGCGGCCCGTTCGCGATCGCCCAGGGCGTGGGCGCACTCGGCGAGCAGGACCAGGGTCGGGATCCAATCCTGGGTGGCCGGGACGAGTGAGAACTCGATGTGGGCGCAGAGGTCGAACTCCGCCCGCGCCTCGTCGAGTCGGCCGAGGCCGATCAGGAGGCGGGTGAGCATCGCGCTCCAGATCGGCCACCCCGGATAGCGCCTGGCGCACTCGCGCAGCGCGGCCTCGTCGGCCTCGAGGAAGCGGTCGGCGCCGTGGGCGACGAGGAAGCCCTGCATCGCCGACGACTCGATGCCGTCGGGATCGGAGACCTCCTCCAGGGCGCGGGCCCTGGCTCTGAGCGCCTGCGCCTGCTCGAGCTGACCGTCGAGGATCCGGAGCATGGCTTGGACCACGAGCAGCGACCACTCGAACCAGAGCTGATGCAGCCCGGCGAGCGACGCGGCGTAGGCGTCGATCGACTGGGTCGCCTCGGCCGTACGCCCCAGCTCGAAGAGGGCGAGGAAGCGATGGAGGTGGGCGCGGGCCAGACTCTCGTCGTTACGGGCGCGGTCGGCGAGCCCGATCGCCTCGTCGGCCAGGGCGAGCCGCCGGTCGAGGCTCTCCGGGCGGCCGAGGACGACCGGGACGTTGCGCAGGATCGAGTCGAGCGTCGCCGGATCCTCGAGGCCGCGCGCGATCCCGAGCGCCTCGTCGAGGAGCGCCTCCCGTCGGCCCTGGGCCTCGAGCGGATCGAGCCGGCTGGCGAGCAGGGCCAGCGTCTGGGCGCGGAGCACCTCGGCTCCCGGGGGCAGGGCGGCGAGCGCGGCGTCGAGGAGCTGGATCGCCTCGCGGTCGATGATGCCGTAGCGCTGCCACTTGGCGAACCCCAGCGCCGCCCGCGCGAGCAACTCGGGCCAGGCCTGGTCGCGGGCGAGCTCGGCGGCGCTCAGGTAGCGCGCCCGCGCCGCGTCGATATCGTGCGTGCGCTCGAGCGCATCGCCCAGCTCGATCAGCACCTCGCACCGGCGGCGGGCGTCGGCCTCGGCGAGCTCGATCGCCCGCAGGGCCCGCTCGTAGTGCTCGATCGCCTCCTCGTGGGCCAGCGATGTCGACGCCCGGCGGGCGGCCTCGAGCGAGTAGGCGATCGACGGCTCGGGACCGACGAGCTGCCGCGCCTCGAAGAAGTGGTGGGCGAGCTCGGCCGGGTTGGTGACCGGCGCGGCCTCCAGCGTGCGGCCGATCGCCGCGTGGAGCCGCACCCGCCGACTCGAGCTGAGCTGCTCGTACTGCGTCTCGCGCACGAGATTGTGGGTGAAGGCGAACGAGTCGATCTCGCCCGGGACCTCGGAGACGATGCCCATCGCGATCAACTCGTCGAGCGTCTCGAGGAGCGTGTCGGCGTCCTTGGCGAGAACCGCCTCGAGCATGGCCAGGCGGAAGCGCTGACCGATGACGGCGGCGACGGCGAGCAGGTCGATCGCCGGCTTCTCGAGCGGCGCCAACCGCCGGAGGATGACCTCCTTGACCCCCTGGGGCACTGGCAGCGCCTGGATGTCGCGGCCGGTCATCGCCGCGGCGGCGGCCCCGCCCCCGAGGCTCCGGAGCATCTGATCGATGTAGAACGGGTTGCCGCCGGTGTGACTGAGGAGCTTGCGCAGGAACGCCGGCTTCGGCCGCAACGGCGTGTCGGCGGCCAGCAGGCGCATCGTCTCCTCGGCGTCGAAGCCGACGAGGGCGATCTCCGAGCAGCGGTGGTCGCGCCGCAGGTCGGCGAGCACCCCGAGCAGCTCCTCGCCGGCATCGAGCTCGCGGTAGGTCCCGACCACCATCAGCCGGGACCGGCTCAGCGAGCGCAGGATGTGGCGCAGGAGCGACAGGGTCGGCTTGTCGGCCCAGTGGAGGTCGTCGATCAGGAGCAGGACCGGCCGGATGACGGCGAGCCGGCGCAGGACGGCGCAGACCGCCTCGAACAGCCGGTAGCGGTCGTCGCCGGCGTCGGGGGAGATCGCCGTCAGGCTGCCCGGTCGCACCCCCAGGCGCGGGATCAGGCGGCCGAGCTCGAGCGCCTCCACCGGCAGGTCGGCGAACAGGGCCTCGGTGCTCACGTGCTCGAGGTACTCGCCGAGGGCCTCGACGAAGGGCTGGTAGGAGGCGATCGGATCCTCGTCGCAACGGCCGTAGAGGACGGCGCCGCCCGCGGCCTCGACCTCGCGGGCGAGGCGGGCGCCGATCGCGGTCTTGCCCATCCCGGCCTCCCCGGTCACGAGCACGAGTCGAGCGGCGGAGGCGGCGTCCTGCCAGTCGGCGCGCAGCCGGTCGAGCACGTCGGCCCGGCCGACGAACCCGCGATCGGCCACCGCGGCCACGAACGGCGGCAGCGGGATCGGGGCGTCGGGCGGCGGCCGGCGCGGCGCGACGCCCGCCCCGGCCGCGGCCGCGGCGTGGCCGATCGAGCTGCCCGGCGTCGTCCCGCCGGCGGCCGCGGCCGCCCGGGCCAGCTCGCCGGCCGACTGGAAGCGGTCGGCCGGGTCCTTGGCCATGGCCCGGGCGACGATCGCGTCGAGCTCGGCGGGGACCCCGGCGGCGACGAGGCTCGGCCGCGGCGGCGGCAGGGTGAGGTGGGCGAAGATCTTGGCGACCTCGACGTCGCGTGGAAAGGGGACGACCCCGGTCAGGAGCTGGTAGAGGACGCAGCCGAGGGCGTAGACGTCCCCGCGGGCGTCGACCGGCGCGCCGCTGACCTGCTCGGGGGCGATGTAGTCGAGCGTGCCGACGAAGCCGCCGGTCGCCGTCATCCCACCGGCGCCGAAGTCGGTCACCCGCTTGGTCAGGCCGAAGTCCGTCAGGTAGAGGTGCTCGGTGGGATGCGTACCGGTGACGAGCACATTGGCCGGCTTGACGTCGCGGTGGACGAGCCCGCGCTCGTGCGCCGCGTCGAGCGCGGCGGCGATCTGCCCGATCAGCCGGGCGGCGTGGGCCGGCTCGAGCCGCTCGTGACGGCGCAGGAGCACGCCGAGATCCATGCTCTCGACGAAGCGCATGACGATGTACAGCAGGCCGTCCTCGTCGCCGACGCCGTAGATCGGGATCACGTTGGGATGCTCGATCTGCGCGGCGAGCGACGCCTCCTGCTCGAAGCGCGCCCGGAAGTCGGGGTCGCCGGCCAGCTCCGGCATAATCACCTTGACCGCCACCGTTCGCTCGGGTCGCAGCTGCCGCGCCTTGTAGACGAGGCCCATCCCGCCGCGCCCGGCCAGCGCCTCGATCCGATACCCGGCGAACACATCCCCCGCCTGCAGCTGCCGAACCCCGTCTCCCACCGACCCAGGATAGCCGCCGTCGAGCGGCGGCCCGACGGCCGCCGGCCCGCCGCCGAGCGCGCGCGGAAACCCGGCGCGTGATGGAGCTCGTCCCCGGTCGCGCCAACGTCGCCCTGCGCCGAGCCGTCGACGGCGGGGCGATCGTCGTCCTCTCGTTCGCCTATGACCCCCACATCGTGGCGGCGGTGCGCGGCATCCCCAACCGCCGCTTCGACTGGGACTCGCGCGAGTGGTCAGCCCCGGCCGACGACTGGTCGGGCGTCCACGTGGCGGAGGTGCTCGACCGCTTTCCCGAGCTGACGACGACCGCCGGCGTCGACCGCTGGCTGGCGGCGATCGAGCGCCGGTGGGTCGGACGGGTGAGCACGACGCGCCACGACGGCCGCGGCTGGCTGGTACTCGACACCCGCGCCGGACAGATCCCGCCGGCGCTGGCGCGGGACGCGGTCACGCACCCCGACGGTCGCCTGCTCGTGCCGATCACCGCCGGCGCGGCCGACGAGCTGCGCGAGCAGCGCTCGGCCCGACTGGACGCCGCCGCCGAGCGGTGCCTGGCGGCGGTCGAGCTCGGAGACGTCCCGCCTCCGGCGCGGCTCGACATCGCCGACGGGGTCGACGGCCTGCGGCTCCGCGTCGAGGTCCTGTGGGATCCGGCGGTCGGCGCCGCCTTCGCCGCCCTGCCGGGCACGGCCGCCGGGCGCATCGCCCCGGACCCGTGGATGGCGCCGACGCTCGACGCCTTCGTCGCCCTCCACGACGTCGAGGTGACCCCGCGGGCGGCGGTCGTCCTGGCCGAGCTGCGCGAGGAGCACGCACAGGCGGCGGCAGCGGTGCGCCGCTCCCGGGCGACCAGCGCCCCGCCGATCGACGCGGTGGCGGCGGTGCTCGGCGGCGAGCTCCAGCCGTTCCAGTGGGCCGGCGTGCGCTACGTCCTCGAGGCCCGGCGCGCCTTCCTGGCCGACGAGCAGGGGCTCGGCAAGACGGTCGAGGCGCTCGCGGCGCTCGAAGCCGACGACGCCTTCCCGGCGATCGTCGTCTGCCCAGCCTCGCTCAAGCTCAACTGGGAGCGCGAGGCGGCCAAGTGGCTGCCGCACCGGTCGGTCGCGCTGGTCACCGGTCGCGGCGGGTCTCTCCCGGCCGCCGACATCCTGATCGTCAACTACGAGATCGTCGCCGCTCATCGCGACGCGCTCGCCCGGAGAGGCCTGCAGGCGCTGATCGTGGACGAGTCCCACTACTGCAAGAACCCCCAGGCCAAGCGCACCCAGGCGGTCCGGCGGCTGGCCAACGCGGTCGTCGGCGACGGCCTGCGGCTGGCCCTGACCGGCACCCCGGTGCTCAACCACGCCGACGAGCTGATCGCCCAGCTGCGGGTGCTCGGCCGGCTCGGCGACTTCGGGTCGGGCGCCCGCTTCTCGCGCCAGTTCCAGGGCGAGCGCAGCGAGGAGCGTCTGCACTGGCACCTGCGCCGCCGGTGCTTCGTGCGGCGCCTCAAGCGCGACGTCCTTCCCCAACTGCCGGCCAAGCGTCAGGTCGTCGTGCCGATGGCGCTGGCCAACGAGCGCGAGTACCGCCTCGCCGAGCACGACGTGATCGCCTGGCTGCGCGAGCAGCCGCTCGACCTGTCAGTGCTCAACGCCAAGATCGCGGCCACCCTCCGCGCCGAGCGGCTGGCTCAGCTCGGCACCCTCCAGCGGCTGGCGGCGCGGGGCAAGCTGCCGGCCGCCCTCGCCTGGATCCACGACTTCATCGCCTCGGGCGAGGCGCTGGTCGTCTTCGCCCGCCACATCGAGGTGCAGCAGGCGGTCATCGACCGCTTCCCGGAGGCGGCGCACCTCCTGGGCAAGGACTCGATCGCCGCCCGGGAGGAGGCGATCGCCGCCTTCCAGGCGCCGGACGGGCCGCAGCTGATCGTCTGCGCGACGCGGGTGGCGGCCCAGGGGATCACGCTGACCCGGGCGTCCAACGTCGCCTTCCTCGAGCTCGAGTGGACGCCGGCGATGCACGACCAGGCCGAGGACCGCTGCCACCGGATCGGCCAGCGCGACGCCGTCAGCGCCTACTACCTGCTCGCGGCGGAGACGATCGACGAGACGATGGCCACGCTGATCCAGCGCAAGCGCGGCATCGTCGACGCGGTCACCGACGGCCGCGTCGCCGACGGCGGCGGCCTGGTCGAGGCGGTCGTCCGCGAGCTGCGCGACGGGCGGCCGTTCCAGCATCTGCGTCCGGTGGCCTGACGGCCGCCTTAGTCGACGGAGGTGCGCTCGACCTCGATCTCGCCGCCGGCGAGCGTGCGGGCGACGATCACGTCGCTGACCAGCGCCGGCGCGAACAGACCGTGGTCGACGACGCCGGGCAGGGCGGAGAGCCAGGCGGCGAGGCGGTCGGGATCCTCGACGCCGCCCAGGTAGTCGACGATCACGCCACCGTCCGGGCTGAGCGGCGCGTCGCGGAGCTCGACCGGGGCGAGGTGGCGGAGGGTCGCGGCCAGCCCGTAGGCGAGGACCTCGAGCGGGACCGGCGGGGTCAGCGCGGCTACGACCTTCTCCGCGGAGGCGATGACCACGAAGCGGTCGGCCGCGGCGGCGACGACCTTCTCGCGCGTGTGGGCCCCGCCGCCGCCCTTGATCAGCCAGTGGGCCGGGTCGATCTGGTCGGCGCCGTCGATCGCGATGTCGAGTCGGTCGAGCTCCTCGAAGGCGACCACCCGCAGCCCGAGCGCGGCGGCGGCCTGCTCGGTGGCCACCGACGTCGCCACGCACGTGATGTCGAGTCCCCGCCGGGCGAGGGCCGGGAGCAGATGGGCGACGGTCGACCCGGTGCCCAGGCCGACGCGGGCTCCGTCGGGGACGAGTTCGGCGGCGGCCTCGGCCGCGGCGCGCTTCTCGGCCGCGGCCGGGTTGATCGCTTCGGCGGAGGGCATCCGGTCGGTGACCCTAGTGCACCGTGTCGAAAATGGCGCGGTGCCCGGCGCGACGCCGGCGGCCGCCGGCGCGTAATCTCGCCGCCATTCGCGGTGGAGAGAGGGCATGTCGAGGCTGAGCGTGGGCGCACGCTCGTTCGGGTTGGCGGGAGCTCCGCCGGACGCCGGCCGGCCACGGCGGCGCGGGCGGCGGCCGCCGGAGGCCGGCCGGCCACGGTGGCGCGGGCGGCGGCGCCGCGGACCGCGCCGGTCGCCTGCGCCGGCCGTGCTCGTCCTCGCCGGGGCGCTGATCCTGCCGGCCGCCGCCGGCGCCGACTGGTCGGCGCCGGCGCTGCTCACCCGCTGCTCGGCGGCCACGGGACCCCTGGTGATCTTCCCGGCCTCCGATCCCCACACGAGCAGCGGAGAGGGGACGATCCTGTGGACGGGCGACCCGACCGCGTGCCCCAGTCCGGGGGCACCGGCCGGAATCGGAATCGCGCCGATCGGCGCCGGCGACCTCCCCGACCTGGCCGAGTCCCTGCCTCGAGCGGCCGGACCGCCGAGGAGGTTGGGCGGTGTGGTGGCCGCCGCCGGGGTCGGCGACGGGCGGGTCCTGCTCGCCGCCGCAGTCGCCCCGGCGCGCATCGGGGTGATCGAAGGGCGGGCGGCGACCGCCTTCGGGCGCTCGATCGCCGTGTCGGCGGCGTCGACGCCGGTGGCCACGGCGACCAGCTACCTGGGCGACGTCGCCCTGGTCACGGTGAACTCGAGGACGGGCAAGGTCGAGCTGCGCATCCAGCACCGCGGGGTGCCGGGCCTGACGCGGCGGGTGGTCATGAGCACCCGCGCGCGGCCGGTCAGCGCGGTCGCGGTCGGACTCGACTACCGCGGCGACGCACTCGTCGCCTGGGCGCAGAACGGCCTGATCTACCGGCGTGTCCAGTACGCCTCGGGGGGTCTTGACCAAATCGAGCAGATCGCCGCGAGCCCCCCGGCGCCCCAGCTCCAGGCGCTGATCAGCGACGATAACCGCGGCATCCTCGCCTGGACCACGGCGGCACCCGCCGGCCCGGGCACGGTCAGCCGCGTCTACCTGGCCACCTCGCGGCCGGGCGTCCACTTCGGCCGACCGCGGCTGCTCGAGCAGTTCGCCGACCCGCCCGGCCTCGGGCTCCCGGACGGATCGCTGCGGCTGGTGCGGCTGGCCAGCGAGGGCGTGATGCTCGGTTGGACGGGGATGAGCCACGGCCGCTATGTCGTGCGGGCGGCGTCGATCAGCCAGGCCGCGCCACGCCCGTCGACCGTCGTCTCCGACCCGGCGACGGATGCGATCCTGACCGATTTCGCGACCGGTCCGAGGGGCGAGGCGATCGCCCTGTGGCTGACGGCCCCGCGCCAGGCCGGCAGCCTCGACGCCGGGCGCCTCCAGATCGTCGCCGCGCGCGGGGTGACCGAGGCGCCGGGGACGGCGGTGTTCGCCGCGCCGGAGTCGGTCGGCCGGCGCGGCGCCGTCGGGGCGCCGCGCCTGGCGATCGACCCGGCGACCGGCGACGCGGTCGCCGTCTGGCGGAGCCTCGGCGCCGACCCGGGGATCGCCTACGCCGTGCGGCTGCCGGCCGGGTCGGCTCGAGCCGCCCGCCCGCCGGCGCCCGCCGCCGCCGGCCGGGGCGACGCCTCGACGCTGGCCTGGGGGCTCGCCGGACTGGCGGCCATCGCCCTCGGCGCCGGGTTCGAACGGGCGCGGCGGGCGCGGCGGACGCTGCGGTTCGCCCGGGAGCCGGGCCGACGACCGCGGCCGCTCGGTAAGGCGCAGCGGCGCCCCTGACGGCGGCCGCTCGGGGTAGGGCCGGCGCCGCGCGGGGGCGGCACGCCAGACGGGCTATGCTCGACGGGCATAGTCGCCCGGCGGATCTCTTCCCCTCCTCCACGGCCGCGACCGATCCGGAGGGGACACGGCGGCGCCTCTCGCCGCCCGAGGGAGAAGCATGGCCATGCGCAAGAAGGTCGAAGTGACGCAGCAGGCGCCGCGCGCCCCGGAGACCCCGACCGAGCGTCGCGCGCGTCAGGCGGCGATTCTCGCCGACCAGCAGGCCCAGCTGCGGCGGGAGGCCGAGGAGCGGCGCGAGGCCAAGCGCCGCCGCGAGGCGGAGGCAGCCGGCTCCGACGCACCCTAGGCCGGCGCCGGGCGAACGCGCCGGCGGGTCAGCAGCCGCCGAGGGCGCGCAGGCGCGCCCGCGCGGGGCGCGGCAGCGGCCTCAGCAGCCGCCGAGGGCGCGCAGGCGCGCCCGGTAGACCTGCATGTCGGCGCGCGTCCAGTCGCCGTGGGTCTGCGTCCGCAGGGAGGCGACATCCTCGTGGTGGAAGGGGCTGGAGAGACTCTCGTTGTGGCCGATCACGTTGCGCACCGCGATCCCGTAGTGGCAGCGCAGCCAGCGGGTCAGGGCGAGGCTGGCCCGCAGCTGCCGCGGGCGGCCGAGGATCTCGGCGTCGCTGTAGCCGACGTGCTCGATGCCGATCGCCGTCCAGTTGAGGCCGACGGTGTGGCGGCACATGATCGTCGTCGGGACGAGCTGGTGGATCGTGCCGTCGCGATCGATGACAAAGTGGGCGCAGGTGCCCGGAAGCTCGTGGAGCTCGCTGTCGGGCACATCGGGGGCGAAGGTGTTGAAGGTCGAGCTGAAGTCGGGCGTCTCGGTGTAGTGCTCGACGATCACCTGCGGATGGATCAGGCGGTAGGTCCGCAGGTGATAGTGGCGCTCGGCGTAGGCCGCCATCTCGGCCTTGCGCCGCGCTCCGAAGGGGATCGGGTCCGAGACGATCGGCGGCCGGGTCGGCGGGCGGGCGACCGGACCGCCGGGCGCCGCGGCGGCGCCCGCGCGGGGCAGAGCGGGAGCCGGCGAGGGCGCGGTGACCGCAGCGGCGCGGGTGGGGAGCGGGGCCGGGGCCGGCGACGGGCTCCCGGTCACCCGGGACACGCCGACCGCGCGGGCCGTGCCGCCGCAGGCGCAGGCCACCGCCGCCAGGCCGGCGGCAGCCACCAGGGCGCCGAGGGTCCGGATCCGGCCGCGGAGGAGGGCTCGTGTCATCGCCCGGCGGACGATAGAGCCTCGCGGGGACGCGCCCCGGTTGATTGCCGGGGGGATCGGCCGTAAGATCCGGGCAGGACGGGAGACGACCTCGGTGCGTCGAGCCGGACTGTGCCCGCCAGCGCATGGCCCGGCTCCGCTCCCAATGCAGCCCTCCTTCGACATCGCCACGATCGCCGCCGCCGGGCATATTCGGCTCGTCCTGGCCGGAGAGCTCGATATCGCCACCGCTCCCCGGCTGGAAGCCGCGCTCGACGAGGCGCGGGGCCAGGGGCCGGCGGAGATCCTGATCGACCTCGCCGACGTCCCGTTCATCGACTCGTCGGGCCTGCGCTCGCTGATCGCCGCCGTCGAGCGGGCCGACGCCAACGGCGGGCGCCTGTCGATCGCCGGGGCCGGACCGCAGGCCCTGCGCCTGTTCGAGCTCTCCGGCGCCGAGACCCGCCTCCCGCTCGTCTAGCCGAAGCGGCCGGTCACGTAGTCGTTGGTCCGCGGGTCCGACGGCCGGGTGAAGATCCTCGCCGTCTCGTCGTACTCGACGAGCACGCCCGCCCGGACGCCGTCCCTGACGTCGAGGTTGAAGAACGCCGTGCGATCGGCCACCCGGGCCGCCTGCTGCATGTTGTGAGTGACGATCACGATCGTGTAGCGGTCCTTGAGATCCTTGATCAGCGCCTCGATCGACGCCGTGGCGATCGGGTCGAGCGCCGAGGCCGGCTCGTCGAGGAGGAGGACGTCCGGCTCGATGGCCAGAGCCCGAGCGATGCAGAGCCGCTGCTGCTGGCCGCCGGAGAGGCCGAGCGCGCTCGAGCGCAGCCGGTCCTTGACCTCCTCCCAGAGGGCGGCCGCCCGCAGCGCCCGCTCGACCCGGGCGTCGAGGCCGACCTTCATCCCGAGGTTGCGCGGGGCCCAGGCGACGTTGTCGTAGATCGACTTCGGGAAAGGATTCGGCTTCTGGAAGACCATCCCGATCCGCCGGCGCACCTCGACGCGGTCGACGCCCGGCGCGTAGAGGTCGTGGCCGTGGTAGAGGATCTGCCCGCCCACGGTCAGGCCGGCGACCGAGTCGTTCATCCGGTTGAGCGCCCGCAGGAACGTCGACTTGCCGCAGCCCGACGGGCCGATCACCGCCGTGACGAGGTTGCGGTAGATCGCGATGTCGATCCCCTGGAGGGCGACGTTCCCCGAGTAGGAGATGGTCAGGTCGCGAACCTCGAACACCGCCTCGGCGGGAGCCGGTCCCTCGGCCGGGGTCACCGGCGCCGGCCCGGGCGCGGTCGGACCGGCCTGGATCCGCACGCGCGGCCGGGGACGGGCGCGGTCGGCGCCCAAGGCGGCGCTGGCCTCGCGCGTGCTCACCGGGTCAGCTTGGCGCGGCTGCGCGAGAAGAGGATCCGCGCCGTGAGCCCGGTTACGAGAATGAACACCAGCAGCACGAGCGCCTCCCCCCAGGCCCGGGCGAAGCCGGTCGGATCGGCGGCCTCGGAGGCCTGGAAGATCGAGACGGGGATGTTCGGTATCGCCCCGAAGAGGTTGAGCGTCGCCTTCTGCGGGTCGTAGATCGAGTCCACCAGGAGCAGCGGGGCGGTCTCGCCGGCCGCGCGGGCGATGGCCAGGACGGTGCCGGTGAGGATGCCGCCGAGCGCCGTCGGGAGGATGACCCCGAGCACCGCGCGCCAGCGGCTGACGCCGAGCGCGTCGGCCGCCTCGCTGAGGCTGCGCGGCACGAGGCCGAGCACCTCCTGGCTCGAGCGGGCGATCAGCGGGAGCATGATCACGGCCAGGGCGACCGACCCGGCGAATCCGCTCTGGCCGTGGCCGACGACGAGCAGGCCGAACACGAAGAGGCCGACGACGATCGACGGCAGCCCGTTGAGCAGGTCGAGGGCGAGGCGGATCGCCCGCGACGCCCGGCGCCCGGAGAACTCGGTCATGAACAGGGCGACGAGGATGCCGACGGGCATCGCCATCATCGTCGCCGCCGCGACGATCGCCCCGGTCCCGATGAGCTCGGGCGCGATCCCGGTCCGGGCGGAGGTCAGGAAGTCGAGGCTGAGGACGCCGGCCCCGCGGGTGACCACCGAGTAGAGCAGGACGCCGAGCAGGCCGACGGCGAGCAGCGCCGCGGCAGTCGCCGCCATCTCGGCCAGGCGGCTGACCCGCTGGCGGCGGCGGAGGTTTCCGGACGCCGTGAGCGGTCGGGCGTGGTCGAGCGCCGCCGTGCTCATCCGGCGACCAGCCGCTCGGGGTCGAAGTGGCGGGAGATCCATTGCGCGAGCAGGTTGGTGGCCAGCCCGATCACGAGGATCATCAGCGCCAGATAGAACAGCGAGGACTTGTGGAGCGAGGTCTCGGCCGACTGGAACTGCTCGGCGATGCGGCTGGCCAGGGTGTCGCCCGTCTTGAACAGCGACGCGTGGATGAGGTTGCCGCCGCCGATCACCTGGGTGACGGCGATCGCCTCGCCGACGGCCCGGCCCAGGCCGAGGAAGGCGGCCGCGGCCACGCCGGAGGAGGTGATCGGCAGAATGACGCCGCGAACGGTCTCCCAGCGGGTGGCGCCGAGGGCCGCGGCCCCGTCCTGGAGCTCGTGCGGGACGGCCAGGAAGAGGTCCCGGCTGATCGAGGCGACGATGGGGACGACCATGATCGTCAGGATGATCACCGCCGCGAAGATGCCCGTTCCCGTGGTCTCGGCGGAGCCGAAGAGCGAGATGAAGCCGAGCCAGCGGTGGAGCGCGGGCTCGACGTGGGCGACGAGAAACGGGCCGAGGACGAGGATCCCCCAGAAGCCGAGGATGACGCTCGGGACGGCCGCCAGCATCTCGACCAGCGGCCCGATCACCCCGCGGACGGCGCGCGGCGCGAGCAGGCTCAGGTAGAGCCCGATGGCGATCCCGATCGGCGTGGCCAGGAGCAGGGCCAGGAACGAGGTGACCGCCGTCCCGAAGAGGAAGGTCGAGGCGCCGAAGACGGAGAAGTTCGGCCGCCAATCGGCACCGGTGAGGAAGCCGAGGCCGAACCTGGAGATCGAGGCGCTGGCGCCGCTCGTCACCTGGTAGGCGATCTCGACGATCACCACCACGCTCACCAGCGCGGCGGCGGCGCACGCGGCGTAGAGGATCACGTCGCCGACTGCCCGACCCCGGCGCAGCCTGCTCAACGTCGCCCTGACCACGCTCATCCGCCGGCAGCCTAGCAACGCACCCGTCGCCCCCCTCTGCATTTACAGGATGGTTACAACGGCGGCGGGGCGAAGCTGACGGTGAGCCGGGAAACCGGCGGTGCGTCGAGCTTGCCACCGGGACTTCACAAGATCGACACACTGGCGACGGACGCGTCATCGATGCTGCCGCGGCGGGTGCCGAGCGGCGGCGCGCACAGCCGGTCGTCACACGACTGCGAACCCAACAGGGAGGAATACCAGTGAAGCGAAATAGGCTATTGGGCCTGGCGACGGTGGTCACGGTCGCAAGCACGCTGACCGGGCTGACCGCCAGTGCCGGGGCATCGAACGCGAACGGCTCGCTGCTCGGCGCGGGATCGACGCTGATCGCGCCCCTGATGGCCAAGTGGTCCGCCGACTTCGAGAGCCTCGACAGCATCTCCGTCACCTACGGGGCCGTCGGCTCGGGCGCGGGCATCGCCCAGATCGCGGGGCGGACCGTCGACTTCGGCGCGTCCGACGCGCCGCTCTCCCCGACGCAGGCCGCGGCCTGCAACAACTGTGTCCAGATCCCGTGGGCGCTCACGGCGACCGGCATCGCCTTCCACCTCAACGGCGTCAACAGCCTGCGGCTCTCCGGGCCGGTCCTGGCCGCGATCTATCTCGGCCAGGTCAAGACCTGGAACGACCCGAGGATCAGGAAGCTCAACCCGCGGGCGGCGCTGCCGGCGCTGGCCATCACCCCGACCTACCGCAGCGACGGCTCGGGCGACACCTACGCCTTCACCGACTACCTCTCGCGGGTCAGCGGGACCTGGAAGAGCCGGATCGGCTTCGCCACGCAGGTCAGCTTCCCCAGCGGCGTCGGCGGCAAGGGCAACGACGGCGTGACCGCCCTGGTCAGCTCGACCAACGGCGCCATCGGCTACATCTCGGCCTCCTACATCATCGCTCACCGGCTCGGGGCGGCGGCGCTCCAGAACGCGGCCGGCAAGTTCGAGCTGCCGAACCTGGCCAACATCAAGTCGGCCGCCTCGCAGGTGAAGTCGGTCCCGGCGAACAACGAGCTGCACATCGTCAACCCGCCGGCCCGGTACAAGATCGCCTACCCCCTGTCGACGTTCAGCTACGTGATCGTGCCCAAGTCGACGAGCAAGGCGACGTTGCTGAGCAAGTTCATCTCCTACGCACTCACCCGCGGCCAGAGCTTCGGACTGCCGCTCGACTTCTCACCGGTTCCCCATGTGGTCGAGCGGGCGGGCGTCGCGACGATCAAGTCGATCGGCGGCTGAACCACGCTCCACCTCTCCGGGACGGACCGGCAGCGGCGTCTCCGCTGCCGGTCCGGTTTTGGTTAATGGCCAGCGCGCCCAGCTCGGAATAAGGGTGAAGCCAGCGCGCAAATAGGGTTACACGGACCTGGTTACGGCTTGGACGGACCTGGCATCGGCTTGGCGTTGTAGACGGTCGCGTCGAATACCGGCAGCCCGCTGACGCCGGCGTAGCCGATCCGCGGCAGTCCGAACAGGTCCTGGAGGCTGGCGAGCAGCGAGTAGTGACTCCACGGGGCCGGATTGACGCTCCCCGGCTTCACGAAGCTCGAGATCAGGAGCAGCCCGACGCGGCCGCCGCCGCCGGTCGACGTCACGCCCTTGGCCACGGGGAAGGTCGACGGCGCGGCGGCGGGGCCGACGGCCGGCGTGGTCGTCGTCGGGGTCGTGGTGGTCGCCGTGGGGATCGGCAGCGCGTAGGGCGGCGGCGTAGTGGCCGTCGCCGTGGGGATCGGCAGCGCGTAGGGCGGCGTGCCCGTCGGCGTGGTGACCGTCGTGACCGTCGGCGTCGTCGGCGTCGTCGGCGTCGTCGGGGCCGCGACCGTCGGGGTCGCCGGCGGCGGGGCGGCCCCGGGGGCGAGGCTCGGATAGGAGGTCGGGGTATGGCAGCAGGCGCTGGCGTCCGCCCCCGGACCGGTCTGCGGCGCCTGGTCGAAGGTGATGGCGATGAGGCCGCCGTCCTGGTAGGCGGCCGAGCTGACGATCTCCGGGACGACGGTGCGCAGGAAGGCATCGGCGGCAGGCAGGCCGGCGGGCTGGCCCGGGGCGCACGGGGTCTCGGAGGCGTCGTGGCAGCGGTCGGGCACGATGTAGGCGAAGCTCGGCGCCGTCTTGGCCGTGGCGAGATCCGGCGTCAGCCGGTCGAGGCCGACGTCGTTCGTCGTGCAGGCCGACCCGTCGACCAGGCTGTGGAAGTAGACGAACGGGTTGCGCCAGGTGACGTAGCGGTCGGTCGGAGAGGCCGGCTGCCCCGGGTCGGCCCCCCCGGGCGCCGGATGGCGGCAGGTCGCCGCCGTGCCCGGGCCGCCGCTGCCGACCGCCTCGACGTAGGCCCTCCAGCCCTGGGCGCCGGCGGCGAGCTCGTCGGGCAGCGTCTTCACCGCCGCCGGGTAGATGCAGCCGCCGCCGACCGCCTGGCCCTGATCGCCCACCGTGCCCGGCAGGAGGTCGGCGTACTGCGGGCAGTCGACGACGGTCTGCGGGGTCGGCCCCTGGCCGCTGACCAGGGCGATCGCGTTGGCCAGCTCGCCGCCGGCGACGGCGTAGTAGTTCGGCAGCAGCTCGCCCTGCGCCCGCAGCATCGTGGCCAGGTAGGGCGCGGCCGATCCTGGGCCAAAGGCGGCGTCGACGCCATGGTCGCTCAGCACGATCAGGAAGACGTGCTTGACCGCCGGCAGCGGTGGTGGCGTCGGCGTGGCCGGGGCGGCCGGGGGCGCGGCCGGCGCGGGCTTGGCCTTGGTCGTCGGCGTCGGGGCCGGCGGCGCCGGGGCGGCCGCCGGGGCGGCGGCTGGAGTCGGCGCGGGCGGGCTCGGCGCCGGCGTGGGCGACGACGGCGCCGCCGGGGCGGCGACCGCCGCGGCCCGACCGAGTCCGCTGGCGGCGACGAACGACGGGGCGAGGGCGGCGAGGAGGGCGCCGCGGTAGTCGCCGTGGCCCGCCGGGGTGGCGGCGCGTCCGACGGCGACGCCGAAGGCGAGCGTGAACATCGCGGCGAGGGCGGCCGTCCGCGGTCCGGGCAGAACGGTCGCGGCCGGCCGCCCCGGCGGCGTCGACGGCGACGCGCCGCCCCCCACCCCCTGGACCCCGGCGGCGCCGGCGCCGATCGCGAACGAGCCGCTCGCGGCGGAGGCGCCGTCGGCGGCGAGCGCGCCGATCAGCCACCGGACCTCCTCCGGCAGGGGCCCGTGACGGGTGCCGCAGTCGACGCAGTAGCGCTGGTCGTGACCGAGCGGGGCGGCGCAGCCGGCGCAGGCGAAGAGGGGCGCCGCGTCGACCCCCGACGGCATCATCACCATCGGCCGCAGTCTCCCGGCCGGCCGCCCGGCGCGTGTGAAGATCCCGCGCACGACCTCCGGTAACCGTGAGTTCACAACTCGGGCCCCGGCCCGGCGGATACTCCGGATCGTCGCGGCGCCGGTGGCCGCCGCCGGGCCTGATTGGCGCGGTCTCAGCCGGCGTGGGCCGCCGCCCCGGCCGCCTCAGGCGCGGAGCGTCTGAACTTGACGTCAATGGAATCCCGCCCCTCCTCCACCGGCCCGCCCGAGGCCCCGACGACCGAGATGGCACCGGTCGAGGCGCAGACCGCGGTCCACGCGGCGCTCGACGTCTCGGGCAGCGGCGACTCGTGCTCGGTGTGCGCGGCGCACCTGGCCGCCGACCAGCGCTACTGCGTCGAGTGCGGCCAGCCGCGCCGGGCCACGCGTCTCCCGGCGCTCCGGCGCGAGGCCGAGCCGCCGGCGGGCGCCTCGGCGCCGGCGTCGCCGGCGGCGCGCATGTCGGCCAACACGGCGCTGATCGCCGGCATCGGCGTGCTCCTGCTGGCCATGGGCATCGGCGTCTTCATCGGGTCCCGGGCGGCGTCCGGCGACGCCGGGAGCCAGCGCTTCCCGGGCCAGGTGACGGTCGTCTCCTCCGGTGGACCGAGCGCCGCCGCCACGACCACGGCGCCGGCCGCGGCCGCCGCGACGCCGACCGCGGCCAACACGCCCCGCGCGGCGACCACCGCTCCCAAGAAAGCCCCGGCGAGCAAGGCGGCCACCACCCCGGCGGCAGCGACCAAGCCACCGGCCAACGCCGTCCACGTCGGCAGCCCGGGCAGCGGTCCCGGCTACCAGAACGGCAAGTTCACCGGCAACTTCTTCGGCGCCGGGTGAGCCCGTTGGGGGGGTCCTCCCAGCGGCTGCGCGCGGCGATCGGCCGGCGGCGGCCGGGCAGCGAGCTCGCCTGGGGCCGGCGGGCGCAGGAGCAGGCGGGCGGCCTGCCGCCTCGCGACGCGTCCGCCGCCGTCGACCTCGAGCCGCGCCGGCGCGCCCTGGCCGCCCGCGCCGCCGAGCTCCAGTGGGATCTCGGCGGCCTCGTCTACGAGATGGCGATCCGCGACCACATCCGCGTCGACGTCGTCGTGGCCCGGGCGGCGGCGCTCCAGGCCGTCGACTCCGAGCTGGCCGAGGTCGAGCGGGTGATGCGGATGGATGCCAGCGGCGCGGCCGGCTCCTGCCCGGCCTGCCAGGCCCTCCACAGCCGGGGCGCCGCCTACTGCTGGCAGTGCGGCCAGCCGCTGATCGCCCGGGTCCCGAGCCAGAGCATCGCCGGCCGGGGCTAGGCGACTAGAAGGACCACTCGCCCGACAGCTGGCGGCGGAGCTTCTCGAGCTCGCGCACGCGGACGGCCGGCTGGTCGTGGCCGTCCTCCATCAGGGAGACGAGCTGGCGGTCGACGGCCAGCATCTGCCCGGCGAGCTCGCGGGCGACGGCCAGCAGGAAGCGCGTGGCCCAGTCGGCGCAGGCGTCGACGCCGGCCTCGAAGTCGGCCCGGGTGAGCTCCCAGAGCTCGGCCTCGGTCTGGGCGACGACGGTCCGCGTCCGGTGGGCGTCGGCCAGGAGGGCGAACTCGCCGATCAGGGTGCCGGGGCCGATCGTGGCCAGGTGGTGGTCGCCGTCCTTGCCGGGCACCCGGACCTCGACCTCGCCGGCCGCGAGCACGTAGACCGAGTCGCCGGGATCGCCGTGGCGGAAGAGGACGTCGCCGCGCTCGAGCGTCCGGGCGCGGAGCTGGCCGGCGGTGGCCAGGGCCTGCTCGGGCGTCAGGTCGGCCAGGCAGCGGACGGCGCGAACGGCGTCGGCCTCGGGACGGCGGTCGGTCATGGCTCCTCAGATCCCCCGCAGGACGGTTGCCCGGGCCACGCGGCCGAGGGCGACGATGTAGGCCGCCGTGCGCCAGCTGACGCCCCGGCTCTTGACCAGGTCGGCGACCGTCCGGTAGCTCCTGGCCATGACCTCGGCCAGCCGGGTGTTGACCTCGGCCTCGCTCCAGCGGAACACCTGGACGTTCTGGGCCCACTCGAAGTAGCTGACGGTGACGCCGCCGGCGTTGGCCAGGATGTCGGGGATGACCGGGATCCCCCGACCGGCGAGGATCTCCTCCGCCTCGGGCACGGTCGGGGCGTTGGCCCCTTCGACGACGACGCCGGCCCGCAGCTCGCGGGCGACGTCGGCGGTCAGGGCCCCGCCGAGGGCGGCCGGCACCAGCACGTCGGCCTCGGCGGTCAGGACATCGTGGTGGCTGACGGCGGCGGCGCCTTCGCCGTCGTACTCCGACAGCGGCCGGCGCACGCGGGCGAACTGGTCGAACAGGGTGGGGACGTCGAGGCCGTCGGGGCGGGCCAGAGCGCCGGCGGCGTCGCTGACGGCGACGACCTTGGCGCCGAGCTGGTGGGCGATCAGGGCGGCGTAGGAGCCGACGTTGCCGAAGCCCTGGACGGCGAGCGTCGCCCCGGCCAGCGGCCGACCGATGTCGGCCAGGTAGGCCTCGGCCACCGCGACCACCCCCCGGCCGGTCGCCGCCTCGCGGCCCTCGCTCCCCAGCAGCTCGAGCGGCTTGCCGGTGACGACGGCCGGCGAGTACCCGTGGGAGCGCGAGTACTCGTCCATGAACCAGGCCATCACCTGGGCGTTGGTGTTGACGTCCGGGGCGGGGATGTCGCGCTGGGGGCCGATGTCGGCGCCGATCCGCTGGACGAGCTTGCGGGTCAGCCGCTCGAGCTCCCCCGGCGAGAGGAGCTTCGGGTCGCAGGCGATGCCGCCCTTGGCGCCGCCGAAGGGCACGTTGACGAGCGCCGTCTTCCAGGTCATCAGCGACGCGAGGGCGCGCACGTCGTCGGCATCCACGGTCGGGTGGAAGCGCAGGCCCCCCTTCATCGGTCCGCGGGCCGAGTTGTGCTGGATGCGGTAGCCGGTGAAGACCGACAGCTCGCCGTTGTCGAGCTCGATCGGCAGCGTCACGACGTGCTCGGCCTCGGCCGACAGGAGCAGCCGCTCGACGTGCGACCCGAGGTCCATGATCGCCGACGCCTGCCGGATGAAGCCGTTGGTCGCCTCGAGGGCCGAAGTCATCGCGCCTGGACCCGCGTCACCGGCTCAGCATCGCAGAACCCGTGCTCGGATGCCGGTTCTTCTCGTCGGCACCCGCCAGGTCAGCCGGTGCGGCGATCGGTGCCGTTCGTGGCTGGGAGCGGCCTCCGCCGGTCGGACCGCCGGCGGCCGGGACCGGGGCCCCGGCGCGCGGCCAGGCCTAGCTCGGCCGGGGCTCGAGGATCATCAGGGGAATCTCGCGCGTCGTGCGTTCCTGGTAGCCGCGGTAGCCCGGGTAGGTGGCCAGGGCCAGCGGCCAGAGGCGGTCGCGCTCGGCGGCCGTGGCCGGGCGGGCGCGGACCGGGCGCCGGCGCCAGCCGACCTGGATCGTGGCGTCCGGGTGGGCGAGCAGGTTGTGGTACCAGGCCGGGTGGCGGGGGTGGCCGCCCTTGGAGGCGACGATCACGACGTCGGCGCCGTCGGCCACGTAGACCAGCGGCGTCGTGCGCCGGCGGCCGGTCCGGGCGCCCTCGTGGTCGAGGAGCAGCATCGGCGGGCCGCCGGGAAAGCGGTGGCCGACGAAGCCGCCGGTCAGGCGGTAGGCGGCGACGTGGGCGCCGACCAGGCGGTTGAGCACCGGCCAGGCGTGATCGACGAGGTCCATGCGGTCCATCGGGAGATCATCGCGCGATCCGCCGGCCGGCGGGGCGTCGGGGCGAGGCGGGCGGGCGGTAGGCTGCCCGGTAGATGCCCAGCGACGTCCAGCCGCCATCGTCGCAGACCCCGCTCGGCGGGGGATGCCTGTGCGGGGCGGTCCGCTTCGAGGTCACCGAGCCGTTCGGCTCGGCCGGCATCTGCCACTGCCACCACTGCCAGCGGCGGACGGGGACGGCGACGTCGACGAGCGGCCGCGTGCGGCAGGCCGGCTTCCGCCTGCTCGAGGGCCGCGACCTCCTCGAGAGCTTCCAGCCGACGGCGGAGAGCCGGCCGAAGGTGTTCTGCCGCCGCTGCGGCGGGCACCTGTTCAGCGGCGATCCCCTCGCCGACGACGAGGTCGCGATCCGCCTCGGCGCGCTCGACCGCGACCCGGGCATCCGGCCGCAGTGGCGTCAGTACGTCGACTCGGCCGCCCCGTGGGAGCCGATCCCCGACGACGGGCTCCCGCGCCACGGCGGCGCCCGACCCGTCTCCTGAGGCGGCCGGGCCGCGGGGCGTGAGCCCGCCGACCCAGCCCGTCCGGTCGATCGACGCGGCCGTCTCGGGGACCGCGCCGCCGCCGGCGCCGGCGCCGGCCGACGGGCTCAGTCGCGCAGCCACTTGATCATGTGCGGGTAGGGCGGGATGCCGCGCCGCTCGGCCGCGGCGAGCGTCACGGTCAGGCCGGCGGCCTCGAGGTCGCTGACGCCGACGTGGAGGCCGTAGGCGAAGCTCCGAGCCAGGGCCGGCCCGCGGCCGGCGTAGCCGCCGGCGTGGAAGACGACGGCGAGGTCGAGGTGGAGGTGGCGGGCGGCGGCGTAGGACCAGCCGACCGCGGCGATCTCGAGCTGCCCCATGTCGTGTCCGGCCAGGCCGTCCGGCCCGCCGAACCGGCGTCGGGCGGCGGGGTCGAGCACCGCGAGGTGGCCGGCCTCGTGGAGGAGGTCGCCCGGGTGGCGCAGGCGGGCGCGGTCGACGGTCAACCCGCCGTCGCGGACGAGGATCCCCGGCAGGAAGCCGTCGGTGGTCAGCTCGGCCTCGGTCACGGGGATCCCGATCGCCAGGAGGAAGCCGACGATCTTGCCGGTCAGCTCGGCGGCGGAGAGCGGGGATGTGGACATGGCCAGCCGGGCGGGACGGTCAGTCGGCGTCGAGGACGTCGATCCCGAGGGCCGCGGCGCAGGCGCCGGCCAGGGCGAGGATGTCGGGCCACTCCATGGCCGAGCCGCGCAGGCAGTCGACGCCGTGCACGGCGCCGAGCTCGGACCGGCGAAACTCGCAGCGGGACAGGCGGGCGCCGCGGAAGTCGGCGCCGGTGAGGTCGCAGCGATGGAAGCGGACCGACTCGAGCTGGGCGTCGAGGAAGTCGGTCTCGGCCATCAGGCAGTCCTCGAAGGTCACGCGCCGCAGGCGGGCCTGGCCGAAGGACGCGAGATCGACGCGGGAGTCGCGAATCGTGACGTCGTCCAGCCTGGCCTCGGGCAGGGCGATCCCGGTCAGGCGGCTGGCCGCGACGGTCAGGCGGGTGAGCTCGGCCCGGCGGGCGCGGAGGTTCGCGAGGTTGCAGGCCTGGAGCTCGCCGTCGGCCAGGCTGAGGTGGTCGAGCTGTGAGCCGGACAGGTCGACGGTCAGGAGCCTGACCGCCCGGACCTTGAGGCCGCGAGCCTGCTGGTCGGCGAGCACGCCGTCGACGAGCTCGATCTCGGCGTAGCTCGCATCGTGGGCCAGGGCCTCGACCTCGGGCGCCTCGAGTCGCCCCGGGAGGGCGGGTGGCTGGGGAGCGTGGGCGGCGCGCCACATGCAGGAAGCCAAGCACGCCGGGCGGCGGCCGAGCGGCGGGGCGGCGCGGCGTTGGGTGGGGTCAGGCCCGAGGAGATCCTCACGGGCGTCCTCACGTTGCGAGGCGGTGCGCAGGTGGCTGACGTCGTCGTGGGGGACCTCGACGGCGGCGCCCACGAGCTGGGGGGGCGCGGCGAGCGTGGCGCAGCCAGAGGAGCCGGGTCGAGATCCAGCCGCGGTCCTCGAAGCCGGACCGGAGCGACTCGGCGGCGGAGATGACCTCGAAGTCGAGGCGGCGATGGGCGAGCCCGGCGAGGGCGCTGTCGGCGAACGCGACCAGGGCGTCCCCGCTCATCCCGGGGTCGTCCTCGACGCGCACGAGATTGAAGGCGCGGTAGCCGGGATAGGCCGTCGCGCGCACGACGGTGCCGTGGTCCCACGGAGTGACGACGTCGCAGACGGCCGCGTGGGCCGCGTGGCGCCAGAGACGCACGCGCTCGCCGTCGTCGTCGGGAATCATGGCCGCGTCACCTCAGGGCAGCCCCGGGTTCAGCCGGCTGCCCGGGCGGTCGCCGCGGCCGGCCCGCGGCCGCCCCGCCGGCTCGATCTGCCATCGCGGCGCCCTTCGCTGTCGGGGTGTCCTAACGTCTGCATGATGACCCGCCTCTCCCCGACCGAGGCGCCGACGCGCGACCGGCCGCGGCCGGGGCAGTCGGCGCCGGAACACGCTCGGGACGAGCCCGACCGGCAGCCGGCCGCGGTCACCGGCGATGGGCCGCTGTCGCGCCGGCTGGTCCTCCTGCTGGCGGTCGCCTGCGGGGCCGCGGTGGCCAACCTCTACTACGCCCAGCCGCTGCTCCACACGATCTCCGCCGGGCTCGGCGTCTCGGCCAGCGGGACCGCTCTCCTGGTCACGGCGTCGCAGATCGGCTACGCCGCCGGCCTCGTCCTGATCGTCCCGCTCGGCGACCTCGTCAACCGCCGGCGGCTGATCACCGGCATGCTCGTCGTGACGAGCATCGGCCTCGCGGGGGCCGCCCTGGCCCCGAGCCTGGCCGTCCTGGCGATCGCCCTTGTCGTGGTCGGCACGACGTCGGTCGTAGCCCAGATCCTCGTCCCCTTCGCGAGCGGCCTGGCCGGCGAGGACGAGCGCGGCCGGGTCGTCGGGATCGTGATGAGCGGCCTCCTGATCGGAATACTCCTGGCCCGAACGTTCTCCGGGCTCGCGGCCGAGCTCGGCGGCTGGCGGCTCGTCTACGGGATCGCGGCCGGCGGCGGACTCGTCCTGGCGGTCGCGCTGGCCCGAGCTCTCCCCGACGTCCGTCCGGCCGCCGGTCCGTCCTACGGTCGCCTGCTGGCGTCGGTCGGGACGCTGATCGCCGAGGAGCCGCTCCTGCGGCGGCGCATGGTCTACGGGGCGCTCGGGATGGCCGGGTTCACCGTCGTGTGGACCGCGCTGGCCCTGCTCCTCTCCGGCCCACCGTTCTCGTTCGGCGCGGCGGTGATCGGCCTGTTCGGCCTGGCCGGGCTGGCCGGGGCCATGGCGGCACAGGTGGCCGGGCGCGCCGCCGACGCCGGCGGCGGCCGGCGGGCGACCGGCGCCTTCCTCGGGGCGATCCTGATCGGTTGGGGCTTCCTCGCCCTGGGTCGGTCGAGCGTGGTCGGCCTGATCGCCGGTCTCGTGGTCCTCGACCTGGGCGTCCAGGGTCAGCACATCCTCAATCAGACGCTGATCTACGCGGTGCGCCCGGAGGCGCGCAGCCGTCTGACGACCGCCTACATGTCGGGGAACTTCATCGCCGCGGCGATCGCCTCGGCGGCGGCCGTCTCGGCCTGGGAGCTCGGAGGGTGGCTGGGGGTGTGTGGACTCGGGGCGGCGCTCGCCGTCAGCGGGGTGGTCGCCTGGATCGTCGAGGGCCACGCAGGCGCGGGCCGCGCGCGGTCGCGGCGGGAGCCGGTGGCCGGCCGGGGCCGGCGTCGGGCCGGGACGCGGGGGGAATAGTCAGGGCGTGGCTTGCGAGCTCCGAGACGTCGCGGCCGGCTCTGGATCTGGAGGAGCGCCCGGTGGCGCCCAGGCGTTCGGTCTGAGCCTGTTCTGGCCCGACGACGTTCCGAAAGCGCAGATCCGGCCGGTCGAACCGGGAACCACGCTCGACCGTGCGGCTCCTTTTCGCGGCGAGGGTCAGCCGTCGGCGCCGGCATGCCCGCGGATCCCTACTGACCTGCGAGCTGGGAGTGATCGGGTTGGGCGGCGTCGCCCAGGTTGGCTTGGAGATCACGGATGATCGTGCCGAGAAGGCCCCGGGCGAGGAGGCCGGGCCCGAGTGGGCCATCGCGACGCTCGCCCACCGGCGGCAGCTGACGCAGGGCGGCTCTCACAGCGGGGGAGAGTCGGCCGAGCTGCCAGCGGATTTCGTCGGTGAGTGCGTCCGGCCGGTCCGGGGCGGCCAGGCCAGCCGCCTTGGCGGCATAGGCGGCGGCACCCAGGGCATGAGCCCCCATGTGGGGCGTGGCGGCGGCCTGCCCGGCGGCTCGAGCGGCGGCGACCGCGGCCGGACCGGCGACCTCGCGCGCGGCGGCGTGAGCGCGCGCAAGCCTGAGGGCCGGTCTGACGCGGAGCTCGCCGCGGGCGAAGGCGCGTAGCCCGGCGATCGCGTCACGGGGGCGACTATCTCCTGGAGCTTCGGCCTCGAACAGGCCCAGCACCCGCTCCGCACAGTCGGCCGCCCACCCCGCGACGAGCCGGCGGTCAGCTTCGCTCAGCGTCTGCGGGGAGCCCACGCACGAGAGTTTCCCGGATGACCCGAACCATCGCCGGAGCCGGGTCCGGGTTCCTCCGGCGTGGCCACCCTGGCCACGTTCGCGATTCAGTCTCCCACCGCTCGGCCGGGCTTTGCCGGGCCCCGCCACTGAGGTAGCGCTGCCCATCCCGGGGGTGCCCCCGGTGATCAACGCCCGTTTGTCTTCAGATCCATGGTCGACACATCCCATAGATAGTTGGAACATGCAAGCCATTCTTCCTGTAGCAGACGGTACAGCAATGGCTCGTGTAAGCCAAAACGTGATTCCGGCAGCACGCGCTGCGGCGCGGCTTCCCGCAGGTCCGTCGGTTCGAAGGCTCAGCGGTCGCGCGACGTGCTGGTGCTGCTGCTGAACGTGGCGATGAGCATGAGCATCGCGTCCAGCGCGGCCGCGAGCGGCTCGGGGTCGCGCTGGATCTGAGCGAGCAGCAGGCCGCCCTCAAGCGCGGCAAGCGTGGCGAGCGCGAGCTGGCGCGGATCGGCCTCCGGTGCGAGTCGGCCAAGGGCGTGCATTCGCAGAAGGCCGGCCATGATGCTGGCCTCCCAGCGCTTGAAGGACGCCGCGAGCATCGCCCGGGCTTCGGGCTCGGTCTCGGCGAGCTGGGCGCCCAACGAGCCAATGGGACAACCGCCGCGACCGCCCGCGTCGCGGGTGTGCTCGACGACGAAGTCGCGCCACTCCCGAAGGCCGTCGAGGCTGCTGAGGTCGAACCGCTCCTGCGTGCCGATGGCCCTGTCGGCCTGGCGCTCGATGACCGCGCGAACCAGCCCCGGCTTGTCCTCGAAGTAGTGGTAGAGCTGCGAGCTGCTCACGTGCGCACCGTCAAGCACTTCCTCAACCGTCGTACCGGCAACGCCCTGCTGAAAGATCAGCTCCGCCGCGGCATCGACGATCCGCGCGCGCGTCTCGGCGCCCTTGCGCGTCAACCGCGGCTGGCCAGAACTCCTCGAGGACATCAGGAAAAACTATACCCTACGAATGGCTCTGACAAGCCATATAATCTGTAAATGAGTGGCTCGACGATTCCAGTTTGGCAAATGGCTTGTTGCGCTGCTTTCGCCGGGAAAGCGGAGCCGCTGCGGGGCCGGGCCGGGCCGGGCCGGGCCGGGCCGAACCAGGCCTAGCGGTGCGATCTGCCCGGCGGTCCGACCACACCATTCAGCCAACCCTGGCTGGACCTACCAAAGATTGAGAAGGAATCCCCATGAGCACAACCCAAAAGAAGACCGTCTTGATCACGGGCGCCAACGCCGGGATCGGCAAGGAGGTCGCCCGGCAACTGGCATCACGTCCCGAGATGGCGCGGATCTACCTGGCGTGCCGCAACCGGGATCGGGCGACAACGGCAAAGGCCGAGCTTGAAGCGGAGACCGGCCGGCGCATCTTCGACGTCGTTGTCATGGACGTTGCCGATCTCGGTTCGGTCCGCGTCGGCCTGGCGGCCATCGACGGATCCCTCGACGCGCTGGTCATGAACGCCGGCGTCATTGGCCCGAAGACGATGGGTTTGACCGCTGACGGGGTCACCACCGTGTTCGCGACGAACGTCCTTGGCCACGTCGTCCTCCTCGAAGGACTTCTGGCCGATGACCGGCTTGGCGAGGTTGCGGTCCTCGCCGGAAGTGAAGCAGTCCGCGGAGTTCCGAAGTTGCGGATCAAAGGGCCATCCTTCGTCTCGACCTCAGCCGATGAACTCGCCGCCGTCATCGACGGCAGCTACTTCGCCAGCGGAAAAGCTGACTTCAACCTAGCGTTCGGGCAGGCCAAGTACATCGGGGCCCTCTGGATGGCCTACCTGGCCCGCCAACACCCCGACCGCCGCTTCATCACCGTGAGCCCCGGGAACACCACCGGCACCCACGCCCCCAACGACCTCCCCCTACCGATGCGGGTAGCCGCCAAGTACGTCATGCCCGCCCTAGGTCTCGCCCACAAACTCGACGTGGGAGCGAACCGGCTCGTCGACGGCGTCACCGACCCGACCCTGTCCAGCGGCGTGTTCTACGCCAGCGCGGCCAACAAGTTGAAGGGTCCGTTGGTCAACCAAGCGGACATCTTGCCCGATCTGGCCAACCCGTCGTTTCAGGACCACGCCAACGAGGCCATCCACCGCTTCATCGCCTCAAAGACAGCCGCTCACACATCGGTCGAACGCAATCGGGTTGCCGGGACAAAATCTCGGGACAAGGTCGGATTCGGGAAGGTGCTTCCAGGAACGACAAAGGGTCTGCTTGGCAGGCCCTTTGCTGAGTAGCGGGGGCGGGATTCGAACCCGCGACCTTCGGGTTATGAGCCCGACGAGCTACCAGACTGCTCCACCCCGCGGCGTCCATACAGAGTAGCAACCCTCGCCCCGAGCGGACGACCCCGCCCGGCAAGTTTCGCCGCAGACGGGGGTGGGCCGGCCGGCGGGGGCGAAGATCACCGGATGACCGCAAGCCGCCCGGCGACCTCAGGCACGATGCGTGTGGCCGTCGTCGACATCGGGACCAACTCGACTCGCCTGCTCCTGGCCGACGTCGGCCAGGACGGCCGGCTCGTCGAGCGCCGGCGCCAGTCCCAGGTGACTCGGCTCGGCGACGGCGTCGACTCCGACAGACGGCTCAAGCCCGCCGCCGTCGCTCGCGTCTGCCGCACGCTCGACGGCTACGCCCGCCTGATCGCCGACGACCGCTGCGACGCCGCCCTCGCCGTGATGACGAGCGCCGTCCGCGACGCCGCCAACGGCTCCGACTTCGTCGCGCTGGTCGCCGACCGCTACCAGCTCGACGCCCGCCTGATCGCCGGCGCCGACGAGGCCCGGCTGACGTTCTTGGGCGCGACCAGCGAGCGCGACCCCGCCGACCGCACCCCCACCCTGGTGATCGACATCGGCGGCGGCTCGACCGAGCTCGTCCGCGGCAGCGGACGCGACGCCGCCTTCCACGTCTCCCTCGAGGCCGGGGTCGTGCGCCTGACCGAGCGCCACCTCCACCACGACCCGCCGACGGCGGCCGAGCTCCATGCCGTCCGCGCCGACCTCCGCCGCCTTCTGACCCGCCACGTGCCCCGCGCCGAGCGGCGCCGCCCCCGGATGGCGATCGCCGTCGCCGGCACGCCGACCTCCTGCGCGGCGATCGACCAGGCCCTCCACCCCTACGACCCGGCCCGCGTCCACGGCTACCGCCTCGAGCTGTCGACCTGCCGGCTCCTCCTCGCCCGCCTGGCCGGCCTCTCCCTGGCCGACCGGCGCCGTGTCCGCGGCCTGCACCCCGATCGTGCGCCGACGATCGTCGCCGGCGTGGCCATGCTCGTCGAGCTGCTCGAAGCCTTCGACCTGCCGGCCTGCGAGGTCTCCGAGCACGACATCCTCCGCGGCGCCGCCCTCGACCGCGCCGGCTTCGGCCCGGCCGTCCCCGCCCCGGCCGCCCCCGCCCCGACCGCCCCCGGCCACCCGACCGCCCCCGGCGCGACCGCGGCCCCCGGCCCAACCCCGCCCGGCGCGACCGCGGCGCCCGGCGCGACCGCGGCCCCCGGCCCCAGCGCCCCCGCCCCGACCCGCTGACTCGACGGCCGTTCGACCTTCCGGCCGCCCCCTGAAGGTGGGGCGATCGCCCCGCCGATGAGAGGCGTGCCGTCAAAATCAACGCCGCCGTCCCGAGAAGGGCAAACCCGTCGTGAGGCGGGGACGCAAAGCCACGGTGCCACCACGCGAGTGGGGGTAGGCCGGGTTACCGAAGGATGGGGGGTGGCGTCCTAGTCGGAGGTCGCCCACCGTGTCTGTCTCGGTCCCTCGCCGCACCCGTCTTCTCCTCGGCCTGGCCCTGGCCCTGCCGATGCTCGCCGCCGCCCCGCCGGCCAGCAGCCTCGCCGCGGCAGCGCCCGTGGCCCACGCCGCCCGCCACCACCATCGCCACCAGGCCACCCGCCACGCCGCCGCCCCCACCGCGTCGCAGGCGTCCTCCTGCTCGGACACCACCCTCGTCCCCGCCGCCGGCAACCTCGACCGCATCGCCGCCGCCACCCTCTGCCTGATCAACGACCAGCGCTCGGCCCAGGGTCTGGCCCCGCTGCGCGCCGACGGCGCCCTGGCCGCCGCCGCGAGCGGCCACTCGCTCGAGATGGCCGCCCAGGACTACTTCGACCACGTGAGCCCCGGCGGCAGCGACCCGCTCGCTCGGATCCGCCGCGCCGGCTACCTCGGCCGCAGCCAGAATTTCGCCATCGGCGAGAACATCGACGCCGCGACCGGCTCGTTGTGCACCCCGGCCGCCACCGTCGACCGCTGGATGCACTCGCCCGCCCACCGGGCCAACATCCTCAACCCCGCCTTCCGCGACACCGGCGTCGGCGTCGCCCCGGCCGCCCCCGCCCTCCTCGGCCGCGGCCAGGGCGCCACCTACACCGAGGACTTCGGCGCGCGGAACTAGACGGCCCGCGGGTCAGGCCAGGTTCGACCGCCGGGGGTAGGCGACGGCCGGGTCGGTCAGCACGTTGACGACGGCCGGCCCACCGGCCTCGAAGGCGCGCACGAGCGCCGGGCCGAGCTGACCCGGCTCGGCCACCAGCTCGCCCCGGCAGCCGAGCGCCTCGGCGACCAGGTCGTAGCGGGTCCCCGGGCGCAGGTCGGCGGCCACGCTGTAGCCGTACAGCCACTCCATCGGGTGCTTCTCGAGGCCCCAGATCCCGTTGTTGCCGATCACGACGACGACCCCCGCCCCGTGGCGGGCGAGCGTCTCGAGGTCGAACCCGGCGAACCCGAGCGCCCCGTCGCCGACCAGCAGCACCACCTGCCGGTCGGGATGGGCCAGCTTCGCTCCGAGGGCGTAGCCCAGGCCGCTCCCCAGGCAGCCGTACGGGCCCGAGTCGATCCAGCAGCCGGGCGCGTAGGAGTCGATCATCCGCCCGGCGTAGGAGACGAAGTCGCCGCCGTCGCCGATCACGATCGCGTCCCGGTCGAGCCGCCGGCCGAGCTCGCCGTAGACCCGCATCGGATGCAGCGGCGCCCGGTCGTCGCCCAGCTCGACCGCCTCCGCCCGCCGGCCGTCGTCCTCCGCCGCCCGCAGCCCGGCGATCCACTCCTCGTCGGTGGCCTGGGCCCCGACGCCGCCGCCGCCGGCCGCGAGCGCCGCCAGCGAAGCTCCGACCGGGCCGTAGACGGCGGCCGCGACCCGGCGCGGCCAGGGCCGGGCCGACTCGGCGCCGTCGACGACGATCAGCTCCGTCCGCTCGCCGAAGATCGCGCCGAAGGCGAGGCGGAAGTCCATCGGCACGCCGACCACCAGGGCGACGTCGGCCTCGGCCAGGGCCCGGCGGCGCACGCGCGAGAAGAACAGCTCGTGGTCGGCCGGCACGCACCCGCGGCCGAGCCCGTTGAGGAACACCGGGATCCGCAGCTCCTCGACCAGGGCGACGAGCTCGGCCTCCCCCCGGCCCCAGTAGAGGTCGGTCCCGGCCATGATCACCGGCCGCGCCGCCGCCCGCAGCAGGGCCACCGCCCGCTCGAGCACCTCCCCCCGGCCGGCCCGGCGGCACCGCGGCCGCGACGGCGGGCACCGGCCCCGGCTCCGCGTCGGGGGCCTCGCTGAACACGTGGTCGAGCGGGAAGTCGACGAACACCGGCCCCGACGGCGGCGCCATCGCCGCGGCCAGGGCCGCGTCGATCAGGCCGGGGATCGCCGCCGGACTCTGGGCCGTCGCCGCCAGCTTGGTCACCGGCCGCACGAGCGGCAGGTGGTCGATCTCCTGGAGCGAGCCCTGGCCCCAGCGGCTGGCCGGCGCCCGGCCGCCGAGGACGACCAGCGGCGAGTGGTTCAGGCAGGCGGCGGCCAGCGCGCTGATCCCGTTGGTCACGCCCGGCCCGGCGGTCAGGGCGGCGACGCCCGGCGTCCGCGTCACCTTGGCCCAGCCCTCGGCCGCGAACGCGGCCGTCGCCTCGTGGCGGACGTCGACGAGCCGCAGGCCCTCGGCCCGGGCGCCGTCGTAGATCGAGAAGAGATGCCCGCCCGACAGCGTGAACACCGTCGAGACGCCGTGGGCCGCCAGGCGCCGGGCGATCAGCCGGCCGCCGTGGAAGCTGGGCGTCGGCTCGGTCGCCGCCATGGCCGCCGACTCTACGCCCCCTAGGGCGAGTAGTTGCCGGCCGTGACGTGGGGGAAGGCGAGCCCCTGCCCCTGGAAGGCGGGCGGCGTGGCCACGAAGCAGCCGGGGCTCCCGAGCAGCGGGTTGACGCTCTCGTTGGGCAGGACGTCCCCGCCCGACGGCGTGCAGTCGAAGTTCGGGAAGATCAGGTGCTTGGCCGACTGGGGCGAGTCGGCCAGGCCGGTCCCCGACTGGTAGGCGTTGCCCCGGTCGTTCGGGTAGCGGGTCGGGTAGATGGCCAGCGTCTCCGGTCCGAGCGGCGCGTACTGGCGCAGGTAGTGGCCGACCTCCTGGGAGGTCTGCGGCGTGGTCGTCGCCGCCAGCGTCTCCGCCCCGCGGGAGAGGAAGTCGCCGACCATGTACTGGTTGTACTCGAGCCACTGGAGGATCGGGTTGAGCTGTTCGAGGAACGGATCGAGGTTGCCGAGCAGCGGCTTCACGGCCACGAGGATGTCGCGCAGGGCCGGCAACCCCGTGCGCGACGCCCGGATCAGGGGATCGAGCTTCTGGAACGTCCGCTTCAGGTCGGGGGCCAGGACGCGGACGTCGTGAAGGGTCGGCGCCAGGTCGTGGGTCGCCGGGCGCAGGTCGCGGATCAGCGGGTCGGTGTTCGCCGCGAACAGCTGCAGCTTGGCCAGGGTTGCCTTGGTCTCGTCGAGGAACGTCGGCAGGATGCCGATCGCCGCCGCCAGCGCCCGCTGCTCGGAGGCGGTCGCCGCGAACGTCTGGTCGGCTCCGACGATCAGGTTGCGCAGCTGGCTGCGGTCGGCGCTGACCGCGTCGAAGACGACGCCGGTGTTGCGCACCAGCCGCCGGACGGCCGCCGACTGGGCGTTCAGGACGTCGAGCACGTCGCCCGCCCCGGCGACGAAGCCCGGCAGGTTGCCGAGCGCGTCGTTGAGGCTCGTCCCCCGCCCGGCCGTCCCCACCGCCAGGTCCTGCTGCCAGTTGCGGAACGCCTGGCGGGTGACCGGGTCGAAGGCCTGGACGACCTGGTCGAGGGTCACCGCCCGGCCGATCCGGCTGTCGGCGAGCATCCCGCCCTCGGGCAGCGTCCGGCTGCCCGGGGTGCCCGGCGTCATCTCGACGAAGGTCTCGCCCAGCAGCGTCTTCTGGCGCAGGATGGCCCGGGCGTCGGCGTGGACGGGGGCGAAGGCGGGGTCGACCTCGATCGTCGCCACCGTCCGGTTGCCGGCCGGGTCGAGCCCCTCGGCCACCACCTTGCCGACCGAGATCCCGGCGATGCGGACGTCGGCCTGGTCGGAGAGCTGGGTGGCCTGGGGGAAGGACGCCCGGAAGCGGTAGCCCTTCGGCTTCAGGGGGATCGCCCCGCCGAAGGACACCCAGAGGTAGAGCAGCAGGCCGAAGCACGACAGGGCGAAGGCGGCGATGGTCAGGATGCGGCCGACGGTCGGGGGCGTGCGCTGCATCAGATCAGCCGCACAGCGCCGGGTTCGACAGGACGCCGGCGAGGTTGCCGAGGAAGGGCAGCGTCGGGACGCTGGCCACGAGCGCCTTCAGCGTGGTGCACGTCGTCGTCTGGGTCAGCGCCCGGAACGGGCCGTTGGCGTCGCTGGAGGCAAAGACGGCGTCGCCGTTGTGGCCGAGCCAGGCCAGCCAGAAGAGGAGCGTCCCGTTCTTGGTCGCGTCGTAGGACGCCCCGCCGTAGGGGTTGTAGCCCAGCAGGTTGAACAGGTGGTTGAGCACGGTGAACGACCCGGTCAGGTCGGGGGCCGCCGCGGCCAGCGCCTGGACGGACGGCGTCAGCTGGCGCACGACGGGCCGGGCGGCCCGCACGAAGGGCCGGATCTGGCGGGCGATGATCGGCGTCGTCTCCCGCAGGAACGGCGTCAGCGCGCGGTCGGCCGCGGTCAGCGACGTCGCCACCGGGGCGAGGGCGATCGCCGTCGGATGGAGCACGTCGGCGAACGTCCGCACCTTGCCCAGCGCCTGCGTCGTCGCCTGGAGGGCGCCCGGCAGGGCGTGGACCGCCGTGCCGAGGTTGGCCTGCTCGGAGGCGATCGCCCCGAACGTCGTCGACGCCGCGCCGACGAGCGTCCGGATCTCCGGCCCGCGCGAGGCCAGGGCCTGGTCGAGCACGCTCAGCGAGTGGATCAGGTGGGCGAGGTTCTGATGGCGGCGGCTGACCGCCGTCGTCACCGCGGCCAGGTCGCGGTGGGTCGGGGCGAAGCGGGCGAACACGTCCTGCAGCCGCGGGCCGCCCCCGCTCAGCCCACGGCCGGCGCCGGCGACGAGGAGCTGGAGGTAGTCGCGGGTGTCCTGGTCCAGCGCGGCGAGGATCTCGTCGGGATTGACGTCGGGCAGGGTGTTGGCCACGGGGATCGTGAAGCCGGCCGCGGCCGCCGGCGCCTGGCGGCTGCCGGGGGTGATCTCGACGAACATGTCCTTGAGGCCGGTCTTCGGCCGCAGCAGCGCCGTCGCGTCCGTCCGGACGAGCCCCTTGAACTGCGGGTCGACCGCCATCGAGACGATCGCCCGGTCGCCGCGCAGGCTGACGCCGCTGATGTCGCCGATCCGCACGCCCGAGACGCGGACGGTCTGCCCCTGGCCGGGGGTGACGGCCTGGGCGGTCGAGAACTCGGCGTTCAGCGTGAACGGCGTCGACTGGAAGAACGGGAAGCGCAGCCGCTCCTGGCCGAGGACGTAGGCGGCCACGGCGACGCCGACCACGGCGACGACGACGATGGCGGCGAAGTCGCGGCCCGACTTGCGGATCGCCCGGATCACGGCCGGCTCCCGGGGATCCGCCCGAGCGAGCCGAGCTGGCCGATCAGTCCCGGGGCGACCGGGACGGTCCCGACCCGGAGCACCCCCGACAGGTGCTGGAGCTTCAGCTGGCGCGTGGCCTGGGCGACGGTCAGCTTCTGCGCCCGGTCGTAGAGCCGCTGGCCGGCGGCGCTCAGCGGCGCCGACCGGGCGCTGACCTGGCCGGCCGGGGCCAGGCCCGGCGTCGAGGCGAGGCTGGGCGCCTGCTGGGTCTCGCAGGGGACGGTCTCGTCGAGGACGGGCTTGCCCGCCGGCTTCACCGGGTTGCTGCCGGCGATCGGGAAGTTCGCCAGCGTCAGCTGGCCGGGGCTCGACGGGAAGGCGACGTTGCCGAGGCCGGCCAGCACCCGGAACCAGATCCCGTTGGCGTCGCCGCCGCGGCTGTCGCCGCCGAGCCCGACGAGGCTCTTGGGGAACTCCTGGAAGACGGGCCCGGTGGCCGGGAAGGCGTCGTCCTGGATCGTCTGCTGCGACCAGGGGAGGATCACCGTGTTCTGGCACGACGACGCCGCCCGGACCTGGCCGAGCAGGCCGACGCTCGCCAGGTTGAGCCGGGTCAGCGCGGCGACGGTCGGGCGCAGCTCGCCGACCAGGCCGCGGAGCTCGGACTTCGACACGAGCTTGCGGACCTGGCGGGCGAACGGAATCCCGGCCACGAGCACGGGCAGCAGGGAGCGGACGGCCGGGCGCAGCTCGGCCACGAGCGTCCGCACCGACGGGAAGGCCGCCTCGAGCGCGTCGAGGGCGGGGATCCCGGCGCGCAGGGTGCGCGGCAGCTCGGCCACGGCCGCGGCCAGGGCGGCGTTCTCGCGGGCCAGCGGCGTGAACGTCCGGTCGGCCGCGGTGACGAGCTCCTGGAGCGCCCGGGGATCGGCGTCGACCGACGCGGCCACCCGCCCGCTGCTCGCGATCAGCCGCGAGAGGTCGTGGGGCGCGGTGCCCTGGAGGGCGTCGCTGACGAGCGCGAGGCCCTTGTAGGCCGGCGCCCAGAACGGGATCGACCGGTTGAAGCCGAGGCCGCCGCGGCCGCTCAGGGCGATCGACAGCTCGTGCAGGAGCGTCTTCAGGTCGCTGCGGGTGCTCGTGTCGAGCGTGGCCAGAACCTGGTCGAGCTGGACCGGCGCCGAGGTCTGCTGGATCGGCACGGTGTCGCCGTCGTGGAGCACCGGCGCCGACGCCGAGCCGGGGTGGACGTCGACGAAGAAGTTGCCCTCGAGGAAGATGCGCGGCCGGATCGCGATCGTCGCGTCGGCGTGGAGGGGCAGGCCGGCGGAGTCGATCGTCAGGTCGACGATCGCGCCCTGGCCGCCGCCGCCGATGTGGTGGACGGCGGTCACCTTGCCGACGTTCACCCCGGCGATCCGTACGGGCGAGCTCGGCTGGACGTTGTTGGCGCTGCGGAAGGCGGCGTGGATCGTGAAGTGGTGGCGGAAGGGGATCGACTTGGTGAACGCCAGGTAGGCGCCGACGGCGATCACGACGATCATCACGACGCCCGTGGCGAACGGCGTCAGCCCCCGCTCGTCGCGCCGGCGGCGGCTCATGGGGCGAGGAGGTAGTCGAGAAGCTGCTTCTGCGATCGCGCGACCGACCGCTGCGGCGGCGGCGGGGCGAGCAGGCCGTTGAGCGTGCTGGCCAGGCCGGGCAGGCTGCCCACGAGGTTACCGACGAGGGTTTGGAGCGGTGGCAGCCCGGCCGGCGCCCCGGCGGCCGACGGCGTGGTCGCCCCGCCGCCAGGTGAGGTCGGGGCGGACGGCGCGGCGCCCGCCGGCCCCGGGGCCGCCGCCGGGGCCGGGGCCGGGGCCGCCGTGCCCGCCGTGCCCGCCGGCGCCCTGAGCTTGGCCCGGCCGGCCGCGGTCGCGGTCGGGTCGGGCGTGGTGATCCCCGGCTGGGAGGGGCCCAGCCAGGAGAGGCACTTGGTGATCGGGCTCGACCCGGGGTTCTTCACCGCGGCGGCCACGACCGCCGGGTCGGCGTAGGGGGAGCAGGTCAGGCTGGCGAACAGGTCGATGTTCAACAGGTGGTTGTTGGCGTCGAACAGGGTGGTCGACGTCGCCTGGTAGAAGACGTAGTTCAGGAGCGACTCGAGGCCGGTGTAGCCCTGACCGCCCGGGCTGCGCGGGTCCTTCTCGACGGCGTAGCTGCGGTCGTCGAGGTGCTGGAGGACGATGTCGAGGTTCTTGGCGAGCTCCGGCGTCGGCCCGGCGAACCGGCTCAGCTCGCTCACGGTCGGACCGGCGGCGAGCACCGCCGCCCGGCCGGTGACCGACGCGCGGCCGAGGGCGCGGAAGGCGGGGCGCGAGGCGGTGGCGAAGGGCCCGACCCGGTCGAGCAGCGCCTTCAGCTGGCCGGCCGAGGCGTCGAGGTTCTGGAGCGCCGGCGTCGCGTTGCCGGCGACCTCGCCGAGGGCGGACATGGCCGGGCGCAGCGCCGCCAGGAAGCCGGGGAGCCGGCGCAGGCCGGCGGCGAGCGCGACCTGATGGGCGGCGGTGACGCGGACCGTGCGCCCGGCGGTGACCACGAAGCGGGCGACGTCGCGGCGGTTGGCGGCGAGCGCGCCGATCACCTGGTCGCCGTCGCGCGCCAGGGCGGCGAGGGTCTGGTTCTGGCGGGCGAGGATGGCCAGCACCTGGTCGGTCTCCCGCAGGGCCGGGCTCGCCCGGCGGATCGCGGCCCGGAGGTTGGCGGCGTTGCCGGCGGCGCCGGCGCCGAGCTCGTTGATGATGATCCGCAGCCGCTCGCGGTAGGGCAGGCGGAAGATGTCGGTGACGAGGTCGGGCGCCACGGTCGAGCTCGTCCGCTCGACCGGGATCACGCTGCCCGGCTTCAGCGTGGTCGGCGACGTGCCGGGCAGGCAGTCGAGGTAGTACTCGCCGATCAGCGACTGCGGCCGCGTCTGGCAGGTGACGTCGGCGCGCAGCGAGCCGAAGCCGGTCTCGGTGACCTGGAAGCCGACCAGGGCGTGGAGCGTCCGGCGGTCGAGGTCGAGGGCGGTGATCTTGCCGGCGCGCACACCGGCCACCTTCATGTCCCCGCCCTGGACGAGGCCGAACGCGTTGTCGAGCTCGACCCAGTAGGTCGGGCCGCCGCCGCCTCCGGTGGCCGCGCAGCCGCCGAGGAGCAGGGCGGCGAGCGCCCCGACCAGGCCGGTGACGGCGGCCCGTCGCCTCATGGGCCGGGGAGCACCTGCGTCGGGTCGCACGGGAAGCCGGGCGGGTGGTAGGGGTTCGAGCCGTCGGCGCTCGGATGCTCGGCCGCCCCGGGGCAGCGGTTGCGCTGGCCGGTGGTCAGCGTCCCGAGCAGCGCCGCCCCGCGCAGGGCCGGGGGGATCGGCGTGAGCAGGCCGTTGATCAGGGCGAGCGGGTTGGCGGAGATCGACACCCGGCTGGCGCCGCCGAGGGCGTCGTAGACGCCGGAGTGGGCGAAGCTGTTGAACCAGGCCGTGAGGTCGGGGGAGTACGGGCGGGCGAAGCCGAGCTCGGGGGTGGCGGTGCCGAGGGCGTCGGTGGTCGCCGGCAGCGCCCCCGGGCGGCTCGCGCCGTTGGCCGTCACCGGGCCGACGGCGATGGCGCGGACGGGGACGGTCGAGCGCACGAGCGAGAGCAGGTCGCTGTTCGGCTGCCGGGGGTTCTCGATCAGCTGCTGGAGGATCCGCAGCGTCGGGCGGGCGTCGCGGGCGAGCGGGCGCAGCACGTGCAGGAACGGCCGCAGCTGGCGGGCGACCGGCTTGGCGTCGTTGACGAGCCGGGTCAGGTCGTCGAGCGTGGCCCGCAGGTTGACGAAGGTCGTGTCGGCCCGGCGCAGGAACGGCGGCAGCTGGTGGATGGCGTCGGCCAGGGCGACGCGCTGGCTGCCGATCGCCGTCGCCGTGGTCGCCAGGTGATCGACGAGGCCGGTGAGGTTCTCGCGCCGGGCGGCGAGGTCGGTCACGAGCTTGGAGCTGGCGGCGACGAAGCGGGTCAGCAGCGGCGTGTCGCGGTCGAGCTCGGCGAACAGGTCGCTCGAGGCGGCGAGGGCCGGGCTGAGGTAGAGGTAGCCGCGGGAGAGGGCGGCGCCGCGGCCGCCGTAGATGGTCGACAGGCCGCGGATCACGCCACTGAGGTCGGCCCGCGTGGTCGGGTCGAAGGTGTCGAACAGCTGATCGAGGTCGACGGCGCTGCTCGTCTGGGCCTGGGCGATCTGGCCGCCGTCGGCGATGTCGACCGCGCCGGCGCCGGCGCCGGGCAGGCGCAGGTCGACGTAGCGGTTGGCGATGCCGGAGAGCGACGCCTGGCGGACGGTGGCGATCGTCCCCTGGCGCAGCGGCGCGTAGGCGCCGTCGTCGATCTCCAGGGTCACGTCGGCCCGGCCGTCGGGCGTGAGGGCGAGGCCCGAGACCTTGCCGACCGGGGCGCCGGCGACCTCGACGAGGTTGCCCTTGACCAGCTGGCTGGCGTTCTCGAAGATCGCGTGGACGCGGTAGGGGCGGGCGCCGACGCCGAGCAGGAGGACGGCGAGCACGAGCACGAGCAGGATCGCGGCAGCGCCGAGCACGACCGTCCTGCCGGAGCTCCTCGTGTTGCGCAAGCCCACCCCTCCCTGGCGGTAACCATGACCGGGACGCCGGACGTGGTTGACCGGCGACGCTAGCAAGCGCCTTTCCAGCGGTCAACGTGGGACCGGCGGGCGGGCTAGTGGTCTGGCTCGGGAATAGCTTGCGTGTCTGGCGAGTGGCTGGGCGTGACCTGGCGTCGCCCGGTGTCCGCGTGCGTGCTGGTGGCACGTGCGCGGACGCCGGGTGGCGCCAGGCGCGTCCAGACGCCGCCAGACGCCAAGGTATTTGCGAGACAGACCACTACAACGGGCCGACGGAGGCCAGCGACTCGGAGAGCACCGGGTCGAGCGTGGCGTCCATGAAGTCCTTGACCGTGAAGCTCCCGGCCCAGCCGGGAACCGGCTTGTGGACGGTGATCACCATCGGCGTCTTCTTGACCAGGGCGTTGATCAGCGGCGGCTCGCGGCCGAGATCGGCGCGCAGGCTCGAGATCGTCGCCACGAGCTCGTCGTCGCGGGTGTGGGGCTCGACGCCGCGGAGGGCCTCGGAGAAGCGGTTGCCCACCTGGTTGAGGAACATGCGGATGATCGGCGGCCCGATCCGCTCGGTCTCCTCGAAGGTCGGCGCGGCGCCGTGCTCCTTGAGCCCGATCTGGTCGAGGGCCGCGCCGAAGCCGGTCAGCACGCGGTAGAAGAGGTCGCCGTAGGGGCCCTGCGGCAGCAGGCTGCCGGCGAGGACGAGCCGTGAGTGGGCGACGATGTGGGCCAGCCGGGCCAGGTCGTCGGGCGGCGGACCGGCGCTCAGGTCGACGTCGATCATCGTCTGAGCGACGAGGATCTCGAAGTCGAGCCCCTTGCCGCGGGGGAGCAGCTTGCTCTTGAAGAACCCGGGCCGGCAGTCGCCGACGTAGGCGAAGCGCTCGCCCACGGCCAGCCCCTCGGGCAGGTCGAGGACCCGGGCGATCGCCGCCTCGAGCTCCTCCTCTGAGACGAGTCCGGACACGCCGGCGAGGGTACGCGATACGGCGGGGCTGCGCCCGCGCGGACGATGCCCGGGGTGGGAGTCGAACCCACATGCCCTCGCGGACAGCCGATTTTAAGTCGGCCGCGTATGCCGTTCCGCCACCCGGGCGCCCGGCCATTCTCGCGCCTGGCGCCGCACGGGGCGGCCGGCGAGCGGGGCGGTGCGCAACTCGACCGCTGCTACGGTGTCGAGGAGGGTATGCCGAGAGGCTGATGTAGATGGAGTCCTCCGTTCTCAAGACGCCGTCCCGTCCCGGCCTGCGCGGGCCGTCGCCCCTGCTCCGGCTCGCCCCCGACGAGCGTCTGATCGCGCTCGTGCGCCGCGGCCAGCACGCCGCCTTCGAGGCGATCGTCGCCCGCTACCAGGTCCGGCTGCTCGCCTTCTGCCGCCACATGCTCACCTCGCGCGAGGACGCCGAGGACGTCCTCCAGGAGGTGTTCGCCGCCGCCTTCAACGCGATCCAGGCCGACACGCGCGAGATCAACGTCCGGCCCTGGCTCTACCGCATCGCCCGCAACCGCTGCCTCAACCACCTGCGCCGCCAGACGGCGATCGGCGTCGACTCGATGGACGTCCACTTCGCCGACGCCGGCCAGTCGACGGTCGAGAAGGCGGCCGGCCGCGAGGACTTCCGCCTCTTGATGTCGGACATCCGCCGCCTGCCCGAGACCCAGCGCTCGGCGCTCCTCCTGCGCGAGATGGACGCCCTCTCCTACGAGCAGATCGCCGAGGCGATGGAGACGACGGTGCCCGGCGTCAAGTCGCTCCTCGTCCGGGCCCGCGTCTCCCTCGGCGAGGCGGCCGAGGCCCGCAAGCTGACGTGCGCCGAGGTCCGGCTCGAGCTGGGGGCGATCGCCGAGGGGATCAGCTCGACCACGGCGCCGATCCGCCGCCACGTCAAGGACTGCCAGCGCTGTCGCGAGTTCCGCACCCACCTGCGGGCCAACAATCGCGTCCTGGCCGCGGCCCTCCCCGTCGGGCCGCTGCTCCTGCTCAAGAAGGTCGCCCTGACCAAGCTCGGCCTCTCGGCCGGCGCCGGCGGAGCCAGCGGCGGCAGCGCCGCGGCCGGGGCCGGCGCGGCCACGGCGGCCGCGGGCGGCGCGAGCGCCGTCGGCGGCGCCGGCGTGGCCGGCAGCGGCTTCGCCGGGGCCGTGGCCGCCGGGACCCTGGCCACCAAGGCCGTCGCCGGGTTGGCGGCCGCCGTGCTCGTGACCGCCGGCGCGGCGGTCGAGGTCCACCGCGACCACCATCCCCGCCATCCCCGTCCGGTCGCCGTGGCCCGCGTCCAGCCGCGCGACCTCGCGCCGGCGGTGGCCGTCTCCGTGCCCCAGCCGACCACCACCGTGGTCCTGCGCCCGGCGGCGCCGACCGTCGCGGTCAAGTCCCCGGCCCAGGCCGCCGCGGCGGCGGCGGCGGCGGCGAGCGCGCTCAAGGCGGCCAAGCCGCCGGTCGTCGCCGTCACCCTCCCCCAGCCGGTCGCCGCAGCCGTCGCCGCGCCCCCGCCACCGCCGCCGCCGGCTCCGACCGTCCAGCAGATCTCGAGCTCGTCGGTCCTGCCGCCCCAGCCGCCGACCGACGCCCCGGCCACCCCCCCGGCCGCGCCGCCGCCCACGGTTGAGGTCATCGTCCAGCCCAGCGCAGGGACGACCCTGCCCAGCACCCCCCAGGTCGCTCCGTCGACCCCGCCGCTACCCGCCACCGCCGACCCCGCGCCGCCGGCGGCCACCGCCCCCGCGGGCGACGTCATCGCCGGCGGGACCGTCATCTCCCCCGGCTAGGTCCCGAAGCGGAAGCTCCGCAGCGGGACCTGGAGGACGTCGTTGGCGGCCACCTGGTCGGGCCCGGGAACCAGGGTGCTCGGGATCGTCCCCATGCTCAGGAGCACCCCGTCGCGGGTGCCCGACAGGGCGGGCACGAGCATGACCACCCGACCGAACACGCGGCGGCCGTCGAGCAGGAAGCTGTAGGTGAACGTGTAGCCGGGGTTCAGGTTGACCCGCGTCTTGACCTCCGACTGGAGCAGGAAGCCCGGCAGGCGCCCGCTGAGGCCGGCGATGTAGCGCGTCGCGTAGACCGGCAGCGCGCCGCTGATCTCGCCCGCGAAGGGGGCCAGGCGCAGCGGGTCGATCTCGAACCAGCGCAGGAGCCGCCCGCCGGCGCTGCGCTGCTCGATCCGGGCGTAGGCGCCCGGCGGCGTCGCCACCCGGTGGAGCGTGCGGGCGTAGCGGAGGTTGAAGGTGACGGTCCGCCCGTGGTAGACGACCCAGCCGTCGCGCGGGTAGAGGATGGCGATCGCCGCGGCGGCCAGGACGAGCGCGACCCCGCCGCCGATCACCCGCCGCCGGGCGCCCGGACCGGCCGCCCGCCAGCGGGGGGCGATCAGCTCGGGCAGGGTCGGCGCGAACTGCGCCCTGACGGCCGGGGAGCGAACGGCCGGTCTACTCGCCGATCGAGAACATCGCGTCGAGGTCGTGGCGGGAGAAGACCTCGAAGGCGACCATCGTCTGCGTGCGCGAGACGCCCGGCAGCTGGCCGATCAGACCGGTGACGATGTCGGCCAGCTGGTCGTGGCGGGGCACGCGGACGATCACCACGAAGTCCCATTCGCCCGTCACGGAGTAGGCCTCGGCCACGCCGTCGAGCTCGGCCAGCGCCCCACCCAGCGTCTGGAGGGCGTCGCGCTCGGCTTCGATCAGGACGACGGCGTGGGTCATCTCACGCCTCGGCCGGCGGCTCGCGTTCGAGCTCGCGGGCGAGCTCGAAGCCGACGGCGACGCCGACGAGCATCCCGACCCGCGTCTGCTCGGCGACGAGCTGGTCGACCGCCTGGCAGCGCTCGGCCAGGTCGGCGCACGCCGCCGCCCGGCGCACCTGGTCGTCGTGGGCCGCCCCGAACCAGCCGCCCTCGGCCAGGGCGGCGTCGAGTACGCCGGCCAGGCTCGGCGCCGCGTGGGTGACCACCTCCGACGCGTGGTCGAACCGGGCCGGGTCCTGGAGGCGGCGCACGGCGGCGTCGACTTCCTCGGCGGTGTAGGCACGCTGGTCCACGCCGGTTCATCATACGGTTGTGAGCGTGCGGCTAACCTCGCTATCCCACGGCGCCGGCTGCGGCTGCAAGCTGCCGGCCAGCGCCCTGCACCCGATCCTCCGCGGGCTTGCGCCGATCGAGGACCCGCGCGTCATGGTCGGCGCCGCCGGGGCCGACGACGCCGCCGTCTACCGGCTGACCGACGAGCTCGCCCTCGTCCAGACCGTCGACTTCTTCACGCCGATCGTCGACGACCCCTACGCCTTCGGCCGCATCGCCGCGACCAACGCCCTGTCGGACATCTACGCCATGGGGGCGCGGCCGATCCTCGCCCTCAACCTCGTCGCCTTCCCCCTGGAGACCCTCGGCGGCGAGGTCCTGGCGGCCATCATGCGGGGGGCCGACGACGCCGTCCGGGCCGCCGGGGCGAGCATCGCCGGCGGCCACTCGATCGACGACCCGGAGCCCAAGTTCGGCCTCGCCGTGACCGGCGTCGCCCATCCCGACGCGATCCTCACCAACGCCGGCGGGCGCCCCGGCGACGCGCTCGTCCTGTCCAAGCCGCTCGGGGCCGGCGTGGTCTCGACGGCCGCCAAGCGCGGCCTCGCCGACCCCGGCCTGCTGCGCCGGGCGACCGCCGTGATGTGCGAGCTCAACCGCGACGCCGCCCTGGCCGCCGTCGCCGCCGGGGCCCACGCCCTGACCGACGTCACCGGCTTCGGCCTGCTCGGCCACCTCGGCGAGCTCGCCCGGGCCAGCGGCGTCGCCGCCGAGGTCGACGCCGCCGCCGTCCCGGCGATCCCCGGCGTGCTCGACCTGCTCGAGGCCGGGGCCGACGTCGTGGCCGGCGGGACCCGGCGCAACCGCACCTACGCCGAGACCTACGCCGACTTCGCCGCCGACGTGGCCGAGGCCCGGCGCTGGCTGGTGTGCGATGCGATGACCTCCGGCGGCCTGCTCGCCGCCGTCCCGCCCGACCGGGCCGCCACCGCCCGCGGCGTCGTCGTCGGCCGGCTCGTGGCCGGCGAGCCCGGCCGCATCACCGTGCGCGCCTGACCGCGCCCGACCGCGCCCGACCGCGCCGCGCCCGACCGCGCGCGGCCCCTAGCGGCGGGCGCCGAGGCGGACGAGGGCGAGGCCGCCGAGGTAGCCGGCGAGCACGCCGACGCCGCCGGCGATCGCGTTCGCCTCCGGCCGGGCGATCGGCATCGCCAGCAGGACGAGGGCGAAGGCCCCCGTCCCGAGCAGGTCGCCGTCGTAGTCCTCCCCCCGGCGGCGGGCCAGCAGGTCGGGCACCGCCCAGGCGCACAGCAGGGCCAGGGCGCCGCCGTTGGCGCCGGCGACGACCGCCTGCGGGTCGAGCGCCGCGGCCGCCGCGGCGCCGCCGACCCCCCCGACGAGGAACAGGACGGCGACCACCCAGCCGCCGTGGCGGCGCTCGAGCAGCCAGCCGAACACGGCCACGGCGACGAGTGTCACGAACTGGTAGACGCCGGTCCCGGTGAGCGAGGCGCCGGTCGTATAGAAGTAGGTGAGCTGGGCGGTGAGCGGGCGCCACCAGTCGCCGTGGAGCGGCCCGGCGACGACGAGATCGGGAGCGTGGAGGTAACCGCCGCGGGTGACGATCCAGACGAGCGCCGTCGCCAGGACGATCGCCCCGGTGACGTACGGCGGCGACTCGGGCCGGATGCCGGGGATCTCGTTGCGCCGCAGCCGACCGAGCGACGGGGCGGCGATGCGCTGCGGCCCGCGCTGGCGCGGGCGGCCGCGATCGAGCTTGGGCGCCCGCTTGCGCAGGCGAGCGCCGCAGTAGGGGCACTCGGTGATGTACGGGCTCACCTCGGCCCCGCATTCCGGGTTCTTGCAGACGACGAACAGGTCGGCCCGTGCCATCGGCTTGATTCTAGGGATCGGCCGGCCGCGCTCCGCCACGAGCGGCCGGCGGTCGCGGCGGCGCCGGCGCCGGGCGGGCGTTTGCAGGGAGATCGCCCGAATGCTCGGCGCCCGCCGATCGGCGACGGCGAATCGGGGGGAATCCGGCGGGCGAAGTCGGCTAGGCTCCGGCGGGATGAGGATGCGTCAAAGCCTCGCTCAGCTCGAGCAGGCCTTCGAGGAGGAGATCCACCAGGATCGCGACCGCCGCGAGCGCCTGCGGCGGGCGGCGGCGGCCCGGGCTCGCACCCGCCGCCACGAGCGTGAGACCAAGCGCAGCTCGCTGCGCTTCGCCGTGCTGTCGCTGACGTTGATCGCCACCGCCGTGATCGTGACGATCGCGATGTTCAAGGCGCTCTACGTCGTCATGGGCTGAGCGCGCCCGTCACCGCGCCATGTTCAAGGCGCTCTACGTCGTCATGGGCGCAGCGCGCCCGTCACCGCGCGGACCGGCCGTCACCCCCGGCTGGGCCGCCCGCTTGGGCGCGGCCGGCGGCCGCTCAGTGCGGCTCGAGCGGGGTCGCCGCGTCGACGCCCACCCGTTCGGCGTTCTCCCGCTGGATCTCGAGGTAGACCTCCCGGCGGAACACTGGGACCTCGCGCGGCGCCTGGATGCCGATACGCACCTTGTCGCCCATGACCGAAAGCACCGAAATCTCGATCTCGTCCCCGATCATGATGCTCTGGTTCGACTTTCGGGTCAGGACCAGCACCCAGCACCTCCATTTGCCGCCGTGGACATCCATTAAGCCTGTTGGCGGCCCAGATTGCAAGCGGCGAGGGTGCCCCGGCGCTTTCCGCTAGTGTCCGGGCCGCCCGTGGCCCGCAAGTCGCTCCGACCCCATCTCAATCAGATTCGCGCCTGGACCCGCCAGGGACGTACCGACGCCTGGGTCGCACACCAGCTCGAGGTGAGCGTCCAGCAGATCCAGGTGTTCAAGCGCGAGAACGGCCTGACCGCCGACGGCGACGCCGACGCCGCGACCGGCGGTGAGCTCTACTTCGACGACGAGATCGACCTGCGCGCCGAGGACGACGCGGCCATCGCCGCCGAGCTCGAGGCGGCCGAGGCGCTCCGCGCGGCCGAGGCCGAGGCCGCCGCCAAGGCCGAGCTCGAGGCGCGCGAGGCGCGGGCGGCCGCCGGGGAGGCCGAGCCCGACGGCGAGGAGTCGGCCGCCGAGGCGACCCGCCGGCGCCGCGGCCGCCGTGGTGGGCGCGGCCGGCGGACGCGGTCCTCCGGCGGACCGCTCGAGGGGACCTTCGACCACGGCGAGGAGGGCTACGGCCTGTGGCTCGACGCCGCCGTCGTCGACGACCGCGTCTACGCCGAGCACTGGGCCGGCCACCGGCCGATCGAGGTCACGATCGAAGAGGACCAGATCGTCATCCGCCGCGTCGGCGAGCCGCCGGTCGACCCGGTCGCCGATCCGGCCGACCCGGCCGACCCGGCCGAAGCAACCTAACCCCGCCCTCAGAGCGCGAGCCGGCCGCCCGCGTAGTCGTGGGCCTCGCGCAGGTAGCGGTGGAACGCCGCGTCGGCGACCCGGGCGTCCCACGCCCACGGCTCCTCCGGCGCCACCGTCGCCGCCAGCTGCAGGCACCAGGCGGTGCCCGCCTCGTAGAGCTCGACCAGCTCGCGGGCGCTGAACGAGCCGCCCAGGCGCCGGCGCAGCTCCCGGTAGAGCTGCTCGCTCACGCGCTCGAGCGTCGGTCGCCGCTCGGGCGGCGCGTCGCGCAGGCTCCGCGCGCCATCCTGCCACTGGTGCAGGGAGGTCTCGAGCGTCACCGCCCGGCCACCCCCGGCCGGCGTGTCAGTGGGCCGGCAGGCCGGAGACGACGTACTCCCGCTCGCCCGGCCGGACCTGGCCGAGGGCGCGGGCCTGCTGCTCGACGGCGGCCGCCGTGCCCAGGCCGGCCTGCTCGGCCCGCAGGCGGTGGTTGGCGGCGGTCAGGGCCGCCACGTCGGCCTGGCGGCGGCGCGACTCGCCGATCGCCCGCCAGAGCGACCGCGCCGGGCTGATGTAGAGGTAGAGGAGGCAGCAGAGTACGAACAGCATGGCAACCCGGCCGAGCCGGTCCCAGCGGATCCGGGCCGCCGGAGCCGAGCGCGAGGCCGTAGCCCGAGCCGGGGACGACGACGGCCGGGCGCGGGCCGGGGCGGTGGCGCCCGCCGCCGCGCCGCCGCGGCCGGACCCGGAGCGGGCCCGGGGCCGGGCGCCGGCCGGGGCGTTGCCTGCGGAAGCCATCCTGCGGCTTTCGCCCCGCCCGGGCCGTCTCCTCCCGTGCGGCCCGCCCGGCGCGCCCGGTCAGCGGAAGGCGCGCCGGCCGGGGAAGCTCGCCCGTTCGGCGAGCTGCTCCTCGATCCGCAGGAGCTGGTTGTACTTGGCCACCCGGTCTGATCGCGACGGGGCACCGGTCTTGATCTGGCCGCAGCCGGTGGCGACGGCGAGGTCGGCGATCGTCACGTCCTCGGTCTCGCCCGAGCGGTGGGACATGACCGCGGTGTAGCCGGCGGCCCGGGCCATGGCGATCGCCGCGAGCGTCTCGGTCAGAGTGCCGATCTGGTTGACCTTGATCAGGATCGAGTTGGCCACGCCGGCGGCGATGCCGCGCCGCAGACGGTCGGTGTTGGTGACGAAGAGGTCGTCGCCGACGAGCTGGACGCGGTCGCCGAGGCCGTCGGTCAGGAGCTTCCAGCCGTCCCAGTCCTCCTCGTCCATGCCGTCCTCGATCGAGACGATCGGGTAGCGGGCGGCGAGGTCGGCCCAGTAGGCGGCGAGCGCGGCCGGGTCGAGGCTGCGGCCCTCGTGCTCGAGCACGTAGGCGCCGTCGTGAAAGATCTCGCTCGTCGCCGGGTCGAGGGCGATGGCCACGTCGTCGCCCGGCCGGTAGCCGGCGGCCTCGATCGCGCTGACCAGGATCTCGAGGGCCGCCTCGTTGGACCCGAGGTCGGGGGCGAAGCCGCCCTCGTCGCCGACGGTGGTGCCGAGGCCGGCGTGGTGGAGGGTGGCTTTGAGGTGGTGGAAGACCTCGGTGCCGACGCGCAGGCACTCCGAGAAGCTGGCCGCCCCCCAGGGGACGATCATGAACTCCTGGAAGTCAACCTTGTTCGACGCGTGGGCGCCGCCGTTGAGGACGTTCATCATCGGGACGGGCAGGACCGGCGGCTCGTCGCCGGCGAGGTGGCGCCACAGCGGCAGCCCACGGTCGGCGGCGTTGGCGTGGGCGGCGGCGAGGGAGACGCCGAGGACGGCGTTGGCGCCGAGGCGCGACTTGTTCGGCGTGCCGTCGAGGTCGATCAGGCGCTGGTCGAGCGCCGCCTGATCGGCGGCGTCGCTGCCGCCGAGGGCGTCGGCGATCTCACCGTTGACGTGGCCCACCGCCCGCGTCACGCCCTTGCCCATGAAGGCCGGCCCGCCGTCGCGCAGCTCGGTCGCCTCGAACTCGCCGGTCGACGCGCCGGACGGGACCGCCGCCCGGCCGCGGGCGCCGCTGGCCAGGGTCAGCTCGACCTCGACGGTCGGGTTGCCTCGGCTGTCGAGGATCTGCCGGGCATGGACGGTGTCGATCTTGCTCATTGCCCTCCTTTGGGCGGCGGCGGCGAGGGCGGGGGCGACGGGTCGAGCGACGGGTCGGGCGGCGGGGCGGCCGGCGGGTCGGGCGGCGGGTCGGGCGGCGAGTCGAGCGCGCGCAGACGCGCGCGTGCGTAGTGGTCGAGCTGGCGCTCGAGGGAAAGCTCCCGCCACGGCTCGCCGGCGTCGGCGGCCGCGGCCTCGGCGGCGCCGACGCGGTCGCAGAAGCGATCGGTCGCCGCCCGCAGGGCGAGCTCGGGGTCGACGGCGAGCTTGCGGGCGACGTTGACCGCGGCGAAGAGGACGTCGCCGACCTCGTGGAAGCGCTCGTCGCGGTCGGCGGCGGCCTCGAGCTCGGCGAGCTCGGCGCGGACGGCGTCGAGCGCGACGTCGATGTCGGGGAAGTCGAAGCCGGTCGCGGCCACCCGCCGCTGGGCCTTGCGGGCGCGCAGGAGCGCGGGGAGGTTCTCCGGCAGGTCGCCGAAGAGCGCGTCGCGGCCCTCCTGGGTGCGCTTGATCTCGTCCCAGTTGCGCAGCACCTCGCCGGCGTCGGCGACCTCGGTCGTGCCGAAGATGTGCGGGTGGCGGCGGATCAGCTTCTCGGTGCAGTGGTCGGCGACCTCGGCCAGCGAGCCGCGGCCGCGCTCCTCGAGCAGCAGGGCGAGGAAGTGGACCTGGAAGAGGACGTCGCCGAGCTCGTCGAGCAGCTTGGCGTCGTCGCCGGAGTGGGCGGCGTCGGCCAGCTCGTAGGCCTCCTCGACGGTGTGGGGGACGATCGACCGCTCGTCCTGCTCGCGGTCCCACGGACACTCGCGCCGCAGGCGCCGGGTCAACTCGTCCAAGCCCGACAGCGCCGCCTGGGTCCGCGCGTCCGGCGGCGCCATGCCCGGGTTACTGCCCGGTCGTCGTGCCCGAGGTCGTCGAGGTCGTCTTCGGAGCGTTCTTGCAGTCGGCTGCGACGATGTACCCCGACGCGCACGTCGTGCGGCTCTTCCACTTGGCCTCGAACTTCTTGACGAAGGCCGACAGCGTCGTCGACTGCTGCTGGGTGGCGAGCGTCTGGCGGATCACCGGCGTCGCCTGGGCCAGCGTCTGCCGGGTGGCCGGGGTGATCTTCTGGAGGCGGAAGATCTCATAGCCGAACGGGGTCTTGATCGGCCCGACGAGCTGGCCGACCTTGGCCGCGAAGATCGCCGCGTCGAGGGCCTGGCCCTGGCTGCCGCGGGCGACGCTCAACAGGGCGCCGCCGTTGGTCTTGGTCGCCTGGTCGATCGAGTACTGGCGGGCCACCTTGCCGATGCTCTGGCCGCCCTTGATCAGCGCCAGCACGTGCTGGGCCTGGGCCGCGGTCTTGACCAGTACGAGCCGCAGGTCGCGCGTCTCGGCCTTGCTGAACTGGCTGATGTTCTTGGTGTAGTAGGCGCTGATGGCGGCCGGGGTGATCGTCGGCTTGGCGCTCGTGACCTTCGTGCGCAGCTTGTTCGAGAGCGTGTCGATCCGGACCCGGAAGAGGAGATCGGCGGTGGTCTCGCCCGAGCTGGCCAGGAACTGCTGGAGCTGGGCCGGGGTCGGGAAGCGCTGGGCCTCGATCGTCTTGAGCGCACTCGCGACCTCGGCCGGGGTGACCTTGACACCCTGGTCGGCCGCCTCTCCCTGGAGCCAGTCGGCGGTGATCAGGAAGGGAACGACCTGGTCGCGGGCCGAGGCGTAGAGCTGCTGGCAGCTGGCCTTGAGGGTGGCCGGCGTCGGGTTCGGCGTCCCCTTGGCCGGTGGAGGGTCGTTCTTCTGGTGGTAGGCGACGCACTGGGTGAAGCTCGGCGGGTCGAGCGGGGCGATCGACGCGCCGGGGGTGGTGGCGGCGTTCGAGCGCACGGCGACGACCAGCCAGTGGTTGAAGGAGGCCTTGGAGATGCTGATGCCGTTGACGGTGGCGATCGCGCCACCCGGCACGCCGCCGCCGCAGCCGGCGAGGGCGGCGACGCTCAGGACCGAGGCGCAGAACGCCGGGAGGAATCGGATCGAGCGGGCCACGCGGCGCGCATGGTAGCGGAGTCAGGCCGCGGCGCGTACGGCCGCGAGCACGGCATCGGCCACGGCCAGAACGGCGGGGAAGCGCTCGGCCGGGTCCTCGGGCACGCGCACCGTCACCTGGGAGCGCCCGGATTCGTACACGGCCGCGGGCAGCTCGACCCGCAGCGCCCGAGCCCGAACCGAGTCGAGCTCGATCGGGACGATGGTCAGCCGGCCGCCGCGAAAGCCGACCGTCCGGGCGCCGGCCTGGCCGAGCTTGATCCGGGCGCGCTGGAGTGAGAGCAGGTTGCCCAGGGGCTCGGGCACCGGGCCGAAGCGATCCTCGAGCTCCTCACGGAGGGTTTCGAGGGCGGCCACGTCGAGCGCGCCGGCGATGCGCCGGTGGACGTCGATCTTCGCCTGCTCGTAGGGGACGTAGTCGGCGGGGACGTAGGCGTCGACGTCGACGTCGAGCCGGACCGGCTCCCACTCGGGCTCGTCGTCCTCGACGGGGCCGGCGGCGCGGACGGCGTCGTCGAGCATCTGCATGTAGAGCTCGAAGCCGAGGGCGGCGACGTGGCCGGACTGCTCGTCGCCGAGCAGGTTGCCGGCGCCGCGCAGCTCGAGGTCGCGCATGGCGATCTGGAAGCCGGCGCCGAGCTCGGTGAAGTCCGAGAGCGCCGCCAGCCGCTGGGCGGCCGGCGGGGTCAGGGCGGCGGCCGACTCGAACAGCAGGTAGGCGTAGGCCCGCTCGCGGCTGCGGCCGACGCGGCCGCGGATCTGGTAGAGCTGGGACAGGCCGAAGGTGTCGGCCCGCTCGACGATCAGGGTGTTGGCCTGGGGGATGTCGATGCCCGACTCGATGATCGACGTGCAGACCAGGACGTCGGCGTCGCCGCGCAGGTAGCCGAGCATGACCTGCTCGAGCTCGGTCTCCCCCATCTGGCCGTGGCCGACGACGAAGCGCACGCCCGGACACAGGCCGCGCAGGCGGGAGGCGGTCTCGTCGATCGTCTCGACCCGGTTGTGGAGGAAGAACGACTGGCCGCCGCGGGCGTGCTCGCGGATGATCGCCTGGCGGACGAGCTCCTCGTCGTACTCGCCGACGAACGTCTTCACCGGCCGGCGACCCTCGGGCGGCGTCTCGATCACCGAGATGTCGCGCAGGCCGGCGAGCGACATCTGGAGCGTCCGGGGAATCGGGGTGGCCGACATCGCGATCACGTCGACCTGGAGGCGCAGCTGGCGCAGGAGCTCCTTCTGCTTGACGCCGAAGCGCTGCTCCTCGTCGAGGATCAGCAGGCCGAGGTCCTTGGCCCGGACGTCGCGGGAGAGGAGGCGGTGGGTCCCGATCAGGATGTCGACGCGGCCGTCGCGGAAGCCGGCGATCGCCGCGCGCTGGTCGGCCGGGCTGCGGAAGCGGGAGACGTGGTCGAGCGTGAACGGGAAGTCGGCCAGCCGCTCGCTGAAGGTGCCGAAGTGCTGCTGGGCGAGGATCGTCGTCGGCACGAGCATCAGCACCTGGCGGCCGTCGGCGGCGGCCTTGAAGGCCGCGCGCAGGGCGACCTCCGTCTTGCCGTAGCCGACGTCGCCGCAGATCAGGCGGTCCATCGGCCGCGGCGCCTCCATGTCGGCCTTGACCGCCTCGATCGCGTCGCGCTGGTCCGGGGTCTCGGTGAACTGGAAGCGCTGCTCGAAGTCGCGCTGCCAGTCGCCGTCGGCCGCGAAGGCGTGGCCGCCCCGGCGCCGGCGCTCGGCGTAGAGCTGGAGGAGCTCGCCCGCCAGCTCCTGGGCGGCATGGCGGGCGCGGGCCTTCATCGTCTCCCAGCGGGTGCCGCCGAGCTTCGACAATGGCGGGTGCTCGCCGCCGGCGCCGACGTAGCGGGAGATCCGGGCGAGCTGGTCGGTCGGGACGTAGACGCGGTCGTCGCCCTGGTACTCGAGGTAGAGATAGTCGCGCGTGACCCCGGACACCGTCCGCGTGTCGAAGCCGGCGAAGCGGGCGATCCCGTGGGCCTCGTGGACGACGATGTCGCCGGTGCGCAGGTCGGCGAACGACCGCAGGGCCCCGCGGCGGCCGACCGACGGCGCCGACTGCTGGGGGCGGCGGCGACGGTAGAGCCGGTGCTCGGGGATCACCGCCAGGCCGAAGCTCGGGGCGATGAAGCCGTCGCGCAGCGTGGCGTGGGCGAAGCTCAGGCCGGTCGACTCCGGCCGGGGGGCGTCGAGCCAGCCGGCCGACAGGCGGGCGAGGTTGTGGGCCGCCCGCTCGCCCTCGCCCCGCCGCGGCCAGGTGACGACCGTGCGGTAGTCCGAGCGCAGCAGCTTCTCCAGGCCGGCCTCGGCCTCGGCCAGCGACCGGGCGGCGCTGCCGGCGGCCTGGGCGTGGAACTCGACCGGCGCCGCGCCGCTGACCGAGTGCAGGCGGACGTGGGAGCGGGTGGCCAGCTCGGCCTCGATCCGCTCGGGCGGGATGTAGAGGTGGTGGGCGTCGGCGTCGTGGAAGGCGGCGCAGACGTCGGTCCAGTGGTCGCGCAGCGTCGGGCCGATCTCCTCGGCCGCGGCCACGACGATCGTCGTCGCCACCGGGACGAGGTCGAGCAGGGCGCCGAAGCGCTCGACCGGGAGGAGCTCGGCGATGTCGGGCCGGTCGTCACCCAAGTCGGCGACGTCGCCGGCGTCCGCCCGGTGGGCGAGGGCCAGCTCGGCGGCCGGGGCGATCTCGACCGCGTCGAGGGTTTCGAGCGACCGCTGGGTGAAGGTCGAGAACGTCCGCAGCGACTCGATCTCGATGTCGAACAGCTCGACGCGGACGGCGCGGTCGCCGGTCGCCGGGTAGACGTCGAGGATCCCGCCGCGGACCGCGAACTGGCCGCGGTCGTCGACCTGCTCGACGCGCTCGTAGCCGGCCTCGACGAGCTCGCGGCCGCAGTCGTCGAGGTCGAGCAGGTCGCCGGTGCGCAGCTCGAAGGAGTGAGGGCGCAGGGCCGGGTCGGGCACCTTCTCGGCCAGGGCGGCGGCCGAGACGACGACGACCGGGGCCGGCCCGCCGGCCGCCCGGGCGTCGGCCTGGAGGGCGTCGAGGGCGGCGATGCGCAGGCCGACGAGGTGGGGCGGCGGCGTCAGGTGCGACTCGTAGGTCACCCCGCGCGACGGGTAGTAGCGGACGGGGCGGGGGCCGAGCCAGGCCGCGAGGTCGCCGGCCAGGTCGCGGGCCGAGCGGTCGTCGGGGGCGACGACGATCGCCGGGCCGCCGTGCCCCGGCGCGTCGGGTACCCCGTCGAGCAGCGCGGCGATCAGGAACGGGCGCAGGGCGCCGGCGCAGAAGGCGTCGCCGCCGGTCCGGGCCAGCGCGACGGCGTCCTCGTCGCGGGCGACGTGCCCGAGCAGTCCGCGCAGCGTCATCGGCGGGCGGGCGCCGGTCGCCGCCCCGGCACCGGCACGGGGACGAGGACCGGGACCACGACCGGGACCGGGACCAGGCCGGGGCGGGACCGGGGCCGGGGGCGGGGGCGGCGGGGCTGGGGCGGGGACCGGTCAGAGCGATCGCTCGCCGGAGACGATGGCCGCCACCGTGTCGCTGGCCGCGTCGACGAGGGCGCTGACGTCGGCGGCCGGCTCGGCGAAGCGGCCGAGCACGTGGGCGGAGACGATCTCCGGGTCGGTCGAGTCGGGCCGGCCGACGCCGACGCGGACGCGGGCGAAGTCGGCGCTGCCGAGCTCGCGGCGCAGCGACTTCAGCCCGTTGTGGCCGGCGAGGCCGCCGCCGAGGCGGGCGCGGACCTCGCCGAACGGAAGGTCGATCTCGTCGTGGACGACGAGTACGCGGTCGAGCTCGACGCGCAGGGCGCCGCGCGCCGGCCCGACCGAGCGGCCGGCGTCGTTCATGAACGTCTGGGGGGCGAGCAGGGCGACCCGGGGGCCGCCGGGGCCGGTCCGACCCTCGCGCAGGCGCCCGGCGAAGCGGCTGCGCTCGCGGTCGAGGTCGAAGCGGCGGGCGAGCTCGTCGACCACGGCGAAGCCGACGTTGTGCCGCGTGCCGTCATAGGCTCGGCCGGGATTGCCGAGGCCGACGATCAGCCAGTCGATGGGTGCCCCGCGCTTGAGGATCAACTCTGAGGACGGGGCGCCGGCGGCCTCGGGGGCGCGCGCGGCGGTGGCCCGTATCGACCGGGCGGCTACTCGTCGTCCGCGGCGTCGCCGTCCGCGGCCGGCCCGACACGCTCGGTCTCGCCCTCGATCTCCGGCTCGGCGTCGGCCTGGAGGCGGGGCGGGGACAGCGTGGCGATCGTCAGCTCGGCGTCGTCGAGGAGCTTGACCCCCTCGGGGGCGGCGATGGCGTCGAGGGTGACCGTGTCGTTGATCTCCATCCGCGAGACGTCGTGGCTGATCGACTCGGGGATCGCGGTCGGCAGCGCCTCGACGTTGAGCTCGTGGGCGATCTGCTCGAGCACGCCGCCGGCCTTGACGCCGGGCGAGTCCTCGCCTCCGGTGAGCTCGAGGGGGACGGTCGCGTGGATCGCGCGGTCGAGCCGGACGCGGACGAGGTCGACGTGGAGGGTCTGGCCGCGGACGGCGTCGCGCTGGCTGTCCTTGAGGACGGCCGGCGTGGGGGCGGCGCCGTCGATGCTCAGGTCGAGCACGGCGCCGGTGCCGGCGAGGGCCTGGCGCAGCGTGCGGGCGCCGACCTCGAAGGCCACGGGATCCTCGCCGCCGCCGTAGAGGACGCCCGGGACCAGGCCCGCCCGGCGCAGGCGGCGCACGGCGCGTGAGCCGGAGCTCTGGCGGCTGGTCACTTCGAGCTTGGTGGAAAGGCTGCGGGCCATCGGGCTGAGCATGGTAGCGGAGATGGTGGGCTGCCCGGCGGTCGGCGGGCCGCGCCGGGGCGGGGTCAACCGACCTGCCGGATGGCCCGGAAGGCGGCGCGGGCGTCGGCGTAGGCGGGCTTGCGGGCACCGTTGAAGGCGATCAGGCCCTTCTCGTGCATGGGCGGGTTGGGGTAGGGGTTGCCGCCGGCCCAGTCGGGCCGGGCGCGGAACTCCTCGAGCGCCCAGTAGATGGCCCCGCCGAGGTAGGGCTTGGAGGCGAACACCCCGAGGTGATAGTCGAGGAACGCCTGCTGGAACTCGTAGGTCCCGCGCTCCTCGACCGGCCCGTGGCGGTCGGCCTCGGCGCCGAACTCGCTGACCACCAGCGCCTTTTTGGGATAGCAGGCGCGGCTGGCGTCGAGGTAGGCGCCGAGCAGGCTGGGGTCGGCGATCTGGCCGTTGGGCCCGGGATACCAGCCGAAGTAGTCGTTGAGGCCGATCACGTCGAGCGGGGCGTAGGCCGCCTGGCAGCCGACGCCGGGGTAGCCGGAGACGGCCAGGCCGACCGGCCGCGTGGGGTCCAGGGCGTGAGCGGCGGCGACGGCATCGCGGATGTAGGCGGCCTGAGCCGGGCCGGGCTGGACCGACAGTTCGTTGGCGATCGACCAGACGATGACCGACGGGTGGCTCGAGTTGACGAGGATGTTCTGGCGCAGCATGGCCAGGGCGGGGTCATGGATCGCCCGCAGGTACTCGGTCTTCACGCCGTAGACCGGGACCTCCGACCAGAGCATGATGCCGAGACGGTCGGCCTGCTCGGCGAGGTAGGGGTGCAGGGGATAGTGGGAGCGGATCACGGTGGCCCCGAGGTCCTTCACCTCGGCCAGGTAGCGGTCGCGGACGTCGTTGCCGATCGCCGCCCCGGCGGTCGGCGAGTCCTCGAGCAGGCCCACGCCGCGGAAGTGGAGGGGGCGCCAGTTGAGCGTCAGCCGGCCGTCGGCCGAGACGGCGATCCGCCGGACGCCGCTCTCCAGGGAGTAGCGGCCGGCCGGAGTGAAGGCCCCACCGGCGGCGGGCGCCGCGCTGAGCGCCACGGCCGCGGCGTAGAGCTGGGGCCGGTCGGGCGACCACAGGCGCGGATGGGCGAGCCGCAGGCGGCCGGCGAACGTCGCCGTCGCCCCGGCGCCGATGGTGCCGGCGCCGAGCGAGCCGGCGACGGGGCCGTAGCGGGCGGCGAGGCGCACGCGCTGGCTGGCCGCCGTGCGGTTGTGGAGCGTCACGCGGTAGTCGATCGTCGCCGGGCAGGCGGAACACGCGATCTGCGGGAGCACCTGGACGGAGTCGAAGCCGACCCGGTCGACCCGCTCGAGGTAGACCTCGCGCAGGAGGCCGCCGTAGTTCCACCAGCCGCCGGCCGGGGCGCCGTCGGCGGTGAGGCCCGACGGGGGGAAGTCGGTGGGCAGGCGCCGGTCGTCGACCATCGCCACCAGGCGGTTGACCCCTCCGGGGACGAGGTAGCGGGTGGGCAGCTCGAACTCGAAGGGGAGGAACGCCCCGGCGTGCATGCCGATCGGGTTGCCGTTGAGCCAGATCGTCGCCCGGTAGTTGACCGACTCGAAGCGCACCAGCCAGGCGGTGGCGGCGGGCGCCGCCGGCAGGCGGAAGTCCTTGCGGTACCAGGCGACGGTCCCGTCGAAGCTCGCCCGGCTCTGGTCGGTCGCGTTGAAGGCGTCGGGCACGGTGATCGGCTGCCAGCCGTCGGTCGTGGTCTGGCGCTGAAAGCCCTGGGTCAGGCCGACGCCGCCGTCCGAGCGGCGCAGCCAGCGGCCGCCGAGCAGGTACCGGCCGGTCGGCCCGTCGTGGTAGAGCGCGCCGAGCGCCGGCGCCCCGACCGGGTCGGACGCCGCGCCGCTCTGCCCCCCGGCGGCGGTGGCCGACGCCGCGACCAGGGCCAGCGCGGCGAGAATCGACCGGATTCGCATCCGCGCCCCCCGGCTAGCAGTCGGACTGGAGGGGGATCGGGGCGCCGATGGCCAGCAGCGAAAGCGAGATTCCGGTCACGGCGTTGCCGGCGCGGCGCACGAGGATGCACTGGACGGTGGGCAGCCGGCTCGGCAGCTTCCAGGCGATCCGCGTCCTGCCGGTCGCCGCGGTCAGCGCGTAGGCGGTCGGCGACTGGTCGGCCAGGATCGTCACCTGGCCGGGGCCGCGCAGGGCGGCGGCGTCGGCGCGGACCGTCGCCTGGCAGGCGGCCGGGCAGCCGCGGAGGATGGCGAGCATGGCCGGGGCGTCGCCACGGGCCTCAGCGCGCAGCAGCCCGAGGATCGCGTCGCGCTCGATGTTCTCGACGGCGAGGAAGCGGGCGAGCATCGCGCTGATCACGAGGAACAGGATGACGCCGGCGCTGATCAGCAGGAGGCGGGCGCGGCGGGGCACGGCGGGAGCCTAACGCCGCGCCGCGGGGCCGGACGCGAACCGCGCGGCCTACTAGCGCCGATTTGCCGGGACGACGTAGAACTCGACGCCGCTGGTGACGAAGCGCAGGGAGCCCGAGCCGTCGAGCGAGCTCTCGGCCTCGGCGAACTCGTCGGCGCTCAGGTTGATCCGCACGCCGGGCTCGGCCAGCGTGAAGACGGCCCAGCCGTCGCCGGCGTCGGCGGCGTGGAGCGGGCCGGTCGTCTCCAGGGCCACCGTCTGATGGCCCGGGGTCCCGAGCTGGAGCCGGGCCGTGCGGCCCTCGAGGGCGGTCAGCGCCGCGACGAGCTCGTCGAAGTCCATGGGCCGAGCCTACGCGAAGGCCGCCTGGGCCGGCGGCCGGCCGGCCGAGCCTACGCGAAGGCCGCCGGGGCCGGCGGGCGGCCGTCAGCCGTCGCTGAGCTCGAGGAAGCGGCGGATCGACGCCTCCTGGTGATCGAGCTGATCGACCAGCGCCCGGGCGTGCTCGGCCGTGAGCTCGAGGAAGTCCTCGAGGCAGCGCTCCGGGTCGTCGGGGAGCGGGTAGACGCGGGCGACGTCCTGCTGGGCACAGGCGATGCCGAGCGGCGGGCGGCCCTCGGCCAGGGTGCGGGCGCCGCACACCGGGGTGACGGTCAGGCGGCGCTCGGGGGCGACGAGGGCGACCGGCATCAGCCGGGCGGCCGGGAGCCGGGTGCGCAGCTCGATCGACCGGTCGACGCCGACGTCGGCGCCGAGCAGCGCTTCGAGCGGCTCGCGCCAGACGGCGAGGACGGTGTCGGCGGCGAGCAGGGCGTCGCGCATGGCGGCGGCCTGGCTGGCGTAGAGCTGCTCGGCGTCCTCGCGGTCGGCGGCGTCGGCGAGGTCGATGTCGCAGGGGACGCGCAGCAGCTCGTCGGGGGCGAGCGCGGCCCCGGGGCCGAGGCCGCCGTGGGCCACGTAGGTCTGGATCGTGCCGAGGTCGCGCCGTCCGTGGAAGACGATGGTCAGGGCGTCGCAGAGGGCGAGCCCGCCGACGCGCAGGGCGACCGCGACCGAGCCGTCGGTGTCGAGCAGCGCCCGCCGGAGGAGCTCCTCCGCGTCGCCGTCCCTGTCACGGCCCTGAGCGTCCATGTGGCCTCCTTGATCCAACGCCGGGTGACCCATCCAGCCTGCTGCCCTACGTGACTCTAATCGGCCAACCGGGCGCGGCGCTAGAGCCCGCCGGTACGACCATCGACGCCCGACGGTATACCCGTCGAGGCGGACGGGCTACCGGTCAGCCGCCGATCACCAGCCCGCGCTCGAGCAGCCGGGTCAGGGCGTCCTCGAAGCCGGCGAAGTCGCCGGCCACGAGCAGGGCGATCGGTCGGCCGCCGGGCCCGGCGACGCGCAGCCAGCGGCGCAGGATCGGCGCGCCGACCCGGTCGGCGGCATCGGCGGTCAAGGCGTCGAGGATCGCGACCGCCGGCCGGTGGTCGAGCGCGCCGGAGATCAGGCCGAGCGCGTCGACGTCGAACACGGCGAGCGCCTCGTCGTCGGTCAGGCCGAGGCGGTCCATCAGGGCCGCGACGCTCAAAACAGCTGGTTCTCGCCGCCGAAGACCTCGCTGACCGAGCCGTCGGTGAAGATCCGGCGGATCGAATCGGTCAGGAGGTCGGCGCAGGGGAGGACGACGACGTTCCCGGGGGCGCCGCGGCGGGCGGGGATGGTGTCGGTGACCACGATCTGCTCGAACGGGACGGGCGCGATCTGCTCGAAGGCGTCGCCCGAGAAGACGGCGTGGGTGGCGGCGGCGAAGAGCCGGTGAACCCCGCCTTCGAGCAGCGCCGCGCCCGCGGCCCGCAGGGTGCTGCCGGTGTCGATGATGTCGTCGACCACGACGGCCGTCTTGCCGGCGACGTCGCCGATCAGGTAGCCGATCTCGGCGCTGCCGTGGCGCCGCGGGCGGTCCTTGGTCAGGATCGCCAGGTCGGCGCCGATCCGCTCGGCGAACTTCTGGTTGAGCTTGGCCCGGCCGACGTCGGGGGCGACGACGACGAGGTCGGGCAGGCGCAGGTCGGCGAAGTACTGGGTGAGCATGAACTGCGCCGTCATGTGGTCGACCGGCTTGTCGAAGAAGCCCTGGACCTGGCCGGCATGGAGGTCCATGGTGAGGACCCGGTCGGCGCCGGCGGCCTCGAGCATGTGGGCGACGAGGCGGGCGCTGATCGGCTCGCGGGGCGCGGACTTCTTGTCCTGGCGGGAGTAGGCGAACCACGGCGTGACGGCGATCACCCGGTGGGCCGAGGCGCCGACGGCGGCGTCGATCATCACCAGCAGCTCCATCAGGGCGTCGTTGGCGGTGACCCCGGTGACCTGATTCCCGCAGGTGGGCTGGACGATGAAGACGTCGGCGCCGCGGATCGACTCGCCGTAGCGGCAGTAGACCTCGCCGTTGGCGAACGTCTTCAGCGTGATCGGCCCGAGGTCGACGCCGAGCTTGTCGGCGATGCTCGAGGCCAGGCCGGGGTTGGCGCGCCCCGTGAACAGCATCAGCCGCTTGTCGTAGTCGATCGGCAGGCTTGTTTGCGCCGTCCGTGGCTCGAGCACGCTCATCGGGGGCTCCAAGTCTACGCAGCCGATCCGTCGGAACGCCGCTGGTCGTAGTCGGGAACGTTGCGCTGACGGGCGCGGGCGACCGCGAGCGCGCCGGGTGGAACCGGCTCGGTGACGACCGACCCGGCGGCCGTCCAGGCGTCGTCGCCGACGGTCACCGGGGCCACGTAGGAGGTGTCGACGCCGCCGTGGACGCGGGCGCCGATCTCGGTGCGGTGCTTGGCCCGACCGTCGTAGTTGGCGGTGATCGACCCGGCGCCCATGTTGGTCGCCTCGCCGATGTCGGCGTCGCCGATGTAGGAGAGGTGGGGCACCTTGGCCCCGGCGCCGATGTCGGAGTTCTTGATCTCGACGAAGGTCCCGGCGCGGGCGCGCTCGCGCAGCAGGGCGCCCGGGCGCAGGTAGGCGAACGGACCGGCGCTCGCCGCGTCGCGCAGCTCGCAGCGGTCGAGGTGGGAGTGGATCACCCGGGTGCCGTCGCCGAGCCGGGAGTCGATCACCGTGCTGTGGGGCCCGACGGTCGCCGCGGCGCCGATCCGGGTCGCGCCGCGGAGCTGGGTGCACGGCTCGATCACCGTGTCGGGGCCGATCTCGACGGAGTAGTCGATGCAGGTGGTCGCCGGGGAGACGATCGTCACGCCGGCGAGCATGTGGCGCTCGTGGATCCGCCGCTGGGCCTCGGCCCGGACGGCGGCCAGCCCGAGGCGGTCGTTGACCCCGAGCAGGAGGGCCGGGTCGGTGGCTCGGTGGGCGGCGACCGGCGCGCCGGAGGCCGCGAGGACGGGCAGGACGTCGGGGAGGTAGTACTCGGCCTGGGCGTTCTCGGCCCGCAGGTCGTCGAGCGCCGCGAGGAGGGCGCCGCCGGCGAAGGCGAAGATCCCGGTGTTGACCTCGTCGATCTCGAGCTCGGCCGGCGTCGCGTCACCCGGCCGGCGCGTCTCGACCACCCGGGCGACGCCGCCGTCGGGCGTGCGCACGACGCGGCCGTAGCCGGTCGGGTCGGCCAGCACCATCGTCGCCATCGTGGCCGCCGCCCGGCGATCGGCGTGGGCGGCGACGAGCTCGCCGATGAAGGCGCCGGTGACCAGGGGCACGTCGGCGGCGAGGACGACCACCGTGGCGTCGGGGTCGATCTCGGCCGCGGCGGCCCGAACGGCGTCGCCGGTGCCGCGGGCCTCGGCCTGGACGGCGAGAACGACGTCGTCGCCGAGGCGGCCGTCGAGCTCGCCGCCGGGGCCGACGACGACGACGATCTTGCCCGCCCCGGCGTCGCGGGCGGCGGCGATCGACCAGGCGATGAGCGGCCGACCGCAGAGGTCGTGCAGCACCTTGGGGACCTTCGAGCGCATCCGGGTGCCCTGGCCGGCGGCGAGGATGACGACGGTGGGTGCGGCCACACAGGCAGGGTAAGGCTTGGCGGTCGAGCGCGGCGGTTGACGGGCGCCGGGCGGCGCGCCCGACCGGCCGACTCCTCGGCGCCGCGCTCCGCCCGCCTAGAATCGTGGCGCCGCCGCACCCTTGGGGGGTCGTCTAATGGCAAGACTCCGGCCTTTGGCGCCGGCTATCGGGGTTCGAGTCCCTGCCCCCCAGCTGGCCCGGCCCGGCCCCGCCGGCCCGGCGCGGCCCGGCGGGGTCAGATCAGGCGGGCGTGCTGGAGCTCGTGGCGGACCCGGGCGGCCTCGACGCCCACCTCGTAGGCGTGGCGCTCGAGCTCGGCGAGGTGCTCGACCGCCCGGCAGACGCGCTCGTCCTCGGCGGTCTCCAGACGGGAGAGGCGCTCGCGCTGGCGGCGGGCCCCGACGGCCAGGTCGGCCAGGGCGGCCAGGGCGTCGGCGAACTCGTCGGCTCCGGCCTCCCGTTCGGTGGCGGCCACGAGCTCCTGGATCGGCGTGACGATCATGGACGGGGACCTCCGCGCCGGTGGCTGGTCGTTGGGCAAGGCACAAAGATGGTGGCAGGGCGTTCGGTCATCACCTGTTGATACGTAGGCCGCCCCAAGAAGGTTTCTGCGTCAGCCGGATCGCAACATAGCGTCAATAATCGCCTCCACGGACGGCCGGTCCTCGGGTCCGCGGCTGGCGCAGACCCAGCGGACCCGGCCGCCGGCGTCGAGAATCACGTCGCCGCCGAGCTGGAGGGTGTCCTGGCGGGGGAGCCGCGGCCGGCCGCCGCCGGGGCGCGCCCGCCGGCGCAGGGCGAGGTCGTGGCCGACCGCACGGGGGTCGAGCCAGACGCGGGCGAGCGACGCCCGGCCGAAGCCGAACGCTCGGTAGAGGGCGCGGGTGGGGTCGCCGAAGCCGACCATCCCGAGGGCGTCGAGCTCGGGGGCGAAGGCGGCCAGGAGGGCCGGGCCGGCGAAGGTGACCACCGCCGCGGGGAGCTGCGCCTCGGCCACCTCGACGAGGTGCTCGCGGCAGGACAGTCAGCCGAGGTGGCGCAGGAAGACGAGGAGCGTCGCCTCGCCGCGCAGGACGGCGAGCGTGGTCGGGGCCCCGCGGACGTCGATCAGGGGGACGAGCGGGGCCGGGTCGCCGGGTTCGACGACGGTCACGGGAGCTTGGCCGCGCCGCGGGCGGGCACCCGCCCGGCGCCGGTGCCGGCCTCGCTGGCCGGGCCGCGGACGCCGGCGATGCCGAGCACGCGCATGGCCTTGAGGCCGAGCGAGAGCTTCTCGCGACCGTCGCTCGAGCCGACGTCGAGGCCGGAGAGCTCGCGCACGCGCTCGAGCCGGTAGCGGACGGTGTGGCGGTGGGTGAACAGGCGCTGAGCGGTGCCGGCGACGTTGCCGTCGGCCTCGAGGAAGGCCTCGACGGTGGCGACGAGGTCGGTCTCGTACTGCTCGTCGTAGGCGACGAGCGGCTCGACCGTCTCGGCGTAGAAGCGCTGGAGCTCGATCGGGTTCTCGCTCATCGCGCTGAGCAGCAGGCGATAGGCGCCGGTCTCCTCGAAGGCGAGCACGAGCCGGTCGGCGTCGCCGTCGGCGACGTTGGCGGCCAGGCGGGCCTCGTCGGCCGCCCGCGGCAGGTCGAGCGGGTCGGCGGCGACGCGGCTGCGCCCGAGGGCGAAGGCGAACCCGGGGAGGCTGGCCTGGAGCTCGCGCAGGACCCCGTCGACCGCCCGCTGGGCGGCGGCGTCGTCGGCGCCGGGGATGAGCACGACGATCTCCGCCCCGGCCAGGGCGTCGCGCGGGGAGAGCAGGGCGATCGCCGTCGGGGCGGTTCCGCGGGCGCCGCGCTCGGAGACCTGGCGCACGCGGGCGCGCCAGCCCTCCTCGGCCGGCACGAGCGGCCGGACGTGGGCGACGAGGATCGCCCCGCCCCGCTCGATCTGGGGCATGCCGATCGAGCGGCCGCCGGCGACGAGCGCCTCGCGATCGACGAGCTGGCGATCGAGGACGGCGCGGACGAAGGCCGCGGTCGCGGCCTCCGACGCGCGCTCCGGGGCCTGGACCCGCTCGACCTCCGAGGCGATGAGTGTCGTCACCAGGCGCAGCAGAGCCACGCCCGACTCCGACCGGGCGCGCATGTGGATGCGCCCGACCGGGGCATCGGCGACGCGGAGCTCGACGATCTCGACGTCGCGACCGTCGCTCAGCAGCGAGCGCTCGTCGGCCGGCGAGCGGGCGGCCACGGCGAGCGTATGGCCGGCCCGATCGACCACGGCCAGGCTGGCGTCGAGGACGCGGGCGGCGGCGCGGACGACCTCGGGCAGCCCGGATCCCGCCTCGACCGCCTCGGTGACGGCGTCCAGGGCGTCGAGATCGACGGCACCGGCGACGACGGCCATCAGCGGGCGCCGCCGCGGCGGGCGCCGGACGGCCGGGGATCAGGCCGCGGTGAAGTGGTCATAGAGCCAGAGGACCCCGCCGGCGCCGAGCAGGCCGATCCCGAGGAGGGCGGCGAGGACGAAGAGCGAGAGGAAGCTGGCGGCCAGCCGCTGCCAGAGGCGGGTGTAGGAGCCCCAGGCGGGGACGAGGATCAGGCCGACGTAAGCCGCGAGGCCGAGGACCCCGCAGCATGCGGCGACGATGTAAATGGTCGCGGTGTTGCTCATGACCCGACCGGGGGATTGTGACGCACGGCGCGGGTGAACGGAACGGCGGCCACCGGGGCCGGGTCGCAAGCTGCGACCGCGAGGGCGGCCTGCGCCGCCGCCGGCGTGTCGAAGAGCCCGATCACGGTCGGCCCCGACCCGCTGACCATGGCCGTATGGGCGCCGAGCCGGCGGGCGAGGGCGAGCGCCGGGTCGATCGACGGCTCGAGCGCGCGGGCGGCCGGCTCGAGATCGTTGACGTACTCGGGCCGGCCGAGCGGGTCGAGGGCGGCGAGCGCGGCGGCGGTGCGCCCGAGCCCCATCCGGTCGGCCTGGGCGTAGACGGCGGCCGTGCTCAGCTGGGCCCGCGACGGCAGCACGAGCACGCCGAACGGCTCCGGATCCTCGAGGCGGCGGACGCGCTCGCCGGCCCCGGTGGCCAGCACCCGGCCGGGGCGCAGCTGGCCGGGGACGTCGGCCCCGAGGCCGGTGGCCAGCTCGAGCTCGAGCGCCTCGTCGACCAGACCGGCGCGGGCGAAGACGAGCCGCAGGGTGGCGGCGGCGTCGCCCGAGCCGCCGCCCATCCCGGCGGCGACGGGAACGTGCTTCTCGATCTCGAGCAGCTGGCCGGGGCCGTCCCAGCCGGTGGCCGCGCGGAAGGCGGCGAGCGCGGCGGCGCAGATGTTCGGCCCGTCGACCCCGGGGCAGCGGACCTCGTCGGCCGAGCCGGGCCGGTCGCTGAGGGTGAGGCGATCGGCGAGCGACAGCGACTGCATGACCGAGACCAGCTCGTGGCGTCCGTCGGCGGCCCGGACCGGGCCGAGGTAGAGGCAGAGGTTGATCTTGGCCGGAGCGAGCTCGGTGGCGGCGGCCACTAGAGCGCCTCCGCGAGGGCGGCGAACTCGTCGGGACGCAGGCGCTCGGCCCGGGCGTCGGGCGGGTGGCCGAGCGCGACGAGAGCGGCGCGGACGGCGGCGACGTCGGCGCCGGTGCTCAGGGCCAGCGACCGGGCGAGGGCCTTGCGCCGGTGGGCGAAGGCGCCGGCCACCAGGGCGCGCAGGGCGGGCGACGGCGCGGGGGCGCGGCGGCGCAGTCCGAGGAGCACCGAGTCGACGTGGGGCACCGGGTGGAAGACCGTCCGGGCCACGCGGCGCAGGACGCGGACCTCGCAGGCGGCCTGGGCCAGGACCGACGGGATCCCGTAGACGCGGCTGCCGGGGGCGGCGGCGAACCGCTCGCCGACCTCGCGCTGGACCATCGCCACCCAGATCGTCGCGTCGGGGAGGTCGAACACGGTGCGGAGGATGACCCCGGCGGCGACGTTGTAGGGCAGGTTGGCGACCACCTTGCCGACGGGGGGGTCGAGGGCGGCGAAGTCGAGGTCCATGGCGTCGGCGAGGTGGAGGCTGGCGTTGGCGTAGGGGTCGAGGGCGTCGCGCAGGGCGGGCTCGAGCCGGCGGTCGATCTCGACGACATGGACATGCCCGGCGCGGGCGGCGAGGTACTCGGAGAGCACGCCGAGGCCGCCGCCGACCTCGAGCACGACGTCGGTGGGAGCGAGCTCGGCGGCGCGCTCGATCACGCCGAGGATGTTCGAGTCGATCAGGAAGTTCTGGCCGAGCTCGCGCCGGGGATGGACGTCGAACTGGTCGAGGCGGCGCAGGCTCGCCTGCCGGGGGGTCACCATCCGAACAGCTCGGCCGCGCAGCGGTCGACCTCCTGCTCGAGCTGGGCGTAGGGGACGCCGCGCCGGTCGGCGAGGAAGCGGGCGGTGTGGACGACCGCGGCCGGCTGGTTGGGGCGCCCGCGGCGGGGCACGGGCGAGAGGAAGGGAGCGTCGGTCTCCACCAGCAGCCGGTCGGCGGGCACGAGCTCGGCGGCCGCGGCCAGGTCGGCGGCCTTGGGGAAGGTGACGTTGCCGGCGAAGGAGATCCACCAGCCGGCGTCCAGACATTCGGGCAGGCGGGCGGGCATGGAGAAGCAGTGGAGGAGGACGCGCAGGCCGCCGGCGTGGTCGCGCAGGACGGCCAGGGTGTCGTCGTCGGCCTCGCGGGTGTGGATGACGAGCGGCTTGTCGAGCTCGCGGGCGAGGTCGATCTGACCGAGAAACGCTCGCCGCTGTTGGGCGGGGGTGGTGGAGCGGTGATGGTAGTCAAAGCCGGTCTCGCCAATCGCCAGGCACCGGGGGTCGGCCGCGTGGACATGGAGCCGGTCGACGTCGAAGTCGTCGCCGGCGCTGGTGGGGTGGCGCCCGATCGCGGCGAACACGCCGGGGTGGGCGTGGGCGGCGGCGAGGGCCGCGAGGCACGAGGCGTCGTCGATGGCCACGGTGAGGATGCGCGTGACGCCGTCCGCGGCGGCCGCGGCGACCAGCTCGGCGTCGGACGGCGCGCAGAGATGGAGGTGGGTGTGGCTGTCGTTCACCGCCCCAGGGTATTGCGGCGGGCGCTCGTACAATCCGGCGCCGATGCCCCGTTACCTCATCACCAGCGCGCTGCCGTACATCAACGGGGTCAAGCACCTCGGCAACCTCGTCGGGTCGATGTTGCCGGCCGATGTGCACGCGCGCTTCCTGCGGGCCCGGGGCGAGGAGGTGCTCTACGTCTGCGCGACCGACGAGCACGGGACGCCGGCCGAGCTCGCGGCGGCCGAGGCCGGGCTCGAGGTGGCCGAATACTGCCGCGAGCAGCACGAGGTCCAGGCCCGGGTGTGCGCGGCGTTCGGGCTTTCGTTCGACGTCTTCGGCCGCAGCTCGTCGGTCCAGAATCGGGAGCTGACCCAGCAGTTCGGGCGCCGCCTGGACGAGCAGGGCCTGATCGAGGAGCGGGTCACCCGGCAGATGTTCTCGCCGGCCGACGGGCGCTTCCTGCCCGACCGCTACATCATCGGCACCTGCCCGCACTGCGGCTACGACCGGGCTCGGGGCGACCAGTGCGAGAACTGCAGCCGCCTGCTCGACCCGACCGAGCTGATCGAGCCGCGGTCGGCGATCTCGGGCAGCCGGGAGCTCGAGGTGCGGGAGAGCCGCCACCTGTTCCTGCTCCAGTCGAAGCTGACCGGGCCGCTGCGGGAGTGGCTGGAGGCCAAGCGCGACTGGCCGGTGCTCGCCCGGTCGATCGGCCTGAAGTGGCTGGACGAGGGGCTCGAGGACCGCAGCATCACGCGCGACCTCAAGTGGGGCGTCCCGGTCGACCGGCCGGGCTTCGAGGACAAGGTGTACTACGTGTGGTTCGACGCGCCGTTGGAGTACATCGGGGCGACCAGGGAGTGGGCGGACGCCCGGGGGGAGCCGGACGCGTGGCGGCGGTGGTGGTACGAGGCCGAGGACGTCCGGTACGTCGAGTTCATGGCCAAGGACAACGTGCCCTTCCATACGATCGGCTTCCCGTCGATGCTGATCGGGTCGGGCGAGCCGTGGAAGCTCGTCGACTACTTGAAGGCGTTCAACTGGCTGACCTACTACGGCGGCAAGTTCTCGACCAGCCGGGGCGTCGGAGTGTTCATGGACGACGCGCTGGAATTGCTGTCCCCCGACTACTGGCGCTACTACCTGATGGCCAACGCGCCGGAGTCCGACGACACGAGCTTCTCGTGGGAGACGTTCGCCGTGGCCGTCAACAAGGATCTGGCCGACACGTTGGGCAACTTCGTCAACCGGTCGCTCGCCCTGTCGACGCGTCGGTTCGGCGGGGAGGTGCCGGGCGGCGGCACACCGGGCGAGGAGGAGGCCGTTCTGGCCGCCGACGTCGACGCCGGGATCGCCGAGTACACGCAGCTGATGGCCGACCTCGAGTTCCGCAAGGCGATGGGCCGCCTGCGGGCGGTGTGGAGCCGGGGCAACGCCTACTTCGACCGCAAGCAGCCGTGGGCGGCGGTCAAGACCGACCCGGACGACGCGGCGGTGACCCTGCGCACGGCGATCAACCTGATCGCCGTGTTCGCCCGTCTGAGCGCGCCGGTGATGCCGTTCACGGCCGCCACCGTCCTCGACGCGTTGGGCGTCCCGGCGGCCGACCGGGGCTGGCCGACCCGCTTCGAGCCGGACGCCTTGCCGGCGGGCCACCCGTTCTCGACCCCGCCGGTCCTCTTCCGCAAGCTGACCGAAGCCGATCTCGTCGCCTGGCGCGAGCGGTTCGGGGACGTGCCGGTCACCGACTGAGCCGTTCTCGCACGGGTCGCCGCTTGTGCGCATCGGCGGATCGAGGTCGAAAACCGTTTCGACCTTCAAGCGGGCTCGAACTGGCCCACCTGCTCTGGACGGTCGCTCATCCCTTTGGCACCAGGATCTGCGCGAGGGCTCCGCTTCGGAAGCGCTCCTCTTCGACCACGTCCAGCTTCAGGTGCTCTTCCAGGTCGGCGAATGGGCTGCGCCCGGCGCCGATCGCAATCGGGACCGTCGTCAGCTGGTATTCGTCGACGAGGCCGAGGCGGGTCAGCGACTTGGCGAAGTCGGGGCCGCCGTGGACGAGGACCGTCCCTTCGTCGCCCCGAGTCTTCAGGTCCGCGATCTCCGCGCCCAGGTCCCCGCCGAAGATCTCGACCGGTCCCCATTCCGCCTTTTTCAGGGTGTGGGAGAAGACAGCCTTCGGTTTCTCGTTCATCGCGGTTGCGATCGGACCCTCGGACGCCGCCCAGTGCGGACCCATGATCTCGTAGCTGCGGCGGCCCATCGCGTGAACGCCGGCCGCCTCGAGCGCGCGGCGGTTCCAGTCACCTGAGTCGTCGCCGAACCACTCGAACATCCATTCATGGGTCCCGTCGGGGCTGGTGACAAAACCGTCGAGAGACATGACCATTTTGAGAACTACTTTTCTATCGCTCATGACGGTAGAGACCTACCCCCTCGCACGAATTCATCGCTCAATCGGTGGATCGGGGGGAAAGTCGCCCCCGGCGTGCGCCGGTGCCCGCGGCGAACCGTGCTGCGAAGGAGGAGCTGCTGCAGTTCCATCCACTGCGCCGTCATGCGCTGCACGTCCGGGTCGTCCATGCTCGCCTCGGGCGCGATGAACCCGTCCAGCGACATCGTCACGCCGAAGAACACCCTTCCGGCCATCAGTCCTCAACCCCCTGGCGAGCGAGCTCGGCGACGTAGGCCGCCAGGTTGCTCAAGCTCTGCTCGCCGCCCTCGAGCGCGTGGTACTTCTCGACCGCCTCGTCGCGCAGCTCCTTGGTGGGGAACACCGCGCGCATCTCGATCCGGGTCGCCGCGCCGTCGGCCGCGAACGTCAAGACCGACTCGAAGGCGTTCGGGTCGCCGCGGAACTCACCGTGCCGCAGCGCGATCCGCTCCGGCCGGGCGATCTCGGTCCAGGAGATCCACTCCTGATAGTCGGTCCCGTCCGGTCCGTGCATCACGAAGTCCCACTCCCCGCCGACGCGGAACTCGAACGACCGCGTGGTGGTGGTGAACCCGTCCGGTCCCCACCACCGCGACAGGTGCCGCACCTCGGTGAACGCCTCGAACACCAGCTCCCGTCGGGCACCGATGACCCGGGAGATCACGATCTCCCGCTCGGCCGTCGCGGACTCCGTCGGCGCTCCTCGTCCCGTCGCGCTCATCAGCTACTCCTCCTGTCTGACCTGCTTGAGGTCCCGCACGTACTCGTCCAGCCGGTCGAAGCTCTCGTTCCAGAATCGCTCGAACCCGCCGGTCCACTCGTGAACCGGCCGCAGCCCGCGGGCGTCAAGGCCGTACAGGCGCTGCTTGCCCGCCCTGCGGTCCCCCACCAGTCCGACCTCCCGGAGCACCCGCAGGTGTTTCGAGGCCCCCGGCTGGGTCATCCCCAGCTCCTGGGCCAACTCGGTCACCGGCCACTCACCTGTCCGCAGCACCACCAGGATCTCCCGGCGCTGCTGCTCGGCGATCGCGTTGAACACGTCCGACGTCGTTGCTGCTCGGGCCATGGGCCACATCATATACCGATATCGGCACCCGTCAAGCCGTCATCGTGGAGGACGCCCACGTTGGGGCGCTTGGCGATGGCGGCCATGCTCGGGTCGACGGGCGGCAGCCGGTGATGTCCGGCGCGCGCGAGCTGACCCTGAGCCGCGGCCGCCCGCCGCTCGACGGCCCCATGGCGAGCACCACGGTGGCGGCGGGCGGCCCGCGCGCGAGCCCCCCGAGCCGTGCCCCGGGGCGCCAGCGAGTCAGGGCGGCGGAGCGAGGGGGCTTCGATCAGGGCCTGAGCGCCCGGCCAGGCCGGTTTCGTACGCGAGGATGACCGCTGGATCCGGTCGCGGAGGTCCAGCTTCATCAGGATCCGCTTGATGTGCGTCTTGACGGTCGACGCCGCGATCACGAGGGCCGCGGCGATCTCGCCGTTGGACAGACCGCGGGCCAGGAGCTCGAGCACCTCGCGCTCGCGCGGCGTCAGCTCGGCCAGCCGGTCGGCGCCCCCGACCCGGGCCGCGGGCTGGCGGGCGAGGCGGTCGAGCACGATCCGGGTGATCGACGGCGACAGGAGAGAGTCGCCGGCGGCGACGGCATGGATCGCCGCGAGCAGCTCCTCCAGACGCGTGCGCTTGAGTTGAGCAGGAAGCCGGAGGCCCCGGCGTCGATCGCCCCGAAGATGTAGTCGTCCTGCTCGAACGTGGTCAGGATCACCACCTTCACCGTCGGCGCGGCCGCCAGGACCTGGGCGGTGGCGGCGATCCCGTCCAGTCGGGCAGGCGCACGGCCATCGGGACCAGCTCGGCGCCCAGCGCCCGAACCGCGCCGACCGCGCCCCGGCCGGTCGCCGCCTCACCGACGACCTCGATCGTCGGGTCGCTCGAGATGATGGCCCGCAGGCCGGCTCGCATGAGGTCGTCGTCGTCGACCAGGAGAACGCGGATCGGCCCGGGGATCATCGTCATCCGGCGGTCGGGTAGGGGCCCTCCGTCACACCCCGATAGAGCCGGTTGGCAGGCACGCCGGTCAACCGGGAGACGACGCTCGCCGCCGGCCGCTTCTTGGCCCCCGCCGCGATCAATTCGCGCACCGCCTCGACCGCCGTCGCCTCCTCGGTCTGCTGCGGCCCGGCGGCGCCGATGACCAGGGCGACCTCGCCCCGCGGCTCCTGCGCCGCGTAGTGGGCGGCCAGGGCGGCCGCCTTGCCCCGGCGGACCTCCTCGTGGAGCTTGGTCAGCTCCCGGCAGACGGCGACCGGCCGGTCCGGGTCGATCTCGGCCAGCACGGCCAGCGACTTGGCCGTTCGCTTGGGCGACTCGAAGGCGACGAGCGTCTCCGCGTTCCCCGACAGCATCGCCTCGAGCTCTGGGCGCTTGCGCGGCAGGAAGCCCGAGAACCGCCAGTGGCCCGACGGCAGGCCCGACGCGACGAGGGCCGCCAGCACCGCGCTCGGCCCCGGCAGGACCTCGACGGCCAGGCCGGCGGCCACGCACGCCTGCACGAGCAGGAAGCCCGGGTCGGAGATCAGCGGCATGCCGGCGTCGGAGACGAGGGCCACCACCTGGCCGGCCCGCATCTTCTCGACCAGCTCCAGCGACCGCTCGCGCTCGTTGTGCTCGCGATAGGAGACGAGCTTGCCCCGCACGCCGTAGCGGTCGAGCAGGACGCGCGTGCGGCGGGTGTCCTCGCACGCGACGAGGTCGGCCTCGCGCAGGCTCGACAGCACCCGCAGGGTGACGTCCTCGAGGTTTCCGATCGGCGTCGGGCAGACCACCAGGCGTCCCGTCATATGGCCCTCCGGTCGATCGAGTCGTAGGCGAGCACGGCGGCCCCGAGCATGCCGGACTCGGCCCCGAAGTGCGCCGCGGCGATCCGCACCGGCGCCCCCGGCATCGGCAGCGCCCGCGCCGCGACCACCGCCCGCGCCGGCCCGAGGATCAGCTCGCCGGCCGCGCCGACCCCGCCGCCGATCACGATCACCTCCGGGTTGAAGACGTTGACCAGGCTGGTCAGGCCGATCCCCAGCCAGCTGCCGAGCTCGGCCAGGACCGCCGCCGCCACACCGTCGCCGCCGCCCGCCAGCTCGCTGACCAGGGCCCCGTCGATCGTCCGTCCCGCCGCCTGCGCCCTCCCGAGCCCCGACTCCGGGTGGCGGGTCGCGGCTCGCCGCGCGGCGCGCAGGAGCGCCGTGCCCGACGCCAGCGCCTCCAGGCAGCCCCGACTCGGGCAGCCTGGCCCGCACGGCGGCCCATCGGCCCAGACCACCATGTGGCCGAGCTCGCCCGCCCCGCCCCGCGCCCCCCGGTGGAGCGCGCCGTCGATCAGGATCGCCCCCCCGATCCCCGTGCCCAAGGTCAGCATCACCGCGTCCCGCGCCCCCCGCGCCGCGCCCTGGCGCTGCTCGGCCAGCAGGGCGAGGTTGGCGTCGTTGTCGACGAACCCCGCCAGGCCCGTCCGCTCCGCCATCGCCGCCGCGAACCGGACGCCGACCAGCGGCAGGTGGGTCGAGGAGACGGCCACCGCCCGGCCCGCGTCGAGCAGGCAGGGAATGCCGTAGCCCACCCCCAGCACCTCCCCCCCGGCCTGCCCCCGCAGCTCCTCCACCGCGTCGGCCACCGCGCCCAGCAGCGTCTCGGTGTCCTCGCTCGGCGCCGCCCGCCTGACCCGCGCGTGGACGCGCAGGTCGCGGTCGACGACCCCGGCCAGGAGCTTCGTCCCCCCCAGGTCGACCCCGATCACCCGGTCGGCCCCAGGGTCGGCGGTGGCAGGCGGGCGTTCGGCGGACATGGTGGTGGGGGCGTCGCGCGGCGCCGGCCCGCAGGCCGCGCCCGACCGGCCCTGCCCCGCGTGGCGTACGCCACTATAGGGGCGCCCGTATGGCCGACGACCCTGAGCCCCCGGCGCCGCGGCGCCCTCCCCGGCCGCCGGCGCCCCACCCGCCGGCGCGCGCCCCGACGCCGCGCCTGCCGCCACCGCTCCCAAGCCCCGGCCCGAGTGACGCCGAGGAACCGCCGAGCTACACCCTCTATCGCGCCCGCCCCCGCCTGCTCCCCCGGCGCGGCGGCCCCCGGCGCCCGCCGCCCGGCCTCGGACGGATCGCCCGCTGGCTAGCCGTCGCGCTCGGCGCCTGGCTCGTCCTGTCGCTCGTGCTCTTCGTGATCAGCGTTCGCAGCGCTCCCGGCGTCTCCGCCGCGGCCAAGGCCGCGCTCGACGGCGGCAGCTGGCCGCTGACCAGCGCCAACACCATCCTCGTGCTCGGCTCCGACCTGCGCACCAAGGGCACCAAGGAGGCCGGCGCGTCGACCTCGGGCCCGAGCCGCTCGGATGTGATCTTCCTGATCCGGATCGGCGGCGGCCACTCCGCCCGCCTGTCGATCCCCCGCGACACGATCGTCTCGATCCCCGGCCACGGCCGGGCCAAGATCAACGCCGCCTACGCCTTCGGCGGCCCGGCGCTGGCCATCGAGACGGTCAAGCAGTACCTCGGCATCCCCATCAACCACCTCGTCGAGGTCAACTTCGACAACTTCCCCGCCCTCGTCGACGCCCTCGGCGGCGTCGACTACACCGGCGGGTGCGTCGTCTCGCTGATCAGCGGCGGCTTTCGCAACGGCGGCTACACCCTGCGCCTGAAGGCCGGCACCACGCACCTGAGCGGCGCCCAGGCCCTGGCCCTGGCGCGCACCCGCCACAACAACTGCTCCCCCGGCGAAACCGACCTCGTCCGGGCCCGCCGCCAGCAGAAGCTGTTCGCCGCGATGGAGCACCGCCTGCTCTCGCCCGGCGCCGTCCTGCGCCTGCCGTGGATCTCCTGGCAGGCGCCGAAGGCGATCCGCTCGGACATGGGCGCGGTCACGCTGCTCGGCCTCCTCGGCGCCCTCGCGACCAGCGGCTCGCCGCCGACCCAGGTGCTCCGTCCCGACGGCACCGCCACCCTCTCCGACGGCGGCGTCGGCCTGCTCGTCTCCGACGCCCAGCGGCGGGCGGCGACCCAGCGGTTCCTGGGCGGCTGACCGGCGCTACTCGCTGGACTTCTTGGGCGGCGAGGCCTTCTTCTCGGTGCTCGACGTCGTGCTCGACGCCGGCGCCTTGGCGTCCGAGGCCTTGGACTCCGACGCCTTGCCGCCGCCGTTCTCGGACTTCGTCTCCGTCTTGGCCTCGGCCTTCGCCTTCTCGCCGTTCTTCTCCTGCTGCTCGCGCGAGCGCTTCTTGGTCCCGTAGTCGGTGTTGTAGAAGCCCGAGCCCTTGAAGTGGATGGCGATCGGATGGAACACCTGCTCGACCGGAGCCGAGCACGTCTGGCATTCGGAGAGCGGCTCGTCGGTCATGCGCCGCATGACCTCGAACGTGTGGCCCTGGTCGCAGCGGTATTCGTAGATCGGCATGGCACTCCAAGTATAGGAGTGCCAGCCGCGGGCTCGGCGCGACCGGCGGTCGCATAGCATCCGGCGGATGACCGACACCGTGACCATGGAGAAGATCGTCGCCCTGTGCAAGCGGCGCGGCTTCGTCTTCCCGTCGTCGGAGATCTACGGCGGCGTCGGCTCGACCTACGACTACGGCCATTACGGCGTGCTGCTCAAGAACAACGTCAAGGCCGAGTGGTGGCGGGCGATGGTCGGCGAGCGCGACGACATCGTCGCCCTCGACTCGGCGATCATCCAGCACCCGAAGACGTGGGAGGCCAGCGGCCATCTCGCCGGCTTCACCGACCCCCTCGTCGACTGCCGCACCTGCGGCCAGCGCTTCCGCGCCGACCACCTCGGCGACCTCGCCTGCCCCCAGAAGCCGTCCCGGCACCCCGGCGACTGGGACGGCTGCTCGTTGACCGAGTCGCGCGACTTCAACCTCATGTTCGAGACCCACGCCGGGCCGGTCAAGGACTCGGCCGCCACCGTGTACCTGCGGCCCGAGACCGCCCAGGGGATCTTCGTCAACTTCAAGAACGTGCTCCAGTTCGCCCGCAAGAAGCCGCCGTTCGGCATCGCCCAGGTCGGCAAGTCGTTCCGCAACGAGATCACCCCCGGCAACTTCATCTTCCGCACCCGCGAGTTCGAGCAGATGGAGATGGAGTTCTTCGTCCCTCCGCGCGAAGCCGACCGCTGGTTCGAGCACTGGATCGCCGAGCGCGAGCGCTGGTACCTCGAGCTCGGCATCCGCCCCGACCACCTCCGCCTGCGCCCCCACGACCCCGACGAGCTCTCCCACTACTCCTCGGCCACCAGCGACATCGAGTACCGCTTTCCGTCGTCGAGCTCGCCCGAGCCCGGCCGCTGGTCGGAGCTCGAGGGCATCGCCAACCGCGGCGACTTCGACCTCTCCGCCCACTCGGCCCACTCCGGCGAGAAGCTCGAGTACTTCGACCAGCCGACCGGCGACCGCTACGTCCCCCACGTGATCGAGCCGGCCGCCGGCGCCGACCGGGCGACGCTCGCCTTCCTCGTCGACGCCTACGACGAGGAGGCGCTCGACGGCGGCCCCCGCACCGTCCTGCGCCTCCACCCCGCCCTCGCCCCGATCAAGGTCGCCGTCCTGCCGCTCCTGCGCAAGGACGGCCATCCCGAGCTGGCCCGCGAGGTCTACACCGGCCTGCGCCGGCGCCTGCAGACCGAGTACGACGACGGCGGCTCGATCGGCAAGCGCTACCGCCGCCACGACGAGATCGGCACGCCCTGGTGCGTGACGATCGACCACGAGAGCCTGGCCGACGGGACGGTCACCCTGCGCGAGCGCGATTCCCTCGAGCAGCGGCGCGTCGCCATCGACGCCCTCGCCCCCGAGCTCGAGGCCCGCCTGGCGGCGCCCTGGAGCACGCCGAAGCTCGCCTGACCGCTGCCGCCGCCGGCGCCCTGGGTTATGGTTGGCCCGGTGTCCGCGTCCCCGCGATTCTCCCTTCGGCGCCCGCCGCCGCTGAGGCCCCCCGCGGCCCGCGCCGCCGGCCGCTCGGACCGATGAAGCGCTTCGCCCTTCTCGTCCTCGCTCCCATCGCCGTCGTCCTCGCCGGCTTGGCGGTCACGCTCAAGATCGCCGGCGTGATCGGCGGCGGCCCGACCGCGGCCGCGCCCCCGGCGCCCTCGGCCGCCGTCGTCCCGGCGCCGCCCAAGCTGGCGGCCGGACCGGTGGCGCCGGTCGCGCCCGTGACCTCGACGCCCCGCCCCGCCGCGTCACGCCCGGCCGCCAAGCCTAAGCCCAAGCCCAAGCCCAAGCCCACGCCCACGCCGCGGCCGGCGGCCAAGGCGCCGGCCCAGGCGAAGGCGGTCGCGCCGGCGGGCGCCGCCGCGCCGGCGGTCACCCCCGCCCCCGCCCCCGCGCCGACCCCGGCTCCCGTCTACACCCCGCCGGCGCCCGCGGTCAGGACCCCGGCCCCGGTCGCCGCCCCGGCTCCAGCCCCGCGGCCGGCGCCCGCCCCCGTCATCCCCGCCTCCCAGACCAAGCCCTCGGCGCCGTCGGGACAGCCGGGCCGGTGACCCGCCGCCTCCGCCGCCGGGCCGCGCTCGCCGGGGCGATCGCCGTGGCCGGACTCGCCACCGCCATCGGCGCCGGCTCCGCCCTGGCCAGCTACCTGCCCGAGCGGACGTTCCCGGTCAGCGGGACGGTCGGGCCGTCGGGCACCGACGCGGCGGTCTCCACCGACGGCAGCAGCGTCGCCTTCACCTCGGCCGGCCAGATCCACCTCTCCAGCGTGCTCACGGGCGGCGACCGCCTGATCTCGCTCGCCCCCGACGGCACGCCGGCCAACGGCGCCTGCGCCGCGCCCGCGGTCTCGGCCGACGGCAGCATCGTCGCCTTCGTCTCGGCCGCGTCGAACCTCACGCCCCGCTCGAGCGGGAGCGCCGACATCTACGTCCGGGCCGGGGCCGGCAAGATCGAGGACGTCAGCGTCGCCCCCGACGGGAGCCCGGCCAACGGGCCGTCGGTCCAACCGGCGATCTCCGCCGACGGCCGCTTCGTCGCTTTCGCGTCCTTCGCCAGCAACCTCGTCCCCGGCGACCAGAACGGGGTCAGCGACGTCTTCGTCCGCGACCGCCTGACCCAGCGGACCATCCGCGTGAGCCTGGCCCACGGCAGCGTCGAGGCGAACGGGGCGTCGAGCACGCCGGCGATCAGCGCCGACGGCCGCGTGATCAGCTTCGCCTCCGCCGCCACCAACCTCGTCCCCGGCGATGGCAACCGGCTCGCCGACGTCTTCGTTCGGGTCCCGGCGACCGACACGACCGAGCAGGTCAGCGTCGGCAGCCGCGGCCAGGCCCAGAACGCGGCGGTGGCCTCCCCCTTCACCCAGATCTCCTCGCTCAGCAGCGACGGTCGCCTCGTCGCCTTCGACTCCAACGCGACCAACCTCGTCCCCGGCGAGGATCGCCGCCCCCGGTCGAACGTGTTCGTCCGCGACCGCCGCCGCCACACCACCACCCTGATCAGCCAGGACAACGCCGGCTACGAGGGCAACAACGACAGCTTCGCCCCGTTCATCACCCCGACCGGCCTGTTCGTTACCTTCGAGTCCTTCGCGCGCAACCTCGCCCCCGGCGGCGGCCCCCGGGAGAACGTCTTCGTCCGCGACCTCAACCTGCGTACGACGTCCGTCGTCGACGTCGCCCCCCGCGGGGCCGCCCCCGGCCCGGAGGTCGGCGGCGAGCTGCTCGAGCGCCCGACCCTGGCCGGCGACGGAACCCTCGCCACCTTCACCTCGACCGCCGCCAACCTGACCGGCCTGAGCACCGGCCAGCCGCAGGTCTTCCTGCGCCTGCTGACCGCGCCCCGCGGCGTCCTGCGCGCCGCGCCCCGCGCCGGCCGCCGGCCCGTGGTCGTCGTCGGCGCCGACGATCCCGCGGCGCGCGTGTTCGAGTGCCGGATCGACCACCGGCTGCCGTTCGACTGCCGGCGCGGGCGCCTGCGCCTGCCGCTGCTCTCGGTCGGAACCCACACGCTGCTGATCCGCGCCGGCGGTCCCGGCCTGCTCTATGACCCGCTCGGCCTCCAGGTGACGCTCCACGTCACCGCCCGCGGATAGGCTGGGCCCGTGCGATCAGGGAAGGCCATCGCCGCGAGGCTCGCCGTAGCCGTCGCCGCCGCCTGCGTCCTCATCCCGGCGTCCCCGGCGCTGGCCCTGACGGTGACCGCCACGCCGCCCGGAGCGGTCGAGGGCGTGAGCTTCAACAGTGCCGTGGCCGACCTCACCGACGGCCTCTCCGGCCTGCTCGGCTGCTCAGCCGCCGGCCAGTACTCGGGGACGGTGACCTGGGGCGACGGAACGACGTCGCCGGCGACGGTCACCGGCGGGATCGGCCTCCTCATCGGCGGCTGCCTCTACGCCGTCAACGCGTCGCACGCCTACGCCGAGGAGGGCGGCGTCAGCTATTCGGTGGCGATCACCGGGCCGACGGCGACGGCCTCGAGCGGTCCGGCCGCCCTGCTCGTCACCGACGCCGCCCTGACCGCGGTCGCGCTCCCGGTCACGGCCAGCCAGGGGACACCGGCGGCGGCCACGGTCGCCACCTTCACCGACGCCAACCCCGGGGCCGCGGCGACCGACTTCACCGCGACCATCGCCTTCGGCGACGGGACCACCGGCGTCGGCTCGGTGACCGCCGCCCCGACCGGCGGGTTCGCCGTCACCGCGACCCACAGCTACGTTCACAGCGGCGCCTACGCCGTGGCCACGACGATCAAGGACGACGGCGGCGCCCAAGCACGGGTGTCGGGGACGGCCACCGTCCTCACCACCTCGAGCCCGCCCCCGAAGACGACGCCCGGCACGCAACCGCCCGCCCCGCTCAAGCTCGGCCTCTCCGCCCCGGCGCTGGCCCGCGGCGGCACGATCGTCGTCGGCGTCCGCTGCCCCCACGCGGCCAAGCTCTGCCGCGGACGGCTGACCGTGTCCACCGTCGCCGTGCCCCGCTCGCCGGTCGCCGCCCTCCGTCGGGCCCAGGTCCTCGGCAGCACCCTGTTCCTCATCCCCGGCGGCCGCCGGGCCCAGCTCAGCGTCCGCCCCAAGCGTGCCCTCGTAGCCCAGCTGCGCGCGGGCGGGACGGTCGCCGTGGCCGCCTACGCGTCGTCCTTCGACTCGGCCACCGGCCGCAGCCAGGTCGCCACCCTGACCTCGAGGCTCAAGCTCAGCTGACGTGCTCGGGCGGCGCCGCGCCCGAGGTGGTCGGCGTGTAGTCGAACTCCTCCTCGGCTCCGAACAGGAGGTCGAGCACGCGGTTGCGCAGCCGCTCGTCCACCGCGACGGCGACGGCGGCGACGAGCACGAGCGGCAGGATCTTGCGGATCACGTCCAGCACCTCCGGGTCGGGAGCCAGCGACTTCGACGCGGAGGATACGGCACCCGCAAAAACCGGGGACGGAATCCGCGGGTGGCTGGGTCTGGCCGCGGTCTCCGCTCGCGGGCTCGCCGCTCGCCGGTGCTGGTGGTACGGGAGCGCGGGCGGATGGCGGCGCCCGCCGTCACCCCGGGTGCCGCGGGCGGGCGGCGGTGCCCGCGGTCACCCGGCGCGGCGGCAGACGGCGATCAGGTCGAGCGCCGCCGGCGCCACCTGCTCACGCCCGAGGCTGAAGTCCTCCGGTGTGATCGCGGCCGCCCGCGGGTCGTCGCCGGCCCGCTCGCGGGTCAGGAGGAGGTCGTACAGGCGCTGGCGGGCCCGGCGCGGGACGTAGCGGCGCAGACGCAGCGGATCGAGGGCGAGCAGGCGGTCGAGCTTGGCGCGCTGTTCGGCCACCAGCTCGAGGTAGCGGGCCGACCCGAACAGCCCGAGGATCTCGACCGCGGCGAACGCCGGCTCGAGCAGCCCGGCGAGCTCGTCCGGCCCGTACTCGACGTAGTGGTAGGGATCGATCACCTCGTCGGCCCGGGCGAAGGTGAAACGATTGGGGGTGACGAACACGGCGACGCCGCCCGGCTCGAGGACCCGCACCACCTCGGCGGCGACCGGTCCGGCGTCGGGGACGTGCTCGAGCGAATGGACCGACAGGACCGAGGCGAAGCTCCCGGCCGCGAAGGGCAGCGCCCGCATGTCGGCGGCGACGGTCTCCCGCGCCTGGCCGGCCAGCGCCTGCGGGTCGAGGTCGAGGCCCACCGTCTCCCGCGGGGCGAGGAGCTCGTAGCTGTGGCCGATGCCGCAGCCGAGGTCGAGCACCCGTCCCGGCCCGAGCAGCTCGGCGGCGCCCCGGTAGGCGGCGACATGGCGCTGCCAGGTCGGGTTGAACCCGCGCTCGGACGTCGTGACCCGCTCGCCGGTGACGGTGGTCATGGGCGGAACTTGGCCGAGCGCCAGACGCCGGCCCGATGGAGCAGGAGGCGGACGCCGGCCCACAGCGTCTTCGCGCCGTAGACCGCGGCCGGCTTGAACGAGATCGAAGAGGCGTCGTCGAAGTAGCGGGTCCGGGCCGGGACCTCGACGATGCGAAAGCCGAAGTGCGCGGCCTGGAAGAGCATCTCCGAGTCGAAGCTGAAGTCGAGGGCGTTGCGCAGGAAGGGCACGGTGAGCAGCAGCTCGCGCGAGTAGGCGCGGTAGCCGGTGTGGAGCTCGCTCAGCGCCGTCCCCATCATCCGGTTCTCGATCGCCGTGAGCACGCGGTTGGCCACGTACTTGTAGCGCGGCATCCCGCCGGCCAGGGCCATCCCCTTCTCGGCCAGGCGCGACCCGAGGACCATGTCGGCCTCGCCGGCCAGGATCGGGGCCACCAGCTCGGGGATCAGCGTCGGCTCGTACTGGCCGTCGGGATGGAGCATCACGACGACGTCGGCGTCGCGCTGGAGCGCCTCGAGGTAGCACGTCTTCTGGTTGCCGCCGTAGCCGACGTTGTGCGGGTGCCAGGTCATGTGGAGCTCGAGGCCGCGGGCGACCTCGACGGTGGCGTCGGTCGACTTGTCGTCGACGACGATCACCTCGTCGACCCAGCCCCGGGGAATCGCCGCGAAGGTCGCCGCCAGCGTGCGCGCGGCGTTGCGGGCCGGCATCACCACGATCACCTTCCGGCTGTCGGTCTGTTCGGCCACGACGGCCCCCAACATAGACGCCGGGCGCGCCCGGGCGCTTCGCCGCCCCGCCGGCCGGTCAGGGTCGTGAGCGGGCGGCGCGGCGGGCGGACCCGGTTGCGCCCGGACGCCGCAGGCCGCCGCCGTTGACGGCGACCGGCGCCGCCGGCGCCTCGAGCGCCCGGGCCAGAACCTCACCGATCTCACCCACGAAGACGAGCTCGATCCCGAGCCGCAGGTGCTCGGGAAGCTCGTCGACGTCGGCGGCGTTGCGCGCCGGGGCGATGACCGTGGTCAGGCCGTTGCGCTGGGCGGCCAGCGCCTTCTCCTTGAGCCCCCCGATCGGCAGCACCTGCCCGGTCAGCGTGATCTCGCCGGTCATCGCCACGTCGTCGCGGACCGGACGCCCGGAGATCAGCGAGACGATCGCCGTGGCGATCGTGATGCCGGCGCTCGGTCCGTCCTTCGGCGTCGCCCCGGCCGGGACATGGATGTGGAGGTCGTGCTGGGCGAACCAGTCGCGCTCGAGTCCGGGGGCGACGGCGGCCGCGTTGGCCCGCACGTAGGACAGCGCCGCCTGCGCCGACTCGCGCATCACCTCGCCGAGCTGTCCGGTGATGGTCAGGACGCCGTCGCCGGGCATGGCGGTCGCCTCGATGAACAGCACGTCGCCGCCCGCCGGCGTCCAGGCGAGCCCGGTGGCGACGCCCGGCTGGGCGGTCCGGCGCTTGGCCTCCGAGAAGTAGCGCGCCCGCCCGAGCAGGCCGCGGGCCGTCTTCTCGGAAATCGACACCCGCCGCGGCGCCGTGCCCTCGGCCACCTGGCGGGCCACCTTGCGCGCCAGGGTCCCGATCTCGCGCTCGAGGCCGCGGACGCCGGCCTCGCGCGTGTAGTCGGAGATCACCGCCCGCAGGGCGGCGTCCGAGATGGCCAGGCGCGAGCGCGTCAGCCCGTTTCGCTCGATCTGCCGGGGCACGAGGTAGCGCTTGGCGATCTGGAGCTTCTCGGCTTCGGTGTAGCCGCTCAGCTGGATCACCTCCATCCGGTCGAGCAGCGGCCCGGGAACGGTGTCGAGGCTGTTGGCCGTGGTGATGAACATCACGTCGGCCAGGGAGAACGGCACGTCGAGGTAGTGATCGCGGAAGCTGTCGTTCTGCTCGGGGTCGAGCACCTCGAGCATCGCGCTGGCCGGGTCGCCCGACCAGGACGAGCCGCCCATCTTGTCGATCTCGTCGATCATGAACAGCGGGTTGTTGGCGCCGGCGTCGCGCAGGGCCCGGACGATCGTCCCGGGCATGGCGCCGATGTAGGTCCGCCGGTGGCCGCGGATCTCGGCCTCGTCGCGGATGCCCCCGGCGCTGATGCGCTCGAAGCGGCGGCCGAGAGCCCGGGCGATCGACCGGCCGAGGGAGGTCTTGCCCACCCCGGGCGGCCCCAGGAAGCAGAGGATCGACCCGCGGGCGTCGGGCTTGAGCTTGCGCACGGCGAGGAACTCGATGATCCGCTCCTTGACGCGCTCGATGTCGTAGTGGTCCTCGTCGAGCACTGCCCGGGCGTGGACGAGGTCGAGGTTGTCGGCGGTGGACTTGTCCCACGGGAGCGAGGCGATCCACTCGAGGTAGCTGCGGATCACGCCGTGCTCGGCGGCCGCCGGCGGCAGCCGGGCGAGCCGGGTCAGCTCGCGGTCGACCTGGCGGCGGACGTCGGCCGGGAGCAGGATCGCGTCGAGCTGCTCGCGCAGCTCGCGCACCTCGGCCTCCATCTCGTCCTCCTCGCCGAGCTCCTCTTGGATCGCCTTGAGCTGCTGGCGCAGGACGTATTCCCGCTGGGAGGCGCCGAGCTCCGACTGCACCTGGGACTGGATCTGCGAGCCGATCGAGATCACCTCGAGCTCGCGGGCGAGGATCTCCGACAGCCGCCGCAGGCGCCGGGCGACGTCGACCTCCTCGAGCAGGGCCTGCTTCTCCTCGGTCTTCAGGCGCAGCGAACCGGCGATCAGGTGGCTGAGGGCGCTCGGGTCGTCGACGTTGGCGATCGCGATCTGGAGCTCCTCCGGCAGGTAGGGCACGCCCTCGACGATCGACGAGAAGGTCGACTGCACGTTGCGGGTCAGCGCGAGCAGCGACGGCGTCTCCTCGACGACGTCGGGCGCCGCCTCGATCTCGGCGACGAGGTACGGCCGGCCGGGGACCCAGCCGGTCAGGCGCACCCGCTGGGCGCCCTGGACGAGGATGCGCAGCGTCCCGTCGGGAACCTTGAGCATCCGGGCGACGACGCCGGCGACGCCGACGTCGTAGAGATCCTCAGGGCCGGGCTCGTCGAGGTCGGGATTGCGCGCGGCGACCATCACCAGCATGCGATCGCCGCCGAGCACGTCGTTGATCAGGTCGATCGACCGCTCCTGGGCGACGGCGAGCGGGATCAGCGTCTCCGGATAGGTGACGGCGTCGCGTAGGGGCAGGACCGGCAGGGTGACCGGCAGCGGTCGCTCGCGCCCGACCTCGATCTCCCGCGACCCGTCGGCCGACGAGGCGATCTCGATCACTCGCCCTCCTCCTTCTCGGCCGGCTGCCGCCCGATCTCGATCGGGACGCTCCGCTGCTCGGGACGCCGGAGCGGGAGCTCGACGCGGAGGATGCCGTCCGCGTAGGTCGCCCGGATCGCCTCCACCACGACATCGGTGCCGAGGCCGACGACCCGGCGGAAAGGGCCGTGCTCGATCTCGATCTGCTGGTAGACGAGGCCCTCGGCCGGAGCCGGTCGCCGCTGGCCGGAGATCACGAGCTCCCGGCCCTGGACCTCGAGATCGAGGTCCTCGAGGCGGATCCCGGCGAGCGCGGCGGTGACGATGGCCCGCGGCGGGTCGTCGGCGTAGGAGACGTCGACGGCGGGCGAGAAGCCGACGCGCCGGCGATGGCCGAGCGGGCGGTCGAAGACGTCGCCGAAGAGCTCGTCGATCTCCCGCCGCACGTGCTCGAAGTTGGCGAACAGGTCGCGTTCGGACGCCATGGGGCTTGACTGTAGGGGTTGGCGGCCGACGCGCGACGCGCGGCGCGCGTAGGCGGGGCGCCCGGCCGCCGCTCGACGAACATCAAGCCCGTCGCTCGGCGACCGTGCCGGCCCAGGAGAGAGGGTCGGGCCGGCCGGCGCCCCTCAGCCGGGGCGGCGGGGGGAGCCACCCCCGGCTTGACACAAACTATATGGATTCCTGCGCTCGGGCGGATGCGGCGGTCGCTTCAGGCGTGCTTCTTGACCGCCTTCTTGGCCTTCTTCTTCTTCTTGTGAGCCTTGTGACGGCTGTGAGCCTTGTGGGTGGTGGCCGAGCTCGCGGTGACCGTCGCCGCCGCTGCCGGCTTGGCCGCCGCCGGGACCACCGACGTCCCGGCCGGCGCGCCGGTGCACTCGGGGATCGGCGAGACGTAGACCGGATACATCACCGAGCTGGAATCCGTCGAGTGCTGCTGGCCGGTCAGATGGCCGATCTCGTGGACCATGACCGTGCAGAACATCGGCCAATCGAAGTCCTGGACCTCGTTGAGCGTGATCTTGCACTGCGTGTTGGCCGAGGCGTTCCCGTAGGCGGCGACGGGGTTCCACCAGGTCGACGCGGCGTTGATCGACGGATCGAGCGGCGCCCAGCTCACGCTGACGGCCCCGCCGCAGGGCGAGGTGTTCCAGTACTTCACAGCGATCAGCTCGGCCTGGACCATGGCCGGCGAGTCGACGGCGAACCGCACGAGGTTGGAGGTGGCGCTGGCTCCGGCCGCGTCGGCCGCGCTGTGCTGAGCTCCGGCGGTGGCCGCCGGCGCGGCGCTGCCGACACCGGCGAGGGCCGCGACAGCGAGGACCGCGGCGGCGAGAAGGCCGGTGGCGCGGCCGCGCGGTGTGAGGATTCGGTCGGGGGCAGGCATGCCCCCCGAATCGGCACAACCATCCGTCTAATCCAATTTTCGGTGCGAAACATCGAACAAACGTCCAGAGACTGGACGCGAGTACGAAGCGGGGGTCTCGACAAAGGGTCGAGGAGGGCGCCAGGCGGTTGCGGGATAGGCGCCCGCGCCGCGCGCGGCCGCCCGCCCGCCCGCGGCACGCCCCGCCCGCGCCGCGCACGCGCCGCCCGCCCGCGGCGCGCCCGGCCTGCGCGGCCCGCGGCGACCGCCCGCCCGCGGGGCGCCCCGCCCAGCGTCGGCCCCGCGACCCGCCGGGGGCGCCGCGCGCGACCCGCCGGCGGCCGCCCCACCCGGCGCCGCTCCCGGCCCCGGCCTCGCCGCGGGCGTGGAGCGGCGCCGCCCCCGCCCGCCCGGCGCCGCTCCCGGCGCCCGGCCTCGCCGCTTAGGCGTGGAGCGCGGCCTGCTCCTGCGCCGACGGGAAGGCCCAGGCGGCGCGGGTCCGCCGCTCGGCGCGGAAGACGATCCGCAGCTGCTGGGGCGGGCGCAAGCCGTCCGGATGATCCGGCCGGAAGGTCGAGCACGGCTCGACCTCCCCCAGCGCGCACAGCAGATTGCAGCGGAAATAGCACTCGTCGCACGTCGGCTTAACGGTCCGTCTTGCCACCCTCGTCCTCCCTGTCGCCTCGACCGCTGCGCATCAAAGCAGTGACCCGACCGCGGCACAACAGGCCTCTCCGCAATACCCGGGTTTTGCTTTCAGGCGATCTCCCGGTCGGCCTCGTCGGCGATGTGGCGGGCGATCGCCAGCGCCGCCGTGGCCGCCGGCGACGGCGCGTTGCGGACGTGCAGGGCGCGCGGCGCGGCCGAGAAGGAGAAGTCGTCGAGAAGCCGCCCGTCGCGACCGACGGCCTGGGCCCGGATCCCGGCGAACCCGGGCTCGACGTCGCCGGCGCGCAGGGCCGGGACGAGACGGGCGGCGGCCCGGACCAGGGCGCCGGGCACGGCGGCGTGCCAGAGCTCGACGGCGCCGGCCCGCCAGTGGGTCGCCGCCAGGCGGCGGGTTCCCGGCCAGGCCAGCGTCCGGGCCAGATCGGCGCCGCCGCGGGGGGCGAGGAGGGCGGTCGGTCCGATCAGCACCTCGCCGTGGACGTCCCGCGTCAGGTGGACGCCCAGAAAGGGCAGCCGCGGATCGGGGACCGGGTAGATCAACGCGCGCACGAGCTCCCGCCGCTCGGGACGCAGGCGCAGGTAGGCGCCGCGGAAGGCGACGATCCGCGGGTCGGGATCGGCGCCGGCGGCGACAGCCAGACGATCGGACCACGCCCCGGCACAGAACACGGCGAAGCCGGCGTCGAGCACGCCGCGCTCGTGCTCGAGGCGGATCGACCGCGGCCCGGGCCGGGCTCGGCGCAGGCCGCAGCCGGTGGCGACGACGCCGCCCGCCCGGACGAGGTCGGCGGCCAGGGCGCGGGTCACGGCGGCGAAGTCGACGACCCCGGTCGCCGGCGAGTGGAGGGCGGCCACCCCGGCGGCCTGGGGCTCGTACTCGCGCAGGCCGGCGGCGTCGAGCCGGCGCAGGCCGGGCACCCGATTGCGCCGGCCGCGGCGCTCGAGCTCGTCGAGGCCGGCGACCTCGGCCGGGCCGGCGGCGACGATCAGCTTGCCGCAACGGACGTGGGCGATGGCGTGGTCGGCGCAGAACGCGTAGAGCTCGCGGGCGCCGTCGACGCACAGGCGAGCCTTGAGCGAGCCGGGGGCGTAGTAGACGCCGGCGTGGATCACCCCGGAGTTGTGGCCGCTCTGGTGGGCGGCGACGACCGCCTCGCGCTCGAGCACGCAGACGCTGCGCCCCGGGTGGCGCCGGGCGAGCTCGCGGGCGACGGCGAGGCCGAGGATGCCGCCGCCGACCACGGCGAGATCGCAGCGCTCCGGCGGGTCGGCGGGCACCCCCCGACGGTAATGCACCGGCGGCCGGCCGCCACCTACCCTGGACGGGGATGCGGATCCTGATCACCGGCGTGAGCGGGTTCGTCGGCTCGGTGCTGGCCCGCCGCCTGGCCGCCGACGGGCATGACCTCCAGGGGCTGGCCCGCGACCCGCGGCGGGTCGACCGCACCCTCGGGGTCACCGTCCACCGGGGCGATGCGCTGACCGGCGCCGGCCTGGCGGCGGCCCTCGCCGGGGTCGAGGTCGCGTTCTACCTGATCCACTCGATGGAACCGGGCGCCGGGACCGGCGCCGGCGGCTTCGCCGCTCGCGAGCGCCGCGCGGCCGAATGCTTCGCCGCCGCGGCCGTGGCGGCCGGCGTCCGGCGGGTGGTCTACCTCGGCGGCCTCCTACCGGCGGGCGGCGAGGTCTCCGCCCACCTGCGCAGCCGCCGGGCGGTCGAGGAGATCCTGCTCGCGGCCGTGCCCGACACGGTCATCCTGCGGTCCTCGATCATCGTCGGCGCCCGGTCGCCGTCCTTTCGCTTCATCGTGCGCCTCGTCGAGCGGATGCCGGTTCTCGCCCTGCCGTCCTGGCGCGGGCACCGGACCCAGCCGATCGACGAGCGCGACGTGGTCGCCTACCTGGCGCAGGCGGCGACGACCGGCGTGGTCGGCGGGCGCACGCTCGACATCGCCGGTCCGGACATACTCTCCTACGGGACGATGATCGAGCGGGTGGCCGACCTGATGCTCGTCCGGCGGCCGGCGGTGCGACTCGGCTTCTCGCTGACGCCGGTGACCAGCGTCGTGGCCGCGCGGATCGCCGGCGTCGAAGCGGAGCTGGCGGGGCCGCTGATGGGAAGCCTGGGAGGCGACCTGCTGGCCTGCGACCACGATGCCCGGGCGCTCCTGCGCGTCCGCCTGCATCACTTCGACGCCGCCGTCGAACGGGCCCTGCGCGAATGGGAGGAGCACGAGTCGCTGCGCGCCCGGTGACGGTGCATTAGCGTGCACCGGCGATGGCCGCCATCCACGCCGACACCCTGATCGACGCGCCGCCCGCCGCCGTCTGGGACATGGTCATGGACCCGCGGCGCCTGGCCGAATGGGTGACCATCCACTCCGAGGTCAAGGACATCTCCAGCGGCGCGCCGCGCGTCGGCTTCAAGATGACGCAGACGATTTACCTTCGTGGCGCGCGGTTCAAGGTGCGCTGGAAGCTCGCGTCGGTCGAGCCGGGCCGGCGTGCGGTCTGGGAGGGACAGGGACCGGCGCGGTCGCGAGCGTGGATCGAGTACGCGCTCGTGCCCGAGAACGGGGCGACCCGGTTCCAGTACAGCAACGAGTTCCGCGCGCCCCTCGGGCCGCTGGGCGCGGTGGCCGGGCGAGCCCTGGTCGGGGGGATCTCCGAGCGCGAGGCGAACCGGTCGCTGCGCAAGCTGAAGGCGCTGCTCGAGCGCGGCGCAGGATAGGGTCCGCGCTATGAGACGCGCGGCCAGCCTCCTCGTCGTCCTGCTCGCCGCCGGACTCGGCTTGGCGGCGTCCGGTTACGGGGCGACGACGCCGACCGAGTCCTACGCCCAGCTCCTCACCCAGATCAACGCTCGGTCGGTGACGACCGCGGTGATCAACCGCGTCCCCCACGACGTGAAGGTCACCCTGAACGACGGCTCGAGCGACCGGGTGGTCTACCCGCCCCACCAGGAGCGTCAGCTCGTGGCCCAGATCAAGGCGCACGGCGGGAAGGTTAAATACACCCGCCGCAAGAAGCCCGCCGCCCATCACATCCTGCGCTACATAGCCGGTGCGATTGTTATCGTGATAATCGGTGGCGGTGGCGGTATGTTCCTCTACACACGCCGCCGCCAGCCCTGAGGGCAGCACCGATCCGGCCGGGTCCGTGCCAAGGACCGGGCGCCAGCGGTCGGGCGTGGCCATGAGACACCAACCAGTTCAACCTCCCGAGGAGGCGCGGTGAGCGACTTTCTGGAACAGAAGCGCAAGGAGATCGCCGAACGGATGCGCGAGCTCGAGCCCCTGATCGAGGAGTACCGGCAGCTGGAGGCCGCGTCGAGCGCGCTGGCCGGGGTCTCGCCCGCGGCCGCGACGGCCGGGCCGCCGGCGGCCGCGCGCCGCACCCGTGCGGCGCGACCGCGAATGGCGAGCGAGGCCAACGGCGCCGGCAAGCGCCGGGGCCGGCCGCGGGGCAGCGGTACCCGCGCCCGTCAGGCCCTCGAGCTCGTCGGCTCGCGGCCGGGGATCACGATCCCGGAGATGGCCAGCGAGATGGGGATCAAGCAGAACTACCTCTACCGGGTGCTGCCGACACTCGAGAAGGAGGGCAAGGTCGTCAAGCGCGAGCGCGGCTGGCACTCGACCGGCGAGGTCGCGGTCGCCGCCGAGTAAGCCGCCGGGCGCCGCCCGCCGGGAGGCGCCCGGTCCGAACCGCCGCCCCCCGTTGCCGGCATGCGAAGCGGGGGTCGGCCGGCTCCCCGCGCGCCCGGCCTCCCCCTCTGGGCCGGGGCAGCCGGGCGGGACCGGTTCGGCTCAGATGAGCCCGAGCTCGACGACGGCGGCCCGCTCCTCGAGCAGCTCGGCCGCGCTCGCGTCGATGCGACCGCGGGAGAAGGCGTCGACCTCGAGGCCTTCGACCACGGTGACCTCACCGCCCGAGCAGGTCACCGGAAAGCCGGCGATGATCCCCTCGGCCACGCCGTAGGACCCGTCGGAGGGGATCGCCATCGACACCCAGTCGCCGTCCGGCGTGCCGGTCATCCAGTCGCGGACGTGATCGATCGCCGCGTTGGCGGCCGACGCGGCGCTCGAGGCGCCGCGGGCGGCGATGATCGCGGCGCCGCGCTTCTGAACGGTGGGAATGAACACCGTCTCGACCCAGTCCTGGTCGTCGATCACCCCGGCGGCGTCGGCGCCGCCGATCCGGGCGTGGAAGACATCCGGATACTGAGTCGCCGAGTGGTTGCCCCAGACAGTCATATTGGTGACCTCGGCGACGCCGGTCCCGGCCTTGGCCGCAAGCTGGGCCTTGGCCCGGTTGTGATCGAGGCGCATCATCGCCGAGAAGCGCGCGGGCGGGATGTCGCCGGCGTGGGACATCGTGATCAGGGCGTTGGTGTTGGCGGGGTTGCCGACCACGAGGATCCGCACGTCGTCGGCGGCGTGAGCGTTCAGGGCGGCGCCCTGCGGCTTGAAGATGCCGCCGTTGGCTTCGAGCAGGTCGCTGCGCTCCATGCCCGGTCCGCGCGGGCGGGCGCCGACGAGAAGGGCGATGTTGACACCGTCGAAGGCCCGGTCGGGATCGTCGGTGATGTCGACGCCGGCCAGCAGCGGGAAGGCGCAGTCGTCGAGCTCCATCGCCGTGCCCTCGGCCGCCTTGAGCGCCGGGGCGATCTCGAGCAGGCGCAGCTCGACTGGTGTGTCGGCTCCGAGCATGGCGCCGCTGGCAATGCGGAACAGCAGGGCGTAGCCGATCTGTCCGGCGGCACCGGTGACTGCGACGCGGACGGGCTTGTTCATGCGTTCATCTCCTCGATCACAGCGTCGGCGAACTGCGAGGTGCCGACGGCGGTTGGGTCGTCACGATGCGGCTTGAGGTCGTAGGTGACCTGCTCCCCCTTGGCGATCACCGCGGCCAGGGCGGCCTCCACCTGGGCGGCGGCCGCGCGCTCGCCGAGGTGCTCGAGCATGTAGACGCCGGAGAGGATCAGCGCCGTCGGGTTGACGCGGTTGAGGCCCTTGTACTTCGGCGCCGACCCGTGGGTGGCCTCGAAGACGGCGGCGTGGGTGCCGATGTTGGCGCCGCCGGCGAAGCCGAGCCCGCCGATCATCCCGGCGGCCAGGTCGGAGACGATGTCGCCGTAGAGGTTGGGCAGGACGAGCACGTCGTACTCCTCCGGCCGGGAGACGAGCTGGTTGCAGAGGTTGTCGACGATCCGGTCCTCGAACTCGATCTCCGGGTGGCGCTCGGCGACCTCGCGGGCGACGGCGAGGAACAGGCCGTCGGAGAACTTCATGATGTTGGCCTTGTGGACGGCGGTGACCTTGCGACGGCCGTGCTCGGCGGCGTAGGCGAACGCGGCCTCGACGATGCGCTCGGACCCGAAGATCGAGATCGGCTTGATCGAGATGCCGGCGTCGTCGCGGACGGTGGCGCCGAGCTCGGCCAGCGCGGCCCGCAGCTGGGCGTTCTCGGGGGTACCCTGCTCGAACTCGATCCCGGCGTAGAGATCCTCGGTGTTCTCGCGCACGACGACCACGTCGGTCTCCGGAAAGCGGGTGCGCACCCCGGCGTAGGCCTTGCACGGCCGGATGCAGGCGTAGAGGTCGAGCTCCTTGCGCAGGAGCACGTTGACCGAGCGGAAGCCGGAGCCGACCGGCGTGGTCGTCGGACCCTTTATCCCGACCTTGGTCCGCCGCAGCGAGGCGAGCGTCGCGTCGGGGAACGGGTTGCCGGTCTCCTCGTAGGCGTCGAGGCCGGCCTGGTGGACGTCCCAGTCGAATTCGACGCCGGTGGCCTCGAGCACGCGCCGAGTCGCCTGCGCCAGCTCGGGTCCGGTGCCATCTCCGGGAATGAACGTCACTTCGTATGCCATCGGTGGCGCGATGCTAGCCCTAAGTGGTCGCCGCCGTAAGCGCGACGCGGCCACTAGGCTCCCGCGCATGAGTCCTCGCCGCCGCGTGCTCGGGTGAGCCGGCCGTCGACCGCGGCGGCCGGCGCGGTCTTCAACCAGCCCCCGCCGCTCGAGGACCTCGACCTGTTCTCGACCAACCGCCCCCTCGTCGAGGCCACCGCGCGCGCCGGCGCCGGCTGGGTGCTCGAGCGGGCGGCGGCGCTCGGGCGGCTGGTCGGCGGCGAGCCGCTGCGCTGGGGCTTCGAGGCCAACGAGAACCCGCCGCGCCTGCAGACCCACGACCGCTACGGCCACCGGATCGACGAGGTCGACTTCCACCCGGCCTGGCACCGGCTGATGCGCCTGGGCGTGGCCCACGAGCTCCACGCCCTGCCCTGGCGCAGCGCCGAGCCGGCCGCCCACAGCGCGCGGGCCGCCCTCTACATGACGGCGATCCAGGCCGAGGCCGGCTTCGGCTGCCCCATCACGATGACCTACGCCGCCGTCCCGGCCCTGCGAGCCGCGGAAGACCTGGCCGCCGCGTGGGAGCCGCTCCTCACCTCCACCTCCTATGACCCGAGGCTCGTCTGCCCCGCCGAGAAGGGCAGCGCGCTGTGCGGCATGGCCATGACCGAGCGCCAGGGCGGCTCCGACGTGCGCGCCAACACGACGGCGGCGCGGCCGCTGGCCGGCGAGGGGGAGTACGAGCTCAGCGGGCACAAGTGGTTCTGCTCGGCGCCGATGTCCGACGTCTTCCTCGTCCTCGCCCAGACCGACGAGGGCCTCTCGTGCTTCCTGCTGCCGCGGATCCTGCCCGACGGCAGCCGCAACCGCTTCCACCTCCAGCGGCTCAAGGACAAGCTCGGCAACCGGTCGAACGCGTCGTCGGAGGTCGAGTTCGACCGGGCCTGGGCCCGGCGGGTCGGGCCGACCGGGCGGGGCGTGGCGACGATCATCGAGATGGTCGCCCACACGCGCCTGGACTGCGCGATCGGGGCGGCCGGCGGCATGCGCTGGGCGCTGGCCCAGGCGATCCACCACGCCAGCCACCGGGCGGCGTTCGGCCGGCGGCTCGTCGACCAGCCGCTGATGCGCAACGTGCTCGCCGACCTGGCGCTCGAGTCGGAGGCGGCAACCGCGGTGGCGATGCGCCTGGCCGCGGCCTACGACGACCCCGACCCGGCGGCCCAGGCCTTCCGGCGGCTGGCCACCGCGGTCGGCAAGTACTGGCTCTGCAAGCGCGTCCCGGCGCACGCGGCCGAGGCCCTCGAGTGCCTGGGCGGCAACGGGTACGTCGAGGCGTCGGGGATGCCGCGGCTCTACCGCGAGGCTCCGCTCGCGTCGATCTGGGAGGGCTCGGGCAACGTCATCTGCCTCGACGTCCTGCGGGCCCTCGCCCGCCAGCCGGACTCGGTCGATCTCTACCTGGCCGAGCTCGACGCCGCGCGAGGCGCCGACCGCCGCCTGGACGCCTGGACGGACCGCGTGCGCCGGGAGCTGGCCGAGCCTGGGGAGCGGGAGCCGAGGGCCCGGCGGATCGTCGAGCAGATGGCGCTCGGCCTGTCGGCCGCGCTGCTCGTCCGCCACGCGCCGGCGGCGGTTGCCGACGCCTTCTGCGGCGCCCGGCTGGCCGCGGGCGAGGCCGGGCGCGAGTACGGCACGCTGCCGGCGGGAACCGACTTCGGCGCGATCATCGAGCGCCATCAGCCGGTCCTGGCCTGAGCGCGGCGGCACCCCGGGCGGCCCGGCCGCGAGCCGTGCGACCATTAGCGGATGCGCCGCAGCGGAAGCTTCCAGCTGGCGCGGATCTTCGGCATCCGCATCGGCGTCAGCGCGAGCTGGTTCTTCGTGCTGTTCTTCTTCATCTACGTACTGTCGAGCTACTTCCGCGACATCCTCGGGTCGAGCTCGCAGGGCTACCTGGTGGCGGTGGCCAGCGCCCTGCTCTTCTTCGCGTCGCTCGTCCTCCACGAGCTCGGCCACGCCGTCGTCGCCCGGCGCCTGGGCCTCGAGATCGAGGGCGTCGACCTCTGGTTCTTCGGCGGCCTGGCCAAGATGCGCGGGCAGACGCGCACGCCGGGGGCCGAGTTCCTGATCGCCGTCGCCGGGCCGCTGGTGACCCTGATCGTCGTCGCCGCGGCCACCGCGACCGGGATCGCCCTGTCGAGCGCCCAGGGCTTCTGGGACCTCGTGCTCCTGAACGCCGGCGCCCACGCCACCGCCGGGCTCGTCCTGCTCAGCTGGCTGGCGACGATCAACGCGCTGGTGCTCGTGTTCAACCTGGTCCCGGCGCTGCCGCTCGACGGCGGCCGCCTCGCCCTGGCCCTGGCCTGGCGGGTGACCGGAGACCGCGGCCGCGGGACGCGGGCGGCGGCCCAGGCCGGGCGGCTCTTCGCCCTCATCCTCGGCGGCCTCGGCCTGGCGATCCTGGCCAGTGGCTACGTGACGAGCGGACTGTGGGCGATGATCGTCGCCCTCTTCCTCTACCAGGCAGCCCGGGGGGCGATCGTCCAGAGCACCCTGACCGACCGGATCCAGGCGTTGACGGTGGCCGACATCATGGACCGCGAGCCGGTGACGATCCCGGCGCAGACTTCGCTGCTCGACGCCGAGGAGGAGTTCTTCCTGCGCTACCGCTCGCCGTGGTTCGCCGTCGTCTCCGACGACGGCCGCTACGTCGGGCTGCTGCGGGCCGAGCGCCTCGAGGCCCTGCTGCGCGACGGGCGGCCGGCGTTGACCGCGGCCGAGGCCAGCGACGACGAGCTGCCCTGGCGGATCGGCGTCGGCGATTCGCTCGAATCGCTGCTCGGGTCGGAGGGGCTGCGGCGGCTGGGGGCGGTCGTCGCCGTCGAGGCCGACGGGCGACTCGCCGGCGTGGTCACCCTGGCCCAGGTCCAGCGGGCCCTGGCTCCGGCAGCGGGCGTATAGAGTCCCACCGGCCAGGCCGCGTTCCCGCTCCCCCGGCGGCCCGGGCCCCCCGCTCCCGACGATCCCGAGCCCTCGCATGCCCGCCCACGACGTCCTGATCATCGGTGCCGGCCTGGCCGGCCAGCGTGCGGCCCTGGCCGCGGCCGAGCGGGGCGTGACCGTGGCGATCATGAGCAAGGTCCACCCGGTGCGGTCGCACTCGGTGGCCGCGGCCGGCGGCATGAATGCGGCGATCGCCGCCGACGACGACTGGCGCGAGCACGCCTACGACACGGTCAAGGGCTCGGACTTCCTCGGCGACCAGGACGCGATCGCGATCATGTGCAGCGAGGCCCCAGCCGAGGTCATGCACCTCGAGCACCTCGGCGTCACCTTCCACCGCAACGCCGCCGGCGAGCTCGACCTGCGGGCGTTCGGCGGCGCGTCGAAGAAGCGGACGGCCTACGTCGCCGACATCACCGGGCAGGCTCTCCTCCACGTCCTCTACGAGCAGCTGCTGCGGCGCTCGGCCCTGGTCGACCGCTACGAGGAGTGGTTCACGACGTCGCTGATCCTCGACGGCGACGGCACCTGCGTCGGGGTCGTCGCCCGCGACGTGCGCAGCGGGCGGATGGAGACGTTCACGGCCAAGAGCGTGATCCTCGCTTCCGGCGGGGCCGGCCAGTGCTACCGGCCGACGACCAACGCGCTGATCTGCACGGGCGACGGGATCGCCCACGCCTACCGGGTCGGGGCGCAGCTGATGGACATGGAGATGGTCCAGTACCACCCGACGACGCTGGCCGAGAACGGGTTCCTGATCACCGAGGGCGCCCGCGGCGAGGGGGCGCATCTGCTCAACGGCGACGGCGACCGCTTCATGGAGCGCTACGCCCCGAACAAGATGGAGCTCGCCTCGCGCGACGTGGTCAGCCGAGCCGAGCAGACGGAGATCCTCGAGGGGCGCGGGGTCGGGCCGGACGGCCAGAGCGTCTACCTCGACATCACGGTCGTCCCCCGCAAGCGGATCCTCGAGTCGCTGCGCGAGATCGTCAACATCGGGCGCGACTTCGCCGGCGTCGACATCACCCGCGAGCCGATCATGGTCCGCCCGGGCCAGCACTACATCATGGGCGGGGTCAAGACCGACGTCCTCGGCCGGACCACCGTGCCCGGCCTCTACGCCGCCGGCGAGGTCGCCTGCGTGTCGGTCCACGGCGGCAACCGCCTCGGCGCCAACTCGCTGCTCGACACGCTGATCTTCGGCCGGCGCAGCGGCGAGCACGCGGCCGAGCGGGCCGGCGAGGTCCCGATGCCGGCCGTGTCGGGCGCCCGCCTGCGCGACGACGCGGCGATGATCGAGGCGATCATCGCCCGTCCGCGCGACGGCGCCCGGAGGATCGCCGAGATCAAGGAGGAGCTCGGGGCGACGATGAACGCCGACGTCGCCGTCTACCGCGACGGCGCCGGCCTCGACCGGGCCCTGGAGACGGTCCGGCGGCTGAAGGACGAGTCGGGTCGGGCCTACATCGACGACCGGGGCAAGGTCTTCAACCAGGACGTCCTCGGGGCGATCGAGCTCGGCTACATGCTCGACTCGGCCGAGGCGATGGTCGTCGCGGCGATCGAGCGCAAGGAGTCGCGGGGCGCCCAGTTCCGAACCGACTTCCCGGCGCGCGACGACGACGAATGGCTCAAGCACATCGTGATCTCGGTCGGGGGCGACGGCGCGCCGGCGATCTCCTACGCTCCGGTGACGATCACCGATTGGCCGCCCGAAGAGCGAAAGTACTAGGAGGTCCGCTTCCATGGCCGAGTTCACCCTGCGCCTGCGCCGCTACGACCCCGAGTCGGGGGAGGCCGCCTACTGGCAGGAGCACAAGGTCGACCTGGCCCCGCACCGGTCGGTGCTCGAGGGGATCCTCCAGGCCCGAGCCCGCTTCGACGGGTCGATCGCCATCCGCTGCTCCTGCCGGGCGGCGATCTGCGGGTCGTGCGGCGTGCGGGTCAACGGCGAGCCCGGACTCGCCTGCCACACCCACCTCGACGCCGCGCAGGCCAGTGCCCGGGACGGCGTGATCGAGGTCGAGCCGATGGGCAACATGCCGGTGATCAAGGACCTGATCGTCGACATGGAGGCCGTCCACTGGAAGAAGATCCGGGCGGTCACGCCGTGGCTCCTGGCCAAGGAGCCGGTGCCCGTCCGCGAGTACATCGTCCCCCGGGAGAGCATGGTCGACGTCACCCAGTCGATGGCCTGCATCCAGTGCGGGGCGTGCGTGTCCGACTGCCTGGCGATGGAGGTCGACCCGCTGTTCATCGGGCCGGCCGCCCTGGCCAAGGCCTACCGCTTCGTCGGTGACCCGCGGGACGCCGAGCACGAGGAGCGGCTGCGCTCGCTGGCCGAGGACGAGCACGGCCTCTACACGTGCACCCACTGCTTCAAGTGCGTCGACGCCTGCCCGAAGGGCGTCGACCCGATGGGCCAGATCATGCGCCTGCGCCGGCTCGCCGGCAACGACTTCGAGATCGAGGACCGCAACAACGGCGCCCGCCACGAGCACGCGTTCGTCGAGAACATCCGCCGCCACGGCATCCTCCACGAGGCCGACCTCCTGCCCGATTCCTACGGCGGCAAGCTCCACCCCCGAGCGGTGCCCACCCTGGTCGGGTCGCTGCCCGTCGTGGTCAAGGCATTGCGCCGGCGCAAGATGACGGTCGCCAAGGTGCTCCTGCACCCGCACAAGGCGGGCAAGGCGGTCCGGGCGATCTTCAAGGAGATCGAGGGTCGCAAGGAGCGCTACGAGCTGAACCTCTACGTCAGCGGGCGCGACGAGGACTCCGACCCGCCGCCGCCGGCGCCGCCGCAGCAGCAGCCGCCGCCGCCGGCCGCGGCATCGCCGGCGGGGGCCAAGCCATGAAGGTCGCCTACTGGCCGGGCTGCGTCAGCCGCGGCTTCACGCCCGAGCTCCACGGGTCGATGGCCCTGATCGCGCCGCTGCTGGACATCGAGCTGATCGAGCTCGACCGAGCCAACTGCTGCGGGGCCGGCGTGATCGCCGAGCACAACCAGGAGCTCGCCGACACGCTGAACGCGCGGACCTTCGCCATGGCCCAGCAGACCGACGGCGAGCTGATGATGAACATCTGCTCGACCTGCCAGGGGGCCCAGAGCGAGTGTCAGGAGCGGTTGGACGCGAACGCCGAGTATCGGGCCCACGTCAACCAGACGCTGGCGGGAGAGGGGCTGGTCTACGAGGCCGGCCTGACCAACAAGAATCTCCTCTGGCTGCTGGTGGAGGAGATCGGCCTCGACGAGCTCGGCTCGCGGGTCACCCGGCCGCTGACCAACCTCCGGGTCGGGCCGTTCTACGGCTGCTACATCGTGCGCCCGCGGCGACGCGTCGGGATCGACGCCGAGCACCCGCGGGACCGCTACCTCGAGCAGGTGATCGACACCCTCGGCGGGACGGTCGTCGACTACGCCGGCTCGCACAAGTGCTGCGGCTTTCCGATCATCACCATGAACAAGCAGGCGTCGCTGACGCAGGCCGGCCGCCACCTCGGCGACGCCAAGGACGCGGCCGCCGACTGCGTGGTCACGCCGTGCCCGCTCTGCCACCTCAATCTCGACCTCCAGCAGCCGCTGGCCGAGCGGGTGGTCGGGCGCTCGCTCGACATGCCCGTCCTCCACCTCCCCCAGCTCGTCGGGCTGGCCCTCGGCCTCGAGCCGAAGGAGCTCGGCCTCGGCCGCCACGTCGTGCGGCCGTCGTCGGTGATCGACTGGACGACGAGCGTGGTCGGGACGGCGGGCTGAAACCGCCGGTCCGCGGGCCGCGGGGTCGCGGTCGCCGAGGACCGCGAGGCGGGACGGAAGGAGGGGCCGGACGTTAGACAGCGCAGGCGCCGGGTATCACGACCGCGTGCGCCTCCGCCACCGCCTCTGGACCTCTGCTTCCGTGTTCGTCGCCGTGCTGGCCGCCGCCGTCCCGGCCCGGGCGGATCAGGCGGTCGTGGTGCCGGCCACCGCCAACATCTTCGGTGCCGGGCACGCCGCGCCGCCGGCGGCCCCGGGCGGAGGCGCGGGAACGCTCCCGCCGTTCGTGGCCGTCAGCCCCGGCGGGGTCGTGACGTTCTCCCCGGTGACGGGCCAGGTCGGCTGCGCAACGGGGTCGGCTACCAACGGGCCCGACGGCGGCCATGCCTGCAGCAGCGGCACCGACATCTCGTCGGTCGGCGGCATCGCCGGGATCGTCGACCGCCAGTCGGCGATGTTCCTGGTCGGCGTGTTCCTGACGGCGGCCGAGCCGCGGGATCCGGCCCCGGCGCGCCTCGACTTCTCCACCCCGCCGGGCGGCCTGGGCGAAAGCTTCCTGGCCCTCGCTCCGGCGGTCGGCGAGGTCTTTCGCATCGGCGACGGGCTGACCGGCACGGGGACGGGCGCGACCCAGCAGTTCCGGGCGCCGGCTGGGGCGACGCGGCTCTACCTGGGGTTCGCCGACGGCTACGCCTTTCATGGCCGGCCCGGCTATTACGGCGACGATTCCGGGACCATCACCGCCGTCGTCCACGCCGCGGGAGGCCGGCTGGCCCCGCCGGTGCTGGGACGGACCGCCGACGTCACGGCGGTCACCGGGACGGTCCTGGTCAAGGCCCCGGGCGGGAGCTTCGTCGCCCTCGGCCCGACCAGCCAGATCCCCATCGGCTCGATTCTCGACACGACGCGGGGCGGGGTGACGCTGACCACCGCCGGCCGCCGGCCGGGGACCGTCCAGACCGGTCGGTTCCGATCCGGGGTCTTCGCCCTCCGTCAGGCGCCGGGCGAGCGGGGGCTGACCGAACTGCGCCTGATCACCAACCGCCAGCTGTGCGCGACGCGGGCCCGACTCGCGGGGCGCCCGGCCACGACGGCGGCGAAGAAGGCGCTCCCCGGTCGGGTGCTGAACCTGCTGCGATCGAGCGTGCGCGGACGTTTCCGCACCCGCGGCCGGTACAGCGCCGCGACGGTGCGCGGCACCAGCTGGGACACCGTCGACCGCTGCGACGGCACGTTGACCCGCGTGCACACCGGCGTGGTCAGCGTGGTCGACTTTCGGCGCCGGCGGACGATCGTGCTCCGCGCCGGGCAGAGCTACCTGGCCCCGGCCTGACCCACGGCTGAGCCTCGCTACTGCGGCAGCGCGGGCTCGCGCCCGAGCAGCCCGCGGGCGGCGGCGAGCTCGGCGAGCTGGACGGCGTTGAGCGCCGCCCCCTTGCGCAGGTTGTCGCCGACGATCCAGAGGTTCAGCGTGCATGGGTTCGACGGGTCGCGGCGGATCCGGCCGACGAGGACGTCGTCGCCGCCGGCGGCATCGATGGCCATCGGGTAGACGGCGCGGGCCGGGTCGTCGACGACGCGCACGCCGGGCGCGGCGGCGAGGAGCTCGCGGGCCCGTTCGGGCGTCAGATCCGCGACCGTCTCGAGGTTGACCGATTGGGAGTGGCCGACCTTGACGGGAACCCGCGCGCAGGTGGCGCTGACCCGCAGGTCGGGGAGGCCGAGGATCTTGCGCGTCTCGGCGATCATCTTGCGCTCCTCGGTCGTGTAGTCGTCGCCGTCCTTGAACGTCTCGACCTGGGGCAGCACGTTGAAGGCGATCTGGTGCGGGTAGATCGCCGGGGCCGGGGCGGGCTGGCCGTGGAGGACGAGGCGGGCCTGGTCCATCATCTCGGCGACGGCGCGCACGCCGGTGCCCGACGTCGACTGGTAGGTCGAGATCACGAGCCGCTCGATCGTGGCGGCGTCGTGGAGGGGCTTGAGGGCGACGACCATCTGCATCGTCGAGCAGTTGGGGTTGGCGACGATCCCGTGGTGGGCGTCGATCGCGTCGGGGTTGACCTCGGCGACGACGAGCGGGATGTCGGCCTGCATCCGCCAGTGGGAGGAGTTGTCGATGACCAGGCAGCCGGTGGCCGCGAAGCGGGGGCCCCATTCGGCCGAGACGGTCGAGCCGGCGGAGAACAGGGCGACGTCGAAGCCGCCGATCGTGGCGTCCTCGAGCGGCCGCACGACGCCCTGGCGCAGCTCGCGGCCGGCGGAGCGGGCGGAGGCGAAGGGAACGATCTCGGCGGCCGGGAAGCCGCGCTGGGCGAGGACGGCGAGCATCACGCCGCCGACGGCCCCGGTCGCGCCGACCACGGCGACCCGGTAGGAGCCGGGGGCGGTCATCGGCTGGGCCCGGCCGGGCCGAACGTGTCCTCGACCTCGACCTCGCCGGCGTCCTCGGAGAGGCCGAAGGCGTCGTGGAGGGCCTGGACGGCCTCGGTCACGCGGTCGAGGGCGATCACGCAGGAGATCTTGATCGGCGAGGTCGAGATCATCTCGATGTTGATCCCAGCCCCGCCGAGGACGGTGAAGACCTGGGCGGCGACGCCGGGGTGGCTGCGCATGCCGGCGCCGATGATCGAGACCTTGCCCATCGCCTCGTCGGTGGCGACATCGATGCCGAGCTCGCCGACCAGGCGGCCGAGCGCGACGCGAACGTCGCGGAGGTCGTCGACGGGGACGGTGAACGACATGTCGGCGCGGCGACTGCCGCCGATCGGCTCGTTCTGGATGATCATGTCGACGTTGACGTTGGCCTCGGCCAGGATCGTGAAGATCCGTCCGGCGATCCCGGGCTGGTCGGGGACGCCGAGCAGGGTGACGCGGGCTTCGCCGGTCGAGTGGGTGACTGCGGTGACGAGGGGTCGTTCGATGGTCTCGGCCTCGGAGAGGACAACGGTACCCGGCCCGTCGTCGAAGCTCGATCGACAGTGGATCCGGACGCCGTGGGTCCGAGCGTACTCAACCGAGCGCAGCTGGAGGACGCCGGCGCCGGAGGCCGACATCTCGAGCATCTCCTCGAAGGAGACGACGGGCAGCTTGCGGGCGCGGGGCACGATGCGGGGATCGGCGCTGAAGACGCCGGCGACGTCGGTGTAGATCTCGCAGACGCTGGCGCCGAGGGCGGCGGCGACGGCGACGGCGGTGGTGTCGGACCCGCCGCGGCCGAGGGTCGTGACGTCCTTGTCGGTGGAGACGCCCTGGAAGCCGGCGACGAGGACGATCTTGTCCTCGTCGAGGGCGCTGATGATGCGGTCGGCGCGGACGTCGAGGATCTTCGCCTTCGTGTGCGACGTGTCTGTCACGATCCCGGCCTGTGAACCGGTCAGGGAGATGACGCCGTGCCCGAGGTCGTTGATCGCCATCGCGCATAGGGCGCAGGAGATGCGCTCGCCCGTCGAGAGCAGCATGTCCATCTCGCGGGGATGGGGCGCGGCGGACACCTCGCCGGCCATGGCGATCAGCTCGTCGGTCGTCTTGCCGCGGGCGGAGAGGACGGCGACCACGCGGTGTCCGGCCGCGCGCTTGGCGACGATCCGGCGGGCGGCCCGCTTGAGGCGGTCGGCGTCGGCGACCGACGTGCCGCCGAACTTCATCACCACGATCTCCATGTCGGCGTCGGAGGATACGGGGTGAGGGGCGGCAGGCCGTCGAGGCGGCTCCTGGCCATCGCGGTCGTGGCGGCGGCCCTGGCCGGGGCGCTGCTGGCGGTGGTGCAGGGCCCGTCCAAGCACAAGGCGCTCCCGCAGGGCGGGTCGCGGTTCGGGGCGGCGACCACCGTCCACGCCGGCGAGTCGCTGATCGACGCGCTGGCGCCGCTCCTGGCCGCCGACCCGGGCCGGGCGGTCGGGCGGACGGCGCTGAACGCCAGCGTCGCCCGGGGTCTGGCCCAGCTGTTCGTGATCGGGGTCGACGGGACGACCGGTACGCCGGCGATGATGGCCCGCCTGCGGGCCCACGACTGGGGCGGCGTCGTCCTGGGCCGGCCGAACTTCGCCTCGACGACGCAGCTGGCCGGCCTGATCGCCGGCATTCGGGCGGCGGTGGTCACGCCCCCGCTGATCGTCGCCCGGCAGGCCGGCGGCCAGAGCAACGGCTTTCCGGGCCTGCCGCCGGCGAGCGAGCCGTCGCTGGGGTCCAGCGGCCGCCCGGACGTGGTGACCGGCCAGGCCCAGCTCGTGGCCAGGGACCTGCGGCCGCTCGGCGTCAACGCGACGCTGGCGCCGATCGCCGACCTGGCCGTGGCCGGCGGCCCGGACGCCGACCGGGGCTACGGGGCCGACCCGAGCCAGGTGACGGCCGACGTGCGGGCCGCGGTGGCCGGCTACCGGGCCGGGGGCCTGATCTCGATCGTCGGCCACTTCCCGGGCGAGGGCGGGGCCAGTCAGGACCCGATGGTCGGGGCGGCGACCGTCGGGGGCAAGATGTCCGACCTCCTGGCCTCCGACGTCAAGCCGTTCGCGGCGATCGCCGGGCAGGCACCGGTGATCGAGGTCTCCGACGCCCTGTACGCGGCCTTCGACGGGGTGACGCCGGCGACGCTGCTGCCCGACGCGGTCAGCCTCCTGCGCCAGCGGCTCCAGTTCCAGGGCGTGGTGATGAGTGGCGACCTGCTGGCGGTGACGGCGGCGACGGGCGGGACGGTGGCCGACGCGGCGGTCAAGGCGCTCCAGGCCGGGTGTGACCTGCTCTTCCTGCCGGGCGGGGCGACCGATGCGGAGGGCGCGTACAACGCGGTGCTGGCGGCGATCCGCCAGGGTCAGCTCGACCCGCAGGCGGTGGCCCGGTCGCTCGGACGGGTGGCGGCCCTGAAGAAGACCTACGGCGTGACTTAGCTCAGGCGTTGCGCCGGCCGGAGAAGGCCCGGCCGAGGGTGACCTCGTCGGCGTATTCGAGGTCCGAGCCGACGGGGAGGCCGCTGGCCAGGCGGGTGACGACGAGCTGGGGGTGTCGCTCGTGCAGCCCGGCAGCGACGTGGAGGGCGGTGGCCTCGCCGGTGGTGGTGGGGTTGGTGGCGAGGACGACCTCGCGGACGGGCGAGTCGGGCAGGCCGACGCGGGCGTAGAGCTCGGCGATCCGCAGATCGTCGGGGTCGACGCCGTCGATCGGGGAGAGGGCGCCGCCGAGGACGTGGTAGCCGCCGCGGTACTCGTGGGTGCGCTCGATCGGGATCACGTCCGAAGGCTCCTCGACGACGCAGATCACGGCGGGGTCGCGACGGTCGTCGTCGCAGATCCGGCAGTGAGTGCCTTCGGCGAGGTTGAAGCAGACCGAGCAGAGTCCGATCCGCTCCTTGACCTCGCGGATGGCGTCGGCCAGGGCGAGGGCGTCTTCGGGCGTCTGGCGGAGGATGAAGAAGGCGAGGCGCTGGGCCGTGCGGTTGCCGATCCCCGGCAGCTTGGAGAGCTCGCTGACGAGGCGCTGGATCGGGGCGGCGTGCAATTACATTCCCGGGAGCCCGAGGCCGCCGAGGTCGAGGCCGCCGGTGGTCGCGCCCATCTTCTCGGCGGCGAGCTCCTGGGCGGCGCGGAGGCCTTCGTTGACGGCGGCGAGGACCATGTCGGCGAGGAGCTCGGGATCGTCGGGGTCGATCGCGGCCGGGTCGATCTTGATCTCCTTGACGACGAGGGCGCCGGTGACGGTGACGGTGACCATGCCGCCGCCGGCCGAGGCGGAGACCTCGGCGACGGCGAGCTCCTCCTGGGCGCGGGCCATGTCCTCCTGCATCTTCTGGACCTGCTTGAGCATCTTCTGCATGTTGGGCTGGGGCATCAGTCAGGCTCCATTTCCTGCCGGGATCGGGTCGGGACGGTCAGCCATCGAGCTCCTCGGCGTTGAACTCGGCCTTGAGGCGGGCGACCAAGTCCTCCTCGGTGAGCGGCGGCGGCGGACCGGGGGGTGAGCTGCCGAGCTCGCGGAGATCGTAGGCGACGACGAGGGCGTGACCGGTCACGCTGTGGATCGCGTCGGCGACGATCTTGCGCTTGGCCTGCTCGTCGGCCATATCGAGCCGGAAGGCCTGGTCGGCGGGGAGGGCGAGGACGAGCCGGCGGCCGGCGAGCTCGACGGGCACGGCATCGGCGATCAGGCCGGCGAGCATCCCGTTGACGGACCGGACGGCGCCGAGGACGGCGGACCAGAGGTGCGCGATGCGCTCGAGGCTGAGCTCGGCGGCCGGCGGCGGGGGCGGGACGGGAGCGGGGGGCGGCGGGGTGGGCTTGGGAGCGGTGGCTGCCGCGGGCGGCCGGGCCTCGACGATCTCGCGGTCGGGCGGAGAGACGAGGGCGGTGGCGGTGACGGTGCCGGCGGGGGCGGCCGAGCGGGGGGTCGCGCCGGTCGGGGTCGGGGCGGCGGGCGGGCCGGGCGCGGCGGGCGGGGTCGGGGCGGCGGGCGGGCCGGGCGCGGCGGGCGGGGTCGGGGCGGCGGGCGGGCCGGGCGCGGCGGCCGGGGTCGGGGCGGCAGGCGGGCCGGACGCGGCGGCCGGGGCCGCGGCGGCAGGCGGGCCGGACGCGGCGGCCGGGGACGGGCCGGGCGCGACGGCCGGAGCCTCGGCCGGGGGCGGACCGGCCGCGGTAGCCGGAGCGGCGGCCGGGGACGGGCCGGGCGCGACGGGCGGGGGCGGGCCGGCCGCGGCGGACGGCGCATCGGCGGCGGACGGCCCGGCCGGGGCGGGCGGGCCGTCGGCGGCGGACGGGCCGGCCGCGGCGATCGGCGCGTCGGCGGGGGGCGGGCCGGCCGGGGCGGGCGGGCCGTCGGCGGCGGACGGAGCGACCGCGTCGGCCGCGGCCACGGCGGCGCCCGGCGCGGGGGCGACCTTGGGCGCCTGGGCGGCGGACGGGCGGGCCGCGGCGATCGGCCCCTCGGCGGCGGACGGTCGGGCCGCGGCCATCGGGCCTTCACCGGCGGGGGGGCCGGCCGCGGCGGTCGGTGCCTCGGGGCCCGAGGGGCGGGCCGCGATCGGAGCCTCGGCCGTGGACGGACCGGCCGGGGCGATCGGGGCGGCGGCGGGGGACGAGCCGGCCGCGGCGGCGGGAGGCGCAGAGGCGGCCGGGGTCGGGCCGGGAGCCGGGGTCGGTCCGGGAGCCGGGATCGGGCCGGGGGCCGAAGTCTGGCCTGGGTCCGGGGCCGGGGTCGGACCGGGAGCCGGGGGCACGGGTACGGGCGCGGGGGATCCGCCGTTGGCGGGCGGGGTACCGCCGTTGGCGGGCGGGGTACGGACCGGGGTGGCGTCGCCGGCGCCGGTGGCGACGGCGGCCTCGAGGCGGGCGATCCGCTCGAGCAGGGCGGCGGTGCCGGGGTCGGCGGCGGGGGTGGCGGCCTTGACCACGGCGAGCTCGAGTTGGGTGCGGCCGTCGGCGCCGTTGCGCAGGGCGGCGAGGGCGGCGGCGAGGAGGTCGAGCAGGCGGACGAGGGTGGCGGCCGGGATCCGGGCGGCCTGCTCGGCGAGCTGATCGTCGCGCTCGGGCGTGACCGCGATCTCGGCGGGGACATGGCCGTCGAGGGTGCGGATGACGAGAGCCTCACGGGCGTGGACCTCGAGCTCGCGAATGAAGCCGGCGGGGTCGCGGCCGGAGTCGACGCAGGCGGCGACGGCGAGGAGGGCGGCGCGGGCGTCGCCGGCGGCGATGGCGTCGAGCGTGGCGAAGAGGAGCTCGGCGTCGGCGACGCCGAGGACGGCGAGGACGTCGTCGAGGAGGATCTCGCTGCCGCTGTAGGTGCGCAGCTGCTCGAGCGTGCCGAGGGCGTCGCGGAAGCTGCCGGCGGCGTGGCGGGCGAGGAGGGCGATGGCGGCCGGGGGCACGCCGATGCCTTCGGCGGCGGCGGTGCGGCGCAGGACGGTGGCGATCTGGTCGGCGGTCGGGCGCTGGAAGTCGAAGCGGTGGCAGCGGTCGATCACCGTGGGGAGCACCTTCTGGGCCTCGGTGGTGGCGAGGACGAAGACGGTGTGGGGCGGCGGCTCCTCGAGCGTCTTGAGGAAGGCATTCCAGGCGGCGGTGGAGAGCATGTGCGCCTCGTCGAGGATGTAGACCTTCTGGCCGCCGGAGACGGGGGCGTAGGCGACCGACTCGCGCAGGGCGCGGATGTCGTCGACCGAGTTGGACGAGGCGGCGTCCATCTCGATCACGTCGAGCGAGGTGGCCTGGGCGATCGAGACGCAGGAGTCGCAGGTGCCGCAGGGGCTGGTGGTCGGCCCGTGCTCGCAGTTGAGGCAGGCGGCGAGGATCTTGGCCATCGAGGTCTTGCCGGTGCCGCGGGAGCCGACGAAGAGGTAGGCGTGGTGGACCATGTCGCGCTCGACGGCGTGGGTCAGGGTCCGGACGACGTGCTCCTGGCCGACGACGTCGGCGAAGCTGCGGGGGCGGTGGCGACGGTAGAGCGAGGGGCTGGTCGACACGGAGGGTCAGTGTAGCCGGGGGTCGGCGGCCGGCCGGGCGTCCCGCGGGCGGGGGCGGGGCGGTAGCTTGCGCCGATGGCAGGCGTCCGCTTCGCGGCTGTGATCGCCGCGGTCGCGGTCGCGATCCGAGCCGTGGTGGGCCATGGTCTGGTCAACTACGACACCTTGTATGCGGTCGTCTGGGGCCGTGACATCGCCGCGGGGCGGCTGCCCGACTATGGCGTGGCGATCGCCCCGACCCCCCACCCGCTGGCCACGGGCCTGAGCGTCCTGCTGGCGCCGCTGAGCACGTTGAGCCGGGGCGGGGTGCATGGGGAGCTCGCGGCCGACGTCCTGGTGGCTGGGGCGTTCGTGTCGCTGGCCCTCCTCGGCTGGGTCGTCTACCGGCTGGGGGCGGCGTGGTTTCACCCGCTGGCCGGGGCGCTGGCGGCGGTGATCGTGCTGACGCGGGAGCCGGTGCTCGACTACGGGTCGCGGGTCTACGTGGACATCCCGTACCTGGTGCTCGTGCTGGGCGCGGTGCTCGTCGAGACGCGGCGGCCGCGGGCGGGGGCGCCGGTCCTCGGGCTCCTGGCCGTGGCCGGGCTGCTGCGCCCGGAGGCCTGGCTCCTGTCGGGTGCCTACCTGGCGTGGCTGTGGTGGGCGGAGCGGGATCTGGCGCGGCTGGCGCGGCTGGCGGGGATCGCGGCGATCGGGCCGCTGGTCTGGTGTGCGTCCGACCTCGTCGTCAGCGGAGATCCGCTGCGATCGCTGACGGGGACGCGGCAGACGGCGCGGGAGCTCGGCCGGGTCACCGGCCTGGGAAACGCGGCCACCTACATCCCGCGGCGGCTGGGCGAGATCCTGCGGGTGCCGGTGCTCGTCGGGGCCGGCGTCGGCGGGGTGCTGGCGCTCTGGTGGCTGCGGCGGCGGGCGCTCCTCGGGGCGATGACCGGCCTCGCGGCGGTCGTCGCCTTCTGCGTGCTGGCGGCGGCGGGGCTGTCGATCCTCACGCGGTACGCGCTGTTGACGGCGTGCCTGCTGGCCATCTTCTGTGGCGCCGGGGTGTTCGGGTGGCTGGCGCTCGAGGCGGGCGACCGGCGGCGGCGGTGGTGGCAGTTGGCGGCGTGCGCGATCGGGCTGGGCCTGATCGCGTACACGCCGGCTCAGGTCGGGATGATCCGGACGCTGCGCCAGACGCTGCGGCGGCAGGAGCTGATCCAGGCCGACCTGAGCCGGCTGATCGGACGCCGGACGATCGGCGCGGGCTGCACGCCGGTGTCGGTCCCCAACCACCGGCCGGTGCCGCTGCTGGCCCTGTGGCTGGACGTCGAGCCGGGGGCGGTGGTCAGCGCTCAGGAGGGGACGCCGAGGCGGGGAACCTACGTGACCCCGGCGAACGCCGGCGTGGCGCGGGACTACATCCTCGACCCGCGGGATCCGGTCCAGGTCGTCCACGGGGTGCCGCCGGGATTCGGGCTGGCCGGGGGCGACGCCTCGTGGCGGGTCTACGCGCGTTGCGGGTGAGCAGAAGGCTATGGACCGTGCACCCGCTGTCGAGGGCATAACCCGTGCGCCTTACGTCGTCCACAGCTCCGGCGCGGGGGCTCCCGCTGCGCCTGCCGATTACCGCTTAAGGCTGCTTCCTTCCGGACCTGACCTGGTTCACGGACCGACACCGCAGGGGACCCGAGCCATCGACGCCCCGGACGACGGGGCGACCCGGGGGACGCTCCCCTCGAGAGGGAATTCGGCCCCGCTAGAGCGGATTGCGGATTCAGGGCGCCGCTACGTCCCCGCCTAGCACGGTCCGCCGATGATCCTAGCGATCGGCGGCCTCGCGCGCTGGTCGCCCAGTCCAGAAAAAATAGTTGCGCGCGCACCGGTTTCTGGTAGGTTGCATGTGCAACCAATTTTCTGCGCGCCGCGCCGGTGCGGCGGGCCAACGACAAGGAGCACGAGATGCCGACAGCCGAGCAGCAAGTGATCGCCCAGGGCACGTGGAACGTCGACCCGGTGCATTCGAGCGTGGAGTTCCAAGTCAAGCACATGGGCATCGCCACGGTGAAGGGCAACTTCCTGGAGTTCTCGGGCAAGCTCGAGGTCGGCGAGACGCTCGAGCAGTCGCAGGCTGAGGGTTCGGTCGTGGTCGACTCGATCACCACGCGGGAGGACGGCCGTGACCAGCACCTGAAGTCACCGGACTTCTTCGATGCGGCCAACCATCCAGAGATCACGTTCCGGTCGACGGGGATCTCGGCGGCCGGTGGCGGCCTGGCGATCGACGGCGACCTGACGATCCGCGGGGTGACCAAGCCGGTGCGCCTGGAGGCATCGGTCGACGGCCCGGACACCGACCCGTGGGGCAACGAGCGGGTGGGGATCGAGGCGACGACGACCATCAACCGGAACGATTACGAGATGAAGTTCAACCAGGCGCTGGGCAGCGGCAACATGCTGGTGTCCGACAAGGTCAAGATCGTGGTGTCGATCTCGGCGATCAAGGCCGCCTGAGGCGAAGCGGACGGAGACTCCGGAGCCGGCGGTCGCGGGAGCAGAGCGACGTGCCGGCGACGGAGCGCCGGCATTGGGGCGGGCGCCGTAGAATCAGCGGCCGAGGGCGCGTAGCTCAGTGGGAGAGCGCTCGCTTCACACGCGAGAGGTCGCAGGTTCGAAACCCGCCGCGCCCATCGGATAATCTCCTGCAAAGAAGCATTTCTGTGCCCGGTCTAGTTGGCCGGGCATCGCAACGCCCTGGCTAATGGCAACGTTATGGCAGCACTAACTCCTGGAGGCGTTGCCACGTCGCCGCGAACGCGGTACTGCGACAGCGCCACTGGGCTCAAGGTTCCGCGCCGGACCTCGTTGAACCCCCCCCCCAAGCCGATCCAACCGACGTGGCCCATATCGTCAGGCGGCTGGACCATGCTGTGACCTTCCCGGCATGGTGCGGCACGCCGGCAGAGCTTCGAATCCCCGCCTCGGGTTGAGCAAGATAAATGCTGACTCGCCCGCGAATATGAGCCGGCCGTGCTCGACCATCGATCCGGAACGCACGACCACCCCAGGGCGGCGGCTAGGCCATCAACGGTCGATCACCGGCTCTGGATCGCGTCCAACGTGCCGGACGTTGTCGGGGGTGACGAGCCCCGACGGCCGGCCGTTGTCGTCGGCGCCCACCGACGATATCCCCCAGCGATCTGAATCGGTCTGAGATCTTTGGCAATCGATACCACCTTGCTACGGGTGTCAGTGAGGTCCAGATCGCGCTTGTAGGCCAAAGCGAGGCCGTTCTGTCCCCTCGTTGAGTAGATCAGCCAGAGCCTCGACGGTCAGTGGCAACGTACGAAGGGGCTCGGACCGAGAGGTAGTCGCGCCGCGGAATGACGCTCGGGCGCCCTCGTTCGCAGGCTTGGCTTGGGCCACGCCCAAAGCGCCCCCTGAATCCCCTGCATTGGCGGGGCGGCAAAGGAGGCATCGTCGCTCTGGTGTGCGGCGCTGGGTCGTACCCTGGCGTGGCTCGGCTGCCCGGGCCGCGACAGCTCACGGGCTGTGAAGCAACTTTAGGTTCGCGCCACAACCTCGGCCTCAACCGCCGGCGCGAGCTTTCGCCGCGTTCCCCGCCTTCCTTGGTAGTCTCGGCGGATGAGCCAGCCGTGCGTCGCATGTGGAACCGACAGCGTGGCCACGTGCCTTACATGCGATACGCGAGTCTGCAATAGACACATGGTCCTCGAGGCGACCTCCGTATTGGGGTTCGACCTCAAGGTGCAGATGATCCACCCCATCGGAGCGTCGACGGTGGTGCTCGAAAGCCAGGCATACAAGAACGCATTCATGGGTGGAGCGCCGCGCTGCCTCGGATGTCGAAGCCGTGACGGCGCGGAGGCAATTAGGGCCGCCACGCGTCGCGCAAATGAGGAAATCGCGCGCCTGCCTCAGGCTGAAGCCCATCTTATCGCTGCAGCCGATCCTACGGAGATTGTACGCCTAATCGTGGGCGGCGACATCCGCACACCGGTTTCCGCATACCGAGCCGCATGGCAGAGACTCGTTACGGCGGCAGCGCTCGTCCCTACGCATGACATCATCTTGTGGAAATCTGTGAAGAAGTCCTTTGGCCGTACTGGTGCGGAACTTTGCCGACACGCCGCCTGGAGGGTATCAGACAGATCGTTGGTTGACACAGATGGAATCACGTGGGCAACAGATATGTGGTCGGGCTCACGTGCGGTGAAACATGGAGCTTCAATCAAGTCCGAGTCGCTGTACGAAGGTCTTCGGTCTGTCAACGTGTTGAGTATGCCTCCCGAGCAAAGGGATCTCCATTGTATACACGCAATCAGGGCAGTCGTGTCGTCCCTCGAGTTTCAACCGTCACCTGGTTCTGAGGAAAGTTCGCGAGCCTCCTAAGCGTCCACGAGGTGAGCCGGGATCCGAGCTATTGCTTCGTGTCGGCGTACCCGCTCCAATGTGCCCCAATGTGTTTTCTCATAAGAGGGTGACGTTTCCCGGAGGAGCTCGGCTCCGGTCAAAAGACGATGGTGGCAGAACTGCTCATCCACGTCGGCGCCGCTCACCGCCTCGAGAGCCCCCGCACGGTGGAGTGGCAACTGCGCAAGGTGTACACAAAGCTCGGCGTCGGCTCCCGCAAGGGCCGGCGCAGCGCGCTGCGCCGGCCTGACCGCGAACGGACGGCTTCGTGACTTTAAGGCCCAAAGGCTGGTCGTGGACCGGTCCGGTCGACGCGTCGACGACGCCGCGGGCCCAGACTCGATCGGTTCACCCGCGAGAGCTCGGGGTGGTTGGCGAACCATGCTCGCGGAGCTGGAACACCGGAGAGCCTTCCTCCGAAATGGCAACGCCCGCCCGCCTGCAGCGCGGCTCTCCTCTCGTCCTCGGTCATGATCGCCCCCTAACGCGGAGGCTCGCCGCGGCCGTCGGCGCGGAAGTAGATGTAATCCACGCCCAAGAACGTCCCTCGAAAGCTTCGGTCAGCTCGGCGGCCCCTCGAGGTGGAAGTCGAAACGCGCACCCTCGGCCGGCGGCGCCTGACCTGACAGGACGGCCTCGGACGAGGCGCCGTCCTCGACGACCTGCGTGATCTGCGGCCGGTATTACTTCACCCTGGACCAGGGTGCAAGAAACCACGCCCTCGCTTTGACAGCGACGCGATGGTCGCCGCGTCAGCTCTTGGGCCCAGTATCAGCACCCGCGGCCAGTTCCCGAACAAAGGACGGAGGGTCGCAAATCAGCCGGCGGTTTGAGCGGCTGGATTTCCCGTAGGTCAGCCCGGCGAGCAGCGCCGGCCGCGAGCGCTGCGCTCGGCACGGGCAAGAACCGGCGGCGAGGGTGGCGAGCCTTGACCGCCATACTTACGGCGTGGTCGTCGCCGTCGTGCTCCTGGGCATCATCGTCATCGGCTTTGTCGGCCTGATGATCGTGATGATTCGCACCGCCGCCGCCCAGCGCTCCCGCGGTCACGGGCCGAGCGACTCAATGCACTGGATGCGCTGGATCGAAGGGCTCGTCTCCGGCCGCCCCCGAAGTCGTCCCTGAACCACACCCCCCGCGATCAAGCCCGCGCGCGCCGGTCGGCCGCCACGCGGGAGCGGCAAACAGTCGCCACCGCCCGCTCCGGGAACTTAGGCGGTTCCGGATTCCTCAGCGTGCTGAGCGTCGGGCGCGCCGCGGGCCGGCGGTGTTGTCGGCGCTGGCCGGCCAGCGGCCGGCTTGGCGTACTTGGTCGGCGAGGAGGTACTCGATTTGCGCATTGATGCTGCGCAGGTCGTCGTCGGCCCAGCGGCGTAGCGCCTCGAAGAGTTGGGGGTCCACCCGCAGGAGGAAGCGTTTGGCGTCGGCCATCGCGGCGGGCGGGCTAGGTGTAGAGCGTTCCGGTGTTGATAACCGGGCTGGGGGCGTGATCGCCGGAGAGGACGACCATGAGGTTTGAGACCATCGCCGCCTTGCGTTCGGGGTCGAGGTCGACGAGGTCGCTCTCGGCGAGCTGCTCGAGGGCCATCTCGACGAGTCCGACCGCCCCGGCGACGAGCGTCCGCCGCGCGGCGACGATCGCTTCGGCTTGCTGGCGGCGGAGCATGACCTGGGCGATCTCCGCAGCGTAGGCGAGGTGGGTCAGGCGGGTCTCGAGCACCTCTATCCCGGCGGCCTCGAGGCGGGCTTGGAGCTCGTCGCGGAGCACGCTGTGGACCTCGTCAGTGTTGCGGCGCAGCGAGACGGCCCCCGCGACGTAGTCGTCGTAGGGGTAACGGTTGGCGAGGTGGCGGACGGCGGTCTCGCTCTGGACGACCACGTACCGCTCGAAGTTCTCGACGTCGAAGACCGCCTTGGCGGTGTCTATCACCCGCCAGACGACGACGGCGCCGATCTCGATCGGGTTGCCGCTGGCGTCGTTGACCTTGAGCGGCTCGCCCTGGAAGTTGCGCACGCGCAGAGAGACGGTCTTGCGCGCCCGGGTGGTGAACGGGTTGACCCACCACCAGCCGGGGTCGACCACGGTCCCGGTGTACCGGCCGAACAGGATCAGTACGCGGGACTCGTTCGGGGCAACGGCGATGAAGCCCGCGCGCAGCAGCAGGACCACGGCGACGAGCACCGCTCCGACGGAGATGAGCGGCCGCGTGGCGCCGCTCGCCCCGGCGCTGATCAGCCCCACCGCGAGGACGAGGGTGGCGAGGGTGAGGATGGCCGCCCGCCCGCCGTGGATCGCCCGTGCCGGTAGCTGCTCGGTCGCTTGTCGCGGAGCGAACGGTGTCGGGCCCTCGGTCGCAGTCATCGGAGTCTCCTCTGTGATATCACTGAGATATTATCTTGAGTCTCGGGCGTATCGTGCGCGACGTGCCGTCTGGCCTGGAAGCGCCACCGCCGGCCGGCGCTCCTGGGTCACCACCGAGCGGCTTCGCCTTGGAGGTTCGCGATCTGACCAAGCAGTTCGGCGCGCGGATCGCGTTCTCCGGCTTGTCCTTCAGCGTCGGCTACGGCGAGGTGTTCGGGTTCTTGGGTCCCAACGGGGCGGGCAAGACGACGACCGTGCGCACGCTGGGCACCTTGATCGCGCCGACCTCAGGCTCGGCGCTGGTCGCCGGCATCCCGCTCGACGCCGGACACGCCGCCGAGATCCGTCAGCGCATCTCGCTCATGCCCGAGGCGCCCGGGCTCTACCTGCGCCTGACGGTGGTCGAGAACCTGGAGTTCTTCGCCGGCCTATACGGCCTGCGCAACGCCGGCCCGCGGATCGGCCGGGCGCTCGAGGCCGTCAATCTCGCCGAGCGGGCGCGGGACCTGTGCGGCAGCCTCTCCAAGGGGCTGCGCCAGCGCGTCGCTCTGGCGCGGGCGCTCATCAGCGAGCCGTCGATCATGTTTCTCGACGAGCCGACCTCCGGCCTTGACCCGTTGGCGACCCGCGAGGTCGAGGAACTGATCACCGGGCTGCGCGCACGCGGCGTCACGATCTTCCTGACCACGCACCGGCTGGAGGAAGCCGAACGCCTGTGCGACCGCGTGGCGATCATCAACACGACCCTCCAAGCGCTCGGACGACCACACGAGCTGCGCGATCAGTTCTTCAAGAAGGCGCTGCTCGTCAAGACCGCCGCGCCGCTCGTCGACCCCGAGGCGGTGTTCGCGGGCGTGCCGGGCACCGAGAGCTGGCGTCATGGCGACGAGGCCGGTGGCTACGTGCTCTCGGTCTCAGACCCCACCGCCGCGGCTCCCGCGCTGACCCGCGCCTTGGTCGGCGCCGGTGCCGACGTGCTGTCGATCGGCGAGTCCCAGCACTCGCTCGAGGACGTCTACCTCGAGCTGATCGACCACGACGTCGAGGCCGGACGACCGTGAGCCTGAACCCGATCCACGTCCGCGCGGTGCTGCGCAAGGAGCTGCGTGACTACCGGCGCAACCGGTTCATCGTCGTGACCATGGCCGTCCTCCCGTGCGTCTTCCTCGCCCTGCCGATCATCAACGTCTTCTCGATCCCGGCATCGGCATCGAGCGCTTCGCTGCACACACGCCTCGGCTTGTCACTGCTGTACATGCTCCTGATCCCGGTTCTCGTGCCCAGCGCCGTCGCCTCCTACTCCGTCGTTGGCGAGCGCGAGCACGGGACGCTCGAGCCGCTGCTCACGACGCCGATCACCCGCGAGGAGCTTCTCCTCGGCAAGGCGGCCGCGGCCCTGATCCCCGCGGTCGCGATCTCCTACGCCGCCTTCGGCGTCTTCCTGGGCTGTGTGCGGCTGTTCGCCCATCCCCACGTCGCCACCGCCGTCTTCGACCAGGGCCCGGTCCTCCTCGCGCAAGCCCTCTTCACACCCCTTCTCGCCGGCTGGGCGGTCTGGGCGGGGATCGCGATCTCAACCCGGTCGAGCGACGTTCGCGTCGCCCAGCAGCTCTCGATGCTCGCGAGCCTCCCGCCCCTCGCCCTCACCGCCCTCATGTCCCTGCAGGTGATCCAGCCGACGCTCACGCTCGCCGCCACCGTCGGCGTCGCCCTGCTCGCCATCGACCTCCTGGCCTGGCGGGCCGTCGCCGCCATGTTCGACCGCGAACGCCTGATCACCGGCGCCAAGCCATCCGGCCCCACCACCACGCCCGACCCTGACCGCGGGCAGGACGCCGCCGACCGCCCCAGCGTCGGCGACGGTTCCCACCTGTCATCTCGGGCCGCCTCTGAACACCGCTCCGGGAATGGTCCGCAGGACCCATCGCCGGGCACCATCGACCACCGCAGACCCGAAAGCGAGCAGATGCCATCCACGCTCATTCTGGCCCGGGAAGGCACCGGAATCGAGCTGCGACGGGGCCCATTCGAGATCCAATTGGACGGCCGGAACGTCGGCTCCATCAACCGCCACGAAACGATCGAGACGCCCGTGGAGCCTGGCCGCCACCACCTCCGAATCCGCTCGGGTCGATACTCGAGCCACGACCAGGCGGTCGACGTGAGCGACGGCGAGGTCGTCACCTTCCGCTGCCACGGAGCCATGGTCTGGCCAAGGTACGTCGCCTCGATTCTCAAGCCCGACCTCGCCATCTCGCTCAAGCGCGAATAGCCCCCCACCCCGGCCGGGTGTGGGACGGGCCCCGACCGCCGAGGAGACCTGGTACGGCTCCCCGCGTCTCCGCCGAGGGAACGTCCCTTGACGGGCAGCCGTGCGGCTGCGTATCATAGGCAGCCAGATGCCTGCCTATTCGGATATGGACGAGATCTTCAGGGCGCTGTCGGATCCGAGCCGGCGGCTGCTGCTTGACCGCCTGAACGCGCGCAACGGCCAGACGTTGCGCGAGCTCGGCTCGGGGCTCGGCATGGCTCGCCAGTCGGTGAGCAAGCACCTGGCCGTCCTGGAGGCGGCCAATCTCGTCACCACCGTCCGCCGCGGCCGGGAGAAGCACCACTACCTCAACGCGGCGCCCATCAACGAGATCGCCGAACGCTGGATCACGCGGTACGAGCACGACCGCGTCCACGCGCTCGCCGATCTCAAGCGAGCACTGGAGGACACCCCCATGGACAGACCCTCGTTCGTCTACGCCACCTACATCCAGACCACCCCCGAACGCCTCTGGCAGGCGCTGACCGAGCCGGCGTTCACCGAGCGCTACTGGGCGACCACGTTCGACTCCGACTGGAAGCCCGGCTCGACCATGGCGTGGCGGACGCGGGGCCTGACGATCGCCGACCCGGAGCAGGTCGTCGTCGAGTCCGACCCCTACCGCCGCCTCTGCTACACCTGGCACACCTTCACCCCCGAATGGGCCGAGTCGCTGGATCTCACCCGCGACGCCCGCGACCGCCTGGCCGCCGAGTCGCGCTCGAAGGTCACCTTCGAGATCGAGCCGCTCGGCGAACAGGTCAAGCTGACGGTGATCCACGACGACCTCGAGCCCGGCGGGGTGACCGGCTCGCTCGTCAGCCAGGGCTGGCCGCGCGTCCTGGCCAACCTGAAGACCCTGCTCGAGACCGGCGACACGCTCCCGGACCTGCAGCAGAACACGCCGGCCCGGCTCGGGCTTACGCGATGACCAGCGGGGAGACGGGCGCCACGTCGGTGGCGATGCGGCCGCGACGCGGTCCCCGCGGCGGTCTTCGCCCTCGCCCAAACGCTCGCCGTTTTCGCCCTCGGCGTCGCCATCGCCGCAACCTGAAACACGAGGAGACATCCACATGACCACCCACACCACCGCCAGTCGCACGGAGTGGCTCGCCGCCCGCCTCGAACTGCTCAAGGCCGAGAAGGAGCTGACCCGCCGCAGCGACGAAGTAGCCCGCCAGCGCCAGCGGCTGCCCTGGGTCCCCGTCGAGAAGGACTATCGCTTCGAGACCGAAGCCGGCACCGCGTCGCTGGTCGATCTCTTCGCCGGCCGCTCGCAGCTCCTCGTCTACCACTTCATGTTCGGCCCCGAGTACACGGGCGGCTGCCCGTCGTGCTCGGCGATCGCCGACGGCTTCGACGGCTCTGTCGTCCACCTGGAGCACCACGACGTCGCGATGTTCGCCGTGTCGCGCGCCCCGCTTGCCGCGCTGGCGGCCTACCAGCGACGCATGGGCTGGACCTTCCCCTGGGCGTCGTCGCTGGACAGCGACTTCAACTTCGACTTCAACACCTCCTTCACCGAGGACCAGCAGCGCTCCGGCACCATCGACTACAACTACCGCCCGGCGGACACGACGTGGCTTCGGGACGCCGGCGACCAGGGCCGCGCCGCCGCGCACGCCGCGATGACCGGGACCGACACGGCCACCTACCTCCGCGAGCACCCCGGCATGAGCGCCTTCGCCCTCGAGGACGGAGCCGTCTACCACACCTACTCGGCCTATGCCCGCGGGCTGGACGGGCTCTGGGGCATGTACCAGTGGCTGGACCGGGCGCCGAAGGGACGCAACGAGACCGGGCCGTGGTTCCGCCGGCGAGACGAGTACTGAGCGGGCCGCCGGGGATGGGCGCAGCCGTGGCCCGGAGCTACTTCTCGTTCAGTCGGTCATCGAGCCACGCTTCGATGCCCGCCGTCGCAGCTTCGGCCATCGCGGTCGGGAACGACGTGAAGCCGTGGGGCGACTCGGGATAGACCCGGAGGTCAACCTCAGCGCCTGCCGCTGACAGCCGCGCCGCCATCGCCAGATTGTCCTCGAGCAGGATGTCGCTCGTGCCCACCACGAGCAGGGCGGGCGGCAGGCCGTGGAGGATCCCGAAGAGCGGCGAGATGTCCGGGTTGGTCCGGTCGACGACGTGTCCGGCATACGCCTGGATGAAGAACTCGTCCGCGATTGCGCGCCCGCCCGGCGACCGTCCGCTGAGGTCGTAGGCGCCGAAGGTCAGGGCGGCACCGACGAAGGGTGCGACCAGGCCCTGGTCGCGCAGCCGAAGCAGCGTGGTCGTGGCGAGGTTGGCTCCGGCCGATGCTCCCCCGATCGCCAGCCGCGTCGTTCCGAACACGGCTTCCGCCTGGTCCAGCAGCCAGAGGGCGGCGGTCTCGCAGTCGTCCGGTGCCGCCGGCCACGGATGCTCCGGCGCCAGTCGGTAGTCGACGCTGACGACGGCCACGCCCACGGCGTCGGCCAGGCGCGCGTTGCGCGCGTCGCTCCTGGCCGCCGAGCCAAGGTAGAAGCCGCCGCCGTGAATCTCCAGGTAGACGGCCCTGGTCTCGCGCTCCTGCGGAGTGATGATCCGCACGGGAACTTGTCGCCCGCCCGCCTCGGCGAACCGCTCGGTCACCAGCCGTCCGGCCGGGGCCGGACGGCTGACCAGCCTGCTTCGTGCGGCGCGCAGCCCGTCGGGCGTGGCCGGGTCCGGCGGTGGCCGGCTGCTGGCGCTCGCGGCGCCGGCGGCGAGGAATGCGCGGCTCTCATCGACGTGGGCCGCCAGCTCGTCATCGATGAATTGGTTCAGCCCGACGTCCACAGATCCGCCTCCTGGTCAATTCCCGCCGGCGTGACTCCCACCAGCGGCCCGCGGTGTACGCCGCTCACAGGGGCGCTGCCACCGGCCGAGAGCATGGCACCGCCCCCGGACATCCCGATCGGCGACGGCCGCACGCCGGCCGAGGCCGGCCTGGCGCCGACCGGGCCGGAACGCACCGCCTGATCGCGGGCTACCCGCGCCGGACCGCGAGGTCGGCCGTCAGGGGCGGCGCAGACGGCGAGCGGCCCGGGCCGGGGCCACGACGCCCACGCCGAGGTCGCGGGCGAGCTTGCCCGGTCGCAGACGGCGAGCGGTGCGCAGAACCTCCCGCCGCTCGGCCGCGGTCAGGTTCGCCGGCCGACCGCGCGAGCGCCGAAGCAGGTCGCCCAGACGGGCGCGATCCTCGGCCGCAGTCTGCCGGAAGTGCCGGCGGGTGGTCAGGACCGCCTGGAGCCCGATCAGCCCCCATCCCCAGGGCCCGAGCCTGCTGATCAGAAAACGCATGCCCGCCGTACTACCCACCGGCGCGCCGCGCCAACCGACCGACCGCCTCGTCACACAGACGGCATAAACGCGGGCCCCCTCCGTTGCCTGATCGGCCGCCCCGAAGACCCGCGCCCGCCCGTCGCCCGCCCCCGACCGGCCCCGGCGCCTGCACGACGGCGTGCGCCCGGCTCGCCCCGTCGGTGACATCCGTAGCCTTTCTGCCGCCGGATGACCCGTCATCCTCACACGACCCGCCCCGCCCATTCTGAGATGGTTCCCCGATGACGCACCAGCCGCATGCCGCCCGATCCGGTCCCCGCCGCCGTGCCGACGACCCGCGCGCGGAGCGGCCACGAATCTGCACGCGCCCGGCGGCGCCAGGCGCGAGACTGGCGCCGATGGCGAGCCGCCAACCGACCGCCGGCCATCGCCGGCCGCGCCCCTCCGGCGACGCGGTCGGCCGGCGATGAGCCGTGCCCGCCACCCCAGCGCCCGGCGGCCGCCCCGGCGCCTGCGCCGCCAGGCCGTCGTCGTGGCCGTCAGCTTCAGCCTCTCCGGCGTCGCCGCCGCCTCGGCCGCCGGCGCCGATCCCAACCCGGCGCTGAACGGGGCCGTCGCCCTGTCGCACGCGGCGCCGCCGGCGACTCCCGGACCGCCCCCGGCCGCCGCCGCGGCGCCCGGCCCCGCCGCCACCTCGACCCCGACTCGCGCGCCCGTGCCCGACCCGGCGCACCTGCCGCTGGCCGCCCCGCCGGCCACCTCCCAGCCGCCGGCCGCACCCGCCGGTCCGAACGCCCCGCCCCCGGTCGCCGCCCAGCAGCCCCAGACGGCGACCGGCCACCAGAAGGCCGCCCCCAGCGCCACCGGCGCGCCGTTCGGCTCGCCGGCGGCCAAGCCCGCCGCCACCACCCCGAAGGCCAAGCCGACCGCCAAGGCTGCGGCCTCGCCGTTTCGGGCCGCCAGCGGAGTTCCGCTGGCCAGCGATCCGACGCTCTCCCTGGCCGCGCTCGGCCCTGTCGCCCTCGGCGTGCCCAACTTCTTCATCGACAAGTTCCGGATCCCGCCCTTCCTGATCCCGATCTACGAGGCCGCCGGCATCCAGTACGGCGTGCCCTGGCAGGCGCTGGCGGCGATCAACGAGATCGAGACCGACTACGGCCGCAACCTCGGCGTCTCGAGCGCCGGGGCGATCGGCTGGATGCAGATGCTCCCGGCGACCTGGCAGCAGTACGGGGTCGACGCCAACAACGACGGCGTCAAGGATCCCTACAACCCGCAGGACGCGATCTTCGCCGCCGCCCGCTTCCTCCGGGCGGCCGGGGCCGAGCAGAATCTGCGCGGCGCCCTCTACGCCTGGAGCCCCGCCCCCTGGTACGTCGACTCCGTGCTCCTGCGCGCCCGCCTGATCGGCGGCCTGCCCGCCGACCTGCTGAGCTCGCTGACCGGCCTGACCGACGGAACCTTCCCGGTCGGCGCGGCCTCGACCTACGCCGACGACGTCGCCGAGGCCGCGTCCCTCGCCCGCCGCCGGACGCCCAGTACGACCGCGGCGGCCTCGGCCCCGGAGGCGGCGGTCAAGATCTACTCGCGCGTCGGCGCGCCCGTGGTCGCCGTCAAGGACGGCGTGATCGCCGACGTCGGCGAGTCGGCCGCCCTCGGCAAGTACGTCGCGCTCCGCGACGCCGCCGGCAACACCTACACCTACAGCGGCCTGAAGATCGTCCCCGCGCTCTACGCCGTCCCCAAGGCGCCGTCCCCGGCTTCCGTCCCGGCGACGCGCTACGCCCCGCTCCCCAGCGACCCGGCCCCGCAGAGCCCGGCCACCGCCGGGCACCAGACGACGCCGCCGCTCCCCGCCGTCGCCGCCCTCACAGCGCCTCGCCTGCTCGCCACCGGCACCCCGGCCGCGTCGGGCGCCGCGCCCCGGATCGACGCCTTCACCCACACCTACGGCCTGCCGCGCGCCGAGGCGGATCTGAAGCCGCTGATCGCCGGCGCCCGCGTCAACGCCGGGGCGATCCTCGGCCGCGTCGGCGTCACCGACCCGACCGGGGCCCCCCATCTCCGCTTCCAGATCCGGCCGGCCGGCGTCGGCTCGCCGCTGATCGACCCGAAGCCGATCCTCGACGGCTGGAAGCTCCTCGAGTCGACCTCGGCGTACCGGGCGGCCGCGCTGGCCCCGCTCGTCGGACCCGGAGCCAGCAACCCGTCGATCGGCCAGCTCCTGCTCGAGAGCAAGTCCCAGCTCGAGCAGCAGGTGCTGGCCGACCCCTCGATCGACATCTACCCGTGCGGTCGCACCGCCGTCCAGTCGGGCCTCGTCGACCAGCGCGCCCTCGCGCCCCTCGCCCTCCTGTCGGCGGCCGGGCTCAAGCCCACGGTCTCCGGCCTGCCCTGCCCCGGCAGCCTGCCGTCGGCCGCGAGCCCGGCCGAAGCGGCCGGCACCGGCTTCGCGATCTCGAAGATCAACGGCACGCCCGTGCTCGGCCACCAGGGGGTCGGATCGGTCACCGACGCGGCGATCCGCCGGCTCCTGACCCTCCAGGGCAGCTTCCGGCCGGACGAGATCATCAGCCTCCTGAGCTACCCGACCGCCAACAACACGCTGGCCCTCTCCGACCACGCCAACCGTCTCGAGGTCGGCTTCAACCCGCCGGACGACCCGGCGGCCAAGCCGGCCCAGCCGGCGCGCGGTCCGCTCACCCCGAAGCAGTGGCAGCAGCTCATCGCCCGCATCGGCCAGATCGCCAACCCGACCGTCGCCGCCCAGCCGTCGAGCGCGGCTATCCCGGCCAAGCCCGGCCCCTGATCGGGCACGGTTCCCGGGCGCCTTCCTAGGGCGCCGTCCCCGCCGGCCGGCCGACGAAGGACCGGTTGCGCCCGGCGGCCTTGGCCCGGTAGAGCGCCCGGTCCGCCGCGGCGAACAGCCGCGGCGCGTCGTCGGACTCCCGCCAGGCGGCGATGCCGGCCGACGCGGTCAGACCGCACGGCGTGTCGGCGCGGAGCCGCTCGACGATCTCCGTCGCGGCCGCGGCATCGCATCCCGGCAGCAGCAGGCCGAACTCCTCGCCGCCGATCCGGGCCAGCAGGTCGATGTCGCGGATCTCCGTGCGCCAGCGGGCGCAGATCCGGCGCAGGGCGTCGTCTCCGGCCGGGTGGCCGAAGCGGTCGTTGAACGCCTTGAAGTGGTCGACGTCGATCACGGCCACCGCCAGCGGATGCCCCAGCCGTTCGGCCCGCCGCAGCGCGCGCGGCAGCTCGTCGTCCCAGGCACGGCGATTGGCCAGCCCGGTGAGGGCATCGGTCCGCGCCTCGATCACCAGGCGCGCCATCAGGTGGCGACGGTGGAGCTCGTTGCCGACGAGGACGGCGATGTCGGCAAGGGCCTCGAGTTGCGCCGCGGACCACCGCCGGGGCTCGTGGTCGATCGCGCAGAGACTCCCGAGCACGTGACCCGTCGGGCCGACGATCGGGAAGCCGGCGTAGGCGATCACGGCGAGGTCGACGATGGCCAGGTTCGAGCCCAGGATCGGGTCCACCCGGGCGTCCTCGACGACCAGCGGGCTCGCGTTGGCGACGACGTGCTGGCAGAAGGAGTGCGACAGCGGCGTCTGGCGGGCGTCGGCCCACGGCTGCGGCAGACCGCACAGGCCGGCGAAGTACTGGCGGTCGTCGCTGACCACCGACACCAGCGCGACCGGTACGGCGGCGGCGAAGGACGCCAGGCGGGCGAAGCGGTCGAACGTCAGCTCGGGCCCGCCGTCGGTCATGTCGGCGGTGGCGACGGCCGCGAGGCGGTCGGGGTCGCCGACCGCGACGATCCGTCGCGCCTCGGAGGCGGCCGGCGAGCCGACGCCGCGGGCGGTTGACAGGTCGATGGGCATCGGTCCTACGACCGGATCGGCAGCCCCGGCTCCCGCCTTTAGGGCGCGGGCTCTTGTACGGTGGCCGCGTGCCCGCCCGCCGCGACCTGCCGTCCCGCGTCGCGGTGATCGGCGCCGGCTTCATCGGCACCCACACGGCGGCGGCGCTGCTCGACGCCGGCGTACAGACGTCGGTGATCACCCGTTCGCCCCCCGACGCCCGCAAGCAGAGGCTCCTCGCCGGCGCGCGCCTGGCGGTCGCCGACGCCAACTCGGCCGAGCTCATCCGGCCCCACCTCGCCGACGTCGACCATGTGGTCTTCTGCGCGTCGGGGCTGATGCCGGCCGAGTCCAATCGCGATCCGGTCGCCGACGCCCACCTGTCGCTGCCGCCGCTGATCAACGTGCTCGAGATCCTCCGCCGGACGGGCGGCCCGGGCTTGACGTTCCTCTCCTCGGGCGGGACGGTCTACGGACCGTCGCGGGCCGCCCTGATCGGCGAGGACCACCCGACCGAGCCGGTGACCTCCTACGGGATCATGAAGCTGGCCGGCGAGAAGTACGTGCGGATGTACGAGCAGCTCTACGGCCTGCCGGCCACCATCCTCCGCTGCGCCAACGTCTACGGCGAGCATCAGCCGGCCACCCGCAGCCAGGGCGTCGTCGCCGTGATGCTCGACCGCGCCAGCCGGGCCGAGCCGGTCCCGCTCTACGGCGACGGATCGATCGTCCGCGACTTCGTCTACGTCGGCGATGTCGCCCGGCTGATCCGCGACTCGCTGCGGGTGGCCGACAAGCCGCCGATCGTCAACGTCGGCTCCGGTGACGGCTGCTCGCTGAGCCGGCTGGTCGAGTTGATCGGCGCGGCCGTCGGGCGCCCGGTCGCCGTCGAGCGCCGGCCCGATCGCGGCTTCGACGTCGCGCGGATGGTGCTCGACATCGCCGTCGCGCGGACCGTCTTCGCCTTCGCGCCGACGCCGCTCGCCGAGGGTCTGCGCCGGACGGTGGCCGCCCGCGAGCAGCCCGATCAGGCGGCCTGACGGCGTGGGCGAGACGAAGGATTCCGACCGGCGCGGCGACTACGTTGTCGGGATGAAGAGCGACACCCTGGCCGCGTGCGGGCCAACCCCGCTCCAGATCAGCACCCTCCCGGCGACCGACCGCTCGCAGGACGCGTCGGCCCGGCTGGCGGCGCTCGACCGACGCCACCTCTGGCATCCGTTCACCCAGCAGCACGGCTGGGAGGCCGAGCCGGCGCCGATCATCGACCGGGCCGACGGGACGACGCTGTTCGACGTCGACGGCCGCGCCTACATCGACGGCGTGTCGTCGCTCTGGTGCAACGTCCACGGCCATCGCCATCCGGCGATCGACGCCGCCGTCCGCGGGCAGCTCGATCGCGTCGCTCATTCGACGATGCTCGGGCTGACCCACGCTCCGGCGATCGAGCTCGCCGCCCGCCTGGTCGAGCTCGCGCCGGCCGGGCTGACGCGGGTCTTCTTCTCCGACAGCGGGTCGACCGCGGTCGAGGTCGCGCTGAAGATGGCCTTTCAGTGGTGGGCCCAGCAGGACGGTGAGGCGGCCGCCCGGCGGCGGCGCTTCGTCTGCCTGCGCGACGCCTACCACGGCGACACGCTGGGGGCGGTCTCGGTCGGCGGCATCGACCTCTTCCACGCCTGCTACGAGCCCCTCCTCTTCGGTGCCTGGCCGGTCGACGCCGGCGACGTCGCGCAGCTCGACGCGCTGCTCGAGGCCCGGGGCGACGAGGTGGCGGCGATGATCGTCGAGCCCCTGGTCCAGGGCGCCGCCGGGATGCGCGTCCATCCGGCCGGCTACCTGCGGGCGGTGCGCGAGCGCTGCGACGCCCACGGGGTGCTGCTGATCTGCGACGAGGTGGCCACCGGCTTCGGGCGGACGGGGCGGATGTTCGCCTGCGAGCACGAGGACGTCCAACCCGATCTGATGTGCCTGGCCAAGGGCCTGACCGGCGGCTACCTGCCGCTGGCGGCGACGCTGGCGACCGAGCGCATCTATGCCGGGTTCCTCGGCGCCCACGAGGAGTGGCGGACGTTCTTCCACGGTCACACCTACACCGGCAATCCGCTGGCCTGCGCCGCCGCCCTGGCCACGCTCGACGTGTTCGTGGCCGAGCACACTCTCGACCGGCTGGCGCCGAAGATCGAGCTCCTCGGCCGGCTGCTCGACGATCAGATCCGGCCGCTGGCCGCGGTCACCGAGGTCCGCCGGCGCGGCTTCATGGTCGGGATCGAGCTGGGTGGCTTTCCGGCCGCGGCCCGGATGGGCCACCAGGTCACGTTGGCCGCCCGCGACCGCGGGGCGATCATCCGCCCGTTGGGCGACGTCGTCGTCCTGATGCCGCCCCTGGCCATCGCCGACCACGAGCTGCGGCGACTGGTGGCGATCACGGCCGAGTCGATCGCCCGGGCGACCGCCTGAGCGGCCGATCCGGCCTCAGTCGTCGTAGGGGACGAAGTCCTTCTTGCGCGCGCCGCAGACCGGGCAGTACCAGGTCTCGGGGATGTCCTCGAAGGCGGTGCCCGGCGGGATTCCGCCGTCGGGATCGCCCTCGGCCATGTCGTAGATGTAGCCGCACGACTCGCAGACCCAGCGCTTAACAGGGGTGGTCATCGGCGGAAGACTAGCCTCTGCGGCCACCGGCCGGCCGGCCGGCGGCGGTCGGGCACCGCCGTCTCGGAGTACCCTGGCGGCGATGGCCGCCCAGCTTCCGCCCCCGGGATTCGACCCGGCGACCGCGCCGGCGACGGACTTCGACGCGGCCGCCCAGCTCCGGTCGGGGCCGCCGGCCCGGGCCCGCCTCGCCGCCTCCGTCATCGTCGTTCGCGACGGCGACGCCGACGACGGCGGCGGCGGCGACAGGGACAGCGCCTCGGCGGAGGGCGGCGTGGAGGTGCTGCTCGTCCAGCGCAACCCGGCCGCCCGCTTCATGGGCGGGGTCTGGGTGTTCCCGGGCGGGGCGGTCGACGCCGCCGAAGGGGAGGGCGACGGCGCGCACCGGGCGGCGGCGGTCCGCGAGCTGGCCGAAGAGGCCGGCGTCGAGGGCGTGGACCCGGCCGGGCTCGTCAAGTTCTCGCGGTGGATCACCCCGGCCGAGCTGGCCATCCGCTTCGACACCCACTTCTTCCTGGCGGCCATGCCGGCCGGACCGGCGCCGCGGGTCGACGGCGAGGAATGCGTCGCCCACGGCTGGTTCGGCGCTCAGGCGGCGCTCGACGCCCACGCCGACGGGCGGATAGTGCTCGTCCTTCCGACCATCCGCCAGCTCGAGCAGCTGCGGGGCTTCGCGACCGTGGCCGACCTGCTCGAGCACGCCGCCGGGCGCCCGGTCACCACCGCGCGGCCCCGTTTGCTGGTCGCCGACGGGGAGGCGACGGTCGTGGTCACGACGGGCGAAGACCCGGGCCGGGCGGCCGGCTGAGGTTGCCGCCACGGTCGGCGCCGGGCCGGAAACCGGGCCGCCCGACCTGTACGCTTCCAGGCCGATGCCCCCCGCTCCCGTCCGCGCCGGTGCCCGCGCCGGCGCCACGCCGGCCGCGCAGGCGCCGGCCGCTCCGGGCCTGACCGTGGCCGTGACCGGCCCGACCGGCGAGATGGGCCAGGCCTTCATCCGGGCGCTCGAGCGCACCAAGGCGGTGCGGCGGGTGATCGGCATGTCGCGGGGCCCGTTCGACCCGACCGAGCACAACTGGAAGAAGACGGTCTACCACCGGGGCGACGTGCTCGACCGGGCGGCGGTCGAGGATCTCGTGTCCGGCGCCGACGTCGTCGTCCACCTGGCCTTCATCATCCACGGGTCGCTCGAGCACAGCCGGCCGATCAACCTCGACGGGTCGCGCAACGTGTTCGAGGCGGCCGTCGCCGCCGGGGCCAAGCGTGTGGTCTACACGTCTTCGGCGGCGGCCTACGGCTTCCACAAGGACAACCCGCCCCTGCTCCACGAGGACGACCCGGCGCGGGGGACCGACGCCCACCACTACTCGGCGCAGAAGGCCGAGGTCGAGGCGCTGCTGCGGGAGCTGGTCGACGGGTCGGCGACCGACGCCTACGTCTTCCGCCCGTGCATCGTCGCCGGCCCCGACGCGCCCCTGCTGATCGAGAAGATGCCCTACAGCCAGCTGTCGGGGCGCCTGCCGGCCGGGGTCCAGCGGCTGCTCGACGGGATGCCGATCCTCCGACCCGTGCTCCCCGACCCGGGAATCCCGTTCCAGATCGTCCACCACGACGATGTCGCCCAGGCGCTCAAGGCGGCGGTCCTCGGCCGGGGTGCGCCCGGCGTCTACAACCTCGCCGGACCCGGCCAGATGACGATGAAGGATCTGGCCGAGGAGCTCGGCTGGTACTCGATCCCCATCCCCGAGATCGCCGTCGACGCCGCCGGGGAGATCATCAGCCGTCTCTCCTTCCTCCCGGCCGAGGCTCAGTGGGTCAACGCCTTCCGCGAGTCGGTGATGATGGACACGACCAAGGCCCACCGGGAGCTCGGCTGGCGCCCGAAGCACGAGGCGCGCGCGACGGTGCGCGAGACGATCGAGGCCAACCGCCTCGGGCGGATGGTTCGCTGACGCGCGCCCGCCGGACCGCGTCGGCGACGCCACGTGGGCGATCAGGCGCGGGCCGGGCGTCGGCGCCGGCGCCGGCGGCGGACGAGGCCGGCCGCGGCCACGAGCGGCGCGCTGAGCCGCAGGCGGCCGGCGACCTGCCACAGGAGCGGGCTGGGCGGCCCGAGGTTGGCCGCGACGCCGGCGTCCCCGAGCACGGGCGCGCCGGCGCCGAGCTCGACGACGAAGAAGCTCCCCCGCAGGGGATAGGCGGTCAAGGGACCGGTCGTCTCGCGCAGAAAGTCGAGGATCGCCGGCTCGACGATCTCGCGGTCGTGAAAGAGGAGCACGCCGGCCCCGTGCATCGCCGTCCGGCAGAAGCGAGCGTCGCGCAGCGCGGCGGCGTAGGTGTGCTCGCCGTCGATGAGGCACAGATCGGGCCGGGCCACCCGCCCCGGGGCGATGTCCTCGGTGCTGGCCTCGATCGTCTCGAGCTTCGTCATGTCGGCGCCGGGCACGGCGGCGAGCAGCGCCCGCATGCGGGCGGTGCTGTTGCCGTCGTAGGCGAACATCTGCCCGCGATCGTCGGGCTGGGCCGGCGGCCGCGGGTCGATCGAGACCGTCCGCCGGCAGCGGGGATCGGCGATGCACGCCTGCAGCGTCCCCCCGAGGTGCGACCCGATCTCCAGGTAGGAGAAGCTGCCCGCGCGCCGGGCCACCGCATGGTGGATGGCGAGCAGGGAGCGCCGGTCGGCCTCGCTCGTCTGGCTGGCGATGTGGTGGTAGAGGCTGATGTCGCGATCGGCGATTCTCTGGACGACGCTCATAGGGCGATCTCCGGGACCCGGCCGACTCAGCCGTGCCTGCGGGCGCGGCTGGGCGCGACGCGCGACGGCTCGTCGGGCATCTTCGGATAGACCGGCGGCCACGGGGCGTCGGGCTGCCCGTTGGCGCGGTCGCGCTCGTGCATGGCCAGCAGCGGCTCGAGCGACTGCGGCGCGTCGTTCATCGCCGCCCACGGGTCACCGTCGCGGGCGAGCCGGTCGGGCACCGTGGCCATGGTCAGCTCGTCGGGATGGACGTCGTCCACGTCCTCCCAGCGCAGCGGAGTCGAGACCTGACCGCCCGGGCGGGCGCGGACCGACCAGGCGCCGAACACCGTCTTGTGAGGGGCGTTCTGGTTGTAGTCGACGAAGATCCGCCGGCCGCGCTCCTCCTTCCACCAGGCGGCGGTTATCGCGTCCGGGCGCCGGCGCTCGAGCTCGCGGGCGACCGCCACGGCGGCCGACCGCACGGCGTAGGAATCCCAGCGGGGCTCGAGCCGGATGTAGACGTGCAGGCCGCGGTTGCCGGTCGTCTTCGGGTAGCCGACGATGCCGACCTCCTCGAGCAGGCGCCGGACCTCGGTCGCGGCGACGCGGACGTCGGCGAAGTCCGTACCCGGCTGCGGGTCGAGGTCGAGGCGCAGCTCGTCGCAGTGGGCCGGATCGGCCGCGCGGTGGGGCCAGACGTGGAAGCCGAGGCAGGCGAGGTTGACGGCCCAGGCGACATGGGCGATGTCAGCGGCGACGAGGGCGCGCGAGGGCGTGCCGTTGACCGTCTCCACCGTGGTCGTCGCCAGCCATTCGGGCGCTCCGTCGGGCACGCGCTTCTGAAAGAAGGACGGCCCGCCCGCGCCCTTCGGGAAGCGCTGCATCAGCACCGGTCGGCCGCCCATCGTCCGCAGGAGCGGCACGGCCACGGCGACGTAGTAGTCGACCAGGTCGCGCTTGGTCTCGCCGCGCTCGGCGAACATCACCTTCCGGGGACTGGTCAGGCGAACCGGGTGACCGTCGAGCTCGAGGACCTGGGCGTCGTCGGGGGCCACGAAGGCGAACGGTAGCGGCCGCGCCTCCCGCCGGCCACCGGCGCCCGCCGCATCGGGGGCCGACCCCCGAGCCGCCCGCCCCGCCCGCCCCGTCGAGCGCCGTGCCCCGCACGCCGTCAAGCGCCGGTGTCAACCTCCTCTACGTCCATGCGGGCGACCAGTCCGGCGGCCAGCACGTAGACGTGGACCGACCGCCGCTCGTCGAGCAGCCGGCCGTCGAGGTCGCGGACGACGCGCCGGACCTCGACGGCGATCGTCCCGTCCGGGCGCGGCGTGAAGCCGAGCGGCTCGAGCCGGACGTCGAGGGCACCCCACATGCGGCACCAGTAGTCGCTCAGCGCGGCCCGCCCGCGCGCGCGACCGGGCTCCCAGGCCTTGGGCCAGTCGACGTCGAGCGCCATCTGATTGGTGGCCGTGCGGATGTCGCGCTCGTTGAAGGCGTCGTACATCGCGCTGAGCCGCCAGGCCGGCTCGACCCGCCCGTCGCGCTCACGCCGATGATGGGCGGCCCCATCCTCGGAGCCGCGACGGTGCTCGCCACGGCGCGACCCGCCCGGCCGACCCGGACCACGCCGCCGGCTCACCCGCCCGCCCCCGGCCCGGCCCACCGCTCGTCCGGGTGCCTCACCAGCAACGCCGCAGCGCCCAGCCGCCTCCCCCCCAGCCCGACCCTGCAAGTAACCAGACCCATCGTTCTCCTCGCGCCCCGTACCACCGAGCAAGCCCGCCCCGCCCCGCACTCACACCCGTCGGAAGCGTCACCGGTGCTGTCACCGGACCAACGAGACCCGGCGAGATCCAAGAGAAGCAGCACTCGTCGAGCCCCCACCAAACCTTAGGGCACGCGCAACTCGCGCCCCAACGCGGCCGCGACCCCCAGCCCCGGCCGCCCCCGCCGCGCCCCCTCCCCCGCCCCCCAGGTCCCGTCCAACCAGCACCGCCCCCCGCCGGCGGAGACTGAATCGCCACGCGCCCCCCGGACGGCGCAGCCGGCCGCAAGGGGCGCGGGGCGACTCAGTCGGAGCCTCACGCAAGGGGCGCGGGGCGACTCAGTCGGAGCCCTCGCCCAACAACACCCCGAACCACTTCTGCTCGACCCCGCCCGTGAGGTCGACGTGGACGTGCTTGATCTCGGTGTACTCGTTGAGCCCGTAGACGCCGTGCTCACGGCCGTTGCCCGACTGCTTGTAGCCGCCGAACGGGGCGACGCAGTTGATCAGGTGGTGGTCGTTGATCCAGATCGTCCCGGCCTTCAGCCGGCGGGCGGTGGTCAGCGCGCGGTCGTAGTCCTGGGTCCAGACGGCGGCGGCGAGGCCGTAGATGGTGTCGTTGGCCACGGCGATCGCCTCCTCGTCGTCGGCGACCTTGATCACCGACAGGACGGGCCCGAAGATCTCCTCCTGGGCGATCGTCATCGAGTTCTCGACGTCGACGAAGATCGTCGGCTCGAAGAAGTAGCCCTTGCCGCCGGGGCCGTCGACGGCGTGGCCGCCGAGCACCAGCCGCGCCCCCTCCGCCAACCCGATCCGCACGTACTCGGAGACCGATTCGAGCTGGGCGGCGGAGACGAGCGGGCCCATGTCGGTGGCCCAGTCGAGGGTGTCGCCGAGCTTGATCGTCCGGGCGCGGGCGACGAGACGCTCGACGAACGCGTCGTGGATCGACGCCGGGAGGATCAGCCGGGTGCCGGACTCGCAGGCCTGGCCCTGGTGGAAGAAGGTGGCCCACAGGGCTCCGTCGACGGCGGCGTCGAGGTCGGCGTCGTCGTAGACGATGTTCGGCGACTTGCCGCCGAGCTCGAGCGTGCACTTCTTGATCGTCCGGGAGGCCAGCTCCATGATCCGGCGGCCGACGACGGTCGACCCGGTGAAGGAGACCTTGTCGACCAGGGGATGGGAGGCGAGCTCCTCGCCGACGGCGCCGCCCGAGCCGGTGATCACGCTGACCACGCCGGGCGGGAGCTCGGTCTGCTCGATCAGCTCGGCCAGGCGCAGAGCGGTCAGCGGCGTGTTCGAGGCCGGCTTCAGGACCACCGTGTTACCCATGGCCAGGGCGGGGGCGAGCTTCCAGACCGCCATCAGGAGGGGGAAGTTCCAGGGGACGATGGCCGCGCAGACGCCGATCGGCTCGCGCAGGACGAAGTTGTAGGAGTGGGTCGGGAAGGCCACGGGGGCGAGCGCCTCCTGGAACTGGCGGTCGGCCTGGCGGGCGAAGTAGTCCCAGTGGAGGCACGACTGGCCGAGCTGGACGGTCGAGGCGGCGCGGATGGTCATGCCCGACTCCATCGCCTCGAGCTCGGCGAGCTCGTCCTCGTGGTCGGCGAGCTGGGCGGCGACCTGGAGCATGATCCGCGAACGCTCGTCGGGCGCGGCCTCGGACCAGACGCCGGAGTCGTGGATGACCCGGGCGGCGGCGATCGCGTCGGCCGCCTCCTCGCGGGACATGCTGGGGACGGTGGCGATCAGCTCCTCGGTGCACGGGTTGTACACCGCGATCGTCGCCCCGTCCGCCGCGGTGACCCACTCACCGCCGATGTAGTTGCCCCATTCGCGCACGCCCTGCGTCGTCTCGGTCGCCATCGTCGTCTCTCCTAAAGTTGGTCCCACCGACTTTAGTGCAAGCTTTACAGGGCCTTGCGGTAGAGGGCGGCGAAGTCCTCGTCGCTCGGCTCACGCGGGTTGACCAGGGTGCAGCCGTCGCCCATCGCCCCGTCGACGAGGTCGGGGATGCCGGCCTCGGTCACGCCCACCTGGGACAGCCGCGTCGGGAGCCCGAGGGTGTGGACGAGCGAGCGCACGTGCTCGGCGAGGATCTGACCGATCGCGTCGCCCGGGCCGCCGGTCTCCAGGCCGAGGACCTCGTTGACGTCGCGGTAGCGGGCGGCGATGTCCTCGCCGCCGGCGGCGTTCCATTCGATCACCCAGGGCAGGTTGATCGCGTTGGCCACGCCGTGGGGGACGTCGAAGTGGGCGCCGCAGGCGTGGGACATCGAGTGGGCGATGCCGATCGCGCTGGAGGAGGTCGGCTGGATGGCGAGGTTGGCGGCGATCAGCATGTTGCCGCGGGCGGCGTCGTCCTCGGGGTGCTCGACCGCCCGCTGGAGGTTGTCGCGCAGGAGCCGCAGCGCGGCCATGGCGTAGGCGTCGGAGTGGGGGTTCCACTCGCTCGAGGCGTAGCCCTCGATCGCGTGGGTCATGGCGTCCATCCCGGTGGCGGCGGCCAGCGCGGGCGGCAGCGTCCGCGTCGCCTCGGGGTCGAGGATGGCCAGGCGCGAGTACATCGGGATGTCGCCGATCTGGTACTTGACGTGCTCGCGGCGGTCCTTGATCACGGCGACGAAGCTGGCCTCCGAGCCGGTGCCGGCGGTGGTCGGGATGCAGGCGAAGGGGGCGAGCTCGACCGGACGGCCCTCGCCGTCGTCGGCCCGCGGCAGGCCGTAGTAGCCCTCCCAGTCGCGGGGGGTGGAGCCGTGGACGAAGATCACGTTGGCGACCTTCGCCGTGTCCATCACCGAGCCGCCGCCGACGGCGAGGATCGAGTCGGCGCCGAGCTCGTGGGCGAGCTCGGCAACGCGGACGACGACGTCGGAGTCGGAGTCCTGGGGCACGCCGTCGAAGATCCCGGCGACCTCGAGGCCGCCGTCGATGACGCCGTTCTCGACGCGGTCGACGAGGCCGGTGGCGCGGATCCCCTGGTCGGTGACGATCAGCGGCCGCCTGGCCCCCTCCTTGGCGAACTCGAAGCCGGTGCCGCCGATCAGATCGTGTCCGGCGATGACCCGCGTGGGCGAGATGAACTGGTAGAAGGGCTTGAAGCCGGCCATCTGGCGACCGGACGGGTCGCTGGGCATCAGGCCTGCATCAGGTCGCTGCGCCCGGTGTCCTCGAGCATCTTCTTGTAGCGGGGGAAGACCCCCTTGGTCAGGGGCAGGAGCTTCAGGATCTTGGCCACCGGGCCCTTGGCCTTCATCTGGCCGCGGGCGAGGGCGACGGTGACGTTGACCTTGCCGAGCCAGAACTTGTGGGCGGTGTCGGCGTCCATCGTCATCACGACCTCGGGGACGAGGTCGGTCGGCCCGAGGTCGACCTGGCCGGCCTCGCCGGGCTTGATCTTGAGCGTGATCATCGACTGGGGGTTGCGCAGCGGGAACTGGACGATCGTGTTGGCCTTCTGGAACTGGGGGAAGAGCACGTCGTCCACGGCGAGGTCCTGGAACAGCTTGCCGATGTACTGATAGACCTCTTGCTCGTCTTTGAAGCAGGCCACGGATCTCCTTGCGCGTTCGCGTTCCCAGCCCCGCCCCGGGGTAGGGGCGGAGCATATTGCCTGGGGGTGATGTGGAGCGCGTCCGCCCCGACGCCGGCGCGTCGGGGCGCGGTCGGGGCGCGGGCGGCCGGGTTTCGTCTAAGTTCGTATAGAGTTGAGGCGAGGCTCGTGCGCCGTCGGCCGGGGCCGTTACAGTGGTGGGCAGCGAAGCCCATGGAAGCATCCGCCCTCCCCCGCTCCGCAGCATTGCCGCGCCCGCGGCTGGTGGTACCCGCGCCGTTGCTGCGCGTGCGCTCCGACGAGCAGCTCGTCGTCCTCTTCCGGGCGGGATCCGACGACGCCTTCCGCACGATCCACGACCGCTACCGGGCGCGCCTGCTGGCCTACGCCCGCCAGATGCTGGGGGGCTCGACCGCCGACGCCGAGGACGTCCTCCAGGAGGTCTTCGTCCGCGCGCACGCCGCCCTTCTGGCCAGCTCGACGCCGATCTCCCTGCGGGCGTGGCTCTACCGGATCGCCCACAACCGGTGCATCGACACGCTGCGCCGACCGGCGCCGATCCCGAGCGAGATCACGCCGGGAGCGCGGCCGGCCCTGTGCCGCGGCCACCGCCATGACCCGCCGGTCGAGGCCGAGCGCAGCGAGGATCTCCGGCGGCTGATCGGCGACGTCCACTCGCTGCCCGAGCAGCAGCGGTCGGCGCTGTTGATGCGCGAGCTCCAGGGGCTGAGCTACGAGGAGATGGCGGTGGCCCTGGGGATCTCGGTCGCCGCCGTGAAGTCGGTCCTCCTGCGGGCGCGGGGCGGCGTGCTCGACGCCGTCCAGGCCCGGGACGCCCCGTGCGCGGACATCCGCGTCGAGCTCGTCTCGGCCCACGACCGCGGCGTGCGCGCCAGCGGCCGGGCGCGGCGCCACCTGCGTGACTGCGACCGCTGCTGCGCCTACCGGGGCGAGCTGCGCGCCGTGCGCCGCCAGGTCGCCGGCCTCGTGCCGGCCGGCCCGCTCGGACATCTCGGCCTGATCTTCGGCCTGGGCGGCGGCGGCGCCGGAGCCGGGGCCGGCGGCGGCCTCGCCGCCGGCGGATCGACCGCCGTGTTCGGCGGCGCGGCCGGGGTCACGGCGACCAAGGTCGCCGCCCTCGTCTGCTGCGCCGCCCTGGTCGGCAGCGCCGGCGCTCTGCGCGCGGGCGACGCCGCCCGCGCCCCGGCGCGTCCTGGCCACGCCGCCGCCCGCGCCGCGGCGGCGGCGGCGGCGACCCGACCGGCGGTCAGCGCGCCGTCCGGCGACCCGCGGACGATGGCCCGAATCGCCGGCGGAACCATCGGCCCGGCGGCCCTGCCGGCCGGCGCCGCACCCGCTCCGGGGGCCACCGGCCAGCCGAGCGCGCCGTCGCTGCCGGCGCTGACCGGCCAGGACAGCTACGGGGCGCCGGGCGCGGCCGGCGCGGCGGGCGGATCTCCGCTGCGCCTCGACGCGGCCGGCGCCGGTCCGGCCAGCAGCGCCGGGGGCGCGGCGGCCGCCGCGACGGACGCGAGCACCCCGGCCCCGGGCGACACCACGGCGCCGGGCGCCGCGGGCACGGCCCCCCAGCCCGCCGGCGGCGGCGCCTCGGCACCCGGCACGGCGGCGGCGCCGGCGGCCAGCGCCAGCGCCACGGCGACGGCGACGGCGCCGGCGAGCGCGCCGCAGGCCAGCGCCAGCAACCTCCAGACGATCGACCAGCGCCGCCCGGCCGCCAGCGCCCCGCTGACCGCCTCGCCTCAGACGCCCGTCGCGCCGTAGCGACGGCGCTCCACCAGCGCCGCCCGGCCGCCACCGCCCCGCTGGCCGCCTCGCCTCAGACGCCCGTCGCGCCGTAGCGGCGGCGCTCGACTCCGCCCGGTAGGCGGCCCTCGCCGGCGAGCTTGTCCAGGTGGGCCTCGAGCGTGACGGCGGCGGCCAGGCGCAGCGGCGGCGCCACCTCGCTCCAGACGCGGTCGAGCAGGTCCTCGACCGAGCGCAGGCCGTCGTCGAGGGCGGCGCGCAGGCGCCGCTCGCGGGCCTCCCGGTGGGCCAGGTACTCGTCGAGCTTGGCCGCCGCGTCGGCCACCGGCGGCCCGTGGCCCGGGCAGAGCTCGGCCGGTTCGAGCGCGCGCAGCCGGCGCAGGCCGTCGAGGTAGGCGGCCATCGCCCCGGGCGACGGCGCTACGAACACGCTGCCCGCGCCGAGCACGGCGTCGCCGGTGAAGCAGGTCCGGCCGGCGAGGAAGGCCAGGTGGTCGGCGGCGTGGCCGGGGGTCGCGATGGTCAGGAGCGGCCCGATCCGGTCGCCGTCGCCGAGGCGGACGTCGACCGCCCCCCGGGCGGCGGCGACCGGGGCGGGGAGCCGCGCGCGCAGCGGGTCGACGCCGTCGCTGTGGTCGTGGTGGTCGTGGGTGAGGACGATCGCCCCGAGGCCGCCGCGCCCGGCCACGGCGGCGGCGATGGCATCGATGTGGCCGGCCAGGGCCGGCCCCGGGTCGATCACGTAGGCCGGGTCGCGCCCGACGATCCAGGTGTTCGTCCCGTCGAGGGTGTAGGGCCCCGGGTTCTCCGCCCGCAGGCGCAGGCGCGAGGTGGCCGGCCGCGGTCAAGCCGGGATGCGGACGAGCAGGGCGGCGCCGAGGGCGCCGCCGAGGTCGCCGAGGGCGTTCAGGAGGATCGCCGGCGGGTCGTCGTCCTTGAACAGGTGCGGATGCATGGCGGCGGCGATCCGCTCGACGTACGGCTGGCCGAGGCGGTCGCCGAGACCGCCGCCGATGATCACCGCCTCGACGTCGAGGAGGTTGACGGCCGAGGCGATCCCCGCCCCGAGCGCGTCGACCGCATCGTCGACGAGGGCGACGGCCATCTCGTCGCCCTGCTTGAGCGCCCGCGCCCAGACGCCGCTGGTCAGGCGCGTCCGGCCGCGCTTGCGCATCAGGTCGAACAGCGCCGTCTTGTGGCCGTCGGCGTGGCGGCGCCGAGCCCGCTCCTCCATCGCCCCGCGGCCGGCGTAGGCCTCCAGGCAGCCGCGGCGCCCGCACGGGCAGCGCTCACCGTCCCGCTCGACCACCATGTGGCCGATCTCCCCGGCCCCGCCCCGGCCGAACCAGGGCGTCCCGTCGAGGATCACCCCGCCCCCGACGCCCGTGCCCCAGAAGACGCCGAGCAGGGAGAGGAACGGCCGGCCGGCGCCGAGGGCGAACTCGGCCTCGACGGCCACGGTGACGTCGTTGCCGAGCGCCACCCGCGCGCCCAACCGCTCGCCGAGCACGCCGGCCAGCGGGTAGGGCTCGACCCAGTCCGGGAGGTTGCCGGCTCGCGCCACCGTCCCGGCGGCCGCGTCGTGGGTGCCCGGGACGCCGACGCCGACGCCGCTGAGCTCGGCCGTCTCGACTCCGGCGACCCGGGCCGCCTCGCCCAGCGCCTCGACGATGGCCGCGGCGACCGCCGGCGGGCCGCCGCTCGTCGGCGTCGGCAGCCGCGCGGAGGCCAGCACGGCGTCGGTCGCATCGACGACGATCGCCTGGATCTTCGTGCCGCCGACGTCGATGCCGCCGCGCAGGACCATGGCCGGGAGCTTAGTGGCCGCCGAAGCGATCGGCCGGCCAGGGCGATGCGCTGCCGTAACGCTCGATCGTCGGTCCGCACGGGGCCGGCGCCCGGCCGATCAGGCCCGGACCGAGCTGGAGGATGCGGGCTGGGTAGACATGGCCGAACGGATCGTCCGGCACCGTCTCCGGGCCGAGGCCCCTCCAGGCGGTCAGCGCTCCCTCGAAATGGGTGTCGTCGGACAGGAGCGTCGTGCAGGCGTCGGCGGGCCGGCCGGCCAGGACCCGGCGGCGGGCCTGCTGGACGGCGGGATCGTCGAAGGCCAGGCGGCGGCCGGGCGGGGCGAGCACGAGCGAGACGACGGCCGCCGGACCGCCGGCGTCGACGATGGCCGCCCACGCGCGCAGCCCGCCCGGGCGGGGCGCCGTCCAGGCGGCGAGGTAGCCGGCCGGCGCGCCGTCGGCCTCCGTCAGCCGCCCCGCCGCCGCGGCGCCGGTCGGACGCCCGGGCGTGAGCGTCAGCCAGACGGCGCTCACCCGAGCGGAGCCTCCCAGTCGGGCCGGATGCGCCGGCTGATCGTCCGCAGGGCGAGGCGGATCTCCTCGTTGGTCGGGCGCCCCCAGTACCAGTAGCCGTTGTGGGCGGTTTCGATCCGCAGGTCCGGGTCGAGCACGAACGCCGCCGGCACGTACGGGTGGTTGAGGGTGTCGGTGGTCTCCCGCAGGCCGAGGCGGCTCTGGACGGCGCGGTCGGGGTCGCAGAGGAACGTCCAGCGGGCGCCGAGGCCGGCGCGGAAGGCCGCCGCCCGGTCGGGCGGGTCGACGCTGATCGAGACGAAGCGGCAGTAGGCGACCTCGGCCTCGTCCTGGAGCGCGACCAGGCGGCGCATGAACGCCTGCTCCTTGGGGCACCACCAGCCGCGGTAGAAGTGGACGAAGGCCGGATCGCCGGCCACGAGCTCCGACAGCGTGCGGCGGTTGCCGGCATGGTCGGCCAGCTCGACGTCCGGGAACCGCGCCCCCGGGCTGAGCTCCGGCCGGCCGGGGAAGGCGACGGGGTCGCGTGGTCGGTCCACGGCACGAGGATTACACGCGGGGCGCGCGCCCGGCGCGAGGACTCCCGGCCGGGGTAGGCTGCGCGGGTGCGCGTGTCCGGGTCGGAGACCCTCGAGATCGCCGCGAGCCCCGCCGCCTGCCGGGCGGCGGTGCTCGACCTCGCGGCCTACCCCGACTGGTACCCGGGGGTGCGGACGGCCGCGGTGATCGACGCCGGTCCGGACGCGGCGAGCGCCCGCCTGGTGTTCGCCACCGGGCTGCCGATCCTGGCCGAGGTGGTCTGCGTCCTTCGCCTCGAGGCCGACGGCCCCGACCGGGTGCGGCCGCGGGCGGCGGGCGGCGACCTGGCCATCGACGGGCCCGGCTGGACGTTCGCGGCCGCGCCTGGCGGCGCCACCCGGGCGACCTACGAGATCGCCGTGGAGATGAGCGTGCCCGGCGGCTTCATGACCGAGCGCCTGGTCAAGGGCAAGGCGCGCTTCTTCCTGATCGAGCAGCCGCTGGCCGCGCTCAGGCGCCGGGTCGAGCCGGCCGCCTGACCCGGCCCACCCGGCCGGCTCCCCGCCGGCGCAGCGCCGTCAGCCCGGCCCGGTCGATGGCCAGGGCCAGCCCGGCGGCGGCGTGGCCGGACACGCCGTGGGCGGCGCCGCCGGGGAAGGTCGCCGCCCCGGTCAGGTAGAGGCCGCGGACCGGCGTGTGGTAGGGGCTCAGCGACGGGGCCGGGCGGAAGACGACCTGGTCGAGGGTGTAGCTCCCGCCGCCGACGTCGCCGCCGATCAGGTTGCGGTTGCGCCGCTCGAGGTCGGCCGGCCCGAGCACGTGGCGGGCGAGGATCAGGTCGCGGAAGCCGGGGGCGAACCGTTCGACCTGCGCCTCCATGCGCTCGACGTGACGCTCGCCCTCGCCGGCCCAGTCGGCGTCGCGCGGGCCGTGGGTGTAGGCCCAGGCCGTGTGCTTGCCGGCCGGGGCCCGCGTCGGGTCGGCGAGCGACTGCTGGCCCAGGAGCATGAACGGCCGGTCGGGCAGGCCGCGGGTCAGCGTCGTCGCCGCCAGCACCTCGGCGGCGTCGCCGCCGACGTGGACCGTCCCGGCCTCGCGGGCGATCGGCGACGTCCAGGGGATCGGTCCGTCGAGGGCCCAGTCGAGCTTCAGCGTCGACGGCCCGTAGCGGAAGCGGCCGAGCGCCGCCGCGTAGCGCCCGCCCAGGGCGGCGCCGGCCAGGCCGAGCAGGGCGTGGGGCATGACGTTGGCGATCACGACGTCGGCCCCCAGCCGCTCGCCGCCGGCCAGCTCGACGCCGACCACCCGCCCCCGCTCGCAGGCGATGCGCACCACCGCGGCGCCGGTCCGAACCTGCCCGCCGAGCGACTTGAGGTAGCCGACGAGCGCCCCGCTGAGGCCGTCGGCCCCGCCGCGCGGGCTGGGCCAGCCGGCGCCGTGGCCGAGGAGGTTGAGGTAGGCGGCCGCGACGGCGCTGCCGCTCCCGGGCGGCGGCACGTCGCCGTGCATGGCCGCTCCGTAGAGCCAGGCCCGGGCCCCGCTGCCCCGGAAGAGCTCTTCCCCGAGGGCCTCGGCCGGCATCAGCAGCAGGCGGACGAAGTCGATCATCCCGGGAACGCCGAGGCCGGCGAGCAGGCGGACGGCCCCGGTGACCGGCGGGAAGCCGGAGAGCATCGTCCGGCGCAGGGCGTCGAAGCTCTGGACGTACGGCTCGGCGAAGGCGCGCCAGCGGGCGCCGTCGCCGGGCTGGAGCGCGTCCATGCTCGCCGTCGTCCGCTCGAGGTCGCGGTAGAGGCCGATCGCCGCGCCGTCGGCGGAGACCGGGTGGGCGTAGCAGGCCGCCGGGTGGACCCAGTGGAGGCCGTGGCGGGCCAGGGGCATCGCCGCGTAGACCGGCGACGCCGCGGCCGCCGGGTAGACGGAGGAGAACGTGTCGTGGCGGAAGCCGGGCAGCGTCAGCTCCTCGGTGCGCACCGCCCCGCCCGCCTGCCGGGCCGCCTCGAGCAGCAGCACCCGGCGCCCGGCGCCGCGCCAGCCTGATCGCCGCGGTGAGGCCGTTCGGCCCCGACCCGATGACGATCGCGCCGCGGTCCATCAGCCGGTCCGCAGGGCGAGTTGATGGAGCATGCTCTTGCGGACGATCCCCCCCTCGCCCCAGAACGCGTGCTGGGCCTGGCGACCGGCGAGCTCGTAGGCCGTGGCCGCGTGCCAGGGCATCGGGTCCCAGGTCCCGGCCGCCCGCACCCAGTCGCGGCCGGCGTGGCGGAAGACGAGCAGCCGGTTGCGCCCGCGGCCCATGAAGTGGCCCTGGTGAGCGGTGAGGTCGAAGGCCGCGACCGGCTCGCCGCCGGCGGGCACCGCGCGCGGCTCGTCGCGGCCGTACTCGGCCAGGCCGTGCTCGACCTCCTCGAAGTAGGCGTCCCGGGCGGCCGGGTCGGCGTCGGTGACCAGGCGGGTGATCGTCACGTAGCCGCGCTGGAAGACCGGCCGGCCGGACGCCGTCCCGGCGGCGACCTCGATCTCGAACGTCTGGCCCAGGAGCGGCGAGTCGCGCAGCGCCGTGAAGCGGCCGTCCTCGGTCCCGTAGTCCGGCCAGGTCTCGGTGGCCAGCAGCGCCTCGAGCGCCCGCTCGGCCGACGGGAGCTCGACCGGCGAGTAGGTGTGCCAATTCTGCTGCTCGGGCGGCCCGACCGGCGGCGTGAGGTCGCCCAGGCCGGCCAGCTCCAGGCGCGCCTGCGGGCGGTGGCGGCGCTTGCCCTCCGGCGTGCGAAAGACGATCCCCCAGCCGCGGCGATCGGCGTCGGCGTAGGCGTCGGCGAACCAGTCGCCGAAGAGCCGCCCCGTGCCGGCGAGGAGCTCGTCGCGGGTCAAGGTCCCCCGCGGCGAGTCGCCGGTGTCCCGGATCCGCCCGCCGAAGAACGCCCGGTGAAAGGGGACGACGTCGGGCAGGCGGAGCTTTCGGCCCGGCTTGCGCGCCCAGTAGGTGGTGACGATGGCGAAGGCCAGCCGCAGGTCGTCGACGTCGCGCTGGTCCTCGGCCCGGCGGTAGTAGGCGGCGTTGAGGAAGTCGGTGACCCAGCCGGCGGCGTCCGGCGAGGCAATCGACCAGCCGGCCAGCCGCGCGAACATCGCCTGCTCGGCGCCGACCGCGCGCCCGAGCACGACGCCGGCACCCAGTGCGGCCGCTAGCTTCAACTTGTTGTCGGGCACGACGGGCGCCTCCTCCTCGGTCGGCCTACATCCTCGCGCATCGAAGTAGGCCGCCGGCGGCCGCCTCCGTTCACATTCGCCGTCGGCTCACCGGTGACGGTCGGGATAAGCCGCTTGTTCGTCCGCCGCGGCCGCGCTACCTTGCCCGGGCAGGCAACCGTCCTTGGGGAGACGAAGCGATGCATGAGCGCGGGACAGAGCTGGTCGTGCGGGTCGACGTCGACCCGCGTGGCGGCTGGCAGGTCCGCGTGCCCGGCCGCCGGCCCGTCCGCTGCGCCACGCGCGAGGAGGCCGAGCGCGTGGCCGCCGAGACCGCCGCCGGGCGCCGGGACGCGCAGATCCTCGTCCGCGACGCCTACGGCCGCGTCATGGGCACCCGCCGGCGCGGGCAGGCGGCCGGCTAGGGCGGTTCGTGGTCAGCGTGCGCGACCGACGCGGCTGGTGGTGACGGACGAGACTGGGCATGGGAGACTGCGACCAGCCGAGAGAGCGAGCGAGCGTGGTCACCGAAGGGGGGCGGACCCTGTCCGAGGGCCAACTGCTGGTCGAGATCTCCAACGGCGTGGTGCAGGAGTTCCGCGCGTCGGTCGGCAAGGGGCCGAGCCGGTGCAAGTCCTACTGGGCGGGTCGCGACCTGCTCGTCGTGCTGTTGCGGGGTGGGTTCACCGTCGCCGAGCAGACGCTCTTCGACGCCGGCCAGAAGCGAGCGGTCCGCGACTCCCAGCAGGCGCTCCAGGACGCGATGGAGGGCCGGCTGAGCAAGCTCGTCGAGGATCTCACCGGGCGCCGGGTGGTCGGCTTCCTCAGCGCTTCTCGCCAGAGCCCCGACCTGCGCGCCGAGCTGTTCCTGCTGGAGGCGAGCGAGCCGGACCGCCGACGGCGCGACGAGCGCGACGAGGAGCCCGGGACCGGATGACGGGCGGGCCGGCGCGGCCCCGTCAGTCCACCTGCGGAGCGAGGATGAACGTCTCGCTGGCCATGTCGTGCTCGAGTTCGAAACCGCTGATCGCGACGACCACCTCGCGCCCGACGGCCCTCCCGACGACGTCCCTGAACCTCTGATCGGTCGCGTGCTGCCAGAGCATGCGGGTCGTCAGCACGGTGTCGCCTCGTCCGCCCGCGTAGAGCGCCTTTTCGGCGTTGGTGAGGACGTCTCGCAGCACGGTCACCACCACGCCGCCGCGGATCGACGTCTCGCTGTAGAGCGGGCCCTTGCCGAACTCGTCGAGGTACAGGCGCGCGACGACCTCCGACACGCGCCGCTCGAGGGCGGTCTCCGGCGGGGGAGCAGCTCCTGATCGAGCCGTCATGGCGGCCTCTCTGGCCTCCTCCGGAAGGGGTGCAGCGCAAGGCGGAGGAGGCGTGAGTTCCCGACGGCGCCCCTGCACTGTAGCCCCCCGGCCGCGTCGCCCTAAATCTCGGCTTTCCGGGTCCGGCGAGGGGCGCGGCGGCGTCCCGTGATGCCGCACGCGACCGAGCCCGCGACCGCCTCGACCGTCCCGCCGCCCCGGGCCCTACCGGGCGTCCCGCTCGTCGGTCAGAGCGCCGTAGGCATCGGGCCGGCGGGTGTCCAGGAGCGGGAAGAGGTCGAGCCAGTCGCGCCGCTGGTCGAGGTCGAGCGCGGCGACGAGGACGGCCGGCCGGTCGCGTGGGGCGCGGACGAGGACCCGGCCGTAGGGGTCGGAGACGAAGGACGACCCGTAGAAGCGCAGCGGCCCCTCGTCGCCGACGCGGTTGACCGCCACCACGAACAGGCCGTTGGCGATGCCGTGGGCCACGCACGTGTGCCGCCACAGCGGCTCGGTGTCGAAGCCCGGATGGTCGGGCTCGGAGCCGATCGCCGTCGGGTAGACGAGCACGTCGGCCCCGCCGAGGGCGTAGGCCCGGGCGAGCTCGGGGAACCACTGGTCCCAGCAGGTCGGGAAGCCGACGCCGGCGCCGGCGATCGCCGCCACCGGAGCCCCGGTGTCGCCGGGGCGGAAGTAGCGATCCTCGTGGTAGCCGGCCGTCCGCGGGATGTGGAGCTTGCGCGTCCGCGCGGCCAGCGACCCGTCCGGGCGCAGGCAGACCGCCGTGTTGTAGCCGAGACCGCCGTCGCCGTCGCCGTCGCCGTCGCCGTCGCCGGCCCGCTCGTAGAGCGACGCGTGGACGTGGGCGCCGGTGGTGGCGGCCATCCGCGCCGCGAAGGCACACGTCGGCCCGTCGGGAATCGACTCGGCGAGCGCCGTCGCCGCCTCGGCGCCGTCGGCGGCGACCGCGAAGTACGGGTGGAGGGTCAGCTCCGGGAGGCAGATCAGCTGGGCGCCGGCCCCCGCCGCGAGCTCGATCCCCGCGGCGAGCGACGCCTCGTGCTCGGCCGGGTCGGCGTGCCAGCGATCCTGGACCAGCCCGACCCGCAGCGTCCCCCGCCCGCCCGGGTGCACGCGCGCCGGCGACGGCGGGACCTCGAGGGCGCAGATCAGCTCGTGGGGGGCGGTGGTCATCGCGGCTGCTGCTGGGTGATGCAGTGGACGCCGCCGCCGCCCCGGGCCAACCGCGCCCCGGGCACCGGGACGATCTCGCGGTCGGGCAGGGCGGCCGCCAGCAGGTCGAGCGCGGCCGCATCGGTCGGCGCGCCGATCACCGGCACGATCAGCGCGCCGTCGGCCAGGTAGAAGTTGAGGTAGGGCGCGGCCACCGGCGGGTCGCACCCGGGCACGTAGGGCAGGTGGGGCATCTCGATCACCTCGAGCGCGCGGCCGCGGGCGTCGCGGGCGGCGCGCAGGCGGCGGACGTTCTCGGCGCACGTCGCGTGGTTGGGGCTCGCCGGGTCGGGCGCCGTCTGGACGATCACCCGCCCCGGGGCGAGGAAGTGGCAGACGTTGTCGACGTGGCCGTCGGTGTCGCGGTCCTCGACGAGGCCGCCGGCCAGCCAGATCACCCGGCGGGCGCCGAGGTGGCGCTCGAGCCCGGCCTCGAGCTCGGTCGGCGTGAGCGACGGGTTGCGGCTCGGGTGCAGGAGCACCGACTCGGTGGTGAGGAGCGTGCCCTCGCCGTCGACGCCGATCGCCCCGCCCTCGAGCACGAAGCCGGCGGCGACGCGGGGGACGCCGACCAGCTCGAGCACACGGGCCGCGACGGCGGCGTCGGCCGCGTAGGGGGCGTATTTCCCGCCCCAGCCGTTGAACTCGAAGTCGACGCCGACGAGGGCGCCGTCGGCGGCGCGGACGAAGATCGGGCCGGTGTCGCGCAGCCACGAGTCGTCGAGCTCGACCTCCGCCACCTCGACCCCCGGCCCGCACCGGGCCCGCGCCCGGCCGGCGGCGTCGGCGCGGGCGAGCATCAGCACCGGCTCGTGGGCGGCGATCGCCCGGGCGACGGCGCCGTAGTCGCGCTCGGCCCCGTCGAGCTCCTCGCCCCACAGCTCGGCCCGGGCCGGCCAGGCCATCAGGCAGCGGGCGTGGGGCTCCCACTCGGCCGGCATCAGGCCGACCGGGTCAGGCAAGGCTGACCATGACGTGCTTGACGACCGTGTAGTCCTCGAGGGAGTAGCTCGACATGTCCTTGCCGTAGCCCGACTGCTTGAAGCCGCCGTGGGGCATCTCGGAGGCGAGCGGCAGGTGGTCGTTGATCCAGACCGTGCCGAAGCGCAGGCTGCGGGCGGCGCTCATCGCCCGGCCGACGTCGCGCGTCCAGACGCTCGCGGCCAGGCCGTAGTCGACGCCGTTGGCCCAGGCGATCGCCTCCTCGTCGCCCGAGAAGCGCTGGACGGTGACGACGGGGCCGAACACCTCGCGCTGGACGAGCTCGTCGGTCTGGGCCAGGCCGGCGACGACCGTCGGCTCGTAGAAGAACCCGGCGCCCGCCCGGGCGCGCCCGCCGCTGACCGTCTCGGCGCCGGCGGGGGCCCGCTCGAGGAACCCGGCGACCCGGTCGCGCTGGGCGGCCGAGATCAACGGGCCCATGTCGGTGTCCTCGGCCGCCGGGTCGCCGACCTGCAGGCCGGCGGCGGCGTCGCCCAGCCGGGCGACGAGGTCGTCGTGGATCCGCGGGCCGGCGAGGACGCGGCTCGCCGCCGTGCAGTCCTGACCGGCGTTCCAGAAGCCGGCGATCTTGATCCCCTCGACGACGGCGTCGAGGTCGGCGTCGTCGAAGACCAGCACGGGGGCCTTGCCGCCGAGCTCGAGGTGGACGCGCTTGAGCGAGGCCGCCGCCGCCCGGGCGACCTCGCGGCCGGTGGCGACGTCGCCGGTGAGCGAGACCATCGCCACGCGGGGGTGGCGGACGAGCGGCGCGCCGGCCGACTCGCCGTGGCCGTAGACGACGTTCAGGACGCCGGCCGGGAGGTGCTCGGCCGCGATCCCCGCCAGGAGCGCCGCGGTCATCGGCGTCTGCTCGGACGGCTTGAGCACGACCGTGTTGCCGGCCGCCAGGGCCGGGCCGACCTTCCAGATCGCCATCATCAGCGGGTAGTTCCACGGGGCGATCTGGCCGACCACGCCGACCGGCTCGCGGCGGACCATCGACGTGTAGCCGGCGAGGTACTCGCCGGCCGCCTTGCCCTCCAGGCCGCGGGCGGCGCCGGCGAAGAAGCGGAGGTTGTCGACGAGGAAGGGGATCTCCTCGCGCATGGCGGCGATCGGCTTGCCGACGTTCAGCGACTCGGCCTGGCTGAGCTCCTCGCCGCGCGCGTCGAGCGCGTCGGCGATCCGCAGCAGGGCGAGGGCCCGCTCGCCGGGCGTGGTCTGCGACCAGGCGGCGAACGCCGCCGCGGCCGCGTCGACGGCGGCGTCGACGTCGCGCTCGCCGGACAGCGGGGCCCGGGCGATGGTCGTGCCCGTCGCCGGGTTGACGATCTCCTCGGTGGCGCCGTCGGCCGCCGGGCGCAGGTCCCCGCCGATGAAGTTCTGGATCGTGGCGGTCATCGGTCCTCCTGCTCGACGGTGGTGGCTGGGGAGCGGTCCTCGGCGGTGGCGGCCAGGGCCTCGGCGACCGCCGGGTGGACGACGCGGCCGTCGGCGACGTTGACCCCGAGGCGCAGCTCGCGGCTGGCGGCCAGGGCGGCGACCACGCCGTCGTCGGCCAGGCGCAGGACGTAGGGGAGCGTGGCGTTGGTGAGGGCGTAGGTCGCGGTGACCGGGACGGCGCCCGGCATGTTGGTGACGCAGTAGTGGGTGATCCCGTCGACCTCGTAGGTGGGCGCCGTGTGGGTGGTCGGCCGCGACGTCTCAAAGCAGCCGCCCTGGTCGATCGAGACGTCGACGAGGACCGCCCGGTGCTTCATCAGCGCGAGCTGCTCGCGGCGGATGACCCAGGGGGCGCGGGCGCCGTGGATGAGGACGGCGCCGATCACGAGGTCGGCGGCGGGGAGCATCTCCTCGATCGCCAGCGTCGAGGAGTAGACGGTCGAGGCCCGGCCGCCGAAGACGAGATCGAGCTCGCGCAGCCGGTCGATCGACCGGTCGTAGACGAAGACATCGGCCTGCATGCCGATCGCGATCAGGGCCGCGTTCAGGCCGACCACGCCGCCGCCGATCACCAGCACGGTCGCCGCGGCGACGCCGGGCACCCCGCCGAGGAGGACGCCCCGGCCGCCGAGCGGCTTCTCGAGCATGAACGCCCCGGCCTGGGTGGCGATCTTGCCGGCCACCTCGCTCATCGGCGCGAGCAGGGGCAGGCTGCCGTTGGCGGCCTCGACCGTCTCGTAGGCGATGCACGTCGCCCCGCTGGCCACCAGGCGCCGGGTGAGCTCGGGGGCGGCGGCGAGGTGGAGGTAGGTGAACAGGGTGTGCCGCGGCCCGAGCAGGTCGACCTCGGCCGGCTGGGGCTCCTTGACCTTGAGCACGAGCTCGGCCGCGGCGAACACGGCCGCGGCGTCGGGCACGATCCGGGCGCCCTGGGCCGCGTAGTCGGCGTCGGTGATCGCGCTCCCCTCGCCGGCCCCGGCCTGGACGACCACGTCGTGGCCGTGACCGGTCAGCTCCCGCGCGCCGGCCGGGGTCAGCGCCACCCGGTACTCGTCGACCTTGATCTCCGTAGGGACGCCGATCCTCATGCCAGTTCCTCGATGTCGACGGTGAAGGCGCAGTTTCGCGCCTCGAGCTCGGGTAGGAGGTCGTCGGGGTCGACGCACGCCTCGGGCGGGACGGCGCCGACGGCGGGGGCGATCGCCCCGGCGGTGCCGAGCGCGGCGACCGTCATCGGGCGAGCTCCCGCCCGCGCAGGGCGAGCCAGAACTCGATCCGGTCGCGCGTGCTCGAGAGGTCGCGGCCGGTCAGTCCCTCGACCCGGCGCAGGCGATAGCGCAGGGTGTGGCGATGGCAGTAGAGCTCGGCCGCGGCGCGCTCCCAGTGGCCGTTGTGCTCGAGGAACACGTCGAGCGAGCGCAGGAGCTCCTCGCCGTAGCCGGGCTGACCGCCGGCGAGCGGGCCGAGCACGCTGTCGCTGTAGGAGCGCAGGGCCTCGTCATCCTGGAGGGAGAGGAGGAGCTGGAAGGCGCCGAGGTCGCGGTGGGAGGCCACCTCGGGGCCGCCGCCGTTGGCGTGGCGAACCGCCTCGAGGGCGCAGCGCGCCTCGTGGAAGCTCCGGCGCAGCGCCTGGGGCGGGCCGAGGCGGCTGGCGGCGGCGCGGACGTCGCCGAACTGGGCGGCCAGCTCGCGGCGCAGGCGCGCGGCGAGCTCGATCGGGGCGGGGACGCCGGTGACCGCGCAGAGGAGGGGGCCGCGGACGGCCACGAGCGCCGGAACCTCGAGGCGCTCGAGCGCGAGGTCGAGGACCGGGGCGGCGGCGGGCGGGTCGCGCAGGGCGAACGCGAGCACGGCGAGCTCGGAGCCCAGGCCGAACGGCCGCAGCCGGGTTTCGAGCTCCTCCGGGTGAAGGCGTCCGGTCAGCGCCTCGGCGAAGACGTCGCCGGCCAAGCGGCGCTCGGTGTCGCGCACGACGCGCAGGCGCATGAGCTCGAGGGCGACGGCCGTCACCGTCTGGCGCAGGACGAGCCGCTCGAACTCGCCGAGCGCGGCGGATCCGACGGCGACGAGCCAGGCGGCGGCGGGCGCGCCGCGGCGGGCGACCACGGGCAGGGCGAGGGCGCGGCCGTCGCCGCCCGGCGGCTCGAGGTCGGGCGGCGGGGGGCCGGACACCGCGGCGACGGCCTGGAGCATGGCTTCGCGCGCGGCGCGCGGCGGCTCGCCGGGGCCGGCGTCGTGCCAGGCGAGCACCTCGCCGCGCCCGTCGAGCACGCCGGCCGAGCCGCCGATCGCGGCCGCCACCACGCGGACGACCTCCTCGAGGCCGCGCTCGTCGAGCACGAGGCGCTCGATCCGAGCCTGGATGGCCATGCCGCGACGCAGGGCGTCGAGATGCTCGTCGACGAGGTGGACGGCCGCGCGCTCGGTGATCGCGATGAACGGCAGCGCGTAGGGGACCTCGAAGACGGGGAAGGCGGCCGCGTCGGCGGCGGCGAGCAGGGCGGGCGGCAGGCGCTCGTGGGCGAAGCCGGTGCCGAGGCCGACGCCGGCGATGCCGTGCTCGACCAGGCGGCGGACGTAGCTCCGCTGGGTCTCGGGGTCGTCGAGGCGGTCGCCGGTGGTCAGGAGCAGCTCGCCGCCGGTGAGCCAGGGCGTCGGGTCGGCGAGCTCGGTGCAGTGGACCCAGCGGACCCGGGTCGCGCCCGAGGCGGCGCCGGTGGCCAGCGCGAGCCCGACCTCGGCGACCAGGCGCTCGACGGTGAGCATCAGCGGCGGCCGAGCCGGGCGCAGGCGTCGGTGAGCACGCCGCGGAGGATGGCCTCGATCTCGGCGAACTGCTCGGGCCCGGCAATCAGGGGCGGGGCGAGCTGGATCACGGGGTCGCCGCGGTCGTCGGTCCGGCAGATCAGCCCGCGGGCGAAGAGCTCGCCGGAGAGGAAGCCGCGCAGGAGGTGCTCGGACTCGTCGGCGTCGAAGGTCTCCTTGGTCTCCTTGTCCTTGACGAGCTCGATCGCGTGGAAGTAGCCGGCGCCGCGGACGTCGCCGACGATCTCGAGGTCGCGGAGTCCGTCGAGCATGGCCCGGAAGGCGGGCTCCTGGTCGCGGACCCGGCCGCAGAGATCCTCGCGGCGCATGATCTCGAGGTTGGCCAGGGCGACGGCGGCGGACACCGGATGGCCGCCGAAGGTGAAGCCGTGGACGAACATCGCCGTCCCGTGCATGAACGGCTCGGCCACGCGGTCGGCGACGATCAGCGCCCCCATCGGCGAGTAGGCCGAGGTCAGGCCCTTGGCCGTGGTGATCATGTCGGGCACATAGCCGTAGCGCTCGCAGCCGAAGTAGTGGCCGAGGCGCCCCCAGGAGCAGATCACCTCGTCGGAGATCAGGAGCACGCCGTGGCGATCGCAGATCTCGCGCACGCGCTGGAAGTAGCCGTCCTGCGGGGTGAAGCAGCCGCCGGCGTTCTGGACGGGCTCGAGGATCACCGCGGCGACCGTCTCCGGGCCCTCGAAGACGATCCGCTCCTCGATCGCGTCGGCCGCCCACAGCGGGTCGCGGTCCTCGCGCCAGCGGTAGGAGTTGGTGTTGGCCACGTGGCAGCCGCCGGGCAGGAGCGGCTCGAACGGCTGGCGCAGCGAGGTCAGCCCGGTGGCCGACAGCGCGCCCATCGACGTCCCGTGGTAGGCGAGCTCGCGGGCGATCAGCTTGTAGCGGGTCCCCTCGCCCTGGGCGTGGTGGTAGGCGCGGGCGAGCTTCAGCGCCGACTCGACGGCCTCGGAGCCGCCGGAGGTGAAGAAGACGCGGTCGAGGCCGGGCGGCGCGAGCTCGGCGATCCGGGCGGCGAGCTCGATCGACGCCGGGTGGGCGTAGCTCCAGTTGGTGTAGAAGGCGAGCTCGCGGGCCTGGGCGGCGGCCGCGTCGGCGAGCTCCTCGCGGCCGTGGCCGACGTTGACGCAGTAGAGGGCCGAGAGGCCGTCGAGATAGCGGCGGCCGTGGTCGTCGTAGACGTAGCAGCCGTCGCCGCGGACGATGACCGGGATCTCGTGGTCGGCGTAGGCCCCCATGCGGGTGAAGTGCATCCACAGGTGGCGGCGGGCCAGCTCCTGGAGATCCGCGGGCGCGACGGCGCCTTCGGGCCGGCCGGTCAGATGCGTGGCCATCGTGTTCGTTCCCTTTCGCTCACGCCGGTCGTCGCAGGCGGCGCCGACTGGACACTACGGACAACGCTAGCGCTGCCGCCGGGTCTCGGCAACCGCGAATAGGCAAATGACGGTGGCCGTCCTTGTACACGGTGTACAACCGGCCGACCGAGGTTTGGGCCAGGTGCCCCTTGCGCCGGCGCCTTCGGGGGCCGTACGGTTCGCGGCGCCCCGTCCGCACGCAACCTGGAGGCCAAGATGGCCGTAATCGCCTCGTCGGGCCCGATCCCGGCGCCGGGCGCCCCGTCGGTGGTCGACAGGGGACTCAAGACCGGCGCCCTCGGGTACGTGTCGAACCTGGTCATCGCCGTGGCGTCGACGGCGCCGGCCTACAGCCTGGCGGCGACGCTCGGGTGATCGCCGCCGTGGGCGGGATCGGCCTCCAGTCGCCGGCGATCCTGATCGTCTCGTTCATCCCGATGCTCCTGATCGCCCAGGCCTACCGTTACCTGAACCGGGCCGACCCGGACTGCGGGACCTTCGCCTGGGCGACGCGGTCGCTCGGGCCGGAGGTGCTGACCCTGGCCGTGTTCGCCGTCGTCGCCGTGGTCAAGGTCTACGCCAACCATCCGACCGGCTCGATCTCCGTCGACTCGTCCTGGTTCAACCCGTTCGCCCTCCACGGGTGGAACGCCCTGATCAACGGCGTGCTGCTCGGGCTCTTCATCTACTGGGGTTGGGACAGCGGCGTGGCCGTGAACGAGGAGTCGAGGGACAGCGCCAACGGTCCGGGCAAGGCGGCGGTGATGAGCACGGTGCTGCTCGTCCTGATCTACGTCATCGTCGCCGCGGCGGCCCAGGCCTACGCCGGGAGCAGGGGACTGGTCGCCCACCAGTCGAACGTGCTGAACTTCCTCGGCGGGAAGGTGTTCCCGCGGCCGTTCGACCTCCTGCTGATCATTGCCGTGCTGACCTCCGCCTCGGCCTCCACCCAGACGACGATCCTGCCGACGGCGCGCACGACGCTGTCGATAGTCCGGTGGGGAGCGGTGTCGAAGGCGTTCGGCCAGATCCACCCGCGCTGCCAGACGCCGACGTTCTCGACGCTCCTGATGGGCGCGATGTCGATCGCCTGGTTCGTGGCCATCGTCAACCTGAGCACCAACGTGCTGGCGGACTCGGTGACCGCGCTGGGCTTCCTGATCGCCTTCTATTACGGGCTGACCGGGGTGGCCTGCGCCGTCTACTACCGCCGGGAGCTGCGCCGCAGCGCGAAGGACTTCGTGTTGCTCGGGCTGGCCCCGCTCGTGGGCGGGCTGATGCTGTTCGCCATCTTCGTCAAGGCGCTGCTCTTCTACCGGGACCCGGCGAACACGGTGTCGGCGCCGGTGCTCGGCCTGGGCGTTCCGGTCGTCGTCGGGGTCGGCTCGCTCCTGCTCGGGGTGGTCGTGATGCTGCTGCTGCGGGGGTCGTTCCCGGCGTTCTTCGCCCGCCGGCGCGAGGTCGCCGACCCGGCGCTGCTGGGCGACGCCGGCGATCGATGACCGGCGCGCCGGGCAACGGGGGCGGGGGCGGGGCCGGGGTCGCCGGCGGGTCCGGGGTCGGAGGCGCCGCCGCGTCCGGCGGCGGATCCGGGGGCGGGTCCGGGGGCGGGGGCGGGGGCGATGACCAGACGCAGACGCCGTACCTCGACGCGCTGATCGCCTACGCGGCGCGCGCGCCGGCGCGCCTGCACGTCCCGGGCCACAAGGGGGGCGCCGGCGCCGACCGGGGGCTGATCGCTGGGCTCGGGGCGGCGGCGCTGGCGCTGGACATCCCGGCACTGACCCACGGGATCGACGTCGGGGTGACGCCGACGCCGTTCGATCGGGCCCAGCGCCTGGCCGCGGCGGCGTGGGGGGCGCGGCGGTCGTGGTTCTTGATCAACGGCGCGTCGCAGGGCAACCTGGCGGCCGGCCTGGCCCTCGTGCAGCTGGGCGGGGAGGTGGTCGTCCAGCGCAACGTCCACTCGAGCGCGATCGACGCCCTCGTGCTGTCGGGCCTGCGCCCGACGTTCGTCGCGCCGGAGGTCGACCCCGAGCTCGGCATCGCCCACTGCCTGGCGCCGGCCGAGCTCGACCGGGCGCTCGGGCGCACGCCGGGGGCGACGGCGGCGTGGATCGTCTCGCCGACCTATTTCGGGGCGGTGGCCGACGTCGAGGCGCTGGCCGCCGTGGCCCACGCGCGGGGGGTGGCGCTGGTCGTCGACGAGGCGTGGGGCGCGCACCTGGCCTTCCACGAGGACCTGCCGGGCCACGCGCTCGGGTACGGCGCCGACCTCGTCGTCTCGAGCACGCACAAGATCGTCGGCAGCCTGACCCAGTCGGCGATCCTCCACCTGGGTCGGGGCGAGCGCCTCGACGAGCACGTCGTCGACCGAGCGGTCACGCTGATCGAATCGACGAGCCCGAGCTCGCTGCTTCTGGCCTCACTCGACGCGGCCCGCCGCCAGGCGGCGGTGCACGGGCGGACGCTCCTCGGCGAGACGCTCGCCGCCCTGTCGCGGGCGCGGGCGGAGATCCGGGCCATCCCCGGTCTCGACGTCCTCGACGAGCGGCTGGTCGGCCGGCCGGGCGTCTTCGCCTACGACCCGCTGCGCCTGGCCGTCGACGTGCGGGGGATCGCGGCCGACGGGTACGAGCTCGCCCCGCTGCTGCGGGAGCTCGGCGACATCAACCTCGAGCTGTACGGCCAGAACGTGGTCGTCGCGGTGTTCGGGCTCGGCGAGCCGGCCGGGCCGGAGGCCGATCGCCTGGTCCGGGCGCTGGGCCGGGCGGCAGCCCAGGTCGGCCTCGACCGCGGGGCCAAGCGCGTCGGCTTCGCCCCGGCCCCGCCGTGGGGCGAGCTGGTCATGAGCCCGCGCGAGGCCTACCTCGGACCGCAGGAGGTCGTCCCGGCGGCGCAGGCCGCCGGCCGCATCGCCGCCGAGTCGCTGGCCACTTATCCGCCGGGGATCCCGAACGTGCTCCCGGGCGAACGACTCGGCGCCGAGACCCTGGCCTACATCGAGCACACGCTCGCGCTCGGCGGAAGCGTCCGCGGGGCCAGCGACCGCGAGCTGCGCACGGTGCGCGTGGTGGCCGACCGGCCGTAGGGCTCGCCGGCGAGCGCCCCGTGGCCTGGGGCGGCCGGGACTTCTCTCGCGACGGCGGCCGTAAGGGAGGGTATGCGGACTCTGAAGCGGCTGGGGGCGCTGATCGTCGCGGTGGTCCTGGCGGGATGTGGGTCGGCGCGCGTGGGTGGTCAGGTCCGCGGCGGGCCGGTCGCGAGCGACCTTCTGTACCTGGCCGGCGCGACTCCCGGCTACCTCACGGTGATCGACGTCGCCGCGGGACGGGCGACGACGCGGCGGCTGGCGGAGCTCGCGCCGGGCGACCCGCCGTACGCGATCGCGGTCAGCGCCGGCCGGCTCGTGGTCTACGGCGGGAAGCGGACATACGTGCTCGATCCGGGGCGGCGGGCGCCGGCGCGGTCGCTCGGCGCGTCGTGGTTCTTCCTCCCGGCCGCCGCGGCCGGGCGGGTCTGGTTGGCGCTGCTCGACCCGCGCAGCCCCGACACCGTCCGGGCGCTGCGGGGCGTGCGCGAGGTCACGGTCGACGGGCGGGTGATCGTCGGACGTAGCGCGCGGCCGCCGCGCCCACCGCTGGTGGCGCTCGCCACCGGGCTGGTGCTCCAGGCCGAGCGCCTCGAGCTGTGGGATCCGGTGACGGGCCGGATCGTGCGCCGGCTCCCCGGGGTGTTTCCGGTCGCCGGCCGCGGCTCGTTGCTCGTCTCGTGCTCGCCGGGGTGTCCGGCGCTGTTCGTCACCGACACCCGGCGGGCGGCCGGGACGCGGGAGATCAAGCCGGGCGCGGCTTTCCACTTCGTCGAGTCCTACGGGGGCGCCTTCTCGCCCGACGGGTCCGCGATTGCGGTGGCGGCCGCGACGCCCGACGGCCAGTCCCGCGTCGCCGTTGTCGACCTCCGGGACGGGGTCGCGCGACTTGTTGCGGGTGCTTCGTTGGGCGTCAACCAGCAGATGGCGTGGGCGGCGAGCGGATGGCTCTACTTCTCCGCCGACGGCGGGCGGCTGGCCGCGTACCGGATGGGCGCGGCCGGCGCCCGGCTGCTGCCCGAGCACGTCGGGCCGTTCACCAGACTGGTCGCGAGGTGACCGGGCGGCGGGACTTCTGGAGCGGTGCGTCACGTATGGGACGTATGCGTCGGCGTTGGAGGTGGAGGGCCATGGTCGTGACCCTCGGCGGCGTCGTGACCGGCGGCCTGTGGCTGGGCGGCGGTGCGACGGCGCCGACCACCGCTCGCACGCAACTCGGCGCCGGCCTGTCGATCGTGGTCCCCGGCGGCTGGCATGTGGCGCGGCGGCTGACCGCCCTGGTCGAGCCTTACGAGCGCTTCACGCTGGCGTCCTTTCCCCTCCGGCGGCCGCCACCGGACGGGTTGGACTGCGGACCCGACCAGGCAGTGAGCACGATCCCAGCCGACGGGGCGCTGGCGTTCGTGATCGAGTACGGACGCAGCGGGGCATCTCGCCAGGGCTTTGCGCCCGAGCCGCGGCGGTTCGCGCTGCCGGCGGGACCGGCCCGGCCATACGAATGCTTCGGCCTCGGGTGGCTCGTGGGCTTCCGCGTCGGCGTGCGACCGTTTCAGGTCATGATCGCCGTGGGACGGCGCGGCGGGGGCAATCTTCAGCGCCTGCTGGGCGCGCTCAGCAGCCTACGGGTGGTCGCCCCGTCGGCGACGGGATAGCCTGGCGACGATGGCCGCTGACGCGCACGGGCCCGCGCTCGCGATCGAGATCGTCCAGCCGGCCGGTCGCGTCCGAGGGGCGGCGGTGCTGAGCGCGCGACGCGAGGCAGTCCTGGTCCGCTCGGCGCAGGACGGCGACCCAGCGGCGCTGGAAGCCCTGTTCACGGCGTTCTGGCCACAGTGTCACCGGGCGGCGTGGCTGATCACGCGCGACCACAACGCGGCCGAGGACATCGCCCAGGAGGGATTCCTGGCCGCGGTCGCCGCACTCGATCGCTTCGACCGCACGCGGCGGCTGGGGCCGTGGCTGCGAACGATCGTCGCCCGGCGGGCGATCGACTATGCGCGGGCCCGGGCGGTGCGCCACGAGGTGCAGGGCGGCCCGCCGGAGATCGGACCCGTCGAGGTGGAGGTCGCGACCCGCCCGTCCGATCGGCTGCTGGCGGCGCTTTCCGGGCTCGATCACGACCGCCGGGTCGTCGTCGTGCTGCGCCACCTGCTCGACCTCTCGCCGCGTCAGATCGCCGAGATCCTCGACGTGCCGGTGGGGACGGTCAACTCGCGCATGCGCCGGGCGCTCGATCAGCTGCGGGCCGATATGGAGCGCGGCGATGAATGACCGCCGCCTGGTGGACGAGCTGCGCTCGCTGCCGGCGCCGGACGCCGCCGCGGCGCAGGCCCGGGGGCGCGAGCTCGTGCTCGCGGCTCACGCCGGACGGCCCCCGGCCCGGCGCCGTCGATGCGGATGGACGGCGGCGGCCCTGGCCTGGGTGATCGCCGCCGGTGTGCTGCTCAGCGCGGTGCAGGGACCGGCGGTCGCCCGCTGGGTGGGCGACGCCCTCCAGGGCTCGCGGGGCCAGCAGCGGGCGGCACTGGCGACGCTTCCGGGCGGGGGGCGGCTGCTGGTGGGGACGGACCGTGGCGCGTGGATCACGGGGCAGGGCCTCACGCGCGGCGTGGGTCACACCGATGGCGTCGTGAGCTGGTCGGCATTCGGGCACTACATCGCCTGCGCGTGCGGGCGGACCCTGCGGGCCGTCGCGCTCGACGGCCGGGTCGTGTGGACCGAGCCGTTCGCCGGGGCGGTCAGCCGGCCGACCTGGTCGCCGGATGGGAACCGGATCGCGTTCGGCGTCGGCGGCGTGCTGCACGTCAGCGCCGGCGACGGCAGCGGCGGCCGCGCCGTGCGCGTCGGCGGCCGGGGGGTCAGCCTCGTGGCCCTGGCTGCGTGGCGGCCGGGTGGCCGGCACGAGCTGGCCATCCACGACGTCGCGGGACGGGTCTCGATGATCGACACCGACGGCGGCCGCCTGGTGACTCGCGTGGCCATCGGTCCGCGCGCGGTGTCGCTCGGCTGGTCGAGCGACGGCCGGCGGCTCCTGGCCGCATCGGCTCGTGAGGCCCGCGTCTACGACGGAGGCGGGCGGCTCGTGGCCGTCGAGCATCCGCCGGGAGGCACCACCGTCCTCGCAGCGCAGCTCTCGCCGTCGGGGCGGCAGATCGCCTACGTGCTGCGCCAGCCCGACGGACGCGAGGAGGCGGTTCTGCGCTACGTCGAGGGCCATCAGGCCGGTCGCGTGCTCCTGGCCGGGGGCGTCCTCGGCGATCTGCTCTTCTCGCCGGACGGGCGGTGGCTGCTCGTCGGCTGGCGCGACCTCGACAGTTGGATGTTCTACACGACGGGGCCGGGTCGAACCGAGGTCCGGCAGGTCAGTCACGTCGCGGCGCGTCTGGGCAACGGCAAGCCCGTCGTGGCCGCCTGGTGCTGCGGTCCACCGTCACCCGCCGGCGCCTAGCTGCCCTGCTCCAGCCCGACGGCGACGGCGCTCGAGCCGAGAGGTCGAAACGCCCGGCTGGCGCAGCGGAACGTCGCTAAGCGGAAGCCTTGGAGCGACTTGTCGACCGGTGGGCGACGGCGACGGTCAGCGGCGTTGCGCGGGATCGCGGCAGGCGACGTGCCTGCCATCGACGGTTATGGCGAGCACTCCGCGCAGGCGGCCATCGCCGTCGACGATGGGCACACGCCGCGCCGGGCTTGCCAGGACCGCCTCCAGGCCCGCTGCGGCGGGCGCGTCGGGAGCGACGACGTCGCCGGCGCGTGCCACCGCGGCGAGCGGGCGCTCCGCCGGGACGTCCGCCGCGACATCAGCGGGTGTGAGGACGCCGACGTAGCGGTCGCCGCCGGCGACGATCGCCAGTCGCCGGCTCACGCTCGGCGCGAACCACGCCCGCGCGTGCGCGACGGTGGCGTCGGCGGCCAACGCGCCGACCTCGTCGTGCATGACGTCGCCGACGACCAGCCCCTCGGTCTCGTCGGTTCGCGGGAGCGCCGTCTCAACCGTGTCTCGCGTCTCTCGGTTCTTCTGCTAATCGGGGCGCCCGGATTCGAACCGGGGACCTCACCGACCCGAACGGTGCGCGCTACCAGGCTGCGCCACGCCCCGATGAACCGAGCCAGTATCCCACAGCCGGACCGGCGGCGGCGCGGCGGCCGCCGGACGTGGCGGGCGCTCGCCGCTCAACAGGCGGTAGTGGGCGAGCAGGCGGCGGCGGCCGCGGTGGACGGCGCTCTCGACGGCGGCCACGGTCAGGCCGGTCGCCGACGCGAGCTCGGCGTACGGTCGCCCGGCCAGCTCGCGCTGGGCCAGCAGCTCCCGCTCGACGGGCGGCAGCTCGCCGAAGGCCAGGCACAGGGCGGCCAGCCGCTGGCGGAGCTCGAGCGCCGCCGGCGGATCGTTCGTCGGGTTGAGCTCGACCAGGCCGGCGTGGAGGCCGGCCACCTCGGCCCGCCGCCCGCGCCGCCGGTGCTGGTCGATGCACGCGTTGCGTGCGATCTCGTAGATCCACGCCTTGAAGACGATCGGACGGTCGCTGGCCTGCATGCTCCGCAGCGCCGAGATGAAGATCTCCTGGGCGATGTCCTCGGACAGATCGAGGTCGCCGACTCGCCCCCGTACGTAGGCGATCACCGGTGCCCAGTAGCGGCCGACCAGCTGCTCGAAGCTCCGCTCGTCGCCCCGGCGTACGCCGGCCACCAGGCCGCAGTCCACCGTCGCCGCCGGCGTGCCCCCACTGCCCTCTGACGGACCCACGGCCAATCGCCCTCCCCAAGGGAGTACCGTCTCCGGAGCCCCGCGCCGCCCGGGCGCCGTCCCTTCGATCGGTGACAGGACAAGGATACGCCAGACCGATGGCCGCGCTCGACATGATCGTCGCCGACCTCGACCGGCTGCTCGAGCCCGACCGGTTCGACGACTACTGCCCCAATGGGCTCCAGGTCGCCGGGCGGTCGGACATCGCGACCGTGGTCACCGGCGTCTCGGCCGGCGTCGAGCTCTTCGACGCGGCCCTGGCCCGCGGGGCCGACCTCGTCCTCACCCACCACGGGATCCTCTGGGCGGGCGACGACCGCCGCGTCACCGGCCGCCTCCACCGCCGGCTGCGCCTCCTGCTCGCGGCCGACGTCGGCCTCGCGGCGTACCACCTGCCGCTCGACGCCCACCCCGAGTACGGCAACAACGCCCTCATCGCCGCCGGCCTCGGCTGCGTCGAGCGCGCGCCGTTCGCCGTCCACCGCGGCCGCGAGATCGGCTGCCGCGGCCGCTTCCCCGGCGACGGCATCGCCGCCGACGAGCTCGTCCGCCGCGTCGAGGCCCTGACCGGCCGCTCGCCCCTCGCCTTCCTGGCCGGACCCCACGCGGTGCGGACCGTGGGGATCGTCTCCGGCGCCGGCGCCGGTCACCTCGGCGAGGCGATCACCGCCGGGCTCGACGCCTTTCTCACCGGCGAGCCGGCCGAGCGGGTGATGTCCGAGGCCCGCGAGTCGGCCATCCACTTCCTCGCCGCCGGCCACTACGCGACCGAGACCTTCGGCGTCCGCGCCCTCGGCGAGCGGCTGGCCGACCGCTTCGGGGTCACCCACGTCTTCGTCGATGTCCCCAACCCGATCTGACCACCGCTTCGGGGTCGCCCACGCTTTGTCGATGTCCCCAACCCGATCTGACTCGACGGCCGGTCCGTCCAGTCCGCTTGTGTCCGTCCGCCCCAGGCGGTATACAGAAGGCAGGTCACAAACAGAGGAGGCCGTACCGATGCCGAATCATCTGACGCCCACCGAACTCGCGCGCGAAGCTGGGCTCGAGCGCCGCGAGGTGATCTCCAAGTGCATGGAGATGGGCGTACCGATCTTTCAAGGCCGCATCGACAAGTACCTGTTCCTCAGCAGTCTGAGCAAGATCGGCGATTCACGCCATCCGGCGGAGGCGACCGGCTAGGCGCCGCAGCGCACACGCGAGCCGAGCGGGCCCCGGGACCACCGGGGGCCCACGCGGTCGCGGTCAGCCGCCACGGGTCTTCACACGGTCGCGGTCAGCCGCCACGGGCCTCCGCACGGTCGCGGTCAGCCGCCACGGGCCTCCACACGGTCGCGTTCAGCCGCCACGGGCCTCCACACGGCCGCGGTCAGCCGCCGCTCTGGCGCAGGAGCGCCGCCGTCGTCTGCTCGAGGATCCGCCGCCACGCCCGCGTCCGCTCGGGCTCGGCCTCGAAGTGCTCGACCACCGTCCGCACTCGGGTGGCCGAGATCTCGATCCCGTGGCGCGCGGCGACGTCCCGCAGGGAGTCGTACTCCTCGGCCAGCTTGACGGTGACCGACTGGAAGCCGTGCCGGGCGATCGCCACCCGCGAGGCGAAGTTCATGATCGACGTCTCGAACATCAGCTCGTCGTTCGGCTCCGGCTCGATCAGGACGATGTCCACCCCCGGGTAGCGCTCCTCCCACCGGCGGGCCATCTCGTGCAGCCGCTGGTAGGCGAGCATCTTGAACGCCTGGTAGCCGATCTGCGGGAAGCCCATGTCGGAGACCCGGCGCGGCCGCGGCCCGCGCAACGTGGCCACCGACCGGCGAAAGTCATTGACGAACGGCACGAGCGGATTGACGACGACCACGAGCTTGGCCCCCCGCTCGACGGCGATGTCGAGGTTGGTGGTCGAGACGATGCCCCCGTCGACGAACTCCCGGCCGCGGACGGTCACCGGCGAGTAGACGACCGGCAGCGCCGCCGACGCCCGCACCGCCTTGGAGATCGGCACGTCGTCCCAGCCGTCGCCGCCGAAGACGACGCGCTCGCAGCTGTCGAGGTCGGTCGCGGCGATGTACAGCTCTGGGCGCAGCCGCCGGAAGTCGTCGGTCCGCGGCGGGACGCTCAGGACGCCCTTGAGGTAGCTCTCCACCCCCGACCCGGTGTAGAAGCCCGACGGCAGGCCCTCGGCCAGCCCGAGGACGAGGTCCATCATCGAGACCTGGCCGAGCTTGCCGATCAGCTGCCGGGCGACCACGGCCGCCCGCAGCGGCAGCATGATCCCCTTGCGGGCGTACTCGACGAGGTCCAGGCGCAGCAGCGTCCCGATGTCGATGTCGCTCATCGCCGTCGGCGTCTGGCTCAGCGCCGCCCGCATCATCTCGTCCGGCGTGACCCCGTTGGCGGCCAGGGCGGCGATGAACGATCCGGCCGACGTCCCGACGTAGACGTCGAAGTCGTTGATCGTCGTGTTGACCGACAGCAGATCGATCGCCTGGAGGGCGCCGATCTCGTAGACGCCGCCGGTCAGGCCGCCGCCGCCGAGGACGAGCGCCGTCTTCGACGGCCGCCGCCGCGGGGCCGCCGGCCCCCGCCGCCGGCGCGGCCGCGGCTCGACGCCTGGGTTGGCCGCCGGCGGGAGCTTGACGACCTTGCCCATGCCCGGCCATTCTACGGCCGCCCTCCGCCCCGTCATCGGCGCCCGCCGCCGCCGCCCGCCCTATCCTGGTCAGGCTTGCCGTCCCGAGCCGCCCGCCCGGTCGCCCCGGCCGCCCTGGCCGTCGCCGTCGCCCTCGCCCTCGGCGCGGCCGGCGGCGCCCGCGCCCAGCGTCCACCCCCGCCCGCCGCCCCAGGCGCCCCCGCGGCACCCGCCGCCCCCGCCCCGGCCGCCACCCCCTCCGCGGCCATCGCCCCCGCCGCGGCCGCCGCCCCCGCCGCGGCCGCCGCCCCCGCCGCGGCCGCCGCCCCCGCCGCCCCCACCGCGTCCGCCCGAGCCGCGGTCGCGCCCGCCCGAGCGGCGGCGCTGCCACCGGCCGGCCTCGCCCACCTCCAGGCCGTCCTCGCCGCGGCGATGGCCGCCGCCGGGCCCAAGTCGGGCGCCCTCGTCGTCGACCTGGCCAGCGGGCGCGAGCTCTTCGCCCTGCGGGCCGACACCCGGCGGGCGCCGGCGTCGGTCGAGAAGCTCTACACCACGGCCGCCGCCCTCGCCCGTCTCGGCCCCGACGCCCGCCTGCGCACGACGATCATGGGCGCCGGCGCCCCCGACGCCCGCGGCGTCTGGCACGGCGACCTCTACCTCAAGGGCGGCGGCGACCCCCTCTTCGGCAGCCGGGGCGCGCCCGGCGCCGACGACAACGCGACCGCCCTGGCCACGGCGCTGTTCGCGGCCACCGGCATCCTCCGGGTCGACGGCTCCATCCTCGGCGACGAGTCGACCTTCGACGCCCGGCGCGGCGAGCCGGCCAGCGGCTACCGACCCGATCCGGATCTGGCCGGCCAGCTCAGCGGCCTGGCCTACGATCGCGGACGCACCGGCGGCCTGCCCACCCCGGCGGACTATGCCGCCCAGCAGATGGCCGGCGTGATCCGCACGGCCGGCGTCCCGGTCACCGGCCGCTCGAGCGCCGGCCTGGCGCCGCCGGCGGCCCGGGTCCTGGCCGGCGTGTCGTCGCCGCCCCTGCGCACCCTCGTCGGCCTGACCGACATCCCGTCCGACAACTTCTACGCCGAGACGCTGCTCAAGGACCTCGGCGCCCGGTTCGGAGCCACCGGATCGACCGCCGCCGGCGCCGCCGTCGTCCGCGGCTGGCTGGCCGGCCTCGGCATCGCCCCCCACATCGTCGACGGCTCCGGCCTCTCCCGCGCCGACCGGACCACCCCCCGCCAGCTCGTCAGCCTCCTGCGCGCCCTGCGGCCGGACCGGCCGGGACCGCTCGCGCCGATCGGCGCCGCCCTCCTCGCCGACCTGCCGGTGGTCGGCCGCACGGGCACGCTGGTCCACCGGATGCGCGGGACGCCGGCCGCCGGCCGCTGCGCCGCCAAGACCGGCACCCTGGTCGGCGTCTCGACGCTCGCCGGCGTCTGCGACGGGCGCTTCGCCTTCGCCTTCCTGATGAACGCCATCACCGACGCCAAGGCCCACGCCCTCCAGGACCGGATGACCGTCGCCCTCGCCGCCAGCGGCTGATCAGCCCCCGATCAGCTCGACCAGGCCGGCCTCGTCGATGACCGGGACGCCGAGCCGCTCGGCCTTGGCCAGCTTGGTGCCGGCGCTCTCGCCGGCGACCAGGTAGTCGGTCTTCTTGGAGACCGAGCTCGTCACCCGCCCACCGGCGCCCAGGATCCGCTCGGTCGCCTGCTCGCGCGACAGCGTGGGCAACGTCCCGGTGAGCACGAGCGTCCGCCCGGCCAGCGGCCCTTCGCCGGGCGGCGGCCCCTCCTCGGTGAAGCGCAGCCCCGCCTCCCGGAGCCTTTTGATCTGGAGCGCCATCGCCGGGTCGGCCAGCTGGGCGGCGATGACGGCGGCCATCTTCTCGCCGATCCCCGGAGTCTCGGCGATCTGCTCGGGCGACGCCTCGAGCAGGGCGTCGACGTCGCGGAAGCGGCGGGCCAGGTTCTGCCCGGTCACGGCGCCGACCTCCTCGATCCCCAGGGCGAAGAGGACGCGGGCGAACGGCCGCTCGCGGGAGGCGTCGATCGCGGCGATCAGGTTGCCGGCCGAGACCTCGGCGTAGCGCTCGAGCTCGATCAGCTGCTCGGCCCGCAGGGCGTAGATGTCGGGCGCCGTGGTCAGGAGGCCGCGCGCCTGCAGCGCCGCCACCTGCTTCTCGCCCAGGCCGTCGATGTCCATCGCCCCGCGCGAGACGAAGTGCTTGAGGAGCTGCCACTGGCGGCCCGGGCAGACCGGGTTCGGGCACTTGGTGAACACGGCGTCGGGCGGCTTGACCGTCGCCGTGCCGCAGCTCGGGCAGGTCGCCGGCGGCCCCGGCGGCGGCGCCCGGCCCGCACGGCCCACCGCCCCCGGGGCCGGCGAGACGACCTGGGGGATCACGTCGCCCGCCCGCAGGACGATCACCTCGTCGCCCGGCCGGACGTCCTTGCGGGCGAGGTCCTCCTCGTTGTGGAGGGTGGCCAGCTTGACCGTGACGCCGCCCACGGCGACCGGCTCGAGCTCGGCGAACGGGTGCAGGTCGCCGTACTTGCCGACGTTCCAGTGCACCGCCCGCAGCGTCGTCTTCGCCGTGGTCGGCGGGAACTTCCAGGCCACCGCCCAGCGGGGATCGCGCCCGACGGCGCCCAGGCGCCGCTGGAGCTCGTGGTCTGAGACCTTGATCACGACGCCGTCGATCTCGAAGTCCAGGCGCCCGCGCCGCTGCTCCCAGGCCAGGCACTGGGCGACGACCTCGTCCTCGCTGGCCAGCAGCCGGATGTCCGGGTTGACCGGAAAGCCGCTGCGCCGCAGCCAGTCGAGCGCGTCCCAGTGCGTGGCAAAGGCGATCCCCTCGGTCGCCCCGATCCCGTAGGCCAGCATCGACAGCGGCCGCTGGGCGGCCAGGGCCGGGTCGAGCTGGCGGATCGTCCCCGCCGCCGAGTTGCGCGGGTTCATGAACGTCTGCAGGCCGGCCGCCGCCCGCCGCTCGTTGAGGGCGGCGAAGTCGGGCAGCGACATGTAGATCTCCCCGCGGACCTCGATCAGCGGCGGGGCCTCGGGAATGCGCAGCGGGATCTGGCCGATCGTTCGCAGGTTGTGGGTGACGTCCTCCCCGATCTGGCCGTCGCCCCGCGTCGCCCCCCGGTCGAGCACGCCGTCGCGGTAGAGCAGCGAGATGGCCAGCCCGTCGATCTTCGGCTCGCAGACGAACTCGAACTCCGGATCCTCGATCCCCTCGCGGGCAAGATGGCCGCGCATGCGGGCCACCCACGCGCGCAGCTCGGCCTCCGAGCGGGCGTTGGCCAGCGAGAGCATCGGCTGCAGGTGGGTGACCTTGGCCAGCCGGCTGACCGGCGTCCCCCCCACCCGCTGGGTCGGCGAGTCCGCGGTGACCAGAGCCGGGTCGGCGGCCTCGATCGCCTTCAGCTCGTCGAACAGGGCGTCGTACTCGTCGTCGCCGATCTCCGGATCGTCGAGCACGTAGTAGCGGTGCTCGTGGTGGATGAGGAGCGCCCGCAGCTCGGCCGCCCGCGCGGCCGCGTCAGCCATCGAGCAGACGCTCGAGCTCGAACTCGCGCAGCACCTCGATCCCCGGCACGTCGGTCAGGTCGAAGTGGATCGGCGTCAGGGCGATCCGCCCGGCGGCCACCGCCGACAGGTCGGTCCCCGGCTCGTCGCGGAAGGTCGGGTCGTTGCCGTAGACCCAGAAGTGCCGCCCGTCGTCGCCCTCCCGCTCGAGGCGGAGCTCGTCGTTGTAGATCCGCTTGCCCAGCCGCGTCACCTCGACCCCGGTCGGCTCCCCGCCCGGGACGTTGATGTTCAGCAGCGTGCCCGGCGGCAGCGGGTGCGCAGCGAGCGAGTCGACCAGGCGGGCGACGAAGCTTGCGGCCACCTCGAAGTCGAAGCCGGCGTGGTCTGAGAAGTCGAGCTCCCGCCCGAGCGACTGCTGGGACACGGCGATCCCCGGGACGCCGAGGATCAACGCCTCGAAGGCGGCGGCCACCGTCCCCGAGTAGGTGATGTCGTCGCCGAGGTTGGCCCCGTGGTTGATCCCCGAGACCACGAGGTCGACGTGGAGGCCGTCGATCAGCCCGAGCTGGGCCAGCCGCACGCAGTCGACCGGCGTCCCGTCCGTCGCGTAGCCGACCGTCCCGTCGCCGAAGTCGACCTCGGCGACCAGGAGCGGCCGCCGCGTCGTGATCGATCGGGCGGTCGCCGACCGGTTGCCGTCGGGGGCGATCACCTCGAGCCGGACGCCGTCGAGGCGGCCCAGCGCCCGCCGCAGCGCCTGGAGGCCCTCGGCGTCGATCCCGTCGTCGTTGGTGAGCAGCACCTCGAGCATCACCGCCCAGGATATTGGGGCGCGGGGTCGCCGCCCTCGCCGGCCGCGCTCAGGTCCGGCGCCGGGCCGCCCGCAGCACCCGCCGCCGGCCGTGCTCAGGTCAGGCGCCGGGCCGCCCGCAGCACCCGCGCCGGCTGGCCGGCCGCCCTGATCGTCGGCGCCGCGTCGACGTAGAGACGCCCGGCCCGGCGCAGGGCGGCGACCGTCGCCGGCGCCAGGCGCACCCGGTAGACCGCCCGCCCCGGCCCGACCGCCGCCAGGACCGCCCGGCCGAGGATGACCTCGACCGACCGCGGCCCGCCGTCGGCCATGGCGGTGATCCGCAGGCGGATGGCCAGCGACCGGGCGATCAGGAGGTCGACCACGGCCGCCACCCGCCGGTCGACCACCAGCGATCCGGTCAGGCCGGTCCGGCGCAGGGCGCCGAACACGGCGCTCGCCACCAGCCGCTTCTGGCCCGCCGCTCCCAGCCCGGCGCCCCCGCCGGCCGGGCTCGCCCCCGCCGGGCTCGCCCCCGCCGACCCGCCCGCCGTTCCGGGCGCCGCCGGGCCGGGCGTCGTCGGGGCGGCCGGGGTGCGTCGGGCCGCCGCTCGGCGGCGGGGCGGCCGGCGTGGTCGTCTGCGGCGTGGTCGTCGTCGGCGGCGGCGGCGGTGGGGGTGGTGGCGGCGGCGGCGGTGGTGGCGGCGGTGGCGGCGTGACGGAGACGGTGTGGGCGACGCTGGTGGCGCCGCCGGCGTTGTCGGACACGGTCAGGGTCACCGTGACCGTTCCGGCGCTCGCCGCGTAGGCGTGGCTCGTCTGCGCTGCCGGCGACGTCCCCCCCTGGCCGTCGCCGAACGCCCAGGCGTAGGTCAGGATCCGGCCGTCGGCATCGCCCGACGCCGACGCGTCGAAGGCGAACGTCTGGCCGTCGGCGCTCGCCACCGTGAAGGCCGCCGTCGGCGGCTGGTTGGGCGCCTCACGCCCGAGGCACGCCCGCGCCGCGTTCGAGAACTCGGACTGGAGCAGGTACGGATGGCCGTCGATCGTCTGGTTGTAGCCGGCGCCCGTCGGCCCGGTCAGGGCGCCGTAGGTCTGGCGGCACTTGTCGGCGATCTCGCTCTGATCGGTCGCGTCGATCCAGCCCGGCCGATCGACCAGCGGGTCGGTCAGCATCTCGATGTGCTCGTGGCTGATGAGGTTGACCGTCGGGTCGGCGTCGCTCCCGCTCGGCCGGTCCGGTGCCGTGCAGCCGGCGACGGTGGCGTCCGGGATGTAGCCGTAGACCACCGGCCGGGTGTCGGGAAAGGCCGGGTAGGCGGCCGGGTCGAGCTGGGAGTGGTAGGCGCAGAAGGCGTTGGTCGTGCACTGGGCGCCGGTCGCGTCCTGGCAGGCGACGACGCCCGACGGGGTGAGCAGGAAGTAGGCGCGGTCGAGCCCCGGGCTCCAGCCGGCGGCCGCCAGGTCCGCCGCCACCTCGGCCTGGATCGCCGCGTCGGTCAGGCACGGCGAGGAGATCAGGCCGAGCAGGCTCTGGGCGCAGCTCTGGAGCGGATAGGCGCGTCGGGTCGGTGTAGGCGCCGCCGAAGCTCGACTGGTAGCCGACGCTCCCCGACGCGTCGCCGTACTCGGTCGCCACCGAGTAGACGTTGGCCCGGGTGGCGCTGTCGCGGCCGACGTCGGTCAGATAGCCGGCGACCCGCGCCTTGAAGTCGTCGCTGAAGGCGTGGCCCGGGTCCCAGAAGATGACGTAGGTCTGGTGGGCGTGCATGACCGGCCCGCCGCCGTAGCTGAGGCTGCCGGTCCCGTCGGCCGCCGCGGCCGCGGTCGCCGCCGGGCGCAGCGGAGCGGGCGCGCCCCCGACGAGGGCGGGCACGAGCCGGGGAACGAGGCCGAGCAGGCGGCCGCGGGCCTGGGCCGCCGGCGCGGCGACGGCCATGAGCACGACGAGCGCCGCCACCAGACCCCGCCGGCGGCCCGTCGGCTTCGCGTCAGGGCGATCGACTCAGGCACGTGGCCGATCGTAGCCGGCCTCGGTGCCCTGCCGGGGCGCTTCGCGCCCGCGACCCTGCTCCAAGCGCTACACCAGCTCGAGGAAGACCATCTCGGTCGAGTCGGACCGCCGCGGGCCCAGCTTGAGGATCCGCGTGTAGCCGCCCGGCCGCGTCTCGTAGCGGGGCGCGACCTCCTCGAACAGCTTGTGCACGATGAACTTGTCCTGGCCCAGCGCCGACAGGGCCAGCCGCCGGGCGTGGAGGTCCTGGCGCTTGGCCAGCGTGATCAGCTTCTCGATCTCCGGCTTGACCGCCTTCGCCTTGGCCTGGCTGGTCTTGATCCGCTCGTGCTCGATGACCTCCTTGCAGAGGTTGCGCAGGAGCGCCTTGCGGTGGGCCGAGTCCCGGCTCAGCTTGTGACGTGTCTTCTGGTGGCGCATCCCGTCTCCTTGTCAGTCCGCGCGGAGGTGCAGCCCGCGGGCCTCGAGGGTCTCGATGACCTCGTCGATCGACTTCTTGCCGAAGTTCGGGATCGCGTTGAGCTCGGCCTCCGACTTCGAGATCAGATCGCCCACCGTCTGGATCCCCGCCCGCTTGAGGCAGTTGTAGGACCGGACGCCGAGCTCGAGCTCCTCGATCAGGATGCCCCACTCCTCGCCCTGCATCGCCGCCGGCATCCCGCCGCCGCCCGGCATGCTCGGATCGAGCGCCCCGTGGGCCGGCTCGCGCAGCTCGGCCAGCCGCTCGACGTCGGTGAAGATGGCCAGCTGCGAGATCAGCAGCTCGGCCGCCTCGCGCAGCGCCGCCGACGGCTCGACCGACCCGTCGGTCTCGATGTCCAGGGTCAGCTTGTCGAAGTCCGTCTTCTGCCCGACCCGGGCCTGCTCGACCGCGTAGGCCACCCGCCGGACCGGCGAGAAGATCGAGTCGATCGGGATCACGCCGATCGGCTGGTCCGGCGACTTGTTCTCCTCCGCCGGGCGGTAGCCCCGGCCGCGGCCGACGGTCAGGTAGAGCTCGAGCTTGGTCTTCTTCTCGAGCGTCGCGATGTGGACGTCGGGGTTGAGCACCTCGACGCCGGCCGGCAGGTCGATGTCCTTGGCCGTGATCTCGCCCGGGCCGGTCGCCACCAGCGCCGCCTCGACCTCGGTCGCGTCGGAGTGCATCCGGCAGACGACGCCCTTCAGGTTCAGGACGATGTCGGTCACATCCTCGGTGACTCCCTTGATCGTCGAGAACTCGTGGGCCACCCCCTCGATGCGGACGCTGGTCACGGCGGCGCCGGCCAGCGACGACAGGAGCACCCGCCGCAGGGAGTTGCCGAACGTATAGCCGAAGCCGCGGTCGAGTGGCTCGATCACGAACGAGCCGCGGTTCTCCTCAACGGATTCACTTGTGATCCGGGGGATTTGGAAGTCAAGCATCGGGGTCCTAACGTCGTGGTGTTCTCTAACGCCCGCCGGCACGGCGGACGTGGGGTGCGGAGCGGTCGCTACTTCGAGTACAGCTCGACGATGAGCTGCTCCTGCACGGGCGCGGCGACCTCGCGCCGCTCCGGTCGCCGCAGCACCTTCGCGGTCAGAGAGTCATGGTCGGCTTGGAGCCACGCCGGGACCTGACCGGTCAGCTCGGTCGCGTCGCGGATCACCTGCTCGGCCGCCGTCGATACCTTGACGGCGATGACGTCGCCCGGCTTGACCTGGTAGCTGGGGATGTCGACCCGCCGGCCGTTGACCGTCCAGTGGCCGTGGCGGACGAGCTGGCGCGACTGGCGCCGGGACGCGGCGAAGCCGAGACGCACCAGCACGTTGTCGAGGCGGCACTCGAGCAGGGTCAAGAGGTTCTCGCCGGTGATGCCCGGCTGCCGCGACGCCTTCTCGTAGTAGCTGCGGAACTGCTTTTCCAGCACGCCGTAGTAGCGGCGCGCCTTCTGCTTCTCGCGCAGCTGCAGGCGGTACTCGCTCTGCTTCTGGCGGCCGCGGCCGTGCTCGCCCGGCGGGTAGGCCCGCCGCTCGACGCCGCACTTGTCGGTCAGGCAGCGCTCCCCCTTGAGGAACAGCTTCTGGCCCTCGCGGCGGCACTGCCTGCACTGGGCTCCGGTGTCTCTTGCCATTCTGTGGTCCTCGGCGATCAGACGCGGCGCCGCTTGCGCGGGCGGCAGCCGTTGTGGGCTTGCGGGGTGACGTCCTTGACGCCGGTGACCTCGAGGCCGGCGGCCTGGAGCGAGCGGATCGCCGTCTCGCGACCGGAGCCCGGACCCTTGACGAAGACCTCGACCTTCTGCAGTCCCTGCTCGATCCCCTTGCGGGCGGCGGCGTCGGCCGTGACCTGGGCGGCGAACGGCGTCGACTTGCGGGAGCCCTTGAAGCCGGCTCCGCCGGCCGACTCCCACGCGATCACGTTCCCCTGCTGGTCGGTCAGCGAGACGATCGTGTTGTTGAAAGACGTCTTGATGTGGGCCTGGCCGATCGGGATGTTCTTCTTCGGCTTGCGCCGGCCGCGCGCCGGGCGACGGGGTGCGGGCATCTACTTCTTGCCCGCTTTCTTCTTGCCGGCGACCTGCATGCGCTTGGGCCCCTTCCGGGTGCGGGCGTTCGTCTTGGTCTTCTGACCGCGGACCGGCAGGCCGCGGCGATGGCGGATCCCCCGGTAGCAGCCGATCTCGGTCAGGCGCTTGATGTCCTGCGAGCGCTCACGACGCAGATCGCCCTCGACGGTGAGATCGGTGTCGATGATGTCGCGCAGCTTGCCGATGTCGCCCTCGGTCAGGTCGCGCACGTAGGTGTCGCGGTTGATATGGGCCGTGTCCAGCAGCTGGCCGGCGGTCGCCCGTCCGACTCCGAAGATGTAGGTGAGGCCAATCTCCACGCGCTTGTTCAGCGGCAGGTTGACGCCGGCGATCCGCGCCATTGCCTAGCCCTGCCGTTGCTTGTGGCGGGGGTTCTTGCAGATGACCAGCACGGCGCCATGGCGCCGGATGATCTTGCACTTTTCGCACATCGGCCTGACCGACGGTCGTACCTTCATGATCCCTTTCGATGAGTCCAGTCGAGTCGGCTCTGGCCGCCGGTTTGGCGGCCGCTACCGCTCGCGGATGAGCAGCCGCGCGTCGGTCACTGCACCTGAGCGCGACCGGGGATGTTAGCAACTGCCGCGCGGTCACCGTCGTCGAGGTGCCACGGCGTCAGAATTCGCGGGCCTTCGCCGGTGATCGCCACCGTGAACTCGAAGTGCGCGGCCAGCGACCCGTCCTGCGAGAAGATGGCCCAGCCGTCGCCGCCGACCCGCACCCCCTGGCGCCCAGCGGTGGTCATCGGCTCGATGGCCAGGACCATCCCCGCCTCGAGGGCCGGGCCCTTGCCGGCCGGCCCGTAGTTGGGGATCTGCGGGTCCTCGTGCATGTCGCGGCCGATGCCGTGCCCGACGAGCGACCGGACGACCGCCAGGCCGTCCTCCTCGACGCACACCTGAACCGCGTGGGAGACGTCACCCAGGCGGTTGCCGACCTGGCACTGCTCGACGGCGGCGAACAGCGACCGCTCGGTCGTCTCCAGAAGCTTCGACGCCACCACGCCGACTGGCCCCACCGGGAACGTCCGCGCCGCGTCGGCCACCCACCCGTCGAGGGTGACGCCGACGTCGATCGAGATGATGTCGCCCCGCTCCAGGGCGTAGGGACCCGGGATCCCGTGGACGACCATCGAGTTCGGCGACGCGCAGATCGACCCGGCGAAGCCGCGGTAGCCCTTGAAGGCCGGCACCGCCCCCTGCGAGCGGATGAACTTCTCGGCCATCGCGTCGAGCTCGGCCGTCGTCACCCCCGGGCGGATCTGGCGCTCGAGCAGGCGCAGCGTGCGCACGAGGATGTCCCCGGACGCCGCCATCTTCTCGATCTGCTCGGGTGTCTTCTTGATGATCATCGTTCGTGACGCGTCGTCGTCGTCGGCGGCGGGGCGGGTGCCGGGGGCGGCGGCGGCGGCGCCGGGCGACCGGCGGCGACCGGCCCTGCTGCGCCGGCTCGGCCGGGCTTGCCGGGCTGCCGCTACAGCTGCTCCTCGAGGCGCAGCGTCGCCAGGGTGGCGCGGATGTGGTCGTGGACGTCGCTCGGGCCCCGGGTACCGTCGAACCGGCGCAGGAGGCCGCGGTCCTCGTAGTAGTCGATCAGCGGCGTCGTCTGCTGGTGGTAGACCTCGAGGCGCTTGCGGACGGTCTGCTCCTCGTCGTCGGTGCGCTGGATCAGCTGCGATCCGTCGATATCGCAGCGGCCGGCGTGCTTGGGCGGGTCGAATTCGACGTGGTAGACGCGCCCGGTCTTGCGGCTGACCCGCCGGCCCGACAGCCGCCGGACGACGTCGTCGTCGGGCACGTCGAGCAGCAGCGTCGCCGTCAGTCGCCGCCCGAGCTTCTCGAGCTCGCCGGCCAGGGCGTCGGCCTGCTCGATCGTCCGGGGAAAGCCGTCGAGGAGGAAGCCGTCGCGGGCGTCGTCGTCCTCGAGGCGCTCGAGGATCACGCCGATGATGACGTCGTCGGGCACGAGCTCGCCCGCGTCCATGTACCGCGCCGCCTTGCGGCCCAGCTCGGTCCCTTCGGCCACGGCCTGGCGCAGGATCTCCCCGGTGGCGATGTGCGGCAGGCCGAAGTCCTCGATCAGGCGCGCGGCCTGGGTTCCCTTGCCGGCACCCGGCGGGCCCAGCAGGATCAGGTTCAATTCGGACACGGCCGTAGGTTCTCTCCTCGGGAGGGGCGGGCGCGGCGACCTACAAGCCTAGTGCACCGTTCCGAAAGTCGCTTGGCGTCCGGCGGCGTCTTCGTGACGGCGCACCAGCGCCATCGGCGCGGCCGCCACGGGGCGTCCGGGACCGCCGCCGTCAGGTCTTGAGGAAGCCCTCGTAGTTGCGCATCATCAGCTGGGCCTCGAGCTGCTTCATCGTGTCCAGCGCGACCCCGATCACGATCAACACCGACGTCCCGCCGAAGTTGAAGTTGGCGTGGGCGCGGACGATGAGGATCGTCGGCAGCGCCGCCACCGCGGCCAGGTAGAGCGCCCCCGGGAAGGTGAGGCGGGCGAGGATGCGGTCGAGGAACTCGGCGGTCGGCCGGCCGGGACGGACGCCCGGGATGAAGCCGCCGTACTTCTTGAGGTTGTCGGCCTGATCGACCGGATTGAAGGTGACGGCCGTGTAGAAGTAGGTGAAGAGGACGATGAAGATCGACTCGCCGAGCACGTAGTGCCAGCCGTTGGGCGAGAAGAAGTTCGAGATCGACTGGGCCCACGGAGTGTTGATCAGCTGGCCGACGGTCGGCGGGAAGGCCATGATCGACGCGGCGAAGATCACCGGGATGACGCCGGCCATGTTGACCCGCAGCGGCAGGTAGGTCTGCCCGCCCTGGGTCATCCGCCGGCCGATCACCCGCTTGGCGTACTGGACCGGGATCCGCCGCTGGCCCTCCTGGATGAAGACGATCGACGCGACGACGCCGAGGACGATGAACGGCATCATGACCTTGAACACCTGGTTGGTCGACGTCCACCACGCCTGGAGTCCGCTCGGCAGGCGGGAGACGATCGACGCGAAGATCATCAGCGAGATCCCGTTGCCGATGCCCCGCTGGGTGATGAGCTCGCCCATCCACATCAGGAGCACCGTCCCGGCGGTCAGGGTGACCACGATCAGGAACACGTGGGGCAGGTCGAAGTGGGTGATGACCGGGGCGCCGACCGTGCTCGACAGCGACCGGAAGAGGAAGACGTAGCCGATCGACTGGGCGAAGGCCAGCCCGACGGTCAGGTAGCGCGTGTACTGGGTGATCCGCGCCTGCCCGACCTCGCCCTCCTTGGAGAGCTTCTCCAGGGACGGCACCACGACGGTCAGGAGCTGGAGGATGATCGACGCCGTGATGTACGGCATGATCCCCAGGGCGAACAGGGCCAGCTTCGACAGCGCCCCGCCCGAGAACAGGTTCAGGAAGCTGAGGATGTTCGAGCCGCTGAACTGCGACAGCGACTTGACCGCCTGGGTGTCGATTCCCGGCACCGGGATGTGCGACCCGACCCGGTAGAGGGCCAGGAGCAGGGCCGTGAACGCCAGCTTCTTGCGGATGTCGGCGACCGTGAAGGCGCTGAGGATCGTGTTCAGCATGGGCGCCCGTCGATCTTAGCGGTCGTACCTGATGGCCGGGCCGCGCGGACGGCTACCCGGACACCACGGTGCAGGTGCCGCCGGCCGCCTCGATCGCCGCCCGCGCCGTCGCGCTGAAGCCGTGGGCCTCGACGGTCAGGGCCTTGCTGATCGTGCCGTTGGCGAGGATCTTGACCGGAATGCCCTTGCGCGTCGCCAGGCCGACCGCCGCCATGCTCGTCGGGCTGACCGACGCCCCGGCCTCGAAGCGGGCCTCGAGGTCGCCGACGTTGACCGGCTGCGTGTGGGTCCGGAACGGACCGAACGGCATCGACATCTTCTTCGTCGGGCCCCGCAGCTTGCGCATCCGCATGTGGATCGGCATCTGACCGCCCTCGAAGCGCGACCGGTCCTTGGAGCCGGCCCGCGAGCCGGCGCCCTTCTGGCCCCGGCCCGACGTCTTGCCCGTGCCCGAGCCCTCGCCCCGGCCGACGCGCTTGCGCGGCCGGCGGCTGCCCGGCGCCGGCGCCAGCGAATGCAGGCCGATCCATTCCTCGCGCTCGACCGCCGGCTTCTTGGCCTTCGGCGGCATCGGGCTCACGACGGCTTCTCCTCGACGCTGACCAGGTGGCGTACGGCGTGGAGCATGCCCCGCGCCTGCGGCGTGTCGACGACGTCGACCGTGTGGCCGATCCGGCGCAGCCCGAGCGAGCGCAGGGTGTCGAGCTGGCGCTGGTTGGCGCCGTTGCGCGACTTGTGCTGGGTCACCTCGAACTTGCTCACGGCGCGACGGCCTTCTCCGGAGCGGCGGCCACGGCCTCGGGGGCGGCGGCCGCGGGGGCGGCCGGCGCTTCGCCAGTGGCGGGGGCCTGCGGGTCGGCGGGGACCGCGGGGTCGGCGGGGGCCTCGGGGGCGGCGGCGGCCGTGGCGGCCTGCGCCTGCGCCTCGGCTTCGGCTTCGGCCTGAGCCGCGGCCTCGGCCTCGGCCTCGGCGCGCTCGATTCGCTTGTCGGTGACGCCGAGGACCTGGGCGATCGAGAGGCCGCGCAGGGAGGCGACCTCGCGCGGGGTGCGCAGGCCGTGGAGTCCCTCGACGGTCGCCCGGACCAGGTTGATCGGGTTCTGGGAGCCGAGGCTCTTGGAGAGGATGTCGTGGATGCCGGCGAGCTCGAGCACGGCGCGGACGCCGCCGCCGGCGATCACCCCGGTACCGGGCGAGGCCGGCTTGAGGAAGACGCGGCCGGCACCGAAGACGCCGGTGGTCTGATGGGTGATCGTCGTGCCGTGCTTGGGCACGCGGAAGAGGCTCTTCTTGGCCTGCTCGACGCCCTTCTGGATGGCCAGGGGCACTTCGTTGGCCTTGCCGTAGCCGACCCCGACGACGTCCTTCTCATCTCCGACCACGACGAGCGCGGTGAACGAGAAGCGACGGCCGCCCTTGACGACCTTGGCCACGCGGTTGATCTCGACGACCCGCTCCTGGAGGTCCAGGCCGGCCGGGCTGACTGTTCTGTCGATGCGCATGAGGCGGGAAGGGTAGCAGCGGCCCTCAGACCAGCAGGCCCGCTTCGCGCGCTCCCTCCGCGAGCGCCTTGACGTGTCCGTGGTACTGGTAGCCGCCGCGATCGAACACCGCGGAGGTGATTCCGGCCGCCTGCGCGCGCTCGGCGAGGAGGGTGCCGGCCCGGTGGGCGACCTCGGCCCGGGGCAGCGCCCGGAGCTCGGGCTCGGTCCAGCTGACGGCGGCCAGCGTCCGGCGGCCGAGGTCGTCGATGAGCTGCGCGGAGATTCCGCGGTTGGAGCGGAAGACCGAGATCCGCGGCCGGTCGGGCGTGCCCGAGACCTTCGCGCGGACCCGGCGGCGCCGCTTGAGGCGCCGGGCCTGGGTGGTCATCACCGTCATGCTGAAGTCTCCTTGCGCTGGCGCGCGCCGGCGGGGCGTTCGTGGCTCATGCCCGCTTGCCGACCTTCCGGGCGACGTACTCGCCCTCGTAGCGGATTCCCTTGCCCTTGTAGGGCTCGGGCGGGCGCTTCTTGCGGATCACGGCGGCGATCTCGCCGACCTGCTGCTTGGAGATGCCGCGGATCACGATCCGGGTCGGGGCCGGAACCTCGAACTGGATCCCGTCGGGCGCGGGCACGGTGACCGGGTGCGAGTAGCCGAGGGCGAGCTCGAGGTCGGTGCCCTTGAGCACGGCCCGGTAGCCGACGCCCTGGATCTCGAGGCGCTTCTCGTAGCCGGCGGTCACCCCGGTGACCATGTTGGCCACCAGCGTGCGGACCAGCCCGTGGAGGGAGCGGTGCTCGCCGCGGTCGGTCGGCCGGGTGACGATCAGCTGGTCGTCCTCCTGGGCGACGGTGATGTCGCGGGGGATCCGCTCGAACAGCTCGCCCTTCGGTCCGTTGACGCGGACGAGGTTGGGCTCGATCGAGACCATCACGCCGGCCGGGACGGGAATCGGTTGTCTACCGATGCGGGACATGGCTCACCAGACCTCGGCCACGACCTCGCCGCCGACGCCCGCGGTGCGGGCCTCGTGACCGGTCATGACGCCGCTGGAGGTCGAGACGATCGCCGTCCCCATCCCGCCGAGGACGCGGGGGATGTGCTTGGCGTCGACGTAGGTCCGCCGGCCCGGGCGGGAGACGCGGCGCAGGCCGGAGATCGCCGACCGGCGGCCGGCGTCGTACTTGAGGACGATCTCGAGGATCTCGCCCGGCGCGGTCGGGTTCGGCGCGACCGTGAAGCCGTCGATGTAGCCCTGCTCGGCGAGGATCCGGGCGAGCTGGGCCTTCTGCTTGGAGGACGGGATCGCGACCGTCTCGTGGGACGCGCGGATGGCGTTGCGGATCCGCGTCAGAAAGTCGGCGATGGGATCGGTCATGGACATGGCTTGACCCCCCTACCAGGACGACTTCGTCATCCCGGGGATCTGGCCGGTGTGGGCCATCTCGCGCAGGCAGATCCGGCAGAGGCCGAACTTCTTGTAGACCGACCGCGGCCGCCCGCAGCGGTGACAGCGCGAGTAGCCGCGCGTCTTGAACTTGGGGGTCCGCGCCTGGCGGACGACCTGAGAGGTTTTCGCCATCAATTCTCCTTGGGGGTTGCCACGTCGTCTGCGGACGCATCGGTCTGCGTCGCAGCGGCCGCCTGGGCGGGCGGGGAGTCCTGCTCGCCGGGTTCGGTGGGTGGGGTCTGGTCGGGCGCCGCGTCCTGCGGCTCGAGCTCGAGGATCTCGGGCGCGGCGGCGGCCGCGGCCTCGACGGCGGCCTGCGCCTCGATGATCTCCTCGGCGGCCTCGCTGGCCTCGAGGTCGGCGGCCACGGCGGCCGCCGGCTCGGCGGCGGCGACGGCGGCGGGCGGGGCGATGGTCGCGCCGGCGGCGCCGCCGTCGGGCGCGCCCTCGCGGGCGAAGGGCATGCCGAAGGCGGTCAGCAGGGCGAACGCCTCCTCGTCGGTGTTCGCCGTCGTGGTGATCGTGATGTCCATCCCGCGGACGGTGTCGACCTCGTCGTAGTCGATCTCCGGGAAGATCGTCTGCTCGCGCACGCCCATCGAGTAGTTGCCACGGCCGTCGAAGGACTTCGGGTTCAGGCCGCGGAAGTCGCGGATCCGGGGGATGGCGATCGAGCAGAGGCGGTCGAGGAACTCGTAGCCGCGCTCGCGGCGCAGGGTGACGGCCACCCCGACCGGCATGCCCTCGCGGAGCTTGAAGGCGGCGATCGACTTGCGGGCCCGGCGGATGTTCGGCTTCTGGCCGGTGATGGCCGCGAGCTGCTTCTGCGCCAGGTCGAGCGTCTTTGAGTCCTGCCGGGCGTCGATCCCCATGTTGACGGTGACCTTGACCAGCTCGGGCGCCTGCATCGGCGAGGAGTAGCCGAAACGCTCGATCAGCGCCGGACGGATCTCCTGCTCGTAGCGGACCTTGAGGCGGGCTTGGGTGGCTGCTTGGGCTTGGGCCATCAGTCGATTCTCGTGTTGGACCGGCGGGTCACGCGGTAGCGCTTGCCGTCTTCGCGCACCACGCCGATCCGGGTCGGCTTGTTGTCCTTGGGGTCGATCAGGGCGACGTTCGAGACGTGGATCGGGCCCTCGCGCTCGATCACGCCGCCGACCGACTCGGCGCGCTGGGCGTCGCGCACCTGGCGCGGACGCTCATGGCGCTTGATGATGTTCAGACCCTCGACGTAGACGCGGTCCTTGGCGCGATCGACGCGCAGGACGCGGCCCGTCTTGCCGCGGTCCTTGCCGCTGATCACGACGACCTGGTCGTCGGAACGGATCTTCATGGCTAGAGCACCTCCGGGGCAAGGGAGACGATCTTCATGAAGTTCCGGTCGCGCAGCTCGCGGGCCACCGGCCCGAAGATGCGCGTGCCGCGGGGATTGCGGGCGTCGTCGATGATCACGGCGGCGTTCTCGTCGAAGGCGATGTAGGTGCCGTCGCTGCGTCCGAACGACTTCTTCGTCCGGACGACCACGGCGGTGACGACGTCGCCCTTCTTGACCGTGCCCTGCGGCGTGGCCTGCTTGACGGTCGCGGTGATGATGTCGCCGACGTGGGCGTAGCGCCGGCGGGAGCCGCCCTTCACGCGGATGCAGAGGATCTCGCGGGCGCCGGTGTTGTCGGCGACCTTGAGGCGTGTCTCGTTCTGGATCACTTGGCACGCTCCAGCACGGCGGTCAGCCGCCAGCGCTTGGTCTTCGACATCGGCCGGGTCTCGACGACGCGGACGAGGTCGCCCTCGGAGGCCTCGTCGTGCTCGTCGTGGGCGTGGAGGGTCTTCGAGCTGCGGACGATCTTCTGGTAGCGGCGGTGGCGGCGGCTGGTGTCGACGCGCACGGTGATCGTCTTGGCCGCCTTGGAGGAGACGACGATGCCCTGGCGGACCTTCGGCGTCCCGGGCACGTACTCGGCCGGCTCGGCGGTCGCGGCGGCGGCGGGGGCGGACGAAGTGGCGGCGCGAGCCTTCTCGCGCGTCTTGAGGCGGGTCGTGCGCCGCTGGCGGGCCTTGACCGCGCGCACGGCGTCGCGCTCGGCCTGGCGCTCCTGCGGCGTCATCGGGCCGCGCTGGCCGGGGGCCCGCGCGGCGCGGCGGCGGCGGCGGCGCTCCTTCGGGGCCAGCACCTCGACCGGTGCGGCCTTGACCTCGGGAGCCGGGGCTCCCCCTGCTGCGTCGGTCCCGGCGGTGGCCGGAGTGTCAGTTTCCATATCTCTTTAGCTCTCGGTGTGGGCGCGATCGACGTTCAGCCCGCGCTGGCGCGCGACCGTCAGCGCCCGCGCGAGCTCGCGCCGGGCGACGGGCAGGCCGGCCGTGTTCTCGAGCTCGCCGGTGGCGTGCTGGAAGCGCAGTCCGAACAGATCGCGGCGGATGGTGGCGACATGGGTGACGAGCTCGTCGTCGCCCATGTCGCGGATCTCTTTGGCTTGAGGCATTCCGATCAGTCCTCGCGCACGACAAACTTGGTCTTGACGGGCAGCTTGTGGCCGGCCAGGCGCAGCGCCTCGCGGGCCAGCGGCTCGGGCACGCCGGCGAGCTCGAACATCACGCGGCCGGGCTTGACCACGGCGACCCAGCCCTCGGGCGAGCCCTTGCCCGAGCCCATGCGGGTCTCGGCCGGCTTCTTGGTCACCGGCTTGTCGGGGAAGACGTTGATCCAGACCTTGCCGCCACGCTTGATCTTGCGGGTCATGGCGATCCGGGCGGCCTCGATCTGGCGGTTGGTCAGCCAGCCGCACTCGACCGACTTCAGGCCGTACTCGCCGAACTGGACCTTGACCTGGCCGCGCGAGATCCCGGCCCGCCGACCGCGGTGCTGCTTGCGGTGCTTGACGCGCTTGGGCGAGAGCATCAGCGACCACCGCCCGGCGGGCGTCCGCGGCCGCCCCCGGGACCGCCGCCGCCCGGTCCACCGCCGGGGCCCCGCGAGGGGGCGCGACCCCCGGCCGGTCCGCCGCCCGGGCCCCGCGAGGGGGCGCGGCCGCCGCCCGGTCCACCGCTGCGGCCGCCGCCCGGTCCACCCGGACCGCCGGGGCCGCCGCCGCGTCCGCCGGGGCCGCCGCGGCCGCGGCCGCCGCGGTCGTCGCGGCCGCCGCGATCCTGGCGGTCGCCGGACGGAGCCGGCGCGCTCATGTCGGTGAGGTCGGCGCCGCTGTAGCCCTCGGGCATGATCTCGCCCTTGTTGATCCAGCACTTGACGCCGATGCGGCCGAAGGTGGTCTTGGCCTCGTGGAAGCCGTAGTCGATGTCGGCCCGCATCGTGTGGAGCGGGACCCGACCGTCGGAGTAGCTCTCGCGGCGGGCCATCTCGGCTCCGCCGAGGCGGCCGGAGACCTGGACCTTGACGCCCTTGGCGCCGGAGCGCATGGCGCTGGTCAGGGCGCGCTTCATCGCCCGGCGGAAGGCCACCCGGTTCTGGAGCTGCTCGGCGATCGACTGGGCGACGAGCTTGGCGTCGAGCTCGGGCCGCTTGATCTCGAGGATGTTGACCTTGACCTGCTTGCGCGTGATCCGGTGGAGGTCCTTGCGCAGGGCGTCGACCTCGCTGCCGGACTTGCCGATCACGATGCCCGGGCGGGCGGTGTGGATGTTGACCTCGACCTCGTTGAGGTCCTTCTTGATCGTGATGTCAGACAGCCCGGCGTGGGCCAGCTTGCCGATGATGTGCGAGCGGATCTTGATGTCCTCCTTGAGGAAGGACGCGAAGTTGCGCTCGTTGAACCAGTTCGACTGCCAGTCGTGGATGTACCCGACGCGCATCGACTCCGGATGGACTTTTTGACCCATCGTCTACTCCTTCGGGGTGAGCGTGATCGTCAGGTGGCTGGTGCGCTTGCGGATCGGCGTGGCCCGACCCATCGCCCGGGGCCGGAAGCGCTTGAGCGTCGGGCCCTCGTCGGCGTAGGCGGTCAGGACGCGGAGATCCTCGCCCACCAGCTCGTGGTTGTGCTCGGCGTTGGCGACCGCCGAGTTCAGCAGCTTGGCCCAGTCGGCGGCCACCGCCCGGGGGGCGAAGGCCAGGATCGCCCGGGCCTCGACGACCGACTTGCCGCGGATGTGGTCGCAGACGAGGCGGGCCTTGCGGGCCGACGTGCGGACGTACTTGGCCTGGGCGCGAACGACCGGCGGGGCCACGCCCTCCGGCCGCTGGGCGATCGCCCGCTTGGAGCGCGTCGGCGCCGGGAGCTTGGCCTTGGCCTTGGCGGCGGCGGCGGCGGAAGCCTTGCCGCCGGCGGCAGCGCCCTTGGCGGCCTTGGCCGCCGGGGCGGCCGCCTTGGTCTTGGGGGCCGGCGCCCGTGTCTTGGAGGCCGGCGTCGGGGCGGTCGGGGGCGGGGCCGGCGTGGGGGCGGGCTCCTCGGCGGCGGGCTCCTCGGCGGCGGGCTCGTCGGCGCCGGCGGGCTCGTCGGCGCCGCCACCACCAGCCGCGGCAGCGGCCGGGGCGGGCGTCGGGTCGGGCCCGGGGGGCGGGGTCGCCGACGCGGGGGCGGGGGCGGCCGTCTCCTCGGGCTCAGGCGGGGTCGCGGGCGTCTCGTCAGCCATGGCTAGCGAACCTTTCCTGACCCGGCGTGGCCGCGGTAGGTCCGGGTCGGAGCGAACTCGCCGAGCTTGTGGCCGACCATCGACTCACTGACGAACACCGGCAGGTGCTTGCGGCCGTCGTGGACGGCGATCGTGTGCCCGACCATGTCGGGGAAGATCGTCGACGAGCGCGACCAGGTCTTGATCATCGTCCTCGTGTTGGCGCGGTTCATGGTCTGGATGCGCCCCATCAGGCGCTCCTCGACGAACGGGCCCTTCTTGCTCGAGCGGCTCATGTCTAACGCTTCCCCTTGCCCCGGCGGCGACCGCGCACGATGTAGCGATCGGACGCCTTGCCCTTCTTACGCGTGCGGTATCCGAGCGTCGGCACGCCCCACGGCGTGACCGGGTGACGGCCGGCCGTGGTCGAGCCCTCGCCGCCACCGTGGGGGTGGTCGACGGGGTTCATCGCGGTGCCGCGCGTCTGCGGGCGCACGCCCATGTGTCGCTTGCGGCCGGCCTTGCCGACCTTCACGTTCTGGTGATCGGAGTTGCCGATCGTGCCGACCGTCGCCCGGCAGTCGGCGCGGACGAGGCGCATCTCGCCGGAGGGGAGGCGGACGGTCGCCATCTCGCCCTCCTTGGCCATGAGCTGGATGGCGACGCCGGCGGAGCGGCCGAGCTGGCCGCCGCGGCCGGGCTCGAGCTCGAGGTTGTGGATGACGGTGCCGGTCGGCATCTTGGCCAGAGGCAGGCAGTTGCCGACCTGGATGTCGGCGGTGTCGCCGGACATGACGGTCATGCCGACGGTCAGCCGGGCGGGAGCGAGGATGTAGCTCTTGACGCCGTCGCGGTAGTGGAGCAGCGCGATGTAGGCGGTCCGGTTGGGGTCGTACTCGATCGCGGCGACGCGGGCGGGGACGTCGTCCTTGCGGCGCTTGAAGTCGACGCGGCGGTAGAGGCGCTTGGCGCCGCCGCCGCGATGACGGGAGGTCTTGCGTCCGTAGGAGTTGCGTCCGCCACTCTTGGTCAGGCCTTCGACGAGGGTCCGCTCGGGCTCGGTCTTGGTGATCTCCTTGAAGTCCGGGTAGGAGACGAACCGCCGGCCGGGGCTGGTGGGCTTGGGCTTGCGAATGGGCATTACTCGAGCGCCTCCAGGCCCTGGAAGATCGGGATCGTGTCGCCGGGCTTGACCTGGACGATCGCCTTCTTCCAGTTGCGGGTCCGGCCCTTGATCGCGCCGCGGCGCTTGGGCTTGGACTTGACGGTGATCGTTCGGACCTCGAGCACCGAGACGTCGAAGAGCTGCTCGACGGCCTGGCGGATCTGGGTCTTGTGGGCGTCGGGGTGGACGCGGAAGGTGTACTTGTCGTTGGCCGAGAGGACGTAGCTCTTCTCGGAGACGACCGGGCGGATGATGACCTGCGAGGGATGCATCAGTCCTGATCCTCCTCCTCGGCGGCGGTGCCGCGGGTCGAGGTGGCGCGGGCGCTGAGCGAGGCCAGGGCCGACTCGGAGACGATCAGCGAGCCGGCGCCGATGAGATCGGCGATGCCGACGTTGGAGACCTCGAGCACGCCGACGCGGGCGATGTTGCGGAACGACAGGGCGGCATCGGCTTCGTCGGCGCCGAGGACGACCAGCGTGGCCCGGGGCTTGCCCCAGTCGTCGAGCAGCCGGGCGGCGGTCCTGGTCGACGGGGCGGTGAAGTCGGAGAGGTCGAGGACGGCGAGCGTGCCGCGGTCGGCGTGGAGCGAGAGGGCACAGCGCAGGGCCGCCCGCCGCTCCTTGCGGTTGACCTTGAAGGTGTAGGAGCGGGGGTGGGGGCCGAAGACGGTGCCGCCGCCGGTCCAGACCGGCGAGCGGGAGGATCCGGCCCGGGCGCGACCGGTGCCCTTCTGGCGCCAGGGCTTGGCCCCGCCGCCGGAGACCTGGCCGCGGGTCTTGGTCGCGGCGGTGCCGCGGCGGCGGGCGTTGAGCTCGGCGCGGACCGACTCGTGGACGAGCGGGCCGTTGAAGCGGGCGCCGAAGGCGGCCTCGTCGAGCGGGAGGCTGCGACCGGCGGTGGCGCCGAGGATCGGGGCGTCAGGCATCGGTGCGAACCTCGACGTAGCCGTTACGGGGACCGGGAACCGAGCCGCGGACGAGCATGAGGTTGTCGTCGGGGCGGATCTCGATGATCTCGAGGCCCTTCTGGGTGACGCGCTTGTTGCCCATCTGGCCGGGGCCGCGGATGCCCTTGAAGACGCGCGACGGGGTCGCCGAGGCGCCGATCGAGCCGGGGGCGCGGACGTTGTGGCTGCCGTGGGACTTGGGCCCGCTGGCGAAGTTGTGGCGCTTGATCGTGCCGGCGAAGCCCTTGCCCTTGGAGACGCCGGAGATCTTGACGCGTTGACCGGGGGCGAAGACGTCGACGGTGACGGTCTGGCCGACGAGGAGCTCGCCGGCCTCGTCGCGGAACTCGACGAGGTGGCGCATGGGCGGGGCGTCGGCCCGCTTGAGGTGGCCGAGCTCGGCCCGGGTCAGGTGCTTCTCCTTGGTCTGACCGTAGGCGAGCTGGACGGCCTCGTAGCCGTCGCGCTCGTGGGTGCGGATGCCGGTCACCGGGCAGGGACCGGCTTCGAGCACGGTGACGCGGGCGACCGAGCCGTCCTCCTGGAAGACCTGGGTCATGCCGAGCTTCTTGGCGAGGATGGCGGGCATCGGATCAGGTGGCGAGACGGATCTCGATGTCGACGCCGGCCGGGAGGTGGTCGAGGCGCTGGAGCGAGTCGACGGTCTTGGGCGTCGGCTGGTGGATGTCGATCAGCCGCTTGTGGGTGCGGATCTCGAAGTGCTCGCGAGAGTCCTTGTCCTTGAAGGGCGAGCGGATCACGCAGTAGACGTTCTTCTCGGTCGGCAGCGGGACGGGCCCGGACACGGTCGCCCCGGTGCGCGTGGCCGTGTCGACGATCTCCTTGGCGGCCGTCTCGATCGCCTGGGTGTCGTAGGCCTTGAGCCTGATGCGGATCTTGTTCTGTGGGGTGGTGGCCATTGGGCCGGCTCGCTGCTCTCTGTGTCGTCCTGTGGATCTGCTGATGTTTGTGGTTTCGGGCCTTGGTCGCGGACCCCGCGCGTGACGAGCGCTCCCCGCCCTTCGGGGGCTCGCCCGTCCGGGCCGCCCCACTTCGGCGGCCCGATCCTCGTCGTATCGGAATTACCGACGCGCCCGAGGGCGCGCCCCTAGCTGATTACTTGATGACCTCGGTCACGACGCCCGACCCGACCGTGCGGCCACCCTCGCGAATCGCGAAGCGCAGACCGGCGTCCATCGCGATCGGGGCGATCAGCTCGATCTCCATCTGGACGTTATCGCCCGGCATGACCATCTCGACGCCCTCGGGAAGGTGGGCCGACCCGGTGACGTCGGTCGTACGGAAATAGAACTGCGGCCGGTAGCCGGTGAAGAACGGGGTGTGGCGCCCGCCCTCCTCCTTCTTGAGGACGTAGACCTCGGCCTTGAAATGGGTGTGCGGGGTGATCGAACCCGGCTTGCAGAGAACCTGCCCGCGCTCGATCTCCTCGCGCTTGGTGCCGCGCAGGAGGCAGCCGACGTTGTCGCCGGCCTCGCCGCGGTCCAGGATCTTGCGGAACATCTCCACGCCGGTGACGATCGTCGACTGCGTCGGCTTGACGCCGACGATCTCGACCTTGTCGCCGGTGTTGATGACGCCCTGCTCGATGCGGCCGGTGGCCACGGTGCCGCGGCCGGTGATCGAGAAGACGTCCTCGACCGGCATCAGGAACGGCTTGTCGAGCTCGCGGACGGGGTCGGGGATGTAGGTGTCGAGGGCGTCGGCCAGCTCGAGGATCCCGGCCTTGGCCGCCTCGTCGCCGTCGAGGGCCTTGAGGGCGGAGCCGATGATGAAGGGGATGTCGTCGCCGGGGTAGTCGTAGACCGAGAGGAGCTCGCGGACCTCGACCTCGACGAGCTCGAGCAGCTCCTCGTCGTCGACCATGTCGGCCTTGTTGAGGAAGACGACGATGTAGGGGACGCCGACCTGGCGGGCGAGGAGGATGTGCTCGCGCGTCTGGGGCATCGGGCCGTCGGCGGCGGAGACCACGAGGATCGCGCCGTCCATCTGGGCCGCGCCGGTGATCATGTTCTTGACGTAGTCGGCGTGACCGGGGCAGTCGACGTGGGCGTAGTGGCGGTTCGCCGTCTGGTACTCGACGTGCGAGGTCGCGATGGTTATGCCGCGGGCCTTCTCCTCGGGAGCGTTGTCGATCTCCTCGAAGCTCTTGGCCTCGCCGCCCATCTTCTCGGCCAGGACGTGGGTGATCGCCGCGGTAAGGGTCGTCTTGCCGTGGTCGATGTGACCGATCGTGCCGACGTTGACGTGCGTCTTATCGCGCTCGAACTTCGCCTTACCCACTTTGAATTGCTCCTCTGACTTGAAGTTTGGGCCCGCCGTATGTAGGCGAACCTGGGAATACTCTCAAAATTGACGCCCCGATGGCGCTACGGGCGCCCGGGGCCGTTGTGCTCGCGGGTGCTCTGGACCGTCTAGGCCGCCTTGGACTCGCCCATCCGGCTTTCGACGATCTTCTCGGCGATGCTGGGCGGCACCTCGTCGTAGGCCTCGAACTGCATCGTGTAGTTGGCCCGGCCCTGGGTGTTGGACCGCAGGTCGGTGGCGTAGCCGAACATCTCGCTGAGGGGGACGCGGCCGGTCACGACGAGGGCGTTGCCTCGCCGCTCCTGGCCCTCGATCCGGCCGCGCCGGCGCGAGAGGTCGCCGATGACCTCGCCGAGGAAGTCCTCGGGCACGACGACCTCGACCGCGAAGATCGGCTCGAGGATGATCGGCTTGGCGCGCCGGGCCGCCTCCTTGAAGGCGAGCGATCCGGCGACCTTGAAGGCGATCTCCGAGGAGTCGGTGTCGTGGTACTTGCCGTCGGTCAGCGTGACCCGGATGTCGACCATCGGATAACCGGCCTTGACGCCGTTGACCAGCGCCTCCTCGCAGCCCTTCTCGACGGCGGGGATGAACTCGCTGGGGACCGAGCCGCCCTTGATCTTGTTGATGAAGTCGAAGCCCTCGCCGGGCGCCGGCTCCATGTCGATGTAGACGACGCCGTACTGGCCGGAGCCGCCGGTCTGACGGATGAACTTGCCCTCGATGTGCTTGACGCTGGCGGCGATCGTCTCGCGGTAGGAGACCTGTGGGCGGCCGACGTTGGCCTCGACCTTGTACTCGCGGCGCATGCGGTCGACGAGGACCTCGAGGTGCAGCTCGCCCATGCCGGAGATCTCGGTCTGGCCGGTCTCCTCGTTGGTCTGGACGCGGAAGGTCGGATCCTCCTCGGCCAGCCGGCCGAGGGCGATCGACATCTTCTCCTGGTCGGCCTTGGTCTTCGGCTCGACGGCGACCTTGATCACGGGCTCGGGGAAGACGATCTGCTCGAGCTTGATCGGGTGGGCCGGGTCGCAGAGGGTGTCGCCGGTGGTGACCTGCTTGATGCCGACGGCGGCGGCGATGTCGCCGGCATAGACCTCGCCGACGTCCTCGCGGTCGTTGGCGTGCATCATCAGGATCCGCCCGACGCGCTCGGTCTTGCCGGTCGAGGCGTTGAGGATGCGCGTGCCGGAGGCGAGGTTGCCGGAGTAGACGCGGAAGTAGGTGAGCTTGCCGACGAACGGGTCGGCCATGATCTTGAAGGCGAGCGCCGCGAACGGGGCGCCCTCCGTGGGCGGCCGGCTGGACTCGCGGCCGGTCTCCTCGCCGCGGACCGGCTCGATGCCGGTCACCGGGGGGACGTCGATCGGCGAGGGGAGGTAGTCGACCACGGCGTCGAGCAGGGGCTGGACGCCCTTGTTCTTGAACGACGAGCCACAGAGGACGGGGGTCATGGCGATGGCGAGGGTGGCCTGGCGGATCGCGTGCTTGAGCACGGCCTCGGGGATCTCCTGCTCCTCGATCAGGAGCTCGACGAGGGCGTCGTCGTAGCGGGAGACCTCCTCGAGCAGATGCTCGCGGGCGGCGGTCGCGCGGTCGAGGAGCTCAGCCGGGATCTCGCGCTCGTCGATCTCGACGCCGAGGTCGTCCTTGTAGTAGATCGCCTTCATCCGTACGAGGTCGATGATGCCGAGGAAGTCGGCCTCCGAGCCGATCGGCAGCTGGATCGGCACGGGATGGGCGCCGAGGCGGTCGATCATGGTGCGGATGCCCATGTCGAAGTCGGAGCCGATCCGGTCCATCTTGTTGATGTAGGCGATCCGGGGGACCGAGTACTTGTCGGCCTGGCGCCAGACGGTCTCCGACTGGGGCTCGACGCCGGCGACCGAATCGAAGAGGGCGATCGCGCCGTCGAGGACGCGCAGCGACCGCTCGACCTCGACGGTGAAGTCGACGTGGCCGGGGGTGTCGATGATGTTGATCCGGTGGCCGTCCCACTCGCAGGTGGTGGCGGCCGAGGTGATGGTGATGCCGCGCTCCTGCTCCTGCTCCATCCAGTCCATCGTGGCCGCGCCCTCGTGAACCTCGCCGATCTTGTAGGTCCGGCCGGTGTAATAGAGGATGCGCTCGGTCGTCGTCGTCTTACCGGCGTCGATGTGAGCCATGATCCCGATGTTCCGGGTCTTCTGAAGGGGGAGTGCGCGTGGCATCAGTCAGCTTTACTTGTTCCTGAAGGTGAATCGAGGGCAAAAAAATGGGCCCGTCGGGCCCATGCACACCGCGGGTCGTGGCCCAGTCCGTGTCGCTATGCGCTCGAGTTCTCCATGGGTTTGTGGTGCCCGGGCGGGAGAGGTGCACGCATGAGCGCGCAGGCCCGCGGGGCGACTCAGGACTATAGCAGAGGCCTTCTGAGGCGACCGGGCGGGCGGATGCTCCTGGTGAGCGCCGTTTTCGGGGCCGGGCTCCTGATCGCGGCCGACCTGTCGACGCTCTACGAGGTCCGGGTTCTGACCGTGACCAAGTCGTCGGTGAGCGGCCACGCGCAGCACGGCTGGGCCCTGGGGCTGGTCGGGCTGGCGGCGCTGGGGCTGGCGGCGGCGGCGAAGCGCAACCGGCGGGCGACGCTCGGCCTCGCGGTCCTCGGGGTCGCGGCGCTGGCGGTCATGGCGGTGGCCGGCGACTTCCACGACGTCCACGCGACCGGTTCGGTCGGGCGCCTCTACGAGAACGCGACGGCCCAGCCGCAGCGGGGCTTCTACCTCGAGACACTGGGCGCCGTCCTGCTCGTGGCGGTTGGCTTGGGAGCGGTGGTCGCCGGCCGGGGCGGGGTCGACGAACGGCCGCAGCGGGTACGGCCGGGGGCCGGGGAGGCGACGGCGAACCGGCCCGAGCGGGCGGCCGGGGCGGCGCCGGCGAACCGGCGCGGCCGGGCGGGCGGGGAGGCGCCGGCGAACCGGCCCGAGCGGGCGGCCGGGGCGGCGCCGGCGAACCGGCGCGGCCGGGCGGGCGGGGAGGCGCCGGCGAACCGGCCCGAGCGGGCGGCCGGGGCGGCGCCGGCGAACCGGCGCGAGCCGGGCGGGCGGGGAGGCGCCGGCGCCCGAGAAGACGATCCCGGCACCCCGCCCCTCGCGGACGGCCGGGCGGGCGCCGGCACCCGAGAATTCGACCCCGGCACCCCGCCCCTCCCCGTCGGCCGGAACGGCGCAGGCGGCCGAGAAGCCGGCGCCGACGCGACCGGCAACCCCGGGGCCCCGCCCCTCGCCGGCGGCCGGGGCGGCGCCGGCGAACGAGAAGGCGGCGCCGGCGGGACCGGCAACCCCGGCGCCCCGCCACCGGCGGCCGGCGCCGGCGCCGCCGCCGGCGCCGGCGCCGCCCCCGCCGGACCCGGACGACTGGTTCGCCTGAGGGATTCGGCCTATCCTCCGGGGCTCGTGCCGGAGCCGAGCTTGAAGAAGACGACGTGGGCCGTGCGCTACGGCATTCCCATCGTGCTGGAGGCGACCGGGCTGGTCATCGTGGCCGTAGAGCGGTCGACGACGGGGGTCGAGGGCTGGGGGATGCTGACCGGGGCGGCGGGCGCGGTCCTGCTGCTCAACCAGCTCTACCGGATCGGAGCGCGGGGCGACGTCGAGCGCGACGACGAGGAGTCGGCGCGGGAGTACTTCGATGCCCACGGCCGGTGGCCGACGAGCGCGCAGGCGGATGGACGGAGGTGGACGCTGCCGGCGGGGGTGGTCACGCTCGAGGCCGAGGAGGCCGCGGCCCGGCGGGCGGGGCAGCCGGACGAGCCGAAGCCGCCGGCGAGCTGATGGGCGGCTACCAGCGGTAGTGGGCGAAGGCCTTGTTGGCCTGCGCCATGCGGAAGATGTCGTCCTTGCGCTTGTAGGCGCCGCCCTGCTGGGACTGGGCGTCGAGAAGCTCGTTGGCCAGTCGCTGGGCCATCGTCTTCTCGCGCCGGTTGCGGGCGAACTCGACGAGCCAACGGACGGCGAGGGTGCGGGCCCGGCGGGCGGGAACCTCGACCGGGACCTGGTAGGTCGCGCCGCCGACGCGGCGGGAGCGGACCTCGAGCGCGGGGGTGAGGATCTTGATCGACTCCTCGAGGGCGAGGACCGGATCCTTGCCGCTCTTCTCGGAGAGGATGGCCAAGGCGTCGTAGACGATCTGCTCGGCGGTCGACTTCTTGCCGTCGAGCATCACCTTGTTGATCACCTGCTGAACCAGGCGGGACCGGTGGATGGGGTCCGGCTCGACCGGCCGGATCTGGGCGGGGGCGCGGCGCGGCACTAGGGCTTCTTCACGCCGTACTGCGAGCGCGCCTTCTTGCGGTCGCTGACGCCGGCGGCGTCGAGCGTGCCGCGTACGACCTTGTAGCGAACGCCCGGGAGATCCTTGACCCGGCCGCCGCGGACGAGCACGACCGAGTGCTCCTGCAGGTTGTGGCCCTCGCCGGGGATGTAGGCGGTGACCTCGATCGACCCGGTGATGCGAACCCGGGCGACCTTGCGCAGCGCGGAGTTCGGCTTCTTCGGCGTCGTCGTGTACACCCGGGTGCAGACGCCGCGGCGCTGGGGGGCGGCGACCTTCTTCTTGCGCCCCTTGCCGGACTTCAGGCCGGGAGTGGACAGCTTCTTCTTGGGAGGCTTACGGCCCTTGCGGACCAGCTGGGAGGTAGTCGGCATGCGGCGCCGATGGTAGCAGCATGCCGGCGGCGAGAGCCGGCCGTCGGCCGCCGGCCGGGGATCAGGCCGGGGCGGAAACGGCGGCCCGCAGCGGCGCCGGAGCGATCGCCGAGGCGACGATGACGAGGACGAGACCGAGGGCCTGGACGACGATGCCGAGGGCGTCGCCGGGCAGCGGATCGCCGAAGACGAGGATGCCGCCGGCGATGGCCGAGATGTTGGCGGCGGCGCCGGTGACGGCGATCACGGGGACGGCTTCGCCGTCCTGGAGGCCGCGGGCCGAGGCGTAGAAGGCGATCACCGAGGCGGCGCCGGCGACCAGGAACCAGGGACTGACCAGCCCGAGGATGCCGTGGTGGCCGACGATCCCGGTCAGCGCCTTGATCGAGACGTCGGAGACGCCGAAGAGGATGCCGGAGGCGGCGCCGAGCATGGTGCCGTGGTGCTCGGCCCGGGCGCCGGCCTGCGGGCCCATGATGAGCAGGCCGCCGATCCCGAAGAGGACAGCCTCGAAGGTGACCATGGCCGGGACCGAGAAGGCGGAGTGGGCGCCGTGGCTGGCGGGGACGGTGACCGCCAGGGCGACGAGACCGGCGGCGGTGAGGCCGAGCCCGACCCACTGGCGGCGGCCGACGGTGAAGCCGAAGAGGCGCTCGGCCATGACGCCGATCAGGACGACGCCGCCGGCGAGGACGACCTGGACGACGGAGAGGGGCGCCAGCGACATGGCGGCGACGTGGAGGATCCAGGCGCCGACGGCGATCAGGAGGCCGAGGGCGAACCAGCGGGAGCGCAGGAGCGACCGGGCGGTGCGCATCGGGTGGCGCACGCAGACGGCGGGAACCTCACAGGCGCCTCGGTGCTTGTAGAAGAACGCGAGGTTCGTCACGAAAGCGCAGAGGAGCGCGAGCAATATGCCGAGTTGAATCGTCATAGATCAGCGGGGGGCGCCGAGCGTCGGGAGCGGTGGGAGTGCAAGCTCTGGTCCCTATCGGCACCCGGCTGCTCGCCCTGAAGCTCGGCTCGCTGTGCGCCGGAGCCTACTGACGAACCCGGCCGGTAGACGCAGTTCTGGGGAAATCTTTAGCTCCCTTAACGCTAAACAAGTTGCATCCACAACGCCATGGTCGGCATCCTCGGGCTTCGGATTCCCGGTTGGTGAGCTTCCAAACGCCGGTTTCCCTCGATTGATGGGGTTTCGCCCGATGCGTCTAATTACCTGCAAATCATGGGCAGCCGGCCGGGGTGCAGCACCGGTCGGGCGCCGCTCCGGAACGCCGCCGCGGTCGTGCTCACCTGGCCACTCGCCGCCGCGCCGGCCCCCGCGCCCGGGTCGCAAGAGGCGCCCGGCCCCCGGCCCCGCGGAGCCCCCGGCAGGGCCCGGCGGACGCGTGTCGACCCCGCGACGAGCGTCGGAGTCGGCTCAGCTTTCTGTCCGAGCAGGCCCGGTCGAGGCAGGCGGCGATCGCTCCCGACCAGGCTTCGCGTGTGCGGCTGCGCCGGGGCGCCCGGCCGGGCCGAGGGCGAAGCAGTCCTGCTCGAGGCGCACCTCCGGGCGGCCGCCGAGCGCCCTGAGCGTGCGCCGGCGGGACCCGCGCGTCGACCTCGACGACGAGGGCGTCAGCCACCGCCCCCGCCCGGCCGGTCGGTCTCGGCGACGAGGCGAGAGCGACCAGCGGCCTGGTCCCAGACCTCGGCGAAGTAGGCGCGGACGGCCTGGATGCCGTCGTCGCGGAGCCCGTATATCCGCCGGGCGCCGTCGGCATGGTCGCCGACGAGACCGGCGCCCTTGAGCACGCGCAGGTGGCGCGAGACGGCCGGCCGGCTGATCGGCAGCTCGTCGGCGATCGCCCGGACCGAGCGGCCGCCGCCGGTCAGGAGCTCGAGGATCGCCCGGCGGTTGGCGTCGCCGAGGGCGTCGAGCGCCTCGCGGTGGAGCTCCGGCGGGGTTGAAGATTCGGTAACCGTGGTGCTACGGTAACACAAGCGTTACGGCGAATCCACGACGAGGAGGCAGCGCGATGGCGACGGCGTCCCACTCCGGCTCGGGCACGCCGGACGATCCCTGGACCTTGACCACGCCGCCGGGGAAGTCGACCTACCAGGCCTACCGCGACGACGCGGCCGACCCGCCGGCCCTGGTCGTCCAGGTCGGCGCGACCGAGCTGCGCTACCAGCTGCGCTGCATCGACGACCTCCGGGCGATGCTCGTCGAACGCGGCGACTGGGTGGCGCTCGGGAGCGCCGACGAGCAGAAGCCGGCGGCCGGCGGGACGGTCGAGGCCTGGGCCCGGGAGGCGGAGAACCCGGTCGGCGGCTGGTACGGGCTGCGCAAGGGCTACCGGGGTCGATTCGGCAACTACGTGCCGCCGGTGCTCGAGGCGCTGGGGCTGGCCGAGGTCGAGCACAACGCGCGCAACAACCGGATGCGGGCGCTCTGACGCCCGCCGCGCCGCCCTCAGCGGGCGGCGAGGGCGGCCGCGAACGCGTCGTAGGCAGCCTCGTCGAAGAGCCAGAAGCGGACCTCGGCGACCGTCCGCGCGCGGGCCAGCGCCGCCGCCACCGCGCCGATGGCGACCTCCGCCGCCGCCGCCAGCGGATAGCCGTAGACGCCGGTCGAGATCGCCGGCATGGCCACGACCAGGACGCCGCGCTCGTCGGCGAGCTCGACCGCCCGCCGGTAGCAGGAGGCCAGGAGCTCGGCCTCGCCGGCCCGTCCGCCCCGCCAGACGGGGCCGACGCAGTGGATCACCCAGTCGCAGGGCAGGCGCCCGGCGCCGGTGATCCGGGCGTCTCCGGTCGGACAGCCGCCGAGGGGGCGGCACTCGGCCAGGAGCTCGGGCCCGGCCGCCCGGTGGATCGCGCCGTCGACCCCGCCGCCGCCGAGCAGACTGGAGTTGGCGGCGTTGACGATCGCCCCGGCCGAGCGATCGCCGGTGATGTCGCCGCGGTGGAGGCTGATCGCGCCCATCGCCGGCCGGGCGCCCGCTACCGCGGGCGCCCGCCCCGCTCTGCTCAGCTCTTGTCGCTCGGCACGTCGAGCTCGGCCAGCTCCTCGACGAAGCCGGCATCGCCGCCCATCCCGATCTCCTCGAGCGAGGCCAGGTCCTGGTCGAACTCGACGCCGAAGCCGTTGCCGATCCCGAGCTCGGCGGCGAGGTCGTCGTCGCCGAGCAGGCCGAGTTCGTCCATCGCCCGGGGCAGCGGCTCCGACGGCTGGATCTCGATCCGCCGGTAGCGCTTGAGCCCGGTGGCGGCCGGGATCAGCTTGCCGATGATCACGTTCTCCTTGAGACCGTTCAGCCGGTCGATCTTGCCCTCGAGGGCCGCGTCGGTCAGCACCTTGGTCGTCTCCTGGAAGGAGGCAGCCGAGAGGAACGAGTCGGTGTTCAAGGACGCCTTGGTGATGCCGAGGATGATGTCCTCGAACTCGGCGCCCTCGCCGCCCTTGCGGAGGATCTCGTCGTTGACCTTGGCGAACTCGAACCGATCGACGAACTGGCCGGGCAGGTACTCGGTGTCGCCCTTCTGGTCGACGCGAACCTTCTTGAGCATCTGGCGCACGATCAGCTCGATGTGCTTGTCGTTGATGTCGACGCCCTGCGACTTGTAGACCTCCTGCACCTCGCGGACGAGGTACTGCTCGGTCTCCGTGCGGCCGCGGATGGCCAGGAGCTCGTGCGGGTAGAGCGACCCCTCGTTGAGCTGGGCGCCGGCGGCGATCGGCTGGCCGGCGGTGACGAACAGGCGCGTCCGGCGGGGGAAGGTGTGCCGGTGCTCCTCGCCCGCCTCGTCGGTGATGACCACGGTCAGGGCCTTGTCGGACTCCTCGATCGAGATCTGGCCGTCCTGCTCGGCGATCTTGGCCAGGCCCTTCGGCTTGCGCGCCTCGAAGAGCTCGACGACGCGCGGCAGCCCGTGGGTGATGTCCGCTCCGGCGACGCCGCCGGTGTGGAAGGTCCGCATGGTCAGCTGGGTGCCCGGCTCGCCGATCGACTGGGCGGCGACGATGCCGACCGCGTCGCCGATCTGCGCCGTCTGGCCCGTCGCCATGGCCCGGCCGTAGCAGGCCTGGCAGACGCCGGTGTGGGCCTCGCACTTGAGCACCGAGCGCACCGCGACGCGGGCGTTGACGCCGTTCTCGTAGTCGGCCCGGTTGACCTCGACGATCTCGGCGAACTCGGCCCGGTCGATCTCGTGGCCCTGCTCGACGAGCACGCGGCCCCGCTTGGTCTTCACCTCGGCCGCCGCGATCCGGCCGATCAGGTTGTCGTTGGGGTCGCCGCCGTCCTTGAACGTCGGGATCTCGATGAACCCGCGGGTCCCGCAGTCGGGCTCGCGGATGATCACGTCCTGGGCGACGTCGACCAGACGCCGCGTCAGGTAGCCGGAGTCGGCCGTCCGCAGCGCGGTGTCGGCCAGGCCCTTGCGGGCGCCGTGGGTCGAGATGAAGTACTCGAGCACCGAGAGGCCCTCCATGAAGTTGGCCTTGATCGGCCGCTCGATGATCTCCCCCTTCGGGTTGGCCATCAACCCGCGCATCCCGGCGAGCTGGCGGATCTGCTTGAACGACCCGCGGGCACCGGAGTTGGCCATCATGAAGATGGGGTTCAGCTCGTCGAGGTTGGCCACCATCGCGTCGGCCACCTCGTCGGTGCAGGCGTTCCACCGCTCGACGACCGCCTCGTGGCGCTCCTCCTGGGTGATCAGGCCGGTGTCGTACTGCTCCTGGATCTCGGCCACCTCATCCTCGTAGGTGCCGAGGATCGCCCCCTTCTCCGGCGGGATCACGACGTCGTTCTTGGAGATCGTGATGCCGGCCTGGGTCGCGTACTTGAAGCCGAGGTCCTTGAAGGCGTCGAGGACGAGCGAGATCGTCGTCGCCCCGTAGCGCTGGACGAGGGCGTCGATCAGGCGCGTCGTGTCCCGCTTCTTCATCGACTGGTTGACGAAGACGTAGGTCGACGGGTCGAACTCCTCGCCCAGGGCCTCCTCCAGCGCCCGCTCGATGCGGTCGTTGTAGATGATCCGACCGACCGTGGTCAGGACGTGGCCGCCCTCGCGGCGGAAGGGCCGGAACTCGGCCAGGTCGTGGAGCTTGACCACGCCCGCCTCGTAGGAGAGCTCGGCCTCCTGCGCGGTGCGGAAGACGTGCGGCTTGGGATCGTGGTTGGTGCGGTCGATCTTGGCCAGCTCGTCGGCCTCGAGCCCGTAGGTCAGGTAGTAGGCGCCGAGGATCATGTCCTGCGTCGGCGTGGCCAGCGGAGCGCCGTGGGCCGGCGAGAGGATGTTGTTGGACGAGAGCATGAGGATCCGCGCCTCGGCCTGGGCCTCGGCCGACAGCGGCAGGTGCACCGCCATCTGATCGCCGTCGAAGTCGGCGTTGAAGGCGTGGCAGACGAGCGGGTGGACCTGGATCGCCTTGCCCTCGACGAGCAGCGGCTCGAACGCCTGGATGCCCAGGCGGTGCAGGGTCGGCGCCCGGTTGAGCAGGACGGGATGCTCGTGGATGACCTCCTCGAGCACGTCCCAGACCTCGCCGATCATCGTGTCGACCATCTTCTTGGCCGCCTTGATGTTCTGCGCCGACTTGCGCTCGACGAGGCGGGCCATGATGAACGGCTTGAACAGCTCGAGGGCCATGATCTTGGGCAGGCCGCACTGGTGGAGCTTCAGGTAGGGACCGGCGACGATCACCGACCGGCCGGAGTAGTCGACCCGCTTGCCGAGCAGGTTCTGGCGGAAGCGACCCTGCTTGCCCTTGAGCATGTCCGAGAGCGACTTCAGCGGGCGGTTGCCCGGTCCGGTGACCGGGCGGCCGCGGCGGCCGTTGTCGAACAGGGCGTCGACCGCCTCCTGGAGCATCCGCTTCTCGTTGTTGACGATGATCTCGGGCGCGCCGAGGTCGAGCAGCCGCTTGAGGCGGTTGTTGCGGTTGATCACCCGGCGATAGAGGTCGTTGAGGTCGCTGGTGGCGAAGCGGCCGCCGTCGAGTTGGACCATCGGGCGCAGCTCCGGCGGGATCACCGGGATCGCGTCGAGGACCATCATCTCCGGCTTGTTGCCCGACTGGATGAAGGCGCTGACCACGCGCAGGCGCTTGACCGCCCGGGCCTGCTTCTGCCCCTTGGCCGTCTTGATGATCTCCGAGAGCTCCTCGCGCTCGGCGTCGAGATCGACCTGGGCGAGCAGGTCGCGGATCGCCTCCGCCCCCATGCCGCCGCGGAAGTACTCGCCGAAGCCGTAGGGCGAGCCGAAGCGCTCCTTGAGCTCGCGGAAGAGCGTCTCGTCGTGCTCGATCTTCTTGGGCTCCATGTCCTTGAAGAACTCCCAGACCATCCGCATCCGCTCGGCCGCATCGTCGATGTAGGCCTCGGTGTCGGAGATGTCGGCCTCGAAGGTCTTCTTGAGCTCCTTGCTCAGCTTCTCGCGCTCCTCGTCGGAGAGCTTGGCGATCTTCACGTCGAGCGAGTCGGCCCAGACGTAGTCGTCGTCGTTGAAGCCGGTCTGATTGGCCGAGACCAGGTACTCCTCGCGCCGGGCGAGCGACTCGCGCAGCTCGAGCACGCGCTCCTCACGCTCGGCGGCGTAGGCGTCGAGCACCTTGTTGACCTCGCCCTCGAGCTTCTCGAGGTCGCGCTCGCGCGCCTCCTCGTCGACCCAGGTGACGATCGAGGCCGCGAAGTAGAGGACCTTCTCGAGCTCCTTGGGCGCCATGTCGAGCAGGTAGCCGATCCGGCTGGGCACGCCCTTGAAGAACCAGATGTGGCTGACCGGGGCGGCCAGGTCGACGTGGCCCATCCGCTCGCGGCGGACCTTGGACCGGGTGACCTCGACGCCGCACCGCTCGCAGACGATGCCCTTGTAACGGACGCGCTTGTACTTGCCGCAGTAGCACTCCCAGTCCTTGGTCGGACCGAAGATGCGCTCGCAGAAGAGGCCGTCCTTCTCCGGCTTGAGCGTGCGGTAGTTGATCGTCTCCGGCTTGGTGACCTCACCGGAGCTCCAGCCGCGAATCTGCTTGGACGAGGCGAGACTGATCTCGATGGCGTCGAAGTTGTTGATGTCGATCATGCGGTCTCCTCATCCAATGTGTCGTCAGCATCCAGCGTCTTGAGGTCCAGGCCGTCGGCGAGGGCGGCTCGATCCAGGGGTGTGTCCACAACTCCGGACAGGTCTGCTTCCAACCCGTCGCCGGGAACGGCCACCAGGTCGGCGGCGAAGTCGGCGTCGAGATCGTCGTCGTCATCGTCGTCGGGCGCGGCGGCCAGGATCGGCGCCTCGGGCGCCTCCTCGATCACCGCCGTGTCGGGCACCTCGTCCTCAGCGGCGCGCACGCCCGAGAGATCGATGCCGAGCTCCTCGGCGGCCCGCAGGAGGTCGTCGTCCTCGTCGCGCATCTCGGCGCGCTGGCCCTCCTCGGAGACGACGTTGACGTCGAGTCCGAGCGACTGCATCTCCTTGAGCAGCACCTTGAACGACTCGGGGATCGACGGCTCGGCGATGTTCTCGCCCTTGACGATCGCCTCGTAGGCCTTGACCCGCCCGACGGTGTCGTCGGACTTGATCGTCAGCATCTCCTGCAGCGTGTAGGCGGCGCCGTAGGCCTCCAGGGCCCAGACCTCCATCTCGCCGAAGCGCTGCCCGCCGAACTGGGCCTTGCCGCCGAGCGGCTGCTGGGTGACCAGCGAGTACGGGCCGGTCGACCGGGCGTGGATCTTGTCGTCGACCAGGTGGAGGAGCTTGAGGATGTACATGTAGCCGACGGTGACCTGCTGGGCGAACGGCTCGCCGGTGCGGCCGTTGTAGAGCGTGAACTTGCCCGACGCCTGCTCGGACACGCGGCGGCTCTTGTCGATGTCCATGCGGATGCGCCCGGTGTGCTCGCCCTGCCAGGCGACGAGCGCGTGGTCGACGTCGGCCACCGTGGCCCCGTCGAACACGGGTGTGGCCACGTAGACGCGGCCGTTGCCGTCGCCGGTGCGCGAATGCTTGAACGCCTCGGTGCCGTCGTCGTACCAGCCCTGGGCCGCGGCCCAGCCGAGGTGGGTCTCGAGGATCTGGCCGACGTTCATCCGGCTCGGCACGCCGAGCGGGTTGAGGATCACGTCGACCGGGGTCCCGTCCTCGAGGAAGGGCATGTCCTGCTCGTCGACGATCTTCGAGATCACGCCCTTGTTGCCGTGGCGTCCGGCGAGCTTGTCGCCCTCGGAGATCTTGCGCTTCTTGGCCACGAACACGCGCACGAGGTCGTTGACGCCCGGCGGCAGGTCGTCGCCGTGCTCGCGGCTGAACGTCATGACCTCGATCACGACCCCACCCTCGCCGTGGGGCACCTTCAGCGACGTGTCGCGAACCTCGCGCGCCTTCTCCTTGAAGATCGCGCGGATCAGCTTCTCCTCGGCGGTCAGCTCGGTCTCGCCCTTGGGCGTGACCTTGCCGACCAGGAGGTCGCCGGAGCCGACCTCGGCGCCGACGCGGACGATGCCGCGGTCGTCGAGGTTGCGCAGCGACTCCTCCGAGCGGTTGGGGATGTCGCGGGTGATCTCCTCCTCGCCGAGCTTGGTCGTCCGGGCGTCGATCTCGTACTCCTCGATGTGGATCGAGGTGAGCTCGTCGTCCTTGACCAGGCGCTTGGAGAGGATGATCGCGTCCTCGAAGTTGTAGCCCTCCCAGGACATGAAGGCGACCATCAGGTTCTTGCCCAGGGCCATCTCGCCGCGATCGGTCGAGGAGCCGTCGGCGAGCACGTCGCCGGCCGCCACCGCCTGGCCGGTCGAGACGAGCGGCTTCTGGTGGATCAGCGTGCCCTGGTTGGAGCGCATGAACTTCTGGAGCTCGTAGTCGTCGCGCTTGCCCTCGGCCGTCTCGATCACGATCTCGGTCGCATCGACGAAGGCGACGGTGCCGGCGTTGCGGGCGAGCAGGACGTCGCCGGTGTCGAGTGCGGCGCGCAGCTCCATCCCGGTCCCGACCAGCGGGGCGTCGGTCTTCAGGAGCGGCACGGCCTGGCGCTGCATGTTCGAGCCCATCAGGGCCCGGTTGGCGTCGTCGTGCTCGAGGAACGGGATCATCGCCGTGGCCACGGACCAGATCTGCTCGGGCGAGACGTCGACGAGGTCGACGTCCTTGGGCCCGACCGTCACGTACTGGCCGGCCTGGGTGCGGCAGAGGATCTCCTCGCCGGTCAGGCGGCCGGTCGCCGCGTCGATGGCGGCGTTCGCCTGGGCGATGATCTGCTCCTCCTCCTGGGTGGCGTCGAGGTGGACGATCCGGTCGGTGACCACGCCGTTCTCGACCACCTGGTAGGGCGTGGTCACGAAGCCGTGCTCGGAGACCTGGGCGTAGGAGGAGAGCGAACCGATCAGGCCGATGTTCGGGCCCTCGGGCGTCTCGATCGGGCACATCCGGCCGTAGTGGGTCGGGTGGACGTCGCGGACCTCGATCGGCGCCCGCTCGCGGGTCAGGCCGCCGGCGCCGAGGGCCGACAGGCGGCGCCGGTGGGTCAGCCCGGCGAGGGAGTTGGTCTGGTCCATGAACTGCGACAGCTGCGAGGAGCCGAAGAACTCCTTCAGAGCGGCGACGACCGGGCGGATGTTGATGATCGTCTGCGGGGTGATCGTGTCGGCGTCCTCGGTGGTCAGGCGCTCGCGCACGACGCGCTCCATCCGGTAGAGGCCGATCCGGAAGGCCTCCTGGATCAGCTCGCCGACGGTGCGCAGGCGGCGGTTGCCGAAGTGCTCGTACTCGTCGAGGTGGTCGGCCACCGGCTCGCGGGCCATGCTCTGGGCCTCGGCCGCGTAGTCCTTGATCTCGACCTCGGGATACTCGGGCATGCCCAGGCGCTTGGGCATGGCGACGAGCTCGCGGACGAGGGAGATGATGTCGTCGTGGGTCAGCGTCCGGGTGTCGAGGTCGATCTCGAGGCCGAGGCGCGAGTTGAGCTTGTAGCGCCCGACGCGGGTCAGGTCGTACCGCTTGGGGTCGAAGAAGAGCTGGTTGAGCAGCGCGCGGGCGTTCTCGACGCTCGGCGGCTCGCCGGGGCGCTGCTTCTTGAACAGCTCGACCAGGGCCCCCTCCTCGGAGCGGGTCTGCTCGGTGTCGGACTCGATCGTGTTGCGGATGTAGAGCGAGTCGTCGAAGAGCTCGAGGATCTTCTCGTCCTGGGAATAGCCCATCGCGCGCAGGAGCACGGTGACCGGGAGCTTGCGCTTGCGGTCGATGCGGACGAAGACCTTGCCCTTCTTGTCGATCTCCAGTTCCAGCCACGATCCGCGGGCCGGCATCAGGTTGGCGATGAAGACCTGCTTCTCGCGGTCCTTGGGCTCCATCAGGTAGGCGCCGGGGGAGCGGACGAGCTGGGTCACGACGACGCGCTCGGTGCCGTTGATGATGAACGTGCCCCGCTCGGTCATCCAGGGGAAGTCGCCGACGAAGACCGACTGCTCGCGGATCTCGCCGGTCTCGCGGTTGACGAAGGCGACGGTCACGGTCAGCGGGCGGGCGAAGGTCAGATCCTTCTCCCGGCACTCCTCGATCGGCGCGACCGGCTCGTCGAAGACGAACTCGCCGAACTGGACCGCCAGGTTGCCGGTGTAGTCCTCGATCGGCGAGATGTCGTCGATCGTCTCCCGCAGGCCGCCGCTCACCGGGTCGGTCAGCCACTCGAACGAGCGGCGTTGGATGTCGATCAGGTTCGGGACGTCGAGCGGCTTGTTCAGACGCGCGAAAGTCCGGCGCGTCCGAGGGACGGTTGCTACGGCCAAGGTGCGGCTCCTCAGGAGTAGAGGCGGGCAGTCAAGCGCGCGAAGGCGCGGACAGAGAAATGTAGCACAGCGAAGCTGTGCCCCTCCCGGGGACGCCCACGCTCACGGACCCCGCTCGCCAGCGTCGCGTATGTGGCGCGGCGCCATGCATCGTCGAGCGGCTTCGACTATCGGTCGGCAGGGTGACTGTACCGAATCCACAGACGTCTGGGGACTTTTCCCAACAGATGTCCGTAACCGCCGGAGGACGGCCACTTCTGCCGGGCGTGCAGGCGCTTCGACGACGCGGGGCGCAGGCCGGCGGCGGGTCGGGCTGCTAGGCTGACGGCACGGATGGCTCCCGGTCATCCCGAGGTTCTTGTCTCTGGTTGCGCTCCAGCGTGGTTCGGGTCAGTCGAATCTCCCGAATCGCCAACGCGGCCCAGCGGCCGCTGAACGGAGCAGCGTGCCCCAACAGTCCTTCGCCGATCTCGGCGTGTCGAAAGCGGTCGCCGACGCCCTCGCCGGCCGCCGCATCGCCTCCCCCTTCGCCGTCCAGACACTCGTCATCCCCGACGTCCTCGCCGGTCGCGACGTGCTCGTCAAGTCGCCGACCGGCTCGGGCAAGACGCTCGCCTTCGCCGTGCCGATCGCCGACCGCATCCAGGCCACCGACCCGCGGCCGAGCGTCCTGGTCCTCGCCCCGACGCGCGAGCTCGCCGCGCAGATCGTCGAGGAGTCGCGCGACGTGGCCCACGCGCGCGCCCTGTCGATCGCCGCCGTCTACGGCGGCGTCGGCATCCAGAAGCAGGAGCGGCTGGCCCAGCGTGCCCATATCATCGTCGCCACGCCCGGGCGCCTGCTCGACCTCCTGGCCCGGCGGTCGTTCACCCTGGCCAGGGTCAAGCTCCTCGTCCTCGACGAGGCCGACCGGATGCTCGACATGGGCTTCAAGCCCGACGTCGACCGGATCGTCAAGCAGACGTCCCACCAGCGCCAGACCCTGTTCTTCTCGGCCACGCTCGAGGGCGAGATCTCCCGCATCGCGGCCGCGTACACGACCAATGCCGTCCGCCACGAGCACACGCCGCAGGCGGTGGCCGGCGCCCAGGTCGAACACCGCTTCCTGCGGGTCCAGCACGAGGCCAAGGTCAAGCACCTGGTCGCCGAGCTCGACGACCGCGACCGGGGCCTGGCCCTCGTCTTCGTGCGCACCAAGCGCGGCGCCGACCGCCTGGTCAAGCGCCTGGGCGTGCTCGACGTGGCGGCGGTCGCGATGCACGGCGACAAGTCGCAGGCCCAGCGCGAGAAGGCGCTGGCCCGGTTCGAGGCCGGTCACGTCGACACGCTGGTGGCGACCGACGTCGCCGCCCGGGGGATCGACGTCGACGACATCACCCACGTGATCAACTTCGACGCACCGGAGGACCGCGACTCCTACGTGCACCGCACCGGGCGCACGGCGCGGGCCGGACGCGGCGGGACGGCGGTCACCTTCGTCCTCGACGACCAGGCGCGCGACATCGGCAAGATCGCCAGCGACCTGCGCCTCGACCGTCAGTTCGCCGACTCGGGGCTGAGCTACGCGGCCACGCCGACGCGGCGGGTGGCCAGCGGTCGCCCGGCGGGCCAGCGGCCGCGCGCCGCCGGGCCGGCGCCGGCGCCGGCGCCGGCGGTAGCGGCGGCAGGCGCCGCTACCGCTGAGATGACTGAGGCCGCGGCGCGCGTGACCGGTCCCGCGCGGGTCCGCCGCCTGCGCCGGGCCGCGGGCCTGGCGCTCGGCGGGGCGGCGCTCGCGGGGGCGGCCCTCGCGGCTGCGGCGCCGGCACGGCGGGCGGCGGGCCGGCGACGCCGGCGGCGTGCGGCGCGGCGACGTGGCTCGGCGCGTGGGCGGCCGACCCGAGCGACGCCCTCAACGTGGGGATGGTCGACCAGACGGCGCGCATCGTCCTGACGCCGAACCTCGGCGGCGACACCGTCCGCGTCGGCGTCTCCAACCGCTTCGGATCCCGGCCGGCCGTCTTCGACGCGGCGTCGATCGGTGTCCGCCAGGGGTCGGCGGGCGCGGCGCTCGTCCCCGGGTCGGTCCGGCCGCTGACCTTCGGCGGCCGCGCGCAGGTCACGGTCGCCCCCGGGGCCGACGCGGTCAGCGACCCGGTGTCGCTCCACGTCGCCGCCCGGGAGGCCCTGGCCGTCAGCCTGTTCGCGCCGGCGGCGACCGGACCGGCGACCGAGCACGCCGCCGGGCAGCAGACGTCGTACTTCAGCCCGCCGGGGAGCGGCGACCACGCCGGCGAGGTCGGGGGGACGGCGTTCACCCTGCCGACCACCGCGCGCTACTTCGTCAGCGCCGTCGACGTCCGCGGGCCGGGCTCGGTCGGCGACGTCGTCGCGTTCGGCGACTCGATCACCGACGGCTTCGGTGGGCCGCCGGACGGCGACGACCGCTACCCCGACTTCCTCGCCCGCCGCCTGGCCGCCGCCGGCCGGGCGCTCGGCGTGGTCGACGCCGGGATCGGCGGCAACCGCCTCCTCAGCGACGCTCGCCTGCGGTCGGGCGGCCCGTCCGGTGTCGACCGGGTCGCCATCGACGCGATCGGGGTGCCGGGGGCAAGCGACGTGATCGTGCTCGAGGGGGTCAACGACATCGGCCAGGGGGCGAGCGCGGGCCAGGTGATCGCCGGCCTCGGCCGGATCGTCGGGCGCCTGCACGGCGCCGGCCTGCGCGTGCAGCTCGGCACCCTGACCCCGTTCGGGGCGTCGCGGTCCGCGGCGCTCCAGCCCGCCGAGGCGACCCGGCTCGCGGTCAACCGCTGGGTCCGCGGCGGCGGCGGTGGGGCGGACGGGACCGTCGACTTCGACGCGGCCGTGCGCGACGCGGCCGACCCGACGCGCCTGGACCCCCGCTACGACAGCGGCGACCACCTCCATCCCGACGCCGCCGGTCGGCGGGCCATGGCCGGGGCGGTCGACCTGGCCGCCCTGCGCGGGGCGGGCTGCCGCCCGGCGTGAGCCGCCGGCCGGCGGCGCGGCCGGCCGGCCATGGCCGGGGCGCGCCCTGCGCGGAGCGGCCTGCCGCCCGGCGTGAGCCGCCGGTCCGGCGTTTGTGGTTTGCTGCGTCGATGGGTCGCCGCCGCGCACGTCTCGCCGGGCTGACCGCGGCCGTGTGGCTGGTCGCGGTCGCCACGGTGGCCGCCGGCGGCGCGCGAGCGCAGGCGCCCATGGCATCGTGTGGGTCGACGCACTGGGTCGCGGCGTGGACCGCCGATCCGAGCGGCGCCCTCGGTCCGGGGTCGAGCGACCAGACGCTGCGCATCGTCCTGACGCCGCACATCGGCGGCGGGGAGATCCGCGTCCACCTGTCCAACCGCTTCGGCCAGAAGCCGGTCAGCGTCAACCACGCGTCGATCGGCCTGCGCCAGTCCGGCGCGTCCCTGGTGCCGGGATCGGCCCAGCTGCTGACTTTCGGTGGTCAGCCCGGCGTGATCATCCCGGTCGGCGGCGAGGCGATCAGCGACCCGGCGCCGCTGTCCTTCGGGCCGTTCCAGGATCTGGCGGTCAGCCTGTACCTGGCGGCGCCGACCGGTCCGGCGACCGGCCACTACACCGCCCGGGAGCGTTCGTACTCGACGGCGCGGTCGGGCGGCGACCACTCGGCCGATCCGGGGGCGGGCGCGTTCACCGCCCAGACGACGACGGCCCAGTACGTCGATGCCGTCGACGTGATGGCCCCGGCGTCGGTGGGTGCGATCGTCGCCTTCGGCGACTCGATCACCGACGGCTACGAGAGCTCCGGCGTAGCGGGGTCCGAGGACCAGAGTGGGATCGACGCCAACCAGCGCTACCCCGACTACCTGGCCCGCCGGCTCCTGGCCCAGCCGGGCGGCCCGCGACTGTCGGTCCTGAACGCCGGCATCAGCGGCAACCGCCTGCTCGTCGACGGCCAGCAGAGCCTGGCCGGGACGTCGGGCCTTTCGCGGTTGGACAGCGACGTCCTCGGGGTGTCCGGCGTCACCGACGCGATCGTCCTCGAGGGCATCAACGACATCGCCCTGCTGGCCAGCGCCAACCAGATGGAGACGGCGCTCAAGCAGGTCGTCGACCGCCTCCACGCCCAGGGCATCCGCGTCCTGATCGGGACGCTGACCCCGGCCGGGACCGGCCTGCTGAACCTGGGCAACCTGCTGCCGTCGATCTACATCGACAGCTCGGCCAACATGGTCCGGGTCGCGGTCAACGCCTGGATTCGCAGCGGGTCGAGCGGGGCCGACGGGGTCCTCGACTTCGACGGGGCGCTGCGGGCGGCGTCGCTGCCGAACGAGCTCAACCTCAGCCTCGACAGCGGCGACCACGTGCACCCGAGCGGGAACGGCTACAGCCACATGGCCGACGCCGTCGACCTGTCGAGCCTGCGTGGCGCCCAGTGCGCGGCGGCGGCCCCGGCGGTGGCGACCCAGCTCCGCGTGCGGGGCCGGGTGGCGGCGGGCGGGCGGCTGCGGGTCACCGGGACGCTCGCCGGCGGTGGAGCGCACTGCGCCGGAACGCAGGTCACGATCCACGCCGTCCACGGCGGGCGGTCGGTATTCACGCGTCGCGTCCGCGTCAACGGGAGCTGCTCCTTCTCGCTGACCCGCCGGATCGCCGCCCACGGGCGGATCGAGATCCGAGCCAGCTTCCTCGGGACGGCGACGCTGCTGGCTTCGCATGCGCGCCGGGTGTTCGTCCACGCCCCCTGAGGAGGCATGCGCCGGCTCCTGCTGCTGAGCTGCGCGATCGTTCTCGTCGACACCATGTTCTACGCGGCGATCACGCCGCTCCTGCCCCACTACGTCCACACGCTCCACCTGTCGAAGGCGGGCGCCGGCGTGCTCTCCGGAGCCTACGCCGCCGGGACGCTGGTCGGGGCGCTGCCGGGCGGCGTGCTCGCCGCCCGGGCCGGGGTCAAGCCGACCGTGCTCGTCGGCCTGGCGGCCATGGCGGCGGCGTCGCTGGCCTTCGCCTTCGGGACCGACATCCGGCTGCTCGACGGCGCCCGCTTCGTCCAGGGAGCCGGCGGCTCGGCCAGCTGGGCCGGGGCGCTGGCCTGGCTGATCGGCCAGGCGCCCGCCGGCCGGCGGGGCGAGCTGATCGGGACGGCGCTGGGCGCGGCGATCTTCGGCAGCCTGCTCGGCCCGGCGCTCGGCGGGCTGGCCGAGATCGTCGGGCCGCGGCCGGCCTTCGTCGGCGTGGCCGTGCTCGGTGCCGGGCTGGCCGCCTGGGCGGGGCTGACGCCGGCCGCCCGGCCGTCGGGTTCCGCCCGCCTGCGCGACCTCGGCGCGGCCCTGGCCGACCGCCGGGTCGGCGGGGGGATGTGGCTGATCGGCCTACCCGGGGTCCTCTACGGAACGATCGGCGTGCTCGGACCGCTGCGCCTGGACGGGCTCGGGGCGAGCGGGGCGGCGATCGCCGCCGTGTGGATCTGCGCCGCCGGCCTCGAGGCCATGGTCAGCCCCATCGTCGGGAGGATCTCCGACCGCCGGGGTCGGGTCCTGCCGGTGCTCGTCGCCCTCAGCCTGATCCCCTTGCTGATGGTGTCGTTCCCGCTCGCCGGGTCGGCCGTCCTCGTCGGGGCGCTCGTGATCCTGGCCGCGCCGGTCATCGGCATCCTGTGGGCCCCGGCGAGCGCCCTGCTCAGCGACGGTGCCGAGGCGGTCGGCCTCGACCAGGCGCTCGGCTTCGCCCTGCTCAACCTCGGCTGGGCGGTGGGCCAGCTGGCCGGGGCGTCCGCGTCGGCGGCGGTGGCCCAGGCGACGAGCGACGCCGTCCCCTACGGCGCGCTGGCCCTGGTCAGCGCCGCCACCCTCGCGCTGATCCGAGGCGGGCGCCTCGTCGGCGACCGGCCGGCGCCGTCCTGACCCCCCCGAGAGGTGCCGGCCGGCGTCGGACGGCACGCGCGGTTTTCGCGTCCGCGACGGCGGGTAGGTGGCCTCGGCACCCGACGATCGGAGACAGCATGACCGAAGGCCCAGACCCCACGAGCCCGGCGATCCATGAGGACGCCGACGACCCGACGGATGTCGGCATCGGCAGCGACGTCAATCAGGGACACAACCCCGGCAGCCCGGCCAAGGACGAGAGCAGCGGCGAGGCTCGGGACGCCGTCGGCGGACACGCGCCGATGGACGACGACCCGGCGCCGCGCTAGACGCCGCCGGCGATACGGCGCTCGCTTCTCCGCGGGCGCCGTATCTCGTTGTGTCTCAGCGACCGTCGTCGCCGGGCGCCGGGAGCGGCAGCCGGTCGAGCACGCCGGCCGCCTCGAACAGCCGCTGGACCTGGGACGACGGAGGTGAGAGGCGCAGGCGCCGGCCGTCGCGCCGGGAGCGGGCTTCGGCCTTGAGCAGGACCTGCAGGGCCGTCGAGTCCATGAACTCCACCTGGGCGAGGTCGACCACGATCATCGGCGTGACTCGGGCCTCGGCCTCGGCGAGCTTCGCGTCCAGCGCGTCGGCGGTCGCCACGTCGAGCTCGCCCTCGACGGTGACCCGAACGGCGCCTTCATCCTCAACGATGTCGATATCGAAACGCATGGCTGCCTCCGTTTCGGGCGGTCAGATCGAACGCTCCAATGCCGCAGTGGTGTCGCGTGAGCGTTTTATACCTCGGCCGGGCATTGCGGGCAAGCGGCGGTCGAGCTGCCCCGAGACGCGGCGGCGGCCGCCGGCCCGGAGGGTGACGGCGGCCGCTCGCCCCGTCGGCCCGCAGGCCGAGTGACTACTTGACCTCGACGGTGGCGCCGGCCTCAAGCAGCTCCTGCTTGAGCTTCTCGGCCTCGTCCTTGTCGACGCCCTCCTTGATCGCCTTGGGCGCCTCGTCGACGAGGGCCTTGGCCTCCTTGAGGCCGAGGCCGGTCGCGGCGCGGACGACCTTGATCACCTGGATCTTCTTGTCGCCCGCGGCGAGCAGCTGGACCGTGAAGGCGGTCTGCTCCTCCTCGGGCTCCTCCTGGGCGCCGCCACCGCCGCCGGGGGCCATGGCGACCGGCGCGGCGGCCGAGACGCCGAACTCCTCCTCGAGGGCCTTGATCCGCTCGGCGAGCTCGAGCACGGAAATGCCCTTGAGCTCCTCGATCCATTCGGCAGTGCTGGTGGCCATCAGTCGTTCTCCTTGTCTGAAGGGGGCGAGGAGGCCGCCGGCGCGGCGTCCGCCGGGCCCGGCTCGGCTTGCGCCTCGCCGGTCGGGGCGGACTCCGCGGCGGCGGCCTCGTCGCCTGAGTCTTGGGTTTCCTTTGAAGCTGTGGCAGGGGTGGTCGCGGCAGCGTCGGCGTCCGGCGCCGGTGCGGCGTCCTCGGCGGGCGACGAAGCCGGAGCCTCCTCGGCGACCGGGACGGGTTCCTCGGCGACCTCGGTGGGGATCGCGTCGACGACCGGCGCTTCGGCGGCGGCCGGCGCCTCCTCGGCCTCCGGGGCGGACGCCTCCTCGGCCGGAGCGGCGGCCTCCGGGGGGGGTGCCTCCTCGGCCGGAGCGGCGGCCTCCGGGGCGGGTGCCTCCTCGGCCGGAGCGGCGGCCTCCTGGGCCTCCTCGGCGGGGGCGGCGGCCTCTGCGGACGGCGCGTCGTTGACCGGGGCCGGGGTCGCGGGGGCGCCGGTCATCGACGGCGGCGGCTCGCCGGCGGGGATCTCGCCGGACTCCTTCTTCTCGAGCACGCCGGCCAGGCCGATGGCCAGACCGGAGATGAGGGCGTTCAGCGTGCGGACGAGGCCGGTGAGGGGCGAGGCGACGAGGCCGACGAGCTGGCCGTAGAGGGCCTCCCGGGAGAGGAGGCGCGAGATCTGCGTGACCTGCTCGGGAGTCAGCGTCAGGCCGTCCATGACGCCGCCCTTGAAGGCGAGCTTCTGGGTCAGGCGGGCGTAGTCGGCGATCGCCTTGGCCGCGGTGGCGGCGTCGCCGCGGACGAAGGTCAGGGCCGTCGGCCCGGCGAGCAGCTCCTTGAGCGGCTGGGCGCCGGCCTGATCGGCGGCGCGCTCGGTGAGCGAGTTCTTGACGACGCGGAACGAGGCGTCGACGGCGCGCAGCTTGTCGCGGAGCTCGGCCGCCTGGGGGACGGTGATGCCGCGGAAGTCGACGGCGAAGATCGCCTGGGAATCCTGGATGTTGGCGGCGATCTCATCGATCACCACCGCCTTTTCTTCTCGGTTCATACGGCTCCTGTCCCGGACTTACGGTTGCCGCCGGGGGTCTCTGGTGGCCTGGGGGGATGCGCGTTACGCGGCGGCTGACGTCGCGGGCGCCTCCTCGAGGATGTCGCGGGTCCGGCTGGGGTCGACCTTGACCCCGGGCCCCTGGGTGGCGGCGAGGGTGATGGTGCGCAGGTAGCGGCCCTTGGCCACCGACGGCTTGGCCCGGATCAGCTCGTCGATGATCGCGGCGTAGTTCTCGAGCAGGGCGCGGTCGTCGAAGCTGGTCTTGCCGATCACCATGTGGACGATCGCCGTCCGGTCGGTCCGGTACTCGACCTTGCCGGCCTTGGACTCCTGGACCGCCCGGCGGACGTCCATGGTCACGGTCCCGACCTTCGGGTTGGGCATCTTGCCCTGGGGCCCGAGGACGCGGCCGAGCCGGCCGACGAGCGGCATCAGGTCGGGGGTGGCGATGGCGACGTCGAAGTCGGTGAACCCCTCCTGGACGCGGGCGGCGAGATCCTCGGCCCCGACGAAGTCGGCGCCGGCCTCCTCGGCCTCGCGGGCCTTGTCGCCCTGGGCGAAGACGGCGACCTTGACGTCCTTGCCCAGGCCGTTGGGCAGGGCGACGGTCCCGCGCAGCTGCTCGTCGGCGTGACGGACGTTCAGACCGGTGCGGACGTGGACCTCGATCGTCTCGTCGAACTTGCCGCGCTTGACCTCCTTGACCTTGGCGATCGCCTCGGCCGGGGTGTACTCGCGCTCGCGGTCGACCTGCGACCGGGCGGCGAGGAATGTCTTTCCGTGCTTGGCCATCTAGATCACATCCACGCCCATCGAGCGGGCAGTACCGGCGACGATCCTGCTCGCCGCGTCGAGGTCATTGGCATTGAGATCGTCCATCTTCTTCTCGGCGATCTCGCGGATCTGGGCGGCGGTGATCTTGCCGACCTTGACCCGGTGGGGCTCACCGGACCCCTTGTCGATGCCGATCGCCTGGCGGATCAGCACGGCGGCGGGCGGGGTCTTGGTGACGAAGGTGAACGAGCGATCCTCGTAGACGGTGATCACCACGGGGATCACCGTGCCGGCGTCGGCCTGGGTCTGGGCGTTGAACGCCTTGCAGAACTCCATGATGTTGATGCCGTGCTGGCCGAGGGCAGGGCCGACCGGCGGAGCCGGAGTGGCGGCGCCGCCGACGGTCTGGAGCTTGATCGTGGTGAGAACTTTCTTTGCCATCTGATTCGTTACCTCGGCCGGCCGGGTGGGCCCGCCCCTTGGAAGATACGCGCGGGCGTGCTCGCCCTAGAGCTTCTTGACCTGGTCGAAGCCGACCTCGACCGGCGTCTCGCGCCCGAAGATTGATACCAGCACCTTGAGCTTGGAGGCGTCCTCGTTGATTTCCGAGATCTCGCCCGAGAAGTCCGACAGCGGCCCGGAGACGACCTTGACCGACTCGCCGATCGCGAACTGGGCCCGCGTGCGGGTCTGGACGGCGATCGCCTTGTGGAGCAGGCGGTCGACCTCCATCTGGGTCAGGGGCACCGGCTCGTTGGAGGCGCCGACGAACCCGGTGACCCCGGGCGTCCCCTTGACCAGCGTCCAGGAGTCCTCGTTGAGCTCCATGTTGACGAGGACGTAGCCGGGCATCGTCCGCTTCTCGACGGTGACCTTCTGGTTGTCCTTCATCTCGGAGACCGACTCGGTCGGAACCACGACCTGGCGCACCGCCCGCTGCTGATTCATCGAGACGATGCGGTGCTCGAGGTTGTGCTTGACCTTGTTCTCATGGCCGGAATAGGTGTTGACGACGTACCAGCGAAACATTTGCGAACCCAGTTTCAGAAGTTAGGAGATGGACGACGGGGCGAGGGCGCCGGCGCGGCTCACAGGATCGCGTCGACGATCTTCTGCGAGATCACGTCGGCCAGGCCGAGGTAGCCGCCGGCGATCACGACGAAGCCGAGGACGACGGCGGTCGCCTGGCCGACCTGCCGGCGGTTCGGCCACTGGACGCGCTGGAGCTCGGCCCAGCTGGCGCGCAGGAACGAGGTGACCTTGTTGCCGCCGACCTTGGCGGGCGGACGGCCGCTGGCCTGGCGAGCGGCCGGGAGCAGCTCGTCCTCGGCGTCGAGCTGATCGGCCCCGGCGCGGCCGACGCGGCCGGGACGAGCGGCCTGGGCCGGCTCCGGCACGGTGTAGTCCTCGTCGTCGACGTCGGGCAGCTCGCCGGTGACGATGCCGAGATCCTCGGGCGGGTGGCTGGTCGCGACGCCGAGGTTCTCGGGCGGAGCGCCGGCGGCGAGGTCGACCTCCTCGAGCGTCGGGACGGCGTCGACGGGGCCGATGGGGACGACCTCCTCGACCGTCCCGGCGTCGTCGATCTCAGGCGGGGCGTCCGGCCGCTTGACGGCGTCGCGGCCACGCCCGGCCGGCGGCTGCGGGCGTGCGCGGACGGACTGCGCCTGATGAGGGGCGCGGCGTCGCTTGCTGCGTTTGCGGGGAGCGGCCACGGCACGCCTTGCCTAGCGCGTCTCCCGATGCCCGGTGTGACGCCGGCACCAGCGGCAGTACTTGCGCAGGGAGATGCGATCCGGGTTGTTGCGCTTGCTCTTCTTGGTTTGGTAATTGCGTCGCTTGCACTCCTCACAGGCGAGGGTGACAGCGATACGCACGTCTCCGCGGGCCATGAGCCATCCAGGGTTCGTGATCGATCTGTCGGTCGCCGGGCAAGGAAAAACCCCGCCGCGGCGCGAGGTAGAGGCAGTTTAGCGCGCTCGACTGCCCCGGGCTCCGCGGTGGCCGGGGAATGCGACCATTCGCCGGATGGACGATGACCCAGAGCGCCGGCGGGCGCGGCGGGCCGAGCGGGCGGCGGCGCTGCGGCGCCGGCGGCGACGGGCGGGGCTGGGGGCGCTGGCCGTGGCCGTGGCGCTCGTCGCGGCCGCGGTCGCGATCCTGGGGGGCGGGGGTGGGAGCGCTGGTCCCGGGAAGGGGGCCGCTCCGTCGGTCAGCCGGCCGTCCGGCGGGTCGGCCACGCCGGCGACGGGGGCGGACGTGGCGGCCTCGCGGCGGACGGCCGAGGCGGCGGCCCTGGCCCGGCTGGCCGCCGTCGGCCTGCCGGTCTACTGCGGGGGCAGGTCCAAGCCGCTGGTCGCCCTGACGTTCGACGACGGGCCCGGTCCGTACACGAAGCTGGCGATCAAGAAGCTGGCCGAGCACCACCTGAAGGCGACGTTCTTCCTGGTCGGCAAGTCGATCCGCAGCTATCCGGACCTGGCCCGCCTCGAGCGGCCGGTCGGGGCGGTCGGCGACCACACGATGACCCACCCGTTCCTGCCCGGCCTGGCCCCGGCGGCGATGGCCGGCGAGATCGCCGACGCGAGGCCGTTGATCGAACAGTCGAGCGGCCAGCCGGTGGGCGTGTTCCGCCCGCCCTACGGGGCGCGCAACGCGGGGATCGACGCCGAGGCGCGGTCGCTCGGGCTGGTCGAGGTGATCTGGACGGTGGACAGCGCCGACTCGCTGGGGGCCGACTACGCCGGGATCTCACGCAACGTGATCGCCGGCCTGCACCCGGGGTCGATCATCCTCATGCACGAGAACCGCGGGCAGACGATCCGAGCCCTGGCGACGATCATCCCGGCCCTGGCCCGGTCGGGCCTGAAGACGGTGACGCTGCCCGAGCTGTTGACGGCCGACCCGCCGACGATGGCCCAGCTGCGGGCGGGCGGAATGGGCTGCGGGACGCCGATCCGGGCGGCCGGCAACGGCGCGTAGCGGGCTTGCCCGGCGGGTAGATTGGGCGGACATGCGGTTTCGCCATCTGGTGGGCGGCCTGGCCGCGATCGCGGCGCTCGGCGTCGTGGTCGCCGTGGCGATGTCGCGGTCGCCGTCGGGGCCGGCGACCATCCGACGCGCCGCGGTGGTCGCACCGCCCCGGCCGACCCGGCTGACGCTGCTCCCGCGCGGCACGATCCGCGACGGGACCGCCGGCCTGGTCGTCCGCCTGGCGGGAACCGTCGCCGCGAGCTCGCCGGCGCCGAGCCTGCGCCCGAGCGTGGCCGGGACGTGGGCGGCCCGGGGCCCGCTGGAGACGTTCACGCCGGCGTCGACGCTCGCCCCGTGCGCACGCTACGACCTGACGGTCTGGGCCCAGACCAGCGCCGTCGGGCAGACTCCCCTCGGCCGCCGGCGGGTGGCGAGCTTCACCGTGGCCTGCCCGTCGATCCGCGCCGAGCAGCAGGCGCTGGCCCGGCTGCGCTACCTGCCGTACACCTTCGCCGGCGTTCACGCCGCCGGCGGGGCGCGGGCGGCACGCGCGGCTTTCCACCCGCGGGCGACGGCGTTCCTGCCCCGCTTCGCCGACGCGCCGCCGCTCGCGGCCGGGCGCCTGGACGCGACGACGCGCGGGGCGCTGATGGTCTTCCAGACCGACCACGGCCTCGCGGCGAGCGGGACGGCGGACGCCGTGACCTGGGCCGCCCTCCTGCGCGCCGAGGCGACGGGCCGGCGCGACCCGCGGCCGTACACCTTCGTCACCGTCTCGCAGACGGCGCCCGAGACGCTCGAGGTCCATCGGGGCAGCCGGATCGCCCTGACCAGCCCGACCAACACCGGCGTGCCGGGCGCGCCGACGGCCAACGGGATCTTCCCGATCTTCGAGCGACTGACGTCGACGACGATGAGCGGGACCAACCCCGACGGGTCGACCTACAGCGATCCGGGCGTCCCGTGGGTCAACTACTTCAACGGCGGCGACGCCGTCCACGGCTTCGACCGGGCCAGCTACGGCACGCCGCAGTCCGACGGCTGCGTCGAGCTGCCGCCGGCGACCGCGGCCGCCGTCTACCCGATGCTGTCGGTCGGCGACCTGGTCGAGGTCAGGGCCTGACCGGGCTAGAGCCCGGGCCAGTGGCGCACGACGAACCCGCCGAGCGAGCGGGGCGCCGTCTGCCAGCGCGTCCCGAACACGCCGCTGCGGCCGCTGGTGTCGTAGCGGAGGCCGTCGACGTACATGAACGTGTGCCCGGCGTTGGCGAACACGGTCAGGTAGCGACCCGGCCCGGGCACGCCCCACGACTCGAGGTCGCCCGAGGTCAGCGGCTGGTCGAGCATGCCGCCGGCGGCCAGGGCGTAGCTGACCGAACCGGAGCAGTCGTAGGCGGTGTCGACGAACGAGCCGTGGCCGCCGCCGAAGACGTAGGGGAAGTCGGCGATCGCGTTGGCCCCGGCGATCACCCGGGCGATCGTCACCGGACCGGCGGCCGGCGGGGTCACCGTCCCGGCGGCGCTGATCGTCCCCGGGCGGGCCGCCGCCTGGGCGGCCTTCTGGGCGGCCGCCATCTGCTGGAGCTCGGCCTTGATCTGGGCGTCGGTGGGCGCGCCGGGGCTGACCGTGGTCTGAAGGGCGGCCTGCCCCGGAGTGATCGCCGCGGCGTGCGGAGCGGCGCCGGCCGGCAGCGGCGAGCTCTGGGCCGCCTCCGGGTCGGCGACGAGGCCGGCGATCGGCGACCGGCTGGCCAGGAGCCGGCGGCCGGTGACCCGCCGGACCTTCGCACCGCCGGCGCCGCCGGCGCCGCCCGGCGTGCCGCGAGTGCCGGGGGCGGCAGGAGTGGCGGGAGCCCCGGTCGACCCCGAGCCGGCGGACTGGTTGGCGGCCGACGAGCCGCCGGACCCGCCGCCGGCGCCGAGGACGGCGACGGCGCCGACCACGACGGCGACGGCGAGGGCGGCGGCCGCGCCGAGGGCGACGGCGAGGAGGCGGCGTGGGCGGCTTTGACTACTCATAGACCCGGATGGCCGGCAGGATGCCACAGATCGCGATGCCCGCAAGCCGGCTTGCGTCGCCGGGCGCAGGCGGCCGGATCTGCCAGGGTTGGCCGGTGAAGCTCGCGACCTTCGTCCCGGCCGCCGGCGGGCCGCCCCGCTCGGGCGAGGTCCGGGGCGAGGAGATCGTCGCGTTCGCCGACGGCGCCGGCGTCGTCGACCGGCTGGCCGGCGGCGATCTCAGCCCGGCGACCGGCGAGTCCCACCGGCTCGCGTCGGTCGAGCTCCTCGCCCCCGTCCCCCGGCCGCGGGCCATCTTCGGCATCGGCCTCAACTACCGGGCCCACGCCGAGGAGCAGGGCGCGGCGCTGCCGGAGCGGCCGATCGTCTTCATGAAGCTCCCGAGCTCGGCCGCCCCGCCGTCGGGGCCGATCCGCTGCCCGGCCGTCGTGCGCCGGCTCGACTACGAGGGCGAGCTGGCCGTCGTCATGGGCGCGGGCGGCCGGATCGCCGGCTACGCCGTCGCCGACGACGTCAGCGCCCGCGACCTCCAGCGGGCCGAGCCGCAGTGGACGCGGGCCAAGGGCGCCGACACCTTCTGCCCGTACGGGCCGTGGATCACCACCGCCGAGGAGATCCCGGACCCCCACGCCCTGCGCCTGCGCACGTGGGTCAACGGCGAGCTGCGCCAGGACGCCCGGACGAGCGACCTGATCTTCGGGGTGCCCGAGCTCGTGGCCTTCATCGGCGAGACGTGCACGCTCGAGCCGGGCGACCTGATCCTCACCGGCACGCCGAGCGGCGTCGGCATGTCGATGGACCCGCGCCGGTTCCTCGGGTCCGGCGACGTCGTCCGGATCGAGATCGATGGCCTCGGCGCGATCGAGCACGCCGTCGCCTGAACCCGCCGGCCGCCCGGCGAGACAGCTCCCAGGCATCCACCGCGCGACGCCGGCCGGTCAGTCCCCGCCGGCGATCAGCTCCATCAGCAGGCCGTCGCGCCAGGGGCCGCCGCCCGGCGCGCGCTCGTAGCGGCGCATCACGCCGACCGCCCGGAAGCCGGCCTTCTCGTAGGCGCGGATCGCCGCCCGGTTGGCGGTCGACGGGTCGATCGTGATCCGGTGGTGGCCGCGGTCGTCGACGAGCTGGCGCACGAGCAGGCGCAGCGCCTGCGTCCCGTGCCCGCGGCCGTGGCGGGCCGGGTCGAGGAACAGGTCGACCGCCGCATGCCGGTAGCGGGGCTCCTCCTCCTCGTAGTACTGGATCAGGCCGGCCACCTCGCCGTCGACCAGGATCGTCAGGCGCGTCGCGTCCGGCTCGTCGCCGAGCGGGAAGCCGGCGTCGGGCGCGTCCCACCAGCGGGCGACCGCCGGCGTCGCGTGGATCCGGCGCAGCTCGTCGGCGTCGGCCGGGTCGAGCGGGCGCAGCGTCACCTGTTCGGTCATCGCCCGCGGGCGGCGCCGCTAGTGGGAGGAGATGACGCGGTCGATCAGGCCGTAGGCCGCGGCCTCGTCGGCCTTGAAGAAGCGGTCGCGCTCCATGTCCTTGTGGACGACCTCGACCGGCTTCTCGCAGTGCTTGGCGTAGATCTCGTCGATCCGGTCGCGCGTCTTCAGGATCTCCTGGGCGTGGATCTCGATGTCGGTGGCCTGGCCCTCGAAGCCGGCTGACGGCTGGTGCATGAGGATCCGGCAGTTGGGCAGCGCCATCCGCTTGCCCTTGGCGCCGCCGCACAGGAGCAGCGAGCCCATCGACATGGCCACGCCGATGCACATCGTCGCGACGTCGGGCTTGATGAACTGCATCGTGTCGTAGATCGCCAGGCCGGCGTAGATCGATCCGCCGGGGGAGTTGATGTAGAGCGAGATGTCCTTGCCCGGATCGGACGCCTCGAGGTGCAGGAGCTGGGCGACGATCACGTTGGCGACCTGGTCGTCGACCTCGCTGCCGAGGAAGACGATGCGCTCGTTGAGCAGGCGCGAGTAGATGTCGTACTCGCGCTCGCCGCGCGCCGTCCGCTCGATCACCATCGGAACCATGGGCATGCCATGCAGCCTAGTGAACCCCGCCCGCGTGCACCGGTGAGGCCCGGTTTCGCCGGGGCCGGCGGCGGGCAGACCGGTGGGCCGTGAGCGCGGACGACGACATCGGCGACGCCTTCGGTTCGGGCGACCCGTTCTCGGTCGGCGTCGAGGAGGAGCTCTTCCTCGTCGACCCGCTGACCGGTCGCCAGGCCAACGCCTCGGCCGCGGTGGTCGCCCGGTTGGGGCCGGTGGACGGGACGGTCGAGCGCGAGCTTCACGCCTGCCAGGTCGAGCTCATCACCGACGTCTGCCGCCGGGCGGGCGAGGCGGTCGAGATGCTGGGCGGCCTGCGGCGGGCCGTCGTCGCCACCGGGGCCGGGCTGCTCGGGTCGGGCACCCATCCGGCGGCGGCCGAGGGCGAGGCGGAGATCACCGACAAGGACCGCTACGAGCGGATCCACGAGCTGCTGGGCGACGCCGTGGCGACCCCGGTCGGCGGCCTGCACATCCACGTCGGGATGCCGGACGCCGAGACGGCGATCCGGGCCTTCAACGGCCTGCGCCGCCAGCTCCCGCTGCTCCAGGCGCTGGCCGCCAACTCGCCGTTCCGCCACGGCCGCGACACCGGCCTGGCGTCGGCGCGCGAGGTCACGATCCGCGGCTGGCCGCGGTCGGGCGTCCCGCGGGCGATGCGCGACTTCGACGACTTCCGGACGGCCGCCCGCCGCCTGACGCGGGCGGCCGACGTGCCCGACTACACGTGGTTCTGGTGGAAGCTCCGGCCGCATCCGCGGCTCGGCACGGTGGAGATCCGGGCGCTCGACGCGCAGACGTCGCTCGAGGACACCGCCAGCCTCGTCGCCCTGACCCACTGCCTGGCCCGCCACCTGGCCGAGCCCGAGGACGACTCGCAGGCCGACCCGCCGGGCGACCTGCTCGAGGAGGCGTCGTTCCGGGCCGCCCGCTACGGCGTCCGGGCCCGGCTGCCCGACACCGAGGGCCGGCTGCGGCCGGTCGCCGACCTGCTCGACGAGGCCCTGGCCGTGGCCGGGCGGTACGCCGGCGAGCTCGGATGCGCCGAGGAGCTCGACCGCCTACCGGGGCTCGTCGAGCGCGGCGGCGGGGCCGGGCGCCAGCGGGAGTGGCACGAGATCGCCGGCATGGACGCGCTCCTGCGCCACCTGGCCGAGGCCACGGCGACGGTCAGAGATTGACGCCGGCCATCCCGCTCTCGTCGTAGCGGTCGCCGGCCGCCTGGCCGACGGCATCGCCGACCCGGGCCAGGTCCTCGGCGGTGAGCTCGACGTCGACGGCGGCCAAGTTCTCCTCGAGGTAGGTCCGCCGCTTGGTCCCCGGGATCGGGACGACGTCGTCGCCCTGGGCGAGGACCCAGGCGAGGGCGAGCTGGCCGGGGGTGACCTGATGCTCGGCGGCGATCTCCTTGACCCGGTCGACGAGCTGGCGGTTGCGCTCGAGGTTCTCGCCGGTGAAGCGCGGCCCCTGGCGACGGAAGTCGCCGTCGTCGAGCTCGTCGGGCGAGGAGAAGCGCCCGGAGAGGAAGCCCCGGCCGAGCGGCGCGTAGGCGACGAGGCCGATCCCGAGTTCGCGCAACGTCGGGAGGATCTCGGCCTCGACGTCGCGGGTCCACAGTGAGTACTCGGTCTGGACCGCGGTGATCGGGTGGACGGCGTGGGCCCGGCGGATGGTCTCGGCGCCGGCCTCCGACAGGCCGAGGTGGCGGACCTTGCCCTCGGCGACGAGCTCGGCCATCGCGCCGACCGTCTCCTCGATCGGCGTGTTCGGATCGACCCGGTGCTGGTAGTAGAGGTCGATGTAGTCGACCCGCAGGCGGCCGAGCGACCCCTCACAGGACGCGCGGACATACTCCGGCCGGCCGTTGACCGACCGGCGGATCGGCGGACCCGGGTCGAGCTGGATCCCGAACTTGGTGGCCAGGACGACCTCGTCGCGGCGCCCGGCGATCGCCCGGCCGACCAGGCGCTCGTTGGTGTGGGGCCCGTACATGTCCGACGTGTCGAGGAAGTTGCAGCCGAGGTCGAGGGCCCGGTGGATGGTGGCGATCGACTCGTCGTCGTCGCCGGCCCCGTAGAACGCCGACATCCCCATACAGCCGAGCCCGAGCGCCGAGACCACGGGTCCGTCCCTGCCCAGCCTGCGCGTCTTCATCATCGGTGGCCCTCCCCGTCTACAGAAGTTGCGGATACAACCTTTATCGTAGCCGTCTACCGTAAACGGAGATGACCGACCGAGACTCCCGCGCGCCCACACCCGGGTCCGCCGCCCCAAGCCGCACGATGCCGTCACCCCCCCGCACGCAGCAGGCGACCCGTGCCCCGGCGGGGGGAGCGCCCGCGCGCAGCCGCCCCGAGCGCAGCGAGTCAGGCGGCGGAGCCCGGGCGCTCCCCACGCCGGCGCTCCCCACGCCGGCGTTGTCCGTGCGGCGCCTGACGAAACGCTACGACAGCGGCCTCCTGGCCCTGGACGGGTTCGACCTCGACATCCCGGCCGGAGCCTTCTTCGGCCTGCTGGGCCCCAACGGCGCGGGCAAGACGACGCTGATCAGCGCGATCTGCAACCTGATCCGCGTGAGCGACGGGACGATCGAGGTCTTCGGGGCCGGCCACGACACGCTGGAGGCGCGGCGGATGATCGGCCTGGCCGAGCAGGACGTGAACCTCGACCGGTTCCTCGACGTCGAGGAGACGCTGGTCTACCACGGCGGCTACTACGGCATGCGCCGGGCGGCGGCGGTGCGGCGGGCGCGGGAGATGATGGACATCTTCGAGCTGGCGGGCAAGGCCCACGTGCGGGCGCCGGCCCTGTCGGGCGGCATGCGCCGGCGGCTGCTGCTCGCCCGGGCGCTGATGCACGAGCCGCGCCTGGTGATCCTCGACGAGCCGACCGCGGGCGTCGACTTCGAGCTGCGCATCGAGCTGTGGCGCTACATCCGGCGGCTGCACGGCGAGGGGACGACGATCCTCCTGACCACCCACTACCTCGAGGAGGCGGAGGAGCTGTGCGAGGAGATCGCCCTGATCAACGGCGGCCGGGTGCTGGCGCGCGACAGCACGGCCGGCCTGCGGGCGACCTACGGGGCGGATTCGCTGGCCGACGTCTACGTCAAGGCGATGGCCGGGTCGCGGGCGTGAGCGGGGGCAGCGCGGGCGCCGCGGGCCGGGCGCCTGGCCGACCGCCACCGCGGCCTCCTGGCCCTGGCCGGGCGGGAGGTGCTGCGCGTGCTCAAGCTCTGGACGCAGACGATCGCCGCGCCGGTCTTCTCGTCGTTCCTCTTCATCATCGTCTTCGGGCTGTCGCTCGGCAGCCGCATCCATCCGACGGGAGGCGTCGACTACAAGGCGTTCATCGTGCCGGGGCTGATCACGATGGCGATGGTCCAGGCCGCCTACTCGAACAACTCCTCGTCGGTCTTCCAGGCCCGGTTCGACCGCTACCTCCACGACGTGCTGGCGGCGCCGATGCGCAACTGGGAAGTCAACCTCGGCCTGTCGCTCGGCGGGGCGGTGCGGGCGCTGGCCATCGGCGCGGCCCTGTTCGGCCTGGCCGCGCCGTTCACCGGCGTCGGGATCCGCGAGCCGGCGGAGCTGGCAGCGGCGGTCGTCCTCGGCCTGACGCTGTTCTCGTCGCTGGGCGTGGTGGTGGGGATCTACGCGAAGACCTTCGACCACCACATGTTCGTCAACAACATCGTGATCCTGCCGCTGACGTTCCTGGGCGGCGTCTTCTACTCGGTCGGCCGCCTGCCGTCGCCGTGGCACGAGCTCAGCCACGCGAACCCGATCTTCTACCTCGTCCAGGCGGTGCGCTATGGCTTCCTCGGCACGAGCGACGTCAACGTCGGGCTGGCCTTGGGGGTCACGGGCGTACTGGCGGCCGCGACGGTGCTCTGGAGCGGCTGGCTCTTCCGGACCGGGAGACGCCTGAAGCCGTAGGGCGGGTGGGCGGCCGGCGGTCGGGCGCCCGGTCGTGCGGATTCGCGCATAATCAAGCGGTCGTGTTCACGCTGAACTGGCCCAACTTCCTGACCGTGGCGCGGATCCTCCTGGTCCCGGTCCTGGTCGTCGCCCTGCTCGACAACACCGGCGACGGCGACGTGCTGGCGGCGGCGGTGTTCGCGGCGGCGTCGCTGACCGACTTCGTCGACGGCTACCTGGCGCGGACGAGGAACTCGATCACGACGTTCGGCAAGCTGATGGATCCGCTGGCCGACAAGCTGCTGATCATCGCGGCGCTGGTGGCCCTGGTCTCCCTCCACCGGCTGGCGGCGTGGGTGGCGATGGTGATCATCACGCGGGAGTTCGCGGTCACCGTGCTGCGGATGGGGGCGACCCAGGCGGGGGTGGTGATGGCGGCGAGCATGTTCGGAAAGGTCAAGACGTGCGTGCAGATCGCGACGATCATGGCCGTGATCGCCGTCCACGGCCAGCCGCTGTGGGTCGAGCTGATGATCTACGCGACGGTGGTGGTCACCGTGCTGAGCGGCCTCGACTACTTCTTCGGCCTGCGGCGGCGGATCCACGAGGCGCGGGCCACGGCCGTGGCGGCCCCGTTGACCTCGGACGTCGGCGAGCTGCCCGGCCGGTCGCGCTGAGGGTCAGCCGGCGAGGATGACCGCCGCCGCCGTGGTCGACCGCTTTCGGGAGCGGCAGCCGGGGGCATGCTGCCGGGGGCGGCGGGCTGGGCCCGTGAAGGCCGGCCCTAGGGGCGAGGCCGGCGGCCGGGCGGGGTCGCGTCGTCGAGCCAGTCGCTGAGCGTCGTGTGGCGGGCGATCGGCTCGCCGGTGGCGATCTCGGCGCGGATCTCGCCGACGGTGCCGTAGCGCTCGGCCAGGACGTTGTGCTGGTGGATCGTCTCGAGGTTCTCCTGCCGGGCGGAGACGAAGGCGTCGTCGGCGAGCTCGGGCAGGTCGTCGACGACGCCGCGGAGCATCTCGCGGACGCAGTCCTCGACGAAGCGGGGGCGGCGGTGGGCCTTCTCGACGACGGCGGCCTCGTCGGTGCGCTTCATCAGCTCGAAGATCTCGGCCGACATCGACTGCTCGACGATGGCCAGGAGGCGCTGGGCGTCGATCTCGAGCGCCTGGCCCTCGGTCGCGCCGACGTGGAGGGTGCCGAGGCCGCGCTGGTTGTGGGTGGCGACCGGGACGGCGGCGAAGATCCGGTCGATCTCCTGGGCGTCGAAGCCGTCGGCGCGGAGGCGGTCGCGGGCGTCGGCGGAGATCAGCTGCTGGGCGCAGGGGCAGGCGGTGATGCCGGCGGCGGCGACGCCGACCAGGCGGCGGGTGCCGCGCTCGGAGGCGACGGCCGAGCCGAACAGGGTGTAGATCTCCTGCGACATGATCCCCGAGACGGGGGCCGGTTTGTGCTCGGGGTAGCGGGCGGCGATCGTGACCTCGGCCCGGCGGGCGCCCTGGCGGTCGCGGACGAGCTCGGCGACGTGCTGGGCGAGGCTCTCGGCCCGGAAGGTGGCCTCGCCGATGATGACGTCGCCGATCGCCTCGTTGACGACCTCCTCGAAGCGCGACATGTGGGCGCCCTTCTGGCGGGAGCCGAGGTCGACGAAGCAGTCGAGCTTGGCGTAGAAGAGCTGCTCGGAGCCGTTCTGGCGGATCCGGATGACCTTCTCGACGCCGGTCACGCCGACGCGGGAGAGGCCGATCTGGAGGCCGGGAACCTGGGCCTGGACGTCGGGTCCGGGGACTCTGAGTTGGGCGTCGGGCATCGGGCTTGACCAGGGAGGCTACCGGGGCGCCCGGGCCGGCGGCTTGTGCGGATCGCCACGGGCCTTGCTTTGGCGGGCCGTTGTGGTATCACTCCGCGCCAGGTTCCCGGCCAGCCTCCGTCGGCGTACGAGAGGACCATAGGTCGGCCCCCATCGCGTCGCAGACGCGGAGCTGTGACATGAGGCGCAACGGCAGTGAGGGGTAGCGCGCGGCGTTTCCGGGTCGTCCGGGGCCGTCGGTCCACGAGTCTTGGGGGCGCGAGGATGAGCGACGAGGGTCAGGCAGTGATTCAGTTGGATCCGCCCGTACACGAGGCCGCCACCGACGAGGTCGCGCTGGCGGAGGTCGAGGAGCTGGCCGGGGTCATCGCCGAGGGGCACGACCGCGGCTACGTGCTGTACGAGAGCGTCGCGGCGGCGGTCGAGGAGCTCGAGGTGACCAAGGAGCAGATCGCCGATCTGTACGCGTACTTCGAGGAGCATTCGATCGACCTGGTCGGGGCCGAGGCGGCGGCGCCGCCGGCGGAGGTCGCGAAGGTCGAGCCGCTGCCGGAGCAGATCCGCGGCAACAAGAAGGTGGCGCTCGACCTGAGCGTCGAGCCGAGCCTCGACTCGCTGCGGCTGTACCTGCGGTCGATCGGCCGGGTGGCGCTGCTGACCGGGAGCGAGGAGATCGCCCTGGCCAAGCAGATCGAGCGGGGCGACATGGTGGCCAAGCAGCAGATGGTCGAGGCCAACCTGCGGCTGGTCGTGTCGATCGCCAAGGGCTACCTCGGCCGGGGCCTGTCGTTCCTCGACCTGATCCAGGAGGGTTCGCTGGGGCTGATCCGGGCGGTCGAGAAGTTCGACTACCGGCGGGGCTACAAGTTCTCGACCTACGCGACCTGGTGGATCCGCCAGTCGGTGACGCGGGCGATCGCCGACAAGGGGCGGACGATCCGGATCCCGGTGCACATGGTCGAGAAGCTGAACAAGGTGATCCACATCGAGCGCCAGCTGGTCCAGGAGCTGGGCCGGGAGCCGACGCCGGACGAGATCGCCCGGGAGCTCGAGTGCACGCCGCGGGAGGTGCGCGACATCCTGCGGATGTCGCAGCAGCCGGTGTCGCTGGAGAAGCCGATCGGCGAGGAGGAGGACTCGGCGCTGGGGGACTTCATCGAGGACGCGACGGCCGAGTCGCCGTTCGAGATCGCGTCGAAGAACCTCCGGGACGAGAACGTCTGCCGGGCCTTGGCGGTCCTGCCGCGGCGGGAGCGCGAGGTGATCGAGATGCGCTTCGGCCTGACCGGCGGCCGGCCGCGGACGCTCGAGGAGGTCGGCCAGGCGTTCAACGTCACGCGGGAGCGGATCCGCCAGATCGAGAACCACACGCTGAAGAAGCTCGAGTCGCTGCCGGAGGCCCAGCGGCTGCGCGACGCCAGCTGAGTCGGGGGTCGTCGCCAGCGGTGGCGGGGTAGCGTTTCCGGCGTTTTTCCGTCCGGACCAGAACGTATGTTCTGGTCATGGAGACACGCATCTCACCTCGCCAGCAGGGTGATCTCGGCGAGCATTCGGCGATCGACTGGCTTCTCTGGCACGGCTACTCGGTCTACCTGCCCCTGGGTCACAGTCCGGACATCGACATGATCGCCACCGACGGGCCGACGGTGCTGCGCATTCAGGTCAAGACCTCGACCGTGTGGCGAAACCGGCGTTGGGAGGTCACGGTCTGCACGCGGGGCGGCAATCAGAGCTGGAGTGGGCTCGTCAAGCTCCTCGATCCGTCGCGGATCGACTATCTGTTCGTCGTGGTGGGCGACGGACGCCGGTGGTTCATTCCCGCCGCGGCCGTGGGAGGAGGGAGCGGCATCCTCCTCGGCGGACCGAAGTACGCCGGGTTCGAGGTCGACCCTGGCCGCCCCCTAACCCTCAGCACGGTCGCCGACCAGTACTCTTCTGCGCCTCCGGCGGGGTTCCGGAGCGGTCAAACGGACGAGACTGTAAATCTCGCGGCTCAGCCTTCGCAGGTTCGAATCCTGCCCCCGCCATAGGGTCCCGCCGGTGCTGGTCCAGCTCATGCTCGCGAGCGCCGCCGGGGCGGCCGGCCTCGTCGGCGGCGTGTGGCTGCTGAGCCTGCGCCTGCACGACGCGTCGATCATCGACGTCTTCTGGGGCCTCGGCTTCGTCCTGATCGGCTGGCTGTGCTTCGGGCTGGGCGACGGCGCGCCCGGGCGGCGCGCTGGCCCTGGCGGTGATGGCCACGCTGTGGGGCCTGCGCCTGGCGCTCCACATCGGCCGGCGCAACCACGGCCGGCCGGAGGACTACCGCTACGCCCGCCTGCGCGAGCGCGACGGCCGGCGCTTCTGGCTGACCAGCCTCTACCGCGTCTACCTGGTCCAGGCGGCCCTGATGTGGGTGGTCGCGCTCCCGTTGATGGCCGGCTCGGCCCACGGCGCCCATTCCGGCCTGGGCGGGCTCGACGCGGTGGGCGTCGTCGTCTGGGCGGTGGGGCTGGCCTTCGAGGCGGTCGGCGACCTCCAGCTCGCCCGCTTCCGGGCCGATCCGGCCAACGGCCGGCGGGTCATGGACGGGGCCTGTGGCGCTACACGCGCCACCCCAACTACTTCGGCGACGTGGTCGCCTGGTGGGGGATCGGCATCGTCGCCCTGGGCGCGGGCGATTCCTGGTGGGCGCTGGCGGGCCCGGCGGTCAACACGCTGATCCTCGCCCGCCTGACCGGCAAGCCGCTGCTCGAGGCGACGATCGGCGAGCGGCGACCGGGCAACGGGGACTACGTGTCCCGGACGCCCGGATTCGTTCCGCGCCGGCCGCGCCGCTAGCGGTGCCAATGGGTCGACAGATTGCGTCACCGCCGCCGCTTAGGGTGCCCGGCGTGTGGCCGCCCGGCCGCAGCAGCCCAGCCGCCGACGGAGGAGCCAACCTTCGAGGCGTTCGCGGCGGCGTTGGTTCGAGCGGGTGCGCCACGCGCTCGCGCCGGCCACGGAGGCCTGCTACCGGCCCGGTATTCGAAGGCCCCGGTGCGGTGGGTCAGTCGAGGTCGAAGGCGGCGCGGATAGCTCGGGCCAGGTCGGCCTCCTGTTCGTCGAGGAGGTAGCCGATCTGGCGGCCAAGGGCGCCGCGGGGAATCGTCGTGATGTGGTCGCAGCTCAGCACCGAGGGGCGGTCGAGCCCGTTGGCCGGGCCGACCGCGACCTCGGTCGAGAGCCCGCGGACCGTGCCGGTGATCGGGGCGACGGTCACATGGTTCAGATGCGGACGCACGAGCGCCCGCGTGAGAACGAGGACGGGCCGCGCCTTGTCGAGGCGGGCGAGGTGAATCGGGCGCACTTCAGGGATCGAGGACCAGACCGGCGGAATGCTCGGCCAGGCCGGCGAGCTCCGGATCAGGACCGCTGCGAGCGAGGATCTCGGCGTCACGGGCCGCGACCACGCGGCGACGCTCGCGCTCGAGCGCCCGGGCCACGACGGCGGCGCGGCTCCGCCCGACGCCCGCGGCCACCTGCCCGTCGAGGAACTTCACCAGGTCGTCCGGAAGCCGGACGGCGATCTGCTTGCTCATCCCGAAACGGTACCGATTCGGGATTCCCGGTGCTGGGCATGCGACGGCCGCGGCGTCGGATATCCTGCCCCGAGCGCCCTCTTAGCTCAGTTGGTAGAGCACTTCCATGGTAAGGAAGGGGTCTCCGGTTCGAGTCCGGAAGAGGGCTCTGACAAAAGGCACTGCGGCCGAATACGGCCAATGCGTCTGTCTACGACCGCAAACTGTCACGCCGTCGCCCTAGCCGACAGGTCCGGCTGCCCGCCGAGCCGGGGCGAGCAGCCGGAACCCTGCTTCGAATCGGATCTGGCGCTCAACGCGTCAGTAGCCGTCAGCGATCAGAGAATGACGTTGACCGTCGTCGAGGTGTGCGCTGGCGGATTCGTCCCGTCACCGGAATAGTTCGCATAGATCTTGTGCGTCCCAACCGCCGCCGGTGTATAGACCGGCGAAGCGTTGGCCGCGATCCTCAGACCGGGGAACGCCGGCTCGAACACCGCCGCTGATCACTTCACGGTGCTGGGGATGGCGCTCGAGCAGTTGCCCGCCGAGGATCTGCAGCGGGAGATGCTGGCCAGGGCGGATATCGGCGGTTGCACGCACGCGTTCACCAGCGACTGCCGCGAGGCCAACATCCGCTTCTCGGTCGGCTACGAGCTGACCGAGACGGTCCGCCGCGCGATCCTTGAGCTGCCCGAAACCGCGTGGACACAGGCGATCGACGCGGGCGGCGAGGAGCGCAAGGGTGCGTGGGTCGCCGAGCTGACCGACCACCTCGAGCTGTCCGCCTGGCCCGAAGGCTCGCGGCTGATCGTCCGCCGCGAGCGCCCGCACCCCGGCGCGCAATTCACGATCTTCGACGAGCACGGCTACCGGCACACCTGCTTCCTCACCGACCAGGCCGGCCAGGACATCGCCGCCCTGGAGGTTCGCCACCGCGGCCGGGCCCGGGTCGAGGACTCGATCCGCGCCGGCAAGGACACCGGCATGCGCAACCTCCCCCACCACGCGTTCGAGCACAACCAGACCTGGCTCGAGACCTCGCTGATCGCCCAAGACCTCCTCGCGTGGATGAAGCTGATCTGCCTCACCGGCGAGCTCGCCACCGCGGAGCCCAAGCGCCTGCGTCAACGGCTGCTGCACATCGCGGCAAAGATCGTCCATCACGGCCGGCGCACCCGCCTCAAGCTCGACCGCGACTGGCCGTGGTCCAACGCGCTCGCCGCCGCGTTCGCGTGTCTACGGACGATCCCCGCGCTCTGCTGAGCAACCACCACGCTCGCAGCTCGCGATCCCGACGACCAGCCCGCCGCACCAACCAGCTTCGCCTACCCGAAAACGACCGCCTCAGCGGCCACCACGCAACGGCTTCGCCCCCAGCCAGCCTCTCCCGGGCCCTGACACCACCCGGCGCCCCGATTCACAACCCGCGGCACCCAACCAGGGCCACCATCAAGCCGATAACGGCGGTTCGAGGCTAACGATCGTGTAGAAAGCAGCCCGGCACAACACCGCCAGATTTCGTCCCTGCCCGAAGCGCGAGTCTAGGCCCCCAGGATGCCGCCGTCAAAGCGGCGAGCGATCTCATCAAGAGCGGGTCCTCGGGCCGTTCTGGGTTGGCTGGGGCGGTGCTGGCCGGTTCCCGCTCGACGGCCAGAGAAGCGCTGGTCCTCCGGGCCTTGCCCGCTGAGCAGGTGCGTTCCGACAGGCTGCCTGCTGCTCAAGCAGCCGGAACGCCAGATCCCGGGCAGCGTCGCGTCGCAGATCGGTGTAGACGTCCTCCTGGCCGGCGGGCTCGCCGGTCGGGCCGTCAGCGACGCCGGGCCCGTCAAATAGGCGGACGCGGACCAGCAACAGCGCGCGGCCGCCGGGCACGCCTTCGCGGGCGGGACCGGCAGCAGCGTCGGCCTCGAAGCGGTGTGACGCCATCGTCAACCCCCGATCAGCGCGTCATGGCGCGCGAGCGGACGGACCTCGACCTCGATTTCGTCCCGACGGCGGCGCCGGGTGCGGGCCTGCTCAAGCTCGGTCTGATGCGCAGGGTCGGTGATCGTGAGGCCGCCGGCGAAGTCGCGACGATGCCGGCAGGCGAGCTCGCCGGTGTCCAACACCACGCCGGTGAGCTGCTCTTGGGAGATGCGCAGCTCGACGCGGCGCCCGGGGAACGCCGGTCGATCGAGTTAGCGGCACCGGGCCTGGCCGGCGAGCCAACAGATCCCCGCTCAGGTCGCCTACAGCGCCGGAACGGTCCACCCGTCGTCAGCGTCGAAACGCGCTCGAGATCGTCCGCGGACTACGCAGCGGCGGTCGCGTCGCACGCGCGCCCGGGGGAAACGACCCGATCGCGACGCTGCGCGGCATGCTCACCGAAGGGCGACTGGGAAACGGGTGGGACCGCCACGGTACCCGGTCGCACGTTCCAGGGACGTAGCCGCGACCACGAGCCTCGTCGCTCCGCCCTTGAGGAGCACCAGACCGGGAAGTGGCGGTAGGCTGGGTCGATGCCAACGCTCGTGCTGGGCCCACGTCCACCGGAGCTCGAGGCTCTGGTCGAGCGTCGTCGCCGCGCCGGCTTGGATCGCCTTGACGAGGTCTGGCAGGGTGTCCACCACATGGTTCCCGGCCCCAGCTTCGAGCACGCTCACGTCGCTCAGCAGCTCGGCGAGCTACTCGGCCCGGTAGCGCGGGCCGCCGGGCTGGTACCGACGATCCACGAGTTCAACCTCGGCGAGGGCGAGCACGACTTCCGCGTGCCCGACGGGGGACTACACCGCCCCGGCGCCGGCGGCGTGTGGCTCTCGACCGCCGCGATCGTGCTCGAGATCCTCTCCCCGGGGGATGAAACCTGGGAGAAGCTCCCGTTCTACGCCGCCCACCACGTCGACGAGGTCGTGGTCGTCGACCCCACCCAACACACGGTCACGTGGCTCGAGCTGCGTGAGGGCCAATATCACCCGGTCGAGCGAAGCAACCTCGTCGAGCTTGGCGGGACCGAGCTTGGCGAGCAACTCGACTGGCCGTAGCCCAGTCCTCGGCGCGCCGATCCTGACCCAACCAGTCCACCGCGATCCGCGGCGCAGCAGCGTCACCCCGGGCCGCACGCGCTCTACAAACCCGCGGGGCCGGCCGGGCCTCGGCAGGCGCTGGTGATGGTCCACCCGCTGGAGAACGCTCGGCGGCGGCCACCTCCGCCACGACCACGGCCGGCCCACCCCCACCCCCGCCCTCAGCCGGCCGGACGCACCTGGAGCCGACCGGCCTCGACGCGCGCCTCCCACGCCGGCTGGCCGACCGCCGCCGGCCCGCGCACGACCCGGCCGTCGTCGAGGCGGAACATGCTCGCGTGCCACGGGCAGCGCAGGCAGCCGTCGACGACCTCGCCCTCGTCGAGCGGGCCGCCCGCATGGACGCAGGTGGCCGACAGCGCGTGCACGCGCTCGCCGACCCGCACGACGACGACCGGCGTCCCGCCGGCGTCGACCCGCAGCGGCGTCGACTCCGCCAGCGCGTCGGCGGCGGCCACGTCGGTCCAGTCGGCCGGCGGGTGCTCGAAGGCCGTGTGGCTGACGCCGACGCCCAGCACATAGACCAGGTGGCCGCCGAGATATCCGGCGACGCCGGCGACGCCGAGGCCGGCCAGGCTGAGCGCCGCCGCCCGCGCCCGCCGTCCGCGCCGGCGGGCCAGGTAGGAGGCGATCTGCAGCCCGAGTCCCGGCGACGTTGCCGGCCGCGTGGACGAGCCCGATCCGCTGCTCGGCGCCGTAGGTCTCAGACCAGTCCGACAGGCCGCTCGCCGCCGTCGGCACCGCCGAGACGATCCCCAGCCCGGTCAGGAGCCGCGCCGCCCCGGCTCCCTGCCGGCCGCCGAGCAGGTCGATCGCCGGGACGCCGACCCAGGCGCCGAGCGTCACGTCGGTCAACAGCGGATGCAGCTGATGGCCGAGCCAGGTCCCGCTCAGGGCGTTCTTGACCGCCGCCGGCTCCGTCGCCCGTCCGACCGCTGCGGCCAGTGGCCCGGTGATCCGATCGAGCTGATCGGCCGACGCGATCCGGTCGACCAGCTTTGCCAGCACCAACGGCCCAGACAGCATGTGCAGCTCCTCTCTCGCCGACGACGTCCATGAGCTTGGCGTCCCGCGCCCCCTGCTTCTTACCCCGCACCGACTGCGAGTACCGGCAATCGATCCCCCGCCCCCTCCCGCTCTCCGGCTCTTCGGCTCTCCGGCTCTCCGGCTCTCCGGCTCTCCGGCTCTCCGACCGAGGACGGCGTAAGGATCGCCGCCCCGGCGACGCGAATCAGCCTGCCGTGCCCGCGGCCCCCCCGACGACAGGAGATCCCCATGGCAGCAGCCAGCCCGCGCCGGAGCCACCATCACCCAGGACGAGTCAACGGCGCCGCCGCCCCCCTCGCCGCCGCCCCGGCCGTCGCCGCCGCGGCTGCCGTCTCCCCCAGCCGGCTCGTCCGCGAAGACGCGCCCGCGATCGACCTCCTCGCCGCCGAGCAGGCCGTCCGCGACCTCCTCGTCGCCCTCGGCCGCCCGGTTGACGCCCCCGGCCTGCGCGAGACTCCCCGCCGCGTCGCCGCCGCCTACGTCGAGATGCTCACCCCGCAGCCGATCTCGATGACGACGTTCCCCAACGACGCCGACTACGACGAGCTGGTCGTCGTCCGCGACGTGCCCTTCCACTCCCTCTGTGAGCACCACCTGCTGCCGTTCCACGGCGTCGCCCACGTCGCCTACCTGCCCGGCGAGCGGATCATCGGCCTCTCCAAGCTCGCCCGGGTCGTCGAGCTCTACGCTCGCGAGCTCCAGCTCCAAGAGCGCCTGACGATGCAGGTCGCCGACTGCCTCGACCAGCACCTGAAGCCCAAGGGCGTCGGCGTCGTCATCGAGGCCGAGCACCTCTGCATGTCTCTCCGCGGCGTCCAGAAGATCGGCGCCCGCACGACCACCTCGGCCCTGCTCGGGCTCCTGCGCGACGATGCCCGCACTCGCCAGGAGTTCCTCTCGATCCTCCGGCGCTGACCCCCGAGCCGCCCCGGGCGTCGCCGCCCCGGACCGCCCCTACACCGGCCGCCCAGGCCACATGGCGGCGGTCCGCGCCGCCGTCCCGGACCGCCCGTACACCGGCGGCGCAGGCCACATGGCGGCGAGCCGCCCCGGGCCAGCCGCCCCCGGACCGCCCCTCCGCCGGCAGACCAGGCCCCATGGCAGCCAGCGTGCAGAACCCGGCCCAGCGGGACCGACGCACCCCCCAGTGACCGGCCAGGGCCCGCGCCTGACCGATACGGTGTGGCCGATGCGCCATCCCCCCAGCCACGCCGAGCCTAGGCCCACCCGGTGCCCGCCCGCCGTGCGCTGATCACCGGCATCGCCGGCCAGGACGGCAGCTACCTGGCCGAGCTTCTCCTCGCCAAGGGCTACGACGTGCACGGGATGGTCCGCGCCTCGCCGGACGCGACCGTCGACCGGATCGCCCACATCCGCGGCGAGGTCGTCCTCCACACCGGCGACCTGCTCGACCAGGCGGCGCTGACCGCGGTGATCTCCGCGGCCGAGCCCGACGAGATCTACAACCTGGCCAGCCTGTCCTTCGTCGCCGCCTCCTGGGCCGAGCCGGTCCTGACCGTCGAGCTCACGGCCGGCGGCGTCGCCCGCATGCTCGAAGCCGTCCGCCAGGTCGTCCCCCACGCCCGCTTCTTTCAGGCCTCCTCCTCGGAGATGTTCGGACGCGTGGCCGAGGTCCCCCAGACCGAGCTCACCCCCTTCCACCCCCGCACCCCCTACGGCAGCGCCAAGGCCTACGGCCATTTCATCACCGTCAACTACCGCGAGAGCCACGACCTCTTCGCCTGCTCGGGCATCCTCTACAACCACGAGAGCCCCCGCCGCGGGCTCGAGTACGTGACCCGCAAGGTCACCCACGGGGTGGCCGCGATCAAGCTCGGCCTGGCTGAGGAGATCGCCCTCGGCAACCTCGACGCCGAGCGCGACTGGGGCTTCGCCCGCGACTACGTCGAGGCGATGTGGTTGATGCTCCAGCAGCCCGACGCCGCCGACTACGTGATCGCCACCGGGGTCGCCCACTCCATCCGCGACCTCGTCGACATCGCCTTCGACCACGTCGGCCTGCCTGCCGCCCCCTACGTGCGCCAGGACCCGCGCTTCATGCGCCCCGCCGACGCCGTCCACCTGATCGGCGACGCCGCCAAGGCCGAGCGGGACTTGGGCTGGCGGCCGCGGACCGGCTTCGACGACCTCGTCCGCCTGATGGTCGACGCCGACCTCGCCCTGCTCTCGACCGGCGTCGCCCCGACCGGAGTCCTCGACCAAGCCTAGGCCAGGTCGCGACCAGGTCGCGACCAAGCCCCGACCGGACCGCGACCACGTGGACCTCGTCGGCGGCCTCGCCCGCCCGCCCCCGGCTCCCTATGCTGCGGCCACGATGCACCTGCGCCACATGAGCAGCGCCAGCCTGTTGCGCCGCCTGGTCAAGCTGGCCGCCATCGGCGCCGTGGCCGGCGGCGTCGGACTCGCCGTCGGCCTCGGGATCTCCCGCCTGTCGGGGAGCACGATCGCCTCGACGCCGGCGGCGCCCCCGGCCACGACGGCCGCCCCGGCGGCCGGGGCCACGACCGCCGGCCCGGCCGCGCCGGCCACCCCCCCAACCGCCGCCGCCCCATCCCCCAGGACCGTGCCGCCGCCCCACGTAACCGTGCGCGTCCTCTCCGCCGTGCTCCACCCCGCCGCCACGACCGCCGGCCGCCAGCGCCAGCGCGGCCGTCTGATCGTACGGGTCGTGGCCCGCAACCAGGGCGCCCAGCGCGTGACCCCGACCCGCCCGGCGCTGATCGCCGCCGGCCTGGCCACCCACACCAACCCCCAGGCCGACGCCCCGGGCACGCGTCTCGCCCCCCTCGCCCCCGGCACCGCCGAGACCGTCGCCCTCCAGTTCGAGGTCGCCGGCGCGGTGACCGCCCAGCTCACCGGCCAACGCGCGGCGCGCATCTTCATCATCGGACGCGCCGTGCCCATCACCGTGGTGATCGGTTCCCCCGTGGCGCCGACCGGCGCGCCGGGGCCCTGACCCGCAAGCGTCCCGCTCGGCGCTGTCCGGCTACCCCGGCGACTCGGACGACTCGAGCCGCGCCCGGAGCTTTCGCAGCCCGCGGTAGACGCGGCCCTCCACCGTCGTCAGCGGCAGCCCGAGGAGCTCGGCGATCTCCGGGACGCTGAGGTCGCCGCCGAAGCGGAGCCCCAGCGCCTCCCGCTCGTCGTCGGCCAGCTCGGCCAGCGCCGCGCGCAGACGGTCGCCGTCCTCGGCGGTCTCCACCGAGCTGACCGCCTCCGCGTACCGCGGGACCGGCTCGGCCGCATGGCGCTCGAGCGCCCGCCGCTCGACCCGGCCGCGCCGCGCCCCGTCGCGCAGGCAGTTCAGCGCGATCGCGTAGAGCCACGGCTTCTCGGCGCCCCGCCGCCGCTGCGACCGGCCACGGCTGCGCAGCACCTTCTCGAACGTGTCCGCCAGCAGATCCTCGCTCAGCGCCCGATCCCCCGTCCGGTACAGCAGGAAGCCGAACACGGACTCGGCGTGCTCCTCGTACATGCGCTCGAAATCGGCGTCCTGGATCGCCGAATCCTACGACCGGTCAGGAAAGGCGATCGCCGTTCGTCTTAAGGGCATGAGCCATCGATCCCCCGAAGACTTCGAACCCGAGATCACCATGCTGCGCGACCTCCACGCCACCGGCGCGGCACCCGAGGTCGACCGCGTCCGCGCGCGTCTGCGCGCCCGCCGGGCCGCCCCACCCGCGAACGCCTGGGCCCACTTCGTCCGCTCGCGCCTCGCCGTCGTGGCCGCGATCGCCACCGGCCTCCTGATGACCTCCGGCGCCACGGCCATCGGCATTTCCGGCCTCGCCTCGAGCGGCGCCGCCAGCACCGCCCAGTACAACCCCGGCCCCCAGGGCCCCCCCGGCCCCCAGGGCACCCCAGGGCACCCCGGGAACCCCGGGAACCCCGGGAACCCCGGGAACCCCGGGAACCAACGGCACCAACGGCACCAACGGCACCAACGGCACCAACGGCACCAACGGCACCAACGGCACCAACGGCGCGGCCGGTGCCAACGGCACGAACGGCGTCAACGCCGGCGAGGTCGCCCCGTCCGAGGCGGCCGAACAGGCCGGACCGAGCACGACCGGCGAGCTGCCGTTCACCGGCTTGGCCCTGATCCCGATCGTCCTGATCGGTCTCGCCCTCCTCGTCGCCGGACTGTTTGCCCGGCGCGCGGCCGCACGCCAGACCGAACCGCGCCAGAACTGACGCTCGACCCAGACCCAGACGAGCCCGACGTAGATCAGCCCCTCGGCCGAGACCGGCCGAGGGTCGGGTACCCGGCGACGAGCAGCGGCGCCGCCAGCGCCTGAGCCCGCCAGACCCGCGGATCGTGCGGGCGCAGCGCGCTCGCCAGGCCGCTCGCCAGCGGGTTGAGCGGGTTCAGGGCCCGCGCGATCCGGGCCGACCGGCGCGGGTCGAGGCCGGCCGCGCCCCGCACGATCGCCTGGTCGTAGTGGAACTCCCAGTTCTGCGGGTCGCGGTTGATCGCGTTCTGGATCATCGTCAGCGCCAGGGCCCGGTAGCCGGAGCGCGCGTCGCAGTAGGCCAGGATCTCGTACGGCTCGGCCCGGGCCGAGACGTAGGACCTCGCCTTCAGGGCGCTCGACACCGCCGTGTTGCAGTCGCCCCGCTCGAACGCCGCCACCGCCCGGTTGAGGCTGTGCTGGGAGAGCGCCACCTGCGCCGGGAGGACGGCGACGACCGCGATCGCCACCATGATCAGCACCCGCCCCAGGCGACCCGGCGCCCGGAGCCCCGGACGGCTGCGCCCACCCCGGGCCAGGGCCAGGCCGCCGGCGGCGAAGACCCACCAGGTGATGGCCGGAATCTCCCAGTCCCAGTCGATCCCGGCGTGCACCAGCCAGCAGACGGCGGCGGCCAGGAGGCCGGCGGCGATCGCCCGGTCGGGCTTGCGGCTGCGCCGCGACACCGCCCGCACGGCGATCGCGCTGACCAGGCCGAGCACGCATACGACGAGCAGCGCCAGGCCGACCAGGCCGAGATCGGACACGGTGCCCAGGTAGACGGAGTGGGCGTTGACGATGGTCTCGGCGTTCGGCCGGTTGACGTTCCAGACGACCTGGAAGGTCCCGGCGCCGGTGCCGTGCAGGAGCTCCCGGCCGCCGGCGTCGGCCGCCGCGTCCCAGATCGCCAGGCGATTGTCGTTGGCCGGGTCCAGCAGCCGCGACCGCACAGTGGACTGGCCGGCTCCCGCCTGCTGGTTGCTGGACAGGAAGCGGTGGTACTGCCCGGAGATCACGTGCGGCACGTGGAAGGCCGCGCCCGCCCCCCCGAGGCCGACGACCAGCGCCAGCACCCCGCAAACCGGCCAGGAGCCGCCGCGTCTGCGGGCTCGTGCCCGCCGGGAGGAGCCGGTGGTCGTCCCAGCGCGAGAGGACCGCCCGCAGCAGAACCGAGCCCAGGCAGGCGAAGCCGACGACGATCACCAGGTGGCGCCCCTGGGAGACCGCGTCGGGGCCGGTCGGGTTCTGCGTGGCCAGCGCCGTCGCCCCGTAGGCGGCGCTGGCCGGCGAAGGCGGCCCCGGGCAGGCTGGCCACCAGCGCCGAGAGCAGCGTCCGCGTCCGGCACAGGCCGAACAGGACGACGAGACCGACCGCCCCGCGGCGATCGCTCCCCGCGAGAAGCTCAGCACGAGCGTGGCCGCGAGCAGCGGGATCGCCCCGGAGATCAACGCCCGCAGCGGCCGCGGCACCCGCTCGGCACCCGACAGGCCCAGGCACAGGAGGATGCCCACCACGGCCAGCAGGCCGGCCGCGTTCCAGTAGCTCTCGGGGTAGGAGAGCCGGTAGTTGGCGAACGGCGGCACGACGGGGAAGACCTGCGGCAGCGCCCGGGTCAGGAGCCCGGCCGCCCCGACGACGACGCTCCCCAGGGCCACGCCCCCCGTCACCGCCGCCAGCCGGCCCCGGCGGCGGACGAACGAGCCGAACAGGATCAGGGCGCCGAGGTAGAGCAGGGTGCGGTTGACCTCGAGGATGGCCCGGCCCGGGGCGTGCGACCAGCTCGAGGAGATCAGCGTCCAGATCGCCAGCAGGGCCAGCGCGGCCACGGCCACCCCGGATCCTCGGCTGAAGCCCTCGAACGGGTTGGCGGCCAGGCCGACGCGGAGGATCAGCGCGACGGCGAGCCCGACGGCGACGAGGCCCGTCGCAGTCCGGGAAGTACCCGCCGGAGGCGAACCCGAGATAGGTCGTGATCAGCGCCGTCCCGAGGACCAGTCCCGCCCGGGCGGCCAGGTCGGAGGGGACCAGGCGCGACGGAGCGGCCCAGCCCCGCGACGACGCGGTCGACCGGACCGCCGTCGCGTCCGGCGTTCACGGCGAGGCCCCGTTTCCGCGACCGGACGCCGCGGCGAGGACGTCGAGCACCGAGCGCACGTGGCGAGCCGTGTCGAAGCGGCTCATGGCCACGCCCTGGGCGGCCACGGCCATCTGCCGGGTCGCCTGCGGATCGTCCAGCAGCCGCGAGATCGCCCGCGCCCAGGCGTGCTCGTCGCCGGGCGGGACGAGGAGCCCGCTGACGCCGTCGCGCAGCAGCTCGTACGGGCCGCCCTCCGAGGTGGCGATGACCGGCGTGGCCATCGTCATCGCCTCGGCCACCGTCCGCCCGAACGGCTCGACCGTCGAGGGCACCAGGAGCGCGTCGAGGGCCCGAAGGATCTGGGGCACGTCCTCGCGCTCGCCCAGGAAGCTGACGTGCTCGCCGAGGTCGAGCTCGTCGACCAGCGCGTGCAGTCGGCGCAGGAAGCCGCGATTGTCGAGGCTCGTCTCCGGACCGGAGAACTTGACCTCGCCGACCACGAACAGCCGCGCCTCGGGGTAGCGCTCGTGGACCAGGCGCAGCGCCCGGACGGCCACGTCGTGGCCCTTCCACGGCGTGATCTGACCCACGATTCCGATCAACGGCGCCGGCCCGTCCACGCCGAGCCTGCGCCGGCACTCGACGCGGTCGTAGGCGTCGGCATCGAAGCGCCGCCGGTCGACGGCGTTGTCGATGACCGTCGGCGCATGGCCGTTCCCGCCGACCCCGAAGTGCTCCTTGACGTACTCGGAGATCGCGATCAGCTCGGCCGAGCCGCTGGTCAGCACGCGCTTGACCGCGACCGCGGTCGCGTTCGCCGGCAGGACGTCGCGCACGTGGACGGCCCCCGGCGGGCCGCCGATCGTCCCGGCCAGGGCGGTGATCAGGCCCGCCCGCACCGAGTTCGCGTGCAGCACGGTCGCCCCTTCCCGGCGCGCGATCCGGCTCACCGCGAGCGCCGCGCCCCCCATCTCGACCACGGCCCGCGGCGTGCGCACCGGGTGCAGCCGGAAGCTCGCCGTCGTGCCCGGGATCAGGTAGACCGGCAGGCCGAGGTCGCGGACGGCCTGGGCCAGCGGACCGGACGGGCAGGCCACGCCGACCTCGATCTCCGGCGGCATCCCGCCGAGCAGCGTCAGCAGCGAATGCTCGCCGCCGCTGATCGTCGCCGTGTGCGAGACGTGGAGAACCCTCATGCCATCACTGTGCCTCGAGCCAGAGCCCCAGGCTCAGGGCCGGCCAGAGGATCGACGAACGGTCGGCGACGCCGGCGAGGTGATCGGCGACGATCCCGCTCACCGCCCGCCGGTCGAGCCAGCCCTCGGCGCACGCCCGTCCGTCGAGGACATGGGTGCGCAGGGCGTCGCGCAGCGGACCCCGCAGCCACTCGGCGGCCGGCACGCGGAACGCGGTCTTCGCCGGGCCGGCCCGGAGCTCGGGCACGACCGCCGAGAGCATCGCGCGCAGGATGCGCTTGCCCCCGCCCCCGGTGTGCACGGCCGGCGCGATCCCCGCCGCCAGCTCGGCCACCCCCCGAGTCGAGAAACGGCGTGCGGAGCTCGAGCGAGACGAGCATGCTCGCCCGGTCGGCCTTGACCAGCACGTCGTCGGCCAGCCACCGGTCGCGGTCGAGCGCCATGAACCGCCCGGCGGTCGAGGTGGCCTGCGAGCGGCCGATGATCCCCCGGGCGTCGGCCGCCGCGTCGAAGCCCGCGGCGTCGAGCAGGGCCGGGCCCCAGACGTCGCGCGCCGCCGGCCAGCGTCCGCCGGTGACCCAGCTCAGGTGACGATCGACAGGGTCGGCCGGGCGGACCACGTCGAGCAACCTACGCTGACGACCGGTCAGGGGCATCTGCGACAGGACCCGCGACCCGGTGCGCAGGACCGGGGCGGGCACCACATGGCCGAGCGCGACCGACCGCTCGAGCCAGCGGTAGCGGGGGTAGCCACCAAAGAGCTCATCGGCACCCTCCCCGCCCACGGCCACGGTCACGTCCTCGCGGGCGAGCGCGCACACGGCGTGCAGCGCGACGACGGCGGGGTCGGCCAGCGGCTGGTCGAGCGCCCCCATCAGCGCCGGCAGCGTCTCGCCGACGCGGGAGCTCGTCAGCACCACCTCGCGGTGCTCGGTCCCGAGGACCTCGGCGACGTGCCGGGCCCGCCCGGTCTCTGAGACCTCGCCGACGTCGTAGCCGACGGTGAACGTCCGCACCGGCCGCGACGACGCCCGGGCGGCGTAGGCGGCGACGAGCGTCGAGTCGAGCCCCCCGGACAGGAGCACCCCGACCGGGACGTCGGCGACCAGCCGCCGGCGCACCGAGTCGGCGAAGGCGCCGGAGACCGAGGCGACGGCCGCCTCGAGCGGCAGCGCTCGCGGTCGGGCGGGCGGTCGGCCAGCGACCAGTAGCGCTCGACCCGCGGCTCGACGCGCGATCCGCTCCAGAGGAGGCTGTGGGCCGGGCTCAGCTGGTGGACGCCCTGCCGCACGCACGACCCGCCCGGGTATGTAGCCGAGGGTGAGGAAGGCGCCGACGGCGCGCGGGTCCAGCGGCGGCGCGACGGCACCGAGGCCCCGGGTCAGCGCCCCGAGCTCGGAGGCGAAGGTCAGCTCCCGGCCACGGGCCGCGTAGAACAGCGGCTTCTCGCCGAAGCGGTCGCGGACGAGCAGCAGCCGCCGCCGCGGGCGGTCCCAGACGGCGAAGGCGTACATGCCGTCGAGCACGTGGACGAGGTCGGCTCCGTGCTCCTCGTAGAGGTGGACCAGAACCTCGGTGTCGGTGGCCGTGGCCAGCCGGTGGCCGCGCCCGGCCAGGCCGGCCCGCAGCTCGCCGTAGTTGTAGATCTCGCCGTTGAGGACGGCCCAGACCGTCCCGTCCTCGTTGGCCAGCGGCTGGTGGCCGCCGTCGACGTCGATCACGCGCAGGCGCCGCGCCCCCAGCGCCAGGCCGGCGTCCGGGTCGACGTAGGTGCCCTCGTCGTCGGGACCACGATGCACGAGGGCCCGGTTCATGACGCGAACCGCGGTCCCGAGGGGGTCAGCGGTAGAGCCGCAGATGCCGCACACGAGCCGCAAAGCTACCGACGACGCAGGGAATTAGCTTTCCTCGTAAGCGTAGGAGTAGTAGCCGTAGTCGGACTCCCGTCCGGGCTTGAGCCCGGTGATGACGACCCCGGTCGTGCGCTCGGGCAGGTGCGAGAGCGCCTCCTTCACCGCCCGCGCTTGGTCGCGCGTGGTCTGGTCGACCCGGATGCACAACAGGACGCTGTCGGCGAGCGGGATGATCTCCAGGGTGTCGGACACCGACAACAGTGGCGGGGTGTCGATGATGACGATGTCGTACTCGGCGCTGACCTCGGCCAGGAACTCGCGGAACCGGCGCGAGCCGAGGAGCTCGGCCGGGCGGATCGACTGGCCGCCGGAGGCGATGACCGCGAGCACGCCGGCCTGGTCGTCGGCCGGCGTCGGCCGGGAGCCGTTCGAGGTCGTCCCCGGGTGGCGCCAGCTCGACGACCTGGACGATGTCGGCCGGCGCCGCCTCGCCGGCGAGGTAGTCGCTGAGCCCCGGGCTGCGCTTGATCGGCAGCCGGTCCGACAGGCACGGCCGGCGCAGGTCGCACTCGAGGAGCAGCGTTCGCATCGCCGGCGGCGGCGCTCGTCGTCGCCAGCGACGCGGCCACCGTCGACTTGCCCTCCGCCGGCAGCGGGCTCGTGACGAGGATCGACTTGATCGGCCGGTCGATGTCGAGGAAGGCGATGTTCGTGCGCAGAACCCGGAAGCTCTCGACGTCCTGCTCGGTCATCGGCCCGCCGCCGTTGCTGACGTAGGCGGCGCTGCCGAGGGCCTCGGCGCGGATCGATCCGACCACCGGCATGTCGAGCGTCTCCTGGACCTCGCTCAGGTCGCGCAGCCGCCGGTCGAGCGAGTCGCGCACGAAGGCCAGGGCCACCCCGAGCATCAGGCCGATCAGGCCGGCGAAGAACGTGTTGCGCAGCGGCCGCGGCGAGGTGGGCGCGGACGGCGGCGGTGGCCGTGACCGCCACCCGGGCCGGCACGGCGTTGAGGCTCAGGGTCTGGACCGTCGTGTAGCGGTCGAGCAGGCTCCCGAGCGCGAGGTCGGTGGCCGCGCCCGACCGGCCCTGGCTGCGCAGCGTCTGGTACTGCTGCTGGAGGCTGGCGGCCGTGGTCGCGAAGCGCGCGCGCTCGCTCGCGGTCTGGCTGGCCACCGCCTCGTTGGCCACGTCGTTGGCCAGCGCCGCCGCGAACTGCGGGTCACCGGCCGTGGCCGCGACGGACACCAGGGCGCTCGACGCGTCGACGCTCGCTGCGAGCAGGGCCTGGAGCTGGGCGATCGTCAGGGTGGTGCGCAGATCCCGGCGCACCCGGACGAGGACCTCGTTGGAGAGCATCGTCGACGCGCCCTCGGCCGCGAGCTGGGCCGCGGTCAGGGTCTGCACGGCGTTGAGCCCGGCCGCGGCGTTGCTGGCGCTCTCCTCCTGGAAGGTCACCTGGGCCACGGCCACGTACTTGGCCTTCTGGGAGAGGGCCATCCCGGCGCCGATGCCGGCGCAGAGGACGGTCACGGCGACGACGAGCCAGCCGCTGTTGCGCAGGACGCGCAGGTAGTCGCGTAAGGTTCCTTGGCGGGTGTCGCTCATCAGTGGTCGATTCGAGTCCGAGACGCAAGCGGGACCGGACTCGCCGACGGCGCCCGTCGGGCAACCGTGCGGCCCGAGCACGCGCATCCCCCGAACCCGGCGAGCCAGCGGAGAATAGCAGCGGAGCAGTGACCGCCCAGCCACTCACACCCGACCCCGCGGCCGCCGGCGGGCTGCCCGGGGACGTCGCGATCGTCCACGACTACCTCAACCAGCGCGGCGGTGCCGAGCGGGTCGCGCTCGAGCTCGCCCGCCTCTTCCCGTCGGCGCCGATGTACACGTCGCTCTACCGCCCGGACTCGACCTTCCCGGCCTTCGGCGCGCTCGACGTCCGCACGAGCTTCCTCGACCGGGTGCCGATCGACGGGCGGTTCCGCATGCTCTTCCCGCTCTATCCGCTCGCGTTCCGCTCCCTCGGGTCGATCGACGCCGAGCTCGTCATCTCGAGCTCGAGCGGCTGGGCCCACGCCGTGCGCACGTCGCCGCGGGCCTTCCACGCCGTGTACTGCTACACGCCGGCCCGCTGGCTCTACGGCGAGTACCCGGGCCACGGGCTCGGCGAGGTCGCCCTCGCCCCGTTCGCCGGCGCCTTCCGCCGGCTCGACGTGCCGCGCCGCGGCCCGCGCCGATCTCTACATCGCGATCAGCGAGATCGTCCGCCGGCGCATCCGCCTGCGCTACGGCCGCGACGCCCCGGTCGTCTATCCGCCGGTCGACGTCGAGCGGTTCACGCCGCGGCCGCGCGGCGAGCGGCTCCTCGTCGTCTCGCGCCTGCTGCCCTACAAGCGCGTCGACCTCGTCGTCGAGGCCGCGACCCGCGCCGGCATCGGCCTCGACGTCGTCGGCGTCGGGCCCGCCCTCGGCGACCTGCGCCGCCAGGCCGGCCCGACCGTGCGCTTCCTCGGCCGACTGAACGACGACGAGGTCACCGAGCTCTTCGAGCACTGCCGCGCCTTCTGCCTGCCCGGCGTCGAGGACTTCGGCATCGCCCCGGTCGAGGCCAACGCCGCCGGCAAGCCGGTGGTGGCCTTCGCCGGCGGCGGCGCCCTGGAGACGGTCGTCGACGGCCAGACGGGAACCTTCTTCGCCGAGCTCACGGCGAGCTCGCTGCTGGCGGCGATCGAGCGCGCCGACGCGATCGACACCTCGCCCGAGCACATCGCCGAGCAGGCGCGCCGGTTCTCGCCCGACACGTTCCGCCGGAGCCTGACCGCCGTGCTCAACCAGGCCATGGCCGCCCGGCGCCTGCCCCGGCTGTCCGCGATCGGCGAGCGCCAGCAGCCGGCGCGACACGCGGAGCGCGATCCGGGTCGTGAGCGCGGCGCTCGCGGACCTCGGCCCGGCGGCGGCCGCCGCCGTCCTCTTCCTGCTGCTGGCCGCCTGGTGCCTGACCAACCGGCGCGTCGACGTCTCGCTCGCCGCGCTCGGCCTCTACCTCGGGCTGCTCGACGGCTACCTGAAGCTCCGGACCGGGAGCTCGGTCATCACCCTGGCCCGCGACGTCCTCGTGGCCGCGATCGCCGCCGGCGCGCTGCTGCGGGCGGTCGGCTCCCAGCAGCCGCTCCCCGTGCCCCCGCTCGGCGGCCTCGTCCTCGCCTTCAGCGCCGTCGTCCTCGTCGAGCTCTTCAATCCCGCCGGCCCGGGCCTGGTCGTCGGCGCCGGCGGGCGTCCGCCAGCACCTGGAGTTCGTGCCCCTGTTCTTCCTCGGCTACGCCTTCATCCGCCGCGAGGACCAGGTCCAGAAGGTGCTCCTGATCTTCATCCTGTGCGCGGCGGCCGGCGGCGTCGTCAGCTACATCCAGTCGCGGCTGAGCCCCCAGCAGCTCGCCCTCTGGGGACCCGGCTACAGCGAGCGCGTCCTCGGCACCGGCCCCTTCCAGGGGGCGCCGCGGGTCGCCTACGACGCCGCCGGCAACCCGTCGGTGCGGCCGTTCGGGCTGGGCTCCGACCTCGGCGGCGGGGCGGTCGCCGCGTCGCTGGCCCTGCCGGCGCTGATCGCCATGCTGATGGTGGCCAGGGGCCGCCTGCGCGCCCTGCTGGCCGTGCTGGGGATCGGCATCGGGCTGGCCGTGGCCACGTCCGGCACGCGCGCCGCCCTCGTCACCACCGCCGTCTCGGTGGTCGCCTTCGCGCTGATCGCCGTCGGCCTCGCGCAACGCCCTGCGGGTCGCTCGCCGGGCTCGCGGTCGGCGCCGTCCTCGTCTACGGCGCCTTCAGCTTCCTCGGCCCGTCCAACAGCACGGCCAGCGGGCGCGGACCATCGCCCCGACGAAGGTGCTCCAGACGTTCACGCAGGAGCGCGGCGGCAGCGTGAGCAAGTTCACCGACTACGTCTCGAGCTATCCCCTCGGCCTCGGCGTCGGGCTCGGTCGGGCCGGCGGCGCTCGCCCTGGGCAGCGGGACCGCGGCCAGCCAGGGCCTCAACTCCGAGACGGAGTGGAACTTCCTCGTGCTCGAGATCGGGGTGGCCCGGGATCGCGCTGTTCGTCGCGCTCAACCTGCGCCTGATGGCGCTCGCGGCGAGGGCGCGGATCCGGCGGATCGCCGACCAGACGCTGCGCCTCGAGCTGGCGGCGCTGGCCGCGCCGCTCTTCGGCCTCGCGGTCGCGGGCTTCGCCGGCCCGACCACGGCCTCGGTGCCGCCGGCGCCGTACTTCTGGTTCGTGGCCGGCGTTCTCAGCTACTGGCTGGTCACCGCGCGGGGGGGTCTTTCTGGAGCGGCGGTCGCCCGGCGGACGCCCGCGCGGGCCGCGGCGCCGCCGCCGGCGGCCGCGGCCGTGCGCGAGCCGGCGCTGCGCTCGAGCGGGGCGCCGTCCGCCGCCGCGGTCAGCTTCGCGGCCCGGGCTCGAGCCCCAGGGCGCCCGCGACGCGGCCGGCCATGATCGGCCAGTCGAACTCCCGGGCGTAGAGCTCGCGCGCGGCCGTGTCCGGCGCGCCGCAGGCGGTCGCGATCGCCGGCCAGGCCGACCACCGCCCGCGCAAAGGCGCCGACGTCGCCGAGCGGCGTCAGCGTGATCGCCTCGTGGCTGGGCGGTGAGGACGTCGTCGCTCGCCGGCCCGCGCAGGCCGGCGACGGGCAGCCCGTGGGCCAGGCCGGCCATGAGCGTCGTGCGCCGCGTCGAGATCCCGTCGGCGAAGGGAAGGAGGAGGAGGTCGCCGGCGCACAGGCGCAGCGACAGCTCGGCCTCGTCGAGGTGGCCCGGGGTGTCCACCGAGACGGCCGGCCCGAGCCCGAGGTCGGGCGCGCCGAGCCCGAGGTTCAGCACCTTGAGCCGCGCCGGGCCGATCGTCGCGGCCAGGAGGTCGATCGCCGCCGTGGCGTATTCCAGGGCGCGGCTCGGGTGGCCCGTCCCGAACAGGCAGACCACGAGCTCGCTCGCCCGAGTCCGAGCCGGCGGCGAGCCTCCTCGCGGGTGACGGCGAGCGGCGTGATGTTGGAGGCGACCGGGACGTGGATGGCGTCGTGCCCGACCCGGCGCGCGAGCTCCTGGGTGGCGCAGAGGACGACGTCGGCCACGCCGAGGAGGCAGCTCGAGCTGCGCGCGCTGGTAGGCCCCCATCAGCGTCGAGCGCCAGCGCGCCCGCCCGCGGTCGCCGGCCTCGACCCACGCCTCGTGCACCATCACGGCCAGGGGCGCCGCCGCGCGCCGGCGGTAGCTCCACGCCGCGCGCCGACGAGGCCCGGCGCCACGCCCCAGCGGCCGTAGGCGAACGGGTTGTACTGGAGCAGGATCCAGCCGGGCCGCGGCAGCCGCTGGCGCGCCGCGCGCGAGCCCGTCGTCGAGGTAGTCGCGCGCCGACGCCGGCGTCGCCGAGGGCCGCGGCGAGCCGGCGCGAGTACTCGTCGATCGCGTCAGCACGGACCGTGCGGCGGTAAACGACGACGCCGGGCTCGGGGCGCGCCGGCGCGCTCACCAATCGGCCGGCACGTAGCGGAAGGGCAGCCGGGCACGCTCGCGGATGACGCGCGCCGGGTTCCCGGCCACCACGGCGTGCTCGGGCACGTCGCGCGTGACGACCGACCCGGTCCCGACCACGGCCGCGTCGCCGATCGACACCCCGGGCATGACGACGATCCGCTGCGGGAGCCAGACGTAGTCGCCGATCACCACCGGGCGGACGTCGCCGTCGAAGTCGAGCGTGTCGATGTCGTGCTGCGCGGTCAGGACGAGGACGTCGTCGTTGAACATGCAGCAGCGCCCGATCGTGACCTGCGCCCACGCCTCGATCCGCACCCGCCCGCTCAGCCGCGTGCCGGCGCCGATGCTCACGTTCCGCGGGAAGCGGATGAACACGCCGTGGCTGAGGGCCACGTCGGCGGCGATCTCGGCCCCGAGGCGGACGAAGGCGGCGCGGCGCCCGGCGGCGCCGAGCGGCCGGCGCAGCAGGGCGACGTCCATCAGGCGGCCGAGCACGCCGAGCCGGTCGGCCGCGGCGAGCGCGAGGCGGATCGCCGCGGGGACGGTCTGGCGGCCCGCGGCGGCGGCCACCGGTCAGCCCCCGCTGCCGGCCGGGCGCACGACGAAGTTCGACCCGTTCGGGACCTCGGCCCAATCGAGCCCGGCCACAGCCCGTGTGTCGTAGCCCGAGCTCGTCGAGGAGCGCGACGCTGCGCACGCTCGATTCTGCGTACTCGCCGCAGAGCTCGATGTAGAGGATCGGCCGATGCTCCTCGAGGATCCCGCGGGCGCCGGCCAGCACCTCGGGTTCGAATCCCTCCACGTCGATCTTGATCAGCCGCGGCGGACGCTCGCGCGCTTGCGGGATCTCGTCGAGCCGCCGGATCGTCACCGTCTCGCCGCCGAGGCCGCCGCCGAGGAGCGAGCCGGTCCCGGTGCTGGTCGAGACCCGGTGGAGCACGGCCTCGCCGCCGGCGCTCCCGCAGCCGCAGTCGAGCGGCCACGACCTGGTCGAGTCCGTTGCGGGCGATCGTCGCCGCGAGCTTGGCGAAGACCCGCGGCGCCGGCTCGAAGGCGACGACCCGGCCGCCGCGGCCGACCTGGCCGGCGAAGAGCGCCGAGTAGAAGCCGAGGTTGGCGCCGATGTCGAACACCGTGGCCCCGGGCCGAAGGAGCGGTGCGAGGACCGCCAGCTCCTGGGCCAGCCACTCGCGCTGATGGACGTGGTAGAGGATCTCCTGCTCGTCGCCGTCGTCGGTGAAGGGCAGCTCGCGCCCAGCCGTAGTCGACCCACAGCTGGTCCTCGCCGGTGCGGCGCCGGCGGGCGCGCAGCTCGAGCCGCTTGGCCTCGCGCCGGAGCTTGCCCCGGAGTCGGTCGGCCAACGCTGCGGTCTCGCGGGCGCTCACGGCTGGTCCCGCGGCCCGCAATGCACGTAGGGCATGGTCTGGACCCTTCAGCGAGCGAACGCGGCGGCGGCGAGCGTCGTCCGCGGCAGGAGTGACGCCGCGCCGGGCGGTGCGCCCCGCGCGCCTGGCTTCGCTATCGAGCCGGGGCGTCGACATGTCGGGGCGACTGACATCACCCGGAGGCTATCGGTCCTTCAGACGCCCGGGCGGGCGGGTCCGCCGCCACGGCGCACGTTCGGCAATCCAGCCGAGGTCGGCGCGCGCCGGCATCAGGAAGGTCCATCAGGCGCCGCACGAAGACCCTCACGGCGGACCTCAGCAGCACCACCCGTCGGGCGGTGTAGGCGGCGAGGCTGATGAAGGCCGCAGCGATGCTGCCGTAGGCGGGCAAGAGGACGACGAGAGCCGGGATCGTGAGCGCGAGTCCCGCGAGCTCTGCTCTCGATTGAGGCGGCGGGGTCGTCGGCCGCGGTCAACGCAGTGGCGAGGACGATCGCGCCCGAGAGCGGGATGCTCGCGAGCAGGAGCACGATCATGATCGGCACGGCATCGGCAAATTCACGGCCGAAGACGAGCGGGACCATCGGCGTGGAGACGACCGCGACCGCCAGCGCCGCGACGGCAACGAGGCCGATGGTGACTCGACACGATCTCGCCCCAAGTCCGGCTCCGCCTTCTGCGACGCGCGGGTACAGAGCGTTGCTCACGGGGATGCTCAACCCGGTCGTCAGCGACGCGATCGAGACGGCCACGACGTAGAGGCCGAGTTGGCGCGACGAAACGAGACCGGCCATGAGCACTTGGTCTAGGCGGACGTTGCCGACCGCCGCCACGGTGCTGAGCCAGCTCTTCACGCCGAAGGCCGCCGCGGCGCGAGAACGCGCGCGCGCCACAATCAGCCGGCCCGTACCGCGCACGACCGGAAGGAGTATGGCCAGGCTCACCAGGCCGGCGCCAAGGTATAACGCGGCCGCGGTACCGACCGTCAACGCGTCGGCCAGTGCGAGGGCGACGATGCCGATCACCGGGAGCACGCTCCCGAGGATCTGCGACGCGACGAGTAGCCGCCAGCGCGATCCGCCGATGGCGAGACCGACGAGGGTCTGGAGCCCCACGCTGAGCGGCGCCAAGAACAGAACGACCTGTAGATAGGTGGCCACGACCGGGCGTCCTTGGCCAAGGGCGTGCGAGAGGGGTATCGCGGCCGCGACACCGATGAGTGAGAACGCCAGCGCCACGGGGAGCGCGGCTCCAAGGAGCTCCGAGACGCGACCGCCGCGCGCGGTCTCGCGCGCGACCCACTGTGAGAGGCCGAGATCCAGCAGCCACGGCGTCACTGTGAGGACCGCCGTGATCGCGGCCAGCTCACCGCGGCCGTGGACACCCAACACCCGTGCCGTTATGGGCCCCGTGACCAGCGCGGACAGGAACACGACGAGGTTTACCCGCGACAGACGGGCCACGACCGGCGCGAAGCCGGTCCCTCGTCGTGGCCGGCCGGTTGGCAGCCTGCTCATGTGGGTGGCCTGGGCACGGGCTGCCTATTCTTGTCGTGCATGCCCACGAGGCGCCACACTTCGGCGAAATTCGCCAACGCGGTCCAACGGGCGATCCGCCATCCGGGCTGGCTGGGCGAGTCAGTGCTCACGAAGCTGCGGACAGCTGCCGACCGCCGTCGCCACTTCTCCTTGGCCGACCACGCCGAGCATCTGACCAGCGTCGATCAGGCCCTAGGCGAGGCGTTCGACGTCAGCCTGGCCGAATACCGCTCGCTCGCTTCGCGCGTGCGCATCCCGCCCGCGCCGGACGGGTCGATCTGGGGAGGCGGCCAGGACGTCCTTCATCTCATTGGCTCGCTGGTTCTCCTGAGGCGCCCGTCGGTGGTTCTCGAAACGGGCGTGGCGATGGGCTTTACGACGGCTGTGATCCTCGCAGCGATGCGCGAAAACGGCATCGGCGCCCTGCATACCCCGATCTTGCGGTAGCGCCCCGCGCCCCCGGTGGCCGGGGGCGCGGGAACGTTGGGAACGTCCGCCTGAGCAGCGATTCTTCGGCTTCCTGACGGTCGAAGAGTCGAACTCTGGAGGTTCACCTTGCGGGTGATGCGCGATGGACGCTTGGTAACGGTAGAAGTCACGGCGGACGGAGCGGGGTTGGTGTCGCGTGCGGGGACGGCGCTGCTGGGGCAGGTCGCGGACAAGGTCGGGCTGACGCGGGCGCTGTCGAGGGGGCTCGGGACGCTGAAGCAGCGGCGGCGTGGGCATGATCCGGGGCGCGTGGTGCGTGATCTGGCGGTGATGCTCGCCGACGGCGGGGAGTGCTTGTCGGATCTCGGATCGGTTCGTGAGCAGGAGGAGTTGTTCGGCCGGGTCGCGTCTGACTCGACGGCGTTCAGGGTGATCGACGGGATCGCCCAGGCGCCGGGGTTGTTGGCCGGGGTGCGTGAGGCGCACGCGCGGGCGCGCGCCGGGTTCTGGGACCTGCATGGTGCGCCGGAGCGGTTGACGATCGATCTCGACGCGACGCTTGTCACCGCGCATTCGGAGAAGGAGCAGGCGGCTGGGAACTACAAGGGCGGGTTCGGGTTTCATCCGCTGCTCGCGTATGCGGACGAGACGCGCGAGGCGCTCGGGGCGATCCTGCGGCCGGGGAACGCCGGGTCGAACACCGCAGCTGATCACGCGGCGGTGATCGACCTGGCGCTTGACCAGATCCCCGCTGAGCGGGTCGCGGCCATGGAGATCTTGGTCCGGGCGGACTCGGCCGGCGCGACGCACGGGACTGCCGATCACTGCCGGGAGGCGGACCTGCGGTTCTCCTTTGGCTACGACCTGACCGAACCGGTCAGGGCCGCGATCCTCGAAACGCCCGGGAACGCGTGGGTTTCAGCACTCGACCAGGACGGCAGCGAGCGCAAGAACGGCCAAGTCGCGGAGATCACCGACCGCCTCGATCTCTCGAGCTGGCCGGCGGGGTCGCGGGTAATCGTGCGACGCGAACGTCCGCACCCGGGCGCGCAGTTGTCGTTCACCGACCACGACGGGTATCGCTTCCAGGCGATCCTGACCGACCAAACCGACGCCGACATCGCGGTCGTTGAGCGCCGTCATCGCGGGCACGCCCGCGTCGAGGATCGCATCCGCGACGACAAGGACACCGGACTGGCGAAGTTCCCGTTCAAAGCGTTCGCGATGAACGAGGTGTGGCTCGAGATCGTGCTGCTCGCGCACGACCTGATCATCTGGACCCAAGCCCTCACCCTTGACGGCGAACTCGCGAAAGCCGAACCGAAACGACTGCGCTACAGGCTGCTGCACATCGCCGCTCGCCTCGCGTTCTCAGGCCGCCAAGGGAAGCTGCACCTCCCCAAGACCTGGCCTTGGACCGAACAGCTCAAAGCCGCGTTCGCGAAGCTCCAGACGCTTCCAGCGCCCGCCGGCTGAACACAGCCACCGGCGACGCCCCACCCCGAGCAGACCGTCCCGGTCACCGGCCGCGATCAGCCCTGCCCCGGACCGACGAGCCAGCCGCAGACAGATCGCCGCGCCGCAGCGAAAGCTCCAGCCAGACCGACCCCGACACCACGACGAGGCCACAGACAGCCACCCCACCGGAAAATTCGCAGTGTCCGTCACATCCGCGCGTCTACTGCACGATCGGGGC
>CAWCIT010000021.1:0-116457 GCA_963795745.1 uncultured Solirubrobacterales bacterium
GCGGCGACGAGCTGCGCCTGTGCGAGTTCGTCGCCGGGATGGCCGCGACGGCGCTCGAGACGGCCGCCGGCTCGCCCACGTCGAGTCGCTCAGCCGGTCGCTCGAGCAGCGCGTGAGGGCCGCACGGAACAGCTCGCAGACACCAACCGCCAGCTCGACCTCTCGCTCCAGCGGCTGACCGAGGCCTTCGAGCGGGAGCGAGCCTCGGCGGCCGAGCTCAAGCACCAGGCGTTCCACGACCCGCTCACCGGCCTGGCCAACCGGGCCCTGTTCCTCGACCGGGTCGAGCACGCCCTCGAGGCGCCCGGCGCGCCGGTCAAGGTCGCCGTGCTGTTCGTCGACCTCGACGACTTCAAGACGGTCAACGACAGCCTCGGCCACCCGGCCGGCGACGAGCTGCTGGTCGCCGTGGCCGAGCGCCTGCGCAGGTCCTGCGCCGCGCCGACACCGCCGCCCGCCTCGGCGGCGACGAGTTCGCGGTGCTGCTCGAGGGCGTCGACCGCGGCGGGCCGCCCGCGGCGGCCGAGCGCATCCTCGAGGCGCTCGACCTCCCGTTCAAGCTCGCGGCCAAGGAGGTCTTCGTCCGCGCCAGCATCGGCATCGCCCTGCGCGGCGAGCGAGGAGATCAGCGTCGAATAGCTGCTGCGCAACGCCGACCTGGCCATGTACATGGCCAAGACCGGCGGCAAGCACGCGTTCGAGGTCTTCGAGCAGCGGATGCACGACGAGGTCGTCCGCCGGCTGGAGCTCAAGGCCGACCTCCACCGCGGGCTCGAGCTGGGCCAGTTCGTCGTCCACTACCAGCCGATCGTCGACATCGCCACCAACCGCGATCCACGGTCTCGAGGCGCTGGTGCGCTGGCAGCACCCGGTCCACGGGATGGTCTCGCCGCTCGACTTCATCCCCCTCGCCGAGGAGACCGGCCTGATCCGGGCGATCGGCGACTGGGTCCTGCGCACCGCCTGCGAGGCGACCCGCGGCTGGCAGCTCGAGCCCGGCCACGAGGGCGAGCGGCTGACGATCGGCGTCAACCTCTCCGCCCGCGAGCTCCACGAGCCCGGTCTCGTCGACTGCGTCGCCGCCGCCCTCGCCGGCTCCGGCCTGGCTCCGGCCGACCTCACGCTGGAGATCACCGAGAGCGTCCTGATGACCGACACCGAGGCGGCGATCGCCCGCCTGCGCGAGCTCAAGGCGCTCGGCGTGCGGCTGGCCATCGACGACTTCGGCACCGGCTACTCGTCGCTCAGCTACCTCAAGCACCTGCCGGTCGACATCGTCAAGATCGACAAGGAGTTCGTCGACGACATCGCCCACGGCCCGCAGGAGGCCGCCCTGGCCGGGGCGATCCTCGCCCTCTCGGAGACCCTCCACCTGACCACGGTGGCCGAGGGGATCGAGGACCCCGACCAGCTCCGCGCCCTGCGGCGCCTCGGCTGCCATCTCGGCCAGGGCTACCTGTTCAGCAAGCCGATGCCCGCGGCCGAGACCGGCGCGCTCCTGCGCGGCGACCGCCACTTCGCGGTCGCCGGCGATCCGGGGCTGCGGCTCGTGCGCGCCGTCTGACCCGGCGTAGCCTTGCGGGCGTGCCGCCCCTCCTCGTCGACTGCGACCCCGGGCTCGACGACGCCCTCGCCCTGCTCGCCCTGGCCGAGCTCCACCGCCGCGGCGCGCCCCGGCCCGCATGCGTCACCGCGGTCGCCGGCAACGCCCCGGTCGAGCTGACCGCCCGCAACGCGGCGTTCGTCCTCGCCCGCAGCGCCCTGCGCGGCACGCCGGTCCTGGCCGCGGACCCCTGGCCCGGCGGCGGGGGGCCCCCGGAGCGCCACGGGCCCGACGGGCTCGGCGGCCTCGCCGGCGACGCGGTCGCCCCGTGGACGCCCGGGGCGGTCAGGGCCCTGGCCGCCCACCCCGGGGCGACGATCCTCGCCCTCGGCCCGCTGACCAACCTCGCCCGCGGCCTCGCGCCGGACGGGCGCGTGGTGGCGATGGGCGGGCGCCTGGCCGGGGGCGGCGAGTTCAACTTCGGCTTCGATCCGGCGGCCGCGCGGCGGGTCTTGGGGAGCGGCCTCGCCGTGACCGTCGTCCCCGTCGATCTCACCGGCCAGGTTCGGTTCGGCCGTGCGGCGGTCGACGCGATCGGCCGCGGCGCGGCCAACCCGCTGGTCGGCGCCCTCCTGGCCGCGAGCCTGGCGCGCGGCGGTGGCGAGGAGGCCCTCGTCCACGACGCCGTCGCCCTCCTCGTCCTCCTCGCGCCCGAGCTGATCCTGCGGACCGTCCGCGCGCGGGTGGTCGTCGCCGACGACGGGAGCATCGCCCTCGATCCGGGCCGCGACGGCGCCGGCGGCGCGGTGGCGGTGGCGGCGGAGATCGACGCCGCCGCGGCCGTGGCCCGGCTGACCGACCTCTGGCTGGCGACTCCGGCGGCCTGAGCCGGGCTCGGCCCGGGCAGAATCTGAGCACGCGCGGCGAGGAGGTTCCCGAGCCGTCGAGGGCCGCCGGCCGGGGGTCGTGCCACACTGCTCGGAACGTGGCGAGCGCGACCGGTCTGGATCATCCGAGCGTCTGCCGGGACCGGCAGACGATGGCCACGGCGCGGACGCGGCTCTACCGCGACGGCGTCCTCGCCGCGGAGGGCTTTCCGGTCGCCGAGATCAGCGAGCGCCTCGAGGATCCGCGAACGGTGGTCTGGCTCGACCTGGCGGCGCCGACGATGAGCGACCTCCAGACGATCACCGAGGAGTTCTCGCTCGACCCGCACGCCGTCGAGGACGCGGTGACGGCGCGGGAGCGGCCGAAGCTCGACCGGTATGCCGACCACCTGTTCGTCAACGTCTACGCCACCTACCTCGACGGGCCGACGGGTGAGCTCGAGACGAGCGAGATCGCCGCCTTCGTGACGCCGCGGGCGCTGATCACCGTGCGCAAGGACGAGCGCTTCGACGCCGCGGAGCTGACCGCGGTCTGGGACGCCAGCCCGGACCTGGGGACGAGCGGTGTCGGCTTCCTCCTCCACGGGCTGCTCGACCTCGTCGTCGACAGCCACTTCACCGCCGTCCAGGCCCTCGACGACGAGCTCGAGGAGCTCGAGGACCACCTCTTCGACGTCGGCCGGTCGGCCGGGGTCGACGTGCCGCGCCGGAGCTTCGAGCTGCGCAAGAGCCTCGTGCGCATGCGCCGGGTGGTGCTGCCGATGCGGGAGGTCGTGAACACGCTGATGCGCCGCAACCTCGGCGTGGTCGACGAGGCGGTCGCCCCCTACTACCAGGACGTCTACGACCACGTCCTGCGGGCCACCGAGTGGACGGAGAGCCTGCGCGACTTCGTCACCACGATCCTCGAGACCCACCTGACGATCCAGAGCAACCGGCTCAACGAGACGATGAAGAAGCTGACCGGCTGGGCGGCGATCATCGCCGTCCCCACGGCTGTGACCGGCTTCTTCGGCCAGAACGTGCCCTATCCGGGCTTCGGCCATGAGTCGGGCCTGTACGCGTCGGTGGCGATCATGGTGGCCATCGCCACCGCCCTTTACGTGAGCTTCAAGCACCGCGGATGGCTCTGACCCCTTAGGATCGCGCCGTGGTCACCCTCCACCCCGAAGCTCGCGCCCTCCTCGCCACCGCCGCGCTCGTCCACATGGTCACGCTGAACGCCGACGGCAGCCCGCAGGTCACCGTCGTCTGGGCCGGGGTCGACGGCGAGGAGATCGTCACCGCCCACCTGTTCCGCTCGCTCAAGGTGCGCAACCTCGAGCGCGACCCGCGGGTCAGCCTCTCGCTCGAGGGCACCAAGGTGGGCGCCCGGGGGCTCAAGGAGTACCTCGTCGTGCGGGGGACGGCGCGGATCGAGGAGGGTGGGGCGGCCGAGCTCCTCCAGCGGCTGGCCCACGTCTACCTCGGACCGGAGGTCCGCTTCCCGCCGATGGACGATCCGCCCGCCGGCTATGTCGCGCGGATCACGCCCGAGCGGGTCAGCGGCGTCGGGCCCTGGGCGGACTGAGGGCCTACGGCGCCGGCGCCGGCGCCAGGTAGCTCTGGCCGGCGCGCAGGACGACGGTCCGCCCGCGGCGGCGGTCGGTCACCACGACGACGCCGCGGTGCACCTGGGTGAGGGTGCCGTCGCAGCGCTCGACCGTGTCCCAGCGCGTGTTCCGGACGGTGACCGAGCTGAAGCGCCCGCGCGTGCGAAAGCGCCCGGCGACGTTGGCGCGCAGGAGGGTGGCGCCGGCGCGTCGGCTCGTCCACGCGGCGCCTCAGGCGGACTCGCCGTGCCAGTAGTCGACGCCGCTCGAGCGCTCGACGATCAGGTCGTCCTTCTGGTCGGCGGCGGTCCAGACGCCGATCTTGTCGCTGTCGGGGTAGACGGTCGCCGTCGGCAGCACGACGGTTGACCACATCAGCACGCGCGCGGTCTCCTGGCCGTCGTTGCGCACCTGGTGGGCGCCCTCGGGCCCGGTCGGGAAGCAGAGCGTGTCCCACGGCTCGAGCTGGAGGGTGCCGTCCGGGTGGCGGACCGACGGCCGGCCGGCGAGGACCAGCAGCCACTCCTCCTCGCCGCACTCGTAGTGGTAGGGGCAGAGCGCCTGTCCGGGCGGGAGCTCGTAGAGGCTCGCCCCGGTCTGGCGGGCGCCGAGCTGCGGCCCGAAGCGGAACATGCCGCTGCGAAAGCCGTCGGGGTCGGCGCCGTCGTAGTCGAACTGGGGGGCGGCGAGGTTTATGCGGCGCACGGCACCATCATGACGGGGCGGGAGCCGCGCGGAATGCGGTCGACCCGGCATCGGCCGCCGGGCCGCGCGGATCCATGGCCGCCCGGTCCGAGAACCCGCGGCTCTTGGCCTTCGAGTCGGCGCCGAGCGCCGGCTCGGCCGCGGCCGCCGGGTTAGACTCGGGCCACCTTGGCCGGGCCTCCTGCGAGCACACGGCGGATGGCGTGCGAGCGCTGTGGGCGCCGCTTCGGCTGCGATGCGGCCGCGAGCTGCTGGTGTCGGCAGCACGCGCTGGGGGCGTCGACCCGCGCGCGGCTGGCGGGCGCCTACGAGGACTGCCTGTGCCCGGCCTGTCTGGCCGAGCTGACGCCCTTGACGGTCGCCGACCCGGCGGCTTAGATGGTCGCGTGGACGCCGACCGTCACGTCGTGTGCCTGGTGAGCACGCCGACCGACCAGGCCCGGCCGATCGCCGAGGCGCTGGTCGCCGGCCGGCTGGCGGCCTGCGTGAACATCGTCCCGGCGGTGGAGTCGATCTACCGGTGGCAGGGGAGCATCGAGCGGGACGCGGAGTCGCTGCTCGTGATCAAGACGACCCGGGCCGCGGTCGAGGCGCTGACCGAGGCGATCGGCGCGGTTCATCGCTACGAGAACTTCGAGCTCGTTGCGCTCGACATCACGGGCGGGAGCCCGCCATACCTGCGCTGGATCACCGACTCCGTCTCCTGCTCCTCCTAGCGCAGCTCGAAGTCGGCGAAGTCGAAGCCGGGAACGACGAGGCACGCGACGAGCGACCAGCCGGGCGGACCGCCGGCCGGGGTCGCCGACTGCCAGGCCGCGGCGGGAACGAGGAGTTGGAGCTGGTGGCCGGCGGCGGGGTCCGGACCGAGTCGGCGGACGTCGTCGTCTGCGACGGCCAGATCCATCGCCGCGCCCGCCTGCCACAACCAGAGCTCGTCACCGCGGATCCGGTGCCAGGCGGAGCGGTCGCCGGCGGCCAGGAGGTAGATGATCGCGGTCGCCAGCGACCGCGGTCCGGGCCAGCCGTCCGGTCTGGCGGCCAGTGCGGAGCGATAGGTCTCGCGGTAGTAGCCGCCCTCGGGGTGCGGGACGAGGCTCCAGGCGGCGACGGCGTCGCGGACGTCCACCGGACGGCCGGGAGCGCGGCTCGACCCGCCGGGCGCGGCGGCGGGCTAGTCCTTGAGCATCCAGCTGATCATGCCGAGGATCAGGACGAGACAGATCGCCAGCAGGACGAGGACCGTGACGTCACCGGACACGGTGTAGAACGGAAAGGCGGTGGCAAGCATAGGAATCTCCTCCAGGCAATAGGGCACGAAGCGCGACACCTCGATGCGAACGCGCCGCATCCTATCTCGCGGCCCGCGAGCAGGTGGGCGATTTCTGATCGGCGGCCGTGCTGAGCCTGCGGGAATTCGCGCGCCGGCGACGGGTCCCGCTGACCGTGGCCGGGTCCACGGCGACGCTGGCCGGGCTCACCGCCGTGCTCGCCGGGCGCCGCCACCAGTTCGCGACCGCCCTGTCGGGCCCGGCCTGGTGGGTGCTGGCCCTGGCCACACTGCTCCAGATCGCGGCGCTGCTGGCGCGCAGCGAGGCGTGGCACCTGTCGATCGAGGCGGCCGGGGGCACGGTCGCCCGGCGGGTCCTCTACCGGGCGTCGGCGATGCAGGTGCTCGGCGGCGTGTTCAACGGGCAGCTCGGCGTCGCGGCGCGCATCGCCGCGCTGCGGCGCTCGTCGCCGACCGTCAGCCCGCAGGTGCCGACGCTGATCGCCGCCGAGTTCCCGATCCTGGCCGTCGAGGCGATTCTGGCGGCCCTGACCTCGTTCACCCTGGTCGGGCCGCTCGGCCTGTCGTGGTGGCTGCCGCTGGTCGCGCTGGCGGTGATCGGCACGGTGAGCGCCGGCCTGCGCCACCTGGCCCTCAACAAGGGGCGGGAGCTGTGGCGCGGGCTCGCCGTGGCCCGCCGGCTGGGGCACGGGAGCCGGATGATCGGCTTCGTGCTCGTGGCCGTGTTCGCCCAGATCCTGCGCAACTGGCTGCTCCTGCACGCGGTCGGCGTCAACGCGTCGCTCTTCGACGCGGTCGCGGTGCTGATCGCCCTGGTCACACTGGGCCAGCTGCCGATCGGGCCGGGGGTGGGAGCGGCGGCCGCCGTCCTCATCCTGGGCAGCAGGGGCGTGGCCGCGGCGGCCGCGGCCGGCGTTCTGCTCACCGTGACCGGGATCGTCGGCGGGCTGTGCTTCGCCGCCTGGGCCGGCGGCGACCACCTGTGGTCGGGGAGTCGCCGGGCCGGGTTGCGGGCGGCGCGGCGGCGGCGGGCCCGGGCGGGCGGCGGCTGACGTCGGCGCGGGCGGCCGGGGAGTAGGCTGGATCGACGATGGATGACGAGGAGATCCTGAAGCTGGTCACGCGGCTGGCGCGGCCGCATGCCTCCGGCGGCAAGGTGATCGAGCGCGCGGCGATCCTGGCCGAGGGCGCGGATTCGGCGGAGATCCTGGCCTGGATCACCGCCCACGACGGACGGCCCGAGGCCGCGGCGCCACCGGCGGCGGGACGCGGGCTCCACAGCACGCGCCTGGCCCCGAGCGGCGGCGCCGGCTCGTCGGCGCCGCGGCGCTACGTGCTGCCGCCGGGCGCGCTGAACCTGCGCTAGGGCGTCGGGGCGGCGAGCTGGCCGAGGCCGACGGCGGCGGTGTCGAGTTAGACCCGGGGAGCAGGCTGAGCAGGCCGGTTCCGGCCGGGGGGGTGGTGGCGAGGAGGACGTGCAGGTCCGCGGGCGTGGAGCCGGGCGACGACCTGCGGAGCGCGTCGCTGATCTGCCCGGCGCTGGCCGTCACGGCGATGTCGTCGAGGCTCTCGAGGACGATCACGTCGCTGGCGCCCGCAGACGCCGATCGCGTCGTCGTCCCGCCGGTTGAGGCCGCTGCCCCCGCCGGAGATCGCCGGAGGAGATCGTTCGGGCACCATTGGACGACCACGCGCCGAGACGGACTCGGACTTCGGCGCAAACCGTCTTGGGAGCCAACATGAACGCCGCACCATCCCTCGTCACCGGCGTCGACTTCATCACGCTGTCGACCAGCGACCTCGCCGCCGCCCGCGAGTTCTACGCGACCGTGCTCGGCCTGCCGTGCTCGAAGCTCTGGCGCTCGGACGATCCGGTGGGGGCGGAGTTCGAGACCGGCAGCCTGACCCTGGCCCTGCTCGACTCAAAGAAGCTCGGCCTGGAGTGCCGCCCCAACAACCACCCGGTCGCTCTCCATGTCGCCGACGTCGAGACCGCCCGGGCCGAGCTCGAGTCCCGGGGCGTCACGTTCGCGGTCGACACCGTCGACTCGGGCGTGTGTCTGATGGCCTACTTCAAGGACCCGGACGGCAACGCCCTGATGCTCCACAACCGCTACGCGCCGCCGGCCTGACCGGGGCGAGAGCGCCTCGCGCTGGAGCATGAGCTCGATCATCATCAGCCCGGCGCCGTAGGAGTCCGTCCGCTCGGCGACGGGCGTCTCGAGGAGCTGGGCGCGGGTGGCCCGGAGGATGGTCTCGGTGCGCAGGAGCTCGTGGGCGGCGAAGGAGACGCCGTGGGCGCGGGCGTTCGCGTGGGCGGTGCGGGCGAGGCGATCGAGCAGGCCGTGGGTCCCGGTCAGCGGTGGTGCGGTCACGTGCTCGCTGGGGGTCTGGGTGGTCATGGTGGGCCTTCTTCCTGTCGGTGGCGCCGGCCGGGGGGCTGGCGTCTACCTGGTTGGCGACCGGGGAGCCTGCGCTCTTACCCGCCCGACCAGGCGGCTACGGCGGCGCGGGACGGCATCGGGCCGGGGGCCGGCGCGCCGCTGGCGTGGGCGACACGCAGGATCACGCGCTTGGGGTCGGCGGCCAGCGGCTCGACGAACCCGCGGTGGTAGGCCCGGCGGCCTTCGCGGGCGAGCCATGGGCCGACGACCGGCGCGGCCAGGAGGCCGTGGGCGTCGGCCAGTCCCTGGCCGAGGCGGTCGAGTTGGCGGATGAGGTAGCCGTCGGGGCCCATCATCTCGGTCAGGGCTTCGCCGACCGTGGCTCCGGCGGCCCCGACGATCGGCGTGTCCCAGAGATCGTCGAGGTCGGCGGCGCGCCAGTTCTGGGGCGGGTTGGCGGCACTCGGCACCGGCATCAGGATCTCGGCGCGGAAACGGTCGCCGGGGGCGCCGGTGGCGGCGCGGACGGCGCGATGGAGGCCGGGGTCGGGCGGCCGGTGGGTGCGGGCGCCGAGCTCGAAGGCGACCTCGACGTCGTCGATGCCGGCTCGGGCGGCGGCGAGGGCAAGCTCGCGGGTGACGCCGAGGTGAACGTGGCCGTCGCCATAGACGACGTCTCCGCCGTCGATCGTCAGGCCGTGGACGTTGTCCCAGTCGTGGAAGAGGCGGGCGAGGAAGTCGCCGACCGAGAGCTCGGGATAGCGACTGGTCCGCGCCTCGAGGGCCGCCCGGGTGGAGTCGTAGAGGAAGGCGGTGGGCAGCAGGCGGATCGCCCGCGACTGCGCGCGCATCAGCCAGGCCGTGCTCGACGCGACCTCGCGCCGGAGGTTGCGCCAGAACGCCGGATAGCGGGCGTGCCAGAAGGTGCGGATCTCGGCTACGGGGGTGCGGAGATGGCCGGCGGTGAAGCCGTCGGTGAGGAAGTGCTGGGCCGCGGCCTCGCGGGCCATCGCCCGGCCGAGGTCGCCGCCGGTGTGGCCGAGCCGGCAGGCCTCGTCGAGGGCGAGCTCATGGTGGCGGCGGTAGGCCAGCCCGGCCGAGCTCGCGGATGAGGTCCGGCCCGGGGGGGTGGGGGCGACGAAGTGGTCGCCGTTGGTCGCGGCGAGGGCGAGGTAGCGGTCGCGGACGCGCCGCTCGACCGGGGTGGCGCAGGCGAGCGGGCTGAAGCGGTGGTCGGCGAAGGCTCCGCCGGCGGCGAAGCGGAGGTCGTCGACCTGCTCGTCGACGCTCATCACCTTGAGGGCGCAGACAATCTCATCGCGGGTGCCGAGCCGGGTTCCGTGGCGGCCGGGGATCCGGGCGAGGCTGAACAAATCGTCGGCGGTGACTTCGACCGCGGCGGCGCGAGGGTGCGCACCGGGCTCGAAGAAGTCGCCGCTGAGGGCCACGATGTCCCCGTAGCCGAGACAGAAGCGCTCGGCCGGGGAGTCACCGCCGAGGTTGACCGACCCGCGGCCGAAGGCGGCGTCTCCGATCGTTCGGTGCTCGCTGCCGTCCATCTGGACTCATCCTCTGCTCGGGGTCGACGTGAAGGCGCTCATACCTCCTTGGCGTCGGCGGTCGAGGCCGTCTTACCCCGGGGCGGGGCGAGGCGGCCGGGGCCGGCGGGCCGGGTTGACCGGGCTCAGCTCAGGCGGGCGGGGACTGGCGGGCGAGGAACTCGGCGAGGCTGGCGCGATCCTCGCGGCAGGCGGGGCAGCCGGCGAGATGGGCGCGCATGCCGGGTACGAGCAGGTCGGCGGGCGATCCGGCGCGCTCGGCCTCGACGTAGCGGTCGAGCTGGTCGAAGCACTCCTCGCAGGTGAGCTCAGCCTCGTCGGGGCCGAGCAGCGCGGCGATCAGGGGGTGGAGCTCGTCGCTCACGGCGCCCGCCGTCCTTTCTGGTGGTGGGAAATCTCGATCCCCTGGGCGGCCAGCTCAGCGCGGAGCTTCTTGCGGGCGTCGTGCAGCGTCTTGTAGAGGGCGCCGCGAGTGGTGTTCAGCCGCTCGGCGAGTACGTCGATGGGGACACCGTTGAGCGTGGTGGCCACGAGCACCTCCCGCTGATGGGCGCTGAGGCGCTCGGTGATCGCCTGGCGCAGGGCGGCGAGGAGCTCGGTCTCGTCGAGGGCGTCCGCGGGCGAGAGGGCGTGGGAGGCGAAGCTCGGCCAGGCCGCCGGCTCGAGCGGAAGCTCGCGGTCCTGCCAGGCGCGGCGGCGGAGGCTGGCGGCGGCCTCGTAGAGGGCGAACTTGTAGGCCCAGGTGGTGAAGCGGCTGTCGCCGCGAAACTGGCCGAGCTTGGCCAGGACGGCGACGAGGGCGTCGTCGGCGCACTGCTGGGCCAGGTCGTCATGGTCGCCGCCGCGGAGGTAGGGCAGCGTGTGCCGGCGGCGGGAGACCTCGAAGCGGGTGGCGCGGAGCAGCAACTCGTGGAGTCGGGCGACCGCCTCGTCGCGGACGAAGCCGGTGTCGGTGAGATCGTCGAGCCAGCGTCGGGACTCGAGGTCGAGGACGCCGGGGTGGGTGGGGGCGGTCGCGTCGGTCGCCGGGACGGGCTCGGGGGCCATCCGCGGCACGGTACCAACGCGGGGAGGCCTCATCCGCGGGGGGCGGGCGGGCCGAGCGGGGCGAGGATCCGGGCGGCGAGCGGCGGCGGGCAGCCGCGGTCGCGCAGGACGAGCAGCTCGTGGAGGTCGATCGCGTCGTCGCGGGTGAGCTCGCCGGCGAGCTGGGGCTCGAAGCCGGCGGCGATCAGGCGCCGCCGGCGCCAGTCGCGCAGGAGGGCTCCGCGGCCGGCCGGCTCTGTCGGGGCTTGGCGCATCGAATGCTTAGCGTCCGCCGGGGGATCGGTCTTACCCGGCCGACGCGGGGGGCCGGGCTCGCCGGCATGACCGGGGGCCCCCGCGTCACCGCACGTGTCGATTGGTCGTCGGGCCGAGGTGGCGGCACGTTCCACGTCTGGTGTCGCGTCAGCGCACGAACGCCCCGAGCGCCACGCCGATGTCGACGGCCCGAAGCGGTCCGAAGCGCACGGTCCAGCCGCCGGCTGGGGAGATCGTCCATCCGGGGCATCCATCGGCACCGACTCGGACCCAAGTGAGGCGATCCCTTGGTCGAGCAGGGCGGGCGCCGTCCGCGCTGCCGGTTCGCCGGGCGCGCCCGCCCGAGGCGGCCGCCGCGGGCACGAATCGCAGGAACCAGTCGGTCAGCCGCGAACGAGTCGGGAGATGGCGCCGCCGCTCGAGCATCGCAAGCCGCCCAAGTTGGCGCACGAGCGCACGGGCTTCAACGACAAGGTCGCGAACGGCATCGCCAAGACCGTCGGCTCGATGTGGATGTTCTACGCGAGCATTGTCGGCTTCGCGACCTGGATGGCCGGGCTCGGGGTCACCATCGCCGGCGACAGCTATCCGTTCAACCTCATGCTGCTCGCCGTGGGCGGCATCATGCAGTGGCTGGCGATGATCGCGATTCTCGTCGCCCAGAACGCGCAGGGGGACGTGCAGGACAAACAGGTCCAGCACCTGCATGATCTCGGCGTCACGACCCACACCCTGGTGGTGGAGAACACCGCACTGACCGAGGCGATCCACGACCACCTGATCAAGAAGAAGGGTGCTGGGTAGGGACACCGGCGGGCGCAGGACACGTGTCGTTCCCGCTCGAGGGGAATCGGAGTTGGAGGGTCAGGTCACCGGCGGCCAGGGCCCTGATCGCGATCCAGCCGCCGGTCGCTTCGGCCAGGCAGGCCTGCCCGGGAAAGGACGTCCAGTATTCGCTGTAGCGAACGCGGAGAATCAGCGTCCCGGGGCTCTGGACGTGAATGGCGACGGTGGCGCGGCCGAGCGCGGTGATCCGGCCCTCACCGGTGAGCATCCCCGGGGCGCCGCTGAGCGCGTAGACGCGCCAGTGGGCGGTCCGCCACACCTGGGGCACCCCGGGAACGCCGGTGCGCAGAAGGCGCCCCTCGGCGGTCGCGGCGTAGTCGAGCGGCACGTCGGGCAGGACCACGTAGCGCACGCCGTTGTTCAGAAGCCACGCCCGGTAGGTGGCCGCGTTCAGGGTGCCGTCGTAGAAGAGCGGGTTGTTCGCGGTGTCGAGCTGGCGCTCCCATCCTCTGGCCAGCGGGATGGTCGGAGCGAGATAGGCCGCCTCCCAGTGGAGCGCCGTCGGGACGCCTTCGACTCGGCCCTCCGGCGTGGCGTGAGCGGCCAGAAACGCGAGGACAGGCTGGAAGTAGGCGGCGTTGACCGACGGGTCCTTGGCGTTGCGGATGACCGTTCCGACCGCGGGACCCCACTGGAGGAGCACCATCGGGAGGGCGACGAGCGCGAGCAGGCGGCGGCGTTGGGGCCAGAGCACGCACGTCAGAAGCGGCGCACCGATGCATTCCCCCAGGCGGCTGACGTTGCCGCCGACGGCGGTGGGCACGGCGAAGCTCGCGACGATGGCGCCCAGGTAGAGCACGGTTGCTATGCGCAGGGACCGCTGGCTGGACGGGATGGCGAGGACGCCGGCGGTGAAGACGGCGAAGAGGGCCACGAAGTCGAGGGCCGGGAACGGCATCGGGCCTTCGCCGCGAAAGACGAGCGCGAGGGCGAGGGCGGCGAGCACCGCAGCGGCACCGAGCCCCAGGTAGGAGAGCCGCCGGCGTGGCCACGACGAGAGCAGACAGGCGGCGGCCGCGAGACAGAGGAAGGCCCCGGCGAGTGGGCTGGCCAGGGAGGCGCCCAGGGCCAGAGCCAGCGACGCCGGGTGGCGGCGGCGGCTGAACGCCCATAGCGCCGCCAGGGCCAGCGCCTCGCCCAGCAGATACGGCAGCTGCCCGATCGCCACCTGCGCCAGCGTCCCGACCGCGAAGAGCAGCGACCCCGCCCGGGCCTGCGTCCCGAAATGTGTGGTGACCAGCCGATCGAACAGCCACGCCGCTCCCGCCGCGCTCAGCACCTCGGTCAGCGTGATGCCGAACGTGCCGCCCACGGCGGGGAAGAGGACGCTGTAATCGAGCGTCCAATGGCCGCCGTACCACTGGCTGTCCCAGAGGGCCAGGCCAGCCCGATGAAAGAGGTCGACGCGATAGATGGCGGCGGGAAGGTCGACGCCGCGCAGTCCGGCGGCGACGGCCAGCGCCGCCAGCGCGGCCGCCACGATCGCGGCCCAGTTGATCTGGCGGCGGACCAGCGTGGCGACCGCAACCATGCCGCCCCGATCCTTACGCGCGGCCGAAGGGAATGGCCGGCGGTGTCACGCGGGTCAGGGTCCGGCGGCCGGGGCTCTGCGCGGTCACGGGATTGGACGGCGGATACTCGCGGGCTGCGGGCGGCATAGGGCAAGCATGCCGCAACGGCGTCGACGCAGCGGCGCGACCGCATGGCCCCGGCGGGCCTGGAATCGCCGCAGGCTGCCCTCGGATGCACCCGTGGACCCGGACGCCGTCTGCCGGAGCGCGCGCGGCTTCGCCGGCGAGGTGGTTTCACCCAGCGATTTGGTCCGGCGAGGCTGGACGTCGTAGGCCACGCCGTAGTCGCCGCCCGGAGCCCCGCCGTGGACGTGGATGTAGGTGAGGTACTGCACCGAGAGCGCCGCCTCGGCCACGACGAGCACGGTGAGCAGGCGGCGGCCGCGATGCGGCGCCTGCAGCGCGACCGCGGCGACGGCGAGGAACGGCAGCGCAAAGGTGACGATCATGTAATGGCGGTAGATCAACACGCCGGTGGCGGTGATCAGGAGCCCGTAGCCCCAGAAGGACCCGCCGAGTAGGAGCGTGCTGCCCGAGCCCGAGCCCGAGCCCGAGCCCGATCCGTCGAGCGGGCGGGCCGGCGGGCGGCGGCGCGGCCATACGTGGAGGGCGACGCCGGCGGCGAGGATCGCCGCGCCGGCGACGAGGATGACGCCGCAGGTCACCGCGACCAGATAGAGCGATCCGCCGCCGACGGTGGGCCAGGCGAGCAGATCCCACGAGTCGGTCCCGAACGAGTCGAAGAGGTCGATCGACAGTGGGTAGGTGATCCAGTGGAGCCAGATCTGTGGCTCGAGCGTGTTCGTCCAGCTGCGCATGGGCGGGTGGCGATGGCCGAGCACGTTCACCAGCCAGGGCACGAGCGGCAGCGCCCCGAGCACCGATCCGGCCAGCCACCAGCGCCAGCGCACGCTCTGGCGATCGCGCCAGGCCGTCCACGCGGTCAGCCCGCCCGCGGCGAAGAAGCCACTCATATGGATCTGTCCGAGGCAGGCTCCGAGAAGCCCCCAGGCGAATGCGCCCGCGCGCTGGCCTCGCCGCCACCAGGCGAGCAGGGCGGCCATCACGAAGGGCGGCAGGGCCGACTGGATCCAGAGCTTGCGACTGAAGAGGACGGCCAGCGGATTGACGGCGACCAACGCCGCGGCCCAGAGCCACGGCTCCCGCTGGCGGGCCGGGATGACCCGCAACGCGAAGGCCGCGAGCGCGACCAGCGCCACGACGTTGAGCACCATCACCCCACGCACGAGCGCCACCGGGCTCCTGAGCCCGAGCCCGTGCGCCATCAGCGAGTAGATCCAGATGCCCAGCCCGGGATTGGGCGTGCCGACGCCCGACGTCTGGCCCACCCACGGAAACGGATCCGCGCCGGTCGCATGGCTGAACAGGTAGAGCTCGTCCGCCTTGTACTCCATGTCGCCCGGCCAGACGAGTCGCAGGATCGCGCCGGCGAGCACCACGACGGCGAGGAGGAAGATCGCTCGGCGTCGCACGAGCGGATCATTGGGCCGGGGTGGCCCCCCGTCAAACCGCGGCTGAGTCAGCCCCGGGCTTTCGCGAGGCCCCGGGTCCTCCCGTCGTTGACGGAGTCGCTAGAGAGGCGCGAGGCCCCCGGCCGCCAAATTTGCTTTGCATGACCGCCCGACGTCCGTGCGCGTCCCTACCGACAAAGGGGCCGTCCGGTCGCGATCTGTCGCAACGACGCCGACGCTTCCGCTTTGTCGCCGAAGCGGTCGTGAGCTCGGCGACGTCGAGCTGAGCAAAGCGATCGTCCGGCGGCGCTCACGGAAGGCTTGCGGAGAGCAGTCGAGGGCTCCCGCCGCCGACTCGCTCGTGGATGCGTGCGGCGCCGGCGCATAAGCACGCATCTGAGATCAGCCAGCGATTCAGCGCTCTCGCTGCTCTGCGAAGCGCGAGCAAGATCCCGGCGCAAGCAGGCGGCTGCCTCGAGGCGATAGCGGCAGCGGCAGCGGCAGCGCCAGCCTAATCCGCGACCGGCGGCAGGTTGTGTGGCCCTGCGGGCGTTGGCTGGTCCTCGATGCCGAAGTAGTCGAGGTCCACTCGGCGGATGCGGTATGTCGACTCGACGGCTACGCCGACGTCGTGGTCGATCATGAGTTCCGCGAGCTCCGTGCCATCTACGAGCACGACACGCGGGTTCACGGCGTCGGCGTATTCACGTGCTTCGCGGCTGAAGCTCGATGTGGTAATGAAGACGCCTTTGGTCGCACGCTGGCCGTTGAGGGCGCCGACGAACTGCTGAATGTCGGGGCGGCCGACCGTGTTGGCCCACCGTTTCGCCTGGACGTAGATGAGGTCGAGCCCGAGCTTGTCTTCCCGGATAACGCCGTCTACGCCACCGTCCCCACCTCGGCCGAGGCGTTCGGCAGCGTCTTCGCGGAGGCCGCCGTAGCCGATGGCCTGGAGGACGTCCAGCACGACCTGTTCGAAGAAGTCCGGTGATTGTTCACGGACCCGTTCCAGCAGGTCGGACGCGACGGCCGCTCTTAGCTCGCGGAACGCGGACTCTATGCGCTCGGTCGGCGTCCCAGTCGACGCCTCCGACAGTGTCGGTGATGGCGTGGTCGGCTGCGCCGCGTCGTTCGGGGCCCTGAACTGCCGGTAGGAGTCGAATGCGCTCAGGACCTGCAAGTCCACGCGGTTCGTCTCGGAGGTGTCTGCCAAGACCTGGTGGCCGCGCTCGGTGATGCGATAGACCCCGCGACGCGGTGACTCGATAAGGGATGCGCCCTTCAGGTGCGCCAGAGCCCACGCCACTCGATTGACGTAGGTCCGCGTCCGGCCGCTCGGAAGCCGTTCCTCCAACTCTTCTGACGTAAGCGCGAACTGCTCGGAAAGGGTGTCGCGGATGGTCTGCACCGGCAGCTCTGGCGCGTCGGCGAGGACCACAAGAAGGGGCCGCATGATCGACTGAAAATCTGGGATCGGCACGGCGTCACCCTAGACCCATGGCGCGATTGAAGCCATCTCGGCCTCGACACGGTGGGCGCCGCCAAGTCACCGGATCCGAGCTGCAGCGGCTGTCGCTGCGACGGCGAGCGGCCCGTTCGACAGCTCCGGGGGGTGCCGTTGGACCGAGTTTGGACGATCACGGACGGCCGTCACCCCACGTCACGGACTGAAATGAGCTGCCCGCGCTTGGAAATATGGCTCGAGCACCTCGGTGCGCGTTCGTTCCCAGTCGCGAAGGAGCGAGCCGCATGGGACACTCGGCCAGCTTGCGCCGATCGCTGGCTCACCCGTGACAGCGCGAATTTGCTTCAGAAGGGCGTCGGCGATCGCGTCCTCTCCAAGCTCGCGGAAGAGCCCGAGGTTGAACTCGGCGCCGCGTGAGCTGGCGTACACGCCGATTCCGCTCGTGTACTTGACGCCGGGCTCGGACCGCGCTGGCTGATAGTTGCGTCCTGCGCGCCCCGACTTGACCTTGAGCTCGAGTCCCGGCGAAAGCGTCCATGCGCTCAATCAGCTCGAGAACGCTAGGTTCAGCCGCGGCAAGGTCGAGCGCGGGTGATCGAGCGCTTCTCGGTGCCCTGGGTCGTCGGCTCTGTGATCCAGGTCGGCACGAAAGCGGTCCGCGGTACGAGGACGGCGGCGCCGTTGCCCTGGCGATAGTGGTCTACCTCAACGCCGAAGAACGTCATCCGCGGTCCCTCTGCCAGGTAGGTCATGATCCGCCGCGTCCTCTCGTCAAGGTCACGGCCGACGTACAGAAACACGAAGTCGCCGGTTTCAAGCGATGCCTCTACGCCAGCCCGGAACGCGTCGGGATCGAACGCGATGTCGAGCATCAGGCACCGCTGTGACGCGAGGTCCGCCAGATCCCATCCAGCGGCTGGCGGGGTCGGCACGCAGCGCCGTGCCACGTCGGTGTATTGGGCGCGCCACAGTGAGCTGCCGTAGTCGAGGAGCTGGGCGACGACCTTGCGAATGTCCGGGTTCTCGCTCCCGCGCTTGAATTCCACGATCGCGAGACGGCCCGAGGGGTCGGCGGCAAGAAGATCGATCGGGCCAGCGCCGAAATCAAGCTGCGTCCCAAGGGCGACCAGCGGGCCCAACCCGAGATCCTCGGACGGCAACACCTCGGGGTGAGCAGCGATGGCCTGCTCAAGGTCCGCCTCGGCCGCGAAGCGGCTCTCCAGAGAGACCGAGACTTCAGCCCCTCGGACCTGAAGAATGCGCCGCGGCACCGGGTCGCTCGAAAATGGACTCACCCGCGGGAGCTCCTCAGCGGACCCATGATCGCGACTCTAGGGCAGGGACGCGACCAACGGCGGCGAGACTCTTGCGAGACGAGCGACAAATGGGCAGCGCCGCACCGTGGACGCCGGGCCGCTGTCGCTAGTCCACGGAAGCGGAAGCGCGGCGGGCACCTCTCAGCGGCCGTCAGAGACGCGCTCGGTCGTCAAGAGCGGTCGCGCGACATGCGGTTGACGACGTCGCTCGCCCCTCGACGACTCCGCACGGGCACGGCCGCCGGGCGACTGTCGATGCCCACGGTAGCTCCGCCACAGCACTCGCCCTTCGCGTTGCGGCCGCCGACGGAAGCGATTGTGCCGGCCGCGGGAGCCTGCCATGCTCGGGAGCAAACGAGGCGGGGTGGGCACCCCCGCCCAGCCTCATCGACGACGGGACGAACGCTGTACCGATGAGACGCTCCACGCGGTACTCGAGCGGCTCGACCCAGTTGAAGTCGTAGCGGGCTCGGGCGCCTCGGTAGGCCCGCACCTCTTCCTACATCACCGCGTTCGCAGGGCCCCGGGCTCGTCACCTAGCCGGATCCCGAGCGTCGATTTGGTCCGCGGAGCGCACGGCCCAGGGAAGCATGAACCTCCCAGCAGCGCTCGGGCGTCTAGGCGGCCGCGACCGCTCCCGGTTCGAGTCCGGCGGCGTGGAGCGCCGATCGAACGGCTATGAGTTCACATCCACGCCAAATTGGGCTTGCCCCAACGCGTTCGGGTGAAAGCTGAACGGCGATTCGTCGGTCAGCGAGTGTCCCGGCTCCCAGATCAAGCCGTTGAGCCACGGCGACGGGTGCGGAGAGGTGTCGCAGAGCTCGTGGGCCGCGAACTCCTTCGCGGTATCGACGGGAACCACGTGGACACCGGTAGTCCCGGCCGCGATGATCTCTCCGCCGATCGTACCGTCCAGGCGGTCAACCAAGCTGTTGAATTCGTTGATCTCGGGCCCGCTCAGAGTGTAAGCCTCCGGACCGACTCTCGAATGGAACGTTCCGACCGTGCACGTCTTTGCGGGATTTGACGTAAATAAATGGGGGTAAAGGAGCACTTCGATCAGCGCGGCCGGTGCACGCATCTGGATCATATGCAGGAGACCAGCGAGATTGGGCACGGTCACCACGGTCTTGTTGGAGAAGTGATACTTGCGAGCAAGGGCGCAGTAGTTGCTCCGCCCACAGAACTGCCACTTGTTGTCCGACTTGTTGACGAAGATCTCGCCACCGTTATTGAGCAACTGCTGACCGCGAGCCAGGTCAGCCTCCGCATGGCGGATGCAGTGCGAATCGCTTGACAAGACATTTCCCAAGAACAGCGTGTAGTTTCCGCGGATGCAATTGGCCAGAATATCTGCGAAGCCCGCGTCGTTGCCTCCGATGCTGAGCGTGACGAGCGTCGTTGCGAGACTAGCGGGCGGCAGATAACCGGTCTTGGCTTGCGGCGCGGGTCCGATGGCGTCAAGCTGTGAGCCGTCGTTCCACTGTGCCGGGTAGCTTGGGAGCGTGGCGAGGAAGTCGGCCATGATCGCCCCGCTGCATGCGTGGAACGTGAAGTTTGCGGCCGCGATGCCCTGCGCTGCCTTGACGGCATAGGGGTATGCGTTGGCGGACCGGTGACACGTATTGTAGCTAGCGTCTGACTTGGCGAGGTTGGTCGTGTCGGTTGCCGGGTCGAACGCCGCACTGGCACGGCTCTTGTCGGGCCCGACTGCGCCTTCGCCGGAGGAGTACGAGTCCCCCAGGGCGACATACCGTCCGGCGAGCTTCCCCTGCCGCGCCGTGAGTTCGGCGAAGTTCAATGCTCCTTCGAGCGAAAAGTATGCCGAAGCCCCCGCCGCGAGACCGCCGGAGCCGAAGTCGACCTCGCCGTGGTCGAAGTTGGCGGTGTCCCTTACGAACGTGGTTCCAGGACCCTCGTATCCATATGTCCCGCAAGGCACCGAAACGTAGGTACACAGGCCATCGCTGTCAAAACCAAAGATACCGCTGCCGCTCGGGCCGCTCACCGTTATGGCGTCAACCGACGTCGACGAATTGTTCTGGACTCCGACCAGCGTGTCGTCGCCGCCGTCGTAGGGCCCGACCGCGCTATCACCAAGCACCGCGACGGTGCGGTCGGCGTTAACGACGATCAGGATCCCGCAGCTCGGGGACGCACCAACCGCGGGACACTGCGTGAACGGCGCACCGACGGACGACGCCTGACTTGGTCCTGGCGCGGCAAGAGTTGTGAATGGCGGCGGCGGAGGACCGCCAACCAACTCGGGTGACGGGGACGCCGCCGACACCTCGCGCATTGGATTCCCGGGCCGTGCGGACGGGGATTGGCCGGCCGCCAGTGCGGGACCGGCAATCATCGTCGTCGCGAGGAGTGAGATGACCGAAGCGAGCAGGAGCGTGGTTGGCCGTCGCGACGCGAGATTGCCGACGCGACCGCCAGCCAGGCGCCGGCCGGGTCCCACCAACCGTCTCGCAGACCCTCGTACCACTACGAACCCCCCGACGTCATCGGACACACCCAGAAGGGCAACGTATCCGACGGGCGTCCGGGGCACAACTTAAAGCGTAGGGCTAGGGACGGAACGTACTGCGAGTCGGGCGTGCGAGCGGCCCATTCGCGCTGGGCCCTCTGGGACCGACGCAGTCGATGCGGCGGTCACCGTTGCACGACTTAGGGGCTGCCTCGGGGTGCAGGCTCCGGCCCGAGCCCAGGAGCGACTTGCCACGAAGTGGTCGCGCGGAAGCTCGGCCCACCGCTCCACTGAAGCCACCCTCTCCGCGCCTCGTCTCGATGGACATAACGAGGCTCGGCATCGCCCCAGACGACTCCACGACCGTCCAAGGGGCCATTTTTGCGTCTGGCGGGGAAGAGGTCAGTCTTCTCGTCGCGCCGACACACGGTGTGAATCGCGGCGATATCAGCGGCGACCGAACTTCGCCGCGCCGAGGTGCTGTCCGGCGAGAGGCGGGGGCGCGCCTCGCGCTCCAGTGGCGCAGCCTGCCGGCCGCCGCGGCCCTCCGTCGTTCGGACAGAAGCGAACTTCGTCGTGGGCCACCACAGCGCGACCGCCATGGACGCGCAGCGAGCGCGTCGAACGGCTGGCCGGTGAAGAAGGTGTGCCTATGCACGGGTGCGCAGCGGCCTCGATCCCGTCGCCGGTCTGAGGCTCGCAGCTGCCCGCCACTACCCGCCTCGGCGCTCCGCCGGGGACGACCGCTTCGCTCAGCCCGACGTCGCTGAGCTCACGATCGTGTTGGCGACGATCGATGCGTCGCGGTCAGGCCGGACCTATTCGATGACGCCTTCCAGCAGCGCGGCGATCCTCGGACGCAGTGTGGGGAGTTCGCGCTCGACGACGTCCCAGACCAGCGTGAGATCAACGCCGAAGTATTCGTGGATCAGCTTGTCGCGCATCCCCGCGATCTGGCGCCAAGGGATCGAGTCATCGTGTGCGCGGGTTTCCGCTGAGAGGCCCTTGGCCGCCTGACCGAGGACCTCGATGTTGCGGATGACCGCGTCTTGGGTCTTCCGATCGGCGAAGAAGGCGTCGTGGCCGTCTCGGGTGTATTCGATTACGGCGTCGATCGCGTCGAGGGTGTGGAGGAGGTAGGCGCGCTGGCTGTTCACAGAGCGATGGCTTCGGACAGGATCTGTTCGCGCAGGTATGGGCTGATCCCGCCCTCGCTGACCAGATCGACCTTCAGACCGAACAGGTCCTCGAGTTCCTGCCATAGCCCGACGAAGTCCAGCAGGCTTCGGCCGGGGTCCATTGCGACGAGGAGATCAACGTCGCTCGCAGGCCCGGCGTCACCGCGAGCGGCGGACCCGAACACGCGAACGTTTCGGGCGCCGTGTCGTGAGGCACGGTCCAGGATCTCGCTCCGACGCTCCCGGATCGCATCAAGGTCTGCGACGGCCATCTCGACGTTCACGTTACCGGCACCGGCGGCAGGCATCGAGAGGCATCGCAGCCGCCGGGCCGGCGCGCGGCCACGCGGATGCGACTCGGCCGCGCGTCAGCGCGAAGCGGTGGATCAGCGGCGAGGTGCGATCCGCGGGTCAGCGGGGACCGTCGGGGCGGGCCTCTCGTGGACGGCAGCGATGATCTCGGTGTTATCGATCCCGCGCAGATACCGCGACGTGATCGCCAGATCGGCATGCCCGAGCTGGCGTTGGATCACCAGCATCGAGATCCCCTCCCGTGACATCTCGACCGCGTGCGCATGCCGGAGCTGGTGTGGCGCGAACCGACGGCGGACACCGGCCACAGCCGCGGCGTGGTGCAGTTGGGCGCGGATTCCGGCTGACGCGCATGGCCGCCCGCGAGTCGGACCGCGCACGACGCAGAACAGCCGGCCGACCGGTAGCTCTCTCCTGAGTTCGAGCCACGGGTCGAGGTGCGACCACGCCCAGCGATCCATTCCGACCTCGCGGCGCTTATCGCCCTTACCGTGGCGGACGAGCAGCGAGCCACGGACCGGGTCGAGGTCCGTCTCGTTGAGCGCGAGCGCCTCGCTGATCCGAAGCCCGGCACGCCACAGGACGACGATGATGCAGCGCAACCGCACGGCCTCGGCGCTCTCGCCGGCGGCGCGCATTACCGAGACGATCTCCTCAACGGTCGGCGGGTCCGGCGGATACCGCAGGCCCTTGTTCCTGGGCGAGAGCCCCTCGTGGAAGCTGGACGTGGTCGCAGGCGACCTCCGCCTACCGGCGCAATCCAGCAGCGGCATAGACTCCATGATGTCCTCCTCTGGACGACGAACGAATACCTTGCCATCGTCCCGCGCCTGGCCCCGGCGAGTGAACAGATCTCCGAGCGGGAGAAGCAGTCGTGACGCCTCCTCGCGTGCCCTGATGGGACGTCGCCATTGCGATCGCCAGCTCCGACGTCGACGCCGACGGCGAAGCGATCGCTGTCGAGGCAGCCTGGTCGGTCCGCGCGGACATTCGTGTGTGGATCCGGAGCGATGCCCCGTTGGCGCCGGCTGAGGTAGCGTACGACGGAACTACGTGACCAACATCTTGTCGAGGTCGGGAGTGCGTCATGCCCTACACCGTGGATTTCAACACCGTCTCGACCGTCGGTCTGGAGTCGTCGCCGGTCGCGGCCGCGCTCGCTGGTCTGCGGGCGAACGAGGCCCGCTACTTCAAGAACAAGTACGACCACGTCTTCACGGTCGAGCCTGCGAGCGACGCCAAGACGACCATCGACTGGGTGCACCGGATCCTCAAGGAAGAACGCGACATCGTCATCTCGTCTCGCCCGCTCGAGGCGACGGCCTTCCAGGTCGAGAACATCCGAATCGCCTACGTCTTCTACGAGAGCGGTCTGTCGATCAACGTGATGTACACCGTCGACGACGCCGGGAAGCGGGCGGTCGGGTTCAAGCTCTCCGACGGGATGGAAGTTCCCGCGGAGCTCGCCTCGCGGTTCAAGTTCGCGAGGCAGAAGTCGAAGCTGGCCGGAACGATTCGCGGTTCCTACTTCGTGATCAAGAACGAGTACTGATCCCGAGGCGGCTCTGCGACGTGAGCCATCCACTCCCGGCTCTTCGGTAGAGCACCCTACGTCGCCAACGCGATCACGAGCACGACGACGTCGAACTGAGCAAAGCGATGCCCCGCGGGCGCGCTCACGGACGGCTTGCCGAGAACAGTCGAGGGCTCCCGCCACCGGCTTGCTCGTGGCCGCGCGCGGCGCCGGCGTATAGACACGGTCGAGATCAGCCAACCATTCAGCGCTCTCGCGGCGCGTCCGAAAGAGGACAGCCGCCATGGCGTGTGCCAGACGCTCCGATCTGGGACGAGAGGGAGCGTCCTGAGATCGGCTGCCGGTCGTCGACGGCGGTACTGCCACCGCCGAAGACCTCCTGCGCCGCCCGCCCGTCGCCGACGCCGACTTCGACCCAAAGCCCTACCTCGTTGACCGCGACCCGCACGTGACCGCAGTCGCGCCACCAGGGCGTCTCGACAGCCAGCCCCTGCGTTGGCCGGGGCCGCCCTCACGCTACGCCAGCGACGCCCCCGTCTGGCTTGCTGACGCCGACTGAGCCGCCATACCGAGCAAGAGCGGCCCGCCGACCGCTTCACTCCGTTGGCACGCTCTAGCCTGACGACTCCTTCGCCACGAAGGTGATCGCGTGTCTCACCACGACCCGCACGATCCCCTCGGCGACATTCCGATCCTCCGATCCTCCGATCGCCCGATCGGCCTCATGGCCGGGGCAGCGGGCTCGCGCTTCCGCCGCACCCGATGCCGCGCGCGCAGACGACGACGCTCGATCGTCAGCAGCGCCGCGAAGCCGACGCCTGCTTGCTCGGGACCGAGCGATGGCCGCCAACCGGCGGGCGAGTGGTCGACGATCGTCCCGTGCGGTGCGCTGGCCCGCCCGATCGAGAGCCCTGCGTTCGTTAGACGACGTCCACTTGGCGGTGCTGTGCGACGGCGTCGAGCTCAAGGGCCGCACGAACATCGTCGCGCTGGGATCAGCACCGTCCTCGGACACTCGGACGATGCCGCGGTCGCGCAGCACCAGGTCCACGAGGTCATCGCGCGGCCCGGTGGGGCGTGCGACTCGCCACGGCGGCGGATCCTGCGCCGCCGAGAAGGGCGATCTCCGGCCAATCAGCCGTCGGTCGCCCTTGAAAGCTATCCCCGGTCCACGAGAGTCGTCGGCGGCGGAACCCCAAACGACACCAAAGGGCACGAGCACCCACCTGCGCCCACGCGCCCCCGGCCGCCAAGCCGAAACCCCAGCAATTGCGGCGGACCCTTTGATGGCGAGACCCGGACTCGAACCGGGGACACCACGATTTTCAGTCGTGTGCTCTACCAACTGAGCTATCTCGCCTCGCGCCGCCCGATGCTAGTGGACGGCCAATGACCGCGGCGCCCGCCGCTGCCGCCGGACCCGCCGCCCGCCCCGCGGCTTTGCCCGGCCCGCCGCGCTGGGCCGCGCCCGCCGCTGCCGCCGGACCCGCCGCCCCGTCCCGCGGCCATCGCTCGGCCCGCCGGTCCGCCCCCGCCCGCCGGACCTGGCTGCCCGCCGGACCCGGCCGCCCCCCCGCAGCTTCGCCCGGCCCGCCGCGCCGGTGGCCCCCGACGAACCCGCCCGCCACCCGGCGGATCCCACCGTGGCACCCGCCCCGCCCGCCGGCCCCGCCCGCGCGTCGAGCGGCGAGTCGTCGTACTAGGCTGCCCGGCTAGATGAAGTTCCGACGTAGGGTTCGCTTCTGGCGCCATGAGGGCGCCTACGACGCGCCTGGCCGCAGTTGGCGGGATCGCCTGCTCGGGCGCGGCGGCGGGCCGGCGGCCCCGCCGGCGACCCGGCGCGGCCGCGTCCTCCACCGCCTCGGCCTCCCGGTCAGACTGCCGGGCCTCGCCGTCCGCGCCGTCTACCGCCTCCAGCTGCGCCTCCGCGGCCAGCCGCTGCCGCCCGACCCGCCGCCGCCGAGCCCGGCCGCCGTCGAGGCGCCGCCCGCCGTCCGCGCCTACGCCCCCCCGAAGGTCCCGGCCGTCGCCGGACGCAACCTGATCAAGCGCTTCGGCGACGGCCCGGCCGCCGTCGAGGCCCTGCGCGGCGTCACCGTCACCTTCGAGCGGGCCAGCTTCAACGCGATCACCGGGCCGTCCGGCTCGGGCAAGTCGACGCTGATGCACCTCCTGGCCGGCCTCGACGCCCCGACCAGCGGGACCGTCGAGATCGCCGGCGTCACCCTGTCGGAGCTCGGCGACTCCGAGCTCACCGAGCTCCGCCGCCAGCAGGTCGGCTTCGTCTTCCAGGCCTTCAACCTGATGGCCACCCTCGACGCCCAGGAGAACATCGCCCTGCCCCTGCGGATCGCCGGCGAGACGCCGGAGTCCGCCTGGATGGAGAACCTGCTCCGGGCGGTCGACCTGTCGGACCGGCGCGACCACCGCCCGGCCCAGCTGTCGGGCGGCCAGCAGCAGCGGGTCGCCATCGCCCGCGCCCTCGTCGCCAAGCCGAACGTCGTCTTCGCCGACGAGCCGACCGGCAACCTCGACTCCGTCTCGAGCGAGGAGGTGCTCCGCCTCCTGCGCCGGGCGGTCGACGAGTTCGGCCAGACCGTGGTCATGGTCACCCACGATCCGCTCGTCGCCGCCTACGCCGACCGGATCGTCTCGATCGCCGACGGCCGGATCGTCGACGACCGGCCCAACGACGATCGCGTCCAGACGCGCGAGGTGCTCAACCGGCGATGAGGAAGGTGACGCTCCGCGGCATGCTGGCGCGCCGCCTGCGCTCAGCCCTGACCGCCGCCGCGGTGCTGCTCGGGGTGACGGTGATCTCCGGCACCCTCGTCTTCACCGACACCATCAATCACGCCGTCTCCCGCGCCGTCGCCGACGCCGCCCGCGGCGCCGACGTCGTGGTCACCGGCCGGGCCCCGCTCGACTCGACGGCCCAGGCACCGACCGTCTCCGCCGCCGTCCTGGCCAAGATCCAGAAGCTCCCCGACGTCGAGCGGGCCCAGGGCGAGATCGCCGACGTGGCGTCGATCGTCCGCGCCGACGGCCAGATCGTCAACGTCGGCGCCGGCGGCACCAAGGCCTTCTCCTACGTCGGGCCGCCGTTCCAGGCGATCCAGATCGTCTCCGGCCGGCCGCCGCGCCGGCCGCACGAGGTCCTCGTCGACGCCGAGACCGCGGCCCTCGAGCACTACCACCGCGGCCAGCGGATCACCATCGCCACCCTGCGCCCGGCCCGGCCGTTCAAGATCGTCGGCCTCATGCGCTTCGGCGGCGCCGCCAACCTCGGCACGACGCTCATCGCCTTCGACCTCGCCGCCGCCCAGCGCTACTTCCTCAAGCCCGACCGGGTCGACCGCGTCGACGTGGCCAGCCGCCCGGGCGTCCCCCCGGCGACGCTGGTCCGCGAGATCGCCCCCCTGCTCGGCCCGCGCCTCGTCGTCCAGACGGCCACGGCCCAGGCCCGCCAGGACACCGACCGCATCTTCAACCAGCTGTCCTTCCTCACCCAGGCGCTCCTCGCCTTCGGCCTGATCGCCGTCTTCGTCGGCGCCTTCGTCATCTTCAACACGTTCTCGATCACCGTCGCCCAGCGCACGCGTGAGCTCGGCCTCCTGCGCACGCTCGGCGCCAGCCGCCGCCAGATCCTCGTCTCCGTCCTGCTCGAGGGCCTGGCCATCGGCGTCGCCGGCAGCCTGGCGGCCACGGCGCTCGGCTACGGCCTGGCCGGTCTGATCCGCTCGGGCCTGGACGCCTTCGGCCTGCGCCTGCCGTCGACCAGCCCGGTGCTCGAGACGCGGACCGTGGTCGTCTGCGTCGCCGTCGGGACCGTCGTCACCCTGCTGAGCTCGCTGGTTCCGGCCCTCCGGGCCACCCGGGTCCCACCGCTGGCCGCCCTGCGCGACGGCGTGCTCCTTCCCGGCTCGCTGGCTCCGGCCGTTCCCTGGCTGGCGCTCGCCCTCGCCGGGACCGGGATCGTCCTCACCCTCAGCGGCCTGGCCTCCGGCTCGGGCGTGGCGAGCACGGCGGCCGGGGCGATCGCCGTGACCGTCGGCCTGGCCGTCCTCACCCCGCGGGCCGTGCCCACCGCCGCCCGCATCGCCGGCTGGCCGCTCGAGCAGCGGACCGCCCTGGCCGGCCGCCTGGCCCGGGAGAACGCCGCCCGCAACCCGTCGCGCACGGCGGCGACCGCGGCCGCCCTGATGGTCGGTCTGGCCCTCGTCCTCTTCGTGACCATCTTCGCCGCCGAGGCCCGCAGCGCGATCCGCGACGTCGTCGCCCGGAGCTTCGCCGGCGACCTGGCCGTGACCAACCAGGACGGCTTCTCGCCGATCCCGGCCGCCGCGGCCAAGGCCGTGGCCGGGGTCAAGGGCGTGCAGATCGTCTCGGTCCTGAAGCGGTCGGACTCCCACGTCGACGTCGGCGGGACGCAGAGCGTCAACGGCATCGACACCCAGACGCTCGGCAGCGTCTACCGCTTCGACTGGGTCAACGGCGACGACTCGCTGCTCGGGCTGCTCGGCCCCAACGGCGCCCTGGTCGAGCAGACCCTGGCCAACCGCGGCGACCTCCAGGTCGGCCGGCACTTCGTCGTCACCACACCGGCCGGCCAGCAGACCGAGCTGACCGTCCGCGGCATCTACCGCGACCGGGCGCTCCTCGGCGGCTACAGCGTCTCCCTGCCCACCTTCGACCACCTCTTCCACGAGCTCCGCGTCCGGCGCATCCTGGTCAAGCTCGTCCCCGGAGCGAGCATCGCCGCGGTCGGCCGGGGGATCAACGCCGCCCTGGCCGCGTTCCCCGAGGCCCGCGCCCGATCCGAGCAGCAGCTCAAGGACGTCGAGTCCAACAGCCTCAACAGCATCCTCTACCTCTTCTACGCGCTGCTGGCGATCAGCGTCTTCGTGTCGCTGTTCGGCATCGTCAACACCCTGACCCTGTCGATCCACGAACGCCGCCGCGAGCTCGGGACGCTCCGCGCGCTCGGCGCCTCCCGCCGGACGGTGCGCCGGATCGTCCGCTACGAGAGCGTGATCACGGCGATGATCGGCGGGGCCGTCGGCCTCGCCCTGGGGATCTTCTTCGCCGCCGTGGTGACCGCGTCGCTCGGCGACCAGGGCCTGCGCTTCAGCGTCCCGGCGCCCGCCGTCGCCGGGCTGGCCGTCCTCACCGTGGCCCTCGGCATCCTCGCCGCCGTCGCTCCCGCCCGGCGCGCCGCCCGGCTGGACATCCTCGCGGCGATCGCCTACGACTGATTGGCCGCCCCTCCGGCCGGGTAGCCGCCAGGCGACCGAGGCGCGAAGGGAGCGCGATGTTCGATATCGAGCGCATCAGCGAGTGGCGGGGCCAGGACGTGGTCGACCCCGAGGACGAGCGGGTCGGACGGCTGGAGGAGATCTACTACGACCGCCAGGGCGGGAGCCCCGGCTTCGCCTGCGTCAAGACCGGGCTGTTCGGCCGGCGCCTCACGTTCGTCCCGTTGAGCGGGGCGAGCATGGCCCGCGACCACGTCCGCGTCGCCTACCCGGCCGACCAGATCAAGCGGTCGCCGAGCGTCGAGCCCGACGGCCAGCTGACCGCCGAGGAGGAGGCGGCCCTGTTCGAGCACTACGGCCTCCAGTCGCCCGTGGACCCCGACGCCCGGTCGCCCCGCCTGGTGCGCTACCAGACCGAGGCGGCGGCCGCCCAGGTCGCCGAGGCCCGCCAGCTCGTGGCCGACCAGGGCGAGCTCGTCCCGGAACCGGCGGTGGCGGCCTCCGCCGCGACGGACCTGGACCGCCTGAGCGCTTTGGAGGAGCGCGTGGCGGCGATCGAGTCCTGGCTGGCGGCCCAGCGGGGCTGACGCGGCGCGGCCATGCGCCGGGTCCGCTCCGGGCCGGCGCGATCAGCCGGTCGCGGAGCCGAGCGCCTTGGCCCGCTGGCGCTCCGGCGAGATCCGGACCACGTCCCAGGCCAGGCCGGTCAACTCGAGGCCGCGGATCACGGCCGCTGACGGGTCCGGCTGCCAGCGGCCGAGGCCGTGGACGGCCGAGGTCGGGAAGGCGTGGTGGTTGTTGTGCCACGCCTCGCCCAGCGTCGGCAGGGCCAGCCAGCGGACGTTGCGCGAGTGGTCGTTGGTGTCGAACTGGCGGCGGCCGAAGAAGTGGCAGATCGAGTTGATCGAGAACGTCGCGTGATGGAGGAAGAAGACCCGCACGGCGCCGCCCCAGAGGAACCCGGTCAACGCGCCGGCCAGCGTGCCGGTCAGCGCGAGGCCGAGCAGCGCCGGGAAGGCGAGGCCGGCGAGGATCCAGAGCGGGAACATCCGGTCGACGAAGCAGACCACCGGGTCGGCCTGCAGATCGGGCGCGTAGTGCTCGCTGCTGGCCCGCTCGACGCCACCGAACGTCCAGCCGACGTGGGCGTGGGCCAGGCCGCGCAGGGCGCCGCGCCAGCCGTCGCCCTGGCCGACGTGCGGGCTGTGGGGGTCGCCCGGCCGGTCGGAGAAGCGGTGGTGCTGGCGGTGGGTGGCGACCCACTCGATCACCGGGCCCTCGATCGCGGCCGAGCCGAGCACGCCGAGCACGATCCGCACGGCCTTGCCGGTCTTGAAGCTCCGGTGGGTGAAGAGGCGGTGGTAGCCGACGGTGATCCCCAGTCCGGTCAGCAGGTAGGTGATCCCCATGACCAGCAGGTCCTGCCAGTGGAGCAGGCCGCCCCAGGCGAGCCAGCCGGCGACGAACAGGAGCAGGAAGGGCACGACGGTGACGACGCCGTTGGCCACCTTCTCGGCCGTCTCGTTCTCCATCGGCTTGATCCCGAAGTCGACGGCGCGGGGCGGCGGCGGGCTCGGTGCCGGCTGCTCGCGCGGCTCGGTGATCACGGCAGGATCGGGGTTGGCGGACGAAATCTGGGACTGCTCCTCGGGGGGCGATGCTTGGTGACAACGAGAAGTAGTCCGGCGTTCAGCCCGGCTGACGGGCCCGCTCGTCCCCTTCCAGTCCTGCGCGCACAGAGAACGGCGAGGGCTCGGAACGCAAAGCCGAGCCTATCACGGTGAACCGCCTCCGATTGTTCACGACCTCTTCACGCCGACGGCCCCGGATCCTCCTACGGTGGGCCGACCGCGAGCCGCAGTCGCCGGCGCCGGCGCCGCGGCAGTCCGACCGATTCCCGGCTCAAGCGAGGACCGCTGCCCGATGTTCGACGTTCGTGAGCCCCATGTCGCGTCGTTGCGCCTGCGCCCCGCGATCGTCGGCGCCGTCGTCTGCGGCGCGCTGAGCGCCGGCGGGGTCGCAGGGGCCGCCGCGGCGACGCCGGCGGCCGCCCCGGGGTTCACCGTCGCCAAGATCGCCGACGCCCCGGCCCGCGCAACGAACTGCGACGACCTCGCGTTGCTCGAGGGCCACCTCTTCATGACCTGCCAGAACGCCACCCTCAGCGGTGGTGGCGGCGGCAGCAGCACGATCGGCGAGTACGGCGAGAACGGTGCGCTCGTGCGGACCTGGTCGCTCCCGGACAAGGCCGACGGGATCGGCGCCGACCCGCTCAATCATCGGGTGATCGTGACGCTCGACGAGGATCACCACTCCCACCTGGCGACGATCACCCCGTCGGCGCCCGCCGCCGCCCAGGTCACCAACTACGCCTATTCCCCGGGGGCACCGGACACGGCGGCCGCGAAGGGGGCCCTGCACACCGGCGGCGGCACCGACTCGGTGAGCGTCGATCGCGCCGGCCACGTCTACATCACCGCCTCGCACCCGCAGGGGCACACCGGCACGGCGGTGTTCCGGGTCGTGCTGACCCCGCCCGCCGCCGGCGCCGCCAGCGGCACGGCCGCGCTGACGCCGACCTGGCTGGACAACGCCACCGCGGCGAACGGGAACGCCGGCACCGGAACGGTCAAGCTGGCGCTCGGCGACGTCGACTCCGGCGCCATCGTCCCGGCCACGAGCCCGCGCTACGGCGGCAGCTTCGTCATCGACGACCAGACCTCCCAGCAGCTGGTGTTCGCCCGGGACATCAACGCCGCGACCGGGTTGACGGCGCTGAAGACGCCGTTCGGCCTGGACGACATCCGCTGGGTCACCTCCGACGGGGGGATCCTCTTCGTGGTCGACAAGGGCGCCCCGGCGGCCGCCGGCCGGTCCGCCCTCTACAAGGTCACCGGGCCGTTCGTCACCGGCACCGCCCTGGCGTCGAACGACGGCCTCGGCGACCAGGTGGTCAAGGTGAACCTGACCACCGGCGCCCTGACGCCGGTGGTGCAGCACCTCATCACCACGAAGGGCCTCGTCTACGCGGGAGCTGACGGCACGGAGGCGCCCCTGGCCCTCGCCGGCTCTGGTCCGGCGCCGGCGGCCGCGAGCGGGAGCAGCGACACGCTCCCGATCGTCCTCGGCGCGATCGCCGTGGCCCTTGGCGCGGCCGGCGGTCTGGCGTTGGCTCGCCGCCGCCGCCGGACCGGCTGACCCGGCGCCGGCGCCGGCGCCGGCCGATTCGGGCCCGGCCGGCGGGGCTAGACTCGCTGGTATGTCGTTGAAGCATCCCGTCGAGCGGGGAGTCAGCGATCGGCGGCGGCCGTTCGACCGGTTCGCCCCGCGCGCCTCGCGGGAGCTCAGAGGCGAGCACGCGATCCAGGTCAAGCTCGACGCCCGGGCCACCGGGATGCTCGAGGGGATGCGGCAGGACGGCGATGCCGCCGAGGCCATGCTCGAAGGCGCGATTGGCCGCGAAGAACACGTCTGAGCTCGACCTCCCAGCGATTCGCCGCACCCTCGAGGCGCGCCGCGAGCAGACCGGGCGTCGGGTCGCCGCCCTGGCCGCCCGCCCCGAGCGCGGGAGCGCGCAGGGCTTCGGCAAGCGGATCGGCGACGGCACGGTCGAGGCGATCAGCCGCCTGACCGAGATCGGGGTCGGCGGGTCGCTCGAGCGCGCCCTGGTGCGCACCGACCGGGCCCTGGCCAAGCTCGACGAGGGGACCTACGGGACGTGCGACCGGTGCGGCGCCCCGATCGCCCCGGCCCGGCTCGCGGCCATGCCCGACAGCATCCTCTGCCTGGCCTGCGCCGCCTCCGAGCGGCGCAGCCCCCCGCCCCGGCGCTGAGCGACCGCCGCTCGCTACATCGCCACCGCGACGTACTTCGTTTCCAGGTACTCGCCGATCCCCTCGTGGCCGCCCTCGCGGCCGAAGCCCGACTGCTTGACGCCGCCGAACGGCGCCGCCGCGTTCGAGACGAGGCCCTGGTTGAGGCCGACCATCCCCGTCTCGAGGCCCTCGACGACGCGCAGGGCCCGCTGGAGGGTGCTGGTGTAGACGTAGGCCACCAGGCCGAACTCGGTGTCGTTGGCCGCCTCGATCGCCTCCCGCTCGGTCGCGAAGCTGACGATCGGCGCCACCGGTCCGAAGATCTCCTCGCGCAGCAGGCGCGCGTCCCGCGGGACGTCGACGAGCACCGTCGGCGGATAGAAGTGGCCTGGGCCGTCCGGCACCTCCCCGCCGAGCAGGACCCGCGCCCCGCGGGCCGTCGCGTCGTCCACCAGCTCGGCCACCTTCTCCCGCTGGGACTCGTCGATCAGCGGGCCGACGTCGACTCCGGCGTCGGTCCCCCGCCCGAGGCGCAGGCCGCCCATCCGCTCGGTCAGGCGGGCGGCGAACTCGTCGGCCACCGACGCCTGGACGTGGAAGCGGTTGGCCGACGTGCACGCCTCGCCCATGTTGCGCAGCTTGGCGATCATCGCCCCGTCGACCGCCGCCCCGAGGTCGGCGTCCTCGAAGACGAGGAACGGCGCGTTGCCGCCGAGCTCCATCGACACCCGCAGCACCTGGTCCATCGCCCGGGCCGCCAGCTTGCGCCCGACCTCGGTCGACCCCGTGAACGACAGCTTGCGCAGCCGCCGGTCGTCGAACAGCGGATCGGTGATCTCGCCCGACCGGCTCGTCGTCAGCAGGTTGAGCACGCCGTCCGGCAGCCCCGCCTCGCCGAGGATGCCGGCCAGGGCGAGCATCGACAGCGGGGTCAGGCGGGCGGGCTTGACCACCATCGTGCAGCCGGCGGCGATCGCCGGGCCGATCTTCCGCGTCCCCATGGCCAGCGGGAAGTTCCACGGCGTGATCAGCAGGCACGGCCCGACCGGCTGGCGCAGGGTCAGCAGGCGCCCGGCGCCGTTCGGACTGGCCGCGTAGCGGCCCTCGATCCGGACCGCCTCCTGCGAGAACCAGCGCAGGAACTCGTTCGCGTAGGCGATCTCCGCCCGCGACTCGGCCAGCGGCTTGCCCATCTCGAGCGTCATCAGCAGCGCGAGCTCGTCGGTGCGCCGGGCGATCGCCGCAAACGCCCGGTGGAGGATCTCCCCCCGCTCGCTCGGGGACGTGGCCGCCCAGGCGGGCTGCGCTCCACATGCTGCATCGAGAGCCGCCCGCGCGTCCGCAACGCCGGCGTCCGCCACCTCGCACAAGGTCGCGTCGGTCGCCGGGTCGGTCACCGCGAACCGCCCCCCGCCCGTCGCCTCGCGCCAGGCCCCGCCGATCAGGAGCTGCTTGGGGACGCCGGCGAGGACCTCGTCCTCGGTCATCGCCGTCGGCTACCGTGACGCCGATGCGCCGCCTGCTGGCCGCGAGCCTGCTCTTCGCCCTGGCCGCCCCCCCGGTCGGCGCGACCGCCGCGCCGGCGGTGCTGATCTACGGCGGCGGCAGCGGCCACGGCGTCGGCATGAGCCAGTACGGCGCCTACGGCCTCGCGCTCCATGGCTTCGACTATAGGGCGATTCTCGCGCACTACTACACCGGCACCGCGGTCATGCAGGCCCCGCCCGGACGCCTCGTCCGGGTGCTGATGCAGCGGGGGGTGGCCAGCGCGTCCTTCAGCGCCGCCGGTCGTGCCGCCGGCCGGCGCCTGGCCCCGGGCGCCGTCTACCAGGCGACCGCGTCCGGTCGCGGCCACGTCACCCTGACCGGTCCCGGCCGGCTGTCGGTCACCGTCGCCGCGCCGCTCGTGGTGACGCCGGCCGCCGCCGCCGTCCGGCTTGGCGGGACGGCCGAGAACGGCCGCCGCGACGGCCGCTACCGGGGCTCGCTCGAGCTGCGCCCCGACGCCGCCGGCGGCCTCGACGTCCTCAACGCCGTCGGCCTCGACGACTACGCTCGCGGGGTCGTCTCGGTCGAGAGCGACGCCTCCTGGCCGCTGGCCGAGCTCGAGGCCCAGGCGGTCGCCGCCCGGACCTACGCCATCACCGACGTCGGCCACCCCGGCTTCGACGTCTACTCCGACACCCGCTCCCAGCTCTACGTCGGCGTCGCCGGCGAGACCCCGACCACCGACCGGGCGGTCGCCCTCACCGCCGGCCAGATCGTCACCTACCAGGGCAAGCCGGTGATCACGTTCTACTTCGACACCTCCGGCGGGCGGACCGAGAGCATCCAGAACGCGTTTCCCGGGAGTCCGCCCGCGGCCTGGCTCGTCTCGGTCGACGATCCCTACGACTCGCTCTCCCCCCGCCATCGCTACTCCCGGCGGCTGACCCTCGGCGACGCCGAGTCCCGCCTCGGCGGCCTCCTCCGGGGGACGCTGCGGCGGATCGCCGTCACCCGGCGCGGCGTCTCCCCGCGGATCGTCCGCGCCGTCGTCGTCGGCAGCGCCGGCTCGGTCCGGGTCACCGGCGCCGAGCTCGCCGCCGCCTTCGGCCTGCCCGACACCTGGGCCTGCTTCGCGGTCACCGGCTCGAACGGCCGCCCGCCCGCCGGCTGGAGCGCCCCGTGCATGACCACGGCGGCGACCGGCCCCGCCCCCCCGCCGACCGGGACCGCGCCGCCGCCGTCGCCGTCGCCGCCGCCGCCGCCGGCCGTCTCGCCCACCGGCGGCACCGGCGCCCCCGTGACCGGGTGAGCGAGCCCGCCGCCGCCTCTATCCTCCGCGGGGTGGAGCCGGCCCCGCTGCTCGCGATCGACACGCCCTGGCTGCTCTACCGCTCCTTCTTCGGGCTGCCCCGGTCGATCCGCGACAGCTCCGACCGGCCGACCGGCGCCCTGCTCGGCACCGTGAACACGATCCTCTTCGCGATCGACGCCTGCCGGCCGCGGGCCGTCGTCTGCTGCCTGGGCGCCGAGGAGGCCGAGTACCGGGTGGCGCTCTACGCCGGCTACCACGCCCACCGCGACCCGATGCCGGACGAGCTGCGGGCCCAGTGGGAGAAGGCGCCCGGCCTCCTGGCCGCCTTCGGCTGGACCGTCGCCGCCCACGCGACGCTCGAGGCCGACGACCTGCTCGGGTCGTTCGCCCGGGCCGAGGGCCAGGCCGGCGGCCGGACGCTGCTCTTGACCGGCGACCGCGACCTCTACCAGGCGGTCGACGACCGCACGGCCGTGCTCGAGCTGAAGAAGAACGAGCCGCCGGTCGAGCTGCACGTGGCCGACGTCCGCGCCCGCTACGGCGTCCGGCCCGACCAGGTGCCCGACCTCATCGCCCTGCGCGGCGACCCGTCCGACGGCCTGCCGGGCGCCCGGGGGATCGGGGCCAAGACGGCGGCCGACCTCCTGCGCGAGCACGGTTCGCTCGAGCCCGTGCTGGCCGCGGCCAACCGCCAGCGGCCGCGGATCGCCGCCGCCCTGCGCGAGCAGGCCGACGAGCTGCGCGACTTCCTGAAGATCGCCACCCTCGTCGAGGTCGAGGTCGAGCTGCCGGCCGACGCGGCGACCGACCGGGCCGGCGGCGCCGCGGCCGCCCGGGCGCTCGGGATGGAGCGGCTCGCCGGCCGCCTCGCGCCGCGGTCGGCCTGAGCGGTGGCGCGGGCGCCGACCCCGACCGGCGGCGGCCCGGCGGCGGCCGCGGGCGGGCTGCCGACGCCGCCGCCGGGGGGTCCGCGGTCACCGGGGAGGCCGGTCGGCGGCCTGCGCCTGCTCGTGTTCGTGGTCGGCAGCGCCAGCCTCGGCACCGAGATCGCCGCCGCCCGGCTGCTGGCGCCCTACTTCGGCGCGTCGACGATCGTCTGGGCCAACACGATCGCCGTCGTCCTGCTGGCCCTGAGCGCCGGCTACGCCCTCGGCGGCCGCCTGGCCGACCGCTCGCCGTCGGTGGCGACGCTCAGCCGGCTCGTGGCCGCCGCCGCCGTCCTCCTGGCCGCCGTGCCGTTCGTCGCCCCGCCGTTCCTCGATGCCGCCAGCCAGGCGCTCGACACGATCTCGGCCGCCGCCTTCCTCGGCTCGCTGGCCGGCGTGCTGATCCTCTGCGCGATCCCCCTGCTCCTGCTCGGCGCGGTGACGCCCTTCGCCCTGCGCCTCTCACTCGACGGGGTCGCCGACTCCGGCCGGGTGAGCGGCCGCCTGTCGGCGATCTCGACGCTCGGGGCGCTGTGCGGGACGTTCGCCTCGGCCCTCGTCCTGATCCCCTGGCTCGGCACGCGCGACACGTTCCTGGCCTTCGCGCTCGCCCTGGCCCTGGCGGCCATCCGCGGGGCGCCGCGCCCGGCGCTCGGCGTCGCCCTGGTCCTCGCCGTGCTCCTGGCCGTCCCGCCCCGCCAGGTCCGGACCACCGCCGACGGCCGGGTGATCTACGAGGCCGACACGACCTACCAGCACGTGCGCGTGATCGAGCGCCCGGACGGCGAGCGCTGGCTCGAGCTCAACGAGGGTCAGGCCATCCACTCGCTCCTGGTGCCCGGGTCCTACCTGACCGGCAACTACTGGGACGACCCGCTGGTCCTGCCCCTGGCCACGCTCGGCGCGGCGCCGCGGCGGCTGGCCATCCTCGGCGACGCGGCCGGGACGACGGCCCGCGCCTACGGCCACTTCTTCCCCCAGACGACGGTCGACGCGGTCGAGATCGACAGCGCGCTGACGACGATCGGACGGCGCCTGTTCGACCTGCGCGGGCCGCGCCTGCACACGATCGCCGCCGACGCCCGCCCGTTCCTGCGGGCGGCCGGCCCGCGCTACGACGCGGTCGAGGTCGACGCCTACCGTCAGCCGTACATCCCGTTCTATCTGACCACGCGCGAGTTCTTCGGCGAGGTGGCGGCCCGGATGACGCCGAACGGCCTGGTCATGGTCAACGTCGGGCACCCGTCGACGTCGGGTGAGCTCGAGCAGGTGATCGCCGCCACCTTGCGTGCTGTGTTCCCCCACGTCGGGCAGGACGTGGTCGATGAGACCAACGTCTTCGTCGTCGCCTCCCGCCACCCGCTGGCGCCCGGGCTGATCACGGCGGCGCAGGCGGGGCTCGACCCAGCGCTGCGCCCGCTCGCCGCCCGCGTGGCCGCCCGCCTCGGGCCGGCACCCGGGGGCGGGGCGGTCTACACCGACGACCGGGCGCCGGTCGAGTGGCTGATCGACAGCTCGCTGTTCGGCTACGCCACGCGGCGGTAGGGCGGGCGGGGCTCAGCCGGGCGCCGGGGCGGTCGCGGCGAAGAGCGTCTGCGTGTGGGCGGCCGTCCGCGCCCGCCAGGCAACCAGCCGGGCGCCGCCGGTCGCGCTCGCGGCCACCGCCGGGTCGGCGATCTCCAGCACCGGGGCGCCGATCGGCTCGGCGGCCGAGAACGCGGCGCCGGCGGCGGCGGTCCGGGAGGCGGCCATCAGCCGCGCCGCGGGCGCGTCGAGCGGCGGTGCCCAGACGGCGGTGGCGCCGCCGTCGGGGGCGATCGCCACGCTGCCGAGGATCGCGTCGAGCGCCGGATCGGACACGACCGCGCTCGGGCCGCCGAGGGCCTGGACGTCGGCGGTGAAGTGGCCGCCGGCCGCGGCGGTCCAGCCGACGAGGGTGGCCCCGGTGGGGTTGGCGACGACCTCGACGCCGGCGCCCTGGGGGGCGCGGGCCGCGTAGTCGGCGAGCCGCACGTAGGGGCCGAAGCGGGCGGCGCCACCGGGGCGGGCGGCCACGCGGACCGCCGCCGGGCCGTTGTCGCCGCCCTCGCTGAGGGCCTGCGAGAACCACGCCACGGCCGCGGCGCCGCCGCTGCCGCCGCCGAGGGCAACGCTCAGCTGGGTGTGGCCGGCCGCGGCCGCCCGGGTCAGGACCTGGGCGGCGCTCCAGGCGCCGCGCGGGCTGCGCGTGCGGGTCTCGACCCGACCGGCGCGCTCGAAGGCGACGAGGACGGTGCCGTCGGCGGCGAGCGCCACGGCCACGGCGTTCGGGTCGAGCCGGCCGGCGATCGTCGCCACCGCTCCGAACGGGCGGCCGTGCGTCCGCACGACCACGTCGACCTGGCGCTGGCCGCCCGGGAGGCTCCGCACGAAGGCGACGGCGGCGTCGCCGCGCGGGTTGACGGGGACGTCGTAGCGCAGCGCGACCCGGCCGGCGGCGATCGGCCGCGCCGCGCCGAAGCCGCCGGCGGCGCTCCCGAACCGGGCCAGGAGCTCGGCGGCCGGGAAGTCGGTCCGGCTGACCAGCAGCAGGCGGCTCTGGGCGTAGGCCTCCAGGCGCGCGGCCGGGTCGGCGGTCGTGGTCGGGCGCAGGCTCCAGGCGCCGCCGAGGAGGCGGGCGTAGGCGAAGTGCCCGTCGAGGCCGAGCCCGACGATCGCCTCGCCGCCGCCGGTGAACACCGGCTGGGGGGCGAAGAAGCCGGTGGCGCTGGTGGCGATCGGCTGCGGCGCCGACCAGGCGGCGCCGGCGCCGGCCGGGAGGGCGAGCAGGACGAGGAGGCAGACGGCGCCGGCGGTGCGCCGGCCGGTCGGTCGGCCCCGCCGGCGGGTCGGTCGGTCACGCCTGCTGCGCACAACGCGTTCCTCTCGGTGGGGGTGTGACACCAACGTAACTCAGGCGCGGATGTCGCGGCGCCGGAACCCGATGATGGCCAGGGCGACGAGCGCGGCCGTGAGCGCGGCGAGGACGGCCAGGTCGGCGAAGTCGACGCCGCGGGTCAGCGGGTCGTGCCCGGAGTAGTAGTGGAACACCGTGACGTACTTCAGCCAGGAGATCGCCGGGACGACGGGGGCGAAGCCGTTGACGAGGAACATCGCCGCGGCGACGCCGGCGCTGGCGCCGGTGGCCAGCGTGCGCTCGGCGCTGGCCGCGCCGATGGCGAGGGCGAGCGCGCCGAAGACGAGACCGAGGAAGATCAGGTGCAGCGACTGGGCGGCGACGTCGCCCGCGCCGAGTCCGCCCCCGGCGGCGGCGACGGCGGCGAGGAGGCCGGCGAAGGTGGCGAGACCGAGCAGCCCGGTGGCGGTCGCGATCGCCGCGGCCTTGGCGAGCAGGAGGTGGGAGCGGGCGACCGGGTGGGCGAGGAGGAGCCCGGTGATCCGGTCCTGCTCCTCCCCGGCCGTCGTCGCCGTGGCGCTCGTGATGGCCACGCCGGCCACGACCACCGGGCCGAGGATGCTGACGATCTCGCTCTTGAGCCACCCGGCGATCGTCGAGTAGTCGGCCCCGCCGAGGAGGCCGGCGACGCCCTGGGGGAGGTTGAGCTTGCCGATCGTCGCTCCGAGCGACGGGAAGAGCGCGCCGACGGCGGCGCACATGACGACGATCCATACGGCGGCGGCGATGACGACGCGCGAGCGCAGGCGCAGCTCGAGGCCGAAGGCGGCGCCGGTCATGCCGCGCCGTCCTGGAAGTAGCTGAGGAAGATGTCCTCGAGGTCGCTGTCGTGGCTGCGGATCTCGAGCACCTCGTGGCCGGCGAGCGCCTTGACGAGGGCGTCGGCCGAGCCCTCGAAGGCCACGCGGACCCGCGCGCCGGTGGCGTCGACCTCGCGCACGCCGGGCAGCGCCCGCAGCTCGTCGACCGGCGCCGGCCCGGCGGCGAACTCGATGTCCAGGCGACGGATCGCGACCGAGCGGAGGTGGTCGAGCGTGTCGACGACGACGAGCCGGCCGTCGCGGAGGATGGCGACGCGGTCGGCCACGCGGTCGACCTCCGACAGGGTGTGCGAGGACAGGAAGACCGTACGCCCGGCGGCGCGGACCTCGGCCAGGAGCTCGTGAAAGTGCTTCTGGACGAGCGGGTCGAGACCGGCGATCGGCTCGTCGAGGATCAGCAGCTCGGGCTCGTGCATGAACGCCTGGATCAGGCCGACCTTCTGCCGGTTGCCGGTCGACAGGTCCTTCAGCGGGCGGTCGAGCTGGGCGCCGAAGCGGTCGGCGAGGGCGGCGATCTGGGCGCGGTCGACGCCGCCGTGGAGGCGGGCCACGTAGTCGAGCATGGCCGCGCCGGTGAGCCTGCGGTAGAGGCCGAAGTCGCCGGCGAGGAAGCCGACCCGCCGGCGGATCTCGAGGCTCTGGCCGACGACGTCCAGGCCGAGTACCTCTGCGTCGCCGCTGGTCGGCCGGCTGAGGCCGACGAGCATGCGCATGCTCGTGGTCTTGCCGGACCCGTTCGGGCCGAGGAAGCCGAAGATCTCGCCCGGCCGGATCTCGAGATCGAGCCCGAAGATGCCGTGACCGCCGCCGTAGTCCTTGGTCAGGCCGCGCAGCTCGACCGCCGGCGCGGTCATGGCGGCGCCTGCGGTCGTGGCAGGGCCGGCCGTCGCCGCGCGGCGCGGCCGCGGCGGGCCGGGGGCGGGCGCCTGGGTGGCATGCCTGCACCGTACGGGCCTGGAGCTCCCTGCGCCGGCCGGGCGGCGCGGGGCACCGAGCGCGGCGAGCAGCGCTGGCAGAATGGTGAGCGCGATGCGGAAGCTGATCTACTCGATGGGCGTGTCCCTCGACGGGTTCATCGCCGGGCCCGGCGGGGAGATCGACTGGTCGGCGCCGGACGAGGAGCTCCATCGCTTCCACAACGCGCAGACCCGGGAGCTCGACGTCCAGCTGTGCGGACGGCGGCTCTACGAGGTGATGCGGTTCTGGGACACGGCCGGCGAGAGCCCGCTGGCCGCCGACTACGAGGTCGAGTTCGCCCACTTCTGGCAGGAGCTGCCGAAGATCGTCTTCTCGACGACGCTGGCCCGGGTCGAGGGCAACGCCCGCCTGGTCGCAGGCGGGGTGGCCGAGGAGGTGGGCAGGCTGAAGGCGCAGCCGGGCGGCGACATGGCCGTCGGCGGCGCCGGCCTGGCCGCGACGTGCATCCGGCTGGGCCTGGTCGACGAGTTCCGGCTGTTCGTCAGCCCGGTCGTGCTGGGCGGCGGCACGCCCTTCTTCCCGGTCCTCGACGCCCCGATCGCCCTGGAGCTGGTCGAGACGCGGACCTTCGGCGCTCGCGTCGCCTACGCCCGCTACCGGCGGGTCGGGGACGGCGGGTCGCCCAGCCAGTAGCCCGGGCCGGGGCCGAGGTCGGCGGCGCGGCGGCCGGGGGGGCGAGCTGGCGCCCCGCGCGGGCGCCGGCAGCTGACCGACTCACGCCTCGAGGATCCGCTTGAGCTCGCGCAGGTCGTTGCGGTTGGCCCGGCGCATGGCGCCCACCATGACCGGCGTGGCCATCCGCGAGAAGCCGGCGGGCTCGCCTCGGTTGCGCAGCGTCATCCTCGTCGCCCCGGCGCCGGCGTCCTCCCAGGTGTAGGTCGTCTCCATCGGAAACGGCCCCTCGCTCGTGGTCATGACGAAGCGCTCGCCCGGGACGTGCTCGGTGACCTCGTAGGTGTAGGCGAGGCGACGACCGAGGAACGCGGCGACGAAGGCGAGCCTCGAGCCGACGGCGAGCGGCTTCGGCGTCTTCCACTCGATCGTCTTGATGTTCCGGTACCAGGCGGTGGCGTGGTCGGGGTCGCTCGCGTACGCCGCGACCTCGGCCCGCGGTCGGGCGATCTCGATCTCGGTCCGCACGTCGACGGTCATCGGCGCGCGCCGGCGGGGCTCTCCGGGCCGTGAAACGCGTCCGGCGACATTGGCCGCAAGTATGCACCGGCGGGGGCCCGGCAGCGGCGGGCCGGCTCAATCGGCACCGGTCGACGGGCCGTCGCCGGTCCAGCTGAGCGCCTCGACAACTCGCGGCAAGCCATGCGCCTCGCAGAGCCGGCCAAGCGTCTGCCGCGCGGCCACCTCGTTATACGGGAGCGCCTCGAGGGCGTGCAGCGCCAGTTGGAGGTCCTCGAGCCGAGCCGACGGACGCTCCACGGCGAACCGGCCCAGCCAGCGCGTGGCCGCCCGGTCGTAGCGCTCGTCGTCGACGCCGCGCATCAGCAACACGATCCGCAGGGCGTCGACGAGGTCAACGTGAGGCAGCTCGAGCGCCGCGGCGTGAACGAGCCCGAGATTGCCCCGGTTCAAGGCCTTGCGAAAACGACCATAGGCCGACCCTTGGCTCGTCATGCGAACACATGTTCGCATAGCTCGCGGACCAAGGCTGACGCGGCGCCGACGACTGGTTCCATGCATCGTGTCGGCTTGAGCGATCACCTCGTGACCGCTCGGGGCCGCGGAGGATCGCGTGCTCCAGATCATCGTCCTCCAAAGCGTACAACAGAACGTTGTAGGTACGTGTAAGCCAACTGTTGTACACTCGAAGCATGCCCGACGAGCCGACGGTCACCGTGTCCGAGGCCCGCGGTCACTTGGCCGCGATGATCGATCGCGCCCGCTCCGAACACGAACCGATCTATCTTGCCCGGCGGGGTCGGCGAGTCGCAGCGTTGATCGACGCTGACGACTTGGACGAGCTTCTGGAGCTGGCCGAGGACATGGCGGACATCCGGGCGGCCGAGGCGGCACGCCAGGAGATGCGGGCGACTGGAGAGGCGCCGATCCCGTGGGAGCAGGTCAAGGCTGATCTTGGCCTCACGTGACGTATCGCATCAGCCTGTCGCCGACGGCGGCGCGCCAGCTGCGCAAGTTCGACCCGCAGGTGCGGCGGCGGATCCAAGCGGTGCTCGAGCTTCTCGCTGGCGAGCCGCGGCCGCCGGCCGCGAGTCGGCTTGTCGGTGGTGCCGGCGAGTGGAGAGTCCGGACCGGGGACTACCGCATCGTCTATGAGATCAAGGATCAGGAGCTCCTTGTCCTCGTTCTGAGAGTCGGCCACCGTCGCGAGATCTACCGGCAGCGATAGCCGTGCCGATCTAACCCATCCCCGGTCGGCCGCCGAGCACTGGCGGACCCGGGCGCCGCCACTGTCATTCGACCGACGTTTTCAGCTCCATCCGTTCGGTCACGTTCGTGCTTGACTGCACGGATGGGCGAAGCGGGATCGCTGGCGACGCGATCGTGCAATCGATGGTCGCGCGAGTCAATCGCGCGTTCCACCAAGATGAACGCCCCGGCACACCAAGTCCAGGCGCCGGGCACGGACCTCGGGAACGCCGCGGCAGCTACCCGCGATTCCTGTAGGTCCGGTTCGGTGAGCTGTCGCGACCGAGCGCTATACGGTCTGGCCGGCTTGACGGGCACTAGGGCCAGGTAGCGCGTCGGATCATTCGACGACGGCGGCGTAGTGCAGGGCGTGGCCGGAACAGTGACCGTGCGCGCCGATCACCCGCCGATCGCGAGCCCGCCCCTGACGCCTGCCCGGCCCCGCCCGCCGGTCACGCCTCCGGTCACGCGTCAGTAGGCGCGCGGCGGGGATGAGCTGGGGACGACGACCACCGTGGCCTCGTACCCTGTCAAGCCGGTCGCGCGGGCTCGCCAGCCGGGCGCGAGCGCGGCGACGATTCGCGACCGTCCCGGCTTGACGGCGCGGAAGGCGTGGACGGTGAGCGCCAGAGTCGAGGGCCGCACCGCCCGACAGACCGGGACTCGGGCCAGCACGCGCCGGTCGGAGGCGCTCGGCGCCTGCCAGGGAAACCCCGGCGGGTAGTGGGGCGACGCATACTTTTCCGGCTCGACCAGCGCCACGAAGAGGAGCGCTCCAATGTGCACGCGCGATGTCCTGCCGCTGCGAACCATGGCGCTCGCCGGCATCGTGGTTGGCACTGTGACGCAGCTCGTCGCCGCCGCCGAACCGGGGGTGCCGGTCATGGCGAGCGACGCGACGACCGCGGCCGCGATCCCCGCGACGACGAACAGAGGTCGGCGCACGGTGTGAGTATTGCGCCCACCAGGCTGCGCCGCGCCGATGGGCGGCTCAGACGACGCGGCGGGCGCTGATGAGCACGGTCTCGTAGGGCAGCTCGAACGATCCGCCCACGGCGTCGATCGCCGCGCCGACGGCGGCGAGCAGGCGCTGGCGGCGGTCGGGCGGGAGGGCCCGATGGTCGCTGTGGGTGGCGAGGTGGTCGAGCCAGTCGGCGGTCGCATACGTCTTGCTCCAGGTGAACGTCGTCGTCTCGGGCGCGTCGAAGCCGGGCGACCGGCCGAGGTCGGCCACGGTCGTCCCCACCCGCGCCCGATGCGTCCCCGGCAGGCACGAGTAGTTCTCGAGGCCCGGCTCCAGGCGGGCATAGATGGGGGCGAGCCGCGCGCGGACGTCGGCCGGCGGGTCGCCGAAGTTCCAGAACACGCAGAGGCGACCACCGGCCGGGAGCACCGCCCCCGCCCGCTCGGCCCCGGCCCGCGGCTCGACCCAGTGCCACGCCTGGGCCGAGATCACGAGGTCGAAGCGGCGCCCGCGCGGGTCCCAGTCCTCGAAGCGCGCGACCTCGACCTCGAGCCTCTTGGCCCGGGCCAGGGCCGCCATCCGCGGGTCGACCTCGACGCCGAGCACGGCGGCGCCGCGCGCGGCGAGCAGGGCGCCGGCGATCCCCGTCCCGCAGCCGACGTCGAGCACGCGCCGCGCGCGCCCGGCGAGGAGCGCGGCGATGAGCTCCGGCGGATAGGACGGCCGCGCCCGGTCGTAGAGGTCGGCGAGCGCGCCGAACGACTCGGCCCGGCCGCGATCCTCGAACAGCACGCGGCCCCGGCTACTTCGGCGGCAGCGTCTTGGCGAAGTCGGTGCCCCGCCGGACCCAGGCGGCGAGGCCGGCGTCGGTCTCCCAGGCCGGCGGGCCGACGACGATCCACCCGTCCATGGTCCGCCCGCCCATCTGCATCAGCGCCGCGTCGGGCTCTGCCAGGCATGCCTCGGTGTCGGCCGGGTCGATCCGGACCAGGAGCCCGCCGGTGTGCGAGGCGCCGACCGCCATGTTCCCGTGCAGGAGGAAGGCCAGGCCGCCGAACATCTTCTTCTCGGTGATCGCCGGCTCGGCGGCCAGCAGCTCGCGCAGGCGGTGGGCCAGATCCTGGTCGTAGGGCATCGGTTGCGAGCCTAGCGCGCCGCCCGGCGGGCTAGGGGGTGAACTTGACCGTGATCACGTCGCCGTCGGCGATCGGGTAGTCGCGGCCCTCGAGGCGCAGCGTGCCCCGGTCGCGGGCGCCGGCGTAGCCGCCGGCGTCGACCAGCTCCTCCCAGTTGATGACCTCGGCCCGGACGAAGCCGCGCTGGATGTCGGAGTGGATCTGGCCGGCCGCGTGCCAGGCGGTCAGGCCGCGGCGCAGGTGCCACGACTGGGCTGGCTTGGCCTCGCCGGCGGTGAAGAAGGCGAGCTGCTCGAGCAGGGCGAACGCCCCGCGGACGACCCGCTGGAGGCCGGACTCGCCGACGCCGAGCTCCTCACGCATGACCGCGGCCTCGTCGTCGTCGAGCTCGCCGAGCTCGGCCTCGATCCGGGCGGACACGGCGACCGCCCCGGCGCCCTGGGCCGCCGCGTGGGCGGCGATCGCCGCCGGCACCTCGCCCGTCCCCTCGTCGACGTTGGCCACGAAGAGGACCGGCTTGGCGGTCAGCGGCCCGAGCAGGCGCATCGCGTCGGGGGCGTCGAGCGGCGGCGGGACGGAGCGGGCCGGGCGCCCGGACTGGAGGGCCTCGATCAGCCGCTCCAGCCACTGCTGCTCGGCGATCGCCGCCCGGTCGCCGCCGCGGGCGTCGCGCACGACCCGGCCGATCCGCCGCTCGGCCTGCTCGAGGTCGGCGAGGATCAGCTCGGTCTCGATCGTCTCGATGTCGGCCAGCGGATCGACCCGTCCCTCGGGGTGGATCACGTTGGCGTCGGCGTGGGCGCGGACGACGTGGATGATCGCGTCGGTCTCGCGGATGTTGGCCAGGAACTTGTTGCCGAGACCCTCGCCCGCGGAGGCGCCGGCGACGAGGCCGGCGATGTCGTGGAAGTAGATCGTGTCGTAGACGAGCTCGCTCGCCTTGAGCGTCGCCGCCACCCGGGCGAGGCGGTCGTCGACCACGGGCACGACGGCGATGTTCGGCTCGATCGTCGTGAACGGGTAGTTGGCCGCCTCGGCCCCGGCCTGGGTCAGGGCGTTGAAGAGCGACGACTTGCCGGCGTTCGGCATCCCGACGATCCCGATCTTCATCGGCGGCCCTCGCCGGCGACGAGGAGCCCGAGGGCGGCGCCGGCCACGACGTCGCTCGGGTGGTGTACGCCGAGGCGCAGGCGCGAGACGGCCAGGGCCGCGGCCAGGGCGTAGAGCGGCGCCGGCGGCGCCCCGGCGGCGGCGAAGCCGCGGGCGGCGGCGAACGACGTCGCGGCGTGGGCGCTCGGAAAGCTGAGCTGGCTCATCGTCGGGCTGAGGCCGCCCTGCGGGCGGCGGCGGCGGACGACGAGCTTCAGCGTCTGGTTGACGGCGTAGGCGCCGGCCACCCGCGTCGTCGCCCGGCGCCAGGCGCGCCGGTGCTCGTCGGCGCCGAAGAGCGTCATCGTGGTGCCGAGGGCCAGCCAGACGGCGCCGTGCTCGCCCAGGCGCGAGAACGCGGCGACCCGGGGGGAGGAGCCGCCGGCGCGCAGCCAGCGGGCCAGCGCGGCCTCGAGGCCGGCCGGGCCGGGGGTCACGGCCATCGTCTCGGTCAGGCGCCGAAGCCGACGCGCGGCTCGTCCGAGTCCACGCGGACGAAGCAGACCTGGGCCAGATCGAGGTGCATCGTCGCGTCCTCGCAGACCAGCGCGTACCAGCCGGCGTGGGCCTCGAGGGCGGTCATGAAGGCGGTGAGCGGGTCCGCGGCGACGCGGGCGGCGATCACCTGGGCACCGACGAAGCCGATCGAGATGCGCTGGAACTTTGCCGTCGCCATCAGTGGGCCGCCTCCTCGACGAGCTCGGTCAGGACGCCGCCGCAGGCGGCCGGGTGCAGGAACGCGACACGCGACCCGCGCAGGCCGATCCTCGCGGTCCGGTCGATCAGGCGCACGCCCTCGTCGCTCAGCCGGGCCAGCTCGGCGTCGATGTCCGCGACGGCGTAGGCCACGTGATGGAGGCCCGGGCCGCTGCGGGCGAGAAAGCGCCCGACCGGCGTGTCGTCGCCCAGCGGGGCGAGCAGCTCGACGTGGCTCTCGCCGATGTCGAGCAGCACCGCCTCGACCCCCTGTGACTCGACGACCTCGCGGTGGACGACGGGCATGCCGAACGTCGCCGACAGGAGGCTGATCGCCGGGCCGAGGTCGCTGACGGCGACGCCGATGTGATCGATACGCTCGAACATTGGGCTGGGAGTCTAGCCGCCGGGTGCTTGGGAGCCGGTGCCGCCGGGCGGCCGGCGCCGGGCGGCTCGCTGCCGGACGCCGGGTTTGCCCGGGCCGGATCGGTCGAGCGCCCCGACCGGCTGACGAGGGCCGCCGATCAGCTACCGGCCGCGAAGCGCATGACGCCGTCGTCGACCGACCCGTAGCGCAGGGCGAGGAGGTCGGCGACGTAGTTCATGTACACGCGCCAGGGCGCCTTGGACCCGGCCTTGGGCAGCCCGCCCAGCGACCGCAGGACGTAGCCGGCCTGGAAGTCGAGCAGCGGCCGCAGCTCGACGTCGGGGTCGTCGTTGCGGGGCACGCAGGCGACGTAGCCGTGGCGGTCCATGTGGGCGAGCAGGCGCCCGACGTACTCGCCGGTCAGGTCGGCCTTCAACGTCCACGAGGCGTTGGTGTAGCCGAGGGCGAAGGCGAGGTTCGGCACCCCCTCGAGCATCATCCCCTTGTAGGCCATCCGGGTCGGGAAGTCGACCTTGTCGCCGTCGACCGCGAGCCGGATGCCGCCGAACATGAGCAGGCGCAGCCCGGTCGCGGTGACGACCAGGTCGGCGTCGAGCTCAACGCCCGAGGCCAGGCGGATCCCGGTCGCGGTGAAGGTGTCGATCTGCTCGGTCGCGATCGACGCCCGGCCGGCGCGGATCGCCTTGAAGAGGTCGCCGTCGGGGACGATGCACAGGCGCTGATCCCACGGGTCGTAGCGGGGGTTGAAGTGGCGGTCGACGTCGTAGCCGCGCGGCAGCTGGCGGGCGGCCAGGCCGCGCAGCACGCGACGGACGACGGCCGGCCGGCGCTGGCTGACCTGGTAGAGGAAGATCTGGAGGAGGACGTTCTTCCAGCGCAGCACCGGGAAGGCCACACGCCCGGGGAGGAGGCGGCGGATCGGGCGGTCGAGCGGGTCCTCGGAGGGCAGCGTGAGGATGTAGCTGGGCGAGCGCTGGAGCATGGTCACGTGCTCGGCGGTCGCGGCCAGGGCCGGCACCAGCGTCACCGCGGTGGCGCCGCTGCCCACGACGACGACCCGCTGCCCGGTGCAGTCGAGATCCTCGGGCCACTCCTGGGGGTGGACGATCCGCCCGGCGAAGCGGTCGACTCCGGGCAGCGGCGGCTTGTAGCCCTCGTCGTAGTGGTAGTAGCCGGTGGCGCCGATCAGGAAGCCGCAGGTCATGCGGCTCGTCCGGCCGGTCGCCGCGTCGGCCACGTCGAGCAGCCAGCGGGCGTCGGGCGTCGACCAGTCGGCCCGCAGGACGCGCTGGCCGTAGCGGATCCTCCGGTCGATGCCGCCGGCGCGGGCGGTCTCCTGCAGGTAGGCGAGGATCGACGGGCCGTCGGCGATCGCCTTCCCCTCCCGCCACGGGCGGAAGCCGAAGCCGAGCGTGTGCATGTCGGAGTCCGACCGGATCCCCGGGTAGCGGAAGAGGCTCCAGGTGCCGCCGAGCTCGGCGCGGGCCTCGAGCAGGGCGAAGGTCCGCTGCGGGTGGCGCTCCTGGAGATGGTGGGCGGCGCCGATGCCGGACAGGCCGGCGCCGACGATCACGACGTCGAGGTGCTCGGTGGGCATGGCGGCGGCGGGCAGGGTCGGCGTGCGGGCGGGCGGGCGGAGGATCGGGCGGGCGACGGCGCCAGTCTATCGACGTCGTGTCGAGAGCGTCGACGCCGCGTCGGCCAGACGCTATCGTCCGGCCCATGGGTCGAGCGCCGGCGTCCTCGGATCAGCCGCGGGCCAGTCGCGGCCGGCGGGCGCCGCGGGTCAGCGCCGACGAGCGCGAGCGGGCGATCCTCGGCACGGCCGAGCGCCTGCTGGAGACGCGGTCGCTGCACGAGATCTCGATCGACGAGCTCGCCCGCGGGGCCGGCCTGTCGCGGCCGACGTTCTACTTCTACTTCGCCTCCAAGGAGGCCGTCCTCCTCAGCCTGCTCGACCGGGTGATCGCCGAGGCCGACGGCCGGCGCGAGTCGGCCCTGCGCCGCGTCGGCCCCGGCGACCCGGCCGCCTTCTGCCGGGCGGCGATCGCCGCCGCCCACGACACCTTCCGCGACCATCGGGCGGTCACCCTGGCCGCGGCCGAGGCCCGGACCACCAACCCGCAGGTGCGGGAGCTGTGGTCGCGGGTGATGGACGGCTGGGTCGAGGAGGCCGCCGGGCTGATCGCGGCCGAGCGGGCGCGGGGCGCCGCGCCGGAGGGCATCCCGCCTCGGGACCTGTCGATCGCCCTGAACCTGATGAACGAGCGGGTGCTCCAGTCGGCCTTCGCCGCCGATCGGCCGGCGATCGCCGAGGCCGCCGTCGTCGACGCCCTGGTCGCCGTCTGGCTGCGCGCCATCTACGGGTCCGGGCCGGGCCCGGCGGGCTGACGCCGGACGCGGCGACCCGCGAGTTCGCCCCCCGCGTCATGCGCCGGGTGTACCGCGACGAGCTGGCGCGTCTCGACGCCTACGCCCGCTCGCAGTCGCCCGCCGCGTCCTAGCGTCGTCGTCGCCGCGGCTCGGGTGCGTCGTCGCGGCTCGCGGCTTGCGCGGCTACGGGTCTGCCGCTATACTGAACCACATGGTTCAGTATGCACCGATCGACCGCACCTTCGCCGCGCTGGCCGACCCGACGCGCCGCGGCGTGCTCGAGCGCCTCGGCCGGGGGCGGGCGACGATCACCGAGCTCGCCGAGCCGTTCGGGATCTCGCTCACCGGGATGAAGAAGCACGTGGCCGTGCTCGAGGACGCCGAGCTCGTGACCACCGAGAAGGTCGGCCGGACCCGCCAGTGCGTCCTCGGCCCGCGGCGTCTGGACGACGTCCAGGACTGGATCGAGCTGTACCGCCGGATGCTGGACGAGCGCCTCGACCGGTTCGGGGAGCTACTCGAACGAACCCAAGGAGACCCACCGTGACCACCCAGCAGGCACCCACCGCCACCATCACCACCCCGACCGATCGGGAGATCCACGTCGTGCGCGAGTTCGACGCCCCCCGCGACCGGGTGTTCGCCGTCTACACCGATCCCGCGCTCATCCCCGAATGGTGGGGTCCGCGCAGCATGACGACGACCGTCGATCGGATGGACGTCCGCCCGGGCGGCAGCTGGCGCTTCGTGATGCGCGACGCCGACGGCGGCGAGACCGGCTTCCGCGGCACCTACCGCGAAATCATCCCGCCGGAGCGGATCGTCCAGACCTTCGAGTGGGAGGGCATGCCCGGCCATGTGGCGATCGAGACGGCGACGTTCGAGGATCTCGGTGGCCGTACCCGCGTGACCACGACGTCGCTCTTCCACACCACCGAGGAGCGCGACGGCATGCTCGCCTCGGGCATGGAGGGCGGCCTGAACGAGACCTACGCCCGGCTCGACGCGCTCCTCGCCCGCCTCGCCGGCCGCTGAGCGTCGCGCCCGCGGGAGTCGCTCCCCCGAGCTCGGCCAAACCCGCCGGGCCGGGGGTGACGTCGTCGAACTCGACGTTGAAGTCGTGCAGGAGCCGGCCGATCGCCGCGGCGTCGGCCGGCTCGGCCCGTCGCACGGCGGGCTCCGGTCGGCCGGTCACCCAGGCATTCTCGCGCCGGCGGCGCCCTACCCCTGCGGGCCGCCGACGTTGCCGCCGCTGCGGCGGAAGGCGGCGATCGACGGCCGCCGGCGCACGCCGGCCATGATCCGGTCGATCGTCGGCCGCTCGAGCACCTCGTTGGCCAGGAGCTCGGCCGCCAGCTCGTCGAGCTTGACCCGGTGGGCCTCGATCAGCTCGCGGGCCGCCCGCCGTGACTCGTGGACCAGCTGCTCGCGCTCCTCGTCGCGGATCCGCAGCGTCAGATCGGACACCGTCGCCCCGGCGTCGCTGCCGATCACCGCCCCCGAGGTCCCCATCGCGTAGTCGGAGATCATCGCGTTGGCGATGTCGGCGACCCGGCGCAGGTCGTCGGAGGCCCCGGTCGTGACGTCGCCGAAGACGATCTGCTCGGCCGCCCGGCCGCCGAGGAGCATCGTCATGTAGTCGATCAGCTCGTCCCGCGTCTTCAGGTAGCGGTCCTCGTCGGGCAGGTTGAGCGTGTAGCCGAGCGCCCGGCCGCGCGGGACGATCGAGATCTTGTGGACCGGGTCGACGCTCGGGAGGAGCTCGCCGCACAGGGCGTGGCCGGCCTCGTGGTAGGCGACGACCTTGCGCTCGTGGTCGCTCAGCACCCGCCGCGACTGGGCCCCGGCGATGACCCGCTCGAGGGCCTGGTCGAAGTCGGTCGCCAGGATGCTGTCGCCGCCGCGCCGGGCGGCGAAGATCGCGGCCTCGTTGCAGATGTTCGCCAGGTCGGCCCCGGTCAGGCCGCTCGTCTGGCGGGCGATCAGCTCCAGGTCCACCCCGTCGACGTCCTTGTCGCGGGTGTGGACCTCGAGGATCGCCTGGCGATCGCGGACGTCGGGCGGCGAGACGAAGATCTGACGGTCGAAGCGGCCGGGCCGCAGCAGCGCCGGGTCGAGCTTCTCGAGCAGGTTGGACGCCGCGATCACCACCACCCGCCCCTCGGTGTGGAAGCCGTCCATCTCGATCAGGAGCTGGTTGAGGGTCTGGTCCTTCTCGCCCGAGATGTCCATCCCCCGCCGGCCGCCGATCGCGTCGAGCTCGTCGATGAAGATGATCGCCGGCTGGTTCTTGCGGGCGATGCGGAACAGCCGCCGCACGCGGGAGGCGCCGAGCCCGGCGAACATCTCCACGAAGCCGGCCGCCGACTGCGAGTAGAAGCGGGCGCCCGACTCGTGGGCCACCGCCTTGGCCAGGAGCGTCTTGCCCGTCCCGGGCGGCCCGTGGAGGAGCACGCCGCGCGGGACCCGGGCGCCGAGCTTGGCGAACCGGGCCGGGTCGCGCAGGAACTCGACGATCTCCTCGAGCTCGCGGCGGGCCTCGACCACCCCGGCGATGTCGTCCCAGCCGACGGAGGAGTCCGACGACGGCTTGATCTCGACCGGCTTGTTCTGCGGCATCAGCTTCATCGTCCGGAAGATCAGGAAGACCATCGAGAACATGAAGACGATCGTCGCGACGCCGATCCAGTTGGTCGCGCCGTTCTGGAGGTCGCTGACGAAGCTGGCGAGGACGATCTCCATCACCTGATCATCGGCGTCTGAGCCGCAGGCTTGAGCGTCAGCCGAGCATCCGCTGCGCCACGTCCCGGAAGAAGCGGGCGGCGAAGCCGAGATCGCGGACGTCGATCCGCTCGTCGGCCCCGTGGACGAGCGGGTCGGTCTCGTAGCGGTTCTGGTGCAGGTGCGGAAAGAATCCGTAGGCCGTGCACTCGGGGAAGGCGTCGCGGAACGTCCGCGAGTCGGTGAACCCCGGCAGCACCACCGGGACGCAGAGAGCCTCGGGATCCTGCTCGGCGATCCACGCCTCGATGCAGTCCTTCAGCGGCGAGCTCAGCGGCGAGCGGTTGCCGACCACCTGCTCGGTGAACTCGAGGCGATAGCCGGTCTCGCCGAGGACCTCGTGGATCCGCCGCAGGGCGTCGGCCTCGCCCAGGCCGGGCGGCACCCGGCAGTCGACGGCCAGCGACGCCGTCGACGGGATCACGTTGATCTTGGCCGACGCCTGGATCCGCGTCGGCGCGAGCGAGACGCCGAGCATCGGCTCGAGCAGCGGCGCCAGGCGCGGCTCGACCGCCCGCACCCGAGCCAGGGCCGCCGCCGCATCGCCGTCTTCGAGCACGCCGATCGCTTCCAGGAATGCGCGCCCCTCAGCCCCCATGTCGTAGCCCGGCTGGCGGGCGCCGAGCTTGTCGAGCAGGGGCGCCATCTTCAGCAGTGCGTTGTCGCCCAGGCGCGGCATCGACGCGTGGGCGGCCACGCCGTCGGTCAGCAGGCGAAAGCGAAAGACGCCCTTCTCCGCGCAGCCCACGCAGTAGAGCCGCCGGCCGTCGTACTCGAGGATGCCGCCGCCGCCCTCGTTGAGCAGCAGGTCGCAGCGGACGAGGTCCGGGTGGTTGGCGGTCAGCCACTGGGCGCCCTCCGACCCGCCGGTCTCCTCGTCGACCACGCAGACCACGAGCAGCGTGCCCCGGGCCGGCCGCCAGCCGGCGCCCGCCAGGGAGATCGCCGCCGCGGCCTCGGCCGCGGTCTGCCCCTTCATGTCGAGCGCTCCCCGCCCCCAGACGCAGCCGTCGGCCAGGTCGCCCGACCACGGGTCGTGGGTCCACTCGGCCGGCGTGGCCAGCACGGTGTCGACGTGGGAGAGCAGGCACAGCGTCGGCCCGGGCGCCGCCCCGTCGAGGCGGGCGACCAGGTTCGGGCGCGCCGGCGTGCGCCCGAGCAGGTGGCAGGCGAACCCGGCCGCCTCCAGGCGCCCGGCCAGATACTCCTGGGCGGTGCGCTCGTTGCCCGGCGGGTTGACGGTGTCGAACCGGATCAGGTCGCGCAGCATTTCCGTCGCCGCGTCGGTCAGGGCCTCGCTCATGGTCCTAAGACTGGCAGGTCACGCCGCCTGGGCTCGCGGCAGCTCGTCCCCGGACGCGTGGGGGCTGGCTGGGGAGCGGCTGGCGCCGGCCACCTCCGCCGCGCTGACGTTGAGGGGGTGATGGCACGCGGCCAGGTGTCCGCCCGGGTAGACGGCCAGCGGCGGCTCGACCGTCCGGCAGACGTCGGTGGCCTGCGGGCAGCGCGTGTGGAAGCGACAGCCCGCCGGCGGCGAGATCGGGTTCGGCGGCTCGCCCTCGAGCACGTGGCGGACCCGCGCCCGGTTCTCCTTCGGGTCGGGGATGGGGATCGCGCTCAGGAGCGCCGCGGTGTAGGGATGGATCGGCTTGCCGTAGAGGTCACCGGCCGGGGCCAGCTCCATCATCTTGCCCACGTACATGACGGCGATCCGGTCGGCGATGTGGCGGACGATCGACAGGTCGTGGGCGACGAAGACGTAGGTCAGGCCGAGCGACTCCTGGAGCTCCTCGAGCAGGTTGATGACCTGGGCCTGGATCGACACGTCGAGGGCCGAGACCGGCTCGTCGAGGACGATCAGGCGCGGCTCCATGGCCAGCGCCCGGGCGATCCCGATGCGCTGGCGCTGGCCGCCGGAGAACTCGTGCGGAAAGCGCGACAGGTGCTCCGGGTTGAGGCCGACCTGGGCCAGGAGCTCGCGCGCCCGGCGCTCGACATCGCCCGCCGCGACCCCGCGCAGGCGCAGCGGCGTGGCCAGGATCTGGCCCACCCGCTTGCGCGGGTTCAGCGACGCCTGCGGGTCCTGGAAGACCATCTGCATCTCCCGCCGCACCGGGCCGAGCTGGCGGCGGCCCGCCTTGGTGATGTCCTCGCCGCGGAAGCGGACGCTCCCGCTCGTCGGGTCGAGCAGGCGCACGAGGGCGCGGATCAACGTCGTCTTGCCGCAGCCCGACTCGCCGACGATGCCGAGCGTCTCGCCCTCGCGCAGTTGGAAGGACACGTCGTCGACCGCGTGGACCGCCCCGACCGACCGGTCGAAGAGGATGCCCGCCCGGATCGGGAAGTGGACCTCGAGGTGGTCGACCTCGAGCAGCGGCTCGGCCGCCGGTGCCGCCGCCGGCGCCGGCGCCGGCGTGCTCACGCGATCACCGTCTCGCCCCCGGCCCCCAGGCCGATCCCCGCGCCGACGTGGCGCAGCCGCCGCTTGTCGGCCACCTCGAGCCAGCAGCGGTCGCGGTGGTCGGGCTCGGTCGGCAGGTGCGCGGCCAGCGGCGGGACCTCGGCGCAGCGGCCGAACTCGTGCGGGCAGCGCGGCCGGAAGTGGCAGCCGCTCGGCGGGCGCATCAGGGACGGCGGCAGGCCCGGGATGGCCGGCAGGCGGGCCCGGCGGTCGCCGTCGATCCGGGTGATCGACCCGAGCAGCCCCCACGTGTACGGGTGCTGCGGGTCGTAGAAGAGCTCGTCCAGCGTGCCCTCCTCGACCACCCGCCCGGCGTACATGACGAGGATCCGGTCGGCGATGTCGGCCACCACGCCGAGGTCGTGGGTCACGAGGATGATCCCGGCGCCCGTCTCCGTGCGCAGCCGCCGGAGCTCCTCGAGGATCTGGGCCTGGATCGTCACGTCGAGCGCCGTCGTCGGCTCGTCGGCGATCAGCAGGCGCGGCGAGCACGACAGGGCCATGGCGATCATCACCCGCTGGCGCATCCCGCCCGAGAACTCGTGCGGGTAGGAGCGGATCCGATCGCCGGCGTGGGGGATGCCCACCCGCTCCATCAGCTCGACCGCCCGCGTCAGCGACGCCGCCTTGGTGATCTCCGAGTCGTGGGCCCGGATCTGCTCGACGATCTGGTCCCCGATTCGGTAGACCGGGTCCAGCGAGGTCATCGGATCCTGGAAGACCATCGCGATCTCCGCCCCCCGCACCCGCCGCAGCTCGGCGTCGGAGGCCCGGATCAGCTCGCGGCCACCGAGGTGGGCCGTCCCCTCGAAGCGGGCGTTCGGCCCGCGGGTCAGCCCCATCAGCGTCATCGCCGTGACCGACTTGCCGCTCCCCGACTCGCCGACCACGGCCACCACCTCGCCGCCGGCGACGGTGAAGGAGACGCCGTCGACCGCCTGCACGACGCCCTCCTCGGTGCGGAAGGAGACCCGCAGGTCCTCGACGCTGAGCAGCGGGTCGGCCATCAGAGCCGGATGCGAGGGTCGAGGGCGGCGTAGAGGACGTCGACCACGGCGCCGATCACCACGACCGCGGCGGCGCCGAGCATCACGATCACGAGGATCGGCGGGATGTCGAGCCGGCCGACCGACTCGGCCGCGTACTGGCCGACGCCGTGGAGGTCGAAGACCGACTCGGTGAGGATCGCCCCGCCGCCGATCACCGCCGCGAAGTCGAGGCCCCAGAGCGAGATGATCGGGATCATCGAGTTGCGCAGGACGTGGCGGATCATCACCCGCCGCTCGCTGATTCCCTTGGCCCGCGCCGTGCGCACGTAGTCCTCGCTCATCGTGTCGAGGATCGTCGAGCGCAGGACGCGCGAGTAGACGCCGATGAAGAGGACCGACAGCGCGATCCACGGCATCAGCAGGTGGGTGAGCCACCCCCACGGGTCGTCCGTCAGCTTCACGTAGCCCCCGAGCGGGAAGAGGTTCCACTTGTAGCCCAGGAAGTAGAGCATCACCGCCCCGATCAGGAACACCGGCGTCGAGACTCCGACCATCGACACGACGGTCAGCACGCGGTCGAGGGTGCGCCCGGCCGTCATGGCGCTCAGCAGGCCGAAGACGATCCCGAAGAAGAGCCAGATCACCCCGGCCCCCACGGCCAGGGAGATCGTCACCGGGATGTCCTGGCGGATCTGGTCCTCGACGTTCAGCTGCTGGGTGTAGGAGATGATCGAGCCGTCGAGGACCTTCGCCATCGTCTTCTCGTACTGGACGTAGATCGGCTTGTCGAAGCCCCACTGGTGGCGGACGTCGGCGATCTGCTGGGGCCCGGCCAGGCGCCCGGCGAGGCGCAGCGCCGGATCGCCGTTCGGGAAGGCTTGGAAGATCAGGAAGGTCAGGATCGAGATCGCGAACAGCACCAGCACGGTCGAGATCAGGCGCCGGATGCAGAAGCGGAGCATCAGGCGCCCGCGTCCTCGGCGGCCGCGCTGGCCGGCGCGTCGATGCGGACCTTGGCCCGCGGGTCGACGGCGTCGCGCACGCCGTCGCCGAAGACGTTGATGCCGAGCACGGTCAGGACCAGCATCAGGCCCGGGACGAAGACCAGGTGCATCGCGCTCGGGATCAGCCGGATGCCGTCGCTGATCATCGTCCCCCACGACGGGTTGGGCGGCTGGACGCCGGCGCCCAGGTAGGAGAGGGCGGCCTCGAGCAGGATCGCGTTGGCCAGGATCAGGGGCAGGAAGACGATGATCGTCGAGGCCACGTTCGGCAGGATCTCGCCGACCATGATCCGCAGGTGGCCAAGTCCTTGCGCGCGGGCGGCGTCGACGAACTCCTTCTCCCGCAGCCCGAGGACCTGACCGCGCAGCGGCTTGGCCACGTAGGGGACGTAGACCACGCCGATGATCACCGCCGGCACGAACAGCGAGCTGCCGTGGAGCTGGAAGAGGCCGAAGTCGAGGCCGCTGACGGCCAGCGACGTCCCGAGCGCGATGCCCAGGAGCACGGGCGGATAGGCCCAGATGAGGTCGAGGACGCGGGCGATCACCCCGTCGACCTTGCCCCGGAAGTAACCGGCGGCGATCCCGGCGACGATGGCCAGGATCATCGTCAGCAGCGTGGCGATGAAGCCGATCTCCAGCGAGTTGCGCCCGCCGTAGAGCAGGCGCACGGCGATGTCGCGCCCGCCGGTGTCGGCCCCGAGCAGGAACCGGCCCTGCCAGGTCGGGCCGATCGGGATCCCCACCGCCGACATCACGTCGCGTTGCTTGCCGCCGACGTGGACGACGTCGGTGACGTGCTCGTCGTTCGGTCCGGTGTGGGCGATCTGGCTGGCGTAGACCGGGGCGAGCAGGCAGAGGACGACGACCAGCAGGAACATCGCCCCGAAGGCCAGGGCCACCCGGTTGCGGCGCAGCCGCCGCCAGGCGAGCTCGTACGGCCCGATCCCGGGCGGGAGGTCCTGTTCGGCGGCCCCGAGCCGCGTGGGAACCTCGGTCCCGAAGGCGCCGGCGTTGGTGGCGGGGTCGATGGCCATCGGCGTGGGAGGCGGGCGGGGACGACGTCCCCGCCCGCAGCCACATCAGGCTACTTCAGCTGCCAGGAGCTCCAGTCGTTTCCGTACACCGGGTGGAAGATCGCCGAGGCGAAGTCGATCCGGTTGGACAGGAACTTCGGGTGGGTCTGGGCGCCGTAGACGTTGACGTAGGCCTGCTTGGCCACGTACTCGTCGAGGGCGGCCCAGCGGGCGGCGACCGACTGGAGCTGCGTCGCCGGCACCTTGTTGAGGACGGCCAGCTCGCTCTGGATGTGCGGGTCGTTGACCTGGCCGAAGTTCTGGTTGTTGATCTGCTGGATCGACGTCCCGTCGAGCAGCAGGTAGAAGTCCGACGGGTTGGGGAAGTCCTGGTTCCAGTCGGCGAAGCCGGTCTGCGGGTTGAGCTTGAGGTTGCCGATCGTCGGGAAGTACTGGGCGTCGGCCAGGATCTTCTCCGTCGCCTTGAAGCCGATCGAGTTCAGCACGCTCGTGTAGTAGTCGACGTACTCCTTGCGCGGGCTGCGCGTCTCGCCCCACACGGTGACCGGCGTCCCGGTCAGGCCGGCCGCGGTGACCAGGGCCTTGGCCTTGGCCACGTTCGGGGTGCTCCCGTACGGGCAGGGCGCCGTCGGATGGCCGATCATGCCCGGCGGCAGGAAGAAGCAGCCCGGCTGGATCGTCCCGCTCGAGAGCTTCTGGATCGCCGCGCGGTCGACGGCCATGTTGACCGCCTCACGGGCTTGGAGGTTGTTGAACGGCTTGGTCTTGGTGTTGAGGAAGAAGTAGAAGGTCGAGACCGACGACTCGTTCGTGTAGCGGTTGGCCGCCTGGGCCTGGATCTGCGAGACCAGCGCCGGCGGGATCGTGTCGCCCCAGTCGAAGGCGTCAGCCGAGTTGTTGAGCACCGACTCGGCCTCGGTCTGGGTGTTGGAGTCGATCTTCACGTTGACGTCGACGTGGCCGGCGGGGATGCCCGGAAGCGGCTTCCAGTTCGGGTTGCGCACGACCGAAAACGACTGGTTGGGCACGACGTTCTTGATCACGTAGGGCCCGACGCCGGGCGGCGGGTTGTTGGTCAGGTTGCTCATCGCCGTGCCGGTCGGGACGATGCCCGACGACGGGAAGGCGAGGACGTTGGGGAAGGCGCCGTACGGGGCGATGAGCTTGATCTTGATCTTGCCCGTCGCGTCGTTGGTCGCGATGCCCGAGATCGTCTTGGCCGTGCCCTTGTCGAAGGCGGCGGCGCCGGCGATGTTGGTCGTGTAGAACGACTTGCCGCCCCAGTTGACCTTGATCGAGCGCTCGATCGAGTAGGTGAAGTCGCTGGCCTTGACCGGCTGGCCGTTGGAGAAGGTCAGGCCCGGGCGCAGCGTCATCGTGTAGGTCAGGCCGTCGGCCGAGACCGTGGGCAGGGCGGTGGCCAGGCCGGGAATCACCGTGCCGCCGGCGACGCCCTCCTTGTGGGCGTAGGTGTAGAGGCCGGTGTAGGCCAGCCAGTCGGCGTTCGCCGCCTGGGTGGTGTAGCCGAGGCCCGGGTCGAGGTAGTCGGGGGCCGTGCCCTCGGCCACGGTCACCGCGCCGGTCTTGCCCGCGCCCCCGCCCGCGGCGGTGGTGCCGGTGGCGGTGGACGTCGACGAGCTGGTCGTCGACGACGACGAGCTCCCGCAGGCGGCGAGCGCCGCGGCCGCGGCGAGCGCGGCCAGGCCCCCGCCGACCATCTTCCCTGGCTTGTACACGTGACCATCCTCCTCGTGAAGACCATGCCGGCCCGCAATCGAGCCGGGTATACGCGCAAATGTAGTTCAACGGCGGGGTCCCCGGTACCTTTTTCCGGCAATGCCCGCATCATCCTCACGCGGCGGGCGCCCGCCGGCGGCCGGATGAGCCTGTTCGATCCCGACGAGCAGCGGACCGGCGTCCCCCTGGCCACGCGGATGCGCCCGCGCCGCCTCGAGGACGTGGTCGGCCAGGCCCGGGTGCTCGGCCCCGGATCGCCGCTGCGGCGGGCGATCGAGGAGGGCCGCCCGCACTCGATGATCCTGCACGGGCCGCCCGGGAGCGGCAAGACGACGCTGGCCCGGATCGTCGCGGCGGCGGCCGCGGCGGAGATCGAGGAGCACAGCGCGGTGGCCGCCGGCCGGGCCGAGGTCCGCGCCGTGATCGAGCGGGCCCGCCACCGCCAGTCGCGAACGGTCTTCTTCCTCGACGAGATCCACCGCTTCAACAAGGCCCAGCAGGACGCGCTGCTGCCGGCCGTCGAGGAGGGGGTCCTGACCCTGATCGGCGCGACGACCGAGAACCCGCGCTTCGAGGTCAACGCCGCCCTCCTCTCGCGGGTGCGGGTCTACGAGCTCGAGCCGCTCGGCGCCGCCGACGTGCTCGTGCTCCTGCACCGCGCCCGCGACCGGGGGGAGTGCGGTGGGGCGAGCGTCACCGAGGCGGCGCTCGCGCTCCTGGCCGACCGGGCGGCCGGCGACGCCCGGGTCGCGCTCGGGGCGCTCGAGCTCGCCTGCGCGACCGCCGGCGCCGGCGGGGTCGTCGACGTGGCCGAGGTCGACGCCGCCCTCGACCGGGGCACCCTGCGCTACGACCGGGCGGGCGGCCAGCACTACGACACCATCTCGGCCTGGATCAAGGCGACGCGCGGGTCCGATCCGGACGCGTCGCTCTACTACCTGGCGGTGATGCTCGAGGCCGGCGAGGACCCGCGCTTCATCGTGCGGCGGATGGTGATCCTCGCGTCCGAGGACATCGGCAACGCCGACCCCCAAGCGCTCGTGCTGGCCACGGCGGCGGCCGCCGCGGTCGAGCACGTCGGCCTGCCCGAGTGCAGCTTCGCCCTGGCCCAGGCGGCGATCTACCTGTCGCTGGCCCCGAAGTCGAATCTCGCCGGCGTGGCCCTCGGGGCCGCCCGGGCCCACGTGCGCGAGCACGGGGCGGCGGCGATCCCGGGCTACCTGCGCAGCGGCGGCGGCAAGCTCTACGACTACCCCCACGCCCGGCCCGAACGCCTGAGCCCGCAGGAGCTGCTCCCCGACGCGGTGGTGGGGACGCGCTTCTTCGATCCCGACGGGGTCGAGCCGGCGCTGGCCGCGGCGCTGGCCCGCGTCCGGGCCGGCCGCGGCCGGGATAATCCCGGCCGATGAGGCCGCCGACCCCGTCCGGGCTGATCGAGGCCCGCAACCCGGCCACGCTCGAACCGCTGGGCGTCGTCGCCGCGACCGCGCCGGACGACCTCGCGGCCATCATCGCCCAGACGGCGGCGGTCCAGCCGCTCTGGGCCCGCCTGCGTCTGGAGGACCGGGCGCGCTACCTGCGCCGGGCCGCCCAGGCGGTGATCGACGAGTTCGACGAGGTGGTCGAGCTGCTCGCGGCCGAGAGCGGGCGCCCTCGCGTCGAGGTGGCGGCGCTCGAGCTGCTGCCGGCCATCGACACGCTGCGCTGGCTCGCCGGCTACGGCGTCGAGCTGCTCGGCCAGCGGCGGATCGGCGTCGCCCGGGCCCTGCACCCGCTCAAGCGGGTCCGCCTGGCCTACGAGCCGGTCGGCGTGGTCGCCGTGATCGGGGCCGGGAGCGCGCCGCTGGCCCATCCCCTGTGCCAAATCGCCGCCGTCCTGATCGGCGGCAACGGGGCGATCTTCAAGCCGGCTCCCCGGGCCAGCCTGGCCGCCGACCGCCTGACCCGGCTGCTCGCCCGGGCCGGGCTGCCCGAGGGGCTCGTGCGCGTCGTCCACGGCGGCGGCGACCTCGGCCGGGCGCTGGCCGGGGCCGACGGCATCGCCCGCGTCCTCTTCAACGGCGGCGCCGCGGTCGGGGCCGAGGTCGCCCGGGTCTGCGCGGCCGCCGGACGGCCGGTGACGCTCGAGCTCGCCGGCGCCGACGCGATGATCGTCCAGGGCGACGCCAACGTCCCTCGGGCGGCGGCCGGCGCCCTGTGGGCGGCGTGCGCCGCCGCCGGACAGGCCCACGGCGCGGTCAAGCGCGTCTACGTGGCGGCGCCGCTCGAGCGCCGCTTCCTGGCCGAGCTCGTCCGCCTGGCCGGCGGGCTCGGGCTCGGCGATCCTCTCGACCCGGCCACCCAGCTCGGCCCGCTGGCCACGGCCGCCCGCCGGGATCGTCTGACGGCGGCGGTGGATGAGGCCCTCGCCGCCGGGGCCGAGCAGCTGTGCGGCGGGCCGGTCGCCCCCGCCGGCCTGGCCGGCGCCTTCCAGGCGCCGACCGTCCTGCGCGCGGCCGCCCCGGGGATGCGGCTCATGCGCGAGCGGCTGGCCGGTCCGGTGATCGCCGTGATGGCGGTGGCCGACACCAGCGAGGCCATCGCCCTGGCCAACGGCGGGGCGCCGGGACTCGGCGCGTCGGTCTGGAGCGCCGACCGCCACCACGGGCGGCGGATCGCCGCCGAGCTGCGAGCCGGGACGGTCTGGATCAACGATCACCTGCCGAGCCCCGGCGTCGGGCGGCCGCCGTGGAGCCCGGTCACCGGCGGCAACGTCTGGCGCAGCCAGGGCGCCGACGGCCTGCGCGCCTGCGTGCAGCCGAAGCTCGTCACCTGGGACCCTCCGATCGGCCGGTCGCTCTGGTGGCACCCCTACGACGCCGAGGTCGAGCGGGCGGCGCGCGCCCTGGCCGAGCTGCGCTCCGTCCGCGACGTCGACCGCCAGCGGGCCCTGCGCCACGGGTCGATGGCCCTGGCCCGGGTGGCCGGCCGGTCGCTGCGGAGCGCCCGGCGGCGGTAGTCGGAATGTGCGGCTTCGGCGGGGAGATCGCCGGCGCGCGGGCGGCGCCTGACCTGGCCGCGCTCGAGCGCATGTCGGCGGCCCTGGCTCCGCGCGGGCCCGATGGCCACGGCCGCTGGGTCGCCGGGCGGGTCGGCCTCGTCCACCGGCGGTTGAAGATCATCGACCTCACCGAGACCGGCGCCCAGCCGATGGTGGATGACGACCGGGGCCTGGCGATCGTCTTCAACGGCTGCATCTACAACTACCGCGAGCTGCGGGCGGAGCTCGAGGCCGCGGGCGAGCGGTTCCGGTCGACCTCGGACACCGAGGTCATCCTCGCCGCCTATCGCCGCTTCGGCCCCGAGCGGTTCGTCGACCGCCTGATCGGGATGTTCGCCTTCGCCATCGTCGAGACCACCCCGGGCGGGCGAATCGTCCTCGGCCGCGACCGGCTCGGCGTCAAGCCGTTGTATCTGGCCGCGGCCCCGGACGGCGGCCTGCGTTTCGCCTCGACACTGCCCGCCCTGCTCGCGGCCGGCGGCGTCGACCGGGCGATCGACCCGACGGCGCTCCACCACTACCTGAGCTTCCACTCGGTCGTCCCCCCGCCGCGGACGATCCTGCGCGGCGTGCGCAAGCTGGCGCCGGCGACGCTCCTGACGATCGCGCCCGACGGCAGCCAGACCGAGCGCCGCTACTGGGAGGCGAGCTTCGCCCGCGACCCGGCCCGGGCCGGCTGGGCCGCCGCCGACTGGGAGGACGCCGTGCTCGAGGCGCTGCGGGTGGCGGTCGCCCGGCGCATGGTGGCCGACGTGCCGGTCGGCGTGCTCCTCTCCGGTGGCCTGGACTCGAGCCTGATCGTCGCGCTTCTGGCGGCCGAGGGGCAGCGGGACCTGGCCACGTTCTCGATCGGCTTCGCCCCAGCCGGCGGGCGCGACGGCGACGAGTTCCGCTGGTCGGACCTGATCGCCCGGGAGTTCGCGACCGACCGATCATCGCGTGCGGGTGACCGACGAGGAGATCGTCGCCGCTCTGCCCGCGGCCGTCGCCGCGATGAGCGAGCCGATGATGTCCCACGACGTCGTCGCCTTCTACCTGCTCTGCGCGCATGTCGCCCGCGAGCTGAAGGTCGTCCAGTCGGGGCAGGGGGCCGACGAGATCCTGGCTGGCTACTCCTGGTACCCGCCGCTGGCGGTGGCGCGCGGCCTCGGCGCCGACGTCTACGAGCGGGAGGTCGTCGACGTCGGCCACGACGAGTTGACCGCCGAGCTGCAAGCGGCCTGGCGGCTGGCCGACGACGCGTCCGGGCGCTTCGTCCGCGACCGCTTTCGCCAGCCGGGCGCGGCCGAGCCGATCGACCGGGCGCTGCGGCTCGACGCCGAGGTGATGCTGGTCGACGATCCGGTCAAGCGCCTGGACAACATGTCGATGGCCTGGGGCCTCGAGGCGCGGACGCCGTTCCTCGACCACGAGCTCGTCGAGCTGGCCGCCCGCTGCCCGCCGGAGCACAAGCTGGCCCACGGCGGCAAGGGCGTGCTCAAGGAGGCGGCCCGCCGCCTGCTCCCGGCCGCGGTCATCGACCGCCCGAAGGGCTACTTCCCGGTCCCGCTCCTATCGCACCTGAGCGGCCCGGCGCTCGAGCTCGTCGGCGACGCCCTGGCGGCGCCGGCGGCGCGCGAGCGGGGCCTCTTCAGCCCCGCCTACGTCGAGCGGCTGCTCGCCGCGCCCAACGACCGCCTCACGACGCTCGAGGGCAACCGGCTGTGGCAGCTCGCCCTGCTCGAGCTCTGGCTACAGGAGCATCGAGCGGGCTGAGCGGCCGGGCGCCCCGGTCAGAGGCGGCGGCCGCGACGCCCGAAGCCGATCCCGCCGGTGAGCAGGAGGACAACCAGGACGATGAGGATGATGGTGAGCATGGCGCGGCCTCGTTTCGATGGGGGGTCCGGCGCGGCGGCACAGCTCGACCGCCGCGCTGGGCAGGGAGCCTTGAGTACCCTCGATGGCCGCGGGGGAAACCGCGGACGTCGTCGGCGTGCCTACCCCGCGTAGCGCAGGCGCGCCGGGAGGAGCGGGACGACCAGGCGCTTCACGTACTCGGCCCCGCCGGCCACCATCAGCGTTCGCGCCGGATCCCAGCGCAGCCCGTACTCCCGGCGCAGCCGCGGCGGCAGCAGGCCGACGGTGACCACGTTGGCCACCTCGAGCAGCGGCCGGGCGGCCAGGGGGACGGGTGGATGCAGGACGATCTTCACGGCGAGCTCACGCGCCCGGTCGGTGACCTCGAGATCGGGGCCTCGGAGCATCTCCTCCATGTAGTCCTCGAGCGACTCGGGCATCTCGCCGGCGCGCAGCCCGAACAGGCGCCCAACCTGGCGGTAGTCGGCCCAGTAGGCGCGGCGCTCGCCCGCGCGCAGGGCGCGGACGTAGCGCTCGTAGACGACGAGGCCCGAGTCGGCGAGGCTGGCCAGGACCCAGAGCAGCAGCTCGGGGTCGTCGGCCGCGTACGGGGTGCCGGCCGGAAAGCGCCCGGCCGGGGCGGGGAGGACGCCGCGGACCCGCCGGTGCATCGCCCGCACCCGCTGGGTCAGCTGGTCGGCCTCGGCGCGCGGGCCGAAGGTCACCGCGTGGATCACGCGCGCCGTCCGGGCCAGGCGCTGGTAGGGCGCGTCCATGGAGCCGGTGTGGGCCATGAGGCCGGCGAAGGCGAGCGGATGGGCGGCCTGGAGGAGCAGCGCCCGGCGGCCGTAGAGCCGCACGACGTGCTCGCGGTGGACGCGGCGGATCATCGAGCGATCGTCGAAGTACTCCATGCCTGAACGTTACGCGGCCCGGCCGCCGCGGGATGACCCCGTGCCCGACGCGCGGCACCCTTTAAGCTCTGTGGCCAATGCCCGCCCAAGCCTATGCCGGCAAGGAATGCGTCTGCCAGCTGCGCCGGGGGATCTGCGACCAGTCGTGCGTGCGCGACATGCTCGAGACGCCGTTCTACATCGCCTGCCTGAAGCTGACCGGCCGCCGCTGCCTGGTCGTCGGCGGCGGCGCGGTCGCGCTCGAGAAGGTCGAGGGCCTGCTCGCCTGCGACGGCCGGGTCGAGCTCGTGGCGCCGGCGGCGGTGGCCGAGCTCGAGGCCCTCGCCCGCGAGGGGTCGATCGCCTGGCGGCGGCGCGAGTACGAGCCGGCCGACCTCGACGGGACGTTCATGGTCATCGCGGCGACCGACGACAGCGAGGTCAACATCCGGGTCTGGGACGACGCCGAGGCGCGGGCGATGCTGGTCAACGTGGTCGACGTCCCGCCGTTGTGCAACTTCATCCTCCCGGCGATCGTCCGCACCGGCCCGCTGGCCATCGCCATCTCGACCGCCGGCGCCTCGCCCGCCCTGGCCAAGCGCATGAAGCGCGAGATCGGCGAGCTCTTCGGCGAGCCGTACGCCCGCCTGGCCGTGATCCTCAACGACGCCCGCGGCTGGGCCAAGTCGACGCTGCCCACCTACCAGGATCGCAAGGTCTTCTTCGAGTCGATCGTCAACGGCCAGCCCGACCCGGTCGAGCTGATCCGCGACGGCCGCGAGGATGCCGTGCTCGAGCTGATCGCCGAGGCCAAGCTCGCCCGCGCGCCCTCCGGCGTGAGCTGACCTCCCCGCTCGATGAAGGCCCTCGAGCTGGCCGGCCTCGAGCGCCGCTACGGCGAGCGCACGGCCCTGGCCGACGTGTCCTTCACGCTCGACGCCGGCCAGACGCTCGTCGTCTTCGGTCCGAACGGCGCCGGCAAGTCGACGCTGCTGCGGGTGCTCGCCACGCTCCTGCGCCCGCACTCCGGCGTCGTTCGGGTGCTCGGGCGGGCGCTGCCCGGCGAGGACTGGCGGGTGCGCGGGCGGATCGGCCTGCTCGGCCACGACCCGCTGCTCTACCGGGATCTGACCGGCCGCGAGAACCTCCGCTTCCACGCCCGCCTCCACGGCGTCGCCGAGGAGCGGATCGGCCTGCTGCTCGACGCGGTCGGCATGAGCCGGCGGGCCGACGAGCCCGTCCGGTCGCTCTCGCGGGGGATGGTTCAGCGGCTGGCGGTCTGCCGCGCGGTGCTCCACGCGCCCGACCTCCTCCTGCTCGACGAGCCGAAGGCCAACCTCGACCCGGCGGCCAGCGAGCTGGTCGAGCCGCTGATCGGCCGGGCGGCGGGGCGCACGCGGGTGATCGCCAGCCACGACCCGACCGGCGGGCTGGCCGAGGCCGACATGGTGCTCGGGCTGCGCGGCGGCCGGACCCACCTCTTCGCGGCCGCCGGCGAGCTCGACGCGGAGCGCGTGACCGAGCTGTACCGATGACCCCGCAGGCGCCGCCCGACCGGGCCGGGCCGTCGACGGCGGCCGTGATCGGCGCCCTGCTGCGCAAGGAGCTCCGGGTCGAGCTGCGGACGCTCGAGTCGCTGCCGGCGATGACCCTGTTCACGCTGACCACCTTCGTCCTGTTCCACTTCGGCCTGCACCGGTCGACGGTCGACGGCGACCTGGCCGCCGGCATCCTCTGGGTGACGCTGATGTTCGCGGCGATCCTGGCCATCAACCGCCTGTTCGTCGCCGACGCCGAGCAGGGTGGCTTCGACGGCTTCCTGCTCGCCCCGGTCGACCGGACGGCGCTCCTCCTGGCCAAGGCGCTGACCCTGCTCGCCTACCTGGTCGCGCTCGAGCTCGTGGCCGTCCCGGCCTTCGGCCTGCTGCTGCTGGGGCCGCCGCTCGGGCCGGCCCTGGGCGGCCTGACCCTCGTGCTCGTGCTGGCCGATGTCGGCATCGCGGCGATCGGGACGCTGGTCTCGGCGCTGGCCGTCCGCTCGCGGACGCGGGACCTCCTCGGCCCGCTCCTGGCCCTGCCGCTGCTCGTCCCGGTGGTTCTCGGCGGCTCGCGGGCCACCGCCCCGCTGCTGGCGCTCGGGCACTCGGGCGCGGTCCCCATGCGCTGGCTGACCCTGCTCGGGCTCTATGATCTCGTGTTCGGCCTCGTCGCCTACGCCGTATTCGACTTCTTGCTGGAGGACTGAGCCATGTACGGCAAGGGGCTGCGTCCCCTCTCGATCGCCACCGCCGTCGTGCTGACCGGCGCGCTCGGCCTCGCCTTCTTCTACGCGCCGATGGACGCCGACCAGGGCTTCGTCCAGAAGATCTTCTACGTCCACGTGCCCCTGGCGCTCGTCTCGCTCGGCGGCTTCGTGTTCGGCGGGGTGATGGCGATCTTCCACCTGCGCACGCGCGACTCCCGCTGGGACATGCGCTCCTACGTGGCCATCCACCTGTCGATCGTCCTCGGCGTGGGCGTGCTCGTCACGGGCTCGATCTGGGCGCGGGCGGCCTGGGGCCACTGGTGGGTGTGGGACGAGCCGACGCTCGTGTCGTTCCTGCTCGTCTTCCTCCTCTACGCGACCTACCAGCCGCTGCGCTTCTCGATCGAGGATCCCGAGCGCCAGGCCCGCTACGCGTCGGTCTTCGCGATCACGGCCGGAGCGTTCGTCCCGCTCAGCTTCATCGCCGTGCGCCTGGCCACGGCCTACACCCACCCGCGCGTGCTCGGCAACATCGGGCAGAACCTGCCGGGCTCGGTGCGGCTGACCTTCTACGTCTCCCTGGCCGGGATGGTCCTCCTCTTCGTGACCCTGTGGAAGTACGAGATGACCTCCAAGCACGCGTCCGCCCAGCTGCGCCGGCTCAAGCGCATGCTCGGCGGGGACGACGATCCGCCCGGTCGCAGTGCGGCGCCGGCACTCGCCCAGCCGAACCCGGCGCCCTGATGTCCAACGTTCCGTCGAACGACGGCTACGTCGCCGCCGCCTACCTCGTGTTCTTCGCCCTCGTGCTCATCTACCTGGCGATCATGGCGGCCAAGCTGAGCCGGATCGAGCGGGAGCTGGGCGAGCTCACTGAGCTCGCGGTCCGCGAGCGGGCCGCCGGCGAGGAGCCGCGATGACCGAGCTGCTGGCCCTCGGCGTCTCCCACAAGACGGCGCCGGTCGCCCTGCGCGAGCGGGTCGCCCTCGGCGGCGTCGACGACGCGCCGGCGTTCCTGCGCGCGGTGACCGCCGACGACGCGGTCCACGAGGCGGTGGCCATCTCGACCTGCAACCGGACCGAGCTCTACCTCGTGGTCGGGGACGCGGTGGCGGCCGAGAGCAGCGTCCTGGCCCTGCTCGCCCGGCGGGCCGGGATCCGGCCGACGGAGCTGGCCGACGTGATCTACTCGCCGCGCAACTGCGACGCCGCGCGCCACCTCTACCGCGTGACGGCGGGCCTCGAGTCGATGATCGTCGGCGAGCACGAGGTCCAGGGCCAGGTGCGGCGCGCCTACGAGACGGCGGTGGCCGCCGGAACGACCGGGCCGCTGACCAACCGGCTGTTCACGGCCGCGCTCCAGACGGGGCGGCGCGTGCGGTCGGAGACGCAGATCGCCGAGAGCCACGTCAGCATCTCCTCCGTCGCCGTCCAGCTCGCCCACGACCTGCTCGGCGATCTCGCCGGCCGGCCGGTGGTGATCATCGGCGCAGGCGAGACGGCCGAGCTGACGGCGCGCGCCCTGGCCGAGCGCGGGGTGACGACGATCTTCGTGGCCAACCGCCACGCCGACCGGGCGCGGTCGCTGGCCGACCGCTTCGGCGGCCGCGTGATCAGCCTCGACAGCCTGCCGTCCCAGCTCGAGCAGGCGGACATCGTGCTGGCGTCGACCGCCTCGCCCCACCCGATCGTCGAGCAGGAGGAGCTCGAGCTCGTGATGCGGGCGCGGCCGCGGCGGCCGCTGCTCCTGATCGACATGGCCGTGCCCCGGGACATCGACTCGGCCTGCGCCGATCTCGACGGCGTGACCCTGTGCGACATCGACGACCTCCAGGCGGTGGTGGCCCGGAACATGTCCAGCCGCGAGGGCGACGTCCCCCGGGCCGAGCAGATCGTCGAGGAGGAGATCAAGCGGTTCGCCGCCTGGCTCGGCCAGCTCGACGTGCGCCCGACGGTGGCCGCCCTGCGCCAGCACGGCCACGAGATCGTCGAGCAGGTGCTGGGCGAGAACGCCGGCCGCTGGGAGTCGGCCTCCCCGGGCGACGTCGCCCGGGTCGACGCCGTGGCCCGAGCGGTGATGAGCCGGCTGCTGCACGAGCCGACGATCCGCCTCAAGGGGCTCGACCCGGAGCGCAGCCACGGGAGCGTGAAGCTGGTGCGCGAGCTGTTCGGGCTCGGCGCCGGCGAGGCGACCGAGGCGCAGGCGGCCGACGAGCAGGCGGCCGACGTGCTGCCGCTCTCCCGCCGCAAGCGGGCGTGACCCCGGGGCCGCTGCGGCTCGGCAGCCGCTCGAGCCCGCTGGCCCTCGTCCAGGCCCGGTGGGTGGCCGCCGCGATCGCCGCGACGCGGCCGGTCGAGATCGTGACCCGCGACGACCGGCCGGCGGGCGGCGTCGAGGACAAGAGCCGGTGGGTGGCCGGCATCGAACGGGCGCTGCTCGACGGGCAGATCGACGTGGCCGTCCACTCGGCCAAGGACGTCCCGGTCGAGCTCCCGGACGGCCTCGTCCTGATCGGGTCGCCGCGGCGGGCCGACGCGCGCGACGCGCTGTGCGGATCCTCGTCGCTGGCGGCGCTCGCGCCCGGGGCGCGCGTGGGGACGAGCAGCCTGCGGCGCACGGCGCAGCTGCGGGCGCTCCACCCGAAGCTCGACCTGCGCGAGCTCCACGGCAACGTCGACACCCGGCTGCGACGGCTGGGCGCCGGCGACTTCGAGGCGATCGTGGTGGCCATGGCCGGCCTCGACCGTCTCGGCCGCGCCGGCGGCACGGCGCTCGACGAGCTCGTCCCGGCCCCCGGGCAGGGCACGCTGGCGCTCGAGGCGCGGGTCGGCGACGAGGCGGCGCGGGCGGCGGTGGAGCCCGTGCGCGACGCCGCCGCCGAGGCGTCGCTGGCGGCCGAGCGGTCGCTGGTGGCCGCCCTCGGGGCGGGCTGCCACACGCCGCTGGGCGCCCAGGCGCAGGCGTGCCCGGGCGGACTGCGCCTGCGGGCCTTCGTCGGCCTGCCCGACGGGTCGGCCTGGATCCGCGACGAGCTGGTCGGCGCCGATCCGCGGGCGGTCGGGCGCGCGCTCGCCGCCCGCCTGCTCGCCGTCGGCGCCGGGGAGATGCTCGCCTGATGGCCGGGCGCGTCGCCTTCGTCGGGGCCGGGCCGGGCGACCCGGGCCTCCTCACCGCCCGGGCGCTCGAGCTCATCGCCGCCGCCGACGTCATCCTCCACGACCGGCTGATCCCGGCCGCGGCGCTGGCCGGGGCCCGGGCGGACGCCGAGCTGCGCTACGTGGGCAAGGAGGGCGGCGGGGCGTCGGTCCCCCAGGAGGAGATCATGGAGCTGCTCCTCGACCGGGCGGCCGGCGGGGCGCTGGTCGTGCGGCTGAAGGGCGGAGACCCGTTCGTCTTCGGCCGGGGCGGCGAGGAGGCGCAGGTCGTGCGGGCGGCGGGCATCGACTTCGAGGTCGTGCCCGGGGTGACGGCGGCGGTGGCCGCCGCGGCCTACGCGGGGATCCCCCTGACCCACCGCGACCTGGCGAGCGCGGTGGCCCTGGTCACCGCCCACGAGGACCCGGCCAAGCCGCAGAGCGCGCTCGACTGGGAGGCGCTCGCCGCGTTCCCGGGCACACTCGTCTTCTACATGGGGGTGCGCCAGCTCGAGGCGATCGCCGCCCGCCTGATCGCTGCCGGCCGCCCGCCGGAGGAGCCGGCGGCGGTGATCGAGCGGGGGACGCTGGCTGAGCAGCGGGTCGTCGCCGGGCGCCTGGAGACGATCGCCCGGCTGGCCGCGGACGCGTCGGTGCGGGCGCCGGCGATAACGGTGGTCGGCGCCGTCGCCGGCCTGCGCTCCGAGCTCGAATGGTTCGCGGGCGGGGTCGGGGCGCCGGCGGGCCCGCTGGTCGGGCGCACGGTGGCGGTCACGCGGGCGCGGGCCCAGTCGAGCGGGCTGGCGTCGCGGCTGGCGGCGCTCGGGGCCGGGGTGGTCGAGGCGCCGGCCATCCGGATCGCGGCGCGCGCGGTCGAGGTGCCCGAGCTGACGGGGTTCGACCTCGTCTGCCTGACCAGCCCGAACGGGGTGGGGATCCTGTTCGACCGGCTGGCCGACCGCGGCCAGGACGCGCGGGCCCTGGCCGGGGCGACGGTGGCGGCGATCGGACCGGGGACGGCACGGGCGCTGGCCGAGCGGGGGATCCGGGCCGACGTCGTGCCCGAGCGGTTCGTCGCCGAGTCGCTGGCGGCGTCGCTCGAGGGCCACATGTTCCGGCGGGCGCTGATCGCCCGGGCGGCGCAGGCCCGCGACGTCCTGCCGGACGCGCTGCGGGCGCGCGGGATCGAGGTCGAGGTGGTCGCGCTCTACGACACGGTGGCCGAACCGCTGGCCCCGGCGGACCTCGCGGCGGCGCGGGCCGCCGACTACATCACGTTCACATCGTCCTCGACCGTGCGGTTCTTCCTCGAGGTGGGCGAGATCGGTCCGGCGACGCGGATCGTGTCGATCGGCCCGGTCACGAGCGCGACGCTGCGCGAGCACGGCCTCGTGCCGCACGTCGAGGCGGCCCGGCACGACATCGACGGCCTCGTCGACGCGCTGGTGGAGGACGCCGGCCGCCCGGTCGGGTGAGCAACGCCGGGGGGCGGTAGCGTGGGGTCGGTGAGCGTGATCACCTTCCTCTCCGATTACGGCTACAGCGACGAGTTCGTCGGTGTCTGTCACGGCGTGCTGGCCACGTGGTGCCCGCAGGCACAGGTCATAGACATCACCCACGGCATCGCCCGCCATGACATCCGCGCGGGCGCGGTCGCCCTGCGCGGGGCGGTGCCATACATGCCGCCGGGGGTCCACCTGGCGGTGGTCGACCCGGACGTCGGGAGCGCGCGCCGGCGGGCGGTGGCGCTGCGCACGGCGGCGCGCAACCACCTCCTGGTCGGGCCGGACAACGGCCTGCTCGCGCTGGCGGCCGAGCGGCTGGGCGGCGTGGTGGAGGCGGTCGACATCGGCCAGTCGCCGCACCGGTTGGAGCCGGTGTGCGCGACCTTCCACGGGCGCGACATCTTCGCGCCGGTGGCGGCAGCCCTGGCCGGGGGGGCGCCGCTGCGGGCGGTGGGGGAGTCGATCGCGCCGAGCGAACTCGTCGGCCTCGAGCTGCCGCAGAGCCGGGTCGAGGACGGGACGCTGATCGCCCAGGTGCGGGCGACCGACCGCTTCGGCAACAGCCAGCTCAACGTCGACCGCGACGAGTTGCGGGCCTTCGGCCTGACCCTGGGGGCGCGCGTCGAGCTGGACGTGGTCGAGGGCCAGTTCGAGGCGCGCTACGTCAACGCGTTCGGGGACGCCGAGCCGGACGAACTGCTCGTCTACGAGGACGCCCAGCAGCAGCTCGCGCTGGCCGTGAACCGAGGCTCGGCCGCCGAGCGGCTGGATCTCGGGATGGACTCGGAAGTCCGCCTGCGGCTGGCGTGACCGGGGCGGCGGGCGGGGAGTCCGGGCGCCGGGCCGCGAGCGTGCCGGCGGGGCGTCTGGGCTGGCCGCGGGTGCATCTGCGCCGGACCGACTCGACCAGCGACCGGGCGCGGGCGCTGGCGCTGGCGGGCGCGCCCCACGGGACGCTGGTCACCGCCGGCGAGCAGACGGCCGGCCGGGGGCGACAGGGCCGGCGCTGGAGCGGCCCGGCGGGCTCGTCGCTCCTGATGAGCGTGGTGGTGCGCGACCCGCCGGAGCTCCTGCCGCTCGCGGTGGGAGTGGCCGTGGCCGAGGCGGTCGGGCCGGCGGCCCAGATCAAATGGCCGAACGACGTGCTCGTGGACGGGCGCAAGGTGGCGGGGATCCTCGTCGAAGGCCGGCCGCTCGACGGCTGGTCGGTCGTCGGAATCGGGGTCAACGTGGCGGTGGCGGTCGCCGACCTGCCCGCCGAGCTGCGCGACCGGGCGGGGACGCTCGGGCTCGGCGTCGCGGCGATCGAGCCGATGCTGGCGGCGGTCCTGGCCGGGCTCGGTCGCTGGCTGGCGGCGAGCGGGTCGGAGGTCCTGGCCGCCTGGGCCGGGCGCGACGCCCTGCGCGGCCGCCGGGTGCAGTGGGCGGACGGCCGCGGGACGGGAGCGGGCATCGACGGGGAGGGACGGTTGGTGGTCGCCCTGGACGGCGGCGGTCAGGTGGCGCTCCTGGCCGGCGAGGTGCACCTGGTGGGGTGAGTGCCGGGGCGCCGGCACCGGCGGAGCGGCGGGTCAGGCGGTGGTGATCGCCGCCGTCACGGCCGTCGCGTGGGCGAGGGTCTGGTAGACGACGCAGTAGCGCTCGGTGAGCTTGAGCAGCGTCGCGAGCTGCTCGGCGCTGGCCGACGTGTCGAGATCGAACTCGAGGCGCAGGGCGGCGAAGCCGACCGGGGCTTCACGGTCGACGCCGAGCGTCCCGCGGAAGTCGAGGTCGCCCTCGACGTGCACGCGACCCGTGGCGATCGGGATCTCGAGGGCGGTGGCCACCGCGGCGAGTGTGACCCCGGCGCAGGCGGCGAGCGCCTCGAGCAGCATGTCGCCGGAGCAGAGAAGGCTGCCGTCGCCGCCGCTGGCGGGATGGAGGCCGGCCTGGGCGATCGCGCGTCCGGTCGCCACCGAGCAGGACACGCCCTCGCCGAGCGTGGCCGTCGCGGCCAGGGTGACGCGGGCGGCGTCCGGCTCGGCGCGGTAGCGCGCCTTCAACGGCGCCTGGAGCGCCCGCAGCTCGTCGCGGTCCATCCGCGAATTCTAAGCCGGCCGTCAGGGCAGGTAGGGTGGGGCCACGCCCCAGCCCCAGCGCGGCACCGGCGCGTGCGGCGCCGGCTGGGCCCCGGGCTCGGAGTTGTGGACGGCCAGACGGGTGCCCCATTCCGCGTAGCCCATGATCGCGGCGCGAAACTCCGGATCGGCGGGGAGCCCGGCCTCGTCGGCGGCGGTGCTGAGCAGCGTCACGAAGCGCAGGCGCTGCTCGGAGGTGATCGCGAGCCCGCGGTGGTGGGCGAGCATCCGCTCGTAGCCGCCATGGGACGCGGTGTAGTCGTCCGGGCCGCCCATGACCTCGCACCACCAGGTGGTCACGTGCCGGCGGTGCTCCTCGCCGACGCGGCCGCCGAACACCGGGGCGAGCAGGTCGTCGCGCTCGACCCGGTCGTAGAAGCAGTCCAGCCAGCGGGCGAACGCCTCGCGTCCGCCGCCCCAGTCGTAGATCGTCGGCGTCGCCGCCGGATCCGAGCCCACGCCGCCCAAGATATAGGCTCGGAGGTGATGGCCCGGGCACCCGAGAAGTGGGAGGTCGAGCGGCGCCGGCCGCACCCGGGACTGCGCGGGCACGTGCTCTCCTACACCGGATACGCCGAGTGGGCGGCCGCTCCGATGCGGCGGTTGGAGGTGCCGACGACGGTGATACCCGTGATCATCAGCCTCGGACCGTCGCTGCTGGTCGACGGCGTCCGCCACGACTCGTTCGCGGCCGGCATCGGCGACGGCGTCACGATCACCGAGTACGCCGGCGATCAGCTCGGCATCCAGCTGAACCTCCCGCCGCTCCGCGCACGCCGGCTGCTCGGCCTGCCGATGTCCGAGCTGACGCGCCAGGTCGTCCCGCTCGAGAGCCTTCTGGGCGGCGGCTTCGGCCGGCTGGTCGAGCGGCTCGCGCAGGCACCGGACTGGACCACGCGGTTCGGCCTGCTCGACGCGGCGCTCCTCGCCCGGCTGGCCCGCGCCGGCGCCGCCACCGGCGCACCGGCGGAGGTCGAGCACGCGTGGACCCGGCTCGAGTCGAGCGGCGGCACGGTCAGCGTGAGCGCGCTGGCGGCGGAGACCGGCTGGAGCCGGCGCCACCTGACCGCCCGCTTCACGGCGGAGGTCGGCCTCGGGCCGAAGGCCGTCGGGCGGATCATGCGCTTCGAGCGGGTGACATCGACCCTGCGCGCCCAGCAGGGCGCCGGGCTGGCCGAGCTCGCCTACGACTGCGGCTACTGCGACCAAGCGCACCTGAACCGCGACTTTCGCGCCTTCGCCGGAACGACCCCCACCGACTTCGTCGGCCGCCTGCTGCCCGACGGCGCCGGCGTCGTGGCCGAGGGGTTCCCAAACGTCCAAGACCGCCTCGTCCGGGCCGCCTAGATTCCCTGCCATGACCATCTATCCGGCACTGCGCTACCACGACGTCCGAGCGGCCATCGACTGGTTGGCCGAGGCCTACGGCTTCGAGGAGAAGGAGGCTCACGCCGACGGCGACGGCGTCATCCGCCACGCCGAGCTGCGGGTGCCGGGCGGCGGGATCGTCATGCTCGGCACCGAGCCCGGCGGCGGCGATCCGCAGTGGGGCGAGCACGCCGGGATGAGCTGGACCTACATCTCGGTCACCGACCCCGACGCCCTGCATGACCGCGCCCGCGCCGCCGGGGCGGCCGTGGTGCGCGAGCTCCAGGACACCGACTACGGCTCACGCGAGTTCTCCACGCGCGACCCGGAGGGCAACATCTGGAGCTTCGGCACCTACGCGCCCACCTGATCAGTCGAGGTCCCAGCCGAAGTACACCTCCGCTCGGCAGATCTTCGCGCCGGCAAAGGCGAGGATCTCCGTGTTGCGGAAGCGGCCGCCGTCGCGCCGGGTCGCCTCGTAGGTGACGAGTACCTCGTCGCCGATCTCGGCGAGGCGCACGAAGTCGTAGGCGTCGATCCGGTCGGCGTTGGGCCAGCAGCGCTCGAAGTAGCGGGTCCGGTCGATGCCGACGTCGGCCGGGCTCGAGAACGTGAAGTCGTCGCTCAGCAGCGCCTCGATCGCCCGGCGATCGCCCGCTGCGTAGGCGTCGTAGCAGGCCCGAGCCAGCTGCAGTCGGTCGCCGTCAGCCATGTCGGTCTCCCCTCGTTCGGGCCGGTCGGCCGGCCGTTAGCATCCGCGATCGTGCCAGACCCACGCGTGCGGGTCATCTCCCTCGACCAGGCTCGGCCCCTGCGCCAAGCCGTCCTGCGCCCGCACGAGACGCTCGAGCAGCTGGCCGCGCGCGAGCCGCCGGACGGCCTGGCGGTCGGGGCGTTCGACGACCACGACGGCGACGGCGGCGGCCGGACGCCGGTGGCCGTGGGGCTGGTCGCCCCCGACGGGGAGCCCGGCCACTGGCGGATCCGCGGGATGGCGACCGCGCCCGCCGCCCGCGGTCGCGGCCTCGGCTCGGCGGTGCTCGCCGAGCTCGTCCGCCACGCCCTCGCCCGGGGCGCGGTGCGCGTCTGGTGCAACGCCCGGACGCCGGCGCGCGCCTTCTACGAGCGCGGCGGCTTTCGCGTCGTCTCCGGCGAGTTCGAGCTCCCCGGCATCGGCCCGCACGTGCGGATGGAGCTGGCCGTCGCCTCGGAGGGCGTCGCTCCGGGCGGCGCCGAGCGCCAGGCCCGGTAGGCGTCGAGCAGGCCCCGCCCGCACGGCCGGTGGGCCCCTACGGTCACCCGGCGACCCCGGCCGCCTCCAGGCGCAGGAGGGCGTCCTTGAGCTCGAGGCCGCCGCGGTAGCCGCCGAGGCCGCCGTCGCTGCGCAGGACGCGGTGGCAGGGGACGATCAGGGGCAGCGGATTGCGGGCCAGCGCCGTCCCCGCCGCCCGTACCGCCTCAGCGTTCCCGGCCGCCGTCGCCACCGTCCGGTAGGTCTCCGTCCGCCCGTAGGGGATCGCCGCCGTCACGCCGAGCACCGCCCGGTGGAAGCCGGTGGTCAGCGACCAGTCGAGACGCACGGCGAACCGGGTGCGCCGGCCGGCGAAGTACTCCTCGAGCTCGCGCCGGGCGTCGTCCAGGCGGGCCGGCGCCGCCAGGACGCGCGGCGAGATCCGGCGGGCCAGATCCTCGAGCACGGCGTCGGCGTCCTCGCTGGCGAAGGCGATCCGCACGAGGCCGGCCGGGGTCGCCGCCAGGAGCAGCGGCCCGAACGGGGTGTCGGTCGCCGTGTAGGCCACGTCGAGCAGGCCGCCGGCCGCCGCCGCGCTCGCCAACCGCCGGCGGAGCCCGGCCAGGTGGCCGGGCGGCGGGCCGCTGACGCCATGAGTCAACTGCTCCTCGAGCTCGTTCATCCTCTGTCCAATCGTCGTGGGGTCTGCTCGTACCGGACGGCGCCGTCGACCCCGGCGTGAGAGGCCGCGTCGGGCGCACCGCCGCCGTCCGTCTGGCGGCGCAGCGTTCGCAGCCCCTCGAACACGTTGCGCCGCGCCGCGTCGGTGCTCGTCTGCATCGCCGCGCCGATCTCGGCGTGCTCGAGGTCGAGCAGGAACCGCAGCCCGACCGCCTGGCGCTGCTTCTCCGGCAGGGCCCGCACCCGGGCCCACAGGTCTTCGTCGCGCGGCGGCGGCGGCGGGCTGCCCGCGTCCGCAGCCGCCTGCGGCTCGGCGACCGCCACCGGCAGGCGGGCGCTGGCCCGGAAGAGATCGATTGATTTCCGCGCGGCGATGCGCAGGAGCCAGGACCGCACCGATGCCGGGTCGCGGAGCGTCGGGTAGGCGGCCAGGGCGGCGAGCATCGTCTCCTGGAAGACGTCGTCGGCCCGGTCGCGGCCGACCTGGGAGGCGCTGAAGCGCCAGACGTCCGCCGCGTGGCGCTCGACCACGAGCTCAAACGGCGCCAGCCGGCCCATGCCCGTCCTCTGCGTCGCGCTCATGACCAACAGACGCGCCGCCGGCCGCCGGCGTGAGATCGCTGGTCAGGACTGGCGCGTGGTGACCGCGGCCACCGCGGTCGGGGTCGCCGCGCTCGGCGTCGTCGTCGCCGCGACCGTGGCGGTCGTAGTCGCCGCCGGTGTGCTCGCCGCCGCGGGTGTGGCGCCCGCCGCCGCGGTGGCCGCCGCCGTGGCGGGCGTGCCCGTCGTGCCGGTCGCCGCGATCGTCCCGAAGGCGAGCGCGAAGGTCGCCAGGGCGGTGGCGGCGACCCGGCGGCGGATCGTCGCCCTCCGGAGCCTCCGCGCGCGGAGGCGCTCCTGCGGGTTGACTGGGGTGGTCTGGTTCATGCATGTCAAGCTAGGCCCCCCGCCTTTGGGTTGGCTATGGCGGGCCTGGGAATCGCCTGAGTCGAGCGGATCCCGGCGGCGGGGGCGCGACCCGGTGGCGGCGACCGTCTCCCGGCCAGGCCGCCCGTCGGTTCAGCAGTAATAGCTGAACGGAACGGGTTCCTTCCGGGTGGTGAACACGCGCTCGAAGAAGCTCGCCTTGTCGAGGCCGAGGTTGTCGCTCGCCCCGTCGTGGTCCAGCGGCTTCCCCCCGGCCGGCGGCGGTGGACGCGGCGCCGCCGATGAAGCCTCAGTCCTCGGCGCCGGGCGCCGCCGCCGCGGCCCGGCGCCGGCGCGCGCGCGGCTTGGGCTCCTCCGCCGCCGGGGCGACCGGTGGCTCGGTGGCCTTGGCGGCCGGGGTACGGCGCCGCCGCGGTGCCGGCTTGGGATCGGCGGCGGGGGCGTCGGCGGGGGAGGGCGCCTCGGCAACCGGCGGGGCGACCGCGGCGGGCGTCCGGCGTCGGCGCGGCGTCGCCGGCTTGACGGCCTCCTGCGCCGGTGGCGGCACCGACCCGACCGCCGCCGTCGCCGGCTCGTCCTCGCTGGCCGGGGTCACGAGGACCCGGCGCCGGCGGCTCGGCTTGGGCGGCGCCGGCGTTCCCGCCTCCCCGGCGGCATCCTGCGGCACGGGCGCCGGTCCGGGCTCGGGCGCCGGTCCGGGCTCGGGCGCCGGCAAGGGGCTCGGGGCGAGGGCCGGCACCGGCGAGCGGCCGTCGGCCCGCGCGCGCCGCGACCGGCCGGCGCCGGCTCGAACGGGGGCGGTCCCGGCGGGGCCCGCGTCGGGCGCTGGGGCGGGCCGGGCGGCGGCGCCGGTCGTCGGGGCCGTGGCGAGGGCCTCGGCGGGCGGCGATGGGGCCGCCCCGGCGCCGTTACGCGGCGGAGCCGGACCGCCGCCGGCGGCGGCGGCCAGGGTCACCGGTGCGCCGGTCGTCTGGACGTCTGATCCGATGCCGTTGCCATCGCCGCTGCCGTTGCCCCGGCGGCGGCGGCGCTTGCCGCGCCCGCGACGCTTGGGGAAGTTGCGCAGGAGCTCCCGGGCCAGGGCCGGCGGCTTGCGGGCCATCCGGGTCCGGGCCCCGCGGAGTACCTCCTCGGCCTCGGGCGTGTGGGCGAGGGCCGCGGCCAGGAGGGCCGCGGCCAGGCGGCGATCCTGCTTGCGCGCCGCCTGGACGAGGCGGCGGGCGTTGCGGGCGTGGGCGGCGCCCGAGGAGTTGACGAGCAGGCCGAGCAGCCGCTTGGTCTCGGGCCAGCGCTGGACGGCGTACTCCTCATGGACCTCGCGCGTGTACTCGGCCATCCGCCAGATCCAGGCGTTGGCCTGATCGCGGCGGCCGATCCGCTTGTCGACCATCGCCTGGAGCATGATCTTCGACCCCTCGCGCCGCTCCTCGCGGGTCCAGCCGCCGATCATGTCGATCGCCGTGTCGAACGCCTCGGCGTCGCGGATGGCGGCGATCTCGGCCAGCGCCTTCAGTCGCAGCTGGGGGTTCTTGTTGCGCTGGACGGCGGTCGACAGGAAGCGGCGGCGCAGCTCGCCCGTGCGGTCGAAGTGGAGCATCGCCCGGGCGCGCCGCCAGCCGTGGGGCTGGACCCGTGCCCCGGCCAGGGCAGCCCAGACGTGCTGCTCGCCGTAGTCGAGGTGCTCGACGGCGATCCGCCAGAGCTCGCGCTCGAAGACCTCGGCCCGCCGGTCGGGATCCGAGCAGACCGGCAGCACCCGCCGCTCGACCCGCACCCGGCGACCCCGGCCCCGGCGCACCGGGCCGACGACGATCGCGCCGCCCCGGTAGACGTCGCGGTCGAGCAGGGAGTGCAAGGTGACGACCGGGTCGTCGTGCTTGGTCGCCGGGTGGACGAAGTCGACGACGAGGCCGGCCTCCTTGCCCGGGTGGCGCCGGGTGACGCGGCCGACCCGCTGCTGGTAGATCCGCTTCGACGCCGTCGGGGCCAGGTGGATGCAGACGGTGGCCCGCGGCGAGTTCCAGCCCTCGGCCAGGAGCTGGGCGTTGATCAGGACGTCGATCTCCCCGCGCTCGTAGCGGGCCAGGATCGACGCCAGCTCCCGCTTCTTGGTCTCCCCGGAGACGGCCATCGCCTTGAGCCCGGCCGCCCGGAACGCCTCGGCCAGGTTGTAGGCGTGGCGCACGCCGGCGGCGTAGACCACGCCGGGCACGCCGTTGAAGCGGGTCTTGTAGAGGTCGGCCATCGCCATGTTGAACGGCTGCTGGTCGAGCAGCTCGGCCAGCATCTCCTGGTCGAACTCGGTGTCGATCTCGCCCCGGCGCAGCGGCACCTTGGCGATCGTCCGCACCCCCGTCCCCGGCGGGATCCGCACGCAGCGCAGCGGTGAGATCACGCCGCGCCGGGCGGCCTGGGCGAGATCGAAGCGAGAGGTCTGGGTCGGGAAGAGATCGGTGACGTGGCGGGCGATCAACGCTCCGGTCGCCGTCATGCCGACGAAGATCGGCCCCGTCCAGGCGCGGATCGCCGCGCTCGTCTTCTCGCCCAGGGCGGTGTGGGCCTCGTCGCAGATGACGATCGTGTAGGCGTTCGAGATGTTGCCGGCGTTGCGGACGAACCACTGATAGGTCTCGACGGTGACCGGTCCGTCCTCGCGGTCCTGCGTGCCGAGCAGGGCCGGGGTGATCCGCTTCTTGTAGCCGCGGTCCCTGAGCTCGCCGTGGAACTGGTCGACCAGGTTGCGCCGGTGGGTGAGGATCAGGACGCCGCCCGTCCGCGATGCCTCGACGAAGCCGAGCGCCGCCACCGTCTTGCCGGCGCCGGTCGCGTGCTCGAACCAGAAGCGCTTGGCCGCGTTGGGGTCCTCGTCCTGCTCGGGCAGCTGGTCCTCGCCGTCCTGGGACGGCTCGTCCTCCTCGTCCCAGTCCTCGGGCGGGGCCTCGAGCTCAGCCCGGTCGAGCTCGGCCTCGAGCTCGGCGGCCACGTCGTCCTCGTCGTCCTCGTCCTCGTCGTCGTCCTCGTCGGCGGCGGCGGCGGCGGTTGCCTCCAGGTCGTCCTCGTCGTCCTCGTCGGCCGCCGACGACGGGCCGAAGTCGTCGTCGTCGTCGTCCTCCTCCTCGTCGTCGTCCGGCTCGGGACCGACGACGTCGTCGTCGCCGAGACCGACGTCCTCGTCCTCCTCGACCCCGAGGATCGAGGCGGAGGCGAGCACGTCGTCGGTGCTCTTGCCGTTCGCGCTGCCGTTCGACCGCTGGGCCTCGGCGAGCAGGGCGGTGAGCGTCCCCGACAGGGCGTCGACCTGGTGGGCCGAGAGCGTCGTCCCGTCGACCAGCTTCGGCTCGTCGTCGGATAGGACCCGCTCGAGTCCGAGCAGGAGCGAGAACTCGCGCCGCCAGGCGGGCGACGGATAGCGGCGGCCGTCGGCGAGCTCGATCAGCGCGGCGTCGAGGGCCCGGCGACGGGGCGTCCCGACGGCGAGGGCGACCGCGGGCTCCTCGCCCTCGTGCAGGAAGCGCTCGCGCGTGAGCTTCTCCGCACGCGCGATGTCGTCAGAACTGGGGAGGGCCGTGTTGGCCAGGGAGATGGAATCAGCCATGGAGGCTCGACTTCAAAACGAGAGGGAGTCGCAGGCGACGCTTGCGCGACTCGGAACACCAACTTGCTACGACGGGGCGAGGAACGCCGGGGGCGTACTCGCACTACGTGCTAAGGATACCGCAACATCGCCGAATGCCAAACTTCCCCGGCCGTCATGCTCCGCGCCCGCCTCGCCACCGCCCGCCGACCGCCGGCGACCGCCGCCGCCGTCCTCCTCGCCGCGACGCTGGCCGCCTGCGGCGCGACGCCGCGCAGCGCGGCGCCGTCGGCGCAGCAGGTCGCCGCCGCGTTCGCCGGGGCGCCGGCGCCGCTCCTCGCCGTCCACGCCGACGCCAACCGCCTGCTCGCGGCGAGCACCGCCGACTTCACCCGGCGCCTGGCCGGCCTGCGCGGCTACCCGACCGTCGTGAACCTCTGGGGCTCCTGGTGCGGGCCGTGCCGGACCGAGTTCCCGATCTTCCAGCAGGCGGCCGTGCGCCTGGCCCGGCGGGCGGCCTTCGTCGGCCTCGACGTCAACGACAACGCCGGTGACGCCCGCGCCTTCCTGCGCGCGTTTCCCGTCACCTACCCGAGCTTCGCGGACCCGGGCGCTCACACCGCCTTCTCCCTCCACGCCGGCGCCTACTTCCCGACCACCGAGTTCTACGACCGCACCGGCAGGCTCGCCTACACCCACGCCGGGCCCTACCAGACGGTGGCCCAACTCGTGTCCGACGCTCACACCTACGCCGGCGCGTAGAGGCGTTGGCCGCCCGAGTCGGCCGTTAGGGTGGAGCGGTGTCCGAGGTGCGTGTCGACCCGCTCTCCGGCCGGCGGGTCATCCTGGCGGCCGGGCGAGTGGACCGGCCGCACGCGTGGCCCGAGGTCGGACCGCCCCCGCCGATCGACCCCGACGACGACCCGTTCGCCCCCGGCAACGAGGCGCGCACGCCGCCGGAGCTCCGCGCCGTGCGCCCGGACGGCAGCGCGCCGGATACGCCGGGGTGGACGGTGCGGGTGGTCAGGAACCTGTTCCCGGCGCTGACGGCCGACGGCGCCCCGCCCGAGGCCGAGGCCAACCCCGCCCTCTACACGACGTTCCCGGCGACCGGGGCCCACGAGGTGATCGTCAACGCCCCCGACTGCGTCCATTCGCTGGCCGAGCTCGACGCCGCCCAGGTCGCCGTCGCCGTCGAGGTCTGGCGCGAGCGGATGGCCGCCCACCCGGCGGCCGCCTGCCGGCATCTGATCGTCAACGAGCGCCCCCAGGCCGGCGCCTCGCTCCCGCACACCCACGCCCAGCTCTTCGCGCTGGACTTCGTCCCGGCCGCGGTCGCCCGCGAGCGCGAGCGCTTCGGCGCCTACGCGACGCGGACGATGGGCCAGAACCTCCAGGGCGACCTCGTCCAGGAGGAGGTCCGCCGGCGGGCGCGGGTGGTGGCGATCGACGACGACGCCGTCCTGCTCGCGCCGTTCGCCTCGATCCTGCCCTACCAGCTGATGGTCGTGCCCCGGCGGCCGCGCGCCCGCTTCGAGGACGACGGGCCGACCGGGGCGGCGCTCCTCCACGACGGCCTGCGCCGCCTGGCCCGCCGTCTGGGGGCGAGCCCGCCGCTCAACGTCTGGATCCGGTCGGCGCCGCGCGGGGCCGACCACTTCTGCTGGCGGATCGACATCGTCCCCCGGCTGACCCACCTCGCCGGACTCGAGCTCGGCACCGGCGTGCACCTCAACCTGGTCACGCCCGAGCGGGCGGCGAGCGAGCTGCGCGAGGCGTGAGCGGCCCGGCGTGATCGCCGTCGTCCTCGTCGTGCTGGTGGCCGGGGCGGCCGGGATGGCCGCCGGGCGCCGCTGGACCGCCTCCGAGCGGGTCGCCCGCGTCGTCCTGGCCGCGATGCTCTACCTGCTGTACCCGATCGTCACCTTCGCCAACGTCGCCCACCTGCGGCTGACGACGCAGATCGGCGTCGGTCTCGGGCTGGCCTACGCCACGCTCATCCTGACCGGCCTGGTCGGCTGGTTCGTCGGCGCCCGGATCCTGCGCCTCGAGCGTCCGCAGACCGGCGCGCTGATCTGCGCCGGCCTGCTGGCCAACACCGGCTACCTCGGGCTGCCGCTGACCGTGGCCCTGCTCGGCAGCAGCCAGCTCCCGGTGGCCGTGCTCTACGACCAGGTCGTCTCCGGGCCGACGCTCCTGATCGCCGGCTTCGGCGTCGGCGCCGCCTTCGGCACCCGAGCCGGCGCCGGCGCCGCCCAGCGGGTGCGGGCCTTCGTCGCCCGCAACCCGCCGCTGGCCGCCCTGATCGCCGGTCTTATCGCCGGGCCGGCCTTCGCCCCGCCGTGGCTGCTCGACGCCTCCCACGACATCGTCCTCGCCCTGCTGCCGCTCGGCTTCCTCGCGGTCGGCGTCAACCTCGCCGTCCACGGCCGGCCGGCCACCGGCCACGGCCGGGCGCTCGGCGCGGCCCTCGGACTACGGCTGATCTTCGCCCCGCTGGCCTTCCTCGCCGTCTGCCGCGCCCTGATCGGCGCGCCCGACGCCTATCGCCTCCAGTCGGCGATGCCGACCGCGGTCAACTCGCTGGTCGTCGCCCACGCCTACGGCCTCGACCTGCCGCTGGCCGCGGCCGCCGTCGGCTGGAGCACGGTCCTCGTCCTCGCCGGCGCCCTGGCGGCTAGCCTGCTCCTCTGATGCGAGCGGTCGTCCAGCGGGTCGCCCGGGCCGCGGTCGCGGTCGACGGCCGGACGGTGGCGGCGATCGGCCCGGGCCTGCTCGTCCTCCTGGGCGTGACCCACGACGACGACGCCGACCGGGCCGAGCGGCTGGCCGAGAAGATCGGGCGGCTGCGGATCTTCGACGACGCCGGCGGGCGGATGAACGAGCCGCTCGGCGGGCGCGAGATCCTCTGCGTGAGCCAGTTCACCCTCTACGGGGACACGCGCCGGGGAAACCGCCCGAGCTACGCCGCCGCCGCCCCGGCCGCCCTGGCCGAGCCGCTGTACGACCGCTTCTGCGCCGTGCTCGGGGCCAAGCAGGGGGTGTTCGGCGCGCGCATGGCGGTCGAGCTGGTCGGCGACGGGCCGGTGACGCTCCTGCTCGAGGGCTGAGGCGTCGCGACCACTAAGCTCCGAGCCGATGCCGCCGGCCAGCCGCCTGATCCCCCGCTACGCGGCCGAGCCGCCGCACGACGCGGAGCCGTCCGGCGCCTGGGGCGACCGCCTGCGCGCCGAGTTCCTCGGAGCCGCCCAGGCGGTGGCCGAGGACGCCGGCGAGCCGGGCGACGTCGTCCTCTACCCGGACCGCAGCTGGCACGGGCGCACCTACGTCCCGGCGTCGGCGGCCACGGCCACGGGGATGGAGATCTACGGCTACGTCGCCTACATTCCCGGCGCCGACGACGAGGACCCGACGGAGCTGGTCGCGACGGTCGACTTCACCGAGGAGACGGCCGCGCAGAACCCCGACTGGGAGCTCGACCTCAGCGACGAGGTGATCGGCAGCTGGCGCGGCCACGCCGGCCGGGTCGCGGCGATGACGCTCGTCTGGGGCCGCGCGCTGGTCAGCGGCGGCGCCCTGGTCACGGCCCTGCTCGGCGGGGTCGACGTCGACCAGTGCGCGCTGACCGACGACCGCTTCACGCTGCTGGCGCCCGACGACTACGGCGGCGACTTGCTCGAGGTGCGCCTCTACTCGGCCGACGGCGAGGAGCTGGCTCGCGAGTCGCTCTACGAGTAGTGGACGCCGCCGACCCGATCGACGCGGCGATCCGCACGCGCCGCACGCACAAGGTCTACGGATCGCAGCCGGTCGCCCGCCGGACGCTCGACGAGCTCTTCGAGCTGGCGCGCTGGGCGCCGAACCACCACCTGACCGAGCCCTGGCGCTTCCGCGTGCTCGGGCCGCGGGCGCTCGCGGCGCTCAAGGACGCCGCCGGCCTGCCCGACGCGACCAAGCTCGATCGGGCGCCGACCCTGGTCGCGGCGAGCGTGACCCAGTCCGGCGACGAGGACCAGCGGCGGGAGGACCTGTGCGCCGCGGCCTGCGCCGTCTACATCGTTCTCCTCGCCGCCCACGCCCGCGGCCTGGCCGGCTACTGGCGCACGCCGGCCGTCCTGCGCACGCCGGCCGGCCAGGCGGCGCTCGGGATCGCCGCCGACGAGCTTCCGCTCGGTCTGATCCACCTCGGCCCCCGGCGCCAGGAGCGCGAGCCGCCGCCCCGCCTCGAGCCCGCGGCCATCGCCCGCTACCTGGACTGACGGCGTGCGGGCGCGGCCGATCAACACCGCCGGCGTCGCCGATCTCGCGCATGGCCGGGCTCCCCGCCGCCGACCGCGGTGCAGCCGCCCGTGAAGCTCGAGGGGATCGAGGCGGGCGACATCGTGCAGGTCGACGTGCACGGCCGGCGATTCTTCGCGATCGTCAGCGGCCCCACGCCCGACGGCCTGGCGATAACGCCGATCGAGCGCAGCGTCAACCGCTTCTCATGCCGCTCGCGGCAGGTGATCGCCCACTGGGCCAAGCGCGGACGTCCGCGTCCGGCGGCCCGCCTTGAGCCCTCGCCACACCAGCTCGAGCTCGACACGACGGGAGCCCCGCCCGACCCCCGCTTGGACGCCTGAGCCCGGCTACCGGTGCAGGACGGGGCCGGCGTCCTGTTGAATCCCCGGGCATGCACCCCTCCCTCCGCCGCCGCGTGCGCCTGGCGGCGCTCCTCGCCCTCGCTGTCCTCGCCGCGGTCGCCCCGGCCGCCCAGGCGGCCTCCGCCCAGCGCCAGGGCCTGATCCCGGCGCTCCTCGCCGCCCTGACCGGCACGCCGCCCGCCCCGGCGGCCGCGCCCGCGGCGCCCGCCCCGTCGCCGTGCGCGAGCGCGACGACCGCCGCCGACATCCCGATCGCCCTGACCAGCAGCGGGCTGGCGCGGACGGCCGTGCTCCACGTGCCGGGCGCCCCGGCCGGCCGGGCGCTGCCGCTGGTCTTCGCCTTCCACGGCTACGGCAGCAACGGCCCCCGGTTCGCCGTCGACAGCGGCCTGTCGACGCTCGGCGACCAGGACGGGTACGCCGTCGTCTACCCCAGCGCCCTCGGCCACCAGTGGGCGATCTCCGGGCGCGAGCGCGACGTCGTGCTCGTCTCCGACCTGCTCGATCGGATCGAGTCCGCCGTGTGCATCGACTCCCGGCGCGTCTACGCTGCCGGCGTCTCGATCGGCGCCGGCATGGCCGCCCGGGCCGGTTGCGAGCTCAGCAACCGGCTCGCCGCGCTCGTGCTGGTCTCCGGCGGCTACCGGTCGCTGCCGCCCTGCCACCTCGACCGCCCGCTGTCGGTGCTCGAGATCCACGGCACGTCGGACTCGACCGTCCCCTACCACGGCGAGGGCCCGACCGAAGAGGGCGCGGTGCTCCCCTACATCGCCGCCTGGGCCTCCCGCGATCGCTGCCACCCGAACCCGGCCAAGACGCTGGTCGCCGCGCACACCGTCCGCTACCGCTGGACCGGCTGCGCGTCGGGCGCGATCGTCGAGCACCTGCGCATCTACGGCAGCGGCCACGGCCTGCCCAACGCCCCGGGCCCCGAGATCAGCTCCGGCAACCGCAGCACGATCTCCGGCGTGCGGAACATCTGGCACTTCCTCGCCGCCCGGACGCTCGGCCGGCCGTTCGCCGACCCCGGCGCCGACGGCTGAGCTTCAGCTCCCGGCGGCCTGGACGCGGTCGTCGGGCAGGGCGACCCGCAGCTTCTCGAGCGCCAGCCGGATCCGCCCCTTGATCGTGCCGAGGGGCAGGCCGAGGCGCTGGGTCATCTCGGCGTGGGTGAGGCCGGCGAAGTAGGCGAGCTCGATCACCTCGCGCTGCTCGCACGGCAGCTGGGCCAGGAGGCCGGCCAGCTCGCGGCGGTCGGCCTCGGCGAGGACGTCACCCTCGACCGAATCCGCCGCCGGGGTCAGCTCGAACACGCTCTCGCTGCGCACGAGCAGGTCGCGGTTGCGCCGCTGGAGGTCGATCGCCCCGTTGCGAACGATCCGCAGCAGCCACCACTTCACCTGGCCGCGCCCCGGCTGATAGGAGTCGCGGTTGCGCCAGAGGCTGATGAACGCCTCCTGCGTGGCGTCGGCCGCCAGCCCGCGATCGTCGAGGATGCGCACCGCAAGCCAGTAGACGCTCGTCCGGTGGCGGTCGTAGAGCAGCTCGAACGCCCGCGGGTCGTTGTGCTGCACACGCAGCATGAGCGCCGCGTCCGACAGCGCTGCGTCGATGGTCTGACTGCTCAACCGTGCTCCCTCGAATCCCTTGTCGTCCATAGATTAGTACCTGTCGGCGGGCCCCGGTCTCCCCGGGTTTGACCCCGCGCCGAGTGGGCACGCTCCGGCCATGAACCCTGCTTCCATCACCGCCGTTCCCCAGCTCGCCCTGGCCGACGGGGTCGCGATCCCCCAACTCGGATTCGGCGTCTTCCAGGTTCCCCCGGCTGACACCGCCGAGGTCGCCACCCGGGCCCTGATGACCGGCTACCGCCACCTCGACACGGCCGCCGCCTACGGCAACGAGGCCGAGGTCGGCCAGGCGGTCCGCGCCGCCGGAATCGACCGCGGCGAGGTCTTCGTGACCACCAAGTGCTTCAACGACGATCACGGCTACGAGCAGGCCCGCCACGCCGCCAACGCCAGCCTCGACCGGCTCGGGTTCGACTACATCGACCTCTACCTGATCCACTGGCCGGTTCCGGCTCACGACCGCTACGTCGAGACGTGGAAGGCGTTCATCGAGCTCCAGGCCGAGGGCAAGGTCCGGGCCATCGGCGTCTCGAACTTCAACCCCCGGCACCTGGCGCGCCTGATCGAGGAGACCGGCGTCACGCCGGCCGTCAACCAGGTCGAGCTCCATCCCCGCTTCCAGCAGGCCGGCCTGCGGCGCGAGCACGCCGAGCTCGGCATCGTCACCGAGGCCTGGAGCCCGCTCGCCCAGGGGCGGGTGCTCGACGACCCGACGATCACCGAGATCGCCGCCGCCCACGGCAAGACGCCGGCCCAGGCCGTGATCCGCTGGCATCTCCAGCTCGGCAACGTCGTGATCCCCAAGTCGGTGACGCCCGAGCGGATCGTCGAGAACTTCGACGTCTTCGACTTCGAGCTCACGCCGGCGCAGATGGAGGCGATCGAGGCCCTCGACGCCGGCGAGCGCCAGGGCCCGGACCCCGAGACGTTCGTCCGGCCCTAACGGTTCTCGGCCGGCTGGGCGTCGGCCGCCCGGAGCGTCCGCTGGAGGACGGGATGGCGGCGGGCGAGCGCGTCCGTCGCCGGTCCCGCGAAGCCCCGTAGACGGCGCAGGATCTCCCACCGGCGCGGGAGGATCACGTACGCCGCCCGGCGCTCGATGCCAGCGACGATTCCGGCCGCGGCCGCCTGCGGCGAAATCGGCGCACGCAGCGGGAAGGGGATCGTCCGGTCCAGGCGCTGGGTGATCGGGTCGGCGTAGGCCTGGGCGACCATCTCCGTCGCGACGAAGCCGAAGTAGACGACCGTGGCGCTCGCGCCGTGCGGTCGCAGCTCGACCCGCAGCGAGCGGCCGAGCTGCTCGACCCCGGCCTTGGCCATCGCGTAGGGGGACTGGAGCACGCCGTTGGTGAAGGCGTAGACCGACGAGACGATGACGACCTGGCCGCGGCGCCGGACGATCTGCGGGAGCGCGCCCCGGACGGTGTGCACGACACCGTGGAGGTTGACGGCCAGGACGCGGTCGAACACGTCGGGGTCCATGCGCAGCATCGTGCGCGGCGGCGGGGCGATGCCGGCGTTGGCCACCACCACGTCGAGGCCGCCGAAGCGCGCCACCGTCCGGGCCACGGCGTCGACGACGGCGGCCTCCTCGCGGACGTCGACGCCCAGGCCGATCACCCGGTCGCCGCCGATCCGCCCGGCCGCCGCCGCGGCGCCGGCGCCGTCGATGTCGGTGAGCGCCACCGCCGCCCCCCGGGCGTGCAGGGCGATGGCCGTCTCCAGCCCGATGCCGCGCATCGCACCGGTCACCAGAACTACCTTGCCGGCGAGCGGGAAGCGGGGCATCCGGAGACTCTAGTCTCCCGCCGGTGACCGGCCCCTCGGCGCAGGAGAAATGGAACCGGCGCTACGCCGAGCCCGGCTTCACGCCCTTTCCGGACACGCCGTCGGAGTGGCTCGTGGAGAACCGCGGGCTCCTCGCCGGCACCGCCGGCGCCCGCGCCCTCGACGTGGCCTGCGGCGACGGGCGCAACAGCCGCTACCTGGCCGAGGAGCTCGGCTACGCCGTGGAGGCGATCGACGTCTCCGATGTGGCCATCGCCGCCCTGCGGACGGCCGCCGCCGCCCGCGGCCTCGCCCTCGCCGCCCGAGCGGTCGACCTCGAGGCCGAGCCGCTCCCCCCGGGCCCCTACGACCTGATCGTCAACCTCAACTACCTCCAGCGCGACCTGCTCGGCCCGCTCGCCGCGGCCCTGCGACCCGGCGGGCTGCTCGTCTTCGAGACCTTCACCGAGGCCCAGGTCACCGAGCTCGGCCACCGGTTCGACCCGGGCTTCCTGCTCGCGCCCAACGAGCTCCTGCACGCGTTCCCCGGGCTCCTCGTCCGCCACTACCGCGAAGGCACGGTCCTCCGGGGTGGGCGGCCGCGAGCCGTGGCCAGCCTCGTCGCCGAGCGGCCGCCCGGCGCCTGACCGCAGCCCGGCCGCCGGGCGGCAGCCGGTACGGTTGCGCCCGTGGTCGTGATCATGGAGCCCGGCGTCGACGGCGCGCTGATCGCGGCGGTGGCCGAGCGCATCGCCGAGCTCGGCCTGGTCGCCCAGACGACGATCGGCGTCCACCAGACGATCGTCGCCGCCCTCGGCGAGACCGCCGGACGCGACGAGCTCGACGCCGAGCTGGCCGAGCTGCCCGGCGTCGAGCGCGTCGTGCGCATCAGCCGCCCCTACAAGCTGTCGTCGATCGAGGCGACGATGCACGAGCCGACGACGCTCGACATCGCCGGCCGCGCCGTCGGACCCGGGACCTTCTGCCTGATCGCCGGCCCGTGCACGGTCGAGTCGAGCGAGCAGACCTTCGCCATCGCCACGAGCGTCGCCGCCGCCGGCGCGTCGATGCTCCGCGGCGGGGCGTTCAAGCCGCGCACCTCGCCCTTCGCCTTCCAGGGCCTCGGCACCGAAGCCCTCGAGATCCTCACCGAGGCCCGGGCGCTGACCGGCCTGCCGATCGTCTCCGAGCTCCTCGACATCACCCAGGCCGAGGTCTTCCGCGAGCACGTCGACGTGATCCAGATCGGCGCCCGCAACATGCAGAACTACACGCTGCTGCGCGAGATCGGCCAGATGGGAATGCCGGTCGTCCTCAAGCGCGGCCTGTCGGCCACCATCGACGAGCTGCTCCAGGCCGCCGACTACCTCCTCCAGGGCACCGACCAGGTGATCCTGTGCGAGCGCGGCATCCGGACGTTCGAGACGGCGACCCGCTTCACGCTCGACCTGTCGGCCATCCCCGCCCTGCGCCAGCGGACCCACCTGCCGGTGATCGTCGACCCGTCCCACGCCTCCGGCGACCGCCGCCTGGTCGGGCCGCTCGCCGCCGCCGCCGCCGCGGTGGGCGCCGACGGGCTCCTGGTCGAGGTCCACGACGACCCGACCCACGCCCACTGCGACGGGCCCCAGCAGCTCGCGACCGCCGACTTCGCCGAGTTCGTGGAGCGGGTCGCCGCCCACGCCGCCCTGGCCGGGCGCACGCTCGCCTGAGGCCGGCGCGACCGGCCGCCTCGCCGAGGCCCCGCCCCCGCCCGACCCGCCCAGCCCGCCCACCCGGCCGCCGGGCGAGGCGCCGCTGGCCGTCAGCCGCGGGCCGGCGGGCGGAGCGCGCTCAGGAGCCATCCCCAGGCCGGGCTGCTGCTCGGCCGCTTCGGCCAGCCGTTGATCGTCCCGAGGAGCTCCCAGTAGCGGTCGGCCCGCGCGTCGGCGAAGGTCTCGATCGTCGCCGCCAGCCACGACCGGAACTCGGCGCCGTCCCGGCGGCCGTAGGCCTCGGCCAGGGCGCCCGCGAGGTCGTCGAGCACCGGCGCGGCGGCGGCCGAGGTCGGGTCGATGCCGGCCGCGAGGGCCGCGCCGGCCCGCTCGCCGACCAGCGCGTTGACCCGCTGGGCGCTCGCGGGGTCGACCGGGGCGGCGGCGCGATCGGCCGCGCTGCGCTCCGCCATCGCCCGAATCCGGCGGCGGAAGTCCGCGTCGCCGACGAGCTCGGCCAGCTCGATCCAGGCGTCGAGCTGGGCCGGCGTCGGGTCCTCGGGCAGCTCGGGCCGGGCCGCGCGCATCCGCGCGAGGATGCCGGGGTCGGCATCGACCCCGTCGAGCACGTGGTCGACGAAGTCGGCGACGATGCGCTCACGCTCCTCGGCGCTGAGACGGGCAAGCCTGTGCATGAGATCGATCTCCTCGGGGTGGGATTGGCGTTCGGCGAGCACCGCCAGCACCGTGCGGCGCAGCCGCAGGATCCTGATCTGCGCGTCGAGCGCCGCGGCATGGGCAGCGGCCACCTCGGCCAGCGTCAGCTCGCGGGCCACGACCCGCCGCGTCGTGGCCAGGTCGACGCCGAGCTCGCGCAGGCTGCGCACGAGCTCGAGGCGGGCGAGCGCCGACTCGTCGTAGAGGCGGTAGCCGGCGTCGCTGCGGGCGGCCGGCGGGACGAGGCCGCGGTCGGAGTAGAAGCGGATCGTCCGCACCGGCACGCCGCTGCGGCGGGCCAGCTCGCCGATCGTCCGCAGCGGCCGGGCAGTGGTCATGGCGCCATCATCGGGCCTCCACCGACTGAAGAGTCAAGCGTCGGTCAGAATGACCGCCGCTGCCCTCGTAGTCCAACGGATAAGACGGCCGCCTCCTAAGCGGCAGATCCAGGTTCGATTCCTGGCGGGGGCGTCGCCCGGCTAGGTCGGCCGCTGGGGATAGACGTCGTCGATCGTGGTCAGCGCCACGTACGGCGCGCCGCCCGCCGCCCGCTCGATCGCCTCGCCGCCGCCGGTCAGCCGGTCGAGCACGCTGACCACGCCGCAGATCTCCAGGCCGGCCTCCTGGAGGGCGGCGATCGCGGTCAGGGTCGAGCCGCCGGTGGTGACCACGTCCTCGACCACCAGGCAGCGGTCGGCGCCCGACAGCGGCGGGCCCTCGATCCGGCGCTGGAGGCCGTGGGCCTTGGCCTCCTTGCGGATGAAGAAGGCCGTGCACGGCGCGCCGGCGGCGAGCGCCGCGCAGGCCACCGGGTCGGCGCCCATGGTCAGGCCGCCGACGGCCGTCGCCCCCCACTGCGACGCCCGTTCGGCGACGAGCTCGCCCAGGGCGGCGAATCCCGGCGGGCGCAGGATCGCCCGCTTGGCGTCGACGTAGTAGGAGGCGGTCCGGCCGCTGGTCAGGACGACCTCGCCGACGATCAGGGCGTGCTCGCGCAGCTCGGCGATCAGGCGCTGGCGGGCGGTCATCGGCCGGGGAATCTAGTGGACCGCTCGTACATCCGCCGAAGCTCCTCCGCCCGTGGCCGCCCGCTGCCGTTGCCTTGTCTCGAGATGGTCTCCGCCACCCTGCGCCTCGCCGCCGTCCTCGCCAGCCTCCTCCTCCTGACGAGCTTCTCCCTGTTCGCCCTCGACCAGGCCGGCGGCGCCTCGCAGCAGGCTCAGGCCGAGGTCACCTCCTCGGGCGCGCAGATCGTCGGGCCGGCGCTCCACGGCGCCGGGGCCGAGACCGGGGTCCGCGCCCGGATCGACGACGCAAATCGGGCGCTCGTCTCGCCGATCGAGCCCTACGCCCCCGGGTCCGCCGACTCCTGGGCGGCCCACGGCTTCGAGCTCGCCGGCGGCCTCCTCCTCTACGGGCTCGGCCTCGGCGTCCTCGCCCGCTCGATCGGCCTCGCCCACCGCCGCTCGGCCGGGCCGCCCCGCACCGAGCCGCACTTCTGAGGCCGGCGGCGAGCGGCTACCTCCTCGGGGGGGCGAAGCCGGCGTGCCGGGGATCGGCCTGCTCGACGGATCGCAGCTGCTGTCCGTTCATGCGAAGCAGAACGAGTCGGTTGAGCAGTCACCGCCTTCGAGGCGGATCTGATGGGCGCGATGGCCGGGAAACTCGACGTGAAAGGCGGGATCGAGGGTCATCGCTCCGGTGTCGGGATCCACGTCGACCTTGAACATGGCGCCCGGCACCCCGTCCGGGTAGAACTGCGGGTCCCAGCTCCCGTAGAGCGAATTCGTGCCGTAGACGCGCCGGCCGTCCCGGCTCACCTCGATCATCTGTGGCCCGCCAGCCCACGGGCGCCCCGACGGATGGTCGGCTCGATGGAGGATGCCGCCCAGCGTGACGACTCCGTTGAGGCGGGGCGCGAAGGGGTCGCTCACGTCGTATTGACGGAGCTCGCCGAGACCCCAACAGGCGACGTAGAGGAAGCGGTCGTCGAGGGACAGGTCGATGTCGGTCACCAGCGGCGGGACCGCCCCGAAGCCCTGGAGGAGCGGGGGCAGCAGCGCCGCGTCGTGCGGCACGGCGGGGACGTGGATCGTCTTCTGCGCCTTCCAGCCATCGTCGTCCCGATGCCAAGTCCAGATCGAGGAGGACAGATCGGTGACGTCGATGACGACGCCCAGAAAGCCGTGCGTCTTGGTCGGGTCGTGGGCGGGGCGCACCTCCAGTGCCATCTGGTGCTGGTCGCCGAGGTCGATCTCGGCGATGTGGCGGCGGGCCTCGAGGTCGAAGAAGTGGAGCTTGTGGCCGTATTCCCGGGCCAGCAGGGCCTCGGGCACGATCCCGTTCTCGACCAGGCGGGGCGGCGCCCACTCCGAGGCGATGAGGACGCCCGCGTTGACGTGCCACCAGAAGTCGTAGGCATAGAACTGGCTGCCGCGGTCGAGCTCCCACTGCCCGGTGACCCGGAAGTCGTCGTGGTCCATCGTGAAGATGCCACCGGGCCCGTCGTTGCCGTCCGCCGAGCCCGCGCCGAGCGCGCTGACCAGGAGCCCGCCCGGGCCACAATGGACGGTGTGCGGGCGGCTGTAGTGCCCCGCGCTCATCACCTCCTCGGGCTCGATCGTGCGGACCAGCCTCGGGTTGCGGGGATCGGGTCCCACGTCAAGGATGTAGATCCGCGACGAGCGGATGCCCGGCACGACGAGGTACCGGCGCTCCAGGTCACCGTGGCCGTCGTGGCCGCCGCCCAACGCCGAGCTGCAGACGTTCCAGCCGTAGTGATGGAACTCGTCGGGCGACGCCTGGGCGGGCGCATCCCACCGGCCGACCACCGTCCCGAACGCCTCGGCCGTCGGATCGACGTCGACCACCACGATCGCGTCCGGGTCGAGCAGGGCAACGTAGGCGAGCTTCTCCGCCGGCGCCGCCATGGCGTCGCCCGGCGTCCGGTAGAGCGTCGCGGCAGCATTACCCTCGGGGTTCGAGTCGCCCATCGATAGCCTCCTGTTCGTGCCCGCCCCGACGCGGAGCCCGTGGTCGGGGCGCTGACCGATACCTCGCCTCCAGCGGAGGGCGACTCTAACCGAGCGAGCCGCCCGCGAACCGACCGACCCTGCGCGCCGGGGGCAGCGGCAGGCCGCCCCGGCCGAAGGAGGCCCTGTAGGCCTCCGCGCTGTGCAGCAGCTCGTCGGTGGTGCTCATCGCGGACCTCCGGCGCGACCGTATGACCGCCTACCGACTCAGGGTCCGGCGTTGCCGTTGACCCGGTGGCTGCCCCCGCCGTTGCGGTAGTACACGTCGACCGGGTAGCCGTAGGCGGCCCAGGCGTAGACCGAAGCCGCGTCGGGGATCGGGATCCGCAGGCAGCCGTGGGAGGCCGGGTAGGTCGGGACGTCGGGGTAGCCGTGGATGGCGTAGCCGCCGATGAAGTAGTTGCTGTCGACCATGCCCTTCTCGTTCACGCCGAACGTCTTGTAGTAGATGCTGAAGTTGCCGATCACCGTCGGCGTCGACGGCTTGCCCGAGCTCATCTCGAAGATCTGGCGCACCCGCCCGCCCGGCAGCACCTCGGCCAGGACCTGGTGGGTCAGGTCGCCCTCGAAGTGCGCTCCCTGACCGGGGTAGCGGACGCGGAAGGCGCCGGCTCCGGCGGCCAGCCGCTGGAAGACGACCGTGTTGGCGTCGGACGTCCGCGCCAGGTTGGTCAGCTTGCGAAACGCGACCACCGCCCGCGCGGTCGCGTCGTCGAAGCGCCCCGATCGCGGGACCGCGTAGTGGAGGGCGGCCAGCTCCTGCTGGAGCAGGCGGGCGGCCGCGCTGCTCTGGCCGGGGGCGACCGCCGGGCGCACGACGGTGACCGTCAGGGCGGCCAGATCCTCGCCGGCCTGGAGCGCGGTGGCCGGGTGCGAGACCAGGACGTGGACCGGGTCAGGCCGCCCGCCGACCCCGAGCACCGCCGTGAACCGCCCCACCCCGCGACCGCCGTCGCGGACCGCGACGGCGCGGGTATCGAGCTTGACGCCGAAGCGCGACGTCCGCACGAACACCACCTGGCCGGCGACGAACGGACGGACCGTGCCGACCACCCGCAGCATCCCCCCGGTGATGACCGTGGTCACCGGCAGGCCCGCCGGGTTCTCGAGCGTCGCCCGGAGCGCGATCGGCGCGGCGACCGCCGGGGTCGGGGTCGGGGCCGCCGGGGCGACGTCGGCGGCGGCCGGCGCCGCGGCCGCGGCCGCGACGGCGGCGGCGAGGAGCAGGCGGGAGGGCAGGCGGCGCAAGCCCACGAGCCTATTGCGCCGGCGCCAGGCGCGCAACAGACCGCAGCGTCAGGGCGACCGTCCCCAGCGCGGCCACGACGAGGACCGGGATCTGCCAGCCCCAGTGCTCGGTCTGGCCGACGGCGATGGCGTTGTTGAGCGCGTGGAGCGCGATGCACGGGTACAGCGAGTTCGTCTTCCAGTAGATCACGCAGAGGACGAAGCCGAAGAAGGCGAGCGGGACGAGGTAGCCGATCGGCGCCGACGCGCCGTGGATGGCGCCGAAGACGATCCCGGTGATCGTCGCCGCCAGCCACGGGCCCAACCGGCTGCGCAGGGCGGTGAAGAAGAAGCCGCGGAAGAAGAACTCTTCGCAGATCGGGGCGATCACGGTCGTGAGCAGGCAGACGGCGACGAGGGCGACGGCGTTCTGGTTGGCGCCGAGCTGGTCGAGCAGCTTCTCCTTGTCGCTGATGTGGAGCAGGTTGATCCACGCCCCGGCGAAAAGGTAGAAGGCGGCGCCGCCGACGACCACGGCCAGCGCCGCCCGCTTGACCGGCGTCGGGCGCAGCCCGAACTGGGCGGCGCGCGGTCGGGCGTACTGGGCGGCGAGGAGCAGGGGCGCCACCACGAAGGCGGCGTCCTGGATCACCGTCGAGATCAGGCCGACCACCTTCGGCGGATGGCTCAGGCTGGCGCCGGCCGCGGCCGCGACCACGCTCACCACGACGTCGCCCAGCAGGGCGCCGAACAGGCCGACGACCAGGGCCAGCGGGGCCAGCACCGCCGGCCAGCTCCGCACGGGGGGTTGGACCTCCTCGACCACCGCCATGCCCCGGAGGTTAGGGATCGACCAGCTCGACCAGGCTCGAGATCGTCGGCACATCGGCCCGCGGCCTGTCGCTCCCCGGCGCCAGGAGCCCCCCGGTCCGGCCGGCGGCCGGGCGAGGAGGATCGGCGCGATGCCGGCCGCCCGCGCTCCGACGACGTCCTCGGCGTAGCTGTCGCCGACGTGGAGCGCCCGGTCCGCGCTCACCCCGGCCCGGGCGAGTCCGGCCGCGAAGATCGCGGTCGCCGGCTTGGCCGCGCCGACGGCCGCCGAGCAGACGACGCCGTCGACGAGGTCGCCCAGGCCGGCCTGGGCCAGGGCCTCGTGGAGGGAGACGTCCCAGTTGCTGACCACGACCAGGCGCGTGCCCCGAGCCCGGAGCGCCCGCAGGACCCCCGCCACCTCCGGGTAGGCGCAGAAGCGCAGGGCGTCGAGCAGCGCCCGCGTCAGCTCGACCCGGCCCAGGGCGGCCGCCGCGCCGCCGAGCTCGCCGGCCAGCACCCCGGCGCACTCGTCGCGCAGCCGGGCCAGCGACGCCGCGTCGCCGGCGCCCAGGCAGTGCGCCCGGTAGTAGGTCATCTCCGCGCGCAGGGCCCGCGCCATGTCCGCCGCCGCCACGCCGACGCCGTGGCGGGCGGCCAGGAGGTCGACCAGCCGCTCGACGGGCGGCTCGATGCCGACGAGCGTCCCCAGCGCGTCGAGCAGAATCGCCTCGGCCGGGGCCCCGCCCCCGGCCCCGGCTCTCGCCCCGGCCGGGGCCCCGACCCTCGCCCCGGCCCCGGCCCCGGCCCCGCCCCCGGCCCTCGCCCCGGCCGGGGCCCCGACCCTCGCCCCGGCCCCGCTCATGCGATCCAGTGCCAGGTGGCGAAGAGGCCCGAGCACGCGGCCAGCCCGCCGGCGCTCGCCCCCAACCCGGGGTGCCGCCACCGCGGATGGTCGGCGAGCCAGGCGCCGACCACCATCGGCAGGGGGAAGAGGACGACGAGGAAGCGCGGCAGCGACATCAGCGGCTGCGGGGTCACCGGATAGGAGACGGCCAGCAGCACGGCGGCCGTCGCGTAGGCCCCGTAGGCGAGCGGCAGCCGGCGCCAGGCGCCGATCACGGGGATGGCCGCGGCGAGGAGGAAGCCGAACAGCGTGAGGTTGTGGACGGCGGCGACCAGCGGATCGCCGCCGGCCGCCGTGAAGTACACCGTCCGCGTCGGCCCGGACGCCAGCTGCTCCACGCCGGCCCAGGCCGCCCGCGCGCCGTCGGCGATGCCGGCCAGCGGGCCGGTGAAGTGGCGGTACCAGGCCTGCTGGGCGCGCAGCGGAGCCAGCGGGTCGACGCCGGCGAGCCACAGCCAGCCGGCGAACGCGACGGCGCCGAGCGGGATCGCCAGCAGCCAGGCGGCGTCGCGCCGGCGCGGGCGCGGGAGGCCGACGGCGCCGACGCCTCGGGGCCCCCGGGGGCCGGCTCCGACGCTGGCGCCGGGGGGCCGGCGGCCGACGCGCAGCGGGACGCCGCGGCGCTGCTCGACGAAGAGGAGACCCAGCGCGCCGAGGAGGAGCAGGCCCTGCGACCGCGTCGCCGCGGCGAGGGCGCCGAGCGCGCCGGCCCGCGCCCAGCGCCCCTGGCGGGCGGCGAGAAAGGCGCCGAGGGAGAGCGCCAGGTAGAGCGACTCGCTGTAGACGGCGGTGAGGAAGAAGGACATCGGACCCAGGGCGGCGGCGAGCACGGCCAGGCCGGGAGCGGCCGGCCAGCGCGCCCCGAGCTCGAGCTCGGTCAGCCGCCAGAGCAGCCGCAGGGCCACGAAGAGGCAGATCACCGAGACGGCGACCCCGCCGACGAGGAGGCCCGGCCCGAGCGCGCCGACGGCGGCCACGAGGAGCGGGTAGAGCGGGAAGAAGGCCGCCGTCTGTGCTCCGGAGCCGTAGCCGTCGCGGGCGATGGTCAAAAACCAGACCGAGTCCCAACGGGCGAACGGAGCGGCCAGGAGGTCGCGCCCGCCGCCGAGGTGGTCGACCAGGCCGGGCGGATCGAAGCCGCCGTGGACGACCGGTCCGAACACGGCGTAGGCGCCGAGGCCTCCGGCCAGGACGGCGGCCAGGCAGAGGGTCAGGCCGGTCGCCGCGGCGCGGTCGGCCGCCGCCGTGAGGTGCCGGGCGCGCAGGCCGCCGCCGGCGAGCGGGCCGGCCGACGGCCGGCCGGCGGCCAGGCGGGTGGGATGGCTCGGCATCGGGCCGCCGATGATCGCAGCCCGGACGGGCGCGGGCGCCCGGCGGCAGGCGTTCGTCCGGCGCGGGCGAAACGGGCTATGTGCGAGAATTTCCGGCTCCCCGGCGCCCCGCCCCTTCACGGTCGGCCGGCCCCCATCCCCGATGACCGCACGCGAACGACAGCGCCGCCGGCGGCGCCACAGCAGCGACCCGGCTCGCCTCCTGCTGATCGGGCTCGGGGTCCTCTTCGGGTCGGGCGTCGTCGCCCTGGGGATCGTGGTCGGCTACGTCGTCTCGATCGCCAACAGCGTGCCGTCGCTGGCCTCGCTCAAATCGGTCGACAACGGGGCCAACTCGACGGTCTACGCCGCCGACGGGTCGCCGCTCGGCGTGATCGTCTCCGACAAGCTCCGCTCGCCGATCCCGTCGGCCCAGATCCCGGCCATCCTCAAGCAGGCGACGATCGCCATCGAGGACCAGCGCTTCTACCAGCACCACGGCGTCGACATCCAGGCGATCATCCGCGCCGCGGCCACCGACCTGAGCTCGGGCCGGCCGCTCCAGGGCGGCTCGACGCTGACCATGCAGCTCGTCCACAACCTCTACATCTCCAACGACCAGCGGTCGCTGAAGTTCAAGATCCGCGAGGCCGTCCTGGCCGAGCAGCTGGAGAAGGCCCACCCGAAGGACTGGATCCTCACCGACTACCTGAACACCGTCCCCTACGGGACGGTCGGCGGCCAGAACGCCCTCGGCGTCCAGGCGGCGGCGCGCATCTTCTACAACAAGACCGCCGGCCAGCTGACGCTGCCCGAGGCGGCGACGCTGGCCGGCCTGCCGCAGGCGCCGAGCGACTACAACCCGTTCAACGACCCGGCCGCCGCGCTCAAGCGGCGCAACGAGGTCCTCGACAAGATGTCGCAGCTCGGCTACATCACCGGCCAGCAGGCGATCGACGCCGAGAACCAGCCGCTCGGGGTCCAGCACGGCACCTTCTACACCGCCCACCGCGAGCAGTTCTTCTTCGACTACGTCAAGCAGGAGCTGATCAGCCGCTACGGCGCCAACACCGTGCTCCAGGGCGGCCTGAGGATCTACACGACGATCGACCCCAAGCTCCAGACCGCGGCCCGCGCGGCGATCCAGAAGATCCTCGGCCAGCCGGGCGACCCGGCCTCGGCCGTGGTGTCGATCGACCCGCGGACCGGCTACATCCGGGCGATGGCCCAGTCGCAGCAGTACAACCAGTCGCAGTTCAACCTCGCCACCCAGGGCCACCGCCAACCGGGCTCGACGTTCAAGACCGTCGTCCTGATGACCGGCCTGCGCCGGGGCGTCGACCCGAACTCGACCTACTACACGTCGATGCCGCTCGCCTTCAACGACCCGATCTGGGGTCCGATCAAGGTGCAGACGTACTCCAACACCTACGCCGGGACCGAGAACATCGTCCAGGCCACGCTCCAGTCCGACAACACGATCTACCAGCAGTTCGACCTCGACCTCGGCCCGCGCAACGTCCGCCAGACGGCGATCGACATGGGTGTGGTCTCGCCGCTGGAGGGACTGCCGGCCGAGGGCCTCGGCGGACTCAAGGTGGGCGTCTCGCCGCTGGAGATGGCCGACGCCTACGCGACGATCGCCTCCGGCGGCTTCCGCAACACCCCGATCTCGGTGACCAAGGTCGTCTTCCCCGACGGCCACGTCGACGATCTCTCGGCGCCCCAGCGGGTGCGGGCGTTCTCCGACGCGGTGACCTCCGCGGCGACGGGCATCCTCCACCAGAACGTCCTCTCGGGCACCGGCGTGGCCGCGAACTACGGCTGCCCGGCGGCGGGCAAGACGGGGACGACCGACAACTTCACCGACGCCTGGTTCGACGGCTTCACGCCGCACATGTCGACGGTGGTCTGGGTCGGCTACCCGAAGGGCAAGATCCCGATGACCGACGTCCACGGGATCGCCGTCGCCGGCGGCACCTTCCCGGCGCAGATCTGGCACGACTACATGCAGGTGGCGACCAAGGGCGACTGCACCGACTTCGCCAAGCCGACGAGCACGATCAGCTATCAGCCGTTCACCGGCCGCTACCTGGCGAGCTCGTCCTCCGTCTCCAACGCCCAGTCCTCGCCGCAGCCGACGAACCCGAACCCGAACCCCCAGCCGGCCCGCCCGACCGGTCCGGGCGGGGCCGCGGCCCCGACGACGCCGACGCCCCAGACGCCGAAGCTGATCGTCCCGCCGCAGACCCAGGTCGCCCCGCCGCAGGTCGTGCTCCCCCAGGCGCCGACCGGAGTCGGCGGCGGCGCGGCGGCACCGACCCGCTGAGTATCCCGCTCGCCCGGGCCCGGCTTGCTACCGTGGGCAGCGACGGGGCGCCGGCGGCGCCCGCGAACCGGTGCCCCCGAGGGGCTGCGAGGATCCACCCGTGGCGAAGGAAGACAAGGTCGAGTTCGAAGGCGAGGTAATCGAGGCGCTGCCCAACGCGATGTTCCGCGTCAAGCTCGACAACGAACACGTCGTGCTCGGCCACGTCGCCGGAAAGATGCGCCGCTTCCGCATCCGGATCCTGCCGGGCGACCGCGTCCGCTGCGAGCTCTCGCCCTACGATCTCGACCGGGCCCGGATCGTCTACCGCCACCGCTGAGCCGCGGACGCGACGGACGAGCACGCCCTGATCGAGGCGCTGGCCGGGACCCTCGCCCCCCGCGGCGGCGGCCGGATGCGGCGCTGGATCGGCGACGACGCCGCCGTGGTGACGGCGCGCGGCTTCGCGGTCGTCTCGGTCGACACGATGGTCGAGGGGGTTCACTTTCGTCTGCTGTGGAGCAGTGCTGCCGAGGTCGGCCGGCGCGCGTTGGCCGCGGCGCTGTCGGACCTGGCGGCGATGGGGGCCGATCCCGGTGAGGCCTACTTCGCGCTCGGCGTCGGCGGCGGCCTCGACGCCGCCGGGGCGCTCGAGCTGATGCGCGGGGCCGAGGAGCTGGCCGCCGAGACGGGGACGACGATCGCCGGGGGCGACATCGTCGCCTCGCCGACGCCGACCGTCTCGGTCACCGTGGTCGGCTGGGCCGACGACGAGGCGCAGCTCGTCGGGCGCGACGGCGCGCGCCCCGGCGACCTGGTCGGGGTGACCGGGACGCTCGGCGCGTCGGCCGCCGGGCTGGCCGTGCTCGACGGGCGGGCCGCCGGCGGCGACCACGCCGCGGGCCTCCTCGCCCGCCACCGCCGCCCCGAGCCCCGCCTGGAGTGGGGGCGGGCGCTCGGACGGCTCGGCGCCCACGCGATGATCGACCTCTCCGACGGCCTGGCCGGCGACGCCGAGCGGATCGGCGCGCGCAGCGGCGTGCGCCTGGAGATCGACCTCGACGCCCTGCCGCTGGCGCCCGGGGTCGAGCACGTCGCCGCCGAGCTCGGCTGCCTCCCGGCGGCGCTGGCCGCCGCCGGCGGCGAGGACTACGAGCTCTGCGTCTGCGTCGCGCCCGGCGACCGGGACGCCGCCGCGCGGTCGGTGCCCGCGCTCACCTGGGTCGGCCGGGTCCGGCCGGGTCCGCCGGTCGGGGTCCGCCTGGTGGGTGCGCACGGCGCCGTGGCCCTGGCCGGATTCGAGCATCGTCTGGGTCGCGCAGACCGAGCAGGCGCCGGCCCGCCGGCGAGGCGATGAGCGCGGCGGCGACCGCCTTCGCGTCGACCGCGTAGCGGCCCTGCTCGACCTGCCCTTGGAGTTCGATCACGCGCATGCTGTGCTCCATCATCGGCCGTCCCGGCCGGGGACCGCTGCGAACCGGCCCGGGACTCGGCCGATCGGCCAGGTCGACGTCACCGGCGCAGGGCCGAGTCGGTCCCGCCGAGGGAGCCCGGCCCGGCGTAGCTGACGGGCCCGCGCACGGTGATCTGCGGCTGGGCCTCCTCGTGCTCGCGTACGCGCCGCACGACGATCGTCACCGCGGCGACCACGCCGCCGGCCGCGAGGCTCCAGGCGACCAGCGCCAGCGGGCCGATGTGGCCGCCGGCGACGAGGAGCAGCCCGCTCCAGGCGAAGCCGAGCGGCCCGAGGCCGAGGCGGGCGCGGTAGATCAGGGCGACGACGACGATCGGCAGCAGCGACAGCGACGATCAGGCCGACCCCGACCGCCCGGGGCGGCGGCGGCTCGAGCGTGGTGGCCAGCAGCCACAGGTGGAGGGGCAGCAGCCCGAGCAGGGCGGCGTAGGGGTTGACGAGCCAGGTCACGAGGACGAGGCCGCAGGCCCCGAGGATCAGCGCCGCCGCCAGGCCCGACCAGCCGCCCGGGCGGCTGCCGGCGCCGAGGCCGAGCCGGCGGCTCAGCGACGTGCGCAGCATCCAGCCGAGGCCGAAGACGAGGGCGACGCCGACGAGCGCGACGCGGGCGGCGGTGCCCGGCGGGAGCTGGCTCGACGTGACCGGGCCGGTGGGGGCGGCCGCGAGCAGGCCGGTGCGCCCGAGGAGCGCGGCGAACAGGCCGGTCAGGGCGAAGGGGACGGCGGCCAGGCCGAGCCAGGTCAGCCACGGGGCCACCGGCTCGCGGCGGCGGCGCAGGCGGGCGAGCATGTCGACGGCGGCGAAGAGGACCGGGACGGTCAGGAGCAGCCCGAGGACGCGGATCCCCCAGGCGGGCAGGACACGCGACCCGATCAGGACGTCGCGCGTCGGAAGCCCGACGTCGGGGCCGGTGTCGAGGGCGTTGATCGCCCGCAGCACGCCGCGGCCGAGATCCTGGAAGCGCTGCTGGCCGGCGGCGCCGCCGGTCGCGTCGGCCGGGCTCGGGCCGACCTCGCCGCTGTGCTGGATCAGCACCGCCGGCAGGCCGGCGGCGCCGAGCGGGCCCTGCTCGCCGACGCTCAGCGGGAAGGCCAGACGGGCGATCTGGTCCAGGGGCGACGTCCCGCCCGGGCTGCGGCCGAGCTGGGTCTGCAGCGCCGTCTCCACCGTCCGGCGCAGGCGGATGGGGGCGATCTGCGAGCCGTTGGACCAGGGGATCACATAGGGCCGGCGCGAGCGCGCGCCGGCGAGGTCGCCGAGGACGATCACCGCGTCGACCGGGTCGGTCAGCTGGCGGACGACATCGGCCGCGCCGGCGGCCCCGCCGCTGCCGCCGCTGGTCGAGACGAGGGTCAGCGTCCGCTGGGTCACGCGGTTGCCGAAGACGCGGGCGAGCTCGAGCAGGGCGGCGGTGCCGGAGAGCTCGGCGGCCGAGCCGCGGACGCGGCTGTCGCGGTGGGCGATGACCACGATCGCCCTGCCCGGGGCGCCCTGGCGGCGGCCGATCACGCTCACCAGGGTGCGGCGGCCGGCGACGGTGTCGCCGGTGAAGCTGTGGGTCCGCGTGGCGAAGCCGGCCTGGCGGAAGGCGTCGGCCATGCGCTGGGCCAGGCGGGCGTCGCCGGGCGACCCGGGCGCCCGCGCCGGGTAGTCGCGGGCGAGCGCGGCGAGCGTGCTGGTCGCGCTGGCCCCGTCGAAGGCGTCGGGAGCCAGCGTCGAGCCGAACGGCCGCGGCCGGGCGGCGAGGGAGAAGGCGACGTAGACGAGGGCGAGCGCGAACGGCAGGAAGGCCAGCCGGTAGAGGCGCAGATCGACCACTGAGCGCAGGGTAGTGATCGTTCACCGGTGGCAACGCCGGCCCGATCTGCAACCTTTCACGGGCATCCCGATGACCCCGCGCCCGCCCAGAATCCTGCTCGTCGACGACGAGCAGTCGATCCTCACGCTGCTGTCCTACCCGCTGCGCAAGGACGGCTACGAGGTCGTCCCGGCCGCCGACGGGGCCGAGGCGCTCGAGCGCTTCGGCGAGACCGAGTTCGACCTCGTCGTCCTCGACGTGATGATGCCCCGGCTCGACGGCCTCGAGGCGTGCCGGCGGCTGCGGGCGATCAGCGCCGTCCCGATCATCATGCTGACCGCGAAATCCGAGGAGATCGACAAGGTGCTGGGGCTCGAGCTCGGCGCCGACGACTACATCACCAAGCCCTTCTCGATGCGCGAGTTCCGCAGCCGCGTCAAGGCGGCGCTGCGGCGGGCGTCGATGAGCGCACGGTCGGCGCCGCCGGGAGCCGCCGAGCAGACGCTCGTCGCCGGGGAGCTCGTCCTCGACGGGTCCAAGCGGTCGGTCCGGATCTCCGGCGAGCCGGTCCAGACGACCTACGTCGAGTTCGAGATCCTGGCCACGATGCTCCGCGAGCCGGGCCGCGTCTTCACCCGCGAGGCGCTGCTCGAGCGCGTCTGGGGCGACTCCGACTACCGGGATCCACGGACGATCGACGTCCACATCCGCCACCTGCGCGAGAAGCTCGAGCGCGAGCCCAAGGAGCCGGAGTACCTGTTCACCGTGCGGGGCGTCGGCTACCGCTTCCGCGACGACGGCGAGTTCTAGCGCTGCCGATGGCCCGCTCGCCGCGCCGGTCGCCGCGGACGCCGGACGGCCGCGGCCGCGCGCTGCTCGCGGCTGCCAGGCGGATGGCGCTGCCGCTCGCCGGGTCGATGCGCAACCGCCTGGCCCTGCTCTTCTTCCTCATCACCCTGACCGCGATCTCCGGCGTCTACGCCTTCGTCACGCCGTCGCTGGAGACGAGCCTGCGCCGGCAGAAGCTCGCCGCGCTCCAGACCGCGGCCACGGCGGCGCTGCCGCCGCTGATGGCCACGGTCGGGACGACGATCGACAAGGCCGGAGTCGCCCGCGCGGTCCGCGACGCCGCCGACCTGGCCGGCGCCCACCTGACCCTGCTGGGGATCAGCTCGGGCACGGCCGGGCTCTACGCCTACCCGATCGCCGAGTCGGGCGCGGCCGGCGACCAGGCGGCGGCCGACCGCCTGCCGCTGGCCATGCGGGCGGCCGCCGGCGGGCACGCGGTGAGCGGGACGGTCTCGGCCGGCGGCCCTCGCAGCGGCGCCGTGGCCGTGCCACTGTTCTTCGCCGGCCGCGTCGCCCGGGTGGCGCTGTTCACCGTCCCGTTCGGCGACGTCCGCGCGACGGTCGCGCTGATCCGGCGCAAGGTCCTGATCGCCGGGCTCGTCGCCCTCGCCTTCTCGCTCCTGGCCGGGACGCTCGTCGCCCGGGCCCTCAGCCTGCGGGTCAAGCGGCTGGAGGGCGCCGCCCGGCGGGTCGCCCGCGGCGACTTCAGCGGGCGCTTCCGGATCGACTCGACCGACGAGCTCGGTCAGCTGGCGGGGGCCCTCGACGAGATGCAGCAGCAGCTCCAGGAGCTCGACACCGCCCGCAAGCGGTTCATCGCCACGGCGTCGCACGAGCTGCGCACGCCGATCTTCTCCCTCGGCGGCTTCCTCGAGCTGATCCAGGACGAGGAGCTCGACGAGGAGACTCGGCGCCAGTTCGTCGGCCAGGTACGCGAGCAGGTCGACCGGCTGGGCAAGCTGGCCACCGGCCTGCTCGACCTCTCGCGCCTGGAGGCCGGGTCGATCGACCTCGACCCGGCGCCCACCGACCTCGGCGTGCTGGCCCGGGCGGTGACGGCGGAGTTCATCCCCGCCCTCCACCAGCACGACTCACGCCTCGAGCTGCGCCTCGCCCGCCACCCGATCGAGGCGACCTGCGATCCCGACCGCGTGGCCCAGGTCCTGCGGATCCTGATCGACAACGCGATCCTCCACACGCCGCCCGGGACGCCGATCGTCGTCACCGCGGCCCACGGCGGCCACGGCGAGGGGGCGAGCCTGTCGGTGCTCGACCGCGGCCCCGGCATCCCCGCCGGGTCGGCCGAGCGGATCTTCGACCCGTTCTTCACCTCCGACGGCGTCCAGGGCTCGGGGCTCGGCCTGGCCATCGCCCGGGAGCTGGCCGAGCGGATGCGCGCGCGCCTGGAACTCGACTCCCGGCCGGGGGCGACGACGTTTCGCCTGCGCCTGCCGGTGTGAGGTCAGCCGGCGCGGCGGGCCAGGCGGCCGTGGGCGAGGCCGTCGAGGTCGATGTCGTCGAGCGTCGAGACGACGATGTCGGCGGCGGCCGCCTCGAGCAGGGCCTCGTCGCCGTGGCGGGCGAGGCCGATGGCGCCGAAGCCGCCGGCCTTGGCCGCCTGGACGCCGGAGACGGCGTCCTCGATCACGAAGGCGGCCGCCGGCTCGACGCCGAGCTCCCGGGCCGCGGTCAGGAAGATCTCCGGATGGGGCTTGCCCTGGGCGAAGTGGCGGCCGGAGGTGTCGACGTCGAAGGCGGCGAGCAGGGTCAGGCCCGGCTCGATCCAGTCGTAGTCGAGGCCCTCCTCGGCGGCGAAGGTGTCGAGGCGGATCTGGCGCAGGAAGAGGCCGGCGTTCTTCGAGGACGAGGCGGCCGCCACGGCGACGCCGGCGTCCTTCACGGCGAGCAGGAAGCGCAGGGCGTCGGGGTAGGCGGAGAACCGGCCGGCCTCGATCAGCTCGACCACCTGCTCCTGCTTGCGGGCGGCGTAGACCTCGGCGCGGGCCGCGGCGTCGGGGATGCCGAAGTGCTCGAGCGCGGCCAGCGCCCCGTCCATCCGCGGCTTGCCGGAGACGACCTCCTGGTAGACCTCGGGCGTGAGCGCGCCCGGCGCCCAGGTCGTCTGGTCGCGGATCGACGCCCAGTCGCCCTCCATCAGGGCGTCGAGGACCTCGCGCCAGGCGGCCTCGTGGGGCGAGTCGACAAGCACGCCGTCGACGTCGAAGATCGCCCCCCGGTATCCCGGCGCGCCGCTCACGCCGCCTCGCCCGCCCGGGCGCCGATGCCAGTCGTCGGGGTCGTCGGCGGCGGCGGGGGCGGCGGCGGCGCCAGGCTGAACGTGCAGCGCTCGCCGGCGCCGAGCTCGCGCACGTCGTCGCCGATGCCGACCTTGATCGGCCGGCTGAAGCCGCCGGTGATGACCACGGTGAGCTCGGAGCGCCCGACGGTCACGCGGATCGGCGTCCCGCGCACCTGCATCGGGAAGGACAGGCCGTCGAGTCGATCGGTGAGCACGGGGGCGAAGTAGAGCACGCCGTCGCGCAGCTCGGCGCCGGTGTAGGCCCGCTGGACCAGGTCGAGCGTGCCGGCCATCACGCCGAGGTGGATCCCCTCCTTCGTCGTGCCGCCCTGGATGTCTGAGACGTCGCTCTCCAGCGCGACCAGGAAGCGCTTCCACGAGTGCTCGGGCTCGAGCGCGGCGAGCACGCCGGCGTGGGCGACGTAGCTGAGCGTCGAGCCGTGCGAGGTCCGCGCGTCGTAGTACTCGACGTTGCGGCGCGTGCGCTCGGCGTTCCACGGATGACCGAGCCGGCCGAGGAGGCCCTCGATCTCCGCCGGGCTGAAGAGGAAGAAGAGCAGCACGGTGTCGGCCTGCTTGGCCAGCCGGTAGCGATCCGCGTGATCGCCCTCGGCCCGGAGGATCCGGTCGAGGCGCTGGATGTTCCCGTGGGCGGCCCGGTAGTGGTCCCAGTCGAGCTCCTCGAGCTCGTCGTAGCCCTCGAACTGGCTGATGATGCCGTCGCCGTGGACGGGCACGTACATCTTGCGGCTCATCTCCCGCCAGCGGTCGATGTCCTCGTCGGTCAGGCCGATCTTCGCCCGCAGCGTGTCGCGCCGGCGCTGGGTCAGGAGGCCGAGCACGACCAGGGCCTGCTCGCAGATCCAGGCGACCATGACGTTGGTGTAGGCGTTGTTGCGCAGCCCCGGCTCGGTCGCGCCGGGGTAGCGCTCGTGGAACTCGTCGGGCCCCATCACGCCGTGGATCTCCCAGCGGTCGCGCTCCGGGTTGTGACGGGCGATGGAGCCCCAGAAGCGGGCGATCTCGAGCATCATCTCGGCGCCGTGGTCGCGCAGGAAGTCGAGGTCGTCGGTCGCCTGGTGGTAGTGCCAGACGTTGTAGAAGATGGCGGCGTTGACGTGACGCTGGCGGTGGCTGAGGTCGGGGTCCCACTGGCCGGAGAGGGGGTTGAGGTGGACGATCTGCGTCTCCTCGCTCCCGTCGCTGCCGCTCTGCCAGGGGAACATCGCCCCGGCGAAGCCGGCCGCTCGGGCGGCGGCCCGGGCCTCGCCCAGGCGGCGGTAGCGGTACATCAGGAGGTCGCGCGTGATCTCCGGCAGCCGGGAGGTGAGGTAGCGGAAGACGTAGAGCTCGTCCCAGAAGACGTGGCCGCGGTAGGCCTCGCCGTTCAGGCCGCGGGCGGGGACGCCGGCGTCGTGGTTGGTCGTGTGCAGCGAGCAGACCTGGAGGATGTGGGAGATGTGCAGGCGCAGGAGCTGCTGGACGCGGTCGTTGCCGGGCAGGTAGATGTCGCACGAGCGCCAGAGCTCGTCCCAGGCGCGGGTGTGGCGCTGGAGCGCCTCGTCGAAGTTCGGGTAGCGGCGGACCGACTTGCCGGCGTTGGTCAGCGGCTCGTTGATCGCCCGGTCGCGTGAGGTGTAGAAGGCGACGAGCTTCTCGATCCGCGTTGGCACCCCCTGCTCGACCTGGAAGCCGACGACCTGCTGGATGTAGTCCTCCATCTGGTAGAGGTCGCGGCTGACCTCGATCGGGCCGGACCCGCGGAAGGCGCGCGTGCGCGCCGCCTGGGCGATGTAGATGTTCGACTGGCGCGTCTCGACGTGGAGGGCGATGATCTCGGGCCCGAAGGTCCGCGGGGAGACCGGGTCGAGGTGGCGGCCCTCGAGCTCGTCGTAGCGGGCCACCCCGCCGTTGGTGACGCGTCCGTCGAGGGCGGAGACGACCTCGACCGATCCCGACCAGTCCTCGGCGGTCAGCGTCCACTCGATCGCCGCCTGGTGGGAGTGGGCCATGCTCACGAAGCGCCGGCTGCGGAGCGTTGTCTCGCGCCCGGCCCGATCGCGGAAGCGCAGCTCGCGGACGACCATCGCCGTGCCGATCTCGTAGTCGTGGCGGTAGTCGAGGATCTCGACGTTGCCCAGGCGGATCGCGTCCTCGCCCTCGATGCGCAGCTTCAGCACCAGCCAGTTCGGCAGGTTGACGAGATCCTCGTTGAGGACCGGGCGCCCGCCCATGATCGTCGTCTCGCGGTTGTAGAGACCGTGGGCGTAGGTCCCCGGGTAGTGGACGTCGTCGGCGTCCTCCCACTCTGCCGTCCCGCGCGTGGAGAAGTAGCCGTTCCCCGTGGAGGTGAGCGCCTCCCGCAACCCCTCGGCGGCGGGGTCGAAACCGAGGTAGCGCAGCGGGCGTTCGTCCACGTCAGATGACCATAGCGCGCGCCCGGGGCGGGCGGCGTGAACGCCTTGCCCGGCGGCCGCCGGGCGGCTATCGTCGACGCCGTGATCGGGTCCTCCAGGCGCGGCGGCCGACGACGGTGAGCGCGCCGGACGAGCACCGGCTCGTGCTGGTCTCCAACCGCGGCCCGGTCACCTTCGACGCCGAAGGCGGCATCCAACGGGGGGGCGGCGGCCTGGTCACCGCCCTGACCGGCCTGGCCTCCCACCGCGAGGCGGTGTGGATCGCCTCGGCGATGAGCGAGGGCGACGCCGCCGTCTCCCGCGAGCACGGCGGCCGGCCGTTCACCGTGCGCTCGCCGGCCGGCGGGACCTATCTCGTGCGCCTGGTCGAATCCGAGCCCGACGCCTACGACCGCTTCTACAGCATCTTCGCCAACCCGATGCTCTGGTTCATCCAGCACTACCTGTGGGACCAGTCGAACGCGCCGGACTTCCGCCGCAACGAGCTCGACGCCTACGAGCAGGGCTACGTGGTCGTCAACGAGGACCTGGCCCGGGCGGTGATCGAGGAGATCGACGGCATCGAGGAGCCGGTGGTGATGGTCCACGACTACCACCTCTACCTGCTGCCGGAGATCGTCCGGCGGGCGCGGCCGGACGTCTTCCTGCACCACTTCGTCCATATCCCCTGGACGCAGTCGGACGCCTGGCGGGTGCTGCCGCGGAAGATCCGCGAGGCGCTGTTCGCCGGCCTCCTGGCCAACGACATCATCGGCTTCCACACCCGCTCCTACCGGCGCAACTTCCTCCAGTGCTGCCGCGACCTGATGGAGCTCGACGTCGACTTCGAGCGGGGAATCGTCCCCTGGCAGGACCGGGAGGTCTGGGTTCGGGCCTACCCGCTGCCGATCGATGCGGCGGCCACGCGGGCGGCGGCCACGAGCGACCGGGTCGGCGAGTTCGAGGCGGCGCTCGCCGCCCGCCGGCGCGAGTACCTGATGCTCCGCGTCGATCGGGCCGACCTGTCCAAGAACGTCCTGCGCGGGTTCACGGCCTTCGACCTCTTCCTCGACCAGCACCCGGAGTTCGTCGAGCGGATCACCTTCATCGCCCAGCTGATGCCGTCGCGGACCGACGTGCCCGAGTACGCCGAGTACCTCGAGCGGATCGAGGCGGTGGTGGCCGTGGTCAACCACCGCCACGGGACGCCCGACTGGATGCCGATCCAGCTCAAGCTGCGCGACGACCTCGAGGAGGCGCTGGCCGCCTACAAGCACTACGACGTGCTCCTGGTCAACGCGATGTTCGACGGGATGAACCTCGTGGCCAAGGAGGGTCCGCTGCTCAACGAGCAGGGGGGCGTATCGATCCTCTCGGAGAACACCGGCGCCCACGAGGAGCTCGGCGAGTACGCGCTGTCGGTCAACCCGTTCGACATCCAGGAGCTCGCCGACTCGATCCACGCCGCCCTGATCCTGCCCGCTGAGGAGCGCCGCGCCCGTCTGGCCGGACTCCAGGCGATCGTCACCGCCCGCGACCCGGGCGACTGGATCGACGACCAGCTGGCCGACATCCGCGCCAAGGCGAAGCTCGACCACGCCGGGCCGGACGGGCCGGTGTAGCCGGGGGCGCGTGCTCGGTCGCGATTCGGGGTAACCGCACGGGGATGACCACCGTCGAGGATCCGCCCCGCCTCCAGGACACGCCGCCGTTCGCAGGCCATGCGCCCGACCGCGAGCGCCCGCTCGGCGGCTACCTGGCCCTGGGTGCGACCTACCTCGGCCTGGCCGGAGCCTTCGCCGCGTGGCTGCGCCGGTCGGGCCGCCGGCTGCCCGAGCGGATCGCGCCGGACGACCTGGCGCTGATCGTCGTGGCCACCCAGACGTCGGCCCGCCTGCTGACCAAGTCGCGGGCGCTCAGCGCCGTGCGGGCCCCGTTCACCCGCTTCCAGGCCGACGCCGGGCCGGGCGAGGTCGACGAGGCGGCGCGCGGACACGGCCTGCGCCTGGCCGTCGGCGAGCTCTTCGTCTGCCCGCACTGCCTGGGGATGTGGTTCGCCGCGGCGTTCACCGCCGGCATCATCGCCGCCCCCCGGCCGACCCGCTGGGTGGCCACGGTTCCGGTCACGTTGTTCGGGTCGGAACTGCTCCAAATCCTCTACAAGCGGGCCTGCGACTCGCTCGGTTGAGCCGGGGGGGTCCGGACCGGCGCTGGTATAGTCCCGCGTCGCTTGTCCGCCGCGGCCCCCACCTATGACCTGATGCTGCTGCTCGACCTGGCCGCGACCGACGAGGTCCGGGCGAAGATCGTCGCCGACACCAAGCATTCCATCGAGGCCGCCGGCACGCTGATCGGCCACCACGAGTGGGGCGCGCGGACGCTGGCCTACGAGATCGAGCACCGCACGCAGGCCGAGTACCACCTGATGCAGTTCCACTCGAGCCCCGGCCTCCTGGCCGCGCTCGGCCACACGTTGCGGATCACCGACGGCGTCGTGCGCCACCGCTTCATCAAGCTCGCGCCCGGCACGCCGGGCCCGCCGCGCCCGCCGGCCGCCGACTCGGCCGCTCCGTCGGGTCCGTCGCGCGCCGCCGCTCCCGCCTGACGCCGGGGCGTTTCTCGCAAAACGCGGGGGTCCTGGTCGTGTCCGCCGGACGCGGCTCTACAGTGGGCTGACCCGCAAGAGAAGCGTTCCGCCCGCCCCGCGGCGCCATCGGGTGACCGGGGGCCGGCTCGAAAGGAGCATCGTGGCCGCCAGCAACCTCAACGTCGTCGTGATCACCGGAAACCTGACCTCCGACCCGGAGCTGCGCTCGCTGCCGAGCGGCACCTCGGTCTGCAAGCTGCGCGTCGCGGTCAACACCCGCCGCAAGAACGGGGCGACCGGCGAATGGGAGGACAAGCCCAACTTCTTCGACGTCACCGTGTGGGGCGCGCAGGGGGAGAACTGCGCCCGCTTCCTCAGCAAGGGCCGGCCCGTCGGCGTCCAGGGACGGCTCGAATGGCGGGAGTGGGAGAGCCAGGAAGGGCAGAAGCGCCAGGCAGTCGATATCATTGCCGATTCCGTCCAATTCCTGGGCGGTCGCGACGATGCTGCCCAGAGCAACGGCTTCGCGACTGCCGGGATCGGCGCCAGGAGCGACGTCCCGGTCGACGAGCGGGATTTCCAGACTGCTCCGAGCAGCGTCGGCGTGGGCGACGACGATATTCCGTTCTAGAGACTGCGAAGGTTCAGATGGCAAAGCAGCGTGGTGGACGGGCCAAGCCGGCCCGCAGGCGTGACAAGAAGGGCGGGCCCGGCAGCGGCCGCCGCAAGCCGTGCAACCACTGCCGCGAGAAGATCGAGCAGGTCGACTACAAGGACGTCGTCGGCCTGCGGAAGTTCATCTCCGAGAAGGGGAAGATCCGCTCGCGCCGCATCACCGGGGCCTGCCGGCGCCACCAGAGCCAGATCGCCCGCGCCGTGAAGCGGGCCCGCGAGCTGGCGCTGCTGCCCTACGTCAACGAGGGCGCCCACGAGACCCCCGAACGCGGCGGCCGCCGCGACCGCGGCGATCGCTGATGCCCCAGGCGATCCTCCTGGCCGACGTCGAGTCGGTCGGTGAGCGCGGCCAGGTGGTCGACGTCTCCAAGGGCTACCTGCGCAACTTCCTGATCCCCCGCAAGCTGGCCCAGCCGGCGACGGCCGGATCGATCGCCGTGGCCCGGCAGCGGGCGGCCGCGGCCGACCGCGCCCAGCGCGAGGCGATCGCCCAGGCCAGCGAGCACGCGGCCCTGCTCTCGAAGACGGTCCTGACCATCGCCCAGCAGGCCGGCGACGACGGTCGCCTGTTCGGGTCGGTCACCACCCAGGACATCGCCGACGCCGTGCGCGAGGCCCGCGGCCTCAAGCTCGACAAGCGCAAGGTCCACCTCGACGAGCCGATCAAGAACGTCGGCACCTTCATGGTCGTGGTCGAGGTCGCCGACGGCGTGACCGCCACGATCAAGACGATCGTCACCGCCAGCCGCTGATCTCGTTCTCCGACGGCCGCCAGCCGCGGCCCGCGGTCGTGAACTCAAGCGAAGAAGCCTGGTTCCAGCGGTGATGCCCGGCGGTCGGCTGGCTGGGTCCCAGGTGGCGGCCACAGGGGCCTGACCGGCGTAGCGACCGTGAGCTGATGGCCGGGGCGCGTCGGTAGGTCGTCAACGGAGGCCAGTGTCGCTCGTCGGCGAAGCAGGAGCTGAGCGCATGGCGGGTCGCGGTTCTCCGCGTCCCCTTGCGGGAGCGTCGAGGTTCCGGACGAGACGATTGGATTCACGCGCGAATGCAGTCGTCTGCGTGCGGAAGCGGTTCGGTGCGCGTGGACGTCGCGCGATGGTTCGACGGGCTCGTTGGCCCCGCTCTTGACGCTCGGAGGGAGGCGTTCACGATTTCGGATCGCCGCCGCCGACCTATCGTGCCGCTCGGTGTCCTTGTTTCGCGGTTACGAGCTCTTCGAGCTGGCGCGCCACGGCCGCGGCCGCCGGCATCGCGGAACCCTCGCGCGACTTGCCGGGCAGCCGCGCGTTCGCCGGAGTTGGTCGACAGGACTGCGGTTACGGCGTCGCGTACGGCAGCGGGCGTTCGTGCGATCTGGCGTGAGCGTGCGTGCGACGCCCGCCTTGCGGCATGACTCCGCGTTGACGAACTGGTCGGCTCCGTCGGGTACGAGCACGAGCGGCAAGCCGGCGGTGAGGGCGGCGAGGGTGGTCCCGCTCCCGGCGTGGCAGAAGACGGCGTCGCAGCGGGGAAGTCGCGCGGCGAGGGGGAAGCGGACCCGCAGCCCGATCTGTCTCTGCTGGGCGTGCCCGGGTGTCGCTCTCCAGTACAACGCGACTCATGCGTGGTCGGTTTGACGCGCTTTGGCTCTGATTGACGAAGCTGGTGTTCACGACCGGTCCGCATCGACGTGCTCGACGTCTCGGCGGGCGATCACGCCTGTAGCGCATTGAGCGTCTCCACCATCGTGT
>CAWCIT010000022.1:0-15707 GCA_963795745.1 uncultured Solirubrobacterales bacterium
GCTGGGGAGTCTAGCGCGGGGAGGCCCACAGGCAACGCGTCTACGAAGTCCCGCGCCGGACCGGAAGGCGCCACCTGTTGAGGTGGCTCTGGGGCGGGAACGGTGTGTGCGCCGAACGGCGTCACGTCGCCGATGCCGCGCAGCAAGGCCGGCGGCGAGCCGTTTGACAATGGCTGAGTTGCCCGGGCTCCTGGTCGCGGACTAAAAGCGGTCTCGGGCGCGCACCATCCGAACGAGCAGGGGCGCGAGCGTGGCCGCCATCAGGCGGTACCCGCGCGCCGTCGGATGCACGCCATCGACCGCCGTCATCCCGGTCTTATGCGCCGTCAGCGGATTCCACAGGCGCGTTAGGGCGCCGGTGTAGGCGCATCCCTCGGCGCGCGCGACCCGGCGATCGATCGCGCCGATCAGGGCGGCGGTCCGCACCCGTAGGGGGGACGGATCGGCGACGAGGCAGCGCCCGCCGTACCGGCGGACCAGGCGGATGCGGGTACGGACTCGGTCGCGTAAGCCTCCTGGACGCGCGCGGCGCCGCCGCGCGCGGCGAGGTACGCCCAGATGTAGCCGTCGAGGAACACCGAGATGTCGAAGCGCTGGGCGGCGAGCGCCGCGAGTATCCGCGGGGCGGAGTCCTGTACGAGGCGGTGGCCGTGGTGGCCGAGGTCTCGACCTCGACCCCGATGTGGCCCGCGCTCAGCAGGGCGCGGTCGATCACGCCGTCGAAGATGAGACGCCCGGAGTCGGTGCCGCCGACGGTGATCGCGTGGGCGCCGGCCGGAACCCTGATCCACCGCACGCCGGGCGCGGGCGGGCCGCTCGAGCGCGTGTCGATCGCGAACGTCTGCGTGCCGGCCGTGACCGTGAGCACTCCTCCGTCGGGCAACATCGTGAACAGCACCCCGACCTCGTCTCCGCCGATGGGTGCCGTCGCGGTCGACGCCGAGGAAAGGGGCATGCCGCTATAGCCGCTGAGACCGTCCTGAGCAGGCGATGACTCGCCGGCGAGGATCCAGCCGTCGCGGGCGGGGACGTCGCGGCCGGCGAGCGCATAGTGGGTGAAGCGCCAGCGGAACTCGTTCGCCGGAATGAACCCGGCGGCACCGCGCTCGAAGATGCCCTCCCGGGCGACGTCGGTCAACAACTGGGGAACGAGGCCGTGCTCCAGGGATCCGGGGATGCCGTAGCCCTCGACGACCGAGTCGCCGTACACGGCGATCGTGTCCGGCGACGGGCCGGCCGCGACCGCCGGTGGCGGCGCGGCGGCGCACGCCAACCCGACGACGGCGACGCGCAGCCAGGCGACGCGCCACGGGCTACCTCCGGCAACCACCGTTGACCTCCGCGTCCGCCAACCGTTCCAGGGGCATGGCCTGATCATGACCGTAGAACGTGCGCAGGCCCAAGAGGATTCGGCTACTAAGCGGCGAACCGGTCCCCGCTCGTGTAGTTCATGAACCGCGGGTACTCCGGCTGGAAGGTCAGCGTCACCGTGCCGAGGGCGCCGTTGCGGTGCTTGGAGATGATCAGGTCGGCCTCGCCCGGCCGCTCGGAGTCGTCGGGGTTGTAGTAGTCGTCGCGATAGATGAAGACCACGACGTCGGCGTCCTGCTCGACGGCCCCCGACTCCCGCAGGTCCGACAGGAGGGGCCGCTTGTCCTGGCGCTGCTCGACCCCGCGGTTGAGCTGCGAAAGGGCGATCACCGGAACCTCGAGCTCGCGGGCCAGGAGCTTCAGCCCGCGTGACATCTGGCCGATCACCTCGGCCCGGTTCTCGCTGCGCGAGTCGGCCCGCAGGAGCTGGAGGTAGTCGACGATGACGAGGCCCAGGCCGCCCTCGTGCTGGGAGTGCAGCCGCCGCGTCTTGGCTCGTATCTCGAGCAGACCGATGTCGCTCGAGTCGTCGACCCACAGCGGCGACCCCGCCAGCCGCTGGCTCGCCTTGATGATCTTCGGCCACCGATCCTCGCCGACGCGGCCCTTGCGCAGCTCGTCGCCCTTGATCCGCGCCTGCGAGGCGATGAACCGCTGGGCCAGCTCGGCTTCGGACATCTCCAGCGAGAACAGGGCGACCGGCTTGCCGTACTCGATCGCCGCGTTCTCGGCGATGTTCGTCACCAGGCAGCTCTTGCCCATCGACGGCCGCGCGGCCAGCACGATCAGGTTGCCCGGCTGAAACCCGCCGGTGATCGCATCGAGGTCGCGGAAGCCCGACCCCGTGCCGGTCAGCGTCGTCTCCTCGAGCGACAGCCGGTGGAGCTTGTCGAGCTCCTCGCCCAGCACCTTGCCGATCTCGCGGAAGTCCTGCGTGCTGTCGCCGTGCGCCACCTCGAGCACGACCTTCTCCGCCCGCTCGACGATCTCCCGCGCCCCCTCCCGCTGGTCGAGCACGCTCGTCTGGATCTCGTAGGTCGCGCTCAAGAGGCGCCGCATCAGCGCCGCGTCCCGCACGATCTGGGCGTAGTGGCGCAGGTTGGCCACGTTGGGGACCGTCCCGGCCAGCACGTCGACCGCCTCGCTGCCCCCGGCCGCCTCGAGCTGGCCGGTCCGCCGCAGCTGCTCGCTCACGGTCAGGAGGTCGATCGGCTCGCTCAGCTCGTAGAGCTCGAGCATCGCCCGGTAGATCACGCTGTGCCGCTCCCGGTAGAAGTCATCCGCCCGGAGCGCCTCCTCGATCACCAGCGAGTACATCGTCCGGTCCGACAGGAGGATCGCCCCGAGCACCGACTGCTCCGCCTCGATGTTGTGCGGCGGCGCCAACCCCTCGCCCGTGACCTGGCGGGCGCGGGGAAGGATCTGGGCGGCGGGCGTGCTCATCGGGGCGCGAGTCTAGATCGGGGTGGAGTCGGCCGGGCGGGCTCGGCCGCGTAGACCGCGTGATTTCGACTTCAGGATCGCGATCGTGCCGGACGGCAGCCCGCCCGCCCCGGCACCGCCCGCCCGCCCGCCCCGCCGACCAGCCCGCCCGTCGGCCCCGCCCGCCCTGCGGCCCCGCCCGCCGCCCCGACCGTCCGACCGGCCAGCGACCGTCAAGCCCGGTGGCGTAGCTGCCGATGCGACCGGGAGTCGGTCGTCGGCTCCCGCCGCGCCGTGCCGCATCGCGCGCCGCCGAGCCGACCCCGCCTACCACGCCATGGAGCCCACGCCGATCATCAGCCGCAAGCCCGGTTCGCCCGTGCCCCAGCCGGCCCCCGGCACGATCCTCGCCGGCCGCTTCGAGGTCGTTCGCCCCCATGGCGGCGGCTCGCTGCTCGGCCGCGACACCGCCACCCTCGCCAACGTCGTCATCACCGCCGTCGACGCCGGCCTCGTCTCCGCCGCCGCCGCCGAGGAGATCGCTCGCCTCGTCGCCGAGCTCCCCGGTCTGCCCCGCCTCGCCGCCCCGATCCACGCCGGACGCGACGGCCACTGGTTCGTCCTCGTCGCCCCCCTCCTCCACGGCGTCCCCCTGGCCGAGCGGCTCGTCCACGGCAACCTGCGCCCCGCCGCCGCCCTCGCCGTCGCCCGCGACGTCCTGCGCGCCCTCGCCGCCTGCCACGGCCGCGGCCTCCACCACCTCGCGGTCTCGCCGGCCACCGTGATGGTCAACCCCGACGGCCCCGTCCGCTCGGCCAGCCTCGTCGGCTTCGGCGCCGCCGTCCTGCGCGACTGCCTGGCCGGCGAGTCGGGCTCCGGCGACGTCCGCTACGCCGCGCCCGAGCGCGCCGGCGTCCTCGACCGGCCGGTCGACCATCGCGCCGACCTCTACTCCCTCGGCCTCATCCTCCACGAGTGCCTCACCGGCCGGCCGCCCTACGCGGCGGCCACCGACGGCGAGCTCCTGCGCCGCCGCCTGACCGATCGCCCGCCGTCGATCCGCCCCGACCATCCCGACGTCCCGGCCGCCCTGGAGGACGAGATCGTCCGCATGCTCGCCGTCGACCCGGCCGCCCGACCGGCCGACGCCGCTGAGATCCTCGCCGCCCGCACCGCCGCCGCCGGCGATCCGTCCAGCGCGACCGCGACCGCGACCGCGAACGGTCTGCCCGCCGCCCGCCGGCCGCCCGCCGCCGGACTGGTCGGGCGCGACGTCGAGCTCGGCCAGCTGGTCGCCCTGGTCACGGCCGCCGCCGCCGGCCGCGGCGCCGCCGTCCTTCTCGAAGGCCCGCGCGGCAGCGGCAAGACGTGCCTCCTCGACGAGCTCTGCCGCCGGGCCGCGGCCGGCGGGGCGCTCGTCATGCGCGGTCGCGCCCTCGACTTCCCCCGCGCTCCGGCCGCCGCGCTCGACGGCGTCGTCGACGCCATCCTGGGCCGCGCCCGCGCCGGCGCCGCGACCCCCGCCCCCGGCACCGGCCCCGCCGCCGGCGACCAGGCCCCGTGGATCGAGCGCCTGCGCGCCGCCGCCGGCCACCCCGCCGGCCGCGGAGCTCCGGCCGGCCACGGCGCGCCCGCGGGCGACGGCGCCCGGAGCATCGCCACCCTCCTGCCGCGCCTGGCGCCGGTCCTCGCCGCCGCCCCGGCGCCCCCGCCGCGCGGCGGCCCGGCCCTGCCCCTCCGCTGGGCCGGGGCGCCCGCGCTCGCCCGGCTCCTGGCCGCCGCCGGCGCCCCGGACGCCCCGGCGGTGATCGTCCTCGACGACTGCCACTGGGCCGACGCCGCCGTGCTCGACCTCATCGCCGCCTGGAGCGCCGCCGCGCCCGCCGACGCCGACGCGCCCCGCCACGCCGTCCTGATCGCCGCCTTCCGCCCGGGCGGCCTGGCCGGCAAACATCCCCTGCGTCAGCTCGCCGCCGTCGGGCGGATCGCCCTTGCCCCCCTCGCCGATCCCGACCTGGCGGGCCTGGCCGCCGCCACCGAGCCCGCCGCCGTCCAGCGTCTCGTCGTCGCCGCCGCCCACGGCAATGCCGCCCGCGCCGAGCTCGCCGCCGGCTGGCTGCGCGACGCCGGCCGTCCCGCCCCGGCGAGCCTCCCGCCGCCGGAGGACCTCGCCGCCCGGCGGATCGACCAACTCCCCGACGACGTCCGCAAGCTCCTGACCGCCGGCGCCCTCCTCGGGCGCGTCTTCCCCCGCGATCTCGCCGCCGCGATGCTCGGGCGCGGCGACACGTGGACCGAGCTGGCCGGCGCCGACGCCGAGCGCCGCCTGCTCCTCGTCCCCGCCGGCCCGGACGGCCGCCGGCTGGCGTTCCGCCAGGACGAGCTGCGCGAGCGCCTGCTGAGCGCCGCCAGCGAGAGCGAGCGCCGCCGCCTCCACGGCCGGGCCCGCGACGTCCTCGTCCAGGCCGGCGACGCCGTCTACGCCGCCGCCTGGCACGCCCTCCAGAGCGGCGACCCTACCCGCGCCGTGGCCCGCGCCGTGGCCGCCGCCCGCGCCGCGACCGCCCGCCAGACCCTCGACGTCGCCGAGCACTATCTCCGCGAGGCCCGCCGCCACGCCGGCGCCCCGGCCTCGGAGGTCGCCCTCGAGCTCGTCGAGGACCTGGCCGCCGTCCACCTCGCCCAGGGCCGCACCGACCTGGCCGAGGAGCAGCTGACCACCGCCGCCCGGATCGTGCGCGAGCCCGCCCACCAGGCGCTGATCAGCGCGTCGCTCGCCCGCATCGGCGCCTCCCGCGGCGACCTCGACGCCGCCACGCCGGCCGCCGAGGCCGCGATCCGCGCCCGCGGCGGCCGCCTCCCCGGGGCGTCGCCGATCGCCGTCGTCGTGCTCCTGCTGGTCGAGCTCGCCGCCCGCCGCCCCCGCCGCCGCCCCCTTCCCGTCGCGCCCGCCGTCGCGGACCCCGCGGACCTCGCGCTCGCCGCGCCCGTCGCGCGCGCCGCCAACCTCGCGCAGGCGGCGGCCGCCGCCGCCGAGTACGTCCTCCTGGCCACGTGCTACGCCGGCGCCGGCCGCCGCCTGGCCGCCGTCTGGGCCGCCCTGCGCGCCGTCCAGCTCGCCGCCCCGGCCGGACCCGGCCGGCCCCTGGTCGAGGGCGAGAGCGCCCTGGCGCGCCAGCTCGCGACCGCCGGCCTGCGCCGCCGCGCCCTCGCCGCCGCCGCCCGCGCCACGGCGGCGGCGGCCGCCGCCGGTCACGACGAGCTCACGGCGCAGGCGCTCGCCGTCGAAGCCGACGTCCTCTACGCCGCCGGCCGGCTCGCCCCCGCCGCCGAGCGCTACGCCCGCGCCGCCGCCCTGCTCGGCGGCGCCGACGACCGCCGCGCCCAGGCGGCCGTCCTCGGCGGTGCCCGCTGCGACCGCCGACTCGGCCGCGGCGAAGCGGCGCGCGCGGCGGCGGCCGGCGTCCGCCGCCGCGCCCTGGCCGGCGATGCCCCCGACGTGGCCGCCAGCGCCCACGGCCTCTGGTTGGCGAGCGGCGGCCCCGGCCGGGCGACACCGCTCCCCACCGGCGACGCGGACGGCGGCGCCAAGCTGGAGGCGCGCGGTCTCGAGGCGCTGGCCGCCGGTGAGCTCGACGCGGCCATCGACGCGTTCACCCACGCCGACGCCGCCGCCCCCGGCGACCGCGAGGCCGTCGCCTCGGCCCGCGCCTGGCTGGCCACCGCCCGCCGCCAGGCCGCCGAGTCGGCCGGCCCGTCGCCCGCGGCCACGGCCGCCGCCCGAGCGGCGGTCGCCGCCGCCCGCGCCGCCCGCAGCAACCTGCCGCACGCGCTGCGCGAGCAGGGCCGGATCGACGCGCTGGCCGGCCACCCGCGCCGGGCGGACCGCCGCCTGCGCCGGAGCCTGCGCATCGCCGAGCGCCAGGGCGCCCGCGAGGAGGCCGTCCAGACGCGGGCGGCCCTCGGCCTGGGCGCGGCCGCCCTGCCGGTCGCGCCTTCCTCCCAAGCGGCCCCGCCGCCGCCCCCCCAGCCCGCGGCCTCGCGCGACGAGCGCCTGGCCACGCTCCTGGTCGGCGGCCGAGAGATCTCCTCGGCCCTGTCGCCGGCCGCGATCCACACGGCGGTGCGCGACGTCGCGCTGCCCCTCCTCCAGGGCGAGCGGGCGATCGTCGTGCACCTCAGCGGCGCCGTGGTCAGCGGCTACGAACCGGCCTGCGCCGAGTCGCTGGCCCGCGTCTGCCGGGCCCTCGCCCTGCGGGCGGCGGCGCAGCGGCGGACGGTCGCCGTCGCCGCCGGCGAGACCGGCGAGACCGGTCTGGACCCGGCGACGCTCCTGCGCACCGGCGTCCGGGCGGCGATCTGCGCGCCGATCGTCGTCGGCGACGCCGTCGTCGCCTGCCTCTACGTCGATCGCTCCGAGCACCCCGGTGCGTTCGGCGGCGACGAGCTGCGCCTGTGCGAGTTCGTCGCCGGGATGGCCGCGACGGCGCTCGAGACGGCCGCCGGCTTCGCCCACGTCGAGTCGCTCAGCCGGTCGCTCGAGCAGCGCGTGCAGGAGCGCACGGCCCAGCTCGCCGACTCCAACCGCCAGCTCGACCTCTCGCTCCAGCGGCTGACCGAGGCCTTCGAGCGGGAGCGGGCCTCGGCGGCCGAGCTCAAGCACCAGGCCTTCCACGACTCGCTCACCGACCTGGCCAACCGCGCCCTGTTCGTCGACCGGGTCGAGCACGCCCTCGAGGTCGCCCGGCGCGCCGGTCACGAGGTCGCGGTCCTGTTCGTCGACCTCGACGACTTCAAGACGGTCAACGATTCGCTCGGCCACCCGGCCGGCGACGAGCTCCTGGTCGCCGTGGCCCTGCGCCTGCGCGAGGTCCTGCGCCGGGCCGACACGGCCGCCCGCCTCGGCGGCGACGAGTTCGGGATCCTGCTCGAGGGCGTCGACCGCAGCGGCGCCGCCCGGGCGGCCGAGCGCATCCTCGAGGCGCTCGACCTCCCGTTCAAGCTCGCGGCCAAGGAGGTCTTCGTCCACGCCAGCATCGGCATCGCCCTGCGCGGCAGCGAGGAGATCAGCGTCGACTCGCTGCTGCGCAACGCCGACGTCGCCATGTACATCGCCAAGACCGGCGGCAAGCACGCGTTCGAGGTCTTCGAGCAGCGGATGCACGACGAGATCGTCCGCCGGCTCGAGCTCAAGGACGACCTCCACCGCGGGCTCGAGCTGCGCCAGTTCGTCGTCCACTACCAGCCGCTCGTCGACATCGCCACCAACTGCGTCCACGGTCTCGAGGCGCTGATCCGCTGGCAGCACCCGGTCCACGGGATGGTCTCGCCGCTCGACTTCGTCCCCCTCGCCGAGGAGACCGGCCTGATCCGGGCGATCGGCGACTGGGTCCTGCGCACCGCCTGCGAGGCGACCCGCGGCTGGCAGCTCGAGCCCGGCCACGAGGGCGAGCGGCTGACGATCGGCGTCAACCTCTCCGCCCGCGAGCTCCACGAGCCCGGTCTCGTCGACTGCGTCGCCGCCGCCCTCGCCGGCTCCGGCCTGGCTCCGGCCGACCTCACGCTCGAGATCACCGAGAGCGTCCTGATGACCGACACCGAGGCGGCGATCGCCCGCCTGCGCGAGCTCAAGGCGCTCGGCGTGCGGCTGGCCATCGACGACTTCGGCACCGGCTACTCGTCGCTCAGCTACCTCAAGCACCTGCCGGTCGACATCGTCAAGATCGACAAGGAGTTCGTCGACGACATCGCCCACGGCCCGCAGGAGGCCGCCCTGGCCGGGGCGATCCTCGCCCTCTCGGAGACCCTCCACCTGACCACGGTGGCCGAGGGGATCGAGGACCCCGACCAGCTCCGCGCCCTGCGGCGCCTCGGCTGCCATCTCGGCCAGGGCTACCTGTTCAGCAAGCCGATGCCCGCGGCCGAGACCGGCGCGCTCCTGCGCGGCGACCGCCACTTCGCGGTCGGCGGCGAGCCGGGGCTGCGGCTCGTGCGCGCCGTCTGACCCGGCGTAGCCTTGCGGGCGTGCCGCCCCTCCTCGTCGACTGCGACCCCGGGCTCGACGACGCCCTCGCCCTGCTCGCCCTGGCCGAGCTCGGCCGCCGCGGCGCGCCCCGGCCCACATGCGTCACCGCGGTCGCCGGCAACGCCCCGGTCGAGCTGACCGCCCGCAACGCGGCGTTCGTCCTCGCCCGCAGCGCCCTGCGCGGCACGCCGGTCCTGGCCGCGGACCCCTGGCCCGGCGGCGCGCCCCCCGCGCGCCACGGGCTTGACGGGCTCGGCGGCCTCGCCGGCGACGCGGTGGCGTCGTGGACGCCCGGAGCGGTCAGGGCCCTGGCCGCCCGCCCCGGCGCGACCGTCCTCGCCCTCGGCCCGCTGACCAACCTCGCCCGCGGCCTTCCGCCGGACGGGCGCGTGGTGGCGATGGGCGGGCGCCTGGCCGGGGGCGGCGAGTTCAACTTCGGCTTCGATCCGGCGGCCGCGCGGCGGGTCTTGGGGAGCGGCCTCGCCGTGACCGTCGTCCCCGTCGATCTCACCGGCCAGGTTCGGTTCGGCCGTGCGGCGGTCGACGCGATCGGCCGCGGCGCGGCCAACCCGCTGGTCGGCGCCCTCCTGGCCGCGAGCCTGGCGCGCGGCGGTGGCGAGGAGGCCCTCGTCCACGACGCCGTCGCCCTCCTCGTCCTCCTCGCGCCCGAGCTGATCCTGCGGACCGTCCGCGCGCGGGTGGTCGTCGCCGACGACGGGAGCATCGCCCTCGATCCGGGCCGCGACGGCGCCGGCGGCGCGGTGGCGGTGGCGGCGGAGATCGACGCCGCCGCGGCCGTGGCCCGGCTGACCGACCTCTGGCTGGCGACTCCGGCGGCCTGAGCCGGGCTCGGCCCGGGCAGAATCTGAGCACGCGCGGCGAGGAGGTTCCCGAGCCGTCGAGGGCCGCCGGCCGGGGGTCGTGCCACACTGCTCGGAACGTGGCGAGCGCGACCGGTCTGGATCATCCGAGCGTCTGCCGGGACCGGCAGACGATGGCCACGGCGCGGACGCGGCTCTACCGCGACGGCGTCCTCGCCGCGGAGGGCTTTCCGGTCGCCGAGATCAGCGAGCGCCTCGAGGATCCGCGAACGGTGGTCTGGCTCGACCTGGCGGCGCCGACGATGAGCGACCTCCAGACGATCACCGAGGAGTTCTCGCTCGACCCGCACGCCGTCGAGGACGCGGTGACGGCGCGGGAGCGGCCGAAGCTCGACCGGTATGCCGACCACCTGTTCGTCAACGTCTACGCCACCTACCTCGACGGGCCGACGGGTGAGCTCGAGACGAGCGAGATCGCCGCCTTCGTGACGCCGCGGGCGCTGATCACCGTGCGCAAGGACGAGCGCTTCGACGCCGCGGAGCTGACCGCGGTCTGGGACGCCAGCCCGGACCTGGGGACGAGCGGTGTCGGCTTCCTCCTCCACGGGCTGCTCGACCTCGTCGTCGACAGCCACTTCACCGCCGTCCAGGCCCTCGACGACGAGCTCGAGGAGCTCGAGGACCACCTCTTCGACGTCGGCCGGTCGGCCGGGGTCGACGTGCCGCGCCGGAGCTTCGAGCTGCGCAAGAGCCTCGTGCGCATGCGCCGGGTGGTGCTGCCGATGCGGGAGGTCGTGAACACGCTGATGCGCCGCAACCTCGGCGTGGTCGACGAGGCGGTCGCCCCCTACTACCAGGACGTCTACGACCACGTCCTGCGGGCCACCGAGTGGACGGAGAGCCTGCGCGACTTCGTCACCACGATCCTCGAGACCCACCTGACGATCCAGAGCAACCGGCTCAACGAGACGATGAAGAAGCTGACCGGCTGGGCGGCGATCATCGCCGTCCCCACGGCTGTGACCGGCTTCTTCGGCCAGAACGTGCCCTATCCGGGCTTCGGCCATGAGTCGGGCCTGTACGCGTCGGTGGCGATCATGGTGGCCATCGCCACCGCCCTTTACGTGAGCTTCAAGCACCGCGGATGGCTCTGACCCCTTAGGATCGCGCCGTGGTCACCCTCCACCCCGAAGCTCGCGCCCTCCTCGCCACCGCCGCGCTCGTCCACATGGTCACGCTGAACGCCGACGGCAGCCCGCAGGTCACCGTCGTCTGGGCCGGGGTCGACGGCGAGGAGATCGTCACCGCCCACCTGTTCCGCTCGCTCAAGGTGCGCAACCTCGAGCGCGACCCGCGGGTCAGCCTCTCGCTCGAGGGCACCAAGGTGGGCGCCCGGGGGCTCAAGGAGTACCTCGTCGTGCGGGGGACGGCGCGGATCGAGGAGGGTGGGGCGGCCGAGCTCCTCCAGCGGCTGGCCCACGTCTACCTCGGACCGGAGGTCCGCTTCCCGCCGATGGACGATCCGCCCGCCGGCTATGTCGCGCGGATCACGCCCGAGCGGGTCAGCGGCGTCGGGCCCTGGGCGGACTGAGGGCCTACGGCGCCGGCGCCGGCGCCAGGTAGCTCTGGCCGGCGCGCAGGACGACGGTCCGCCCGCGGCGGCGGTCGGTCACCACGACGACGCCGCGGTGCACCTGGGTGAGGGTGCCGTCGCAGCGCTCGACCGTGTCCCAGCGCGTGTTCCGGACGGTGACCGAGCTGAAGCGCCCGCGCGTGCGAAAGCGCCCGGCGACGTTGGCGCGCAGGAGGGCGAGCACCCGCCGGCTCAGCGGCCGCGCCGCCGCCGCGCGCGCCCGGGCCCGGGCCCCGGCGCACACGCTGGCCGGCGCACGGGCGATGCTCAGGTCGAGCTCGGTCAGGCCGCCGCCGCCGCGGCTCTGGCGGACGGTGAACCTTCCCGCCCCGAAGTCGCCGGTCTGCAGGCGGCCGGTCACCGCGGTGGCGCTCGTGATCCGGGCGACGCCGCCGTCGGCGTAGACCGCCGAGCCGACCGGCAGCGTGCGCGACTCCCGCAGCTGGACGATGCTCTGAGCGAGCCGCGTCGCCGTGGCGGCCACGACGTAGATCTGCCCGCTGAGCGGGCCGACCTGGAACGATCGCCCGAGGATCGGAGCCGGTGGGTCGCTCACCGTCACCGCCTCGCCCGGATCGCCGCAACGCGTCGTGGCCGGGGCGTCGACGGCGTCGCCGCCATAGCGGGCGACGAAGCGGTAGACGCCGGCCCGGGGCGCCGCGTAGGCGGCGGAGACGTAGCTGCCGTTGCCGGTCACCGCTCGGGTCGAGGTCGCCGCCGGCGGCCCGGCGCACGTCGGGTCGCTCGGGCCGTAAACGCGAAAGACGATCGTCCCCGTCGGGTGCCCGGCGCCGACGAGCATGGCCGTGTCGGTGATCTGGCCGCGGCGGGTGACCGGCCCGGACGCCGTCGTGGTCAGCCGCACCGGTGACGGCGCCTGGCCGGCGGCCCCCGGGGTCGGGGCGACCAGCCCGAGCAGGCCGAGCGCGGCGGCAGCGGCGGCGGAGGCGGCGATGGCAGCGGGGGCGGCCGCGGCGACGCGGCGCGACCGGCGCGACCGGCGCGGGTGGCGCCGGCGCGTCGGCTCGTCCACGCGGCGCCTCAGGCGGACTCGCCGTGCCAGTAGTCGACGCCGCTCGAGCGCTCGACGATCAGGTCGTCCGCCTTGTCGGCGGCGGTCCAGACGCCGATCTTGTCGCTGTCGGGGTAGACGGTCGCCGTCGGCAGCACGACGGTTGACCACATCAGCACGCGCGCGGTCTCCTGGCCGTCGTTGCGCACCTGGTGGGCGCCCTCGGGCCCGGTCGGGAAGCAGAGCGTGTCCCACGGCTCGAGCTGGAGGGTGCCGTCCGGGTGGCGGACCGACGGCCGGCCGGCGAGGACCAGCAGCCACTCCTCCTCGCCGCACTCGTAGTGGTAGGGGCAGAGCGCCTGTCCGGGCGGGAGCTCGTAGAGGCTCGCCCCGGTCTGGCGGGCGCCGAGCTGCGGCCCGAAGCGGAACATGCCGCTGCGAAAGCCGTCGGGGTCGGCGCTGTCGTAGTCGAACTGGGGGGCGGCGAGGTTTATGCGGCGCACGGCACCATCATGACGGGGCGGGCCGCCGCGCCGGAGGGACCGCCGGGGGCGGCCCTAGCCGACGACGCCGTCCCGCGAGATCCGGGGCATCACGCCCTCGCCGTAGAAGCGGTCGCGCTCGCGGTCCCAGGCGCCGAAGAACTTGTGGCGAAACGCCTCCTGGCACTGGGGCATGTGGGCGACGGGCGGACGGGTCGGGCAGATGCAGTCGCGCTCCACCGGGCGAATGACGTGGTGGTGGTGTCCCATGGTTCTCCTCGAGCTCGCGCCGGTGCTCCCGGCAGGGCGGGCGGCGCATATCCGGTCCACCCAGTATGGGCCGGCGTGCCCCGCGGATCCATGGCCGCGCGGTCCAAGAACCGGGGCGGCGCTTGGCCCGGGAGTCGGCGCCGCGAGCCGGCGGCTCGGCCGCGGCCACCGGGTTAGACTCGGGCGACCTTGGCCGGGCCTCCTGCGAGCACACGGTGGATGGCGTGCGAGCGCTGCGGGCGCGTCCTGCGCTGCGATGCGGCCGGGGCGGCGAGCTGCTGGTGTCGGCAGCACGCGCTGGGGGCGTCGACCCGCGCGCGGCTGGCGGGCGCCTACGAGGACTGCCTGTGCCCGGCCTGTCTGGCCGAGCTGACGCCCTTGACGGTCGCCGACCCGGCGGCTTAGATGGTCGCGTGGACGCCGACCGTCACGTCGTGTGCCTGGTGAGCACGCCGACCGACCAGGCCCGGCCGATCGCCGAGGCGCTGGTCGCCGGCCGGCTGGCGGCCTGCGTGAACATCGTCCCGGCGGTGGAGTCGATCTACCGGTGGCAGGGGAGCATCGAGCGGGACGCGGAGTCGCTGCTCGTGATCAAGACGACCCGGGCCGCGGTCGAGGCGCTGACCGAGGCGATCGGCGCGGTTCATCGCTACGAGAACTTCGAGCTCGTCGCGCTCGACATCACGGGCGGGAGCCCGCCATACCTGCGCTGGATCACCGACTCCGTCTCCTGCTCCTCCTAGCGCAGCTCGAAGTCGGCGAAGTCGAAGCCGGGAACGACGAGGCAGGCGACGAGCGACCAGCCGGGCGGACCGCCGGCCGGGGTCGCCGACTGCCAGGCCGCGGCGGGAACGAGGAGTTGGAGCTGGTGGCCGGCGGCGGGGTCCGGACCGAGTCGGCGGACGTCGTCGTCTCCGACGGCCAGATCCATCGCCGCGCCCGCCTGCCACAACCAGAGCTCGTCACCGCGGATCCGGTGCCAGGCGGAGCGGTCGCCGGCGGCCAGGAGGTAGATGATCGCGGTCGCCAGCGACCGCGGTCCGGGCCAGCCGTCCGGTCTGGCGGCCAGTGCGGAGCGATAGGTCTCGCGGTAGTAGCCGCCCTCGGGGTGCGGGACGAGGCTCCAGGCGGCGACGGCGTCGCGGACGTCCACCGGACGGCCGAGGGCGCGGCTCGACCCGCGGGGCGCGGCGGCGGGCTAGTCCTTGAGCATCCAGCTGATCATGCCGAGGATCAGGACGAGACAGATCGCCAGCAGGACGAGGACCGTGACGTCACCGGACACGGTGTAGAACGGAAAGGCGGTGGCAAGCATAGGAATCTCCTCCAGGCAATAGGGCACGAAGCGCGACACCTCGATGCGAACGCGCCGCATCCTATCTCGCGGCCCGCGAGCAGGTGGGCGATTTCTGATCGGCGGCCGTGCTGAGCCTGCGGGAATTCGCGCGCCGGCGACGGGTCCCGCTGACCGTGGCCGGGTCCACGGCGACGCTGGCCGCGCTCGCCGCCGTGCTCGCCGGGCGCCGCCACCAGTTCGCGACCGCCCTGTCGGGCCCGGCCTGGTGGGTGCTGGCCCTGGCCACACTGCTCCAGATCGCGGCGCTGCTGGCGCGCAGCGAGGCGTGGCACCTGTCGATCGAGGCGGCCGGGGGCACGGTCGCCCGGCGGGTCCTCTACCGGGCGTCGGCGATGCAGGTGCTCGGCGGCGTGTTCAACGGGCAGCTCGGCGTCGCGGCGCGCATCGCCGCGCTGCGGCGCTCGTCGCCGACGGTCAGCCCGCAGGTGCCGACGCTGATCGCCGCCGAGTTCCCGATCCTGGCCGTCGAGGCGATTCTGGCGGCCCTGACCTCGTTCACCCTGGTCGGGCCGCTCGGCGTGTCGTGGTGGCTGCCGCTGGTCGCGCTGGCGGTGATCGGCACGGTGAGCGCCGGCCTGCGTCACCTGGCCCTCAACAAGGGGCGGGAGCTGTGGCGCGGGCTGGCGGTCGCCCGCCGGCTGGGGCACGGGAGCCGGCTGATCGGCTTCGTGCTCGTGGCCGTGTTCGCCCAGATCCTGCGCAACTGGCTGCTCCTGCACGCGGTCGGCGTCAACGCGTCGCTCTTCGACGCGGTCGCGGTGCTGATCGCCCTGGTCACACTGGGCCAGCTGCCGATCGGGCCGGGGGTGGGAGCGGCGGCCGCCGTCCTCATCCTGGGCAGCAGGGGCGTGGCCGCGGCGGCCGCGGCCGGCCTTCTGCTCACCGTGACCGGGATCGTCGGCGGGCTGTGCTTCGCCGCCTGGGCCGGCGGCGACCACCTGTGGTCGGGGAGTCGCCGGGCCGGGTTGCGGCGGGCGCGGCGGCGGCGGGCCCGGGCGGGCGGCGGCTGACGTCGGCGCGGGCGGCCGGGGAGTAGGCTGGATCGACGATGGATGACGAGGAGATCCTGAAGCTGGTCACGCGGCTGGCGCGGCCGCATGCCTCCGGCGGCAAGGTGATCGAGCGCGCGGCGATCCTGGCCGAGGGCGCGGATTCGGCGGAGATCCTGGCCTGGATCACCGCCCACGACGGACGGCCCGAGGCCGCGGCGCCACCGGCGGCGGGACGCGGGCTCCACAGCACGCGCCTGGCCCCGAGCGGCGGCGCCGGCTCGTCGGCGCCGCGGCGCTACGTGCTGCCGCCGGGCGCGCTGAA